>NZ_SZNH01000106.1 GCF_005869855.1 Nostoc sp. PA-18-2419 | reverse complement strand
CCTACTCCTCGCGCAGAGATCTTAACTCATCCAAAAATCTCCCTGACCCCACACATTGGYGCYGCCACCAACGAGGCCCAGGAAAGAATTGGTGTTGAGCTTGCAAGCTTGATCATTGAGCACTTTAAAAACGCTTAACACGCTAATTAGAATTCAGTTTACAAGAACGGCACGAATTGATAAAATTCGTGCCGTTCTTGTTTGAAAATAAATGTCATTGCGAGGAGGAACGACGAAGCAATCTCGTAGCTATACAAATCCGACATGCATTGGCTACGAGATTGCCACGCTTCGCTCGTATTATAGGTCTCTGATATATCCAAATTTTATATAAAAGAGTTGTCTTTAGGCAACTCTTTTATAGTTTTCCACATACATTGCGCCTCTTTTTATCAAAGAAAACATCCTAAGGATAAGCTTGAATTTTACGTTGTTAAGGACTAATGAGTAATTCTTTCTTTTCAGTAAGCGTTCTGCGTATGCATGGATTTCGGGGTCGTGAATGATGGCCGTTTTTGCCGCCTGATTTAGCTCTTGTTTGAGTTCTTTATTGGCTAAATGGCTAATCCTGTTTCTTCCTTTAATACTGGTACCTGATCGGTGTTCAAATGGGATTACACCCACAAACACAGCATACTGGC
>NZ_SZNH01000105.1 GCF_005869855.1 Nostoc sp. PA-18-2419 | reverse complement strand
CGAGAGCGTGACGCCCTGGTAGCGCGCGCGAGCAGTGCTGGCGTAGCAGCCGAAGGACGATCCGCAGCCCCTGGCCGAGCCGTCGAACACGATCAGGTTCTGCACGCGGTTGGCGTAGGCCACGATGCCCATCTGCGTCGCGCCCTCGGTGTACTGCAGGCCCAGCTCCAGGTTGCGGCTCGACTCGGGCTTGAGCGTGGCCAGGCCGTATTCGCTGAAGCGCTGGTASAGCGTGGGCRCGCGGAAGGCGGTGCCGGCCGACGCCGTGAAGCGCAGCGACGGCGTGATGGCGTAGCCGTAGGCCGCGCTGCCGGTGGTCTTGCCGCCGAACTCGCTGTCCTTGTCGTGGCGCACGTGCAACTGCAGCGAGTGCGGGCCCTTTACGAAGCCGTAGCCGAGCGAGATGGCGTCTTGCGAGCGGTCGCGCGAGAGCAGCTTGGAATCCCAGCTAAATCATTTATAAAAAGAGAAATCCCCGACTTCTTAAAGAAATCGGGGATCTCAAAACTGCGAAACTTTATTGGTTAAACACTAACAGGAGTAGGCGCAGCAAATCTAGCATATCGCTGGATGTAAAATTCTTTAGAGTTAGCGATCGCCTTTACAGAATCACGTTCCTTCAGGGCGTGCTTCCATTGTCTCA
>NZ_SZNH01000084.1 GCF_005869855.1 Nostoc sp. PA-18-2419 | reverse complement strand
CATGTTAATCGGCAGTTAAAAGTTTTTCGGATTTTGAGTCAGCGCTACCGTAATCGCAGGAAACGTTTTGGATTGCGCTGTCATTTAATTGCTGGGCTTTATAACTACGAAATTCAAAAAGCCTAAATTCCTGTTGAATTTAACTCAATCCTCCACCATACCACAAAACTTTTTTGCAAGAGGTCTATTATAAGCAAAGATTACTCCCCAACCAGTTTCTGCTAAATTTTTCGGGTCTACTCCCTCTATGGGTGCAAATTCTGGCTCTAGTCCCTTAACGTGTAAATTTTTCCTTTGGAGTTCGCTAAGAAGTTCTAAATCTATTTCTTCACCCTGAGCAATTTGAGAAACTTGCATTGATGTCAGTGGCGGAAGCGAATACTTACCAGTTGCGCCATCAATTCCATTAAAAAATAGCAATTCTTCACTCATAATTTGGCTATTCCTTGATTTTTGATTGATTCAACTAGCGAGTACAGCTTGCCACACAGCATGAGCTACTTCTGGTTTAGCTATATCATTATGAGCGCCCACAAATATTCCATCGCTGGTATCACAGATATAGTGTGTGCTATCCAAATTGTAGATTTTACCTGTTGTAAACGAGTATGATTCATCTACAGAAAGCATTTTCATATTTACAACTTCTAAACCTGAACCACAAGCACCAAAAGTTCCAACTGCGCCAAATTTAGGAAGCTCGACAGTTTCAAAAACTATTTGGTGGCGTATACCCGCAGCCAAGGGATACATCTTACCAAGAGCAGCATCTAATTTTGTTTGTGTAGTGATGATGGGACCAGCCACTTTATTCTCAGAAACAACAGAATGAAAGTAGCCAGGACGGCCTGGTAAAACTGGAATATCTGCACAATAAGACCATAGTGATAAAGCACCTTGTACTAAAGATACGGAATTAACTGGGCGAACTAAAGTGTTATGCCCTTTAGAACCAGCTAACATGGCAGAAACAACAATACATCCAAAACTGTGACCCATAAGGTGAAATCGCACAGTATTTGCAGTTGCTTTTTGGAGTTGTGTTAGTAACTCAAAACCGCCAGTTTCCCCAATTTGACGCGCTCTATCTTTCATTTTCCAAAAAGATAGAACTCGTAGAGGCATCAAAATTCCATTTAAGTCGAACTGACCAAAATTAACTGGCTCTGCTTTGGTAGCTTCAAATATACCTTCTGGATCAAAAGAAAAGCGATCGCTCCCTGGCGCTGCTCCTTCACCATCATTACCTAAGCCTGATTCCTGATTCAAAACTTCGTAGGCTTGACGTACCTCTAATGGCATGTAATCAGGTGCAATATCTTCCATTGCTGCTTGGAAAATTGTATGAAGTGCCTGTCGAGAATTATCTGTGTCAGCAATCCTATGAGCATACTGCTCAATCAAGCTCTCTAATGAAGAAGTAGATGTTGAATCAAAAGAAACTGGACTACTAAGTTCCTCATTACCCCAAGGCAAACTCGGCCAATATAAACCAATTAATAGTGGATGAAATTCTGACCTTACTTGTTTAATTTGTGCAATATCATTTAAATTGTTGTGCATTGCACCTATCCATTTGTTATATTGCTGTCGTGCTCCAGAAACATCACTCATCCATCCATGACTAAATATAAAGACATCTTTGATTGGTTGACTAGACAAGATATCTAATATCTTTTGGCTCATTTTACCTTGAGGCTCATCACGTTCATTACCAACAGTATCAAATCCAACTAAATAGTACTGTAATGAAGTTCCAGGTATTGTTTCAATTGTCATATAAAATCTCAAAAAACTAATATTTGGCTTAATTTGAAATTAGTACTAATCGAGCTTTGGTTTAAAATTATAAAGGGGATAATTCACAAATAAATTGCTACTCATCCTCCGCAACTCTATAATCTGATTGCACCGACTACAACTTCTTGATCAAGATTAACTTTAATATACTTTAGTACAATCCGAACACCTATTTCATGCTATGAACAGCAATCCGATAGTGGTCTGAATTAAGGTCTTTGTTGTTATCTTTAATAAAATTAAAGAGGTTTACTAAGTTAAATTGTGTATTAGCTATTTGATTCGACTACATATTGATAAATAACCAACAAATATTGGATTCTAATATTTTTTTGGTTTTTTGTTTTTCTCTACTTTAGAATAGTTTTACTTTTGTGCAAACAAAATCTATAAAACTAATATTTTTTCTGAGAAACTTCATATAAAAACTCATACTCACGTTAAGTTTAAGCCTTATATAGTACAATATCGTTCAGTTAAGGCTAAAAATTAAATCTGCCGTAGGTTAGGTTTAGTTCCTAAACCCAACCTACACTTCTTCTTAACTGAACTGTATCGTTATATAACAATCCAAATTGAATAGTCAGAAAACACGTAGGTTTAAGATCAAGCTTAGAAATCAAATTTTATCATCTCTGGAATAATACGTAAGCAATTACAAACTGCTCAAACCAGAAGCCTTTGAGCTTTTCGTAGTGCCATTCGATTTTGGTAAATTTAATTTAAAAAAGAAATGGGCAATAGAGGATAGGGAACGCCGTTCCCTATCCTCTGTTATTAAGCTATTAGCCTAGAAATTAATTTCCTGTTAAGTTGATTGGCAAGTGCGAGATATGATGCAAACTTATCGTGCTTAGATTCAGTCTAAATCCACAATAAAGTCACCCAAGATTTTATCCCAACAATCCCATCTGCTTGCAATCCTTTAGATGTTTGAAAACTAATAACAGCAGACTTAACTTGCTCGGAGAAATCTCCATCAACGACACCAGTATATAACCCAATATCTGTAAGTTGCTGTTGTAATTGCTTGACTCTCAACCCGGAATCCCCTTGTTGCAATTCTTTGAACCGATTCAAATCAGCTTTACCACTGACACCAGGTACACCAGATACATTTTCTTGAAATTGGTGGATGAGATATTCTCCTTGCCAAGGGCTAGGAATTGTCGGAGGATGAGTTGTATAATGTGCAATCCATAGTTGGTAAGCAGCAAAATCAGAAGGATTACCAAGCTCTTCCCAGAAACCAGGGTAAGTATAAATAATGGGTTTGATTACTTTTCCTSTCTGTTGTTTTAGTTCGTTTTCTACTTCTACTAACCATTGCTTGGCTGCGTTAATCACAATTTTTCGATCTACTCTATCATCTATCTCTATATCTAAAACAGGTGGTAAATCTCCAGGTTCCAAATTACCCACAGTGTTTAAAAATTCATCTGCTTGTTTAACAGGGTCAGATTTCTGTGGGTGAAAGAAATGATAAGCACCTCGAATAACACCAGCAGCTTTCATATTTTGCCAGTGATGCGCAAAAGCAGAATCTTTTATAGTAGCACCTTCTGTCGCTTTGACAAACGCAAAAGTCTTACCAGAATTCTTTACGGCTGTCCAATCTACTCTACCATCTTGACCAGCTACATCAATACCAATCATAAAATTCCTCTTTTGTTTCAAAAGTTGACTATTTATTTAAGAAAGCATTAGAAAAGTACATAAGGAATTTATTTTTTATTAATTCTTCATAGCATCTTTTTAACTTAAAATCTAAAAAATTAATAACTTATAAGACTTTTAAAGTCTCTAAATTTCTTAAATTTCCTGCTGTACTTCTTTGACTTGAGTAGCGTTAGTGTAGGCTGCCAGTATGTTGAGATGTAAGCATCCCATTGCACCTTCCATCATCTGCGATCGTTGGCGATGTCGTTGACCTTCTCAATGATTTCGTCAGTTAGATTTAAATAATGTACGTCGGGCATCATTTAGAAAGGTTGCCATAATGCTGGTGTATTTGGCAGAGTTCAGTTTGGATCAACAGAATCATGTTCCTGAAGGCACTTATATTGTTTGCTGTTATATGTCACTAAGTCGCCTACATTGTAGTGTTTGTTGATTTCCCATGTAGAATTTGAAGTTGGACTTGGAGTTAGACTTGGAGTTGAACTTGGTGGGCTTGGAATTGGGTTTGGAGCCGGAGTAGAGGTAGTTTGTGACCATTGAATAAACCCTTTCGTGTTTAGCCCAAGTTTTTGGAAGTAATCTCTGGCATTTTGATATAGATTAGCCTGCACAATGCTAGGAATAATTGCGGCATTTGTATTTGCATAATCTGCCCACTTCACGCCCATATTCTCTGTGAAGTCATTCTGAGCCTCAATTCCTTGAGTATGGAGTTGTGGCGAAAGATAATCGATATTTTTATCTGCAAAGAAAGCAGTCATAAGCTGTTGTGCATCATTAATTCGATGAGGAGCAGCGTGACTGATAGTTACCAAAACCTTTAGGTTATTATTCTTACTAGCTACAAAAGCTTCCTGAAATCTGCTACTAAGCCCTGTATCACCTTCTTCAATGTCAAAAGCAATTCCTCGATAGCTCTAAAATTTACCAGTATTAATGGCATCAACAATTTTGTCAATATTACTGCTAGTAAAGCGACCATTTTCATTCCCTCCACCCAGAGAAATATAAGATTCTTCTACTAGCTGATTCTTAACTTTGACACTTTCCTGTAAAGCTGTATCTGGGTCTACCCATCCACTAAAAGCAATACTTAGTGTTGAATCACTGGATACAATATCTTCTTTCCAAGTCCATTTCCAAAAACCTTTTACTTCAAATTCTGACATTGTAATTTCCTTGAAAGAATTTAGTATTCAAAAAAACTTAGAGCTAAGAGCCAAATATCCACTTAAGGTTGAATAAGGCTAACTCATGTTTTAAAAAATAAATCAGAACTTAAAATTTAGTGCAATTGTTTTTGACTTCTGAATTATAAATTCCATAGCGAGCGCTCTAGCGAAACTAGGGTCGTATTAATTCGGTTGGGCTTCTATAGTCACGTTAATAGATTGCTCTCCTGAAAATCCACCCTTACTACCTKATATTTCAATAAGCTTCCATGCAATACGTTGATCTGAAGTGTCTACGCTTAAAGCTTTTAATGCTTGATTAATAGCATCATTAAGAGCGGATTGAAAATCCCTTTTTTCTGAGTTTCCTTGAAATTGTTGAATGTTTAGATTATTCATGATTTCTTTAATAAGAAGCTAGTTGTTCATTGAGTTAATCTTAAATATTTTTTATTAAACCTTAAATCTATAAATCTCATACAATTTCATCAATATAGCTTTTAAAGACTCATATAAAAACTCATCTCCAAGTCCGAAAATTAACGTAAATTAAATGAGTTCTATATACAATACCTTAGAGGGTGTTTGAAAAGTTTTGATGGGTCAAATTTTATGCCAATCGCCTGACCATGATCCGGATCATGGCAACGTAGATAAACGTCTGTGATGTTTCGGGCAATAACTCATAATCTCTAACCAATCGGCGACACCCCATAAGTCAACCGAAAGTGCGTTCCACTACCCAACGTTTTTTGAGCAACATGAATCCCTTGGTTTGTTCTGGTCGTAGTACCACTTGGACAATCCAACGGCAAAAGTCCATCACCCACTGCATGAATGG
>NZ_SZNH01000104.1 GCF_005869855.1 Nostoc sp. PA-18-2419 | reverse complement strand
GCAGGAATTGCCAGCTTCATCAAAACAGTGCTAGCACTCCATCATCAAGTACTACCACCCAGCCTTAACTTCAAAACCCCAAATCCTCAGATAGATTTCGAGAACAGTCCATTTTATGTTAACAATCAACTATCTGCATGGAAAAGCAACGGCACTCCCCGCCGGGCTGGAGTTAGTTCTTTGGGTTTTGGGGGAACCAATGCCCATGTCATTTTAGAAGAAGCGCCACATCTAGAAACTTCTGCAATTGGGCGGACACAGCAATTACTGATGTTATCTGCCAAAACAACATCATCTCTAGAGAAAGCGACAGCAAACTTAATCGGACACTTACAGCAACATCCAGAGTTAAACCTGGCTGATGTGGCTTACACTCTGCAAGTCGGCCGCCGGGTTCTTGACCACCGCCGATTCGTCATTTGTCAAGATATTCAAGATGCTCTCAGCGCACTTCAAGACCCCAAACGAATATTCAATAGTATTCAAGCCAACAGTGAGCGTCCTGTTGCCTTCATGTTCACTGGATTGGGAACTCATTACGTTAACATGGCTGGGGAACTATACCAAACCGAGCCAATTTTTAGCGAACAGTGCGATCGCTGTTGTCAGATCCTCAAACCTCTGCTTGGTGTCGATTTAATAAACGGACTTTATCCTCAGCAG
>NZ_SZNH01000009.1 GCF_005869855.1 Nostoc sp. PA-18-2419 | reverse complement strand
CTAAGTGCTGAAATATCAACATTGACCATTACCCTTGGGACAATCGGTACAACATGACATGTGGCTGTGACCAGTGTTAGCCATCCCTCCACTAACACTGAGTAATTCTTCTTCACTCAGTTCGCCAAATTCCATAGATGTTAACTCATTGAGTACTTGAGACACGCTTTCAACTGTGAAGTTATAACCTTTTTCTGCACTGGCAATTAACAGTAGTTTGATGGCTTCTGCTTCGTTAGCTGCTGCTGTTAATTTTTGTTGTAGTTGAGTGTTTTCAAGTAATTCTTTGATTTGTTGTAGCATTTCCGTATCCTCTGTTTTGTTTGACTTAGTGCAGATGCGCTTGTTTTGTGCGGTGTTCTCTGCTTTGATGATTTGAATTTAGAAAGCAATAGGGTGAAACTAGGGGAGATAGTTGCAATTAGAGAAAATTTTTAGACAATTTAATTAAAGGATTAGGTACTGGGAAAATGGGAATTGGGTAGTTTTAAGTTCTCACTCTTTCCCTTACGCTGACACCTAGTCTCAATCAATAATATTGTTAGCTAAGTGCTGAAATATCAACATTGACCATTACCCTTGGGACAATCGGTACAACATGACATGTGGCTGTGACCAGTGTTAGCCATCCCTCCACTAACGCTGAGTAATTCTTCTTCACTCAGTTCGCCGAATTCCATAGATGCTAACTCATTAAGTACTTGAGACACGCTTTCAACTGTGAAGTTATAACCTTTTTCTGCACTGGCAACTAACAGTAGTTTGATGGCTTCTGCTTCGTTAGCTGCTGCTGTTAATTTTTGTTGTAGTTGAGTGTTTTCAAGTAATTCTTTGATTTGTTGTAGCATTTCCGTATCCTCTGTTTTGTTTGACTTAGTGCAGATGCGCTTGTTTTGTGCGGTGTTCTCTGCTTTGATGATTTGAATTTAGAAAGTAATAGGGGAGAACTAGGGGAAATACTTACAACTAGAGAAAAATTTTTAAAATTCCGCTTCCATTCCTCTGTCAGATGTTGCACCATTCTCAAGAAGACGTATTTCAGGCATTTTGGCGATCGCCCCACCCTGAACTAAAAGTTCGGGCTAACAGAAAAAGTTCACACTCGCGTGGAGTGTTGAGCCAACTAAGCGGAGTTTTAGGTTGTTGAAACTGTAATTCATTGCAGAGTGGGCTAATGCTGAGGTGCAACATCTCAACTGAAAGTGCTTAACCCACAGCAGCTACAGGAGTTGGGAATCAATCCATTGCTGCTCGATTATGGTATAAGATGGGTGGCGCAAAAAATTAAAGTCAACGACTCTCTCAACAAAGCCGTTGACTTTTATTTTGTATTGAGCAGCCCTACAAGAAATGTATAATTTCAGATTATCCCAGCTAGATGTGATTTATCTTATTTATGTATCAGACAGAGAAAGACCTCTGTTTGATTAGGTCGGCATCAATTGCTGGATGCGCTGTGGTTCTTCTCCTAACCAATCTGGATTTTGGGCAGTGCTGTCGAAAATTGATGAAGTTTTGAATGGCTCAAACTCTCCGCGTGATGCTGCTTGTGCTGTTTTTGCTAAGAGCGATCGCACTTGCTGTTCGTTCATTGGCTGGAATGTTTGCACTGCTGTAAAGGCTTGCTCTAAAATCTCCATGCTGTCAATTCCAGTAATTACAACCGATGTTGGCAGATTCAGAGCATACTGTAAACATTCAATTGCCGTTACAGTCTTAGAGCGCAAAAGTATACCGTTTGCTAAACTTTTCATCCCGAGAACGCCGATATTTTGTTTAACCAGTTCTGGCACAACTAGTTTCTCAAAGCTGCGGTAATGTGCATCCATTACATTTAGTGGCATCTGCACTGAATCAAACTTAAAATCCTGACTGGCTGCAACTTCCAGCATGTGGAGATGCACATGGGGGTCTTTGTGTCCGGTGAAGCCAATATATCGCAGTTTGCCAGCTTCCCGTGCTTCAATAAAGGCAGCATTCGCACCTTCTGGGTCGAAAACTCGATGCGGATCTTCGTAACGAATAATTTCGTGATGCTGAACGAGATCGATATAATCTACTTGCAAACGTTGAAGTGATTCGTCTATCTGTTTTGCTGCTGCTTTCTTAGAGCGACCATCAATTTTGGTCATCAGAAATACTTTGTCTCGGTAGCCATCGCGTAGTGCTTTCCCCATGCGAATTTCGCTGACTCCGTCATTGTAATCCCAACTATTATCCAAAAAAGTAATGCCGCGATCAATTGCTGTGCGAACAATCCGGATACCCAGTTGCTCATCAACGTTCTTTAAACCGATGTGCCAACCACCAAGTCCGATGGCAGAAACTTTCTCTCCTGTACTACCAAGAACTCGATAGAGCATTTCTGAATTTGACGTAGTTCCGGACATCTGTTCTCCTTGTATATCAGCTACTACTTTAATGCATACAACTGCGTTGCTAATTTAAACATCAACAAAATCTCACAATATCTTTCTTGAGATACACTTTTCAACTAAAGAAGGCAGGATTTTCATGGGTAGTTAGTATTTTTCCTGACTCTCAACTCCCCAGTTTTTTAAAAGTTAAAAAAATTAGCGAACTGTGAATGATAACTGACAACAAACGCGAACTTTGTCACAATGAGTTCGTCGATAATTGTTGTTAGCTAAAAAAGCGAATTTTAAGGAGTCGAACTCTGAAAGACTTTAAATTCAAAGGTGTTGAAAAACTTATTGGGCCAATAGCGGCGCTTCTTGGGTTTGTCTGTTTGTTGCAGTGGTATATTCAAGGAGAATTGCGATTGCCCTCCGATCCCATCTTTGAAATTAGGCAGCCACCTTTGGTGATGAAGCAAGGTGACCCTTATATCCGCGCTTTAATGCGAACTATCTCGGCAAGTGAGGCAAATAGTAACCGTCCCTATTCTCTGTTGTATGGTGGACAACAAGTTAGCGACCTCAGCCGACATCCTGAGATATGCGTCGCAATTATCACAGGCCCCAACACAGGTAATTGTTCCACTGCTGCTGGTAGATATCAAATAATTAACACTACCTGGTATCATATAGCCCCCCGTTATCATCCGAACCCAATGCGGTTGATGTTTTGGGTTAATTATAGTTTTGAACCAGAGTATCAAGACATAGTAGTTTACCGTTGGTTAGATGATTCAAAAGTTTGGGGAACTAATATTTCTCAACTCTTGCGTCAGGGAAAATTAAATGATGTTTTGCGCCGACTTTCTCCCACTTGGACAAGTTTGGGATATGGCATAGAAACTAACTCTATTAGTAGCTCTTTGCCTAAAATTTATCAGAAAATGCTGCAAGAGGAATTAAATGCAGTAAAGCAACCTCCAACCCCAAATTTGAGTTTATCTCCAACTCCTTCTAATAAACAAAAGCAGCCGAAAAAGTAGCAAAGTACCATCTTATAGCAATACTCTAATCATTGGTGAATGACAAGATTAGTAACTTCTCTAAAAAGTTGCTTTTTCTGAGTGTTATACCCTGATGAAGCATTTAATAAAAACAGTTACGTAAATCATGATTTTATAGTTGTAATATAACTTAACTTTGTTTAATGCGATCGCCTCTAGCTGATTCAGCCAATCACACTTATTCAGTAATCAGAATATCTTCATTATCCGTAGTTACTTTTCTTTTATTGTTACATTTAAAACATTAAATACTACGATAAAGAATAATAGTATTAAATTCTAAAATACTAAGCATGTGTAAGTCAATTGACTTTTAGTTTCAGCTATTTGCCAGAAAATTTTATAAAGAGTTAGTTACAATTCACGGTGTACAACTTTGACAACTGTCCACAAAAGTATTGCATGTCTCAAGCTCATGGTAATATTATTTTACAGTCGAGAGATATTATTTTATACATTGAGTTTCAACCATGCTGAAACAGCTAGTCAGGTGTGCTACTTCCAAAAAAACAAAACATTATTTAATTTCCCACCAGAATCAGTAAAAACCTTACTGTACAAAGTATAAGGCTTTTATAATTCTGGTTATAGAAGCTATTAATTAGCTAAAAAAGCTCTTTTTTAGTAAACATTCTGGCTAGGAAGGTAACTCAAAAATCTTCTTAAAGAATGGTAAAAAATTAGCTCTTTGATATAAAAAATTGACGATATGTCAGTTGTTTTTCGTATGTCCAAAAATATCGGAAAGCAAGTTTTGTCTTGTCAAAAAAACTTTAATATTGTGTGTTTTCCTTAGATGATGTTTGTGTATATTCATGTGGAGTTACCTATATCAAATCATCCTATTTGATTTATGAAAACCTAGCTAACCTTTGATTGCACCGATTTGAGATTTGAGATTAAATCATACCCCTAGTGGGTAGAACAAATCCTTTCATCCCAAATTTAAAATCAACACTATATGACTCACTAACGTTACGCTATCAAGTCCCATACCCTTGTGTTGCAATTCCAAACACGTTTGGGACTTGCTAATGCTACACGGCAATTTGTTTTGAAAAGCTTCGATGCTTTCTGTTGTTTAGCAGATACTTGCTGTAGCTTGCTTGTTTGTAGGAGTAAGGCAAGTGTTTTGGCTCTACGCAGATTTCCTGCGTTCAAACTTTTCGCAAAATCCAAAATTAATTCACCAGATGAAGCAAACACTTAAATTTAGCAAATGATTTAAGACTACTAGACGATCCTGATTTAGTAATGACTTGATTATTGACAACATAAGTAAAAGTAACAGGTAAAACATGAATACTATTATTCGTTTGTTTGGAGCGTTTGTTTTCCAAGTATCTGCGTTGGCTGCAATGTCTAACATCGCAATGTCGGATGACAAGCCTATACGTGTCAACACTCAACAGACTCCTGCTGTTTCTCAACAAAAAATAACCCAGAGGATTTGCTCTTTAGATCCCATTGAAGATTTATTACCTCCACCACAAACCAAGGCAACTAATTCTTTGCTTTCTTACCTTGCTGAACAAGGTTTTACACAAAATAAAGAAGGTTCCTGGGTTTGTTATGCGAACGACCCTAAACAAGAAGGGCGTTACTTTACTATTTTTAAAGTTAAACAAGTTGATAACAGGCTTGTAGCAAGTTCTTTTTTAGATGAGGGTAGTTTGATTCAAGGTCAGGAAAATCGGAGCTTGGACTTTTTTATGATGGTAATTGAGCATCATATGAATACTAGCCAAGAGAACCGTCAAGGTATACGTCGATATTTAGAAGCCTTCGTTTCCCTAGTCAAACAAGGGAAGATTAAACCCACACGTCGTGGGTTTCTTTTTGACCAGCCAAATCGGGCATTGGTCTTGTATCACACACTCTCATCAGGAAATCTCAAAGGTACTGGAATCACAATCAATATTTATTTACCTAAGAGTTGAAGTGGGGAATGGGGACTAGGGAAGAGTTTTCCTAACCCAATACCCAATACCTAATACCCAATACCCAGTCTCCAGTGGAGGTACATCTTGCCTAAATCAATTGTTCAAAGAATTGTAATGCTCAAAGCAGTTCACATTGCAACCATCGCATTTTCATCTGTTGCAGTAGCATTCGCTAGCTGTCAGTCTGCTTCTGCACAGTTAAATATTGGCCGCTATGGTATTCAACGAGGACTCGAGTCTGAGTATCTCCAGTATCAAATCAATAACCAGAATCTAAGTCAGATGCGAGTAATTCCTGCATGTAATGTGGGATTTGGTTTGACTTGCAATAAAACTGGAACGGTAATTCAGCGATTAATTGACCTCAATGGTGGAACTAGTTATCAAAATCTACTGATCCGAGCAGCCGGTGGGGAAAAAAACTTCCAGAATTTTGCCAGCTTTTACGGTAACAATCCTAATCTTTCTGAAGTACCTTTCGCTTCATTCTGGAAAAACCAATCCTCCACAATCATGGATGGATCTCAATACCTTATGGGACAACCTTTAGGTCGTAACCCAGTAGAAGGACTCGGACTTGTAACCAAGCAGTTTTACTGGGCACCATACTCAGGAGTCAATAACTCGCTTAGCCTCCGAAATGGATTACTAAACTTGAAATTGTCATATGGACGACTGCTGTTTGAAGAGGCCTCAAAAATTTCCAATATTAAGCAGCAGATTGAGTCTCTAAATCTGTCACCAGAAATGACAAAATTTTATTTAGATAAAATATCTAGAGGCTTGGATGCGTTAAATTCTGGTGATGGGAATCAACTTCAAAACAGGATTTTTGAAGTACTGTCGTTTCCATACTCCAAAGACGGTGGAGAATTCGGACGCCCTAATAATGCGATTCCCGAAGAATTCAATCAGCTCTTAGGAGAAGATACCCCAGGAAATATTTTGCTGGGTGACAATCCAGTACCATTGGACGCAGAAGCAGTAAGCCTCGATACTTCACCTGCTTCTGTAGGAGATGTCATCGTACAAGACAAACCTGATTCCTTTCCACTCTGGCCAATAGTTGGAGTTGCGGGTCTTGGTTTAATTTTGCTTCTATTACTGGGTGGCGATAATTCTTCAGGTCAGCCATCTGTTTCCTCTTCTACAAGTCCACCTTTGCCTCCTACCACCACAAGCCCGCCTTTGTCTCTCACCAACAAAGGAGAATGCGACCTGACTCCCAATAGTAACGGCTCTGATCACACACAAATTATTGAAATTCCGTGTACTATCAATCCTCAAACCCCTACTGAAGTGAAGAAGGTAGTAGAGCCATCCTCGGTCAAAGCTTTTGTACTGTTAATCGTTTTATTATGGATAGTCAGTTATAAACAGCGAGCTTTAAAAATTCGTAATTAGTAATTATTACAGCAATTTTCATTTATTTGAACCACATCTGTAGGGGATATAAGAGTAATGTTTCCTACAGTGTGGTATTTTAGAGAACTACTGCTTCATTCTGCATTGCCAAAATAGCAATTCAAGTAGGTTCTGAATCAGAAGCAGCGTTTAATCGAGCTTTTAAGCTCAATGTATGTAGGCCTTTGGGAGTTTGTCGTAATCGTAGGGTTATAGTTAAAGGAACTCCAGCGCTAAACGACTTTATTGGCGAATTCATCTAAACTGCAATGCAGCTATAAAATTTCGACGTTTTGAAGATAGTGATCGCATTTAACTCACATACCCAGTACAGTATTCCTATTAAGTTTTGATGGCGATCGCTAGAAATATTCTTATTATTGCGATGGCGGTTGCACTCGCCTGTTAACCTGCGGCCAATTCACTACATTCCACCAATTATTTAAATACTCAGGACGACGATTGCGATATTTCAAGTAATAAGCATGTTCCCAGACATCATTACCCAAAATCGGATAAAAACCGTCCATAATTGGGTTATCCTGATTGGCTGTAGTTACAATTTGAAGTTGATTTTGAGGGTTACGTACTAGCCAAACCCAGCCACTACCGAAGCGAGCTGCACCAGCTGCATTAAACTGTTTTTTAAAGGCATCAAAACTACCAAAAGTTTGATTAATTTGTTGAGCGATCGCTCCCGATGGTTGTCCACCACCTTGGGGACTCATCAGTTGCCAAAAAATTGTATGATTGAGGTGACCACCAGCGTTATTACGTACTTTTGTGCGAATATCTTCAGGTACGCTGTTCAAATCCAGCAGTAAACTTTCAACACTTCTTTTTTGCAAATTTGGATACTGCTTCAATGCATCATTTAAGTTGTTGACGTAGCTAGCATGGTGCGCGTCAYGATGCAATTTCATTGTTTCAGTATCAATTGCTTTTGCTAGTGCCCCATAACCATAAGGCAATGGTGGTAGTTGTGCGGGAGAAGCACTTAGCGCTCGATTTGGATAAGCTACAGAAAGAAGCGACCTATTAGTTGTTGATGTTGTTGAAGATTGTGCCTCAGCAATAGGTACTGGATTGTGAGAAATTATCACCATTGTCAGCACAATTGTTGTGAGAACAAAAATTATTGTTTCTCGCCAAAATTTTATCATAAATTATTGCCTCAAAATGAATATTAGTAATTTGTAATCTAATGATTGAGTATTGTCTGACACCTCAATCAATCTAGATATTATGTCTTATACCATATCTGTCTAATTACTGAAAAAATTTTTTCACTTCCGAACAAAGGTCTCATTCACTAAAATCCAGAGTATTAATAAAATTCAGCATCCTATTACTTTTTTATCTTCTAAAAAAAAATAAATTTATATATTTTAACTTTAGAGAACTATTTATTAATAATAAATTACTAAACTAATCTAATTAATTTGTCTCAAAAAAAATATATAGGTAAATACATAATTAAATTATTCTCAGTTTATTAATTTACTTTTAATTATAGTTTATGAATAAACTTTAGATTTTAAATTATATTCTACATACATTTTCTAATAATTAATACCACAAGACTCAATCAAATATAATTATCAAAGCAGTTGAGTTATTTAAGATACTCTAAAAATCCCAATTTAAGCAAAAAAATCTCAAAATTAAGCTATTAATGCAAAAATAATTGTATTTAAAATAAAAAAGAGTAAGCTCAGATTAAAATAAACTTAATCTAGGCAACAAAATAATATTTAATTCTGAAAATCACGGCAGCGATCACCGCTTTTTTAAAGCCATAAATTGCTATATAAAAAGTAATATAGTAATAATTATAAAACTGATATTGGTAGTTAACCAAATCGAGAAAATCTCAAGTATGATTATTTCTCAATTATTTATATCAATTCATTAAYCGACTCACACATTAATTTAAGTAATAAATATTACTTTGTGTTTACGTACTTACAATGTAGAGTAAATTTATGAATTTTATGCTTAATTATAACATAATAATATTGATTAAGTCGGTTAATTTATAACTTCTTCCCTTGGATATATAACTGTAAATAATAAGCAAAACTCTTGACAGATATAGCTAAAATTTTATTTTGCTAAATATATACTTAAAACTTGGTAAATACGAAATTTTAACTTTCACCTAATGTACTCACAACTCTTTACTAATTTTAAGTTAATTGAAATACAAGTGAATAAACTTAATCTATTAATATACTTGCTTACCTAATTTTTTGAGATGTAAATAATTTAGCAGAGATAATATGGAGGATGTTTGAAATAATAATTTACAAATAACTCTTGAGCGTCAGCTAGCCTCGGGTAAAGCCTAAAAGTCAATAGGGGCATGTGCAGCCTCGTTTAGGTTTTGAAGTTTACAAGAGTTAGAAATTCCCAAAATAAAAGCATTAAACATCATAGCGAAAGATGAAGAATATGTATGATAATCAAATTCTGCAAAAAACTGTAGTAGCTGATAAAAATTTGCATCAAGTAATCCATAGTGAAATAAAAAAACAGCAACCGCCAACAAAAGAATTGACTATCCCAGATTTAGCTATATCTTTATCACCTCTTGGGTTTATTATCGGCTGGGTAGTTTTTTTATTGATGTTGCAAAAAATCCAGTCATTGTTAAATTATAAGGTAGCATTTCCCATCACTATTTCGCACAAAGTTCCTTGTAAAAATTGTCGATTTTATTCAAATAATAATTATTTAAAATGTGCAGTCAACCCTTCCATTGTTCTCACTGAAGAAGCGATGCACTGTTGTGAATATTCCCCAAATAAAAGAAAATTTTCTCCAAACAACTTCTTGAAGTAGAAGAATATTTTCTAGCAAAGTGGGGATTCAGGGAGATAAGGAGATGGGAGAGAAATTGAGCAATTAAGCAACAATCCAAAATATGCAATTTTTATGTGTAACAGCTTATCACGTAGGTGTTTAGCTAGTACGGCAAGGGGTAATTCATAATACTCGCCTCCGGTGAGAAGCAAGCTACGTAATGAATGACCTCGTTGCACTAAATAAAGCGTCTCCCCTTGGGAGAGGACACGGCGAACTGCGAAGACAGTAATTTATAATTAGCTTTTCGCAAGGGTTTCAGACATTTAAAATGGTTGTTTTATTTCCGCTCTGCTGTACTACTCCCTTCCCGCTAGAAGATTACCGATAATGTAGGAAAAAGTAATACATAAGGTTATAAAAGAAACATTATTTTGAGTTCTTGCCTTTGCTCTGAGTTTAATCTAGACGGTACTCGATGGGCTATTGGTTTAACTAATTCATTCAACCCGTCTTCAAGAAAATTTTCTATCCAAGTTGATAAAGTTTTATATGTACAGTTTAGTAATTCCGACACTTGTATTCTGGTTTTACCCTCATACAAGTATTTAATTGCTAATAATCTTTGACGCAAATATTCTTGTTGATGCTTGTAGTACAATTTTTGCTACAAGTCTAAGTCTAGTTGGCAGACTACTAGTTGGAATGTTCGGTTCAGCAGAGATTTATGCACTTCAGCTACCCCCGCACTACTTAAATAATACTATATATTACATGAGCCGTAATCTTCTGGCGGGAAAGGAGTAGTTATGAAAAATACTTAAGCAAACAGCAATTGTTAAACAATCTATCTTTAGGCAGATGTTTATTTTATAATTTTTATATCTCCAACTCATGTAATTACAATCAGATGAAAACCATTTCCGGACTTACATCAGATATATGGTGGTTATTGTTGAGCTTAAATAGAAGCGATGTCTATGACAGGCTGTTCTGTAACGCGCAAAATATACCAGTGTCCCCAGTACATCCGCACGAAAAACAGCATATATTAAGCATAATTTTTAACATTTGAATAAAATTGTACTTTTGTGTAATTTGCTCATTTTTAAGATTAGAGTCACTGCAAAGCATTGCCTGTTATTTGTAGGAACGTCAAAACAACAGTAGCGTAGGCGAGTTTTTTGTTAAGCGAACTGGCTCTCAAAAGTTACAAATTTAATGGATAATAACAGTTAGCTCTATTCCTGTCAACCTATGTAATGTTGGCAAATTCTTCAGGCAGTGGGAACTAGGAACTGGGAGGACAAAAAGGAGAATAACTCCTAACTTCCAATTCCAATACTTCTAACTCTGCACTCTTGCAAAATAGAGAGTGCAAAGAGAAAAGCCAAGATTCTATGAGTCACTTTGACTTTTGCAACACAAGCGTATTTGATGGCTAAATCAATTGTTTCAAAAAAACGGCTCAGCAAACAGTTTATTCGCTGGTTGCTGGAAGAAGATAGACGAAAGCGGCAAGGGCGTTACCACAAGGAAGAATCACATCGCCAGCATCCTTGGTGGCAGGTAATGTGCTTGACTGGTGTAGATTATTTCTCGACTCTTGGCTATCAGCCTGGGATTGCAGCACTGGCTGCTGGCGCTCTTTCTCCTGTGGCGACGCTGATTCTAGTTTTGCTAACGCTATTTGGCGCATTGCCCATCTATCGGCGCATTGCTGCCGAAAGCAATCATGGGGAAGGGTCGATCGCTATGTTAGAGCGTTTGCTCTCCTGGTGGCAAGGCAAATTACTTGTACTATGCCTACTGGGGTTTGTGGCAACGGACTTTATTATCACAATTACGCTGTCGGCTGCTGATGCTACAGCCCATATTATCGAAAATCCCCTGGCTGCAAATTGGGTTCACAATCAGACAATCCCTATTACTCTGATATTAATTGCATTACTAGGCGCGGTTTTCCTCAAAGGTTTTAAAGAAGCGATTGGGATTGCAGTGTTTTTAGTGGCAGTTTATCTGCTGTTAAACTTCATTGTGGTTGGCGTTGGTTTCTATCAGATCCTAACTCACCCAGAAGCACTACCCAACTGGCAAACTGCATTGTTTAGTCGCCATTCTAATCCTTTGATACTAGTTGGTGTATCTCTCATTGTATTCCCCAAGTTAGCTTTGGGACTGTCAGGCTTTGAAACTGGCGTTACAGTGATGCCCCTAGTCAAAGGTAGCAGCAGCGACACTCCCCAGTATCCTAGAGCTAGGATTGAGAATACACGCAAGCTGCTTACAACCGCTGCTGTGATCATGAGCTTCTTTTTACTCACTACCAGTTTTATAACTACTCTACTAATTCCGGCAGCAGAATTTGCCCAAGGAGGCAAAGCCAACGGACGTGCCCTTGCTTATTTGGCACACCTGTATTTTGGTAATGCTTTTGGTACAATTTACGATTTAAGCACTATTTCCATTTTATGGTTTGCAGGTGCATCGGCAATGGCAGGGCTGCTAAATATTGTGCCTCGTTACTTGCCACGCTATGGCATGGCACCGAATTGGGCACGAGTCAGCCGACCTTTAGTATTAGTCTATACAGCGATCGCTTTTTTTGTCACAATTATTTTCCGAGCAAATGTGGAAGCTCAAGGTGGGGCTTACGCAACTGGGGTACTGGTGTTGATTACCTCAGCCGCTTTTGCTGTCACTTTATCAGCTCGCCGTCACAAAGAGAAGCGCGCAACCTTTGTCTTTGGAATTATTACAGTGTTATTTGTGTATACCACTGTTGTTAATATCATCGAAAGACCAGAAGGGATTCGGATTGCTGCATGTTTTATCGGTGCGATTATTTTCACTTCCCTAATTTCTCGCGTTTGGCGTTCAACTGAACTGCGAGTTGAGCGAATTGAGATTGATGATAATGCCCATCAGTTCATTGCTGAAGAAAGCCAAGGAGCAATACGAATAATTGCAAATCGCTTGAATACAGGCGATGCCCTAGAGTATTTTTTAAAAGAGAAAGAAGTGCGTGATGACAATCATATTCCACCGGACGATCCAATTCTGTTTCTCGAAATTAAGGTGTCAGATGCTTCGGAATTTGCTGAAGTGGTAAAAGTAAAAGGGCTACAAGTTGGTGATTACCGTATCCTACGTGCCGAGAGTGCAGCAGTACCTAATGCGATCGCAGCTTTACTATTATATATTCGCGATCAAACAGGTAAGATTCCCCATGCTTACTTCGGCTGGGTCGAGGGAAACCCCATACAATACTTACTGCGTTTTATTTTATTCGGTGAAGGCGATATTGCTGTGATTACCCGTGAAGTAGTGCGTCGCGCTGAAAAAGATCCTGAAAGGCGTCCTGGTATCCATGTCGGAGGGTAAGGAAAGACTCCAAACAGATGGGAGGAAAAATCTCTTAACGTCCTTAATGCCAGTTGTCTGAATTGAAAAACCCCATTACAAGCAGCGATTTACTAGATGATATGAGCAAAAAGTCTAAAGAATAAGAGTTGTTTCTTTTACCTTTAGACTTTTAGTTTTGCCTTGTTGCACTATTGTCTATTTAAAAGCATCTTTGATGCCTTCAACAGCGCGTTCAACAACATTTTTGGTATCGTCTATCGCTTTCTGTGTGCGATCTGCATCTTGGTCTGCTCTTTCCTGGATTCGAGCTGCATCCCTTTGGGCTTTGCGCCCAATAAAGCTACCATTATCTGTTGCGTCGTCTACTTTATTGGCATTGGTTCTCGCTGTTTCCTTGAGCTTGTCTCGTGTTTCTTGAACGAAACCCTTGGTTCGTCCAGCATCTTCATTGGCTTTGCTTTTAGCATCGTCGAGATCTGCGGCTGCAATTAAATTGATTGCGGGGCTAGCCATCGCTGAGCTGTTAACTAAAAATGCACCATGCCAAATAAAAGCGATCGCTGATACACAGAATAATCCTGTAGCTATCCAACGTCCTAAAGTGGAGAGTCCTTTTGTTAAATAATTGAGTTTCATAGAACACAATGTCCATTTGCTTTAGCACTCTATATTTACTTCATCTGACTTAAGTGCTAAATCGTTCCCCAGATAGAGGTTTTCTCATCATAAGTTGTTAAAAAAATTAGTTCTTCTAATAGATTGAAATGGTATTTAGTTGAGCCTAAAGTTGATAGTCAGACATTTCCACCTTATGCTATATTTGATAATTACTAAAAATTCCGTAATTCAACTTGATAAATTTCTAGAGTATTAATATCTAAATAATATAAATAAATGATTAAACTCTAATTTGTAAATTAGAGTTTAAAGTTTTTGAATAATTTGGCGTCGTTCGAGAGTCGATTGGCAAATCCATCTTTTATTTAAATCTAAAGGTACGCAGAGATAAAAACAGAGCATCACCGACGGTTTTCAGCACTTTTTTAAATATCCAACTCAATTGGATAATCCAATTTTTGAGGTAGCCACAACCACCGTTATTCCTTTTACACCCAGGTTTAATACCCCCGATTTTTCAGTTACTAATTCGCGCAATGGTGAAAAAATTAGAGGTACAGCTGGCTGTATGCGATCGCTAATGATTAAGCTGATTGTTTGGATATTCATGATTTGTGACTACAGACGATCCTGCTGTTGCTATTTTTTCTTGGGCTTGGATTTGTAGTAGTTCCGGTATTGTCACAAATCTATAACCTTGCGCCCTTAAACCGTCGATAATTTGCGGTAAAGCTTGGACAGTCCGAGAACGATTACCGCCACCATCGTGCATTAGCACAATTGCCCCTGGTTTGGCATCTTTTAGTACATTTTTGACCATCCTTGGCACCTGAGGCGAACGACGTTGAGCGTCTCCCGACTCTTCTGACCACATGATAACAGTATATTCGTGACTTTTAGCGTAGTCGGCTAATCCATTATTCAAAAAGCCACCAGGGGGACGTAAGAGAGTAGTTTTCACTCCTGTAGTCTGATAAATGATGTCTGCTGTACTATTTATTTCATTAGCCGCAGTAGCTACATCCATATGACGATACCAATGATGCCATGTATGGTTGCCAATTACTTCACCATCGGCTGCAACTTGCTTAGCAACCAGGGGAAAATATTTCACCATTTCCCCAATCATAAAAAACGTAGCTTTAATCTGATTTTTTTGTAAAATCTCCAATATTTGTGCTGTATTTTTGGGACCTGGTCCATCATCAAAAGTGAGGGCGATAACTTTTTCATTTGCTTGAAGTTTCGCTTGATAAATCACTGTCCCCTGAAATTTATTTGGCACTTGATTCATTTGGTTTGTTGCTAATGAAGCTTCTGTAGATGCAGTCATTGCCTGCTCTTGAGTTACTTTCTTCTTGTCGCTTTTTGGCTGCTTAATTCTCAATAGATCATTAGGTTGGACTGTGCCAAAAAGCAGACTGATAGCTAAACCACTAGCACCCGTAATCAATGTAATAATTAACAATTTTAAACTTACAGATAATTTTTGATTAGACATATTAAATCTCCTAAAATTTGTGATTTTTCATTATACCCAATACTGTAATTAGTGAGTGATAATGGCTAGTAACAGAGATTGATTGATATAAATCAACTTCTATTTTTTACTTTTTCGCTTGTATAACTTGCAAACTACCACCTGCATACAAAGTTGGCTTACTCACTTTAAACCCAGTTTTTGCCAACAAACCAGGTAAATCAGTTTTTAATAATTCCCAAGCTGTTTGTGTCTCAAACAACAACAAAAATACTGATACTCCAAGCCAAAATATCGGGTTCGTGGGGGTGTGAAAATCTACGAGTGTAAATACCCCTCCAGGCTTTAACACCCGATAAACCTCATAAATAATCTTTCGTAATTGCTGAGGTTGCATTTCGTGTAGTGCAACACTAGTATGCACCACATCAAACAGATTATCTGCAAATGGCATTTCTTCTGCAAAAGCTTCTACATATGAAGCTAATGGTACATTTTGCCGCGCCCGTTGCAAAGAAAAGGGTGAAGCATCCAGCCCTATTACATTTTGTGAAAGTTTTACCAAAAATTGCGTTGCTTGACCACTGCCGCAACATAAATCTAGAATCTGAGTATCTGAGTCAATTGTTAAGCGTTGCAAAGCAAGTTGGCGAAAACGGGCTTCACCACCTACACTCAAGGCTGCCAGACGAGAAATATTATCATAAAACCACTGATAGCGGTAACTCCAATCTCTTAAAATTGTTGCCATTGCATATTTCCTTGCTATTAAGCTTTATATTTAATAAAGATATATTGTTAACATTAGTAAAAAACCTGAAAAGATTGGGGGAAAGTAACTGCTATGGGTCGTGTAGGCGTCTTATTACTCAATCTCGGTGGCCCTGATAAGCTAGAAGATGTCGGGCCGTTTTTGTACAACCTATTTTCTGATCCGGAAATTATTCGCCTACCGTTTCGTTGGTTGCAAAAGCCCCTAGCCTGGTTTATTGCTACGCGCCGAACCAGAACATCTCAAGAAAACTATAAGCAAATCGGTGGTGGTTCGCCACTACGGCGGATTACGGAAGCCCAAGGAGAAGCCCTAAAAGAACAGTTGGGCTATTTGGGTCAAGAAGCCAAAATTTATGTGGGAATGCGTTATTGGCATCCGTATACAGAAGAGGCGATCGCACAACTTACTCAAGATAATGTAGAACACCTGGTAATCTTACCACTTTATCCCCAGTTTTCTATCAGTACCAGTGGTTCTAGCTTCCGGCTTTTAGAAAAGCTTTGGCAAGAAGATCCCAAACTTCAACCGATTGATTACACTGTCATTCCTTCGTGGTATAAACAACCAGGCTACCTCAAAGCAATGGCGGAACTTGTAGCCCAAGAAGTCGACCAATTTCCCAATCCTGACGAGGTTCATATTTTCTTCAGCGCTCACGGCGTTCCCAAAAGCTATGTTGAAGAAGCAGGCGACCCCTACCAACAAGAAATTGAGGAATGTACTGCCTTAATTATGCAGACCCTTAATCGACCCAATGTCCACACCTTGGCTTATCAAAGTCGCGTTGGCCCAGTAGAATGGCTACAACCTTATACTGAAGATGCCCTTAAAGAACTAGCCGCCCAAGGCGTGAAAGATTTGGTAGTCGTACCCATTAGTTTTGTCTCAGAACACATTGAGACATTACAAGAAATTGATATTGAGTATCGAGAAGTCGCAGAAGAAGCAGGAATTCATAACTTCCGTCGCGTACCTGCTCCCAATACCCATCCAGTATTCATTAATGCACTGGCGGAATTAGTAGTTGATGCGCTTCAAAAACCCAGTTTCAAGTTGTCGCAAGCAGCGCAAATGAAAAAAATGGTGAAAATGTATCCCCAAGAGCGTTGGGAGTGGGGTCTAACTACTAGTGCTGAAGTCTGGAATGGTCGCATTGCTATGCTTGGCTTCATTGCTCTAATCATCGAGCTGATTACCGGTCACGGGATATTGCATATGATTGGCATTTTGCAGTAAAGGGCGTTGGTGACTGGAGACTGGCACAGAGGTAGAGGGGCACAGGAGGCAAAGAAAGGGAGAATAATCTCCAATCCCTAGTCCCTAGTTTTTAATCCCTGCCGATACCAGTCATACCACTGCTTACCGCTACGAACTGCAAACCATAGGAGAATTAAAGCAATTAGTCCTCCTTGCCAGGGAGCATCAAAGGCAAAGAGTACTAGAGCAATACATAAGGTATCTTGAAGAAACACTGCCCACAACGGTAAGCCGCGTAACCGATAGAACCAACCAACTTGAACTAGCTGGAGTACTAAAGCTAACAAACCCCCAGTTAAGGCAATCAGCCAGTTTGGTGTTGCTGTAGCAGAAGCTACTGCTAATCCCATAATTGCCCCCGCGAGGGGAGACATTAGTAACTGAATCAGTTGTAGCAATCTTTGTCCCCATAGCTTTTTTGAAGCTAACAATTCAATTAAGGACCAACTAGTAAGACAGCCTAATAGTATTGGTTCAGAAATGTGAGATAAAATTGGAATTTGCGACCACAAGCTACTACCCTGCAACAGTCCAATAATTAGCAAAGGTATGCCTATTCTTATTCCTGCTGCCGCAGAGGCAGAGAGTGTGGCTAGGATTTCAATCATCAAAGCACTCGCAGCACGAATAAATAACTAAGTATTTGTTATATATACTACCCACTGATAGTGATAATTATAGCAGTAAACTACAAGTATTCTTTTTTGGAGAATGGGGAGATGAGGAGATCGGGAATTCGAGGTCCCCACGAAGTAGGGATTAGGGGCAATGGGGAAAGGTTTTTGAGCTTTCTGTATAGATTCGGGAATTATAACTAATTAGCCGGACTTGGTATCAACATGAATCGTAAATGTCAGTGTTCAAGATTGCTCCCAACTCAATTGAACTGCTCGATATAAAAATGCGATCGCCTAGAGTGATCGCAGTTAACCAACCAGAATTAATCTGGAAGTTTTCCCTATTTTCAAGATCGGTGACTCTTATAAAAGTTCTTCTAGAGTCGTTTCAACATTTTGAACTAGGCAATCCCGATGCCACCTGTTACACCATAAACTTCTCCGGTAATGTAACTGCCTTCTTGAGAAGCAAGCAACACATACACAGGAGCAATTTCCACAGGCTGACCGGGTCTTCCGAGCGGAACTTCAGAACCAAATTTCTCAATCTTATCCTGGGTCTGACCACCACTCGGCTGTAGTGGTGTCCAGAATGGACCGGGTGCGACTGCATTAACACGCACTCCCTTCTCGATCATCTGTTTGGCGAGAGATTTGCTGAAATTCTCAATGCCCGCTTTCGTCATCGCATAGTCAAGCAGACTCGCTGAAGGTTGATATGCCTGAATCGAAGTAGTGTTAATAATTGATGCTCCGGGCAACAGATGTGGAACGGCTGCTTTGGTAATCCAAAATAGCGCGTAGAGGTTTGTCTTCATCACTTTATCAAAATGCTCAGTCGTGATGTCGCTAATTGAGGGGTAAGATGTCTGTGCGCCAGCATTGTTCACGAGAATATCTAAACCATTCAAAGATTGCACTGCATCTGTTACCAGCTTTTGACAAAAATGCTCGTCGGTGATGTCACCAGGAAGTGCAACCGCTTTGCGTCCTGATTGTTCAATCAATTCGATCACCTCTTGAGCATCAGCAGACTCGCTCTTAAGATAGCCGATCGCCACATCAGCACCTTCCCGTGCAAATGCGATTGCAACAGCGCGGCCAATACCAGAATCGGCTCCCGTGACCAATGCCTTCCGACCTGCAAGCTTTCCAGATCCAATGTAGCTCTGCTCACCGTGATCCGGTTGGGGCTGCATCTTTTGAGCAAGTCCTGGTACGGGCTGCGGTTGTTGGGGAAAGGGCGGAGCGGGATATTGCTGCCGGGGGTCTTGCATCTCTAATCGATCATCTTTCATCACTTGGTTGTTTTGATAGTTATTTGCAATTCAATACTTAAGTATCAAGCATTGAAGAGAACGATTCCTCACCCTTTGAGCAGAATAATCTTCCAGAGTATACAAGACTTAGGCGTAGGCTAATTGATGCGCTTGTAGCGGCTCCCGTCAGAAACTCCCAGTTTTCTAAGTAGGGGAAGAAAGTTTGGAGAAAATTAAGGCGACGATTCTGATAGTTAAGGTTATCAATTATCAACTTTTTGAGTTATATCTTCATTTCAGTAACCCTACTTTTTTATGCAGTATTTTTTATACGATTAATTTTTTAGCTAACTCTGGTTGAGTTTTTAACTTTCTCTCTCCTGTTTTGGTCTTTAATCCAGAAACTAGCCCCAAAATTCCTTGTTATTTCTGTTTGTGACAGTTCTGGGTGCGGAATGTGCTTTGGATGGGTTCCCAAGGCAGTCCCGATCAAACAAGTTTCACCACCAAGCATGAAAAATGTATTTTCCCCTACACCCCACACCCTACACCCTTACACCCCTCTTTCAAGTCAGTCCGCACAAAGGTGGTTTCCCCAAAGAGGAACTGCCATCGGCTTGTGCCGCTAACGCAGAATCCGCAGGGTAGCAACTGGCTCTCAACAGTCACCACTCCCAATGACCAACGAAACTTAAATACCTAGCCGTTGATAAATCTCTTCTAAATGGCGCAAGTGTTGTTGGGGGTCGAAACACACCTCTAGTTCTGCTGGAGACAATTTTTGGGTAACACGGGGGTCTTTACTAATCAAGTCCTGGAAATTGCCTTGTGGCTTGTTCCAAGCAGCGTGAGCGCTTTCCTGAACGATCGCATAAGCTTGTTCGCGGCTCAATCCCTTGTCTATTAAGGCAAGTAGCACTTTTTGACTGAACACAACGCCGCCGTAGCAGTTTAGATTTCGTTCCATGTTCTCAGGATATACCAGCAGGTTTTTCACTAAGTCGGTGATTTCTAAAACCATAAAATGTGTCAAAGTGCAAGTGTCTGGCAAAATTACCCGTTCTACGGAACTGTGGGAAATATCCCGCTCGTGCCAGAGGGCGACGTTTTCCAAGGCTGCACCAGCATGGCTTCTCACAAGTCGCGCTATTCCTGTCAGCCGTTCCGAACGGATGGGATTGCGCTTGTGTGGCATGGCTGAGGAGCCTTTTTGACCTTTGGCGAAGAATTCTTCTACTTCTAGAACGTCTGTTTTTTGCAGATTGCGAATTTCCACAGCAAAGCGTTCGATGGATGCTGCTAATAGCGCCAATTGTTGCACATAGTCGGCGTGGCGATCGCGGGAAATCACTTGTGTTGAGGCAGTATCGGGTTGCAGTCCGAGTTTTTGGCAAGCGATCGCTTCTACACGCGGCTCAACATTTGCATAAGTGCCCACCGCACCAGAAATTTTACCCACAGCAATGGTTTGACGGAGAATTTTCAGGCGTTCTTGGTGTCGCAACACTTCTGCCAACCAGCCAGCTAGCTTGAAACCAAAAGTGATTGGTTCGGCGTGAATCCCATGGGATCGGCCAATCATCACTGTATGACGATGATCCTGTGCCTTTTGGCGAATCACACCAATCAAATCTTCCAAACGTTGCAATAACACATCCAAACTCGCAACCAATTGCAACCCTAAAGCTGTATCCAAGACATCGGAACTGGTTAGCCCTAAATGAATATAGCGTCCAGCATCGCCAACATATTCATTGACGTTTGTCAAGAAAGCAATCACATCGTGGCGAACTTCAGCTTCAATTTCTAGCACCCGCTTTGGGTCAAAATCTGCCTTTGCCTTAATTTCTTCAACCGCAGCAGCTGGAATGTAGCCTAATTCAGCCTGAGCCTCGCAAACTGCGATTTCTACTTGCAGCCAGGTTTTTAACTTATAGGCTTCACTCCACAGATTACCCATTTCGGGCACAGTATAACGCTCAATCACAATGGGACACAGAATACAACCGTCATATTTTACAGTTTAATTAGTGTACATCGCTTTTTAACTCTACTTTTTGCCCAGCGATGGAATTAGATTTTTTCATAAATCAAATCGGACTTCTACATGCCAACTTGACATCAGCCAAAAATTCCACACCTTGCTGACGTAATTTGCTCATCAAGAGATTTAAATAATCAATAATGCTGGGTTCTTCTTCTAGATTTGAAACGTTTTGGTTTGGATAAATATCGAATTAAGCGACTAATTAATTTAGAGAAAGACTGTTTATTATTGTTATTTTGCTTTCTAGGAGCAGTGCTATTGTTGTTCGTCTCTTGATTAGTAGAAGTTTTATTATTCATAGGTACGGCATTTTTTGTTGGGGTGATACCGCTTCCATGCCTTCTGGCATAAACTTGGGTAAACTCTGCACCAAAGAAAAGAATCTGTGCTGCATAATTAACCCAAGCTAGGATAATTACCAGTGAACCCGCAGCACCATAAGCTGACCCAAAACTGCCATTACCTAAATATTGTCCTAACAAAAACCTGCCGATGGAAAACAAAAATGAGGTAAGAATAGCTCCAATTAAAACATCACTCCAAGCAATTTTGACATCTGGTAAAACTTTAAAAATTAGTCCGAACAGAAATGTAGTGATGGCAAAAGAAATGACAAAATTAAGAATTTTCCAGAGAAAATCGACACCTGGTAGTAAGTTACTAAAATAGGCTGATAATGCTGCTAATCCCGTACTAATTACTAGAGAAACTAAAAGTAAAAAGCCAATCCCTATTATCATTGCAAAGGACAAAAAGCGTAAGCGAATAATATTAGTTACACCTTGTCCGGGTTTGGGTTTCACTTCCCAAATCGTGTTGAGAGAATCTTGCAATTCAGTAAATAAACCAGTAGCACCCAATAGCAAAACTACAACACTAATAATTGAAGCGATCGCACCTGTCTGTGGTTTGTTAGCATTGTTGATAGCTGTTTGGATAAATTCTGCCCCACTTTTGCCGACTAAACCTTGAATTTGTCCAACGATTTGACCTCTTGCCGCCTCTTCTCCGAATGCTGCGCCTGCGATCGCAATTACAATAATTAGCAAAGGTGCAATAGAAAAAATTGTGTAATAAGCTAAGGCCGCCGCTAACCGAGAGGCTTTATCTTCACTCCATTCTTGAAACGTCTCTTGGAACAGTTGCCAAATTGCCTGCAAATTCATTGAGTCAGTCTCCTTGTAAGGGATGTTGCTTAGTCCCTGATATATTTGATACTTATTTGCTAATTAGCCACATCTTCCCAAGGGTGTTAGCGTCACCTCCTTTAGGAAGAATTTAATCAGCAATAAAGCATAACTGAAATCACTATAGTAATCAAATTATCAAGTCAAATTGTCCAAAACTAAATTTACTACTTGAGAAAAATCACAGTTATTTAGTGTAACCAAAATTCTATTTCCGGAAAGTGTGAGCGCGGCAATTCGTAAATTGTGCTGCTCAACTTTAATTTTTTAACTGATTAGATTTATATACATACGAGCGTGCTACCATCTTCTCTGAATTTACGACAAAATATTGACTTTTAAATTTGTGACCTTTGATTTTGCTAAACTATTTATTTGCATGAAGTTTGGACTATCACTCATCTAATAAAATCATACAGGAGATTTTAAGTTGTGGAGTAGACAATGTAAGTCTCCAAGCCAACAAAAAGCCTGTTTTATTCCTGAATTCTACTGTATCATTCATTTCCCAAATACGCTTCAATTACAGCAGGGTTATTTCTAACTATAGATGGTTCACCTAAGGCAATCAATTGTCCAAAATCTAAAACTGCAATGCGATCGCACAAACCCATCACTAAAGGTACATGATGTTCAATCAGTACTATTGTTAAATTAAACTGTTCTCGCAAACTACAAATAAATTGACTTAGTTGCTGCTTTTCATTGGGGTTCATTCCTGCAGCAGGTTCATCGAGAAGTAAAATTTCCGGTTCTAAAGCTAAAGCACGGGCAATTTCTAAGCGACGTTGGTCACCATAGGCGAGGTTTTTAGCTTTTTCCTCAGCGCGATCGCTCAAGCCCACCATCTCCAATAATTGTAAAGCTTTTCGCCTGCTTTTTTTCTCTTCTCGACGCGCTGCTGGTAATCCCAAAACTCCTGTTAACACATTACTTTTGTTATGCAAATGTCGGGCACTTACTACATTTTCTAGCGCAGATAATTCACTAAATAAACGAATATTTTGAAAAGTTCGAGCAATACCTAAACTCGCAATTTGATGCGGGCGTAGTCGGGAAATATTTGTGCCTTGATAGCGTAATTCTCCACTAGAAAGGGGAATAAAAGCTGTAATCAAATTAAATAGTGTTGTTTTGCCAGCACCGTTAGGGCCAATCAGTCCAAAAATCTCATGTTTATTGACTGAAAAAGATACATTATTCACCGCCACTAAACCTCCAAAGCGGCGAGTCAATGATTTGGCTTCTAAAATAATGTTGTTTGTCATTGGGCTGCTGCTTTAATCAAATCGGCTGCTTTTCACCAATCATAATTGTTGGTGCATTTGTGTTTTATGTATTAATCATCACTCAGTAACTTTAAGTGGTTATTTTGATTTATTGGAGTTCCCTAAGTTGTTTGCTTTGATGTTTTAAAAATTAACTTCATTAATAAACTTTTACATTTTTTTAAAATATCTGGAGTGACAAATCCTTGAGGAAAAAATATAGTTCCTAAAACTATTAAGCAACCATAAATAATTAATCTACCATCGCGTAAAAATTGGGCTAACCAATTGGGTAAACCTGCTATATCAGCTATTCTTCGTAAAATAATTTCTAATAAAACTTTCAAGACAATAGCACCAACTACCGAACCTAAAAAAGTTCTAGAACCACCAATTAACACAATCGTTAAATAGGTAATACTAGCATCAAAAGTACCTTGTCGAGCATTCCAGGTATTCAGAAAATGAGCGCTAATTACACCTACAATTCCAGCAAGAATTGCCCCAAGAGTAAACGCTAAAACTTTATAGTAAGTGGGGTTAATTCCCATTGCACTGGCAGCTAATTCGTCTTCGCGGATGGCAATAAATGCCCGGCCTGTACGAATGCGCTCTAAACGGTAAAATAATACCATACTAATTAATAGTAATGGCAGGGCAATCCATAAATACTGAAGTTGACTAGGGAATGGTTGAGGAATACCAAAAATTCCTACAGCACCGCCTGTAATATCTAGATTTAAGGATACAACTCGTAAAACTTCTACAAAAGCAATAGTGGCGATCGCTAAATAAATTCCCCGCAATCTTAATGCCGGAATTCCTACTACTATAGCTAATATACCAGAAGTTAAACCAGCAATTAACATTTCCAATAACAGTAATGGAATCGGAAATAAATTATTACTAGATGGAAAAACTTTTGTTGATAAAATCGCTGCAATATATCCACCTAAAGCATAAAACCCCGGACTAGCTAAAGACAATTGTCCAGCCATCAATGGTAAATAAAGCGATAATCCTAATAAAGCCTCCAATACCATATAAACTATCGGTGACTCATAAGTAGAAAAAAATTCAGCCATTATAAAATATTTTGATTAAGCTTAATCAAGTTATCACTTTTCTCTATTTTTAAGCTGTTAATATTTGCTCTGCTGTCAGCACCAGTTTAGGAAAAGTTTGTGACACAATTCGTTCAGAACCTCTAAAGTGTGTGCGTTGGTATTTACCCTCAGGATTTATTAGAAAAACAAACACAGTCAGAACTTTTGGATTTCCTAAATCCTCTCTGGAACCAATTGCCAAATAATCTACAATCCAATATTCTATAATACCTAAGCGTTGATATTCATCTAATTTATCAATGTAGTCATCTTCCCAATTATTTGATGTTACTTCTATAGCTAACTGGATAGGTTCTTCAAGTGCAGAATAAGCAGAACGATTTGAGCGCCATACATCTCTATCTATCACGCTGACATCAGGCTTACGCCCTTGTTCGATTCCATTGGCAGTTATAGTTCTCAAAACTGCTGTACTTTTTACTACGTAATTCAGATTGAGACGTTTAATTTCATCTTTGAAAGAGTCAGCTACAAAGTCAGCGACATCATCATGATTTCTAGTTGCACACACTTCTACAATTTCCCCATCTACAAATTCATATAAACCTGACTCTGAACACTGTTCCAAAAAATCATCAAAAGTTAATTTTTGTTTAGTGTATATTTTCATAGTGCTGTGTCTGTTTAAACTTTCTGAATCAACCGACGACCTAGTAAACCTTGGGGTCTAACTAACAACATGATAAATAATATTCCGTAGGCTACAGCGTCTTTATAACCGGAATATTCCGCCGGCACAAAAGCCTCGACTAATCCAATAAGTAATCCTCCTAAAACTGCGCCAGGAATACTACCCAAACCACCTAAAACAATTACCGCTAAACCCCTTAAACCAAAGGTGATGCCGAAATATGGCCCAGCTATACTAACACTAGAAGCCACTAAAGTTCCTGCTAATCCTGCTAAGAAACTACTGAGAAAAAATGTTAAGATAATAAAGCGATCGCTATTTATTCCTAATAAACTAGCGGTAGTTGGATCTTCAGCGATCGCTTGCATTGCTTTACCATATTTTGTCCGATTGATAAAATAGCTGAGAATTGCCACAATCGTTACTGAAACAGCAAAAATTATTATCTGAACGGTACGAATTGGAATTTCTTTTTCTTCAGTACCAAAGTTAATAGAAGGTGGTAAATTTCCGTAAGTATTTGCTGGGTAAGTATAACTTTCTGCCCCTACTAAATACTGGATTAAATTTACGATTACCACTGCTACTCCCAAGCTAGAAACAACAGTTAGTAAAGGGTCAGATCCCTGACGTCGTAGAGGCTGAAAAGCAACCCGTTCCATCACTACCCCTACCAATCCTGCTAAACTACTTCCTAAAATCAAAGCTATAGTAAATGGTAATTTTATCGGCAAGACTGCATTAGCTAATAAGCCGTTAAATCCAAAGTTACCACCCATGAGTGTATAAGTGAAATATGCACCCAACGTAAAAATTGCCCCATGAGCTAAATTAATAATGCCTAAAATAGAATAAACCAAGGTATATCCTAAGGCAAAAATTGCGTAAACACTGCCAATGGATAAGCCATTTAATAATTGCTGCAAAAATAGACTGATATTCATCTAGCAACTATTTTAAAAATGTAAATTTACCTTGACTTCCGTCTTTTTCCATTTTGATTTGAGCTACATAGAAATCTTTTTGGACAACTTCACCCACTGGAGTAAAACCAATTTCACCCAAAGGTGTATTGTATGTTCCACTAAGTATCTGTTTATTTAATTGAGTACGTAATTCTGGTAGTTGTAATTTATTAACTTTAGTGTTTTTATCTAAAGCTTGCAGTGCTTCGATATAAACCTGCACTGCTGCAAAAGCTTGGGCACTAAATTGGGGTGGTTCTTTTTTATATTCCTCAGTATAGGCTTTACGAAATGCCGTATTAATTTCTCCTGGATGTTCTGGACTATAAGCTTGAGCAATCAATACACCATCACAAAGTGCCTTACAAACTGGCAATATATTCGATGTATTTAAACCATTCCCACCAACAATTAAACCTTTATAACCCAGTTCGCGTAATTGTCGCACCAAATTACCACCATCAGCAGCCAAACCAGAAATAATCACCAAATCTGGTTTAAGATTAATCGCATTGGTAGCTTGGCTTTGAAAATCTGTATCACTAGTTTGAAACTTTTGAACTGTTACTACTTCCAGTCCTTGATCCTTGACTGTTTGCTGGAAAATTTCCGTTTCTGACTTACTAAATGCATCATTTTGAGCATAGAAAACTGCGACTTTTTTAATTTGGGGGTTTTGCTTGAGTGCAGCCTTCACCGAATTAGGAGCGACAACGGAAACTGGTGCGGAAACACGAGCCACATAATCACCAATTTCGGGAATATTTTTTGCAGTATTTGATGGGCCAATAATTGGTACTTTTGCACGGTCAGCAATCGGATCGGCACTAAAAGCTTGCTGTGATAAAGTTGGGCCAACAATCCCAATAACTTTATCTTTATTAATTAAAGTTTGAACAGCGTTAATTGCTCCTGCTTCATCACCGCCAGTATCTTGAAACACCAATTTAATTGGAGTACCATTGACTCCACCTTTAGCATTAAAGTACTTCTCAGCAATTTTGACTCCAGCCACTTCTTCTTGACCCAATAATGCCACATTGCTAGTTTGGGCAACGGCAATACCGATGGGAATCGCACCGGATAATATACCCGTCGTTGCTGCGGTGTTAGTTGCAGTGTTATTCGTAGTAGTATCTGGACTATTACTTGGAGAATTTGTCACAGTAGTAGTACCACCACCGCAGCCTGTGAGTAGTAAAGTGCAACTTGATAATAATGCTGTTATCTTAGAGAAAATTTTTTTCATCGTTAAATAATCATCTAGTTATTAGATAGTTTGCAAAAGCTAAAGGTAAAGATTAAGTAGAACATTGAAATCTGCTGTATATTAAATTATTTTTATTTGAGCATACAAAGACAAATATTCAAAGTGTTTGTAAATACAAATTATTGTAGTAGGCAATGATTTTATCATTCCCAGGTTCAAGCAGCAAATATAGTACTAATATTCTGATGATTCTTTAATTATTCTGACTTCTGGATTGTTACAGACTATCAAGCTTTTTTTCATTACCAGCTAATTGTTTTGGCTCGTAGTGACGACAACCGTTACATGGGCCGTCGGGATTTACTGCACAGCGGATGTAGCCGGATCGAGCATTAAATTTGCAGCTGATATCGCCAATCAGGTAACCCACTCCTTCTAAATAATAGCGATCGCCTTCAGCCGATCTGAAGTTTTGCGCTTCCCGCACCCGAGGAAAATTCATGGCTGCTTGCCTCATTCGTAAGCGCGATCGCGATCGGGTTTTCCGGATTACCCACAATGAAAATAGGGACGGTAAAAAACCAACGGCAATCACTAAAAGTGTCTTTAACACCTTCTTTTTACCCCTTTTGAGCGCTGATTCATCGTCCCTAAAGTTGCACTCTGATTTTACACAAGTGCAAATCTGGGGGCAGATGTGCCTTTTGCAACCAATTTTGGTGGCAATTAGCAATGGTAGTGTGGTAACTGGCAATTTTGATAATATCTTCCTTCTACCACTTCAATCAGCATAACTGTTACAACCTCGGAGGTGGGTTACCTTTAAATGGCGATCGCTTTAAGATTTGTTGACTAATATTTTTTGAAGAATCGTTTTATGTTGGWGTTAGCCCTATCCTTGTTTTTTCTATGTCGCTGCGATGCTAATCTTTTTTTAGTTTGCTGACGTAACTGCTGTGCTAGCAGTGCGGCTTCCCTTTCTGCTCGGAATAAATCAACTCTTCGTGTTGTCAAAATAAAAGACTGGTCTGATTTTTGTCTTACCCAAGGGACGCTAACTGCTAAATACTGACAAATATTTTTGCATAGTTTTGGCTTGATCAGTGGGTAACGTTTTTGAGTGTTGAACGTATTAGCGATCGCTTTCAACTCCAGTATCGCTGCTTCTAGCTCCCCTGCCATCCGATTGACACGCTCAACTTGCGMGGTTAAACGCTCTCGTTTGCTGATAATTTTTTCCTCTTGCAGTTGCAGTGGCAATATGGCAGTAGTCACAGGTGTCGCCTGCAAAAGTGAAACATTGACTGAAACAGGCTGTTTGCGGCTGTCTTGGATTTTTTTCATACTACCTCAAGCAAGGCTAGCTGACTTGTAAGGCATTTTAACACCAGTATAGTAAATATGTACTATTTTTGAGTGTGAGGTTCAATCTGAAAAAAAATCAGTAGTTATACCAATTCATTTATCATTAGCGACTTCGTTAAAAATTTTACATAACGTAAAAATACTTATAAAAATATAGTTTTACGTAAAATTTACGAAAAATAGACAAATTTGATGTAATTTATACATACAGTCAATAATTTTTTTATACTATAATTAAATAAAAAATTTTACTATTTTCTAATTAAATATCTAACCCCAATATCTGAAACAATCCCCTTTTTATTAGAAAAGCAGTTTCGTCATAATTTTTTGTGGGGCGGAAATATAAAACAGTAAGTTAATCAGGTAACCCTGTGGAGAGAAAGAATGTGACGAATATAAGTCATTGGAGAAATCCTTACATCGTCGGTAAGACAATTAATGAACCGGAAAAATTTTTTGGACGCGAAGATTTATTTGCGTTTCTTGAAGATAATCTCAACAATAATATACAAATTCAGTTATTGCACGGTCAACGGCGCATTGGGAAATCTTCCCTACTTAAACAGTTTCCCCATAAAATTAAGCCGGAAAATCAGAAAAACTTTGTCTTTATTTGTTTTGATTTGCAAATGTACAGTAAATCATCTGTGAGCCATATTATATATAAATTAGCTCAAACAATATGCGAAGAATTAGACAGATATGAATATCTTAGTATATTTCCTAACGATAAAAAAAATAATAATATTTTAGATATATTTTGTGATACATTTTTACCAACAGTTTGCAATCAGGAATTAGGTAATAAAAAATTAGTGCTGTTATTGGATGAATCTGATGTTGCAATTATTAATAATGATAATATAAATAATAACTTTTTTCCATATTTAAAAACAGTTTTAATCAAACAAAAACAATTGTTTGTTATTCCAGTTTTAGGGCGGTTCGATGATGATTTGGAAAACCTGTTTCAGTTGTTTGACAGTCCACCAACTCAAAAAATTGATTTACTTTATGAGATAAGTGCTAGACGACTAATTACTAATCCAGCAAAGGGTATGCTGGAGTATCAAGAAGATGCAATCAATACAATTTTTGAACTTTCATCATGCCATCCCTATCTCATCCAAGGTATCTGCTTCAATCTTTTTCTCCAAGCCAAATCGGCGATAAAAAGCAAAGTTAATCATGAAGATGTAAACAAAATTGTAGACGAAACCATTGACAATCTTGGAGGTGGATTAGAAGGTTTATGGAATGGATTATCTATTAATGAAAAAGTATTTTTTGCAACAGTAGCAGAGGTTCAAAAAATAGCTATTGAGCAAGTAAAATCTTCAGAAGACCCATTTACACTATTGAAAAGCTATGGAGTTATCCAGACAGAAGAAATAATTCAAGCTACAAAGCAGTTAGTTAAGAAAGGTTATTTGGAAGGCACAGAGCGAGAACGACGAGTCAAAATTGAATTAGTTCGGCGTTGGTTAATCAAATATCACCCATTAAATCAAGAAATAAATGAATTGGAAAAAATTAACAAAGAAGAAATAGATAAAATTGCAAAACAAGAATTAGAATTGTATCGCGATAATAGTACTCAAGATATAATAAACCATTATGAAAAAATATTGACACTCAATCCAAATCATTTCAAGACTATACCTCGTCTAGCTAAAAAGTACTTGGATATTGAAAATTTTGAGAAAGCCTTGGAACTTTACACCCGAGCCTATCACTATAACCGTATCGAGAATAAAGAAAATCTTTTACAAGCACTAGAAGCCTATGGAAAAAATTTGAGGAAACAAGGAAAATTAACTAAGGCAAAAATTCAGTTTGATAGAGCTTTAGAAATTGAGCCTGAGAAGGAATCAGTAAAAGAACAACTTGCAGAAATTAACACTGAACTTGAAAAACAGGAAGTACTCCAAATACAACAACTTGAGGAACAATTAACTAAACCTGATATAAACAACTCAAAAAATCCCCTTCACCAGCGAGTTATATTAGGTATGATTGTAGGATTGATTGCCCTCTTAGGTGGTAGTATTGCTGTTAATCTGTCTTCTTCAATTCCTAACCCTTTACCAACAACAACTCCAACGACTACACCAAAAGCAGATGATAATATTCAGAGTAATATTAGTAGTGGCGATCATATTTTATTGCTCACTAATAACAACACTCGCCCCGACGAAGCCTTAAAAGCATTTAAAGAAGGTAATTACTCTAAAGCCGTTGAATTATTTGAAAAGGCCATAACGAATAATCCTAACAATCGCAACAATCCAGAACTAAGGATTTACTACAACAATGCCAAAGCTCGTGACAAGGCTAAAACGGGAGACGAGTATAGTCCCTTAACTTTAGCAGTGGTTGTACCCGGAAATGACCAATCCAAAGCTCAAGAAATTTTGCGTGGAGTTGCACAATCACAAGAGCAATTTAATGTTAATGGCGGTCAGAATGGTCGATTGCTACAAATTTTAATTGCCAACGATACTGACGACGAAGAGAAAGCCAAAAAAATAGCTAAAAACCTGGTTCAGAAAGACTCTCTACTGGGGGTAATTGGCCATGGCTCTAGCCAGACGACACAAGCAGCTCTTAATATATACAAACAAGCAGATATAGCTATTATTTCTCCTACCAGCACTGCCAGCACTTTACAGGGAAAAAATTTCTTTAGAACAACTCCTTCAAATGCTGCATTTGGTGAAACTTTAGATAGATATGCTACAAATTATCCTTTCAAGAAAGTTGTAATTTTTTACAATCCTACAAGTAATTATAGTAACAGTATCAGGGAAGAATTTATCAAGAATTTTGCAGGTCAGGTTGTTCGCTTGATAGATTTGACAGATCCGCAACTAGATATAGAGAAAGAACTTCGAGACACTGCATCTCAACAGGTGCAAGCAGTTATATTATTCCCAGACATAAAATATACAGCCACAGCACTTGAAGTAGCTAAAGTCAATCTTGATAAAAATTTAGGCCTAATGTTGTTAGGAGGTGACAGCCTATACAATAAAAAAACATTAGATAATGGTAAAAATGTTGAAGGCTTAGTTCTTGCTGTGCCTTGGTTTAGGGAAGCACCACAAGCAAAAGATTTTTCCCAAGAAGCAAAGCAACAATGGGTAGGAGAAATTAGTTGGCGCACAGCCACCAGTTATGATGCTACTCAAGCTTTTGTTAAATCTCTGTCATCGCGACCTTCGAGAGCAACAATTCTACAACGACTGCAAAACTTAAATCTTTCCCCTAAAGGAATATCGGAAGATAAGCTAGTAACATCAGGAGACGATCTGAAATTTAAGAACGGAGAACGCCAAAGTAAAGCCATTCTTGTGACAATTGAGCAAGGTCAGTTTAAATGCTTGCAGCAATGTTCACCTTAAAAGACGAGGGTAGCTTTTTTATATGAATAATTCTACTGCTCGTAGAAATCCTTACATCATTGGTCGTTCAATCTATGAACCGGAAAAGTTTTTCGGACGAGAAAATGTATTCAAGTTCATTGAAGATTGTCTCAATAGTAATATAAGAATTATTTTATTGCACGGTCAACGACGAATTGGCACATCTTCCGTACTTCAGCAGATACCCCACAAACTTGCTCAGAAGAAATTTGTTTTTATTACTTTTGACTTGCAAAGTTACAGTCAATCTTCTTTGAGTGATATATTACACAAATTATCTGAAGCGATCGCAGAATCTTTAGAGCTAAATTCAGATATTAGCCCATTTCCTTCTGAGGAACAGTTACAAAATAATCTAGATATATTTTCCGATAATTTTTTACCGAGAGTTTATCAAAGATTAGGCGAGAAAAATTTAGTGATATTACTAGATGAATTTGATGTTATCAGTAACGATGATAACATTTTAAATTATAGTAATAATTTTTTAAAATATTTACAATCACTTCTAAAGCAACAAGAAAAATTATCTATTATACCTGTAGTAAGGCGAAATAAAAATGATTTAAAAAATTTAATTAATTTATTTAACAGTCCACCATATCAAAAAGTTGATTTACTTGATGAAATAACTACTAAACAACTAATTATTAAACCAGCACAAGGTATGCTGGAATATGAGGAAGATGCAATAAAAGCAGTTTTTGAACTTTCATCAGGGCATCCATATTTTACCCAAGCTATCTGTTTTAATCTTTTTCTGCAAGCAAAACTTGCACACCAATGGAGAGTTACTCGTTTTGATGTCGAAGGTATTGTAGACAAAACTATTGAAAGTGTAGAAGCTGGATTAATAGGATTTTGGGATGGATTATCTATTGATGAAAAAGTAGTCTTTTCAGCTGTAGCAGATGCTCAACAAATAGCTATTGAGCAAGGAAATTCATTTCCGGAAGATCCTTTAATACTGCTAGAAGAATATGGAGTGATTGCAACAAAGGAACTGATTGAGGCTGCTAAAAAACTAACAGCAAATGGTTTTTTAGATGAAACCGAGCGGCGAATAAAAATTGAATTAGTCCGTCGTTGGTTAGTGAAAAGCCGCCCATTAAAAAAAGCAATATGGGGATTAGAAGAACTTAGAAAACAAGAAATCGATATAATTAACGAAGAAGTAACGAAACTGCATCAAAATGATAACAATCAAGATTTGTTAGATGCTTATGAGGAAATTTTAAAAATCAATCCTAATCACTTTAGTACTCTAACTGTTTTAGCTGATAAATACTTGGAGATTTACAATTTTGAAAAAGCTCTAGAACTCTATGAACGAGCCTACCAGATAGATTATATACGTAATCAAGAAGCTTTTTTAGTCAGACTAGAAGCTTATGGAAATAATTTGATAAACCAAGAAAAGTATATTAAGGCAAAAGAACCCTTTGAGAAAGTTTTAACAATTGAGCCTGAGAGAGAATCTGCAAAATATAAACTACGCGAAATTGAAGCAGAAATTGAACAACAAAAAAGTCTAGAGATAAAACTTAAAAATTATCAACAAAAGTTAGTAAAAATTGAATCATTAGAAAATCAAAAACCTTTGATTCATCGTCCACTTATCTTGAGTATAATTTTACTAGTTATTTTTATAATAGGTAGTATTGGTGTTCGTCTATTTTCAACTTCCTGCGATCGCGGTCAACAAAAAGTTGATGGTAGTTGTGTTTCCAATCAGGATCGATTAATTCTGGATAATATTAGTCGTGGCGATCGCACTCTCTTTTTCACTATCTCTAACACTTACCGCGACCAAGGTATAGAAGCATTTAAACAAGGTAATTACCGTGAAGCCGTTCAATTATTTCAACGAGCTATAACGGCTAATCGCAACGATCCAGAAGTACGGATTTACTACAATAATGCAATAGCTCGTCAAAAAGGTAATCCGTTCACTTTAGCAGTGGCCGTACCCGCAGACAATGGACGAGATAGAGCTCAAGAAATTTTGCGTGGAGTCGCACAATCGCAACAGCAATTTAATGTTAATGGTGGCTTAAATGATCGATTATTAGAAGTTGCTATTGCTAATGATGCTAACAACCCAGAGCAAGCCAAACAAATAGCTCAACAACTGGTTAACGATAAATCTGTATTGGGAGTAATCGGGCATAGTTCTAGCCAGACCACACAAGCAGCTCTTCCTATATACAAACAAGCACATACACCTATCATTTCTCCTACTAACAGCACCAACAACTTGCAGGCAAACAATTTCTTTAGAACAACTTCTTCGGATGCTGCATTTAGTAAAAAGTTAGCGCAATATGCTATTAATTCTCGTTTAAATCAAGTTGTGATTGTTTATAATCCCAGAAGTTTTTATAGCAATAGTTTGAGGGAAGAGTTTAAAACTAACTTTAAAGGTCAGATTGTTAGTCTAATAAATTTGACAGATCCAACACTTGATATTGAGCGAGAATTTAAAGTTATTGCATCCAAACAGGTGCAGGCGATTATATTATTTCCAGATGTACAATATACAGCCACAGCAGTCGATATTGCTAAAGTCAATGTTGATCAGAAGTTACCACTAAAGTTGTTAAGTAGTGATAGTTTATATAATCCGAAAACCTTACAAGATGGTGGAAATGCCGTTGAAGGCTTAGTTGTTGCTGTGCCTTGGTTTAGAGAAGCGCCACAAGCTAGAGACTTTTCCCAAGCTGCAAAGCAACTATGGGGAGGAGACATTAGTTGGCGCACAGCCACTAGTTATGATGCTACTCAAGCTCTTATCAACTCTCTGTCACCCCAACCTTCGAGAGAAACAATTTTACAAAAATTACCACTGATAAATCTTTCCGCCACAGTAACATCAGGAAATGAACTGAAATTTCAGAAGGGGGAACGCCAGAGTCAAGCTGTCTTAGTGAAGGTTGAGTCAGGTAAGTTTACGTGCTTGAATAAATGTTCACCTTAAAAGATAGGTAGCTTTTTAATATGAATAATTCTACCACTTTTTCTAACATAGAAGATTGGGTTTTGTACCCCTCAGGAAGTAAACTACAACCCAACCCACTAATTCTAAACTAATTAAGCATTGCCACCCCGGTAATTAGCATCTAACCAACAGCGTGGTAAATCTTCGCCAGAGGGAAAAACGAGATTTTCTTTTTTGAAAGAATCAGGTTGCTGTTCTTCTTCACCTTGTTGTTCTCGTGCATGAACAACATCATTATTAGGGTCAATTAATTCTTGAATTTCCAGAATTTTTACTAATTCACCCGTGTCTTTGAGTTGTAAAAGCATATAATTAGCCTCAATAAGTTTGCATGAAAATTTTTAGCGACTCTCAATATCAAATCGCCCAAGCTACAGAATTTATTTAGAATTGTGACTTATAAACTCTGTTTTTCTTAAATAGAATTTTGGTTTTAGCGATTAATTTTCGCGTTGAAATTTTTCCAAAATATCTACTAAATTAACTTGGCATTGGACTGGGAGAAAATCAATTAAAGGAAGTTCGCGTTTGCCGCCGCCAATTTTTACTGAAATAGATGATAAAACTTGTGTAACTTGGTCTTCATTTACAGCATTGGAAGTAATTAAAGGATACAGTTGCTCAGCGACAAGGGTATGCAGTTTGGCATTAGATAAATAAAGATGCCATTTAGCAACATCTATGTAGACGTTTTCACCAATTTCAGCTGCTAGGGCTTCCAGTAGTTCTGCGGTGTTAGTTTTAGCCATAAAAATAATCCTAAATTGAGAAAGAGCGCGAAATTTCCGGTTTATTTGGATTATTGCTCAATCAACAAGGCTGATTCTACTGCCACAAGTTACAATCGCCCCAGTATCAGCAGTCCATCTTCAGGTGGATTTGGGTGGTGTTTCGGTGTAGTTGGCGATCGCAGCAATATAAATTAGATGTACCAACAGTATTACTAGCCAACTCACTGTAAACCAGGGCAGCCACTCCCAACTAGTGCCTTTCAAGTTGTGGAAGAACCACAATCCAGAATTAATAGTAGCAGCAATCGCTACATGCATCGCAAAATTCATTCGGTCATCGATTTTGCGGTACTCTGGGTCTTTGCGATCAGGTTTGCGAGGCCAACGAGGAGGCATAAATATTTGTTACAGATATTAAATACACCCTACTCATTCTAAGGTTTTTGGGAGTGCGATCGCTATTACTCAAAGTTAAAAGCCTGGTTCATCAACCTAGTGGATGACCTTTGGATTTTTTAAGTTACAAATGATTCATCTGTTTGATAGAGGGAGTAAATATATCCACTTGTGAAGATGGGAATTACCTTTAGAGGTGGATAAAAATGGCCAAGGCAAACCCAGTTGAAATCCAAAAACACTTGAAAGGTGTTGACTATCCTGCAAAAAAGCAAGATTTAATTCAACACGCTAAAAAGCAAGGAGCAGATCAGCAAATTATCTCTTTGTTAGAAAAAGTGCCAGAAGACAAAGAGTTTCAAAGTCCAACGGCTCTCAATAAAGCTTTGGGCGAGATAGTGTAGGTTATTGCTCTGGCGGGGAATAATCTCCTGATTTCCCGCCACTTTTACTGATTAAGCGAATCGATTCTATTTGAATCGACTTTTCTAATGCTTTAGCCATATCGTATAAAGTTAAAGCCGCAACAGAAACAGCAGTTAGAGCCTCCATCTCTACGCCAGTTTCAGCTTTGGTTTTGACTGTGGCTTGAATTTCATAACCAGGTAGTTGGGGATCGGGAATTACCTCGATCGCAATTTTCTGTAAAGGTAAGGGATGACATAGGGGAATTAAAGCAGCTGTTTGCTTGGCTGCCATGATCCCAGCTAACCTCACAGTCCCCAACACATCGCCTTTTGGGACATTTCCGGCTTGAATTGCGGCGAAAGTTGCTGGGAGCATCCGCACCTTAGCAGCGGCTACTGCTTGGCGGACAGTAGGTTCTTTCACAGACACATCTACCATCTGTGCTTGTCCTTGGTAATCTAGATGGGTTAAATTGGCAAAATTAGATGGAAAATTGTCTTGCGTCATTTAGTGAGAAAGTGTTAATATAGTTTCTTGTCAAGGGCGTGTAGCTCAGTGGACTAGAGCACGTGGCTACGGACCACGGTGTCGGGGGTTCGAATCCCTCCTCGCCCGTTTTTTAGAGTTATGAGTGACCACAATAAAAACTTTTAACCATTAATTTAAGGAACTCAAAAAAATAAATTTTCCTGTTTCAGATTGGTGATTGATGACTAGCAACAGTCAGATATTTTTTATTTCTCAGTTCCTTATAACTTATTCAAAGCATAAGTATCTGGGGTACGACCCAAGGCAAAGCGCAAGGACTTAGATAAATCTTTGCTGGATTTAGTGAAGAAAATCACAAGTGCCAAAAAAGTAATTGCAGCACCATAGCCAAACATACTGCGATAACCGACTTGTTCGGCAATAGAACCCAAAACAGGAGCAGCAATCGCAATCCCCAAGTCGAATCCAGTTACGCAAATAGCAAAAATTCGACCCCGTTCCTGTGGCAGCGAACGGTCTGCCATCATAGTTACAACCATCGATATAACTGTACCACCACCACTACCTTCAAAAATCGCTGCCAGTAAGAAACTAATCACACTGTTAGCCTGCCACAGCAGCAACAATGCTAAAATGTAACAAATTATACCAAAGGTAATAAACAAACCACGACCGAAGCGATCGCTTGCCTTACCAGCAAATACCCTGGTACTAAAACTAGAAATTGCCGCAACTGTAAAAAATAATCCACCATTAAAGTCTATCTGAGTTGATTTGATAAATAAAGACACAAAGGTATGTACAGTACCTACAGACAAACCTACCAGTAACATAATTAAAGTTGGCACTCTCACCCGTGGGCTATTGAGAATTTGCCAAAATTTGTGATTATTGTCTAGAGTTGACTCCTGTGTCTGTAGTGGCGGATTAGTGACTTGGACAATTGCTAACAGAGCCACAAAACCCAACTCAGCAGAAAATAAAAATAACACCCCATAAGTAGTTGTAGCTTGTAAAAACCCTCCCAAGGCAGGGCCGATTGCTAAACCAATGGGAGTTGCAAGGCTCATGTAACTAATAACTTCACCACGTTTTTCGGTTGGAGCCAAATCTGCGATTAAAGCACTGTAACCAGTGGTAAAAGCAGCGATACTAACGCCATGAAAAATCCGTACCAGGATTAACAGCCCAATGCCTTGAGTTGCTAAGTAACCAAAAGGTGCGATCGCAGCTACGATACTACCAATCAACAAGACAAGTTTTCGACCACGTTCATCGGCCAATCGTCCCAGTATCGGCCGAGTTAGCAATAAACCAACGGCAAAACTACCTGTTACAATCCCAATTTGTTGCTTAGTTGCGCCTACATACTCAAGATAAAGCGGTAGAGTTGGTAACAGCGAAGCCACGCTCGACCAGAATAATAAACCTGCTGTGAATAGAATCAGCAGGTTGTACCGCAATTCGGTATCAAATGTATTAAATACTTTCAAAGTAGATGCGATTGAATGAGTTTTTTGTCCTTTGTTATCGGTTATTTGTCATTTGTCCAAAGTCCGATTGTTTAAAATCAATCAAATATTTACTTTTAACTATTTACTGATGACCAATGACCAATAACAAATCATTACTATTGTTACTTTAGTTAACGTTTTTTGCTACCACCTCTCGCACACGATAGATAGGCCGTCCTTGGGATTCATGATATGTACGCATCAGTAACTCTGCTAAAAGACCGAAGCAAAACAACTGTACTCCAGTCACTAACAGCAGAACTGCCAAAATTAGCAAAGGGCGATTGCCAATCATCTCACCGAAAGCTAATTTGATGAACGTCAAATAAATGCCGATTAGCGTTCCTGAAACCATTGAAATTAAGCCTAACAACCCGAAAACATGCATCGGGCGGGTGAGGAACCTTTTCATAAACAAAATGGTTAATAAATCCATTAACACCCGGAATGTGCGCCAAATCCCATACTTACTGCGACCAAAGCGGCGAGGGTGATGACGCACGGGTATTTCGGTAATTCTCGCTCCTTCAATATAGGCCAAAGTAGGTAAAAAGCGATGTAATTCTCCGTAGAGGTTCATATCTGCCAGTAGTTCTGCACGATAGGCTTTGAGGGAACAACCATAGTCATGAATATTCACACCAGTAGTACGGCGAATTAGCCAATTGGCAATTTTGGAGGGAAGTAAGCGATTTATAGCACCATCTTGGCGTTTTTGTCGCCAACCACTCACCAAATCGTAACCTTCATCCAGTTTTGCCAATAACATCGGAATATCAGCCGGGTCATTTTGCAAATCAGCATCCAAAGAGACGATCGCTTTACCTAATGCATAATGAAATCCAGCAGCCATCGCCGCAGTTTGGCCGTAGTTGCGACGTAAAATCACTGCCTTTAAATCAGAACGTGCTTGCGCCTCTTGTCTAAGAAATTCCCCGGAACCATCATTAGAACCATCATCAACACAAATGATTTCATAACTTATCTGACTCGAAGATAATGTAGATGCGATCGCTTCTATTAAAAGCGGCAAACTTTCCACTTCGTTATGTATCGGCACCACTACCGAAACATCTGGGACAATTGCCGAAATCGCCTCATTCAACCCTTGATAAACCAACCCACTCCCCATCTTCCTCTGCGTCCTCAGTGTCTTGAGAGAAGTTCTCAACGGCCAAAGCCGCCGCTGGTGACTTCTGTTTGTGGTTCGTAACCCTTGATAACTCTACCAGCACCTCGCAGCTGTTGATAATAGGACTGACTAACTGTATCCCCCTGTTCCGAGAGAATATCAATCCCAATCCCATTGCGTCCCTGTTCTTTTCCAGAACTGTGGATATAATAACCATCCGCCAAATAAAGTCCCACATGGGTTGCTTTTTGGCTGGTTCCAAAAAATACTAAATCGCCAGCTGCTAATTCTGCAATCGTAATTGGTTGGGTGAATCCTTCCTGTTGATAAGCATCTCTGGGTAACCAAATACCTACTGAAGCAAAAGCCGCTTGCATTAACCCAGAACAGTCATAATTTGGTGCTACCGTACCACCCCAAAGATAATAATTCGATTGTTGCATCGCTTTTTGGGTAAAAGCGATAACCTCTACGAGCAGTTTTTTAATTTCAGATTCAGAAAATCTTGCAGCCTGATAAAGTACAGTAGCAGGTTGTAATAAACCTAAATCTGAAAAAGATGCCCATCCGGGATAGTCATCTTCACGCAAATACACCTCAACCGCCAAATCTTGATGATTTGATGTTACCCATAAATGTCGCCCAGATGCGGCTTGAGTTGCTAAGCGCGTACACCCAGGAGAATCGTATAAGTTCAGGTTAGCTAGACACTGATACTCTGCTGATTTTAGATTTTGAATTTTGGATTTTAGATTGAAGGACATTATTCGAGAATGATTTTTTTTAATAAAGACGAACAACTCGAAAATCTTGGGTTAGGCATTTTAGATGCGACTTGGGGAGCATTTCCCAGTTTAGCCCGCAACCAAATTGCCTTGACTTGGGTTGTTTACGATCCACCTGTACCAGTAAACACTGGTGGCGCCCTGACTCCCGACGCTTTTTGGAATCACCCAGTTCGCGGTTTTTCTTATCGGGGAGTTGAGCGGATTTACCCTGCAAGTTTAGTCAAATTATTTTACTTAGTGGCGGTAAATGAATGGCTCGAAAAAGGTATGAGCCAAACTTCTAAGGAATTGGAGCGAGCCTTGCGGGATATGATTATAGATTCTAGTAATGATGCCACCAGCTTGGTTGTGGACATTCTGACTGGCACCACCTCAGGCCCAGAACTAGCATCAGCCCCTTTTGAAACCTGGAAATATCAGCGTAATATCGTTAACCGCTATTACCAATCCTTGGGATGGCAAGAAATAGAGACGATTAACATCTGTCAAAAAACTTGGGGTGATGGCCCCTATGGACGCGAGCGGGCATTTGTAGGAGAGTTATTGGAAAACCGTAATATGTTGACCACAAATGCGATCGCCAAATTACTGCATAGTATTGTCGGTGGGGTAGCAGTTTCAAGTGCGCGATCGCAAGCAATGATGGCTTTGCTCAAACGTAGCCTTGAAGATTTGCCCACTGACAGCGAAGAAAATCAGATAACAGGTTTTTTAGGCGGTGGACTCACTCAAGATGCCCAAATTTGGTCAAAGGCTGGTTGGACAAGTCAAGTTCGCCATGATATTGCGTATATTGAGTTACCAAACCAGCGCCCCTACCTTTTAGTAGTATTTACTGAAGGCAAAGCCCAAGCTAAGAACCGCGATATTTTGCCCTTCATTTCTAAGCTAGTTGCACAAGCAATTAGTAATCTATAAAAGTGACTGGGAATTGGGGATTGGTTATTCCCTTGTCCTTTTGTTTTTTCATTTTCTTATTCCCATTCCCTAACCCTAATTATAAATTTCATTTTTTAGTTTTAATATGTCTGTAGATAGATGCAATATTACGGGCATCGTCAATGCCACGATGATGTGTGCCTTTCAATTCTATTCCCAACTCATTAAGAGCTTGCGCCATACCAAATTTTTTAGACGCGCCAAGATATTTAGAAAATTCCTCTTTGATATTTATGTGTTCTGAACTAAAAGGATAAGGAAAATGATGAAACGCACAATCTTGAATAAATTGCTTTTTGTCGTAATTACCCCAAGAACAAAAAATATGATTTGGAAATAAATTAATCCATTCTTGAAAGCGAGAAATTGCCTCTATAAATTTTGGTGCTTCATCAATATCTTGCTGCCGAATAGTAGTTAGTTCTGTACAAAAAGTCGTCAGTTGCAGATGTCTGGTAGGTTGGATAAATTGCTGAAACTCCGAATCAATTTCCCATGTTGTCCGATTGAGCATCACTGCACCGATTTCGATAATTTCCATTTCCTGACGCGGAACAGTGCCACTGTCAGAGCATGTAGCCTCTAAATCAACTATCAAATAATAGTGGTGTTTTTGAGCTTTCATATTAGATAATAAAAAATATTAATTAAGTTTTAGTAATTATTTATACTTAGTTTTGTAGTTTTTGTAATTTATTTCTTAATCATAATACAAAAATAAAATGCTTACAGTTTTCATCTACTTGAAGCACAATCCCCTCTAAAGTAGCACTGCTGTGTACCCTATTTAGCTTGATGGAAAAGGTTTAACCCAATTCAGTTGCATAGCGATATCAAAAGCGATCGCTGCTATTCCAAACCACAATATACTTTCTGCTGCCAATACTAAAAAAGGCCAAATCGTGCTATTAGAATTCCACCCCAGTTCTATTTGGGTTAATCCGCGCACTAAGCCAAAAGCCAGCACACCACCGGCTTTGAGCTGAGGATTTATATCTGAGCGGATGATATAGCGGTAAGTGACACCAAATAGGAAACCAGTAAAAGTTGCAACAACAGCACTCACTAAAAAGTGCCAATTAACATCACTTTGCAGACTTTGGAGTATCTGAAAATACTTTGCCAGTATTAAAGTATTTAAAAGATTAGCGATCGCAAAACTAAAAAACAGGAAAAAACCTCCAATTATCCCAGCCTTGAGAGATTCTAGGCGTTCTGCCATTAATTGAGGATTTGAAGTTATGTTCACTGTGTATAGAAATTAGAAATTGGTGATTAATAATTAAGAATTGAAAGTCTAGCCATGCCCAGTATGATATATCATATTGAAATTTTTTAATTGAAAGACTGCTTTCATGTGGGAATTTTGATGATAAACTCGGTTCCCATACCTGGTTGAGAATTCACGTCTAATACACCTTTGTGTTTCTCGACAATTATTTGATAGACGATTGATAAGCCGAGTCCAGTGCCTTTACCAACAGGTTTTGTGGTAAATAAAGGTTCAAACAAGTGTTTTTTAACCCGTTCGGGAATACCCATTCCATTGTCTGCAATCCGAATTACAGCCAATTGTTCAGAATCTATTTCTGTTGCAATCTGAATTTGAGGTTTATTGCTCATTTCGCCTTGGATAATAGCTTCATCTAAGGCATCAATTGCGTTTGCAAGAATATTCATGAATACTTGATTCATCTCGCCGACATAGCAATTTACCAGTGGTAATGTTCGATAATTTTTAATAACTTCAATGGTGGGGCGATCGCCATTACCCTTGAGGCGGTGTTGTAAAATCATTAGTGTACTGTCCAATCCTAGATGCAAATTCGCAAGGATTTTTTCATCACTATCAGAGCGAGAGAAGCTACGGAGTGAATTGGATAGCTTTTGAATTCGTTCCGATCCTATCTCAAATGAACTCAAGATTTTTGCCAAATCTTCGAGAACGAATTTTAGATCCAATTCTTCGATCGCAGTAATGATTTTGGCTGTTGGGTTGGGATACTCTTGTTCATAAAGTAGGAGAAGCTTGGTAATTCCGGCAATGTAATCCTTTAAAGGTGGAATATTGTTGGAAATAAAGCTAATGGGATTGTTCATTTCGTGGGCAATACCAGCGATTAACTCTCCCAATGTTGATAGTTTTTCTTGCTGCACCAGTTTGACTTTGGCTTGTTGCAAAGCCTTGGTGCGATCGCTGACTTGTTGTTCCAAAGATTCAGTCAATTGTTTGAGTTGTAAATGTACGCGCACTCTAGCAATAACTTCCTCTTGGGCAAACGGTTTGGGGATATAGTCTACTGCACCCAATAAAAATCCCTTAGTTTTGCTATCGCTATCCGCTAAGGCTGTAGTGAAAATAATCGGAATGTTTTGGCTAACAGGATTGGCTTTCAGGCGACGACAAGTTTCAAATCCATCAATACCCGGCATTTGTACATCCAGCAAAATTAATTCTGGTTGATTGCGTTCAACTTGAGCGATCGCACTTTCTCCATCCATTGCAACACGGAAACGCAAACCCTCACTATTGAGGGCTTCACACACGACAGATAAATTTGTTGGATTATCATCCACAATCAAAATAAATCCAGTATTTTGGTTCTTGTTCATAATGGATTAGAAAGTAAAACTCAACTCCAATTAATTGATACATTGTTCAAGAAAAATTGCCAAACGCTTGAGTTGGAAATTACTAGCAAGTTGGACAATTTTCTGAGTAAAAACGCCCAGATGTTTATCAGATACAGAAAGTTGTTCAACCAGTTCGATAATTTTTTGAATATCGCCGTCTTGTGCGAGTTCGAGTAACTGCTGCAAAACCTCTTTGGGAGGATAAATTATCTTATTTGGTTGCTCCAAACTATCTATTTGATTTTTTTTTGTCTCTACTTGACCGTCAAAAATCCATTCCAATTGTAAAAATTGTCGTAGCATTTCTAGTAACGTTTCCGCTTCTACAGGTTTTGGTAGAAATGCATTTGCACCAACATCAATACTCTTGTGCTGGTCGGCTGCAAACACACTGGCTGATGAAGCGATAACAGCAATCTTTTGAAATTGCTCTGAGTAACGCAAACGATTAATTAACTCAAATCCATCCAATATCGGCATCACTAGGTCAGTGATAATCAAATCTGGTTTATGCGCTAGAGCCTGTTCCCATGCTTGGTAACCCTGACTAGCTTCTACAACAGTAAAGCCAACTGGCTCTAGTAAATTTACAATTACTGCTCGGTTTTCCCATTTATCATCTGCAATTAAAATCGTGCGCCTTTGTCCTTGATAACCAATAATCGTTCCTTGCTCAACTACTCTAGAAACCTTTGCCCAGTCTTTAGATTCTGGGAATTTTGCCTCAAACCAGAAAGTACTACCTTTGCCTAAAGTACTTTGCACCTGAATTTGACCACCCATCAACAAAACAATTTTTTGACTAATTGCTAATCCCAAGCCTGTACCTTCAGATTGTCGTTTTTGATTTCCCACTTGCTCAAAAGGCTGGAAGATTTTCTCGGCTTGTTCGGGATTTATACCCGTACCGGTATCTAATACCTCAAAGCGAATTTTGTAGTTAGTCTGTTCATTAGCATTTGCTTCTTCACCAATAACCTGAACTTTGAAGGTGACACTGCCTTGTTCGGTAAATTTAATTGCATTACCAAGCAAGTTAATCAGTACTTGCCGCAAGCGTTTTTCATCAGCATAAATGCCTGTTGGTAAATTAGGATCGAGTTGGACATCAAAGCTGATCACTTTTTGTTCTGCACGGATGCGGCAAATTTCAGTCACACTATCGATAAAGGCAGGCAAGTAAAAATCAACAGGATACAATTCGAGTCTGCGAGCTTCGATTTTGGAGAGGTCGAGAACATCATTAATCAAGGTTAAAAGATGGGAACCACATTGATAAATGATACTGACTCCTTTGCGTCCTTTCTCACTCAAAGATTCTGTGCGTTGGAGGATTTGTGTATACCCTAAGATGCCATTCAGGGGTGTACGTAGTTCATGACTCATATTGGCCAGAAATTCACTCTTGGCTTGGCTGGAATTTTGAGCGACTTGTTCGGCTTGGCGTAGTTCTATCTCGATGCGTTTGCGTTCTACAATTTCACTCGAAAGCGCTTGATTGATAGCTTCTAACTGGGCTGGACTCGGTAGCATCAGAGCTTGAGGCATCAGAGAAATTAATGCAAATGCCGTGTATATCGAAATAATCGCAGTTAGAGCTTTTAAACTACCTGCAATCCAATAGTCTGGATACCACAGCGTCCAAATGTCCATTAAATGTCCAGTACCGCACGCAATAATAAATGCACCAAATAATAGAAAGACTCCATTAAAAGGAACGTCTTGGCGCTTGGAAATAAAGTAAATTAATAGAAAAGGAATAGAATAGTAGGCAAAAGCGATCGTGGCATCAGAAATAATATGCAGCCAAACTAATCCAGTTTTCCAGAGATAACAATGTCCGTGGGGAATAAAACCGTCAGAGTGGAAAGCGTAGTCGAGAAATGTCGGCATTGATACCAAGGGTTAGGGAATTTGAAATATATACTTATAATCGAGTATTCCCAAACCAGCAAGCTGAAAAGCGCGATCGCTATTATTTTTAGGTTATTGTTTATAATTACTTAAAGTAGTAAGGTATCAACAAAAGCTCGTAGATATTGGCGTTTGCTTAAAAAACTTACAATATGATTGCTAAAAAAATCTCAGCCTGCCCTTTCCCGGTATGATAAACATTAGAAACCTTTTGTAATTTTTTGAAAAGCGGGACTATGGAAATTTTGACACTGGGCTGGGTATCGCTACTAGTCGTGTTCACTTGGTCAATTGCAATGGTAGTTTGGGGACGTAACGGACTATAGAGGTATGGTAGAAAGTCCATTCCTGAGTATTTTGGCTTTAGTTGCTATAGTGCTGCTGGTAGCGGTGACTGGTGGCATTGGTTATTTGACCTTGGCAGATTGGCGCGATCGCCGTCGTCGAGATGAAGAAAAACGTACCACTCGCACCACCACTCCCAAGCGGCGATAATTTCTTTGTAGCTGAAAAATATTTTTGTAGGGATACGATATCTATCGTGTCCCTAGATTATTTTATGCAGCATTCAAAGTAGATAATTGTTACCTTGGCAATGATTAAGGGAATTATGAAATGAAGAACTTTTATAATTTAAAATTCCGCAGGGAATGGAAAACTCCTCTATTATTCAACCCATAGAACCAAATTCACAACAGCAAGAATCTCATTGTGATGTAACATTCTCCTCGCGTCAGAATGAGCAACAAAAAGCTTTATCTGGAGTTATTGCCCGAATTCGTGAATCTTTAGATATAAACGCCATTTTTAAAATTACGGTTACTGAAGTCCGCCAGCTTTTGAAAAGCGATCGGGTTGGTGTATTTCGTTTTTATCCTGATTTGGCGTGGGAAGGAGAATTTATCTATGAAGATGTGGGAATACAATGGGGTTCGGCACTAACAGCCAAACTACGGGATCACTGCTTTGCCGAAGAGTTCGCCGAACTTTATCAGCAAGGTCGAATTAAAGCAACAGCTGATATTTATCAGGTTAGTGCCAGTGATTGCTACATCCAGATTTTAGAAAGATTTCAGGTACGTGCTAATATAGTTGCTCCTTTGATCAAAGGTAAGGATTTATGGGGATTGTTGTGTATTCATCAGTGTAATAGTCCTCGGCAATGGGAAGCATCAGAAATTGAGTTTGTGCAACAGATTGCAGAACATCTAGGAGTAGCTCTACAGCAAGCAGATTACCTAGAGCAAGTGAAACTACAATCTGCACAACTAGCACAAGCAAAAGCTAAAGAAAAAGCAGCAGAATGGCAAAGAACTATAGCCATAACCATTGAGAAAATTCGTCAGTCCTTAGATTTAGAAAGTATTTTTCGCACCAGCACCGCAGAACTGAGGCAGCTGCTAAATGCCGACCGCGTGGGTATCTATCGCTTTAATCCAGATTGGAGCGGTGAATTTGTGTTTGAATCAGTGGCACAGGGTTGGATTTCGCTGATAGATGAGCAATTCCGACGACCAGAATTGAGCGAAAACATTAGCGAATGTAGCGCTAAAGATTTAGGTAAACCTCCAGTCGCAGATACTTACTTACAAGAAACAGCAGGTGGTCGCTTTAGCAGAAGCGAAGTATACCGTATCTGTAATGATATTTACAATGCAGGTTTTAGCGACTGTTACATTAAAATTTTAGAGATTTATCAAGCAAGAGCTTATGCGATCATTGCTATTTACCACGGTCAAAAGCTTTGGGGCTTACTAGCAGTCTACCAAAATGCTAGTAGCCGTGATTGGCAAGAAGATGAGGTCTACTTGCTCACCCAAGTTAGTACCCAGCTAGGTGTGGCTTTGCAGCAAGCAGAATTTTTACAACAAATGCAACTCCAAGCAGCACAGCTGGCCAAAGCTGCTGAAAGGCAAAGAGCTTTAGCGAATACTGTTGAAAAAATTCGTCAGTCACTTGACATTGAAGCTATTTTTAAAACCACTACTCAAGAAGTCCGACGGCTATTAGAAGTAGAAAGAGTGGCAATTTATCGGTTTTATCCTGACTGGAGTGGTGAATTTGTTGCTGATTCGATTGTTGATGGCTGGACGCCAGTAGTTAAGCCGCAGCCTGTGACGGAAACTGTTCTTGTGCAAGGAACGCAAGCAGGTAAGTATGCACGTCATGAAGTTTTTGTACCTATTTCTCAGGGCGAGAAGCTTTGGGGATTGCTAGTAGCTTATCAAAACTCCCAACCGCGTTATTGGCAAGATGAAGAAGTCAACTTGCTGGCACAAGTCGGGGTTCAATTGGGGGTAGCATTACAGCAAGCTGAATCCTTGAGACAGGTGCAGGCGCAAGCCCAGAAATTGGCCAAAGCCACCGAAAGGGAGAAAGCCTTAGCCGCAACTGTGGAGAAAATTCGCCAATCTCTTGATATTGATACAATTTTTGCTACCAGTACAGAAGAAGTCAGACAGCTATTAGAAGTTGATAGAGTGACAATCTATCGATTCCAGGCTGATTGGAGTGGCGAATTTGTCGCTGAGTCTTTAGCCCAGGGCTGGATACCAGTTAAAGAACTTGTAGGTGCGATCGCAGATGATGATTTGCAAAATACCCAAGGCGGAGACTTTGCTTATGGTAAAATTCTTGTCATTAAAGATATTTCCAAGGTCAATTATTCTACCTATCATATTCCCCTAATCGAGCTGATTGAGGCTAGGGCATATATGATTGTGCCGATTTTTCAGGGCGAGAAACTCTGGGGATTATTAGCAGCTTATCAAAATATTAAACCTCGTGATTGGCAAGAAGATGAAGTAGATTTGCTGATGCAGATTGGTACTCAGTTAGGTGTCGGACTTCAGCAAGCGGAATTACTCGAACAAACTCAACGCCAAAAAGAAGAACTCGCCCACACTCTCAAAGAATTACGGCAGACTCAAAGCCAGTTGATTCAAAGTGAAAAAATGGCAGGTTTAGGACAATTAGTTGCTGGTATAGCACATGAAATTAATAATCCAATTAGTTTCATTTACGGCAATATTACTTATGTTACCGAACATGCCGAAAATTTACTAAAATTACTGCAACTCTACGATGCTCAGTATCCCGAACTAACAGAGGAAATTCAAAAGCAAGCAGCCGAACTAGATTTAGATTTTATTGGCGATGACTTACCAAAAATTCTTACCTCAATGAGAATGGGTGCAGAGCGCATTTCTCAATTAGTGTTGTCCTTAAGAAGTTTTTCTCGACTGGATGAAGCCGAAATGAAACCCGTTGACTTGCATGAAGGTATTGATAGTACTTTATTGATTTTACAACATCGACTGCAACCACAGACTAATTCTTTTGCCATAGAAGTAGTTAAAGAATATAGTGATTTGCCTCCAGTAGTTTGTTATGCAGCGCAGATGAATCAGGTATTTATGAATATTCTTAATAATGCGATCGATGCTTTGGAATACTCAGTAAATTATGGTCAAATAATTGATAATCCCAGAATATGGATTCGGACAAAAGTTCGAGAATGGAATACTATTCTCATTTGCATTGCAGACAATGGTTGTGGGATTCCAGAGATGCTGCGATCGCGCATTTTTGAACCTTTCTTTACTACTAAGCAACCTGGTCAAGGTACTGGTTTGGGGCTATCTATTAGCTATCAAATTATTGTCGAAAAACATGGCGGTAATATTAAGTGTGTTTCTGAACCTGGTAGAGGCTGTGAGTTGTGGATAGAAATTCCTTTGAAACGAAGAGTTAATTAAAAAAGCGTTGGTGTCGGTGTAGCTTCTGGTAGAAAAACCCAACCCTGCATCGGTTTGTAAAATACATATCTTATTGCTCACAAGTGCGCTTATTGAAACAGGACTTACCCTGTCTATTTTTCCTAAAAACTATCCTTTTTCTGTTGATAGAATCTTAAATTATAATTTTTCAAATTAATCATAATAACCTTTTTTATCTCAGACAAAGGCGCGAAAACGCAAAAGAATAAGAAAAAGGGCGATCGCACTGTGAAAATTTAAGGGACGACCACTTTTTTTAACAACAGTAGAGGTTCAGAGGACACAGAAGAAGAAGAGGTGGAGCAATGCTTTTTTACCTCACGCAGAGGCATAGATGAAGAGTAGAAAGAGCGATTTTACTGTAAAGATTTGAGGGGCGATAGTCTTTTTGAGAGAACTTGGCATGTATGATTGCTTTTCAATATACTTGTTTTATATTAGTATTTAATATTACTCTGGAGACAGTCAACGTGAGCAAATCACAAGCAAATTGGAGTGCTGATGGAAGCTATATTCCTGATATAAATCCTCATACCAAAGCTAAGCATCAAGTTATTGAAACATATCTAGAAAATCTTATTTACACACTTTATGGCAAAGGTAGATATGGAGAAACAACGTTTACTTTTGTTGATGGATTTTGTGGAGGTGGTATGTATTATGATCGGAATAATAAGACAGAGTGCGAAGGCTCACCTATTAGAATTATAGAAGCTATTCGTGCAGGCTATAAAAAATCAAAACGCCAGTATGATTTAAATGTAAAATTTATTTTTATAGATAATAATCGAGAACATTTAGCTTGTCTTAAGAATTATTCCATGCCAAAAGCGGGTTGGATGCGAGGATCGGCTTCACATTTGGCCTGATCCTGAACTTAGAGGGCTTGTTGATGATATCAAGCTGGATTCTTGGTTGTATAAGCCAACAGTGGAAAAGTGGGATAGCTTTACATACTTAAAAAAATAGAGACGCAAAATTTCACGTCTCTACTTTTTGCGCTCTCTGCGCCTCTGTGGTTCGTTAAAGCTGCTTCACTTCCGAAACCAACTTCGCTACCATATCCTTTGCACTACCAAAAAGCATCGTAGTTTTATCCTTGTAGAACAACTCATTATCTACACCGGCAAAACCTGTACTCATCCCGCGCTTAATCACAATCGTCTGCTTCGCCCGATCTACTTCCAAAATAGGCATACCATAAATTGGGCTATTTGCATCACTCCGCGCTGCCGGATTTACTACATCATTTGCCCCAATTACCAAAGCCACATCCGCTTGTTCAAACTGGGGATTAATATCATCCATGTCGTACAACTGGGTATAAGCCACATTTGCCTCTGCTAGCAACACATTCATGTGTCCCGGCATTCTCCCAGCAACAGGGTGAATGGCATACTTGACATCAACACCCATTTTTTCTAACTGATCTGACAATTCCCGGACGCTATGTTGCGCTTGGGCAACTGCCATACCATAACCAGGCACAATTACCACAGAACGGGCATAACCCAACATCATCGCCCCTTCTTCGGGATCGATACTGCGGACAGTTTGATCGGTTGCACCACCACCAGCAGCACCACCAGAAGTAGCTCCTGTACCAAAAGCACTGAACAGCACACTGAAGAGAGAGCGGTTCATCGCCTTACACATAATTTCGGTGAGGATTAAGCCGGATGCTCCTACCAAAGCCCCAGCGATGATTAACATATTGTTCATCACCACAAAACCCGCCGCCGCCGCCGCTACACCTGACAAAGAGTTCAACAGCGAAATTACCACCGGCATATCGCCGCCGCCAATGGGGATGACGAACATCACACCCAACACTAAAGAAACAGCTACCACTCCCAAGAATATGGGTAAGCTATCTGGTGTGATGATTAAATAGGCACTGCCTACCAAATAAGCACCCAGAAGTAAGAGGTTAAATGGTTGCTGGAAAGGAAATGTAATCGGGGAACCGCTAATTAAACCTTGCAATTTGGCAAAGGCTAAAAAACTACCTGTGAAGGTAACTCCACCGATTAACACGTCCAATAGCATGGAAATGTTCACATCTAGAGGTACAGGTGCGCCAGAATCCAATAATCGCCAAAATTCGGCAACGGCGACTAATGCAGAAGCCGCACCACCCAAACCGTTGAGTAAACCCACCATTTGGGGCATTTCCGTCATTTGGACTTTGTAGGCAACGATCGCCCCAATTCCCGATCCAATCGCCAAGCCCAACAATATCATCTCGTAGTTCAACACATGCTGATCTAGCATTGTCGCCACAATTGCTAGCAGCATTCCCACAGATGCAACCACATTACCGTTTCGCGCTGTAGCCGGTGAACCCAGCTTTTTCAAACCAAAAATGAATAAGGATGCAGCGACTAAATATGTCAGCTGAATGCCAGTTGGTAAAAAGTCGCTCACGCCTTAATCTCCTTTTTCTTGAACATTTGCAGCATTCTATCTGTGACTAGAAAGCCACCTACAACGTTGACTGTAGCTAGTACTACAGCAATTAAACCAAGAATTACTGACACAGTTGTTTCTCTAGCACCTGAAGCTACTATTGCCCCAAGTACCGAAATGCCAGAAATCGCATTTGAGCCTGACATTAGAGGTGTGTGGAGAGTCGGTGGTATTTTGTTGATAACTTCAAAGCCGATAAAAGATGCCAAAACAAATACAAACAAAGCAGCAAGTAATGCCTCTGTCATGAAATCAAAACTCCTTGTATAAATGGGCATTGGGCATTGGGAAAACTCTTATTTAGTCCCTAATCCCCAGTCCCCAGTCCCTAATTAACCGCCGGTTGTTGAGTATTCGATGCTTGTAGCGCATCCCGCACTCGTTGATTGCGAATTTCACCAGCATGAGTAACGCAAGCTGCATCAACGATGTCGTCGCCAAAGTCCACTTGCAAAGCTTTCTCTTTATTAATCAGCAGTTGGATTAACGATGTCACGTTCTTGGCATACAATTGGCTGGCATGAACTGGCATCGAGGATGGTAAATTGATGGGACCGATAATTGTCACGCCATTCCAGACAATATCTTTGCCAGGTTCGGTGCAGGCGCAGTTACCACCCTGTTCGGCGGCTAAATCTACAATTACTGAACCGGGTTTCATCTGTGCCACCATTTCTTCTGTCACGAGTCGTGGCGCTTGTTTCCCAGGTACTTGGGCAGTGGTAATCACTACATCAGCATTTTTGACGTGTTCGGCGACAACTTCTTGAGTACGTTGTTTACTAACCTCAGAAATTTCTTTGGCGTAACCACCTGCGGCGACAGTCTCTTCTTCGAGTTTGACTTCGACGAATTTTGCCCCCAAGCTTTGCACTTCTTCTTTGACAGCAGGACGAATATCAAAGGCTTCTACCACTGCTCCCAAGCGTCTGGCAGTGGCGATCGCTTGCAATCCAGCTACACCAGCACCCATAATAAATACTTTGGCTGGGGCGATGGTGCCTGCGGCTGTTGTCAGCATCGGGAAATATTTCGGTAATGCAGCTGCACCAATCAATACTGCTTTGTAACCTGCCAATGAAGCTTGTGAAGATAAAGCATCCATACTTTGCGCCCTAGTAGTACGGGGAATCATTTCCATACTCAAGGCTGTGACTTGGCGATTTGCCAATTGCTGCGCTACTACAGGATTTCCCAAAGGATTTAGGAAGCTGACTAATACAGCTCCTTCCTTTAATAAGTCAATTTCTGAGCGTCCATCTTCTCGCTCTTGGGGTGGACTGACTTTGAGCAGGATGTCTGCTTCGCTCCATAATTTGACAGAATCGTTGATTATTGTGGCTCCCGCTGCTTCATAGGCAGGATCGCTGAAAAAAGCTCGCTCTCCTGCACCTGATTCTACCCAAACTTCCAAACCTTGTTTTACCAATTTGGCAACGGTGTCAGGAATTAATGCCACACGACGTTCACAAACTTCAATTTCTTTAGCAACTGCTATTCTCATGAAATCTCCTGAAGATAAATACTTATATCTCTGCCAACTAAGCGATCGCCCCGATTGGGGTTATCTTGTACTTTGAGTACCGAGGCAGGAACATCAGCCATGACTTTTACTCGTAGATTGAACCTTGAATTTTTCCTCTCCCACTGTTAGCTCTTCAGGCAAAGCCTCACTTTGTTGTCAAGTTATAAGCGAAGTTTCCCTTTGCTTATACTGTCTGCTTTGCTGCTTGCTAAGTTGAGATTTTCAGATATTTGCAAATAGGGTTAGTTTTGCACATATTATGTTGATTCCCAAATTTTGCATCTTTATCTTCAGATTATTTTCGGGATTGAGAAATTGGCTATTCTTTTCTTATAGAGCAATATTGACCAAATTTTTGAAGCTTGATAATTTTCAAATTAAATTTTAATAATTACGACTTTCATTTCAACTTATTTTAATCAATTTATCTCAAGTTAACTGGCGATCGCTAATTCCACGGCTCAATTTTTATAACAAAATTCTTAAATTTAGATACACTTGTACATATTCGGAAACACAATCTCATCTCAACTGTATTTTCATCCAGTTCCTAGTTTGACCAACTTAGCAATCAAATCAAGACTCTGTAAGGATAATAAAGTGAATTAATTAAACGTTAAATTTTTTACTAAGCAAAATTACTGTCAGCCAAAACCGACAAAAAATGGCACTTTTTTTATTATTCAACGTCTATTGTCAGGAAGTCAGTAGTAAAGTTTAGTAAAGAATACTAACACACAGTTATTTAAATCGCAGATTTATATTTTGGTGGAGGGAGCCTAACTATGCGACGTTTACTTTCTGCTTTGGCCGTGACTAGCTGTTTGCTGACTGGATTTCCAGCTTTGACTTGGGCGCAAAGCTTACCTGGATTTACGCTCTTTAGCGGTGTCAAAAGCGAAGATCAGTTGCCTTTCCGGTTAGATTTTGGTGGACAAAGCAATGGTTGGGATCGTTATATATTGAGGATTCCAACTAAAAAAATGAAACTGGCAGTTGCTCAATTTGCCATTACCTATCCTGACTATTACAAAGGAACTTTTGACCCCAAAAAAATTGAAGTACGGGTTAAAGGTAAATCAGTGAAGCTTTCTGAAGTGAAGTGGGACAAAGAAGGTAAGCTAATTAATATTTTTCCCGAAGAACCAGTGCCAGCAGGTAGCAAAGTAGAGTTAGTGTTATCTAACGTGAAAAACCCCTCCTTTGGTGGAACGTATTATTTTAACTGTCAAGTTCTCTCGCCTGGCGATGTACCACTACTACGCTACGTAGGAACCTGGATTTTGAGCATTAGTTAAGTCTAGAGAGTCGGGAAATGGGGAAGGTGGGGCCCCCTCTGGGGATAGGGGGTAATGGAGAGAGAATTACACCTTATCACCCCAGTACCCCACCCCAATGACCGCAATGCTCCATTTCCAATTCACTGTTAAAGTGATAAAATTAGAGATTGTGAGTTTTTATAAAAATCACTTAACAGGAGAATAGTATGCAAAGAACGCTAGGCGGCACTTGCCGTAAGAGAAAAAGAACCTCTGGTTTTCGCGCTCGGATGCGGACACCAGATGGCAGAAACGTGATTAGGGCAAGAAGAAGAAAGGGGCGTCACCGTCTGAGCGTTTAGGGCATATCAAGCTAAAAGGTATCTGTGGCTTTGCCCAAAGCAAATCGGCTCAAATCCCGAAAAGATTTCCAGGCAGTTTTCCGGGAAGGAATTCGACGTCATGGCTCTTATTTAACATTGAGAGCCTTAAAACCTTTATCTTCAATAAATCCTTCTTTGGACAGCGCCAGTAAGACTGCACAAGTAACTGACGCAACACATTTTGCCAGCACGCAGATTGGCATTTCGATTAGCACAAAAGTTAGTAAGAGAGCAGTGGTTCGCAACCGGATCAAACGGCAAATTACTGCTGCTTTGTATAACCTACTGCCCAAATTATTACCGGGATGGCGGCTAGTGGTGGTTGTCAAAGCCACAGCAGTAGAATCGAAGTGCGTAAGCCCACAATTTCTGCAAGAATTAGAGCAGTTGTTGGCACAAGCCGAGGTGTTCGATGGGCATTCGTGAAGAAGTTTATTATGAAGGTGGTCCCCATATTGGGGATCTAATTATAAATCTGCTAATTGGGCTAAGCGTTGTTGGCATACCCTTGACAGTCGGGGCAATTGTCAGAGCATTATGGCTGCGCTTCCGCATCACCGATCGCCGAGTTACTGTAACAGGAGGTTGGCAAGGACGCGATCGCACCGACGTAATTTACTCAGAAATTGTCAAAGTTGTCAAAGTTCCCCGTGGCATTGGTCTTTGGGGAGATATGGTATTAACTTTAAAAAACGGCAGTCGTCTCGAATTGCGTGCAATTCCCAATTTTCGGGAAGTATATGATTACATTAATGAAAAAATTGCGGCAAAAAATCCCCAATATAGCGGCGCCACTAACAAGTAATGGCAAGAGACTGGCGAAGGTGGGGTGCCCTCTGGGTATAAGGGGTAATGGGGAGAGAATTTCATCCCACCACCCCACCACCCCATCGACTTACACTTCTAATACCCCATACCCGAATTTGTGCGGCTATCCGTAGCGAAGGATAGTCGCACATAAGTCATGATTTAGATAAATTAGATTCAATCAGTTTACAGTACCTCAGGTTAAATTCAGAATAATGGATTTTGGTATCGGCTTTCTCTCGAACAACGTGATGCTGCCAATCATAGATTTTTTCTATGGGATTGTACCCAGCTATGGATTGGCGATCGTTGCTTTGACACTGATAGTCCGCTTTGCGCTCTATCCCCTGAGTGCTGGCTCAATTCGCAATATGCGGAAGATGCGAATTGTACAACCTCTGATGCAAAAGCGGATGGCGGAAATCAAAGAGCGCTATAAGGACGATCCGCAGAAGCAGCAAGAAGAAATGGTCAATGTCCAAAAAGAATTTGGCAACCCTTTGGCAGGCTGTTTTCCATTGCTAATACAAATGCCAGTCTTATTAGCGCTGTTCGCCACTTTGCGAGGTTCGCCTTTTGCAGGTGTTAACTATAGCGTTAACTTGCAAATCTTTCCCGCACAACAAATCGAACAAATTCAACCGCAAGCCTTTGCCACTCCTCCTCAAAATATTTATATTGCTGATGGCGAACACGTTAAGGTAGCTGCAATCCTTCCGGCTGGTAACAAACTAGCCGTAGGCGAACATACCAAAATACAATATCAGACTACTGAAGGCAAACCATTTCAGGTGGTCTTAGCAGAACACCCGGAAAATCAGCTGATTCCTCAATGGAAAGTCACTAAAGGCGAAGATAAGGTTAAAATTGATGCCCAAGGCAATTTAGAAGCCTTGCAGCCTGGAGAGGTGACTATTCAAGGAACAATTCCTGGACTAGCAGCCGATAAAGGCTTTTTATTTATTGATGCCTTAGGTAGAGTTGGCGCACAAGATCCAGATGGCACAATCCACTGGGATATCGTTGCCATGATTGTCTTTTTTGGAATTAGCCTTTATGTTAGCCAAATGCTTTCCGGGCAAAATTCCAGTGGTGGGAATCCTCAGCAAGACACAGTTAACAAAATTACCCCAGTCATCTTTTCTGGGATGTTTTTGTTCTTTCCCCTACCAGCTGGGGTACTGATGTATATGGTAATTGGCAATATTTTCCAAACACTRCAAACCTATATTCTCTCCCGCGAACCATTACCAGAAGAACTGCAAAAAATCGTAGCAACTCAAGAAAAACAAGCAGCAGTCGCAGAACAAAAAGCATTACCTTTTGAGCCGCAAAGTCCTAAGAAAAAAGCTACAGGGGAAAGTCCTAAGAAAAAGGCTACAGAGGAAAGTCCTAAGAAAAAGGCTACAGAGGAAAGTCCTAAGAAAAAAGCTACAGAGGAAAGTCCTAAGAAAAAGGCTACAGGGGGTTCATGAGCAATATTCCCATGGAGCGAGGTCAGCAGTGGTTAAAAACACTGCTGGAACTCAGTGGGATATCTACTGAGATTCACACTAATTTAGAAACTGCCCAAACTCTAGATGAGGATTCGCCAGAAGTAGATAACTACTGGTTGACAATTGATGAAACGAATTTGACACCAGAACAAACCCAGGTATTAATTGGTGCCGATGGTTCTGTGCTAGATGCAATTCAGTATCTAGCGAATTCGGTTCTCAACTTGAGCCAATCCCACGAGGGACAAGCTTCTTACACTATTGAGTTAAATGGCTACCGTGTTAAAAGACAAGCCGAAATTCGGGCATTAGCAGAAGCAGCAGCCGATGAAGTGCGCTTTTCTGGTAGAGAAGTGGAAATCAAATCCCTAAGTTCTGCAGAACGGCGTCAAATTCATACTTTCTTGAAAGACTTTGAAGATTTAGAAACCTTCAGTCGTGGCAAAGAACCACATCGTCATTTGGTTGTACGTCCGGCTGCTTTGGAATAAATTAGGAGTAGAGATGCGATGAATCGCGTCTGTACAAGAGAGACGCGATTAATTGCGTCTCTACAGGAGTTAAGAGTTAATTCACAACTTATAACTAGATAATTTCAAAATTTCGATTATCCCTAAAAGCTAAAATAAAAATGTATTATCAGCGATTCGACTGATAATCAAGATAAATTTTCGTGAGGATGTCTCACAAATCCTATGGACGCAATTTATATTCCGCAGCTAACTAGAGCATCGGAGCGGACAGAGGAAGTTCAAGTTAAGGAATTTCTGCCTGGTCTGGAAACTTTGACACCAGTTCGCGGTCGTGTACGCGTGCAGCATCATGGCAATTATCTGCAAGTGTCTGGTCAGGCAGAAGCAATTATTACTTGTACCTGTAACCGCTGCTTGCAGCAATACAATCAGCGCTTAGGGATTGATACTAAGGAAATCATTTGGTTAGATGAAACTGCAAATCAGCAACAAGACTTGCCTTTAGAAAGGGAAGTGACTATGGAAGATTTAGTAGAGACTCTACCACCCGATGGTTATTTTTATCCCAGCGAATGGCTGTACGAGCAAATGTGCCTAGCAATACCTCAACGCCAGCTGTGTGATCGCAATTGCCCAGGTATTCCTGCAAGTAGTACTGTTGATAGTTCTGACAGTTCCGAAACTCCAGTTGACAACCGCTGGGCTTCTCTGGAAGCACTGAAAAAGCAACTTCCGGGCTAACAGCTTGTTACTGATCGCTAAAATTCTCTGACTTTGCGCCCGTGCGATCGCTTTTGGGAAATTAACTCAACAGAGATAGCATGGGTGGTAAATATATGAAGTTTATAAAAAGTGATCGCTTTTTTCTAACTATACGCTTGCAAATTAGAGCGATTTTATACTAAGTTTATTATTAGATAAATAGAAGTTTAATATCTTTAATTAAGTTATGCGAACACTTGAAAATTTTATGGAGTACTTGAGGTTATTCCGGCAAAATCTCTCCACTGAAGGTAATATTTTCGTTTTTTTGCAGTAATTCAACGACTTATTTTACCGGTTTTTCCACATTATTTGCCAAACCTCCTCAGACACCAGCTTTGTGCAGAATAGTTCTTTTTTTAAATTTTCTGTCACAACAATTAAAACGCCATCATTGAATAATTGCAAACCTATCATTATTTTTACAAGCGATACCTGCGGCAGGCTACGTCTACGCAAATTTAATGTAAGGCATTATTGAATGCATTAATTGGTTCTTGAGTTGCCTCAACTTTGAGCGAAGTTGATTGAAAATTTGATTGTGTTTCTTGAAGCTCTATTTGTTTTTGTTCTAGTTTTCCTTGGGCTGCATAATACGGTATTCTGTATCATCAAAAATATTGATTATAGCTCTAGCAAACCACCATATATTATTGCGTTGATTTAAGAGTCTTTGTTTTTCATCAAATTCTTTTTTTGTAGCATCTAGCTTTTGTTTATCCCTTCCAAGCTCACTTGTAAGTGTTTCTAAATTCTGTTGTTCTTCTTGAAGAAGTTCTTTCTTATTTTCTAAAAAAAACATAATGAGAAACAATAAAATATGTCAGAGAGGTTGATCGCCTTCTTTAGGTTCGTAAGAAGCGTTAATAGGAGTTTTAGTTTCTGATAGTCAGGAGCAATCACATCATCTAAAAACGATCGCTCTGGATGAAACCACACTTCTCCATAAGTATTTATGTGAGGATTATGGTGAATTAAACTAGTCGAGGTATTTACCTTTAAGGGACTTCCAATTAAAAAAATATTCTATCGCCTTGAGGGCAGGGGAGCAGGGAGCAGGGGGAGAGAAAGTCGTTTTGATGGGCATGAAATTGGATAATTTATTTTCTGAAAGTCTCTAAGTGTATTAGAATTAACGTTAAGAAATATGTCAAAAACAGCTAAAATTTTAAATTGGCTGTACCAAAAAAGAATGTTTGAAAAAAACACTCTATAACTCTGATATATCTAAAATTTAGAAGTAATTGAGTTATTAAGATTTTTGAGTGATATTTTATATTAAATAATATTAATTATATTGATGTAAAAATTTAGTCCCAGAAGGTAATAAGGTTGTGATAGACAATACAAACCTGAACAATGAGAGAAGGACTAATAACCACAGCTACATATGAACTTCCGTGACGAGTTTAAACTACTGCTACGTGCTCGCTACCCTTTGATTTATATTCCCACTTACGAAGAGGAGCGAGTAGAAGCAGCTATCCGCGAAGAAGCAGCCAACCAGGGTAATCGCCCAGTCTATACTTGGGATTTTGTTGATGGCTACCAAGGAAACCCCAATGATGTTGGTTTTGGGCGGCGTAACCCCCTGCAAGCTTTGGAATTTATCGATAAATTACCAGCTTCCGCACCTGCGGTATTAATTTTACGAGATTATCATCGCTTTTTAGATGATGTAGCGATCGCCCGCAAACTTCGCAATCTGGCTCGATTGCTGAAGTCGCAACCCAAAAATATTGTATTGCTGTCGCCCCGCATTGCCATTCCTGACGATTTAACCGAAGTGCTGACAGTCGTCGAGTTTCCCTTACCCAGCGCCCCAGAAATAAAAACTGAGGTGGAACGCTTACTGCAAAGTACTGGTAACTCGCTTTCAAGCAAATTTGTAGATGACTTGGTGCGCTCTTGTCAAGGACTTTCGATGGAACGGATTCGCCGGGTTTTGGCAAGAGCGATCGCTAGCCACGGCGAATTGCAGCCAGAAGACGTAGATTTGGTTTTGGAAGAAAAGCGCCAAACTATCCGCCAAACTCAAATCCTGGACTTCTACCCCGCCACTGAGCAAATTTCTGATATTGGCGGACTCGATAACTTAAAAGACTGGCTGATTCGTCGGGGAGGCTCATTTACTCAACGAGCGCGCCAGTACGGATTACCGCACCCTCGTGGTTTAATGTTGGTGGGTATTCAGGGAACTGGTAAATCGTTAACGGCAAAAGCGATCGCTCATCACTGGCATTTACCCCTGCTACGTTTGGATGTAGGGCGGTTATTTGGTGGTTTGGTGGGTGAATCAGAATCTCGCACTCGCCAAATGATTCAGGTAGCTGAAGCTCTCGCCCCCTGTATTTTATGGATTGATGAAATAGATAAAGCCTTTTCTGGACTTGGTAGTAAAGGTGATGCAGGCACAACTAGCCGCGTATTTGGTACATTTATTAACTGGCTAGCCGAAAAAACTTCACCCGTATTTGTCGTCGCTACCGCCAATGATATCCAAGCCCTACCGCCAGAGATGCTGCGTAAAGGGCGATTTGATGAAATTTTCTTTGTCGGTTTGCCTACCCAAGAAGAGAGAAAAGCTATTTTTAACGTTCATTTATCTCGACTACGCCCCCATAACTTAAAAAGTTATGACATCGACAGGTTAGCATACGAGACACCCGATTTTTCTGGGGCAGAAATTGAGCAAACTTTAATTGAAGCGATGCATATTGGATTTAGCCAAAACCGTGATTTCACTAAAGACGATATTTTAGAGGCTGCTAGCCAAATCATTCCCTTAGCACGAACCGCTGTAGAACAAATTAAGCAACTTCAAGAATGGGCTGCTGCGGGGAGAGCGCGTTTAGCATCGAAACACAGCCCTTTGAGCGATACCTTCGGTAAGCTACGTTGACGCATTCACTGACAGCTAGAATAATCGATTAGTCAACAGTCTAAGGTCAATAGTTAACGATCAATTATCATGGACTATTGATTCTGATACCAATGCCTTAAATTGCTTTTGTGCTTGTAGCCGTTGACTCTTAATCTTTGATAATCAGGTTTTAATTATGCTGTCTGGCTTGATAAAGTATATACTTGGGATTTTCTTGGCGCTCGCTGTGTTAGTAGGTGGTGGTGTTGCAGTTGCACTTTATTTCATGAATCGTACTGGCATAGCCCCTGCCAAACCGATTTTTTCTAACGATAGCCCCTCGGTGAAAGCCCAAGCTCCAAAAGCAACCGAGCCTGGAAGCAAATCCACCTCTACACCAGGGGCGACAACTCAATCATCTCCAAAATCAACCTCTACTCCTAACACGACTGAATCTCCTAAGCCTACCCCATCCCCAAAACCACTGCCATCAGGAGCTTACCGAGGGCGTGTGAGTTGGGCTCAAGGGTTGATTTTGCGGGCACAACCAAATCAAGACGCTGAACGTATTGGTAGCGTTGGTTTTAATCAGAAAATTATTGTCTTGGAAGAAAGTGAGGATAAAGCCTGGCAAAAAATTCGTTTGGAAAATACCGAACAAGAAGGTTGGGTGAAAGCAGGTAATACTGAAAAAACTAATGAACAATAGCTATTGGGGATTGGGAGCGTTGACTGTTGAGCCTTGCTGGGAATTCTCAAGCAAGACATGAAGAGTTATTCTCCTTGTCCCGTTGTCTTTTTATTTCCTCACCTCCCCTACCTCCACACTTCCCAGGTCAATTAGTTGTCAATAATCATACGAAAACTCAAGATTACACTGACTACGTGGTATTATCTTGTATGGTGATAACTTGAAAAAACAAGTGAAAACAGAGGTAGATAGCTATTTAACCGAGCTAGCCTCAGTCTTTGAGGCATCTGAAACCATCAAGGTTGTTCCTCTCGCACTTATTTTAAAATTTTTGAATTGGAAAAATTTATCTAGCCCTGTTGTAATGCGTCTTTTACCTGTAGCATTAACTATGGGGCTTGTAAGTAGTGCTGGGCAAGTTTTAGCACTTCAGAAAATTGGAACTAACGGATCACAAGTCACCAATAGTCAAAGATGTTTAAGAAAGTTAGGTTACTTTAAAGGCCCGGTGACAGGTAAGTTTGCTACCTTGACTCAGAATGCTGTGATCAAATTTCAGCAAGTCAATAGACTGCCAGCGGATGGGGTTCTAGGTGCTAATACTCAAAGAGCTTTGCAAAGAGCATGTCAGAGTAAAACCTTTAGTAAAAATATTAATCGAAATTCGCGCTCGCCAGTCAATCAATATCCTACTCTTTCCCAAGGCAAGGCTGGTGCAGCCGTGACTAAGTTGCAACAGCGCTTGAAGCAGCGCGGTTACTTTAATGCTAATCCTACGGGAAATTTTGGGCGAATCACTAAAGATGCTGTGATTGCATTTCAGCGAAATTCTGGGATATCTGCCAATGGAATTGTCAATCGACAAACTTGGAACGCACTACTAGGTTCTTCTCAGACTCCAGCTAAATCGAATCTTTCTACTCAACAAATTAGAGAATTGCAACAGCGTTTACGACAACTAGGTTACTTTAAAGCTAATCCGACTGGCAATACTGACCCAGTTACCAAACAAGCGATCGCTAAATTCCAACAAGCTTATAGACTACCTGTGAATGGCACAGCTAATACCCAAACTTTGGCAGCAGTACGTAGAGCCTCAAGTAGTGGATATTTTACTCAACAACCAACTAGAAATTATCTGACTGTTGGCGATCGTGGAGATAATATCAGATTAGTTCAAGAACGTTTGTCGCAGTTGGGTTTCTCTAATGCCAATCCTGATGGCTATTTCAGCGATTACACTAGAGAATCTGTAATGGCATTCCAACAATCTTCCCGACTCAGTTCTACTGGAAATGTAGATTGGCGAACTTGGGAAGCATTAGGATTAAATAACTCAACTGGAGACAATTCTGTTGAAACTAATCGCTATGTAGCACCTGTTAGTAATAATTATTTATTGCCTGAGACTAACGGTAATATCTTAGCTGCTAACAATCGTTATACAGTTATCGTCCCAGTTTTCAGTAATGATACTTTGAATAAAGTGCAACAATACATACCTCATGCTGTGACAGAGCAATCCAATCTGGGGGATTATGTGAATGCTGGAGCATTTAGCGATCGCGCCGAAGCCGAAAGGCTATCGAAAATGCTTCGCTCCTATGGTCTAGATGCAAGAGTAAAATACAATTGAGCAAGAATTCTCCAAGTCAGAATCAAGAGTATCAGGTACTCAGATCGAACCCTTTCAACGCGAATAAAAGCATAAAGTAGAATCAAACTAAACTAGATTAAATTTGGTTAGAAAAATTAAATGATGGTTGAGAGATGGACAGATGAAATGCTGGATGGATTGGCTTCCAGCGTCACTAAACTGCGCGAAAGTGTTAGTGAACTGCGTGAAAGTGTTATTTAGCTGCACGATAGCGTTACTGAGGTGCGTCAAAGCGTTACAAAACTGCACCAAAGCGTAACTGAGGTGCGTGATGGTGTTGATGGTCTGAGGGTAACTGTTCAAGCTTTGTTGCAAGTCGCTGCTCAAAGCCAACGAGATATGGAATTAGTTAAGCAGCGACAACAAGAAAACGACCAAAGATTTATATTTTGTTAGAAGAAGTCCGCTATTTAAGGCGAGGCAATCAAGAAAGTTAGAGACTTGTTAACGATGCCTAAGTTGGGGTGCACCTTATTAAATTGACAAACTCAACTGCGAGCCTTGCTGAGTTTTATTCACCTCAATTCTGGCTTGGAAAGCTTCTTTGAGGTGGGGCATGTGGGTAACAGTGAGAATGCAAGCGAAATCAGATGCGATCGCATTAATCGCTGCAATTAAGCGATCGCATCCTTCAGCATCCTGTGTACCAAAACCCTCATCCACAATCAACAATTGCAATGCCGCTCCCGCCCGTTGTGCTAATAATTTCGCCAAGGCTAAACGGATAGCAAAGTTAATTCTAAAAGCTTCTCCACCAGAATAAGTTTCATAAGCCCGCGTTCCTCTGGAATCGGCGATTAAAATATCCAAGGTGTCTATCAACTTGGCATTTTTCTTAGTTGATTTCCCACTACGTCCAGCTTTTTGAGTAATAAATTGTACATGAAATTGATTAGCGCTCAACCGCGAAAGTAATTGATTTGTCTCAGCTTCCAGTTGAGGTAATATATTTTCAATCATCAATGTTTGGATACCATTTTTACCAAAAGCCTGCGCTAATTCCTGATAAACACGCTGTTCGTGCTTGCAAGATTGTAGTTGTTTGTATTGTTGTTCGTACTGAATTTGCAGCGTTTGGAGTTGATGTACTAACTGCTCTAAACGCCCTAACTTGGCAATTTGTTCGTCCAGTTGGCGTCTGCGTATTGCTAGGTGCTGCTCTAGGGACTGAATTTGGGCAGATGGGTTGGCTGTTGCTTGTAGTTGCTCAATTATGCTTTCGATTTGATTGGCGAGTTTTTGCAGCTCCGTTATTCTAACGCCTCTAGATTCTTCTAATTCTTGTAATCTCATCTGGAGTTGGGGGTAATGCTGTTGGGCTGTTAAGAGTTGTTGATACAGCAAATGCCAAGATTGAGCTTTCTTGACAGCCATGCGGAGATTATTGTGCAGTTCTAAACTGTAGCCAATTTCAACAATGTGACGTTCCAGAGCCGCAATTTGTTTGGCAGATTCAGAATTAGTTTGTTCTTGCTGAATTCTGGCTTGTAATTCGGCAATAGTAGCTTGCAGTTCTGGTTTTCGGGCTGCTAGTTGCGCTTGTCGTTTAGTAGCGTCTTTAATCTGGCTTTGTTTAATTTCTGCCCAGCGCCACCGCTCAACTTCGCTGCGAGCTAGGGCATGGTCTTGCTCATTATAATTAACTTGTTGTAGATATTGGTCTAACTTTCGCAGTTCGGCTTGTTTGTCAGGAGCGTAATCACCAGCTTGTAGCGATCGCTCTAAATGTTGCTTTTCAGTAACAATTTGTTCTAATTGAAGTTGGACATCAGTCGTCGCTTCTAACTGTGCTGCCAATTGTCCCCGCTGTTCACGTAAACCTTCATAAATCGCTAATTGCTGCGATATTTCCCGATATTCCTGCCTGAGTACTTGAATTTCTTTATCAGAGACAGCCATTTGTTCCCGCACTACCCAAAACTGTCCTTGAGTATCATCGATCTCAGTTTGGGTTTTTTCCACTACACGGCTCCAATGATGTTCGTCCAAAGGACGTTCGCACAACGGACAAAGAGCATTGGGATTTTGGAGCATTTGCAGTTTTTGCTCTAATTCTCCTAGCAGTTTTTCATAATCCCGTTGGTGAGCTTGGAGACGTTCAATAAAGTGACGCCTTTCTTGCCCTTTTTCCTGGACTCGTTGCAAATAAACCCGCTTTTTATTCAGTTCTTCAATTTGGATTGCTACATCCATTACCGCCTGTTGTAGTTGCGGTTGGCGTCGTTGTTGGCGTTGCAATTGGTTTTGTGTATTTTGCAGTTGTTCGAGCCGCGCAACTAAACCAGCATGAGTCCGATCTAATTGGCTCTGCAAAGCTGTTCGCTCTTGCAACAATGGAGTCACCTGCATTTGCAATCCATCTAAATGAGCAAGATGGTGACGTGCTGCACCCAATTGTGACAAAGCAGCTTCAACTTCACCTGCTTTGGTGAGAGTTTGCTGAACTTCTCGCTCTTGTTGGTGCAAAGCTTCGATTTGAGCTTGGGCTTGTTGCAGTTGTCGTTCGATTTCCTGAATTTGTTTGCTAAGCTGTTGTTGTTTTTGTTGGCGAGTTTGTTGAGTTCGGCCGTATTCTTCAAATTTGGCAGCAAAAGCTTCTTCTTGAAATTGCAGACTTTGATATTGAGCGTATCCAGCTTTAATCTCAGCTTCTCGATCTAAGATTTTTTCTAAATCTGATAGCTGAGAGCCAACTGCTAACTGTTCTTGTTGCAGGCGATCGCAGTCTTGATTAAGATTTTGATGTTGCTGCTTGACAAAGTTCAGTTGTTGTTCCCAATTTTGGCGCTGGTGTTGGACAACTTGCAAACTTTGTAATTGAATATTGTCAAAAGCTTGTACCTGTTGCAGTTGATTGAGTTCAGCTTCTAACTGCTCTCTTTGGGCTTCGGTTGTCTTTTGTTGTTGTAGCTGAATTTTAATCGCATCCAAAGAACGCTCTAATTCCTCCGCCCGTGCTTTGAACTGACGAGAAGATTCCTTTGCCCGTTCTTCCAAATCATCATACTGATTGAGTTTCAACAACTCGGCTAAAATTTCTTTGCGTTCGGTAGGCCGTTTGAGCATGAATTCATCCGCTCGACCTTGACGTAAGTAGGCAGAATTAATAAAAGTATCATAATCGAGCTTAATATATTCTAAAATTGAATCTTGGGTTGCCCTTAGCCCTTTGCCAGTGAGTGGACGAAACCCAGAGGGTGTTTCTATTTGAAATTCCAGGACGCTACTAGCTCCCCGAATTCGCGTGCGAATCACCCGATATGTTTGCTGGTTACTTTGAAAAATAAAATCAACCCGAACTTCTTTGGCACCAGAATAGATAACATCATCTTCAGCATTGGCGCGGCTTTCACCCCAAATTGCCCAAGTGATTGCTTCTAAAAGGGAGGATTTACCCGCACCATTGGAGCCAGAAATACAAGCCGTATGCAAACCGCGAAAATCTAAAGTTGCATCACGGTAACTGAGAAAGTTTTTGAGAATAAGTTGTACTGGGATCATTCACCCTATAGCGCCTACATCTACTTTTAATAATTAAGAGTACAGATGCACTGTTTGTTAGTTTAGCTATCTAGACAACAGGTTTCTAGTCTTGAAGATATCAAATTTACAAAAATTTACAATTTAATGAGTGAATTTTTCTTGTTTTATAAAAATTTTTTGTTCTATTCAGAGAAAAATTCAACTGTCCTTCAGGCTCCCCTATATTTACTGCTGTTAACTGACAATTAAAAATTGACACAAGAGTTGCTCTTACAATTGAGGGAAATAATTTCTGTTTATTATCTACATTTGAGTAGAAAATTAGCTAGGAACTTGCTTCGCCATATTTATCTAAAAAAAGCAGTAATCTTCAAATATTAAAATTTCCCAACACAGGTTTCATTTGTATGGTGCGAGTATTAAACGCCAATATATAATTTTGACTAATTGCGATCGCCTTTAGAAGGCTTCTTGTTATTTAAGATGAGTATCATTGTATTTTTGCTCTTATTGAAAGGGGAGGTTGAAATTCTGCCCATTCTTTGCATATAGCTTGGTAACATTGCGGTGGTGTAATAGGTAAATTAGTTAAATAGAAAAACCCAGCTTGATTTCCGTATTCCAATAAAAATACAACATCTATATGAGGATTATACTTATCTACAGCTTCGAGAATATGAGCATTCATAAAGTGTCTTTGTAAGAGTACAGTATCGGATGCTGCTAACCAAGCATTTAAGAAAGCTGCGAGATTTTGACGTGGGATAAAATGCGCTCTAAATGTTTCACCAGTCATACTTAAATGCGGAGAATTGGTACTGCAAATCACGACACCACGTTCTCCTCCTAAATAACCAACCCAAGCGTTGTAACCAATTGCCAGTAAATTAGTGGCGATAAAATCTTGTTGCCAATCTTGAGTGTTGATTTCTGTAGTCATCTCAAATTAACCTCATGAATTGATAACTGCCAAAGTTGGATAGAATAACGCAGATGGCTCTCAAAAATAGTGCGTGCTGCTAACCCCTCAGCAATTGGCTTTTCTAGCCAACGCTTAAATATCCAACGACCAAGTGCGTGTAATGCAGGAAACGCTATCGCTACAACATCAGCAATATATTTGACCGTTGTCAGCCCAAAAGTACGAAAGTTATCAACACACAAGTCGATCGTTGGTGCAACTTGAGTGGAGATGTCCTCAGTCTTAATTAACTTGAATCCAGTCTGCATCAACGCTGTTTGAAGCTCACTGGCGACATGACAATTAGAAAAAATACCTTCTCGGTATTCGGCATCAGAACGCATCATATCAGCAAGCAGCAAGTAGCCACCACTACTCAGTAAACGAGCTGCACCTTGAGCCAAATCGTCAACAGCAATATATTGACTGCTTTCGCTGAACAGAACTAAATCGTAGGAGTATGATTTGTAAAAATCTTCAAATCTCGTTAAGTAAAAAGGTACTTGACCGTTGGTATTGTGAATAAATCTCTCTTGCTGGAGTGGGTCGGGTGCTAATCCCTCAACACTGAAACCGCGTGAGCACAAATATGCTGCGTTACCTCCAATCCCACAGCCTACGTCAAGCACAGTTTTTATCCCTTCTGGGATAAAACTCAAAAGTTTGGCTGTATATGCAACTTGCGCCGCACGCAGGCGAGTTAGAGTTAATTCTTCACCCACAGTAGGTAGTGGTTCCCAATACCCGTAATGGAGATAGTCGGAATTTGTAAGTCCCATGTAATAATCTATCGCTGCATTTTGGTAGCGAGTTGCTTTGGGAATTTTGCTTGATTTTGGCTTGAGCATTCATCAATAAAGTAAGTTTTAGGGTATTAGGCTTGGGTTAAATTCTGACCATCGCTTGCAAACTTGTTCGTAGCAATTGGGTGGAGTAATTTTTAGTTGATGTAAAAAATTCACCTCAATTTGAGGTTCAGCCTTTAGGACTAGAAGAATATCTTGACGGGGATTGTATGTTGCGACTGCTGGGGAAATTGATGAAATCATCGATGAGCAGATTGATTGCGATATAAATCCGCCATCTTGAAACGAACGCAAGTAAAACCTAATCAAATCGGAAGGGAGAAATTGGAGAGTGAAGGGAACTGTATGAACCCTTGTATTTGTAGGGTGAGTAATTTTAGTATCCACATCACAAATAACAACTCCCCGCCCAAATGACTGAAATCCTTTCCATCCTGTGTAACCGATTAGCAATATATTGTTATGGATAAAGCTGTTTTGCCAGTAGCCGAAATTTCCTTGCCAAACACTATTGGATAGTCGCATTGACTTCCTCTCCCAATACAATTGACTCAATGCGAACCTGCTCCAACTCTCGTCCAATCAATACGGCGACCCCACAGCCCGGTTATCAGTCGCAGCAGTAGCCTTCGTGGGAAAGACCAGTAAATTATCAGCCGCAGTACTAGCCGCCGTAGTTTAACCATTGGTAGCCATTGATTAGAAAAGCTGCGGTTGAGAAGATCAGTAAAGGCTAGCACCACCCAGTTTTCATAGCGTCGCCAGCGATCGTAGCGTTTTAGCACTGCTAGAGAACCTGGGTCTTGTTTGTGTTGTTGTGCAGTTTGCAGCACTTGGGCTAGGGCAGCCGCATCACGAATACCCATGTTTAGCCCCTGACCGCCCACCGGATGACAGCAGTGGGCAGCATCCCCCAGCAACACTAAACGTGGTTGGCAATAGCGGCAGCTCTGCATCAATCGTGCCGGAAACACTAAGGGTTGGCTCAACAAGGTTAGTTTCCCCATTTGGTCGCCGTAGCGTCGTTGCAGTTCGGTCATAAACTGGTCGCTTGGCAGAGCAACTATTGCTTGAGCCTCTGCATGGGGGGCAATCCAGACGATTTGGCAGCGATTATCAGGCAAGGGCAAAATTGCAAAAGGGCCGCTAGACCAAAAACGCTCGTAGCCGATGTTTTGATGCGATCGCTCTGGAGCAACAAAAGCTGTGATGCAGGATTGCCAGTAAGCCCAGCCGTTAGTTTCGATGCCAGCCTGTAGGCGAATTTGCGAGTTGATGCCATCAGCAGCCACCACCAACTTCGATTGCAACCGTTGTTGACCCTGGGAATTCTTTAGCACCACCTCTGCGGTTTCGGCTCCATAGCGCACCTCAACCACTTGAGTCTCATACCAACAGCTGATGTTGGCTGCTGTTGCTACTCGTTGCTGGAGTGCCGCTATCAGCACCCCATGTTCACCACAGTAGTAAACTGCTGCTTCTCCCAAATCCTTTGGGCAAAATTCGACTCGGTGAGGATAGTCTGCGTCTGACAGTAACACTCGTGAAAAATGGCTAATTTTTGGCGCAATTTGCGACCACAGCCCTAAATAACGAAAAATTTTGCTGGTCATCGGCGACAGGGCATAAGCTCTTGATCGCTCTGTTGCTTGGTGCTGTTGTTGTGCTTCCACTACTAAAATTCGCAAACCTGACGATTGCAGTCCACAGGCTAGCGTCAAACCCGAAATACCTCCGCCGACAATAACTACATCGCAGTTCGCCAAAGATGGATTTGGCGATGGGGTGATTACCGGGAACTCAAAATTAATCGTCATGCAACCCCTACCTAACCAAGCTTGAGGGAGTTCCCTTAGCAAGGTTTCTATTCATCAATTCTGTACGTGAATTCGCCCGCACAGCGCGGAACATGCCAAATCGGCACAGTCCTGCCCCAAATGCTAGACGCATCAGCAATAAAGTCGGTACTTCGCGTACAGACTTGATGAAACCAGACAGTCCAAAACGTAGAAATCCGCTTGGTCGAACCACCCCTTGCCAAATCGAATCTAACCAAGAAGGTAGAGTTTCTTGCGTCCAGTCTGCCGTAATTACCTCCCCTTCCACTAATCCTGTTGCTACCAAAAGCTCAGAAAATCCCTCAATGCTAGAGAAAGCTGGATGAGACCACTGATCTAGGAGTTGCCGCATTACTGGTTTTTCCCAAAAATTTAGCGGTTTTTGGCGGTCATCTCTTTGATTCCAGTCAGCGACAACCAATACTCCACCAGGTTTTAGCACCCTTATTAATTCTCTGGCAAAAACAGCTTTATCAGGCATATGGGGGCCTGCTTCAATTGACCAAACCACATCAAAACTGGCATCTGGAAACGACAATGCCATTGCATCATCGACTGCAAAGTGGGCGTTTAGTTCTTGGGGTGTTAACTCTTGGGCGCGTTTTACTTGTTGTGGGCTGATGGTAATTCCTGTGACAGCAAACCCATAATCTCGCGCTAAAATGCGACTGCTGCCGCCAATCCCACAGCCAACATCTAAAACGGTAGTATCATTCGGTAATTTATCTAAACCACCCCATTTGACCATTTCATGCACGAAGTCAGATTTAGCAGCCAAAAAATCTTTACGTCGTGGCGGCGAACCGTAATGACCGAGGTGAATGTGTTCCCCCCAGTAAAACTCTAAGATGCCGTCAAGCGTCCATTGGTCGTAGGAATTGGCGACTGTGCCTGAGGATTGGTACTTACGAGCAGTTAGGAAATAAACCGCAATTCCAATTAGTAAAACTAGAACAAAACCAATTACAAAATAAAGCAATAGAGTTGACATTGTTGTGAAATCTTTCTATGTAGCTAACAGTTGATAGACTTTGATTTGTTTATAAAAAAACCTAGATTCAAAACCTCCCCCCTTATGGGCAAAAAAATCCTTGTCTCACAAAGCAGGTGTAAACCCCAACGCCAGTTCTCTCAAGTCGGGAAACCCGCCCACGAGACTGGCTCCCCCTTGTAAGTGGCTGTATTTAATTTTGAATTTTGAATTTTGAATTGATTCAAGGTTCATCACGAATTAGACGAGCGATGGCAATGTTAATCTTCCTATACGTTGAACTTGCGATATTTTGCCAACCTCGAATTATTTCCCTGGGATTTAGAAAGGGTTTTTGCTTATCTTCTCTAAAACCCATTTGTTTGACAAAAGGATGAACAGCAGTAGGAATCTTCCCAGTTCGGTGAAGATAAAATTTCGGCATGATGATTAACCGAGTCAGAATTTAACGAAAATACGCTGAGTATATGCGCGCTAGATGTAGCCATCAAAAGTTAGTGCAATATCTTGTCGAAAATTGCTTAGATTTCCAAGTTCAAATAATGACCTGACTCTTGACAAAGTAATTGCTAATCAAAATTTCATATTAATTATCTATTTCATGGAAAGCAGCAATTTGTAGCGTTTTAATATGCGGTGCTTTCAAAATCTCAGACCTGACGAGCATTATGTAATAAACCATCCGTACCTCGCAGATGTAAAAAATTTACAAGTCAACTTCGGCGGGCATTCTGACTCACAAGGTAAACCTTGATTACAGTTGCGGGACAGCGCCGGATTTACACCGGACTTTCCCCGTTTCCTCTGATGGCTGACCCCCACCAGAACCGAGATTCCTTTGCATATTAACACAACTGTGATTTGCTTGCGTAAAAATCAATGGTCGATCTATACTGGCATTCGTCATCAATCGGGGCAAGTTCAATTCTTTACCAAAACTTGCTCTGGATTTTTATTGGACAATTCTTATAACAATTTTTCAACCCTATAACTTATTAGGATTGCCAGCGTTTTGTGACATAAATTGACATTTTTTTGCATTGCCAAATCTGGTTAACAATTGTTTTCCATTATGGCAATTATTTTTCTCCAATTTATTAACTTATCCAGTATGCAAGCTCCATCCAAACTATTTGAAAATTCTACAACGGATATCTATGTTGTTCGTCGTGATGGTTCGACGACACCGTTAGAAATTAATAAAATTCGCACAGTAGTTAATTGGGCTTGTTGCGGACTTTCAACAAATTCTATTGCTCTAGAAGCACATTTAACAACTCGATTGCGCCCCGGTATTACCACGCGAGAAATTCAAGATAATTTAATTCGCTGTGCCTTGGATTTGTGTAGTCCTGAAGAACCTGATTGGCGGTATGTCGCAGGGCGATTACACATTTGGAGTTTGTGGAAAGATACTCAAGTTAGTCGTGGCTATCGGTACAGTTACTATCCTCAGACTGTAAAAGCAAAAGTTCTCTTGGGAGAATATGATCGCCGCATCTTAATCTACACTCAACAAGAGTTAGAAATTGCCAACACCTGGATCGATCCCGATTGGGATGCTGACTATGATTATGCAGGAGCAGTATTACTGACAAAGCGATATCTGTTGGCAAACGAGTTACCCCAAGAAGCATTTTTAAGTTGTGCATTGTTGATTGCTTCCGTAGAAACACCAGAAAATCGCTTAACTTGGGCACGGAGATTTTATGAAGCGATCGCTCGTCGTCAAATATCTTTAGCAACGCCGATTTTAGCAAACTTACGGATTCCCAATGGTTCGCTAGCCAGTTGTTTCATTACGGCAATGGACGACAATTTAGAAAGCATTTTTGGCAGTATTCACGATGCAGCGCGGATTTCTAAAAATGGCGGCGGTGTGGGCGTGAATCTGTCTCGGATTCGGGCTACTGGTAGTTGGGTGATGGGGAAGAAGAACGCCTCTGGTGGTGTCGTTCCTTGGATTAAGTTATTGAATGATACAGCGATCGCAGTTAATCAAGGTGGACGCAGAGCAGGTGCTGTTACTGTGAGTCTGGATATTTGGCATTTAGACTTACCTGAATTTTTGGAAATGCAAACCGAGAATGGAGACGGGAGACGCAAAGCGTATGACGTGTTCCCACAATTGGTTGTCAGTGACGAATTTATGCGCCGGGTAGCAGCAGATACAGAATGGACGTTAGTAGATCCTTATGAGGTGCGAACTCGTTTAGGGATTGAACTAGCTTCAACTTGGGGTGAAGAATTTGAACATGCCTATCTTCAAATCGAAGCCAGTTTAGATAAATCAATTACGCTCTACAAACGGGTAAATGCGCGTCTTTTATTCAAACAGGTGATGCGAACCCAATTAGAAACCGGAATGCCTTATCTATGGTTCAAAGATACCGTCAACCGAGCTAACCCCAATCAGCATGAGGGATATATTCCTGGAGGAAATCTGTGCCAGGAGAGTTGGTCAAACGTGAAACCTGGTGAAGAAGCACATACGTGCAATCTCGTAAGTATCAATTTAGCCAATTTAGAAGACAAACAGCGAGAAGAGATTTGTCAAATTGCAGTACGTATATTAGATAACACCATTGAACTTACGTCACCGCCGTTTGCTGCGAGTGCCACCCACAACGCCAAATATCGCACAATTGGAGTGGGCTGTATGGGATTAGCCGACTGGTTAGCAAAACGTCATCTCACTTACACCCATCTTCAAGAAATTAGCGATTTATTTGAAGACATCGGTTACTATTGCACCGCAGTATCAATGGAATTGGCGAAGGAACGGGGTCCGTATCCTGCTTTTGGGGGTAGTGAATGGAGCAAAGGACATTTAATCGGAGCAAAACCTGTGGAATGGTTTTTGCAACACGCTCATCTTCCAGAACGCTTCGCAAAATTGAGTCAAGATATCAAACGACATGGTATTCGCAATTCACATATTACTGCGATCGCACCTAATACTTCTTCATCTTTAGTTCAAGGTTGTACAGCTAGTGTTTTGCCCGTTTACAGCAAATTCTTCTATGAAAAGTGGGCAAAGGGTTCAGTACCCATCGCACCGCCTTACATTCGGGATAATCTATGGTTTTATGTCGAAAATAAGACACTGGATCAGAAAAAAGTCGTCAAAGCGATCGCTACAATCCAACAATGGATTGATACAGGAATTTCAATGGAATTGCTCTTTAATTTGAACGCTGGAGTCTATTTACCCGATGAACCTGAGCGATGTCTTACTGCTATCGATATTTTTGAAACCCTAATGCTGGCTTGGGAATTGGGTTGTAAAGCAATCTATTACATTCGCACTGTCCAAAAAGACAGTTTCAAAGAATCGAACGAGCAATGTGTTGCTTGTGCAAACTGAATACCAGTCAACAGCGGAGCCGGAGATGCTCCGCCTCCGGTAAACAGTTACTTGTACTGAGCGAAGTCGAAATATCAGTTATTAAGCATAGGCGATAGGCATTGCCTATTGCCCAATAAAGAAGTGAAAACTAATCAAAACAGAATTGAAATGTACCAACCAAGACAATCATTAATGCCGATTAATCCCGTTTTCAATCCAAATGGAAATGATGATACACGAAACCGTTTGATCTGGTTCGGAGAGACTACAAACTTAATGCAATTAAATGATGTTCGCTACTCGTGGGCTGTGTCTCTCTACCGTCAAATGCGAGAGAACTTTTGGGTTCCCGAAAAGATTGATATTACTCAGGATGTAACAGATTACATCAATCTCACGCCTGGAGAACGACGTGCATTTGATGGTATCCTCAGTTACCTGACTTTTCTCGATTCAGTGCAAACCTGTAATGTGCCTCATATCAAAAACAGCGTCACTGCACCAGAAATTGCATTATGTATGGCGGAACAAATTTCCCAAGAAGCAATGCACAATCAGTCTTATCAATATATTATCGAAACGGTGATTCCGAGCGATCGCCGCACACAAGTTTATGATTTTTGGCGGAGCGATCGCATTCTCAAACAACGATGCGAATTCATTGCTGGACTATACCAAAAGTATGTCGATAACCCCACACCAGAGAATTATTTCATATCGCTGTTGGCAGATTATTTGTTGGAAGGGTTGTATTTCTACAATGGGTTTATATTTTTCTACAATCTGTCATCACGGATGCTCATGTCTGGGAGTGCCGATATCTTTAGAATGATTAACCGAGATGAACTTTCTCATGTGCGGCTATATCAAAAATTGATTCCAGAAGCGATGCAAGTTTTCCCCCACAGCCGCGAACAAATTTATGAAATGTTTGCTCTTGCTGTTGAGCATGAATACAAGTGGACAGCACATATTGTTGGAGATGATATTCTCGGCATTACAGCTGATAGTACACAACACTACACAAAATATCTGGCAAATGCTCGCTTAAAGGCTATCGGTTTAGAGTCATTATTTCCAGAAGCTATCTATAAGAAAAGCCCCTATACTCACTTGGAGCGTTTTTCAGATACTAAGAAAGAAGCGAATACAAAAGCAAACTTCTTTGAGGCGAGTGTAACTAGTTATGTCATGTCCTCTAGCATTGAAGGTTGGGATGATTTCTAAGAGGGGCTTATTAGTTTAGATGTAGAGACGCGATATATCGCGTCTTTAAAAATGCATTCCTGCTGTGCTCGCTCGTAAATCCGGTTAAATACAAAACTCAATTAAGGATGTTATGACAATAAATTCTGTACAACACCAACACCAAGGACATACGGAAAAATTCTGTATAATCCTCCCGTAAAAGGTAGTTATACAGAAAAATTCGGTATTATACTCAAATAATGGTGTAAAAAAGAAGTTTTCCGTATATTAAGATAGAAGTTCGTCGTAATGCTTGATATATTGTGTATTGAGAAAAAGATTATACGGGCAGTTTCTCTATAATAAATAGTTAGCCTAACTTGAACCTGTCTATGACTAACCTGCTACCCTCTATATGTAAGGTTCAGGAGTTAAGAAAAATGGAAAAGGCATTTGGGCTAGAAGTTCCTGAAAATTTGGAGGATGCCTGCGAACTTAATCGAACAGCTTTGATCGTTTATGATATGCAGATAGGCATTTTTAGCCAGTTAAATGACGGCTCTAACATAAAAACCCAAGTCATAAAAGTTCTTCAAGCAGCGCGAGAAGTTGGTTTGCGCGTATTCTTTATGCGTCATATGTCATTACCCAAAGAATTGTCGGGTGTCTTTCAACTGAAGACAGCTAAGGCATGGCAAAGAGTAACCTCAGTTGATGATGTAAAACCTTGGTTTCTTCCTGACTCGCCCGGATTTCAATTAATTCCTGAAATAACTCCACTTCCTTCCGAAGGAATTTTTAATAAAATCACGATGTCTGCATTTGAGGGAACGCCTCTTGACATTGCCTTACGTGACTGTGGCATTCACACTGTAATTATAGTAGGTGTAGCAACTGAAATCGGGATTGAGCCGACAATTCGCCATGCTGCCGATCTTGGCTATATTCCAGTCATGGTGACTGATGCTTGTGGAGCGGGTAATGAAGAAGCTGGTCAGCGAGCCGTTGCTAGCCTTAAGTTTATGGGAGACGCMTTCTTCACAACTGTAGAAGAAATAAGCTTAATTCTTCGCAAGAAAGCTAAAATCTAAAGCGGTTTCAGTGTTAGCTCCTTTCTTTAAGGAAAATCTCAAAATCAATCTGATCAACACATCATTGAGACGGTGATTCCGAGCGATCGCCGCACACAAGTTTATGATTTTTGGCGGAGCGATCGCCCCGCCACAACTGTTCATCAAATGTTAAATTTGCTCAAAATTAAATCGGTATAATCAGTTGTACAATCTCTCCTATCTATAACGATGATATTTGCCGATTCCTTGCCGAACACTTTTCAGCCGACTTTGCTAGTTGGCTATTAAAAGATTATACGGAAAGTTTACGTATAATAAATAGCTAGGTTGCATGGAGACAATATTGTGACTAACCAAGAAACAGTGAAAGAATATATACGCGCATTTAATGCAGGGGATATCGAAGCTCTCCGGAAAGTATTTACTCCAGACGCACTCATACATGGAGCTCTAGGTTGGGGCCAGTTTGATCAGATTGCTCCGATCTGGACTCAGCTTCACAGCTCATTCAACATGAAGTTAGAAGTAGAACAGACTGTTGAAAGTGGGCAAGACATTATTGTTAGGTTTACGGAGCGCGGACACTTTGTGAATGATTTTCGTGGTCAGCGACCTACAAATCGAACATCTGAAGTCATAGCTATAGAATGGTTTCACATGGAAGACGGTTTGATTAAGCGCAGATGGGGAGTAAGAGACTCGGCCTCTCACTTTAAGCAGCTGGGCGTAGCAACCTAACAACCGGGCTGCACCGGAACGTACAAAGTTTTTCGATTGAGTTGCAATAGCTATCTACGTCCAGTGAGCGCAACCGTTAAATCATCACAAGCCTATTTAATCCTGTACGTAGTCTTGTCCTGTCACCAATGCCAGTTCTGCTCGCATCAACTCACGCCCCAAATAAGCCGCATGATCCAATCGGCTGACTGGAGAAGGTTTTATTGACTCAAACAGTTGAATGCAAATTTCTTTAGCAGTTCTTCCTGTAAAGGTGGCAGTTGGTTGTCGCTCCACTTTGATGGTTGCAGGAATAGGCTTTCCGGTTTCTGGGTCGACAGCTAATCCTTGCTCATTAACTTCATTGGTAAAATGTTTCGCGCAGATCAAGCTTGCTTCCCGATCTAAGTAGATGATAAAGTAACCCGCCGGATCGAGTTCTAAAAATCGCTTGGATAGCTTGTAGTCAATTGCTGCGATCGTTTCTATTGTCGATATCATTTTTCAACTCCAAAACAAAAAGTACTGCTCCATACATAAACAGAAGCCTAAGCTTCAAATTTACTCCTATCAAAGACCGTAGACGTAGGTTGCTTCTTGTAGGGGTAGGTGAACGCACAAATGAATAGTGTAGATAATTGGGCGTTACCGTTGAGTTCAACAATAAGCAAGAGAGCAAAACTCTCAAACTAACTTCTGGGCATACTTTTACTAAGATTTCATAGTTGCGTTTGCTTCCTCTCGCAATACTTTCGTCGCTTCCACCATGTTCTTTAAAGCTGGAATCACCTCTGACCAACGACGAGTTTTCAAACCGCAATCTGGGTTTACCCAAATTTGTTTCACTGGTAAATTAGCAACTCCAGTCCGCAATTGCTGTAAAATCTGTTCAGTTGTCGGCACAACAGGACTATGAATGTCATAAACTCCATTACCAACCTGATGTGAGTAGCCACCTGATGTTATTTCTCGCAAAGTTTGATTATTGCTGCGACTATTTTCAATCGAAATCACATCAGCATCCAACCGTTCGATATCCTTGATAATGTCACCAAATTCGCAGTAGCACATGTGAGTGTGAATTTGGGTTTGGGGTTGGGCTACTGCTGTCGCCAACCGAAATGCATCTACAGCCCAAGAAAGATATTCACTCCACCGTTGAGGCTTTAGAGGTAAACCCTCACGTAGCGCTGGTTCATCTACTTGAATTACCTTTGCACCAGCAGCTTCCAAATCCGCTACTTCATCCCGCAGTGCTAAAGCAATTTGGAAAGCTTGTTCTGACCTGGAAACATCTATCCGAGGGTAAGACCAATTTAAGATAGTTACAGGAGCCGTCAACATCCCTTTTACAGGTTTTTCCGTCAACAATTGAGCCACTTTAAACTCACGTACCGTCATTGGTGCAGTGCGAACCACATCGCCGTAAATAATTGGTGGACGGACATAACGGCTACCGTAGCTTTGTACCCAGCCATTTTCAGTAAAAGCAAAACCTGACAACTGCTGTCCAAAAAATTCCACCATATCGGTGCGTTCAAATTCACCGTGTACTAAAACATCTAACCCTAATTCCTCTTGTAGTTTAATGCTTTCGGCAATTTGAGCATCAATAGCAGCTTCATATTCTGACTGATTCAATTCACCTCGTTTATAACGGACTCGGAGTTGGCGAACTTCAGAAGTTTGGGGGAAGGAACCAATTGTGGTTGTTGGAAACAGAGGCAGATAAATTTGAGAATCCAGCCGCAATCCGTAGGATAATGAACGCTGAAAATCATCAATCTTCAGAGTTTTTAGTCTTTCTTGAACTGACTGATTGGCTGGACTAAACTCCTCGAATGTACTCCAGGTTGACTCAATAAATTCTTGCTCTGTTTTAGTGTCGTCACTTTTTATTGTTCGAGCCAAGAAAACCACTTCTTGAAGTTTCTGTTCGGCAAAACTCAAGACATTGCGTAGCTGTGATGGTAATCGTTTTTCTCGTTTGGCATCGTAGGGAACGAACTGTAAGGAAGCGGATGGTTGAATATCTAGAGATGTTCCATGTAATGTCTGTACAATCTCTTGTAATATGGGAATAACTTTCTCTGGACGAACTTGCCAAATATTTCTTGCATCTATAATCCCTACTCCTAGTCGCTTATTTTGTGGGAAACCGTGAGTTTTGATTAACTCTGAGTTGCGTCCGCGTGTCAAGTCTAAGCTAATAGCAGCAACTGGTAAATCTATTACCCAGGGGTAAGTTTCACCTAAGTCATCAAAATAAGTAACTAAATGCAAAGATATTCCTACTGCATCGAGTGAATTATAGACAGTTTGAAAATGTTCTTTCCAAGAATTAGCATCACCTAAAACAAGTGCTGGCTCATGTATTTGTACTTCTGCTATTCCCAGATTCTTCAGTTCTGTAAGCAGATTAACATAGAGCGGCAATAGCTTTGATACTGCCTCGTCTATATTTAGTTCTAGTCGGCTCAAACGTAGTAGAGTGCATGGCCCCAATATTATAGGAACTGCTTTTTTACCCAATATATTTTGAGCGCGAGATACAGTTTCTATAAAATCACTGAAATCGGCTGATAATATATCTGTTGCAATTTCCGGGACAAGATAGTGGTAGTTAGTATCGAACCACTTAGTCATTTCCAAGGCTGGAATTCCTTCTTGACCCCGCGCCATCGCAAAGTAGCGTTCTAACCCACTAAATTGCTGAAATCTTTGAGGAATTAGCCCAAAACGAAATATCCAATCAAGCACATGGTCGTAGAGAGTTGTGTCTCCAATACCAATACGGTCAATTCCTGCTTCCAGTTGGGTTTTCCAGTTAGATTCTTCAACTTGTCGCACAGTTTGCAGTAATGATTCTGCTTCTAACTTGCCACTCCAAAATGCTTCTAATGCTTTTTTAACTTCCCGATTTTTACCAATACGAGGATAGCCTAATGTTGCGGTTTGAATCTGCATTACTTTCTATTCCTTTGAAAACTAATAATTTAGGTGCTAGAGATTGAAAATTGACAAATTTTACCCAATCATCAATTAACAACAACCGATATTTAATTTTGCCCACTTATTTAGTGGTGGAATCTTTGCTAAAATCCCCTTTTTCAAAGGTTCAGGTCGTTCTGACCAAGGCAATAAACCATCAGGCTTAGTATAATATTGAGTTGCACATCTTAGTACAGCAGATGCACAGCCGTCAACTGGTAAATCGCCAAAGAGATAAGTCGATTTTCCTTCTGCTGTAAAGGCAATAACACAAGAACGGTTACAAGCACTCATACATTCAACTCCCTGAATAGAGAATTTATTTCGCAATTCCCAATTGAATGCAAGTTGCTGAAGCTGCTGTAGTAGTTGTTCACCTTTACTTTCACCAACTCGTTTGCCGTTTTGCCACACGCTGGCGCAAGTCGTGCAAACAAATAAAGTATGTTGTTTGTCGAGCATCAATTTTCAAGTTTGTAGAAAGAATTATGAATCGCAGATATGACAAATTATTGCAGTCGTGCAACTGCAACATAACTGTAAATTTGGCAAAAATGATCTTGCAAAAGCTTTCACCCAGGCGAAACACAGTGTAAACGACGGTTACACCACGTAATTGCAATCATCAATAAACCGCCTATGATTTCACAGCCATGAGTAGTCTGTGGCGTATCTCTGGGATTATGAAAACGTGAAACTGATGTATCGTTGAAATATTTATAGGAGTATTCACCTGTACCTCGCAGATGGGTATGAGTTTGTGTGTTAATTTCGGCGGGCATTCTGACTCACAAGGCGAACCTTGATTACAGTTGCGGGACAGCGCCGGATTTACACCGGACTTTCCCCGTTTCCTCTAGTGACTGTTCCCCACTAGAACCGACTTGTAAATTTAAACTATATCATTGTTTACTGTCTAATGCAAAATTCAATCACTTATTTTGTAATTGGTATAAAACCCTAATTCAATAAAAAAATTACTTACTTTCGCCGTAAATACTGGAGAATACCGCGAACGATCGCCTCAGCCATCCGATTATCATAGTCTGGGTTCGCCAGCCTGGGGTTGTCTTCAGAACCTGTTACAAAACCAGTTTCGATTAAAATTGCGGGCATAGAATTTTTTCTCAACACATAAAATCTAGCTCGTTTTACTCCTCGGTCTTTTAATGTCGGAATGCCTTGAAGAATGCTTTTATGAACCACTTGTGCTAAACGATAACCCCGGTCATAATGATAAGTTTCTAAACCATTTGCACTCGGGTTGTTATCAATTGAATTTGCATGAATGCTCACAAATAAGTCTGCATGAGCATGTTCTGCCATGACAACTCTCGGAGCAAGGTCTACAAAATAGTCAGCATCCCTTGTCATAATGACTTTAATACCATTTTGCTCTAAAAGTGAGGCTACCTTTTTACCGATTCTCAAGATGATATCCTTTTCTTTGAGTCCCTGAAGACCAATAGCACCCGTATCTTTTCCTCCATGTCCGGGGTCGATAATTATGACTATTCGTCCTTTGGGAGGATGAGGTATCGGTTGTGATGTTTCGGATGCAGTCGTTGGTGGAGAGTCGGGGTCTGGAAATGTTATAGGTAAAGGAGGAATAGGAATTGGGATTTTTGTTATAGAAGTAGAGAGTGGTGAAACTAAGCGATCGCGCTGAAATTCTAATGCTAATATTTGAGAGCTAATTTGGTTAAGTTGCTTAATTTGTACTCTAGACGCAGGTTGAATATAAATTACTACCGTTTCTCTTTCTTGCTGTTGTAGGCGTACTCTCAACACGGGACTATTTGCATTCAAAGTCGGCCCGGTAATATTGCTTGCAAGTTTAGCATTCGGGATAGCGATTCGGTAAAGGGCTGTTTGTCTATCCCAGTTACTCGTGACATTTGATAAACTGCGATCGCTTCTAATTAGCAGTTGTGTACCATTGCTTGCTAGTTCTACAGACTCAATTGTGGAAGGGGAAGTAGGCAATTGGGTAACTGAGTCAGGTTGATTATTGCTTTGTTGTGACTTGACTACTCCATTGTTAGGTAACACTACTATACCGTCGCTACCACTAACTGTTGCCCGCCAATCAGGACTATTTTTATCTATGCGTAAGGTCATACGGACGGTGGGTATCACACTTTGTATTTGAGTAAACTGGATACTGTTGACACCGTATCGGTTGATTGATTGCTGTTGTTGCAGACTAGGTGATAAGATTGCACCTTTAATATTAATGTCTATAACGCTACGATTGTCGCTGCGATTTACCTCAATTTGTGAATGATTACTGCCATGAGTGCGGATAAAAAATCCATCTCCTGTGACTAGTAAATTTTCAATAATATTTGTCTCGGATGTAGTTTGTGCAATTCCATCAGTTACCGCACTGTAAATTCCACTTGCAGGTGATGTTGTCTCTACCTGTTGTGGCGATGGTAACTGTACTATCCATTGATTGCCAGTTCTCGATGTAAATTTTACAAGTTGCGGATCGAGAGTGTAACCTGGATTCAGTTCTACAACAATGCGAGTTTTTTGTTCGTCAAATTGCCCGAAGCGGATAGCACGAATTGCACCACCTACAGATTGAGTAAAACCAGGTTTTCCTAAAGTAGTTCCTGGTAAATCAATTACCAAACGAGTTGGGTTAAAAATCAACTGTGCCTGGGGTTGTACAGTATCATCAGTCGTAAATTCCAGCTGCTTGGAGACACCATCAAACCGCCAAGATTCTAGTTTTGCAGCAAGTGCGGGAGATGTAAGTATGGCAATACTTAATATTGTACTGGGTAGCAACCAGTGTATTTTCACAGAGTACTCTCCTGTTTCGATTTTATAACATAAAACAATTTGTATTTGTTTCTACTCACACCAGTACTAATCCAGCACAAATACTTTGCTGCTGAATGTTCGTTTATCTGAGTATTTAAAAGCAATTAAACTGCTTTAAATATTACCCACACTATCTAATTTTGTTCGCTCAAAAAAAACACAAAAATTCTGATCATCTGGTGTACAATTAACCAAAAAATCTAGCAGAAACACTCGAATCTTTAATTGAGTTAATTACAGTTGAATTAACTTAATTAAATAAATGTCATCCAAATGTTAGCCATGCTGAGTTTTCATAAAGCATAGTTAATAGCTGTACATTTTTGCTTTTGATATCGTGATCGTTGTTGTTTGAGAAAATCCACTACCTATGGACTTTTACTAGCGCAGATACAAAAAACTATGGATAATATTAGTCTTAACTCTGAGTGGAGAAAATTTTGCAACATCTGTACCTCGCAGATTTTTTAGGTGTATTAACATCGGTGGGTCTTCTGACTTTGAGAGGATGTTTGAACACAATCTCATTACAGCTGCGGGACAGCGCCGGATTCACACCGGACTTTCCCCGTTTCCTCTAATGGCTGTTCCCCACTAGAACCGACTAATCGACCCATTATATAGCATAATTGTGAAAATAATACAAGATAAAGTTTTAATTAACAGCCACTTTTCTTTGAAGATTTCATGACATTAAAGAAGTCTTAGTTATGACAACCAAGACTGAAGAGTGAATTTATTCGATTGACGCGCTTACACATTGCTTATTCCAAATTACTGAAGAAAGTTCCCCAAAGGATTCCAGTTACTCCCACAACAATTAAAAGGTTAGTGAAAAACTTGCGTAATTCAATTTCTTTTCCCAGTGCTTTGTCGTCTTGACCTGCGGTGAAAAACAATGACCAAGCTTGGTTGAGATTGATTTGTTCAAAGTTGGTGAAATCGGCAAGACTTACGCAACTGGCACAATTAGTCTCAGTGCAACCGTGAGAGTTTAAAATGAAGCACCTTTGTTAATCAGTTAAAATACTCAAATGTACTAAATGAAAATGATAATCGTGTGAGGGAAGGGGGAAGAAACTTTTCAAGTTGTACCTAGCGAGAGAAAAAATTAAATAGGACTTTTATAGAATGGAAGTAATAGTTGGCAATGGCGTAAGTATATGAACGTAACCAATTAAACAAAGTTAGAAAACAACTAAACTAATTTGGGGTCATTAAGAGTATCTTGTCTTTGATTTATTAAGGCAGATCAACAGACTAAAAGCCTTGACGAGCGATATCTCCAATGGCTACGCCAACACATATACTTCACGTCAAATAAGTACTTTTAGGTTTGTAATATGCCTAAAGTCACGTTTAACAATAGTCAGAAACAAACTCAATAAGCCAGCGTCATTACACATATCACATAGATTAAGGTCAACTCACCTATGACTCGCATACATCGATGGAAATCTGGAACTGCTGCACTTATGGCAATGGCTGTTACCACTAGTGTCATTACCCCCATGATTACCTTCGCTCCTGCTAATGCACAATATACCGGGCAATATGGAAATGTTACCATTCCTACTGGAGTGAATTTGCCTGTTACCTACGAAAAAGAAACAATCTCCATCGTTCCTGGGGAAAGTAAATCTATAACCTTGAGAATATCAAATGACATTATCGACAGAAATAGAAATGTCTTGATTCCCGCAGGTACTAAAGTGATTGGACGGTTAGAGCCTGTTGACCTAGACGGTTATTCCAGAAATGATGATAACAAAGGAAAAGGCGTGCGATTTGTAGCTCAAGAATTAGAATTTTCTAATGGTCGCCGTCAGTCGATTAATGCAACTTCTCGCACATACACCACAACTCAAAGGGTTTCACAAGGCCCTAACACAGGTCAAGTGTTAACTGACGCAGGTATTGGTGCAGGTGCAGGTCTTTTGGGTTCGCTAATTACTGGTAACAACAAAGTCGATGATTTAAAACCAGTGATTGGTGCAGCCGCAGGTGCAGGAGCAAGTGTGCTGTTGCGGAAAAAACAAGTGAATGCTTTCGTTATCAGACCCGCACAAGATTTGAGGCTGACACTCAATTCTAACTTGATCCTATCCCGTTAATAGGTTTAACTTTACGTGGTGAATTTAATCATCCCCTATAGGCGATCACCCACTATAGTTAAAGTGGCGATCGCCTTCATTTTTAACCACAAACCATTCTTAACAGCAACTATTCTATCTCTGTCTCGTCTTAATCAGTATCGAGATTGATTAAAAATTTAATTACGCTCTTGAAGGAGCTAAAAAAGTCCGTTTTATTGTATTCTTTATTCAAAAGAGTATTCCAGATTAGAGAATATCTTCATATTTTTGTTAATTAGTGGCGATCAAAGGAGGCTTTTGTTGTGGGAATTAAAAATTTCGGTCTAAAAGCATCTCTTGCAATTCCTGTAGTATTAATTCTTTTAGCTGTCGGAGAAAGCATAAAAGTATCTTCAGTTAAAAACGTCTCTCAGATATCCACTAATAAGGAAATGAGCTTATCCAGCCGTGAAGTAATCAGCGCCAATACAACACCGAAAATATACTACGTTAGTGGTAATGGTAATGACAATAACAGCGGACTTTCTGCTTCATCTGCCTTTAGGACAATTCAAAAGGCAGCAGACCTTACCAACCCTGGCGATACAGTATTGATTATGAACGGAGTCTACACAAATTCATCCAAAGATAAAAGTGTAGTTAGTATCAAACGTTCTGGAACTGCAAATGCATGGATTAAATATAAAGCATATCCTGGACATTTCCCTAAAATTCAGCATAATACATGGAACGGTATCCTGATATCTAGTGGAGCTTCATATATCGAGATCAACGGGCTGGAAGTTGTAGGAAACAATGCCAATATAACCCTTGATTATGCCATGAGTCAGAAGAGTAACAAATCAAACCCACTGACGAATGGCAACTGCATCAACGTTGATGGACGAACTAGTGGTCATGTTCATCACATTCGCATTTTGAACAACAAAGTGCATGACTGTGGAGGAACAGGTATCTCAGCCATGCAATCCGACTATGTGACAATAGATAATAACGTGGTCTTTAATAATGCTTGGTATGGTGTTTATGGTTCCAGTGGTATTTCAATGTTGAATAATTGGAATTCTGACAGCAACCAGGGATACAAGATGTATGTTACCAACAATAAGACCTACAACAATCGCATGTATATCCCTTGGATTAAAGTTGGAAAGATTACAGACGGTAATGGAATTATTATCGATAGTTCCAGAAATTCTCAAAGTAACTTAAATTTGAGTGCATATACAGGACGTACTTTAGTTCAAAACAATCTGACATATAATAACGGTGGTTCAGGCATTCATGCATTTTTAAGCGCTCATGTTGATATTGTCAATAATACAGCTATTTCAAATAATCAAAGTCCAGAAATTGATAATGGACAAATATTTGCTCATGGCTCGTCTGATGTCAAAATTTTAAGAAATATTCTTTATGCTTATCCTGGTAAGCAGATTAATGATAACGGCAAAAATGACAACGTTGTTTATGATGACAATATATACATTAACGCTTCTAAGATAAATGTTAAAGGACCTCATGATATTGTTGCAGACTCACAGTTTTTAAGTAAGCATCCGACAATAGAAAAGATAGCTAATGATTGGCAATCACAGCAAAATAGACAAGATCGCTCAATACAAACTTTTGTAGAGTCTAAGTCGGGAAATTTTGCCTGTGAATCAGTGAATTATCCTTTAGAAGGCAAAGCTATCAAAGTGGGATGCTCTCCAGTACTTTTGGCTCAAGCTAATTTTACTGATGTTTCATCTAACTATTGGGCAGCACAATTTATTCAACAATTATCTCAACGAGGTGTAATTGCCGGATTTCCTGATGGTAGCTTCCGCCCCGAAGAACCGGTAACACGCGCTCAATTTGCCGCTATGATCGATAAAGCTTTTCCAAAAGCACAACAACGTTCGGCAATCAATTTTAGTGATGTGCCTAGTAACTATTGGGCATATAGCGCGATTGAGCAAGCCTATAGCATTGGTTTCTTATTAGGATATCCTGGTAATCGCTTTCAACCTAACCAAGCTATTCCCCGTCAGCAGGTTTTAGTTTCTCTAGCTAACGGTCTAAAATATACTCCTAACAGCAATACCCAAAGCACTCTACAATACTTCAACGATGCTTCTAGCATCGCTAGCTATGCCCGTAGCCCGATCGCCGCAGCAGCTAACAAGCAAATTGTGGTGAATTATCCGAATGTGAAGTTGTTGAATCCAACAGCAAACGCCACTCGCGCTCAGGTAGCAGCTTTTATTTACCAGGCGTTGGTTAGTTCTAATCAAGCCTCACCAATTAACTCGCCCTATGTCGTGTCAAACCTCAGCAATTAAGTTGCTCTATATCATGGTTGTCAGGTCTGTTAGCCCAATACCTGTATGATAATCATGGCTGGTTGAATAGTTCTGATTATGACTTATCTTCGTCTTTAAACTTGCATAGAATTTCAAGAGCAAACTGAATTTTCACTTGAATTTATTAATACAATTTTGTTATTAGATTTAATTTAATTCAAGTTGTAATTTTAATCATTCTCCAAAGGCGATGGGGAGCATCTTATTGTTGCAGATTTTCCCTGATAATAGATTGTCTTTGCCAATAAAGCGAAGCAGATTGAAGCAATCGCAACATCTAGACTTTGCGATTGCTTCTCTACAATACGCTCTGCGTAGCTTGCTTCTATAAAGTGGTACGCTCCATTTCATTACGCTCACAATGACAAAATGTATTTTTACACATTTGGGATGCTCCCAAGGCGATCACCTTCATTTTTAACCTGATAATTGTATTTTATTGCAACTATTCTATCTCTATATCGTCTTATTAAGCATTGCTAGTATAAAGACTTATTTAATAGTTTTAATCGCTAAAAACATTAAATTAGATAAGCTTAGTCGAGCAACTAAACTTACCTTATTTAATATATTTTATTTGTTTCACTAGATGAAATAAATCTAAAATTCTTATTAACATCAATATATTAGGTGATTAGAGTATTACCTGTTTTAAAGTTTATTAAGAGGGATTTTAAAATTATTCATTACTAAAGTAATACTTCTTTTAAACAAATAAATTTTGGGGAACCTGGAATTTGAATTTATGTCTGATTAATTAACAGTAAATAATTAATTTAAATGGAGTAAAAAACTAATGTTTACTTTAAAAAGTTGGCAATCTGGAACAGCTGCATTCATGGCTTTAAGCGTCACGGTCGGAACTGTAGCACCCTTGATAATAGCTACACCTTCTTTTGCTCAAAGTACTTTTTCTGATGTTTCATCTAATTATTGGGCAGCAGATTTTATTCAACAATTATCACAACGAGGTGTGATTGCCGGATTTCCTGATGGTAGTTTTCGTCCTGAAGAAGCAGTAACACGCGCTCAATTTGCTGCTATGGTCAACAAAGCTTTCCAAAAATCACAACAGCGATCACCAATCAATTTTGCTGATGTGCCTAGCAACTATTGGGCATACAGCGCGATTGAGCAAGCTTATACCATTGGTTTCTTATCAGGATATCCCGGTAATCGCTTTGAGCCTAACCAAGCTATTCCTCGGCAACAGGTTTTAGTTTCCCTCGCTAATGGTCTGGACTATACTGCTAGTGCTAATACCGAAAGCACTCTGCAATACTTCAACGATGCTTCTAATATTGCAAGCTATGCCCGTAGCCCCATTGCAGCGGCAACTGAGAAGCAAATCGTGGTGAACTATCCAAATGTGAAATTCCTGAATCCAACTGCAACCGCCACTCGCGCCCAAGTAGCAGCTTTTATTTACCAAGCTTTGGTTAGTTCTAATCAAGCCTCAGCAATTAACTCACCCTACATCGTGGCTGTTGGGTCTACTACCCCAACACCTGTAGCTGTGACAATTCCCCAAGGGACTACTATCCCCGTAAAGTATGACAAGGCAGAAAAAATTCTGGTGACAAAGGACGAAACAGCACCTTTGACACTGACAGTATCCCAAAATGTTGTTACACCAGAAGGATCTGTAGTAATTCCAGCTGGTAGTCAAGTTATCGGTGAACTCAAACCTGCTACAGGTGGTTCTCAATTCATTGCTGAAAAATTAGTTTTGGCCACAGGTCAAGAATATCAACTTAACGCTAGTTCTGAAGTGATTACCAAAACTCAAACCATCAAAAAGGGTATTAGTACTGGAGCAATTATCAAGGATACTGTATTGGGTGCAGGAGCGGCAGCTGCGGTATCTGGCGTCACTGGCGATCGCGCCATTGCCACAGAAGAAGTTTTGGGTGGTGCTGGTATCGGTGCATTAGTTGGTCTGTTCTTTGGTAAGAAGAGTGTTGATTTAATTGCAATTGACCCAAATACCGATTTACAAATGACAATCAATCAAAACTTGTTGGTTTCACTTAGATAGTCATTGGTCATTAGTATTTACAAATGACAATTGACAAATCACTAACTCTCAACCTCCGGCAACCAAATAATAAACGTAGTTCCCGGTCTATTAGGTGAAGTTAAGTCAGAATCGATTGCAGGGCTGAAAACTTCGATTTCACCCTGCATTTGTTCTATTAACTGTTTAGCTATCGCTAAGCCTAAACCTGTACCGGGGATTTGGGTTTGTGCTTGCACACCCCGGTAATGCCGTTCTCCCAGATGCTTTAAATCTTCGGGTGGAATGCCAGGACCGTTGTCACTAATAACAATTCCTAGAAAATTAGCTTTTTGTTGCCCAGCCCGGATTAAAATTTTACCACCAGCGGGAGTGTATTTCAAGGCATTATCGATAATGTTATTTAACACTTCTCGTAATGCTTTGATATTGGCACGTACTAAGGGCAATTTTTGCTTAATTTCGCTTATTAATTTCAGCTTTCGCTCTTGTGCTATTGCTCTGGCTGATATTAATGATGGTTCTAAAATATCTGCCAGCGAACACTCAACTACTTTATCTCCGATACCCGGCAATAATAAAGGCAGTTCAGCATCTTTTTGGACAGTTGCTTCTACAAATACTTCATTTTCCGGCAGATGTAATGGTGCTAAATCTGCCTCTGTCAAGTCGATTACTTGCTCAAATTGTTGCAGTAATTCTTGCAGGCGATCGCTTTCCCTGACTATGCTATTTGCCACATCCCGATTAGTGTCTGCCGGTCGCAGTCGTTTTAATAAAAGTTTACCAAAAGTCCGCAACGCTGTTAATGGGTTACGAAACTGATGCAACAGGTTATCTAACAAATCCTGCTGTTTTTCTTGGAGAATTTGTTGCTCGTGCAACTGTTGCTGTAACCATGCACGTCGCTGATCTAAAATACAAGCGATCGCCAGTGTTTGGGCTATGTGTTGAATCTGACTTTGCTCGTGTTCGTTCCATTCCCGGTCTTCTCTACCAGTCACTAATAACCCCATCATCACACCCTCATAGACTAGAGGTAAAACAATTTGGTTACCACTTAGGAGATATTCCTCTTGTAAATCAGGTTGAGACGCATCTGGTATCCCAGACTCCTGTGACGAGGTTGAAGATTCTGATCCTGCTGTCAGTAACCTTTGGTGATGGGGTAATACTAATGTATTTCCAACTTTAAGCTTCTTAGGAAGTGTAGTCTGGGCAGTTTCTTGTGCTTGCGGTAATAATGCTGTTTCCGGGTAAATCATTACAGGAATTAGTTTTGCCTCACCAGAGGGAGTTTCTACCAATTCTTGTGTTAGGTACACAATACTTAAAGTTGCTCCCAGCCCTTGGGCCAGCAGTGCTATTTGCTCTCGGCACAAAGCAAGAAAATCAGAACTGGCAGACATTAACATTTTTTAGCTCTTGGTCAAGATTATAGATTTTGAGGCATGATGAAGAGAGGACAATTAATTTTTACCTTATTCTTTTAATACAGCTTAACGAAAATCTTCTGAGTAGTGTTTTGTACCAGGGAATTATATCCTTAGAGAGTTTTGCTTTATCTATACTTCTAAATATATTAATTTTATGGGATCAAAAGTTAAAAAACTATTGATTTTTTGAACTAGAACTCCTATAATGACGACGGATTTTGTAGCTATCACTACAATCTATAGCTTGAAAGAGGAGGACAATAGGTTGGCAAGGAGACGCAAAAGAAAAAGTCGTCGTCGCCAGGAAGGACGGCGGATTCTGGAACATGTGCCTCAATATAGCATCGAAAGTGGCGAAGAAAAACCTGTGACAGCAGCGAGAAGGTTCATTCAAGCTGAAGGTATTTTGCCACCTGCGTTGCTACTCGTAAAGCGAAACGAACACACCACAGACCGTTATTTCTGGGCAGAAAAGGGACTGTTTGGTGCTCAATACGTAGAGGAAAACCATTTCTTGTTTCCCAGCTTAAGGACTTTAGAAGCTCCTACAGGTCAAGAAGCTCTAGCTTTAACTGCTCGCTGAGCTATAAATGGTTATCTCACACACTCAATATCGCTCCTGACTATAATTAACTGGCGAAATTGCTAAGTTTATGCAAAATTTAATTTTTTTAGTTTGTAGGTGATTTGCCAGTCAACCTAGTTGAGGTAATTGGAAAGCCAAGGTGTCTACAAACCACGCTAGCTTGTATGGCTTGGTAATGGTTTGAAAGATGCATGAAGGGAGTGGGTATAGAGCCAAGCGTGGTAAAAAGCGCTAGTGAAGTTGCGTTCTTTACCCTAGTAGATTGTAAAGCAAGCTTTGTCAAAGAATTTAAATGAATTAAATTTAAATTTTTTGGACGAAATTAAGTTCTGAAAAAACTGACAAAGCAACAGTCTTCATTTTCTCCTTACTACTTTCCATTGTTACAAGAGCAGGTCAGTCAAAAACGGAGCATCTCATAGTTAAAAAACGATCGTCAAAACCAACAATTATTCATCAGCCTTTAACTGTAGAGTCCTTCGTAACTCAGTGAGTTCATCTCGATGGGCAACTACAGTAATCTTACTTGAGGAGGTTTGTTCGCTCTGGGTAGTTTCTACCTTGAGCAACACCTTCTCAAGTCTTCCAGATTTTTTCCAATAAAACAGACCACTCAAAGGCGACAGCAGTACCACAGCCAGAACAAAGCTACTGAGGCTAGGAAAAAGTAGGTATACTACCAACGACAGACAAACAATACCAGTAGCTGCTAGCAAAGTGAGAAATATTGCTAAGAACCAACTAGGACGAACATTACCTTCAAAAGTGACTGCGTTTTGTTCTCGGTCTACCGCTGCCACTCGGTAAGACCGCGATTGGAAATACTCTTTTAATTGAAACATCAAAGCAGCTTCATCTTGCTCAGATACCAAGTGCGCTGTTTGTGTGCGGTCTTTAGTCGAAGCACGAATAAAGAAAAACAGCCCAACTGATAACAACAACGTTAATAGCAACGTAGATGGCAGAATAGGAGTATCCATGACTAATTGTTATTATTTGATTGGAGGAGACTTATTCATTATCAATTATTCGTTACTTTGTTCGCACGTTGATGTAGTCTTGCCAAAGAAAAGCTAAATCCTGCGCTTGAACTTGCCATTCTGGAGAAACTTGGTACATCCGCCTAGGGCGTCCCCGTCCTTCGAGTTTTTTCCAATATCCATTAATTGCCTTTTCATCTTCCAGAAACTTAATTGCACTATAAAGTACAGTATCCGAAAGTCTATAGGTAGGATATTCAATTTCTAATCGTTGGATTAACTCAGTTCCGTAGGATTCGCCCTCTAACAAAATGGACAGTATGTAACAAAGTGCTAATTCCTGACAAAGGTAAGTTGGCGGAGGATTTTCAAAGAATTGATATATATCCTCAAGTTTCATAGTTAGTGAATGGCTAAAAAAGCGCCTTAGGGTAAGGTCTACAATTTTCATAGTCAGTATATACTGCTACTCTAAAATGAGTAATATATATAAAGCTACTTAAGTCAGATTTCCAAAGCGAAAACACCAAATTATTACCCACACCTGTGAAAATCGTGGGAGTAGTTTGTGAGTTTTAAAGACAGGATAGTATACTCCTACTCAAACTAAATCAGGTATGTTGAGGAGGGAACAGACAGTGTTGAAGTCACCGTTTTGGTGTTAAGTGATGCCGAGCTTGCTAGAACTGCTTAAGCAATAAGATACCATCCAAAAAATTTTACAGGTAAAATGCTATTTTGTCTGTACAACTTAATAAACACTTTGTTTTACAGTGATTTTTCCAAAACAAATTTTAAAAATTTAAGCGAAAAAATATGTTTAGTTCAAAGTGCTACGCCTTTGGACATAGCTGAGCAGTAACTATTACTGATTTTCTAGACTTGAGATCCTCTAGTGCTATCTAGTAAATGTGATAATAAATTTATCAAAAGCAGCCTAAGTGAGGAAAAACAAAACGAATACACCAGGAGATACTCTGACGCTTTCAAGAAACACAGTAAGTGAGGAAGAAAGTGTTTGTTCGATCCATAACTGATTGTAGTTAGCGTCAGGGAGTTGCTTTTAAAGAACTTTTTGCATCAAACTGTCATAGGATTCAAAATATCCACACGGACAGTGCAGCCTCACTATGAATGAAAAAACAATTTCTTTCTTTACTGCTTGTCTTTGTTAAAAGCACCCAGCACATTGGTGATTCAACATGTCACAAACTCCCAATGCCTCGTCATCTTCCTCTAATCTCCGGGCAATTGCCCAAACCTTCCGCCTTGCAGGCTGGATTAGCTTTTGGATTCAGCTAGTGTTAGGTGTTGTTTCTGCCATAATTGTGCTGCTGTTTGGCATCTTTAATCAAAGAGCTGGCAGTCCTAATAATAATCCTGGGACTGGCTTTGGCGTATTTTTAGCAGTTTGTGGACTGGTTATTTTAGGTGTAGGCATTTATTTAGCTTACCGCTACACCAGAATTGGCAAACAACTGGAATCTTCCAATCCCAGCAACCGCCCTCGCAAAAGCGAGACTGTGCAAATATTACGCTTAGGACTATGGCTGAATTTAGGAGGAATACTGGTGACTCTTTTGGGAGCGCAGGCGATCGTTGGTACGCTAGTAGCAAGATCTATATCTCCCCAAGCGATAACTACCCAATTTTTTGATCCCACCCGAATTATTAGCGGTCTAGATATGCTTGTTGTACAGGCAAATACCAACACTGTATCAGCCCACTTTGCAGGACTTGTGGGGTCGCTTTGGTTACTCAATCGTATCAACAAAGCGTAAAAAGTATAGTTTTTATCAAAAGTTTAGCCAAAAATCTATACTTCTTTTGACTGATTTTATGGACTAATTTTCTCTTTTTACTGAAACCTTAAATAGTAAATAATTCAAATGTATATTCTGTACTTTGGCAAAATATTTAAAATATAGCGTAAGTGGTAACATTAGTTGCTGATATTAACATCCACCTATAAGCTGATATCAGAAGTTTTATCAGACCTGTTATATAGTTAATAGCTACCACTGATATTTTTCACTTTCTCATGCAAGGATTGCAATAGCTACCTTCACCTGCCAATACTCCGCACTTTAGAAAATCAGAGAATTAACATTAAATTTTGATTTTAAATTTTCTAGCCGTGGCAAGATTGGCAGAACAAAATTTTTATGTTTGCTTTTCTGCTCATAGCAAGGCAAAATCAGTATATGCTGGGGTGTTGGCAGGAAGATAATAGGCTATAAACTGAGAAAAATCTGTGCTGGATATCAAGCAAATACGGGAAAATCCGCAATTAGTTCAAGAACTATTGAACAGTCGTAGTGGTAAATACGACATTGAACCGATATTACAGTTAGATCGGCAACAACGGCAACTAGAGGGAACGCGCAGTCAACTCCAAGCCCGTAGCAACGAAATTGGTAAAATTGTTGGGCAAAAGCTAAAATCTGGTATCGATGCTCAAGACCCAGAAATCCAAGCCTTACGGGATGAAGGTAACTCTGTCAAAGCTAGATTGGGCGAACTCGAACCCCGGGAAAAACACTTGAAAGCTGAAATTGTCCAGCTTGTTTTAGCACTTCCCAACTTACCAAGCGACTCTACACCCATTGGTAAGAATGAGGAAGATAATGTAGAAGTGCGGCGTTGGGGTGATGAGTATATTCCCCAAAACCCGAATATTCTTCCTCATTGGGAAATAGGTGAAAAGCTAGGTATTATTAATGTTGAGCGATCTGTGAAAATTGCCCAAAGCCGCTTTGTGACATTGATAGGTGCTGGCGCAGCACTGGAAAGGGCATTAATTCAATTTATGCTGAATATTCATACTCAAGCTGGGTATGTGGAAGTTAGTCCACCGCTGTTGGTAAATACTGACTCTTTGACGGGGACTGGTCAGTTACCTAAGTTTGCTGAAGAAAGCTTTAAATGCGCTGATGACGACTTGTGGCTGATTCCCACAGCGGAGGTTCCACTTACTAACCTTTATCGGGGCGAAATTATTGCTGCTGAAGATTTGCCTATCTACTACTGTGCTTATACTCCCTGTTTTCGCCGGGAAGCTGGTAGTTATGGGCGAGATATGCGGGGTTTAATTCGTCTGCATCAGTTTAACAAAGTGGAACTGGTAAAATTTGTTGAACCTAGCAGTTCTTTTGATGAACTAGAAAAATTGGTGGGGAATGCAGAAGCAATTTTACAGGCTTTGCAGTTGCCTTATCGAGTAGTAAATCTCAGTACTGGAGATTTGGGATTTTCTTCTACCAAAACCTATGATTTAGAGGTTTGGTTGCCTTCTTCTCGAAAATACCGCGAAATTTCCAGCTGTTCAAATATTATCGACTTTCAGGCGCGACGGGCTGATATTCGTTTTAAACAAGCGGGGAAGAAGGGGACTCAGTTTGTGCATACTCTCAACGGTTCGGGTTTAGCGGTGGGAAGGACGATGGCAGCAATTTTGGAAAATTATCAACAAGCTGATGGGACAGTAAGGATACCAGAAGCGCTGCAACCTTATTTGGGACGGGAAGTTTTGTAATTAGTCATTAGTCATTGGTCATTTGTCGTTTGTTAGTTAACAATAACCAATGCCCAATGCCTTGTTTGGTTCATGCCCAATCCTTCATGCCCAATTAGAATGGAGATAACTATAGCTTAATATTTTCACTAATTTGCTCTATGTCAGTTTTAGCAGCGATCGCAGTCTTGGCTGTTCTGATCTTGGTACACGAACTGGGACATTTTGTTGCAGCACGTTCTCAAGGTATTCTCGTTAACCGCTTTTCTTTGGGTTTTGGGCCAGTCCTTTGGAAGTATCAAGGATCGCAAACTGAATATGCTGTCCGCGCTTTTCCTTTGGGTGGCTTCGTGGGCTTCCCGGATGATGACCCCGATAGCGATATTCCACCCAATGACCCGAATCTGCTGCGTAACCGTCCAATTTTAGATCGGGCGATCGTCATCAGTGCCGGAGTGATAGCAAATTTAATATTTGCGTACTTAGTATTAGCTCTGCAATTGGGTATTGTGGGTATTCCCAAAGAATTAAACTATCAACCTGGTGTCATTGTACAGCCTGTTAATCAAGAGTCTATTGCCTACCAAGCAGGGATTAGAGAAGGAGATATTATTGTGGCTGTAAACGGGAAGGAACTTCCTGCTTCTGATAAGTCAACAGCTTTGCTAACAAAAGAAATTCAAACTCATCCCAATCAGCAAATCGAACTCAAAATTCAGCGTCAAAATCAACAACAATCTCTGAAATTAACACCAAAACTGGGAGCTGATGGTAAAGGTGTAGTTGGTGTGGCACTTAGTCCAAATGCTACAGCAATTTATCGCCGTCCTAACAGTCCTTTTGAAATTTTCGGAATTGCTGCCAACAGGTTTCAACAATTATTTGTGGGAACACTCAGTGGTTTTGGGCAGTTGATTACTAACTTTCAACAAACTGTAGGACAAGTTTCGGGGCCAGTTAATATTGTCAAAATAGGCGCACAATTGGCTGCTGATAATAGCGCAAATCTCTTGTCTTTTGCAGCAATTATCAGTATAAATTTGGCTATTATTAACATTTTGCCTTTACCAGCTTTGGATGGAGGACAACTCGCCTTTCTATTAATTGAAGGTCTGCGCGGTAAGCCTGTGCCTGCTCGGATTCAAGAAAGTGTGATGCAAACTGGTTTAATGCTACTCTTAGGACTAGGGATTTTTCTGATAGTCAAAGAAACTACCCAATTAACTAGTCAATTAGAGTGGGTACAAAAGTTACTCCAGTAAGCGTGAGGTGAAAGTAGGAAGTGAGGAGTAGGGAAAAGCAAGTTTTATCTTTAAAGCAAAAGGCGGTAGAGATTCTCTCTCGACTGAAGCGTCTTTATCCAGATGCTACTTGCTCTTTGAACTACTCAACACCAGTACAATTGTTGGTGGCAACGATTCTGTCGGCTCAATGTACTGATGAGCGAGTCAATAAAGTCACCCCAGCATTATTTAGTCGGTTTCCGGATGCAGCGAGTTTAGCGATCGCCGACTTAGGAGAATTAGAAAACTTGGTGCATTCCACAGGATTTTATCGCAATAAAGCCAAAAACATCCAAGCCGCCTGTCGAATGATTGTCACCGAGTTTGACTCTGTTGTTCCCAACCAAATGGAACAGTTGTTAAAGCTTCCAGGTGTGGCGCGGAAAACAGCAAATGTAGTCCTTGCTCACGCTTATGGTATTAATGCTGGGGTGACGGTAGATACTCACGTCAAGCGTCTGAGCGAGCGTTTGGGTTTAACCGAGCATAAAGATCCCGGTTTGATTGAGCAAGATTTAATCGGTTTATTGCCGCAATCAGATTGGGAGAATTGGTCAATTCGACTGATTTATCACGGTCGCACTATTTGTAAAGCCCGCTCTCCTGCCTGCATTGCTTGCGAACTTGCTGATTTATGTCCTGCTGCGAATAAGCCAGTAATTGTAGGGTAGTCTTGGTCAGGGGGGACGCAAATAGAGAAAGACGCGGGGACGGGGAGAGGTTAAGAAAAAACTCCTCTTGCATGTCCTTGCGTTGACTTGTGTCTGGATGAATTTCAATTTGACAGACTAGTGGAGAATATTAAGTAACCTAGAATTGAAAAGAAGACTGTAGAATGGAAAATGCTGTCTTTAAATAAGTTAGAGAATATATGGCAAAAAAGAGCATGATTGAGCGCGAGAAAAAACGCGCCAAATTGGTAGAAAAATATGCTGACAAGCGGGAAGCTCTGTTAGAAGAGTTCAAAAGTGCAGAATCTCCCCTTGATAAGCTAGAAATCCATCGGCAAATTCAACAGCTACCTCGGAATAGTGCGCCCAGCCGCCGCCGTAACCGTTGCTGGTTGACTGGTCGTTCTAGAGGTGTTTACCGCGATTTTGGGCTGTCTCGAAATGTGCTACGGGAATGGGCACATGAAGGTCTTTTACCTGGAGTGGTTAAGTCTAGTTGGTAGTTATTAGTCAATAACAAAGGACAAATGACAATGGACAACTGACAAAAATTATTGACCACAACACTTATCAATTCCCAGACTTTCTAAGAGTAGATCGCTGACGGCGTTAGCGATCGCAAACTCTCCATAGAAACTATTAGAAAAATCATACGACTGCATCTCTGTGACAATGGCAATTACCAGAGAACCAAGGTCGTTTTCTCCTTCCATCCGTTGACGCACGAAAATCTGTGCGGCTCGTTGAGCAATCTTTTGGTTAACTGCTTCTGGAATAAATTCTTCATCCAGCCACCGCAGCAGACGTTCTCGCAACCATTCACCTTCGAGTTGCGGATTTTCGGGACGTGGTAGGGTGATAGGTGGGATCGGTTCAGTCATTTTTTTATCTTCAACGCAGAGTGGATGTAGAGGAACGCAGAGAATGACTGCTAGTATCAAATTGCGTTTCTCTAATATTTTTTATACTTATGCAATATGATATCGCTGCCATTATTCAAGGTTATGCTCAAGGCTATTTTCTCATGGCTGATGAGTGTGATCGCCTCAATTGGTTCGGAAGTCGTGAGCGGACTTTTATCCCGTTGGATGAGAGGTTTCGCTACCCCAAGTCTTTGGGGCGTGTTCTCAATCAAGAGCGTTTTAGTGTGGCGATTAATCAAGATTTTCCCGCTGTAGTCGCTGGCTGTGCTAACCGCGAAGTAACTTGGATTTCACCAGAATTGCAAAAGATTTACTGGCTACTTTACCAGACTGGTTACGCTTATAGTTTTGAAACTTGGCAAGGTGATGAACTAGCTGGGGGAATTTTAGGAATTGTCATTGGTGGTGCTTTCATTGGTGAGTCGATGTTTTACCGCATTCCTGATGGTTCAAAAGTGGCAATGGTCAAGTTGGTAGAAAGATTACGCCAGAGGAAATTTGTATTTTTTGATGCCCAAATGATGAACCCCCATTTGCAAAGGTTTGGCGCTTATCGAGTAGGAGATGAAGAATATCAAGGTTTACTTCAGCAAGCATTGGATCGTCGCTGTACTTTAGTGTAGAGATATAAAGAAGCTAAATTTGTAGCTTTTTGGATGACACTGCATAAATCCTCTAAGGTCGCCCCAACATTAAAGTAAGAAACTTAACTCTTGTTTTGAATATCATGCTTAACAAGCCGCAGTCTCATCAGACTTTAATAATTAGTATGATTTTATACTAGTTATTAAAGTCTTTGCAATAAATCTGTGTAGAAGCGGATAGGTGTACATTTATAACCATAGATTTGTTACATTCTTATTTTAAATTGGTATTACTGATAATCACTTTGAACTCTCCATCTGTCACAATTAATTACTTTTACTGATATTAATAGTTACAACGTAACATTACCTGATGTTGGACAAATTGTGACACTTAGCAGGAGACAAACATGATGTAAGCACAGGCTACCTACCTATACCTGCTATTCGATTTAACAGATATTGGCAAGGTTTTAGATCACACCAGAGTTAGGCTATTTTTTATACGGTTTATTAAGTAAAAAAACCAGAAAAATCAACCTTGAAGCGTGTGTAAATTAGGTCAAAATGTTAAATCAGTTACCCGTGTTATCTCGCCTTGAGCACTTAGTTCATCGATTCTATATGTACATGACTGTAGATAATTCAATGAGTCGTAGAGCAATTCAATGGAGACCTGAACTACATTTACAGCGCAATATTGATTTATATAAAACTCAACATCAGCAGTTTGCAGCATTATTGAATCAAAAAAGTGAGCAAGGCTTAGTTCAGTTCTGGCTTGATATGGCGCTTAATAACTTGCCCTCAAAGTATAATTGGGAGCCAGAAAACCGTATCCAAAAAGCATGGGAGCATCTAAGTTTGTATTGTGAGGAAAGTTGCTATCGTGCTGCTTCACAAGTATGGAAAGAGAACCAGTCTAAATGTTGGGAAGAATATATTTTTTTCGCGAGATGCTTAGTTTATGACCCTGTGAAACTTCGGGAAATTTTGACGAAGTATAACCCAACTATTTCGCCACTTTACGCTTATATGATTGAAGTTTTACGAAAAACTATTAAAGAGCAGGGTGCAGTTGCCAAATTTTCTAAATGGCGGTTGTTGTGTAAAAAAAGTCACAAAGAACTTAAAGAAGCCCTAATTCGATATGGTATATATGAACCGGAGGTTTCCAGATTTTTGTTTGCGCGTAAATATTTTAAACAAATTTATCAATTCAATAAAATTCAAAACCCTGTAACTCGTAGCGGACAACGTTGGGTAGAACCAGACAGCAATGACTTTCAAGAAGCAGCAGAATATTACAATGCTGAAAAACTACTAGCTATAGCACCGCATCAAGTAGCAGTCGGTAAAGATGTGACTAGAGAACAACTGCAAGGATGGATGGAAATTTGCATTACTGCTTTGCGAAATTATCCGCAATCAATTACCCCAAGTATTTCTTTGGAAGTAATAGATGCAGTTAGTTATAAAATTGAGTCAGATAAAAGTTCTTACCTGGAAATAGAAGATTCCCCACCTGAGCAAGAAAGCCTTTGTCAGCGAACACAGGCGATATTAAAACATGAATTACTAACGCTTAATGAAGACCAACAAGAAATTCTATATTTGTATTATGGATTGGAATGGAATCAAAAACAAATTGCTGGCAAATTTGCAGTTACGCAAGGAGCGATCGCACGCCGTTTACAAACTATTGAACGTAGGCTAATTAATGCAATATATTCATTAAAGCAACCGCCACAATGGGTTACAGGATATGTAACAACGTGGTTGAAGTATAATTACGAAACTCCGGATCATTCTGATTTAATTCATGCAGCGTTGGTTACAGCCGTCAAACGACTGAACACTCAATCTCAGGATTTATTACGACTTTACTACGGGTACAAACTAGATATTGATACTATTAGTAAACAACTTTATATTATCCCAGATATAGTGAATGAATTACTCTACCAAACAAATTATGAATTAGAACTTGCATTACTTAAAGAACTGGATTTAATGATTATAAAGTTTTTAAAAATCTGGCTAATTAAACAATATAAATATATCCCCAAGGATAATATATGCTTACAAGCTCAACAGTTAACATTGACCTAAAATTTACCAAAAATGTTATGATGTATACATTTTATAATAGATACAATAATAAACAAACCAAATTAGCTTTGAACAACCAATTATTGTTGCAAATACCTACCTCTATACAACAGCAAGCTTGGAAAGAGGCACAACAGCATTCTCATAAAATAGCACAGTACAATGCTTATTTGAATCGAGTTTGCTTATATACATTTTTAAGCTGGTTAAATTACGAATCTGATGAAGCGTTCTCTAATTCTTCAATTTATCCTAGTGAAGAAGGCTTATACAGCATTTTAGAAATAGTAAATGGTGTTGCAATCGGGATTGGTAGGCGGCGAATTCTACTTATCCCTTACGAAAACATAGATTCAGAATCACTGCGAGTTCCTCAAGAGTGGCTAGATATCCCCACTTTAGTAAGTGACTATTACTTAGCCGTAGAGGTTGATTTAGAACCAAATCCAGAGGAATGTACATTAACAATACAGGGGTTTGCGACACACCGTCAAATCAAACAGTTGGGCAAGTACGAACCACGCGATCGCACTTATATATTACCAATACACAAGTTAACCAAAAGCCTCACAGTTATGCAGCTAACATTAGATATGCAAATGCGTGAGGAAATCCCAGAATTACCAATTTTATCTGAGCTTGATGCTCAAAATTTCTTAGAGTTGTTAGGAGATGCATCTATTTATTCTCCACGTTTGCGAGTCGATATTCCATTTGCACAGTGGGCAGCACTAATCAATAATGATGAATGGCGACAACAGTTATATCAGCGACGGATAGGTAGATTGGTGACAAAAAGTCAAGTAAAAACAAACAACTTGAGCAAATGGTTACAAAATTCCTTCGATAATGGTTGGCAATCTCTAAACACACTATTTAATCAAGAATCTAGAAATTTACCTTATAGTTTCAGATACCATGAGATAGCAGCTAAAGGTACATCTGTAGACGCTATCAAACTCATAGATTTGGAAATGCGATTGAGTAATCAATCAGTTGCACTTTTGATTGGCTTGACACCAGAAAATGATAGGATAGCTGTGCGCGTCCAACTGCATCCAGCTCAAGGAAAAACTTACTTACCATTTAATATCAAACTAGTTTTAATTTCTCAATCAGATTCTATAATTCAAGAAATTAAATCGCGGACTCAAGATAACTTTATTCAATTGAAACGATTTATTTGTCCAGCAGGTAAAATATTTAAAATTCAGGTGAGTATTGATGAGTTAAGTGTGACTGAAGAATTCTTAATTGAACCACTTACATTTACACAGCAATGAGTAAGTTAGTTATCTTAAACCTGGGAAAAGGTAACTTGCACTCAGGCTTTCCTTTTGTGAGTGTTCAGTTATTCGATGAGAAGTCACTTGACGGGCATCTACAAGAAGAAGGTAATTCACAATGGAACCAATTTCAAGGTAATTTACCAGCTAGCCTAACTCTTGTTGACCTATATCGGCGTTGGCAATTATTATATGAGTTAATCTACGAATTTCGTTATATAAATGTAGGTTTACGTCAATCTCAGCCTAGCGATGAAGATATCAAAATTGATGATGCTGATGTGACTCACTTTTCTGATGTAGATTTTTATGAAGTATGTCAGGAGTTACAAAAGCAAATTGATATCTGGCTAGATGCTGAAGAGTTTCGCCACATTGAGCGCCAATTACGAATGCAATTGAGCAGCGATGATGAAATCCGTTTTATTATTCAAACAGAAGATATATTGCTTAGAAAACTTCCTTGGCATCTTTGGTGTTTTTTTAGTGATTATCCTAAAGCAGAAGTTGGTTTAAGTTCCATCGAATTTGAAACTATAACTCAGGTGACAAAATATACGCAACAAGTAAAAATATTAGCAGTTTTAGGTGAGAGTAAAGGAATAAATATTGATGCAGATAGGAGAATCTTAGAAAGTTTACCATCTGCTAAAACAGTATTTTTAGTAGAACCCAAACATTCAGAACTAGATACAATTCTTTGGGATAACCAAGGATGGAATATTTTATACTTTGCTGGTCATAGTTATAGTAGTTATGAAAAAAATAGTGGATATATACATATCAATAAAAATGAATATCTAAATATCAGTTATTTGACTAATGCTTTAAAAAAAGCTTTGAAAAATGGTTTACAAATAGCAATTTTTAACTCTTGTGATGGTTTTGTATTAGCACAAAAATTAGAGAATTTGCATATTCCCCAAATTATTATCATGCGTGAAAGAATACCGGATCAAGTAGCGCAGGAGTTTTTGAAGAACTTTTTAATAAATTTTGCTCAAGGTGAATCATTTTATTTATCAGTACGACATGCACGAGAAAAGTTACAGGGTTTAGAAAGTGAATTTCCGGCTGCAAGTTGGTTGCCAGTAATTTGTCAAAATCCAGCAGTCATTTCACCTACTTGGGAAAAATTAAGAGATAAAAACCAGGAAATCAAGAAATATACTTCACATTATTCACAGCAGTTAAAACTTAATTCTAAAGTATTATTTTTCAGTTTAGTTGTCACGATTGTAGTGATATTAATTAGATGTTTAGGGTTATTCCAGTATGCAGAAATAAAAGCATTTGACTATCTAATGCAGATGCGATCACCGGAATCAGAAGATAGTCGTCTATTAATTGTTGGTGCAGATGAAAAGGATATCCGCACCTATGGTTATCCACTGCCAGATACTATAATAAATCAGCTTTTAGACAAATTGCAGCAGCATCAACCCGCAGCTGTTGGCTTGAGCATTGTCCGCGATTCACCTGTACCGATTAACGATACAGTTAATCATCAAGGACTAATTAATCATTTTCGTAAAAATCATAATTTAATCGGTATATGTACATTCAATAATAGTCCTGAACAAAGCATTTCACCTCCATCTCCAAGTCCAGAAATTCAAGTAGGTTTTGTTGACTTATACAATGATAAAGAGCAAACTAACAACCAAGATACAACAGTCCGGCGCTATCTTTTATCCCGGAGCGAAAATCCGATATCTGAAGCTTCTCCTTGTACTGCAAAATATTCGTTTGCTTGGCAATTAGCATATCAATATCTCAATGCTAAAAAAATTCCAGTAACAACCTTTAAAGATGATTGGAAATTAGGCACATCTGTCATCAAACGTCTAGAAAAATCTAGCGGTGGATATCAAAACTTAGATGCACGGGGAAATCAACTGCTGATTAATTATCGCCATACTTTAGACCCAATTCATATTGCTCAACAAGTCACCATAAGAGATATTTTGAATGCCGATGGCGATCGCTTTAACCCTGCTTGGGTGAAAGATAGAGTTGTCCTCATCGGTGTTGTTGCACCAAGCGTCAAAGACCCGCATCAGACACCCTATGGTGAAATGCGATCGCTTTACATTCATGCCCATGTCGTTAGTCAATTACTCAGTACCGTCGAAGACCACAGACCACTATTATGGTGGCTACCAAAATGGAGTGAAACCCTATGGATATTTTGCTGGTCACTGACGGGAAGTATTGTGGTTTGGCATGTGAAAATCTCACTTCACCGAGGCTTGGCACTTTGTATATGCGGTGCTATCTTATACGGAATCTGCTGGAGTATCTTCTCTTTGGGCGGATGGATACCATTGATTCCAGGAATTACCGCTTTGGTCGTACCTTGGGGTGTTATCTGGGTGAGTAATGCGGTTTACAGCAGACTGTATCGCTAAACAAAAAACATTAATTTTTGAATAAAACTACAGATAAACACCGATAGATTATCTGTGCGCTAATGAATTTCTGCAGGCTGATTTTCGCCGCTCAAATTTTATGCATATTTACTGATGACATCAAAAGTAAACAACAGACATGAAACAAGCTGAGATTTTTGTTAGGTTTATTTATGCTGGTATTTTGACGTTAGCTGTACAAGGAGTTAAACAACCAAATTTATCTGCAACTTCCCCGCCACCACAACCACCTACTACAGGTACGCCGAAAGGAAATTCGACACCCGGAACAACACGCCCAGAAGCGACGTGCAAGCAAACAAACAAACCCCTGACAGTGCTTAACGCCAACAATGGTAACGATTTTACAGCCTCTCCATATCCCAGCTTTTGGTTTTACGTCCCTTACAGCCAGGACGATGTTAAACATGCAGAATTTTTACTACTTGATGGGCAAGAACACAAAACTATTTACCAAACAACAATTAAGCTGACTACAAAACCAGGACTGCTCAAAATTACCCTACCCACAAATTCCCAAAACTTACTAGATCTCAACCAAAATTACCGTTGGTATTTGCTGGTCAACTGTTATACCAGTCGTAGTAATGAACCGGATATCGTTGTCGATGGCTGGATACAACGCAAAATAATTGACGTTCGGCGTTTGCAAAATCTCCAAACAGACGAGTCACAAAAACTTCTTTTTTATACTAAAAATAATCTTTGGTATGATGCAGTCAATGATGTGGCAGAATTGCATTTCCAATACCCAAATGATGCAGGTATTCAAGCAGCTTGGAATAATTTACTCAAAGAATTAGGCAAAGAATCATTAGCACAAGAAGCATTCATTGGTTCGATAATGCTTTCAACTCAGCAGTGATGTACTAATCTAAACTTCCGCCTGTACGAAAGTACCAAATATACCTCAAAAGCCTGTGTTGAGAGGAATACAGGCTTTGATATTCGCATAAATGGCATATGCATTCTCATTTAGCTCTGATTTTATTTGATGAGGATGATTGGAAACAAGCTCAAATTAAACAAGAATGTATTGTCAAGGTAAATTCGAGTGATAACAGTAAACTCTGAATCAAAATCCTTGAAATTATTGCAATCCATGGCACACAAATTTTGTCAACGGGGGAAGTTGAGCATAAAATTGTTTTCTTAAAAATCATACTACCCTCATATTGCTATCATTTTGTCCCCAAATAAAGTAGTAGGACATAAAATATAGCCGAAATATGGAGCAAAGCAATCAGTTTAACTCAGAAAATTTCTCTATTCAGCAAAATTACCTGACTTCCTTCCAGCGAAAAGCACTGCAAAAAATTTTAGAACAAGAAGACTTATCTAAAAAATACCGTCAGCGCATCCAAATCATGCTGTTAGCAGATGAAGGAAAAACGCAGAGTCAAATCTGTCAATTACTAAACTGTTCGCGGGTGACAGTCCGACACTGGCTTTTGATAGCTAAATCAGGTGAAGCTCACAATTGGAACTCCTTTCCTCTTGGTAGACCAAAAATAGTCAGTAACCAGTATCAGGAGCGATTGAAGGAATTAATAAGCCATAGTCCAAAAGATTTTGGCTATCCATTTCGGTGTTGGACAGCACAATGGTTAAGCAAGCATCTAGCAAAGGAATTGGGTATTGAAGTAGGTGTTCGTCACATCAATCGTCTGCTCAAAGACATGGGTTTATCTACTCGACCTACTCCTGTACAAGCCAATGAATTGAAACACAATAACAGTGATAATCGGCTTGTGATTAACGATTTAACAGAAACCTCAGAACCCAATCCTGGTCTGTGGCAATTTCATTTAATCAATTGAGATTGCAACTATGCTTGAAAATTCATCTAATTCCTTGGTTTATAGTGACCTGATTGCAAAGGCATTAGGACAGTCTTTGACTGAAAAAGATTTTTTAGTGTTGCACCAACACATTAAAATCATAAACCCTACAGCATTAAAAGAATTCTGGTCATCAGAAAAAGCTGAATCTGGTATACACATAATTATTTTAGGTAAGACCAGGTTAATCGATAGTCATGATAATTCACGCCCTATTGCACTAAATACAGGAGAGTCATTTGGTGAATTAACATTGTTCCCAGAAAAATCTTGGCAGCCTTATTCAGTAAAAGCTGCTAAGGATGCACCAACTATCTGCTTTGTTCCTGAACAGTGTCTCATAAAGCTATACCGCAAATATCCTGCTATCCGTCAGCATCTTTATCAGCAAGCAGTTCACCGAAATTTGCCGCTAAATGGCCTCAATTATCTTAGCGATCCTCATCCTGCTTTTAAAGTGGAGGAGAACCAAAGTAGATGGGAAGATACTAAACAGCACCAAGCCACATCTTTACAAGTTTCTGAGTCTGTACGTCAGCAGAAAAAGATTAGTAAGGCTTACTTCCCCAGTCCAACTTTACAAGTTGGTCATTTATGGCAAGGTCTGACTCAGCGCTATCCCTTTTTTGCACAGCAGAGTGCTTCTGATTGCGGTGCAGCAAGTATGGTTATGGTTGCTCGTTACTGGGGTAAGCGTTTTAGTGTCAATCGGTTGCGGGACTTAGCTAATGTTGACCGCAATKGTGCTTCGCTGCGGGGGTTGGTAGCAGCAGCAGAAAGCATCGGTTTTTCAACTCGACCTGTAAAAGCCAGCCTAGACAAACTAGCTGAACAATCTTTGCCGGCGATCGCCCACTGGGAAGGCAATCACTACGTCGTTGTCTACAAAGTGACCTCGAAACAGGTAATTTTAGCTGATCCTGCCATCGGTCAACGCAGCCTCAGCTACGCAGAATTCAAAGCTGGCTGGACTGGCAATACCTTGTTATTGGAACCCACAGTCTTAGTCAAACAAACTAAAAATGATAGTACTCCTTTTTGGCAGTTATTTGAGTTGGTCAAACCCCACTGGCTTGTGCTGTTAGAAGTATTTATTGCTTCGGTCTTTATTCAGATTTTTGGATTAATTACGCCACTGTTTACCCAGTTGATTTTAGATCGTGTGGTTGTACAGCGATCTGAGTTGACTTTGACAACGGTGGGATTAGGTTTACTGATTTTTAGCTTGTTCCGTGTCGCCATGATTGGTTTGCGGCAATATCTACTAGACCAAACAGCCAACAGGGTAGATGTGTCATTGATTGTTGGTTTTATTCGACATACTTTCCGGTTACCACTCAGCTTTTTTGAGTCACGTTATGTAGGAGACATCATCTCTCGTGTGCAGGAAAATCGTAAAATTCAACGGTTTCTAACTGGTGAAGCCCTGTCAATTTTGCTTGATTTACTCACGGTATTTATCTACTTGGGATTAATGTTTTGGTATAGCTGGAAAATGGCACTGGGTGCGTTAATTATCGTCCCACCGTTTGTTTTTATAGCATTGATTGCCACACCCTTTTTACAACGAGTTTCCAGAGAGATATTTACCACTTTTTCTGCTGAAAGTAGCTATCTGATCGAAGCTCTAACTGGTGTTCGTACTGTGAAATCTTTAGCAGTAGAACAAACTGTTCGCTGGCATTGGGAAGAACTGCTTAATAAGTCAGTAAAAAGTAACTTTGTTGGACAAGTGATTCAGATTCGGCTTCAGATGTTCAGTTCTGTAATCGAAACATTGGCAAATACGGGGTTGCTTTGGTTTGGTGCTTGGCAAGTAATTCATGAAAACCTGACTATTGGTCAGCTAGTTGCTTTTAATATGTTGCTTGGCAATATTATTCATCCTTTCCAACGATTGGCTGTATTGTGGAATGAGATCCAAGAAGTTGTGATTGCGATTGAACGCATCCATGATGTTATTCAAGCAGAACCAGAAGAAGACTTGCATTTGTCACCCCGTCAATCTTTACCTAATTTAAAAGGTGATGTTTGCTTTGAAAATGTGACATTTCGCTATCAAGTAGAAAGTGAAATTAATATTTTGCAAAATCTCAGTTTTCAGGTAAAGCCTGGGCAAACAGTAGCGCTTGTGGGACGCAGTGGTTCTGGGAAAACAACAATTTCTAAACTGGTTTTGGGTCTTTATCCACCCACTGATGGGAAACTATTGATTGATGGTCAAGATATCACCAGTTTATCATTGCGATCGCTGCGTTCTCAAATCGGTGTAGTTGACCAAGACACATTTTTATTTGGCGGTACTATTCGAGAAAACATTGCTATTAGTTATCCGTCAGCTACCCTCGAAGAAATTATGGAAGTAGCTCGTTTTGCAGGGGCACATAAATTTATTAAACAAATGCCGATGGGCTATGAAACGCGAATTGGTGAAGGTGGAGGAATGTTATCGGGTGGACAACGACAAAGAATAGCGATCGCTCGTGCTTTGTTGGGCAATCCTCAAATATTGATTTTTGATGAAGCCACTAGCCACCTTGATGCTGAATCAGAACAAATTATCCAAACGAATTTAAACAAAATTCGTCAAGGTCGCACCACGTTAATTATTGCCCATCGTCTATCTACAGTGCGTAATGCTGATTTAATTTTGGCACTAAAAGATGGTGTTTTAGTTGAAAGCGGAACCCATAAACAACTGATGGTCAAAGAAGGCTACTACTTCTATCTCACTCAGCAGCAACGAGATGAGATGAACTAAATAAAACAATCAACAATTTTGAAATTCAACCATGACTTACATTTCTCACTCTGACTTTTTACCAGATTTCAATTCAGATAACAGCAACGAAAATCTAGCCAATCCAAATCTCAATCCTCGTTTAAATGATGCTTTAGTTATTTCTAGTGATGATTGGTCTGGTGCAACTCAAGAACTATTGGATACTCTACCACGCATTTGGACACGGGGATTACTGTATTTTTTGGTAGCATTTATAGCCATTATTTTGCCTTGGGCAATACTTTATAAAGTCGATGAAACAGGTACTGCTAGAGGACGATTAGAACTAAATGGAGATACTGTCAAACGAGAGGCAGATATACCGGGAGCGATCGCAGTTATGGCAGTGTATGTTAAGGAAGGTGATGATGTCAAAGCCGGACAAGTTTTAATGGAACTTGACTCCAAATCAGTACGAGATGAACTCCAACAACAAGGGACAAAATTAGAAGGTCAACAGAACAGATTAGCACAGTTAAATGTGTTTAAAAATCAGTTAATTTTGGCTCTAAATTCTCAACAGCAACAAAACAAAGCTCAAGAATTGGAAAAACTTACACAAGTAGAACAAGCGCGGCAAAATCTCAATTCTGTAAATGCCTCTTATAACCTACAAAAAGTAGAAAAACTTGCTCCTATTGACCAAGCAAAACAAGCTATTCTTGATAGTCAAACAGTTTATAGATTAGCGACTAGTCGGTTAATTGATGCTCAGATTGAAGAGGAACGCTACCAAAACCTTTTTTTGCAAGGAGCCGTTCCTTACATCAAAGTTAAAGAGATGGAAGCAATGAGAAAAGAAAATTTGCGTTTGCTAAATCAATCAGAGTCAGATATTAAACAAGCTGAGTTACGTTTGCAAGAACAACAAAGACGCTATGCGAGTATTATTCATCAAGCAGAGTCAGACATTCAACAAGCCGCTTTACGCCTGCAAGAGCAAAAACGCAGCTACCAAAGTTTGTTAGAAGCAGGAAAATTAGCTATTTCTAGGAGCCAACAGCAAGTTAATGAGTTGAACTCACAAATTACCAGCTTACAATCAGAAATCGAACAATCTAAAAGTCAAATCAAATCGTTGAAGGAGCAGTTAGCAAAATATGTCATTCATGCACCATTTGATGGCACAATTTTTCAACTTCCAATTAAGCGAGAAGGAGCAGTCGTACAACCAAAAGAACTAATTGCCGAAATTGCACCAAAAGGAACTCGTCTGGTGTTTAGAGGACAAATTCCTACATCTGAAAGTGAGTCGATCCGGTCAGGTAATCAACACAAAAAAGTTAAACTAAAGTTTGATGAATATCCCTTTCAAGATTATGGAGTTGTACAAGGTAAACTGAGTCGAGTTTCACCAGATTCTAAAATTACACAAACAGCCGAAGGAAATTTAACTACTTATGATTTGGAAGTTGAACTCAGTCAAAATTGCATTCAGCCAGAAAGTAAATGTATTTCCTTCAAATCAGGACAACCAGCAACGGCTGAAGTCATTATCCGTCAGCGTCGGATTATTGATTTACTGATTGATCCATTTAAGAAGTTACAACAAGGCGATTTAAAACTGTAAATGTGTTCAAACACAAGCTCATAGGCTAGAAGCCTGGGGCTATATAAACAAAGCCTAAAAAGTAGGCTTCACCTCTTTCATTTTTTAGGTTCTACTTGGTAATATCTTCAAAAAATTAGAGCCTCTGCTTTCAATTCTTTTCAATTAATTAGGATCTACCTTATGCCACAAGCTATTACTATCTCCATACATGATATTCTTCACCAAGTCAAACTTTCTTGTCAAATTCCCTCATTGATTGAACAAATTGTTACCCGTAAGATTATTATTTCTGCTGCTGCTGAGGCAGGTATTGAAGTAGATGCTGAAGAATTGCAACAGTCAGCAGACAATATCCGGTTACTGAGCAAACTCAGAAGTGCTGACGAAACCTTGCTATGGTTACAGAAAAATAGCTTGTCTGTTGATGATTTTGAGGAGATGGTTTATACCAATGTTATCTCTGGGAAGCTAGCAGAATATCTGTTTGGCAAAAAAGTAGAATCTTGGTTTTTTGAACATCAATTAGATTATGGTGGGGCTGTAATATACGAAGTAATCTTGGATGACAAAGATTTGGGTATGGAACTTTTTTATGAATTACGAGAAGGGGAGGTGAGTTTTCCTGAAGTTGCTCATCAATACATTCAAGATCAGGAATTACGCCGCGTAGGAGGATATCGGGGAATTGTGCGACGTAAAGAGTTAAAAGCGGAGATTTCGGCGGCTGTGTTTGCTAGTAAGCCTCCGCAGGTTCTTAAGCCAATAGTGACTTCTAAGGGTATACATCTGATTTTGGTTGAGGAACTTATTCAACCAGAGTTGGATGATAAGTTGCGCTATCAGATTATGTCAGATTTGTTTAGTGAATGGATAAAGCAACAAGTTGAGGAACTAGAAGTTTTGAGCAATATTGAGTCAGTAAATTAGATAGATTAATCGATAATCTAATTTTCTTTAAGATAACAAGCCCTCTGATAACTATCAGAGAGCTTTGTTTATCTATGTATAAATTTCAGCTTGTAATGAGGCAAAGTTATTACAAAATTATCTTTACCACCACTTTTTATTTTTTCCGTAGTTATAGCCTGCTATCACAATAGCATTAGCAGCATTAACACATCCAATGCCAGAACGAGCGGCATACATACTAGCTATAATACCGTAATAACACAGAAGGCTACTTCCACCTTGTGTCAAACTGATTTCATCATCTGTTAAATCATTGAGATAGCTTTCAGAATCATTGAAAAGTTCATAACCAGTGACATTCAGATTATTGATTTTGATTGTAGCCATATGAGAATACTTTCCTTACCTTAGTAAACAAAACTTTTTCTAAAATCAATAGCACTATTTCTAGTTTTTAGCCTAGTTGATTTTTATGAGTAAGTGATGTTGGATAAACTTGTTGTATTTGTTGGTTATGGTTGAATGAAGACTTTCTATCATGTTTTCCATGCAAATACCCAAATAAACCACAAAGGGCTAATATAATAACAGGGAAAAACAATGAATTATTCAATGGTATTTTAGGCATTTTGACTACCTGGATATTGAAAAGTTAGAAACTCTTATTAATTAGGATGTAACAAATAGGATTATAATATTAAATCCATAATCTTATAAGTTACTGAAAAATTATCTGAGATTCAATCTTTTGAGGATTTATTAATAGTTTTTATACTCAAATCTTAAAATCTTAGATTAGATAATTCTTTTAATTGTCACTTTGGACCCCAACGACCCCAAGCATATGTGACACTGTAAGCAATAGCACCCGCACACCACCAACTAGATATAGTCAACGGTGAGAGACCACCTTGTGTTGAATTAAGTTCATCATCTGTTAAATCATTCAGATAGCTTTCGGAATCCAAAAACAGTTCAGAACCAGCGGGATGCAAGTCAAAAATTTTGATAGTAGCCATTTATATTTGCTCCAAAAAAACTCTTTAGTGTGATATTAACGGAATGCTAGACATAATATATGCAGCTTGCATTATCATCGTGCGCGTCTGCCTGCTTGATAGCCTTGATATGCTTTATATGTCACTATAGAAACCTGTACAGAAATCCAAATGCATCCAAAGCTACTTCCACCCTGTGTCCTATTCAGTTCTTCGTCAGTCAAATTATTGAGATAGCTTTCAGAATCAACGAAAAGTTCAGATCCTGCGGGATGCAAATCAGAAATTTTGATAGTAGCCATTGTTGAATTTCCTTTTTTGTAATTTATGGAGGATTTAGATATAGCCATTCAATACTGAATGGTGCTTGTATAGTGCTTTATATGATTACCACCAACCTCTGTATTTACCGTAAACAACAACACTAACAACAATCGTGATACAGAAAGGAGTACTTCCACCTTTTGTTACATTTAGTTCATCTTCTGTTAACTCATTAAGGAAGCTTTCAGAATCATTGAAAAGGTCAGATCCAGAAGCATTAAGATTGTTGATTTTGATAGTAGCCATTCTTCAAATCTCCATTGTTTGTAAATCATGAATTAAAATTGGTTTACTAGATAAAGTAGATATTTGTGACTAAATCTAGTAAATCATTGTAAAATTTTTGTTTTTTGTTAGATGTTAATTAACCCCACGCCCAACTAAAGCAAACTTGTATACCCCTATTATTAAATGAAAAACGAATATACCAACCTGCGCCAGTTAGATTTTCAATTTCATTTTCTGTCAAATCATTTAGATAACTTTCAGAATCGATAAAAAATTCAGAGCCAGCAGGATGTAAGTCAGATATTTTGATAGTAGCCATTGTTGATTTTCTCAAAAGTTAAGTTTTTTAGCTGGGGTTAGGTTTTTATTTTTCTCGCCCTTATTTACTATTTAATCCTGTTTATATTTAACAGACAATATTTACTAACTACTTTTGGAGACATTAAATAACTAATTTTTTAGGGGCGAATTTATAAAAATATAAAAATACAAGCTAGATTTTTGATATTAAATGAAAAAAATATTATTTTAATTAAAAATCGAGACAAAAAGATAATTTTTTGTCTAAAAATTATGGCTAATAATATAATAACAACCTTCGATTACAAGGACTATATRACTTACGCTCTAAAAACGAAAGTACTTCCGCAGAAAGTAACAGAAAAGTAATCTTTCAATAACTGAAATAGACATAAAATTAATAGGTAAAAAAATCAAAAATGTATCAAATATGACTTGTTATTTATTTAAAAATTAATGTAATAGCCAGAAAATACATTAAATATAAAAGCCTAATTATGAAGAATAAAGCTGCTTTAAAATCTTTGAGTAAGTTCACGGTAAAAAGATGAGTGATGTAAGGTAATATCAGTCTCGATTGAGACAAAAAGCTAAACATTTTTTCTGGATTAAATCTAATTTTTATGGCAATACGGTTCAGTTAAGGGCTATTGGTGTAGATGATTGGTCTTTCAAGACGCGACAAATCGCCTCTCTATATCAGGGTTTTGGGCTTATATGAACTGTATTGATTTTTATGGGGAATATTCTTTCTGAAAAAATTAAGGCAATAAAAAAACTGCTTCTGAGTTGATTCAGAAGCAGCTAAACACTTTGCACAACCGTTTTAAATTACCCAATTATAAAATTATTGACGCTATTGGCCATCCTGTTCAAGCTGACTTCTTCGTTGCAACCAAGCCTGAAACAGCGAATCTAAGACTTGCTCTCTAACTTGGTTAAATTCAGCAGGAAACCATTTCTCGACTCTCAATATGTGATAACCCAACTTCGTCTGAATTGGGCCTATGATTTCACTTTCCTTAGCTTTGGCAACAGCCTTGACAATCTCCGGTAATAGTTCTGCTATAAACCGGACTCCAGCAAATCCGCCATTGTCTTTAGACTGTTTACCTTTGGAGTGTTGCAACGCTAATGCACAAAAAGAAGCGTTTTCTTGGCGCAGCACTTGGGCTATTTGAAAGGCTTCTGTCAAGTCACGGACTAAAATTTGAGAGAGAGCAAGACGGCGGTGATCGTCCCGGTTGTTCATATAATGAGCATCAACAGCATCGCCGAAAAGATGTTGTTTCAACTTCTGCCTCAGTAGGGATACTCGTATGCCTTGCGACCAATCGTCTACGGTGATTCGCTGTTTCGTCAGCCAAGCGAGAGTTTCTGAAGCACCTAGCAACTTGTATTCTAGGCGAAAGGCATCTCCCTTTGCTTGCAATTCCTCCTCGGTTACAGTGATATTAAGTTGTTTGCAAACTGCCAAAATTAAGGCGTCCTGTTCAGCTTGGACTGCGATTTCTGCAATTTTGTAAGACTGACGTAGATAGGCAATTATTACCTCATCAGTTGCAGGAGCAATTTCTGGTAGTACCAGTTTTTCTAAAGTTTCTTGCATGATTTTATGATGTAAGGTTAGATGAAAGCGAGGCAGAGGTTCGCTCAATGCATTTCCACCCTTTGGGCATAAACGAGATGTACTGTAAATCAAGTAGAGTAAAGTAATCTTTCTGGTGAAATTTCTTGAACTTTCAATTTATTTCGGTGTAAATCGCCATATAGATTGAGATAATCTAATTGGGCTGGTGTGAGTTTGCCCTTTTGGACTCCGGCGATCGCTAGATTAATCTCCTCCCGACTTCGCAACCCGGTTAAGCAAACATCTACATAGTTTTGACTCAACGAGTAGCGATACAAATCTGGTACGGAAGGCCGCCAACAACCCGCAGGTAAACCAGCAGGTGTATCCCAAAGCACGCCGGAATGAGAACCTGTAGATTTAAAGGTGACAATTCCCGGTGTTTGCGGATCTTGAGCATTAATCTGCTTCAAAATTTGACTTTGAGCGGAACGGTGAGCAAGATTGTGTCTCACCATCACCACATCTAACAAGGGGCTATGCAACCACTGTCGCGCCAGATTAATATCGTGGAAGGATGCACCAATATAACGAACAGCCCCCATTTTCTTCAGGCGTTCTGATGTGCCAAACATCTTTTCCATGGTGCGTTGGTAAACAGAATTAGCACCTCTCAAATCAGAGGAAAGCTGTAAGCAATCCTGTAATGCCTGTCCATCATTAACACCAATCCATCCCCAAAATAAGACATCTATATAATCAATGCCCAATTCCACGAACTGATCCATTAACGCAGCCAACGCCATTTCTGGACTTTTGATGTAAGTTACAGTTGCCAGCACCACTTTCTCGCGGACTGAAGAACTACGTCCGCACAATTGACGCAGAGCATCAGACATAGAACTATATATATAGTGGTGCAGGTCGCTGGAATAGAAAAAATAGTTAATTCCTTGGTCAAAAGCATAGAGGGTATCCTCACTGGAAATACCACCACCGCCACCCAAACCCAAACAACTAACTGTTAAATCAGTCCGTCCGAGTTGCCGATAAAAAGGCAAATCAGATGCAGGAAATTTATTTTCTGTATGGTTAATTGTTGGTAAAACTACTGGTGGCAAGGTAATATCAGCGATTTTCATAGTTCCAAAAGTGTATAAATATTATTCGATTTGGCATTGAGGTAAGCATGTTGCCAATCCAGTTGCAAAAGTGAGAAATGCTGGAAAATCGCTTTCATCTTGGCTTGTGGCGAATCATCTCCTTGATGCCAAGTTTCTAACAGTGCGTTAGCAATGATTTGGCATCGATTCATCCCAAAACTTTCTTGGGTAGCAAATTTACTATCTGGTTCTTCTGCCAGTCCTAACCCAGGTGCAAGTAATTTGGTGAATAGGGGAATTTCTGACTGAAAATGTGACTTATTTTTGATGTAGACTTTTTGCAGGACTTCCCGAACAACTTCGTAGCTATCTTTCTCGAAGTAAAGAACTCCTGAGTCATGACGGTTGTAATCACCTGGGTTATAAAGTACTTTAAAGGTGAAAGGCATAGCGATCGCGTTGAGATGCTGTGTTACGTTAGCCATGACTGCAACTGCGCCTTCAGGAGTTAAGTTGAAGTAAACGCGCACGAGTTGCGGTGCTTGGCTTGGGTGATGGTAACTTTCTGCCCCTGCATTCCCAACAGCCATATAAAAACCGTTTTGGACAAAATTCTTGGGCATCCAGATTGCAACTGTGTCACCAATGGCGGCAGATTTTGACGCATCTTGGAGATGTATTTCACGCTCAATATGCAAAGTTAAACCACCTTTATGTACGGCCAGCATCCCATCAGTCTCTTGCCTTAGTACATACCAACCTGGGTCAAAGTAACCTTCTCCATTATTGCTATTGTGCAGGCGATCGTAAAATCCCAGGTCTACTCCCAAAACAGTATTATTTTCTAAGTTAACTGGCTGACTGTTGGCATTAGCATCAAGAGCAAGGACAGCTTTCATCGAGCCGTTGTAATGGATACCGTAAATAAAACTGCGAAGTTGCAAACTCATATAGCGATTTTGAACTTCCGCAGGCATTCCTTGAAAACGAGCTACTACCTCAGATGGCAATTCCCAAGGTTTGTAATCTGGATGAAGAATGCAGAAGTTCGACTGGATTTGAACTTTGATAATATCTTGCAATATATCTAGTGTGTGTTGGCTGGTAACAGAAACATCTTGAGTAGGAAGCGAATTGAGTAATTGCATTAGAGTCAAATTATTACTAAAAGTCTTAAGCAACTGAAAAATTTGCTTGATTTAGAACAGTAGCGGCTGTTCCAAAAACGGTTGTCATTGATTGTTCTGGACGGCATAACAAGCTTTTTGCCACTTGGAGCATACAAATACCTGCATTCCCAAAGCTTTTTTGATACTGAATCATTGCCTGTATCTGTTGAATCAAAGCTAGTCCACTAAATTGGACAACGCGTCGCCAAAAGTCAGGCCGGTGCTGAAGAATTTCTGGAAAGTTTTCGAGATAAGCTATGCTCAAGGCGGCAATTGCTGGTTGAATTGCATCGAGGGGACTATTGGCTAAGCGCAAAGAATCTTCGATAGTGAGTGCTTGACTAATAACCAAGCTACCCAGCCACATTTGCAGATAGCTGGCGATAAGCATTCCCAAATCAAAAGCAGGGTCTCCCCAACCAGAACGCTCCCAATCAATTAGCCGCACGATGTGGGCTTGGGAATGCTCCCAATCTTTGGATAAAAGAATATTATTCAATTTGAGGTCATTGTGCGTTACACAACAGGGTATGAAAGCATTACCTAGTTCTGCGATCGCTTGCCCTAAACTGTCATATCGTTGGTATAAAGCAAAGAATTTTAACCCATCTGTAGGCACTAGACCGAATATTTCCGGGGTAATCCGTTCTAGGCTATGAATGAAGCTAGGAACCATATTAGCTTGTTTGTTATCAATGCTCTCATTCAAAAACTGTTGATAGTCTTGATTGTTGAAAGTAGCACGATGGATACTGGCGAGGTTAGTTCCAATGGCGAATGCAATTTCTGGGGGGAAGATATTTTCTTTACCGTAGAAATCAACTAAATCTCGGTAATTATCCAGATAACTGAAAACCAAAATGGAGTGTTCTCGGTCAAAATTGAGTACCGACGGTAAAAATGAACTAAGATGCTTCAGTTCTGGAAATTGTTGTAAAAATTCTTGAATTTTCCATTCTTGGAGAAATTCACCTGCTGTTTTCCCTTCTTGATTGTGTCGTTCCTGCTTGACTAAAAGTTTGCGTCCATCGAGAGAACTCACTAACAAGTTGAAATTCTTGGCTGCTAATGGCTCTATTTTAAGCGTGTGTTGCTCTGATTGGGTGCAGATACCCAGGTTAACTAAATACTCACCGACATTTTTTGAACTTAATAATAGTGTCATAAGCCAACTAAAACCTTACTCCCTAAGTTGGGGAAACTGGAGTCCTTTATTGGTTTTATTGGGAGTAGGCCTAGAGCAATATGAGGGTGATGTATAATTTTTGGTTATTTTTTTATTTTTTGTTCTCAGTCAGCTGAGGATTGCTGTATCAAGGTTATTTGTGCGGATTTTTCTAGTAATAGCAAGGATTACTTGCTGATAGCGATCGCAGAATCTCGCGAAAATAATGGAAAACACTAAGTAGGACACTAACATAAAAGTGGTCGCAGGTTCGTTATACAATTCAAATACCGATTAGCTTACCAATCACTGCCAATTCCCAACTAATATATACGGTGCCCAGTAATAAGGATTTTGATACTCAGGCTGTAATAAAAGTGCTTTTTGCGCCCGATGTAATGCTTCAGCTTTCGTAACTCCACCTTTTTTGAGCTCAGTATAAAACTGCACCATTAATTGAGTTGTAGAATTATCGTTGATTTGCCATAACGTTGAGAGGGTACTATTTGCCCCCGCCCTTACAGCAAGTCCAGCTAAGCCCAAGATTGCTCGATTGTCGCCTTCTGCGGTTTTACAAGCACTTAGTACCAGCAATTTGATATCTCTAGAATTAACTGTGTCATCGCGTAGTAAGTTATTTAGTTGCTTAGCTTTGATAAGTTGTTGGTAGGCAAGTAAATATGTATTTTCCGGGTCAGAACTAAAGTTACCATGTGTGACAAAATGAACAATGGAAAATGCTTTTGACTGTAACTGCTTGTGAATGTTTGCTGGGGTAAACTGAGAATTAATTAATAGTTTACTAGGTAATATCTTCGCAATTTGCTGCAATTCATCGATGTTGAGTGAGGAAAAGTTACGAGTTTCTACATTTTCTTGTTGTTCTCCTATGCCACCAGCTAATATTTTTGGTTTTTCAAGTTGTGAGGAACGTAAATCAAATAATTGGGAATTTGGCAGCAAGGCTAGAGCATAATTTTTTTGAATAAGATATTGGTCTTTTGATTCGTCATACAATACTGCCATGGGGATGTTGCGAAGTTCGCCATCGAGAACAAAAACTAAGGTTTTGATGTTGCTATGTTCTTGCAAATATGCTTCGATAGGTTTGATTAACCAGCGATAAATAATTTGTGATTTAGCCCGAATTTTACTAGGGTTGCGGGTATATATGGCGTTGCGGAGTTGCATGACAGTATCTTGAACTGTATTGCGGGGGATGGTATATAAATGGTGTTCAAGGTGTTGTCCTGGGAACTTAAAAATAACTTCTAGTCTGTTTTCTAGAATAATGGGATAGATAAAGACGGCATTAGGATCGATAGTTGTAACTTCACGATTAATAGGTAATATCTGTACCAAATTACAGCGCAAAAAATTCTGGAGTTCTGCAAGTTGTAGTGCGTCTATATTTGTAATCGCTTGCTGAAGATATTCTTGAGATGCTGCTGAATTAGGAGAATTTTTTAATAGCAAATCTACTAATTCACGATAGACAGATTCTACATTATCGCGATAAGAAAATTGGACATCAGAATTAATGCTAAGCAAATCACTACGAACAGATTTGAGGCTTTCTACAGCCATTTGGTAAAATGCGATCGCTCGTTCGTCTTTTGTTTGCGCTGCTAATATTCTCCCCATCTGCCATTCCCACTGATAAGCAATGTCTGGTGCAGTGATGGCTTGAGCAAGGAGTAATGCTTGTTGCGTCAGATTTTGGCTGGTAAGTAGATAATCTGTATCTGCTTTTGATATTGATTTGTGCAGCGCTGCTACAGCAAGATATTCATAGAACCCGCCACGATTACCAAGGGCATAAGATAAAGCGCGGGAGTCTTGGAGTTGTTTTGCATCTTGAATCGCTGACTCTAATAAATTATCAATTTCGTGGGAGACAGAACTATCCGCAGCAGTTTTTTGAGAGAGACAAGCGAGATTTTTAGCGGCGTTAATCTTTGCATACACCGCCTGACGATTGTTCGGCAAGTCAGAAAGTTTGATTTCGTGCCATAATGCCTGTGCTGCGGATAATTGTCCAGTTTCTACCAACAAATTGAAATAATTAGTCTGTGCTTGCACTCGTATTGATGGGGACGATGGTATAGCTAGTAGTTGTTGGTATTGCAAGGCTGCATTCTGATACGATCGCAATGCACTATTGGGTACTGCTTCAAAATCACTTGGCGCTCGCTGTTGGCACTGCCAAGGAAGATTATTATAGTTGCGATTTGTGTAGCGATCGCGCTCTAAGTTTCCTTGTGCCCAAAACATATTTGCTAAACTCACCAAAGCAGCACTTTTGACTTCACTTTTAGCAGACGATGACGGCAAGTTTTGCGCCAGTGCTAAACTATTCTCAAATGAGATTTGCGATTGCTTTAACTCACCAATCGCCAGCAGAACGTTACCCAAGCTCAAGTATCCTTCAGCTTTAATCACAGAGTCGGGTATTGCCATCAACCTTTGCTGAATCTGTTCGAGAGTATTGTATGCTTGCTGGTATAAACCTAATGCTTGTTGCGATTGCGCTTGGTTAATGGCATTACCAATACTTAGAGCTTCATCTCCCAGACGTAGATATATCTGCGCTGCTGCTTGCAAACTTTTTAATGCGGCTTCTGGTTTTCCCTGCATATACCAAAGGCGACTTTGGATATCCAAGGATTGCGCGTAGATTTTCAGCAGCGTTGGCGTCGGCTTTGATTGGGAAGGATGTAAAAGTTGCAAACCGGCTGATATCTGCTGTTGTGCTGCATCCCAATCGCCTAGCTGCTGATATGCTAGAGATAAGTTGCTGTGAATAAGAGCCTGAGTGCGATCGCTCTTAGCAGTTGTGGCGAGTTGCAATGCTTGTTGTAATAACTTGATAGCCAGAGAGTAGCTGTTGGAGTTATATGCTTGTTGCCCTTGGCGTAGCAACTGTTGTACTTCAGTGGTAACTAAATTGCTTTGGAAGGTGGGTGTCTGAGCAAATACATACGGTATCTTAACTAGAAATATCAGCAATATCAAGCTCACAGCTAGCAGCCGATACCGTATCTTGACCAACTTGAACTTAAATCCTACCCTACGAGGCAGCTTATTATATTGTTTTATCATGGGCGATCGCTAACGTTTTATCAGGCGTAATCTGAAGCAATCTCCAAAACCTAGTTTTTCAGGCTATAAACGAAACTGGTGTGGGAAAAATTGCCAAAATTTTAAATTTATTTTCCTTGGCAGATGGAAGTAGGACTCGTTGCTGAATCTGTTACACCATTTGAGCGATTTACCCTCGTATTATTGAGTGTATCTAAACGCTGAGTCAGTGAAACATTCTCAGGCACAGTCTTATTCGAGACATGTTCCTTATCGTCATCCAAATCAATCCATCTGGCGACAAACATTTCCACATTCTGCGGTTCTTCGGGGCGCGATGGTATTCCTCCCCGTCCTCGATTGACAAACCGTAACCGTCTTGCATTACTTGGTCTGACTTGGCAACCTTCACTAATTTCAACGCTACGCGGTTCGCTTGGCAAATTAACTAATCCTTGAGTTGGGTCGATACCGAGTGTGTTAATTTCAATCACACCGTTAAGTTGCGGATTGGTTTGTGAAAAAGCTGTAATATCACTCTGTTGAGTTAGCAATTCGCGGGACTCTAATCCAAAAACTCGCTGGGCATTAATTTCAACAACTCCACCCTGCCCTGCAAAAGCATTTGCAATAATGTCGCTGTTTTCTTCCGGAACAGCAACAACAAAACCATTTTTCGCATCAATTTTGATATTTCCACCATTCCCAGGAGCCTGTCCAGTCCCAGCCGTAGTAGATATCAAGCTATTTTGACGCATCAAGAGTAAATCTTGTACTTGTAGGAGAATATTCCCACCGTTAGCTGATTTCGTTTCCCCTGTAATCGTACCTTGATTTTGCAAGTGGATAGCTCTGGCGTCTATTTCAATATTTCCAGCGACTCCCGAACCTTGACTGCTGACTGTAATTGTAGCCCGGTCTCTCAGATTTACTTGCTTGGAGAGGATGAAGATATTACCACCATTCCCTGTGGCATTGACATCAGTACTAGCTAGTATCCCACTAGCAGCACCTTGATTGGTAAATGTATCCAGACCAATTTGAATATTTTTTAGAGTGCGATCGCTATAACTCAAATCACTGCCAGCAAGGTTTATACTATCTAAAACGTTAAGTTTGATATTGCCTGCATTGCCACTGCTACGAGTAGAAGTCACAATTTGTCCGCCATTAGCAGCTTCTAAGGTCTGAGCATTGATTACAATATTACCTCCACTACCTGCATTTGCAGTTAAGGCATTAATCACACCTCCATCTACCACCCGTAAAGTAGCTGCATTGACTGTGATTTCTCCTCCTTGACCAATTCCAATGGGTTCGGTATTACTATAAAGTCCACTGGAATATCCATCGCCTGCAACACCAGCGACCGTTACAGTATTAGCCCGATTAATCAAAATATCTCCTGCATCTCCACGTCCACGAGTGCTAGTCACGATAACAGCACCCTTGCTTAAAGATAGTGTATTAGCGTTAACAACAATATTTCCACCTATCCCTTCACCTTTTCTTTTGACACTGCTGAATGCACCACTAGATTGAAAAAAGCCAAATCCCGGAGTATCGTTAAAGCGACCCTCACCATCAAAAACGATATCACGAGCATTAATAGTCACATTACCTGCATTGCCTTTTCCATCAGTACTGGTTGTGAGAACTGCACCGTTGCTTACTTTCACTGTTCTGGCTGTGACATTGATGCTACCAGCATTTCCCACGGCGCGAGGGTCAACCCGACTGTATGCACCGCTACCAAATGTAAAAGTCGATACCTGCTTAAAATCATCCGCCTCGCCGTCAAATAAAGCTGTATCGCTGACATTGATATTCACGCTACCGGCATCACCCCGTCCCACCGTACTAGCTTCCAAAATAGCGCCGTTAGTCACAGCCAGGGACTTGGCTGTAATATTGAGATTACCTCCTCGACCTGTACCACCATCGGCAATCGAACTATAGCCACCAGTATTAATGCCATTCGTTCCCACACCATCAAACAGCACCGTATCGCCGACCTTGATATTCACATCGCCGACATCTCCGTTCCCATAAGTGCCCGCAAAGATTTGAAAACCCTTAGTTACGGCAAGCGATCGCGCTGTTAAATTAACATTACCGCCTTTACCTTTGGCATTAGGAAGCACCGCATTAGAAATAAAGCTACCACTACCAGTCAGCGTCACTGCCTCTGTAGCATTAATTTCAATATCTCCCGCCTTGCTGTTAACAGTACCTTGATTAGAAGCGATACCTGCCCTAACGGTACTTCCTTCACCGATATTTAAATTATGAGTGTTGATGGCAATACTACCGCCCTTACCAGCCCGGACATTGATTAGTGAATTATTTGTTAGAGAAACATCAGCGCGGACTACATCAACAGGAAAATTCAAGCTACCATCCCCATTGAGTGTTACTGTGCCTTTTTGCGCCACTCCCCCTAACTCGACTCGACCCCCCGGTGCAAGGATTGTACCTTTGTCTAAACTAACGTTACCACCCACCAACGCTAGGGTTTGATCTGGCTGCATAACTAAACGTGCTGATTGTAAACTAATAGCCCCTGGGATATTCTCGAATTCCAAGCCAATGGGAACTTTCAGCGTTAATAGTGGTGGGGCTTGGGGATTAGTTGCACTAAATTTTATACCGTCAGCAAAAACTACACTGCTGGCGGTACTAGCAACAAACGAACCACTAATATCCAGTTTGGCATTTGCCCCAAAAATAATACCGTTGGGGTTGATTAAAAACAAGTTAGCTTTTCCTAATACACCCAAGGTTCCTAAAAGCTGTGAAGGACTTCTTCCTGTAACTCGGCTAATAATGTTCTCAATTCCTATCGGGTTAGCGAAATATGCAGTTCTTCCTTCACCAATATTGAATTCCTCAAAGCTGTGGAAGAGATTTGTACCGCGAATTGCCCCGCCATCAACTCTGTCAACCAACTGATTTTGTGGTGTGACTGTAGAACGTTCGCTCCCAAGGGTATTATCTGGGGTGATGGGGATAATTTGAGCTATTGCCTTGTTCTGGGTGCCAGCGAATATCTGTAACACAGTCGCACCGAACGCGGTAATCAAGATGAAAAAACTTAGTACTCTCAATTTCTAGTACCCATAATCAGCAATATTACGACTATCGCGAAAATCAACCCAAAAAATCTGGATTTTTGGATTTTTGCATTTTCACAATTTAAAACCAATAGTCAGTAAAAATACTTCCGTAATCTTACGTAAATCTTGATGCTTTCTTTGAGTTATAGTTGGACGACATCTACCCACAATCCTTTCACCAAATTGCAATAATTGCACTATTACAACAAAGCATATTCAATCAGAGCGTTTCTAGATATGCAACAAAACTGGTCACAAGAAACTTATATCAAAGCCTTAAAAAAAGCAGCACAAGCACATCATGGTCAGAAGATACCAGGGTCAGAAATACCTTACATTATTCATTTGAGTTATGTGAGTATGGAAGTAATTGCTGCTTTAAATGTAGAAAAAGAACGTGATGGAAATTTAGCAATCCAATGTGCTATTTTGCATGATGTAATTGAAGATACAGCAACGACATTTGAGGAAATTCAAACTGAATTTAGTGAATCAATCGCCAACGGTGTACTTGCATTGACTAAAGATAATTCCTTAGAAAAACATCTGCAAATGACAGATAGTTTACGAAGGATTAGGAAGCAACCACCAGAAATCTGGATGGTAAAGCTAGCTGATAGAATTACTAACCTCCAAACACCACCATATTATTGGAATCAAGAAAAAATTATTCGATATCGAGAAGAAGCTATTCAGATTTATGAGGCTTTGAAAGGTGCAAGTCAGTTTCTTGCATTGCGCTTGGCTAGCAAAATTGAAGACTACAAGGTATTTATTAAGTAGGAATACAATAATACTGTAACTCTAAAATAAATTTCTGGATATCAGAATTAGTGTGAAATTGTATAAAGCAAATCAGAAATTACTAGAAACAAAATTATGGAATTACTTCAACTAGTTTTGGTGTTAACTACAGTAGTTGGTGTTGCAGATGGAAATACAATTTTGGTTAAAGATAATGCAGGACAAGCAATTACAGTAAAGCTAGCATGTATTAATGTACCAAAGGCGATTAGCCAGAAATCAAGCTTAGCAGCCACACAAAGGTTAAAACAGTTGTTACCACCTGAAAGTCGTGTGGTTATTAGAAGCACAGAACAACTCAACAATAGTCGCACAGTTGGTGAGGTGTTTGTAGATAATCGCTCAGTCAATCTGCTTTTGGTACAAGAAGGTAATGCTGTAATTGACCAAGAATCCTTAGATAATTGCTATGAAACCAAAACCCAATTTTTAATTGGTGAAGCTAATGCTAAAAATAAGCGGTTGGGATTGTGGCGGCAATTAAATAAGAATTAGAGGCTCTTGAAGATTTAAATATTAAATCTCTTGCATAAATATTTTTGGCGTTGCTGAATTTAAATATGAAATTTGAAAACTCAATATCTCAAATTATTACTCTCTGCGCCTCTGTCTTAGAAAATTCTGATGGTCGGAAACCTCTGCTCAGACTTTCCGCTGCGTCTCTGCATGAAATAAATTCATATCTGAATTCAGCAACGCCAAAAAATTAATTAGTAGGGTCGTTATGGCGAAACGCCTAACGTCTGCAATAGTTTATAAAAATCGTGTGTTAAAACTAACTTGCATAACACACCTGACAAAGATATAAGTTATCCAAATCAAAGCAGATGTATATCAGGGAGTATTTCTAATAATAGATGACTTAGTAATTGAGAAGGGGATAATACTCAAAGACTTAATTTTCCCTTGGCAATAACTGACTAGGAGATTGTTGGATGAAAACCATAAAGCTAGGCAAACAAGGATTAGAAGTTTCAAATATTGGACTTGGTTGCATGGGAATGTCTGAATTTTATAGTGGTCGTGATGAACAAGAAGCGATCGCCACAATTCATCGAGCATTAGAACTGGGAGTGAATTTACTCGATACTGCTGACATGTATGGGCCTTTTACTAACGAGCAATTAGTTGGCAAAGCAATTAAAGACCGCCGCCAGCAAGTAATCTTAGCAACCAAATTTGGCAATGTCCGCACTGAAGATGGTGGTTGGAAAGGAATTAACGGCAAACCAGAATATGTGCATCAAGCTTGTGATGCTTCCTTAAAACGTCTAGGAGTTGATGTGATTGACCTTTATTATCAACATCGGGTAGATCCAACCGTGCCCATTGAAGATACTGTGGGGGCAATGGCAGAGTTAGTCAAGCAAGGAAAAGTGCGTTACTTAGGACTTTCGGAAGCAGCCCCAGCGACGATTCGACGGGCTGTAGCAGTTCACCCAATTTCGGCACTACAAACAGAATACTCTCTTTGGAGTCGAGAACCAGAGGATGAAATTTTACCCACTGTGCGGGAGTTAGGAATTGGGTTTGTTCCCTATAGCCCATTAGGAAGAGGATTTTTATCGGGTGCAATTACTAGCCCTGACGACCTTGCACCTGATGACTATCGCAGAAATTCTCCGCGCTTTCAAGGTGAGAATTTTTCTAAAAACCTGCAATTAGTCGAGCAAGTTAAAACAATTGCCACTGAAAAAGGAGTAACTCCCAGTCAGCTTGCTCTAGCATGGCTTTTGGCTCAAGGAGAAGATATTGTACCAATTCCTGGGACAAAACGCCGTAGTTACTTAGAGGAGAATATTGCAGCTACCGAAATTACCCTCACCGAACAAGACTTGAATCGACTCGAAGCAGCTGCACCCAAAAATGTCGCAGCAGGCGATCGCTACCCTGACATGAGTAGCGTTAATCGTTGATTAATTCGAATGTTGGAGTATTTTTTTAGATTCTGCTTTTGTTGTGCGGTGGGTGTCTCGCCCACCCGCATCAAACTAACATTAAATTAAATTATTGTTGAGCCTGGTAGTTCCGTGACTGGTGGTTCTCCCCAAGTTTCAATTTGGTTAAATGTATGTTGGCTCAAAGGATAAAATCGCACGCTGTCTTCTGATAATTTTATTTGTTTATAAAGTCTTTTTCGTAATTCATGATATTTTTTTTGATTGAGAATACACTCAAATACTGAATATTGAACTCGTTGACCATATCCTTCTAATAAATCTGATACTTTTTTGCGTCTTTTATCGCAAGGTATATCATATACTATGATATAAAATAGCATTCAACGAATTTGATAAGGCTTATATAATTGGTTAGGTTGATAAACAAAATTTTTAAACAATTTAATTTGTTGTGTAATTAAATCCCAACGAGGTTGTTTCTCGGTCTGAGATTGCACTTCTTCTTCTAAGCGTTGTAAGAAATATTTGATATATTTCGGGCGACCAGAGTTATTGAGATAGCAACCACCATCATGATATTCAAAATCTTTTTCAATATCCATGACTTTAGTATTAATTAACCAAAGTACGAGAGAATCAATAATTGGGGCGCGGAATTCTTCAATTAAATCGGAAGCTAGAGCCGCATGGCGTTCTGTACCTTGATGGAGACAAGCGTGATAAGGGTCTAATCCTTGGAGTTCAATAATTGTTAATATATGATTCCAGAGAATTTGGTAACCAAAACTGAGCATGGCGTTGACTGGGTTTCCTGGAGGGCGGCGGCTACGCGCTAAAAAGACAAAATTGGGATTATTTAAACATTCGCCAAAGGCTGAAAAATATTGTGCAGCACSAGCACCTTCTAATCCCATCAATCGTTCTATTGTTTCAGCTTCTCCTGATTTTTGTCCCAGAACTTCTAAACTTTTGATCGCAATTTCAGCAGTTTCTGAAGGATTACGCCGTTGTTGTCGCAGTAAAAAGGTACGGCTATTTTTGAGTTTGGCTTGGACAATTTTTCTGGCTACTAACAACCGTTCTAGTGCTGTTAATTGTTGCTGATAACGAGATAATTGACGGTATCCTTTGGCAATTGGCATTAACCTTCCGTAACAATATCCCATGCGCGATAAGTAAGCAATGGGAATATCTCGCCATAAACAAGTACGAATTGCTTGGGTAGTAATTTGAGATTTACCAAATATTAGTACTTGTTCCAGCAATGGTAATTGTACTTCGCTGTGAATAATTTCTCCTTGTTTGATAATTAAGGTTTCAGCTTTGAGGGTGATATAACAACCTTGTCGAGAAACGTAGAGTGTACGCATAAAAATTGGGGAGTTAGTAGTGCCCAGTAGAGACGCGATTCATCGCGTCTGTGATTCATCGCATCTGTCACAATTATGGAAAAATCAACTGTGTTTTGTTGATTTTTTAGAAATTATTAAACTTAGATATCAAAATCTTCTGGATTCTCGATTGCGAATTCTGGATTCTGGATTTTGAATTTTGAATTCGGAATTTTCAATCATTGTTTTAATTTGCGAAGGTTGTAAAAATTTCACTACAGCATCGCCAGCTGTGGCGTTGACAAAGCTGGCGACGGTCACCAAAATTGTATTGATGATTACTGCTGCTAGTCCCAAAGGTGCTATCGACAAGATAATCAGAGTGATAGTGCCATTGAGTAACGCTACTCCAAAATTACGGATTAATGCAGCGCGAGAAGAGATATACATATATTTGATGTTTGTTGTAGTTTTCTCCATACCTTAAAGTTACGGGCTGGTTTCAAATTATGCTAGTGGTTTCATGCGAATGACCAAATTTACTAAGTTTTTTGACATTACCTGCGGCGGGGTAGGCAAAACTTGGAAATGCCTATGTTCTCGTTGACCCCGCCGATGTCTTACTGTACAAGGATTTTGACGTTTTTATGTTTTGTGAATCAGGTGAAAATTTCTCTATTCTCCAACCCCGTCGCAAATCGCCTCTGGACATCAAGCAGCATAGGGGTTTAAATAGGAGGGGTCGCTTCTCTTCTGAGAAGTGGAATTAATGGAAACACGAACGCGACGCCCGCCGGCACCAGCCAGATGCTCTTCCGTCGCTTCTCTTCTGAGAAGTGGAATTAATGGAAACGGTAAGTAATTTATCTACATCATCTACTGAACTAATAGGTCGCTTCTCTTCTGAGAAGTGGAATTAATGGAAACTTCAATTACCAAAGCACATCTTTTGTTAAACGAGTAATAGTCGCTTCTCTTCTGAGAAGTGGAATTAATGGAAACCATTAGTTTCAGCTTCAAAATTAGCTATACGAACAGTCGCTTCTCTTCTGAGAAGTGGAATTAATGGAAACAAACCATAATGTCTAACTCTTACCGCATTTTCTCTAAATGTCGCTTCTCTTGTGAGAAGTGGAATTAATGGAAACTTAAGTCTTATGTATTTGAACCCAGAAAAATTAAGGAAAGTCGCTTCTCTATTGTAGAAACGGCGATTTATCGTGTCTGTTAACTAACACAGTAATAGCAGCAAAACTATTAACACCAATAAGGGAATTTTCTTGTAACCACTTTAAATCAGAAGCGATCGCATTTAGATTTGCGTAAATTTTACCGCACAATTTCTCCATCAAGGCGGTAACTTATTCTAAAGAATTACCAAACTCAGGAATCTTACCAAAATGGTTTTTAAGAAACTCGGATGAGTAGTTTGCAAATTCCCAATTCCCGGATAACGAATTATCAGAGAAATTAAATGCATCAAGCATTCAAAATCCAACAGCTGACTGTAGTCATATAAAGTAATCTGGGAATTGCAATTTTTAGTGAAAAGGGTGGTTAGAAACCGGGTGTAAACATGTAAAACTTAATCCTTGTGGATTTCAAATTCTAAAGTTGGGGTTTGAGAAAGTAAAAGCTTGTTTTACTTACTGAATATACCCAAATTAAAAAGCAAACTGAGGTTTGAGAAAGCAAAAGCTTGTTTTACTTGCGGAAAACACTAAAATCAGAAAGCAAACTGGGATTTGAGAAAGTCAAAGCTTATTTTACTTGCGGAAAACACCAAAATCAGAAAGCAAACTGGGATTTGAGAAAGTCAAAGCTTATTTTACTTGCTGAATATACCTAAATGAGAAAGTCAAATGGCATTTTGAGAAAGCATTTATACATTTTGAGAAAGCAATTGCAGATTTTACTTATTCAATCTAGTCAAAATATAAAGTTTAAATAAAGTTCTTAAAAATATTGCTATAAATGCTGATTATTTTTCTTAAAGTAAATATTGAGTATAAAAAAATATTTTATATGAGAATGAGAAAGGCGATCGCCCTCCGCCAAGAAACTACGTAGGCGTAGCCCGTCGCAAACATCGCCTTTTGCTAAACCTTTATTCTGGKAGGTAATTACCATCATGGTACAACAATAAGAGTTTGTACAAAATTAATCCCAACTGTAATAATATTTAGACAATAATAATTTAAATATACTTAACGTCAATTAACTTGCTTAAAATTCCTTACCCAAAAGAGAACTGATTAAACATATATTGATAGGTTCTTCAAAAGCACTTACCAGCACAATTCACTGTTTACAAGTCGTTGGCTACACTAGCGCCGACGACTGGAGTCCATTAATACCAATCGGCAACCCTGACGAAATGATGAGTATTTTAATCCATCAGATTTGAATCCAATAACCCAAAACCTCATGTAGAGACCCGATTTATCGCGTCTTCAAAAAATAAAATCCCCGGCTTTTTAGGAAAGTTGGGGATTTTTTATTGTCCGATTTTAAGTGAGCGATCGCATCTCCCGCTGGTTAAGCTTCGTTGCAGCCTAGTTTCCATTAATTCCACTTCTCATAAGAGAAGCGACACATAAAGGTGGCGATCGCCGAGAAAATTTAGTGAGGTTTCCATTAATTCCACTTCTCATAAGAGAAGCGACCCCTCCTATTTAAACCCCTATGCTGCTTGATGTCCAGACATCATTTGCGACGGGTTTGAAGAAAACAGAAATTTTCACCTCATTAAGTAAACAGAAAAACGTTGAAATCCTTGTACAGTAGGATATCGGCAGGGTCAACGAGAATATAAGCATTTCCAAGTTTTGCCGACCCCGCCGCAGGAAAAATAAAAAAACTTAGAAAATTTCGTTATTCGCATGAAAAGGCATTTACATCCTCAAAATTTTCGAGAAGATATAAATGTTACCGCACAGACGGATTTGCCCAAAGTAGTGGCGAATTGCCATCTACAAAAAGCAAGAATTATTACAAAGTATAACCACTGAATAAAAAATAAAAATCCTACAGTAATTTAGACAAGACTGCAACCAGTGACTACAGCAAACGTGACCAAATATACAGCCATAACCTTTGCTCCCGTCCAAGGATTTATCGAAAAATCCCGTAAACTTCGAGACTTGTACGGTGCATCATTGATACTCTCATATCTCAGCCAGCAGTTAGTAAAAGAAGCCCAAAAAACCACAACAGTCATATCCCCAGCACTCCCCAACCTTCAAAAAGGAATGCCAAATCGCATCCTGATAAAAGGAGAATTTTCCAAATCACAAGTAGAAAAAACTCTTCTATCTGCATGGAAACGAATATTACATGAATGTCGTACTTGGATAGAAAAGAAATTACCTAACTATACCTATCACTGGGAGAGAGAATGGACACAATTTATTAGGAGTTAATGAACAACAAGTTATTAAATATTTATTAGTAAATCGAGAGAAGTTTACAGAAAAAGATGTCTTGCAAGTGTATGAGCAAGCTGTAAAAGCCAAATTTTTAAATGAAATAGAAAAATTAAATTTTACTTATAAACCAAGAAATTTTTATGAAGAATTACAAGCAATAGCTAACGATATTTAACAAATTACGAAAATTGATACAAAATATTTCCATTTTCGCTCACTTCAAAGTTAGCATTTAGTTCCTTGGCTTTACCATCTAAATATTCTTGAGCTTTCTGGGTTGATATCTCTGCATTTTTCGCCATTTGCAATACTGTTATCGTTCCAGAATTACTCTCAACTAACTCTAAAAACACCACCTGAAGACGCCTTTGTTCAGATTCAATAAGTAATGCTTTTTCTTTTTTATTCTGCTGCACTAAAGACCAACTCAACCAACCTCCGATGAGTGTTGACGGAATAGTAAAAATAGTTAAAGCAGCTACAGCATCTTGTTTGTCTTTAGAGGTAGTTTTGGGATTAAGAATGTCCAGGAGCATGACAGCAGAAAATGGAATGCCAAATAAGAGAAAAAATAATGCTAAAAATTTTTTAACTAATTTCATTTAATCTTTACTCACTCACAAATATTCAATTTATGAATTAAAAAACATAAATACTTGAGATTTAATTCATACCTTAATAAATTTAGTCATTTGCATACATATCGACAATCAAAATCTACAATAATCTCGGCTGGCGTATATGGCAATTCAAAGTACTTGCTAAACGTATAGCTTGTACCATGTTGCAACCGCAGGTGACTAATAAAATTATTCTTTATGATACTTGTATATCTTGCAGTTTTGCCACCATTTCAGCACGTGCTGAAACTTTTAATTTCCGAAACATCCTCTTCAAAGCTTGCTTGACAGAATTTTGGGTAATCCAAAGTTTTTCGCCAATTTCTGCATTCGTTAATCCCTGCGCCACTAATTCAGCAATTTCTAATTCACGCGTTGTTAGAGGACTTGCTAAAAGAGAATTGGATATTTTTGGTTTCGCCCGTAGAATTGCCATTTTAGCTGACAAATGAATGCATAAAGCGCTTAAGTCAGCTAAATCATTGCCATTAAAAGGGGGATTTCCCTTGTTACGGGCTAGGTTAAGCGTTCCAATCAAACGACCATCACAAACAATTGGCCCGGTCATGACATGTTCGTGGTCATGGCGCGAACAAAAATGCTTCCAGTCTCCTGGAGATAGTATTAACTGCTCGTGAGCAGGCGCGTGACGCTCAACCACGTACCGTCCCACTGGATTGCTCTCTAAGCATACTGCCGGAATGCTCGCAATATCAATCTCAGCCGTTGATTCTTCGTCTAGGAGATAGATACCCCAATTTTGCACGCCAAAATGCTCGCTAATTTTGTCCGCCAGAGCTAGCCTTAATTCTGGCTCGTTTTGGACATTAGCGATCGCATGAAATACGGCGTGAAGAGAATTAACCATAAGTGTACCCAGTTGGGGACTATCCAAGCCTCAACAATTACTTCTATGCTAATACCAAGAAAACTAAAACGCTAATTACAGTAGCGACTAGGAGAAGCACATGACAGTTACACAACTCTCTGCTCAGGAACTTTTCCGGGCTGCTTATGAGAACCGCTACACCTGGGACAAGAATTTCCCTGGTTATACCGCAAATATTACCTATAAGTATGATGATAAAGTCTTCACCGGCAAAGTAATTATCAAAGCCAATCTTAAAGCTGAAGTTTTGGACGTAGATGACGAGCAAGCCAAGCAAGCAATTCACGGCCAAGCATGGGAAATCGCAATTCACCGCGTCCGTCGCAGCTTTGAAGATACCCACAGCACCAATACTTTTCGCTATGGTAAGACTGACGAAACAGGTGCAGTTGAACTTTTAGTTGGTGGTAAGGCTGAGGGTGATAAATACAAAGTCCGCAACAATGAAGTCTGCCACGTTCACCGTCTGATTCATGGTACTTTTGTGACAATTGACACTTTTAGCAGTCACGATACTGGCGAAGGTTACTTGTCCCACACATATGATTCTGTGTACCAAGACCCCAAAACTGGCGAACAAAAGGGCGGTAGAAGCGAATTTACCGATGAATATGAAAAAGTTGGTGATTATTTCGTCTTAAATCGTCGAGAAATTCGTACCCAAATAGATGGACAAGTATCGATTCAAGAGTTTGTCTTTTCTGATATTAAATTGTTGGAACCTGCTGCTTAAGTTCGATTTTGTATCATAAATCAAAGCGATCGCTCTTTATTTTGTAGGAGCGATCGCTTTGATTTTTTGCTGCTTTTATTTACAAAAATTGAAAGGCGATTCTCTCAGATAAGTTGATGGATATAAATAAATATAATATGTTCTGTCATTGCGAGCGAAGCGAAGCAATCCCAGAGACTTTGCGATTGCTTCGCTCCGCTCCGCTCGCAATGACATTTTAGATTTAATCATGTCTATCTACTTATAATCAATATAAGAGTCAACTGCCCTATTCAGCGCATAGTAACGAATGACGCAACTATCTTCTAAAATCTGTTAACCACAATTGCTATGTTTTAAGGACAAATTTTTACACTTACCTACTTAGCTACCAGTTGAACAATAGTATCGCTCTCCTAATTTCCAAAGCTGAAGCGTAATTATCAAAAATAAAATACCTGCCAGTGGAGAGATGTAACAAAACCACAAAGGTACGAAAAATGTATCTTGCTTTTGTAGAACTGCAAGCAAAGGAAAATAACTTACACAAGCAAGCGGTATCAAGTAAGTGAAAAATCTTTGAAACCACTTGCTATAAATTGCAAAAGGGTATTGAGCAGTTTCTACCCCTCCATAAGTAAGAATATTCATAATCTCTAAAGATTCAATAGTCCAGAATGTCAGGGTTGCTTGTACAATAACGATACCTACAAATAGTGCAACTGCACCAATAAATGAAGTTGCCAAAAGCCACAATGTTTGAAGAGAAATAGAAATATGGAGAGTTGAAAGCGACCAGCAGATAACGACAAATCCTTGAGAAAATCTGCCGATTCTCTTCAAGGTAAATTCTGTACCTAAAATTTGAAGCACTGTAGTGCGGGGACGAAGAAGTAAACGGTCAAAATCACCGTTCTTAATTATTTGTCCAAATGAATCAAACCCTCGTCCTAAAGCATCAGCACAGGCAAAAGAAATATTAACCATTCCATAAAAAAGGGCAACTTCACTCAAAGTCCACGTACCAATACTACTAAAACGACTAAAAAGTGCCCAAATTCCAAAAAATTCTACTACAGTTCCTAAAAGATGTCCTAGAACTTGAAGCAAGAAGGACACTTTGTACTGCATTTGTGATTTTAAAGATACAGAGATATATCGAAAGTAGAGTAAAAAATTATTAAACAATATCCTCAAATTATCTCATCCTCCTTGAATTACAAGCTTTTTAATACCATGAATCACAAGCAAACGTCCAAGAATAACTATCGCAAATATCCAGAAAAATTGATGCAGCAAGACATTAAATAGGGCATTTGGTGGAAGATTACCAGTAAAAAGTCGAAAAGGTTGGTCGATAAGTCCTGAGAAAGGAAGTGCATTTAGTAAAGGCTTGCTCCACTCAGGAAAAAGTGGTAAAGGAACAATCATCCCAGAAAAAATAATAATTAAAGTGGGAAGAATACTATTAATTCCTTCACCAGAAAGTGTCCACATCATCGATACAGTAAGAAGCATAGTCAATGCAGATGAAAGTAGAATTCCACCAATAAAGGAGAGAAAAAAGGCAATGAAAGCAGCAAAGGACGGTGGAAAAGAAAGCGATCGCTCTGAAAACCCGATCGCCGGAAAAATAAAAATTGTCACAGAAAGAAGAGGGATAGCACGAAGAATAATCGGTGCTGTGCGAAGCGCCAAAGCACGAGTAAACCAAAAATTATAAAGGTCTGTGGGTCGCAGCAGATCGTAGCCTACTCCACCAGATCGGATCGAGTCTTGAATCTCGCGATCGCCTGACCAAGGAACGATCGCTATTAAAAACGCTTGTCCCAACCACACATATCCTACAGCCTGCTGAAAAGTTATTGGTTGAGCAGAGGTTGTATGAGTGAAAAATGCCTCTAGAACCATCACTTTTACGAACCCCCAAAACAACTGAGTTGCAACCCCCGCCAAGGCAGCAGCACGATATTGCAGCAGCAACGTAAATCTGGCAATAAATAGTGACCAATATGCTTTCATCTTAATAGCAAATTGATAAAAGATAACGAGAATAATTCATAATTTAGAAAAGAGGTATTATTTATAGATGCTTTAAAAAAATACTAGCTTATATGTATCACCAATTTTACCAATAGGAGCAGAAGTTGAACTATTTGTGTATTCATCTTTATAGGTTAGATTAACAATACACTCAAGCTCTACTTTGTCAGCAAGCTTCTTTAAAAATCTCTCTCTCTGTGACTCTGAGAGTTCAACTTCACTTATCGTTACTTGCAAGTCTTTATCCTTCAAGCCAATAAATGCAAGTAAGAGCATTTTTTTAAATACATTGCTTCCACCTAAATTATTAAACTCTTCAAATGCATTTTCAGAGAAATATATCAGTTCTAATATGTCTGATTCAGTTCCATTTTTGATTGTATCAGTCAACTTTTGGATAAAAACGTTGAGACTCATCTTGCTTTTACCTCAGAATTAGCTTGAGTCATAACATCCTAATGCGTCTTTATCATAAATGACAAATGACCAATACTTCTCTACAAGAGGCTGCACCAACGGCTTCTCTCAGTACAAGTGACTAATAAAAAATTAATCTAAAATTCCTCCTGACTTCGCATAAAGTTCAGCAACTATTTCCTCAATCGGTGGATTTTCTACAAAGAGATCCTCAACTTCGTGTTTTGAGGTAACTTTGCTAATTAGAGATGCAGCAGAAAGCTTTGTGGGGTCGAAGGCTAGAGTTACAGTGCGACCTTCTTTAGAGATGATACTAACTCCTTCTTCCTCAAAGAAAAAATCATCATTTATGAGGTCTATTCTTAAGTATCGACGCGAGGAAACTTGAGAACGCAACGCTGTCAGAGTTCCATCACAGAGAATCTCACCCCCACCAATAATAATGACGCGATCGCACAATGCTTCGATATCATCCATATCATGGGTTGTCAGAATAGTAGTTACTTGATGAGTTCTATTTAGTGTTTTGATAAATTTTCTCACCGCAAGCTTGGAAACCGCATCAAGCCCGATAGTCGGTTCATCTAGAAATAAAATTTCCGGTCTGTGTAACATTGCGGCAGCAAAATCGCATCGCATTCTTTGACCAAGGCTTAACTGTCTGACAGGGGTAGAGAGAAAACTCTCAAGACCAAGCAAATCAATCATTTCTTGGCGTGTATTTTGATATTCTGAATCAGGAACGCGATAAATATCCCGCAACAAATCGAAAGACTCAATTACTGGTAGATCCCACCAAAGTTGCGATCGCTGACCAAACACTACTCCAATACGACTAACATGGCGAATTCTATCTTTCCAAGGAGTTCGTCCGCCAATTATACATTTTCCGCTGGATGGGACTAAAATACCACTTAAAATTTTAATAGTAGTCGATTTGCCTGCCCCATTTGGGCCGATATATCCTACGAGTTCTCCCTGCTCAAGCGAAAATGAAACTCCTTTTAGAGCATGAACAACTCTGGTTTTTCTTTGCACAAGCCCTCGGATTGAACCTAAAAATCCAGAGGAACGTTCAGACACAAAAAAAGTCTTTTTCAGGTCTTCAACAAAAATCTGAGGCATATATATTTCTGGTCTTTTATTGTTAGTCAAACGCTCTATATAGCAATTTTATTTGAGTTATAAAAATTATCGTTGTAAACGTCCTTGGTCAATTGTCCTTTATCATTTGTAATTACAAAGGACAAATAACTAATGACACCTAACAGTAGCAATATTTCACAAATCATTTTGGACTGCTATATTACAATTTAGGTATTCGCACTGATTGGGAGATTAAATTAAATAGAAATATGAATAAACTAATTGAGTACGAAGAAGCCAGCGACGAAGTACGTGCAGTATATGACGATATCCGCGCCACACGTCAGAATGACTATATTAACAACTTCTGGAAAGCTATAGCTAACCATCCTCCCACCTTGCAACGAACATGGCAAACGTTGAAAGAAGTGATGACCAGTCCGGGTGAAATCGATCCATTGATGCGCGAACTGATTTATATTGCCGTGAGTGCAACAAATGGCTGCGAGTATTGCATCGCCTCACATACAGCAGCAGCGCGTGCCAAGGGAATGAATGATACCATGTTTGGGGAACTAATGGCGATCGCTGCCACTGCCAACATGACCAACCGTCTCGCCAACGGCTACCAGATTCCCGTAGATGAACGATTCAAAACATAAAAATTCCTCCAAAAAAATAAAAAATAAATTTTTATAAATTTTCCGAAACTCACAATCATTTCTTGTTTCTTGTGATGAATAACTTTTTAGATAATTTTATTAACTACTTATAGAATTATTGACTATGCCAAAAGTTAAAATTAACGGAGTTGATTTGTTCTACGATATTAAGGGAACAGGTGAGCCTTTGCTATTAATAGCTGGCTTTCTTTGCGATCATAGTTATTGGTCGCTGATTATGCCATCGTTGATTCCCCACTATCAAGTCATTCGCCTAGACAATCGAGGTATGGGGCGGAGTTCTGCTCCCCAAAGTCCTTATAGCATTAAACAAATGGCTGGAGATATTGCAGCATTGTTGGATTACATTGGTATTGACAAGGTACATCTAGCAGGTCATTCAATGGGTGGTCAAATTGCCCAAGAGTTAGCATTAGCATATCCGAAAAGAATACAAAGTTTGATGCTACTTTCATCTTTAGCAAAAGGCGATGAATTATTCAACAGTATCATTGAAACTTGGGGCAACCTTCTGATGAATGTAGACTTGAAACTTTATGAAAAAATCGTATTGCCTTGGATATTTACAGATACATTTTACTCAATTCCTGGAATGATTGAAGGTCTGATTGAATTTGCTATCAGATATCCTTTCCCACCTACAACTCACTCACTTTCTCATCACAGCCGAGCCATGCTTGACTTTGACACAACAAAACGCCTCCAACAAATTCATTGTCCTACTTTAGTTCTGGTTGGAAAACAAGACATTCTCACCCCGTTAAAATTTTCCCAGCAACTTGCTCAAGGTATTCCCAAGGCTGAACTTGTAGTCCTCGACAGTGGTGGTCATGGCTTTTTGATTGAGTCTTCAGAAGTTGTGGTTTCAGCCATGCTTAATTTTTTGCGGACTTTAAAGCCGGCTTATAATAATTTTGGATTTTAATCATTTGTCATTCGTTATTTGTTATATAGCGATTTATAGTACAGCAGAGCAGAAATAAATCAACCATTTTAAATGTCTGAAACCCTTACGAACAGCTAATTACGAATTACGCCTTTTGCTACTAGTTAAGTGAGGTACAAAAACAATATTTTTAAATACAAAGGGGCACACAGTCAAGCGCAGAGTCAAGCAGAGGTTTGCCCAATTTAGAAAGGTAAGTACTCAGTACCTCAGCAGATTAGTAAATGCTATAAAAAGTTTAATAATTATTGAAAGAAATTAATTTACTATTCATGACTTCCGCTATATTTCATTACTTTTATCTTTCGATAAATAATTATTTGAGAGTATAGATAAGTAAATTTCTCATTGTAATCAATCGAAAATTATTTCATCCAAAATTATCAAGTTCTCTGATTAATCCGTCAAACCAATTCAAAATTAAAAATCCAAATACTAACTTACTTATCTTATGGTACCTCTTACTATTGGCGACCCAATTCCTTGGTTCATTCTTCCCTCAACCTCAAATCCAACTTTTCACTTCAACTCAGTTGGTGGATACCGAAGCATTTTATTTTTTTTTGGAAGTTCTAAAAATAACTATATTCGGCAAATTATTGACAATTTTTTGAACAGACAGCAGCAGCTTGCTGCCTATGAAGTACCATTTTTTGGTGTCAGTATAGACCCAGATGACACTTTTTTAGCAGAGTTAATCCAAAATAAAACTTATTTTAAATTTCTTTGGGATTTTGAAAAAAGAATCAGCTTTGAATACGGTGTTTGTCAACCAATAAATCCGGGAAGTAATGAACTACAATACAGACCAACAATTTTTGTTTTGGATGAGAACTTACGAATTATCAAAGTTTTGCCAATTTCAGCTACTCATCCTTGTGAGCAAGTGTTTGAGTTGATTAAAAACTTACCTCGAATCACCGAAAATATTCCCGCAGCCAGACAAGCACCTGTTTTATTTATACCGAATGTTTTGGATCGAAACTTTTGCCAACATTTAATTAATTTGTACGAAGCAGATGGTGGTGAAGATTCTGGCTTTATGCGACAAATCGACGGCAAAACAGTCGGAGTTACTGACTATGGATTTAAAAAGCGTAGAGACTATTTAATTTCGGATCCTCAACTATTAAAGCAAATCAATAATATGATTATGCGACGGGTAAAACCAGAAATTGAGAAGGCTTTTCAATTTAGCATTACTCGGTTTGAACGCTACTTGGTATCGTGTTATGAAGCAACTGATAAAGGCTTCTTTAATCGTCATCGTGATAACACTACCAAAGGCACCGCTCATCGACGGTTTGCGATGTCATTAAATCTAAATACTGGTGCTTATAAAGGCGGCGATTTGCTGTTTCCAGAATATGGACTCCAACTTTATACTCCAAATGTTGGAGAAGCAGTAATTTTTTCTTGCTCGTTACTGCATGAAGCCACCCCTGTAATCGAGGGACGGCGGTTTGTTTTACTGTCGTTTTTTTACAATGAAGAAGATGCTAAATTACGGCAAGAAAACAGCAAGTATCTTGTATTCAATAATAGTGATTCTGATCAAAAGTAAAAAACAGATTTTCAAATCTCAACCTGCTATTATTAACAATCGTATGCTAGCCGTCATCCTAGCAAACACTTTCCCTGTGTAAATTGCAGGTTATTTTTAAATGAAAATTACAAATTGGAATCAAGTCGGTGGCCCCAATTTGAAAATTACTCCTTTGAGCCGCGATCCAAAAAATGGGGGTACTCCTGAATACATTGAAGAAACAGTTTTGGCGAATGAATCATTTGCCGAATCTGTAAAACCCTACATCCAAGATACTACAACTGGTATACAAAGAGTTGCTAGAACTCCCGGCGGAATTAGTTATGCTACGCCTTCAKAAGTTTGTAACCAGTTGATTGAACCTCTTTCTCTGGCTAGAGAGGCTAATCAAAATTTTGTGTCTCCTTGTACGGGAAAGCAAGTGAATAAAGTTGATTTTGTCAATGATGCTTACCCACTAATTAGACGGCTGTTTGTCGTAATTAAGCGAGATGGCACTTTAGATGAACAGGCGGGAGTAGCTTATGCTAACTTACTCTTGAGCGATCAAGGTCAACAATTAGTAAATCAAGCTGGTTTTGTGCCGATTCGTTAAAGCACTTTCAATTGTTGTTAAAGGTTTTAGTCTCCTTGCGGGGAAGTAGTAAGTGGAAGTTTTGTATACTAAGCTGAGAGTGAAGCTTTAACTTGACCAAAACGGCGATCGCGTTTTTGGTAATTCAACAAAGCCTGATGAAATGCTTCTGTGTCAAAATCTGGCCAAAGAATATCAGTAAAATACATTTCTGTATACGCCATTTGCCACAACAGAAAATTACTCAATCGCATCTCACCGCTGGTACGAATCAGCAAATCGGGTTCGGAAGTCTCTGCTGTGTAGAGGTGTTTTTCTATAAGACTTTCATTTACTTGTTTTGCACTGAGTTCGCCTCGTTCTACTAATTCGGCGACTTGATGACAAACTCTTGTGATTTCGTTGCGGCTACCGTAGTTGACTGCAACGGTAAAATGTATTGCTTGATTATTTAACGTTTCTGCCATTGAACGTTCCATTTCTGTTTGCAGAGACTTGGGTAGAACCGATAAATCTCCAATAAATGAGATTCGCACACCTTCTTGATGCATCTGTGCTAACTCGCGGCGCAGTAATCGCTCAAACAAAAGCATTAGAAAATCTACTTCTTCAACAGGACGCTGCCAATTTTCTGTTGAGAAAGCATAGGCTGTTAGTGCTTTGATTCCCCAATGTTTGCAGCAACGCAATAGTTCTTTGAGGATTTTTGCTCCTTGGCGATGTCCAGCGATGCGCGGTAATCCTCGATTGGTTGCCCATCGACCGTTACCATCCATAATGACGGCTATGTGTTGGGGTAGGTATTGGGGGTTTAGATCGGCGGGTAATGAAGTCATGTATTTTTGGTAAATAAAAGTATGAAATTTCACTCACAGACGCACAGAGTCGGTAAAAAGTTTATTAGACCTGTTGCAAAAGTTCCCTAACATCCGACCCCCTGCCCCAGCAGGCTCTTTGGGGTTCTTTTTTGATTTCTCCAAGAAGTCTATTGAGTAGTTTCAAGTAATTCTTGCAAGCCATCATGTAGTTTTTCGCCTGTAAGATATTTGTCTATAGGCGAACGAATCTACTGCTGTGTTTGCAAGTAATCAGGATGGGGATACCTTTGACCTTTTTAAGCCTTCTGCAAGTGGGCTGAGAGTGTGAAGCATAATTATTTATACTTTGCTTTTTTTCTCTGTGCCCAATAGCCTAAGCGATCGCACTTGCTTTTGTCAGTCAGTGAAAGTAAGCAGTTTTATCTCATATAGTTGCAAACAGTGAAAATATTTAATAGTAAGTGTATGGTTTTTTACTTTAAAAAGCCGAACGTTACTAGACTGTGCGTGTGTTTCAATCCCACGAACGCATTTCATTAATTTGAAAGGCTACTGTAGGTTTCAAATTAATGATTTCTGCTTACGGAATCAAAACAATTCTTAGAAGTAAAAAAGCTGACAAATCATAAATTACCTTTTACGTAAATAGGAGTAATCGCCAAATAACGAAAAACTTCTGTTACAAGAGTGCATAAGTAGTTTTGCTACTTCTGTTATCAACCGTGTAGGGTTTGAAGGATTTTTCATATAAGTTTGAAACCCAGAGGCCAAAGCCTGTTTATAAGCTCTATTCTTAGCAGACTTGCTAAACGCGATCGCTGGAATTTCTCTAATTTGTACTGACCTAAGTTTTCGGATTTTTTGTATTAACGAATATCCCGACTCTCCTGGCATATCAATGTCGCTAATTAAAAGATCCACTGTTAATTTTTTAACAATTTCAAATGCTTCTAAAGCTGATGATGCAGTAATTACACGAATTCCATACCTTTTAAGAACACAGGTAATTAAGGCAAGAATATCTTCATTATCATCTACAACCAGAATTGTCCTTCCTTGAAAAATCTCTATATTTTTTATTTCTTCTTGATGATGATAATTGTCACAATTTGTGCATTCTATATCTTTGAGAGGATGTGCATCCTTAAAATTGTTTGACACGATGTACTAGCCTCCTAAGTTGGCTAATCAATTAGGGAGGAAGTCCTACAGGTAGCTAGCTGCGAACTAACTGCCTAGTGGGCACTATTAATGTTATCAACTTGATTAAATCAACTTTTGCCGTCACTAGTCTTATTTCTGAAGGTATATAAAATTTGCTTGTTTTTTTAATTTAGTATTTGTTTTGACTTATAGCTATATTCTTCACATTTTAGTAGTGTTGTCATTTTAGTTACAACAAACAAAAGTGTTGATCGCAGCCAATAGCTAAGCTAAACAGCAGATTACAGCAAGACAACTGTCAACCTGATTTTATTGTATTGCGATCGCCTTCACACTTTCGGGCATATATTAAAGAAATGTGACATTTAATTGCGCTATTGTAAAAATCAGCTTTATATAAGTTGATTTATGAGCCAGTCCAAAGATACTACTACCCAAGCCTCTGCTGTGACTAACCACGAGCAGAAACCTATCCATATACCTGGCTCTACTCAACCTCATGGCGTACTCTTAGCACTCAGTAGCCAGCTAGAAATAGTGCAAGTAAGTAATAATACTCAAAAATATTTGGGTAAACAGCCAGAAGATTTGCTCAGTCAGCCTCTGAGCTATTTGCTCGATCTAAAAAAAGTAGAAGCTGTTAAGCAGTGCTTAGACAAAAAAATAGGTAGTTCTAATACATTTAAAGTCTTAATAAATACTCTAAATGGCGAACAATACTTTGACGCTATTGTTCATCGTACACAAGAGGCTGTGATTGTGGAGCTAGAACCGACTGACTCCAAATCTGAGTTGAGTTTCTTGGGCTTTCATGCTTTGGTGAGTGAAGCGATCGCAAAAATGCAAAGTACATCCAATCTCAGAGAATTTTTGCAGATTGCGGCCCAGGAAATCCAACAAATTGTTGGTTTTGATCGGGTGATGATCTATCAATTTGACGAATCACAAGCCGGTTCTGTGGTTGCAGAAGTCAAACGAGAGGATTTATTGCCTTATTTAGGACTCCATTATCCTGCTACAGATATTCCAGCCCAGGCTAGGCAATTATACACACGTTGCTTTCTCCGATTCATCCCCGATTTGACTGCCGAAGCTATCAAGCTAGTTCCTACGGAAAATCTCACAACACACGAGCATCTTGATTTAAGCTACTCTGTCCTCCGAAGTTTTGATTGGTGTTGTACTGAATATCATCAAAATATGGGAGTTAAAGCTCTTTTGGTGATTTCGCTGATTCAAGAGCAGAAGCTTTGGGGATTAATATCTTGCCATCATCAAACACCAAAGTATATTTGTTACGAAGTGCGGAAGATGTGCGAATTTTTGGGACAGATAGTCTCTTCGGAATTAGCGCACAAAATTATTCACTCAGAATGGGACTATGAAGTAAAGCTCAAATCGCTACAATCTGAGTTTCTCCAGTCAATTTCTGAAGCAGACAATTTTATTGATGCCTTAATCAAACCTGAAATCCGTTTGCTGGGTCTAGTTAGTGCCTCAGGAGCAGCAATTTGTTTGGATAATGAAGTTGCCCTGGTGGGAGCAACACCGAACATTGAACAGGTTCACCAATTAATTGAATGGGCGGATAATCAAGTTAATGACAACCTGTTTTCCACTGATTCTTTGCCAAAACTTTACCCAGAAGCGCTGACCTTCAAAGATACTGTTAGCGGCTTGCTGCTACTGCGGATTTCTAAAATCCAGCGCTATTACATTCTTTGGTTTCGTCCTGAAGTCATTAAAACAGTACACTGGGCAGGTAATCCCAACGAATTTATTCAAGCCCAGGTAGATGGTAGCCTCACCGTGCCTGTGCGAAAATCTTTTGCCGCTTGGCAAGAAACGGTTCGTTTAACTTCTCTACCTTGGAGGGCGTGTGAACTTGAGAGTGCTGTTGGTTTGAGGAATGCGATCGTTGGTATTGTACTCTCGAAGGCCGATGAGTTAGCGAAAATTAACTTAGAGTTGGAGCGCAGCAACCAAGAACTAGCCTCCTTTGCCTACGCTGCTTCCCATGACCTTAAAGAACCTTTACGAGGTATTTATAACTTCTCAACGATACTGCTAGAAGACTATGCCGAAATATTAGATGATGACGGGATTGAATATTTGCAGACAGTAGTCTCCTTGTCTGTACGTATGGAAACATTGATCAATGCCCTGCTGCGACTCTCTCAGTTAGGACAAGCACACCTACGAAAGCAAGCAACCGACCTCAACGAATTGGTCGCTCAAGTAATTGAAGTCTTTGGTGCTAGTCGCCAGAACTCTGGACTAGTCGATATTCGCATTCCTCGACCTTTACCTATAGTCCAATGCGATCGAGTTCTCGTCAACGAAGTCTTCAGTAACCTGATTGGTAATGCCCTTAAATACAACGATAAGCCACAGCAATGGATTGAGATTGGCTACCTAGATAAGGACACTCTGAGATGGGGAGACTCTGAGGTGGGGAGAGATGAGAACACCGAGAAATTACTCACCGCCTCACAGCGTCATTCCCTCAGAACATTTTCTTTCCAATCCCCCATCTTTTATGTACGCGATAACGGTATTGGAATTCCAGAACATCATTTAGAAACCATCTTTCGACTATTTAAGCGGCTCCACTCCCAGGAAAAATACAGCGGTGGCACAGGTGCAGGGCTAGCTATTGTTAAGAAAATTGTTGAACTTCACAATGGTCAAATTTGGGTTAAATCTATCGTAAGCATTGGCTCAATATTTTATTTTACGCTCGAATAGTTTAAGATAGTTACCAATTATATACATTTGTTAAGTTCTTTTAAGACCAGAAATGAAAAAACTTCATGAACCTCTGCTTGTTGTTGAGGACAGCAATGAAGATTATCGGATGTTACAACGTCTGATGCAGCGCATGTCTGTCCAGAACCCCATACATCGTTGCACTAATGGGGATGAGGTTTTAGAGTTCCTTTATCAACAAAGCAGCGATACCTACACTAAGGGCGAAGACCTACTCAACTCTAAAGTACCACCACGACCTTCTGTGATCTTGCTCGATCTAAATTTGCCAGGTATTGATGGGCGTGACATCTTAGACCGACTCAAGCAAGACAATAGTTTTAAGCAAATCCCGGTCGTTGTTTTTACTACCTCATCCAACCCCAAAGATATTGAATTGTGCTATCAAAAGGGCGCAAACGGATATCTGGTAAAGCCGATGGATGCTCAAGAACTAAAAAAGACGATCCAGGCGTTCGTGGACTACTGGCTTGAAGCCAATACGTCTCCCGTATTAGATTAATTTGTTTATTCTCTGCCGAGCGGGTAGTTAAGAACAAGGGTCACACAGACATTCTCGTCTTTGAGTTACTGTTTTTGCTTGTTTAGCTAGAAAAAGGGGTATGGAGTAGGCTAAGGATTGCTTTTCCATATTTTATTGTGGGATTTATTGATGAATGATAGTCCTAGATTCGTTTTGCTGATTTTCCTGTTTTTGTTAGTGTCTTTTACTATATTGAGATCAGTTGAGAATTGGTAAAGAATTTAGATTTTATTTATATTTCTTTGATTATTGATTTTAGAATAATCCAATAAAACCCAATCTGGATAAAAGGGATTTATATCGCTCCCGAATCCTCATACGTAATATGTTGGACACATGGACGCTACTCATCATCGATGATTGTACAGCAGATCGGAAAATCTATCGTCGATATCTTTTGAAAGATCCGCACCAGTCCTACCAGATTTGGGAGGCAGACTGTGCAGAAGAAGGACTTGCTTTGTGTCAAAAGATGCACTTCGATGTCATTCTGCTGGATTTTTGCCTACCTGATATGAGTGGGTTAGAACTTTTCGATCAGCTCAAGCAGGAGATATTTCAGACTTCTGTACCTGTGATTATGTTAACAGGGCGTGGTGATGAAGAAATTGCTGTGCAAGCAATGAAACGAGGTGCCCTAGATTATTTGGTTAAGCAGCACTTAACACAGGATGTACTACAACTAATAGTCCGCAACGCCATTAAGCAATTGTGCTTGCAAGCCCAACTCAGTAAAACTCAGGAGCGGCAGCGGTTAATTGCTACAACAGCTCTAAGAATTCGTCAGTCTCTTGACTTAGAGCAAATTTTGAATACGGCTGTAGCGGAGGTACAGCAACTTTTAAAGTGCGATCGCGTGATAGTATATCAGTCTGCCCCAGATAGAGAAGGTAAGATAGTTGCCTCTTCAGTTGAGTCATGCTGCACTATAGCGGTGTGTGATCGGGTGGGAGATGAGAAGGAGGACACGGAAAAAAGTGTATGCGCCTTTGAGCGCTCGGAATTTCTGCTAAGAAAGACGCTGCACCAACGAACGACACAAACACAAGAAGTCCCAGCGTCGGCTTCTGGCGCTCGGAATTTTGGAGGACACAAAGACACAGATTTTTTCAGCGCATCAGAACGTCATCCTCTCACCGCCTCTTATTCCCAATCTGCAATCCCCATTGCCCCAAATTCCCTTCAGGAGTATCGAGACCCTCAATCCCCAATCCCTCATATTTACGAGCTGGGCTTGTGTAATTGTCTGAGCTTAAGAGAGCAATTTAATACTCAATCAAATTTAGTGGTTCCGATTAATCTGAGCAACAATGGCAACCCAGCCCCTAAGCCTTGGGGTTTGTTGATTGCTTTCCATAATTCTTTTCAGCAACAGTGGCAAGCTGATGATGCTCAGATGCTCAATGAAGTATCGGTGCAACTGGCCATCGCTATCCAGCAAGCGGAACTGCTAGCCCAAACTCAAGCAGCCCTAGCAAAAGAAAAGCAACTCAATTTATTTAAATCCCAAATTATTGGCACGGTTTCTCATGAGTATCGAACGCCCTTAACTTCTATTCTGGCTGCCGCATCAACTTTAGGAAAACATAGCCAGCAACTCGATCAGTCGAAACAACAAAAGTTTCTGGGAATTATTGAACAAAAAGCCAGGTATATGTCCAAACTTGTGGATAATATGCTTTTGGTTAACCAATTTGAAGTCGAAAAACCGAAGCTCAAGCCAACGCAGCTTGACTTATTGCAATTTTTTTCTGAACTGATAGAACAAGAGCGAGAAATAGCAGGCGATCGCCACGAATTGATTTTTCAAATTACCGGGAGTAACCACGGCTTTTGGGGCAATCGCGGACTTTTGCAACAAATTTTTATTAATTTAGTGTCCAATGCAATTAAGTATTCTCCAGATGGAGGTACTGTAGAGTTTCACCTGAGCAGCAAAGAATCACAAGTCATTTTTTCCGTCAAAGATCGGGGAATTGGTATCCCAAAGTCAGATCAAGAAAATTTGTTTGAATCTTTCAGTCGTGGAAGTAACGTTGATACAATTCCTGGCACAGGTTTAGGGTTGGCGATCGCCAAAGCTTGTGTAGAATTACATGGTGGTAATATCACTTTATCCAGTCAAGTGGGACAAGGAACTCAAGTTACAGTCAGCTTACCGAAAGTATTCCCAATCGCTCAAGCTAATTCATAATACTCGCCTGGGTGTGAGAAGCAAGCTACGTGTTTTTAGTAATTATTATTTCACACCGCCCATGTGGTGGCTTGAATAATGAATAAAAACTTTAAAAACTGGAAGTATCGATTTTGTGTTATCTCAAGGTTTTCTCAATTTAAACAAACCTTATAACTGGACTTCTCACGACTGCGTGGCCAGGGTGCGAAAACTATTGCGCCTCAAACGTGTGGGACATGGGGGTACTTTAGATCCAGCAGCTACCGGGGTGTTACCCATTGCCCTTGGTAAAGCCACAAGACTATTGCAATATCTACCAGAAGAAAAAGCTTATAAAGCTACAATTCGGTTAGGTGTGCGTACTACAACCGATGATTTACAAGGTGAAATTATTAATTCTCAAGCTTGTGCTGAATTGAATTTGGCACAAGTGAAAACTGCACTATCAAAATTTCAAGGAAAAATTGAGCAAATACCACCAAGTTATAGTGCAATTCAAGTTGATGGGAAACGTCTCTATGATTTAGCACGTAGAGGTGAAATAGTAGAAGTTCCAGTACGGACAGTAGAAGTTTTTCACATAGAAATTTTGGACTGGCGAGAAGGGGATTTCCCAGAATTGGATGTGGCGATCGCCTGTGGAAGTGGTACATATATTAGAGCGATCGCTCGTGACTTGGGTGCAATTTTAGAAACTGGTGGCACCCTTGCGGCTCTAATTCGTACCGAAAGCAGTGGTTTTAATTTAACAAATAGTCTAACTTTGACAGACTTAGAAACACAACTACAAGCTGAAATATTTCAACCCATTTCTCCAGATGTGCCATTACAACATTTGTCATCTGTCACTTTACCACTAACAGCTGCTCAAAAATGGTGCCATGGTCAGCGAATTTCTCAAACTTTCGATGTTTCTGGAATAGTGAGAGTTTATGATCAACAGACTCGCTTTTTAGGTATTGGACAATTACAAGATGAAGTGTTGATCCCCCAAATGGTTTTTGAAGCTATTTCTTAAATTCAAAAGGGGTCAGGTGTGGGGAACCGACGTTTTCAAGGCGCTTCGTGTCCTCTTAAAACATCTTTTTCTTAAATGAGCTTTCAACTCATAACTAAAGTTTTTTATTTTTCAACCTACACCCCACACCCTATTTTTTGTAAGCGAATTTAGATGAAATTATGACTGAAATTAGAGGATTAAAAACTAAAACTCCAGKTATTTTAGAACATTTATTCCCCAGAGAGGAGAACGGCGAGTGATGAGCGATCGCCACACTTACACTACTGCTGCTGCAAATCTCAACGTCTACGTCCAAGGTCAAGGATTTCCCATTTTAGCCCTACACGGTCATCCTGGTTCTGGTCGTAGTCTTTCTGTGTTCACCAATCATTTATCAAAACGCTACCAAACTTTTGCCCCAGATTTACGTGGATATGGCAAAAGTCGCTATCATGGCAATTTTGAGATGAATGACCATTTAAACGACTTAGAAGCCCTGCTAGACCGTTTTCATATTCAAAAATGCCTTTTATTAGGCTGGTCACTTGGCGGGATTTTGGCAATGGAACTGGCATTACGTTTGCCAAAGCGCGTTACAGGTTTGATTTTGGTAGCGACAGCCGCAAAACCCCGTGGTAGTCATCCTCCCATCACTTGGCAAGATAATTTATATACTGGTGTTGCAGCTTTACTGAACTATATAAAACCGAGTTGGCAGTGGAATATTGAAACTTTCGGTAAGCGATCGCTTTTTCGCCACTTAATCCAACAACATACATTTATTAGTTACAGCTATATTGCCACCGAAGCAGTGCCGGCATATTTGCAAACCTCTTCTGCTGCGACTCGCGCTCTTTATAGCGCAATTCAAGCCGGGTATGACAGACTTTCAGACTTGCCACAAATTCAATGTCCTAGTTTAATGCTTGCTGGCGTCCAAGACCGTCACATCACAGTTGATTCTAGCTTAGAAACTGCTGGACATCTGAACAATTGCCAATGGCAATGCTACCCCAACACTGCTCACCTTTTCCCATGGGAAGTTCCCCACCTAGTACTAAATGATATTGACCATTGGTTGGAAGAACATCCCCAGGTAATTCGTCGTCAATAGTCCATTCAAACTTTTTTGACTATTAACTAGATAATTCGTAATTACTACTCTAAATTACGAATTGCGAATTATCTTAACTCTTGCCTGAATTAAATCTGACCGCCAAAGGCAGGCTGTACTTTGCGGTCAAACTTTTCCCCCAAGTCTTCAGCAATTGTTAAATTATTGGGTTTACAACGTTTGACATCTACAATAATTCCCTGCGCTCCTTCGATCTCCAAATCTTCTATGTATCCAATGCTAGCCAATCTTGCTTCAGAAGAACTCAGAAATGGTCCGAAGTAATACGTGCAGCGGGGATTTTGCGTTACAATCTCTACCCACCAAGCCAAGCCGAAGTAGTCGAACGTATTGATCAACCCTTCCTTAAGGTTATGCCAAATGGTTTTCATAGTTTTCGCGGATTTATAAACGTGCTACAGGGTGTCAAAAAATATGTTACTTGATTAACATTTACATTTCTTTATACTCTTTTACGGTTATTTTTTCAAAGAGGTTTTTTGTAATTTATCTAAATGCAGGGTATTTAGCGATCGCTGGCGATAAATTTCATAAAGTGCCATACCTGCTGCTACTGAGGCATTGAGGCTAGGAGTTTTGCCCTGTAAGGGAATTGACACTAAGACATCGCATGAGCGTTGAGTTAACATACTCAGACCTTCACCTTCAGAACCAATTACTAAAACGATAGGTCCGCTAAAATTGACTGTATGTAAGGGTTCGCTACCAGTTGCAGCAGTACCATAAATCCAGAATCCAGCAGTTTTTAATTCTTCTAAAGCGCGGCTAAGGTTGACAACTCTTGCTACGGAAAAATTTTCTAAAGCACCTGCTGCAACTTTGACAACAGTGGAAGTGATCCCAGAAGCCCTTCTTTGAGGTATCACTAATCCTTGAGCGCCAATTGCCTCAGCAGTGCGAATAATTGCTCCTAAGTTGTGGGGATCGGTAATTCCATCAGCCACAACAATTACAGCATCGGTTACAGATTTTGCTTGCTCAATCAGATCCGGTAATTCGATGTATGTGTAGGGAGCAATTTGTGCCGCCACACCTTGATGATTAGAGTTATTGGTGATTTGGTCTAAGCGCTTGGGTTCAACTTCGTCAATAACTGTACCATTTTCTTTTGCTTGCAACAGTAAATGGTGAAAGTTGGGATCGTAGCGCAGACGGCTAGTAATCCAGATGCGGTTGAGACCGCGCTGATTTTGCAATGCACTCAATACAGGATGACGACCGTAAATTAAGTCGCTATCTTCTGTTAGTTTTGTAGATAAAGACGGATGGGAGAAGTTGCTATTTTGTGGGCGTGAGTTAGCAATAGGCTTACTATCTATTTTTCTGGGATTGCGAATCGGACTGGTAACAACACGTTTACCCTGGAGTTTTACAGGTTGCCCACGATTCGGTTCGCTAGAAGTCTTCATTTTCCTCGGTTTATTCGACATTTGAGTTTTAGGATATAGCGTATAGTAGGCATCCTGACGAGCCAATTTTCCAGACCTATCTCTACTGTTTTGATGATTGTGAAAGTTCTCACTATTTATTTAGATGGAGTATTTCCAATAGTTCGGTTAGGCGCTGGTAATCTGTGAGATACAGGTAGCCAATTAAAGTTTCCAGACTAGTTGCCTGTTGATAAATTTCGGGATCAAGTCGCTTAGGGCGTCCTATGGCAGCGTTTCGACCCCGGCGGACAATTTCTAATTCGGTGTCCCTCAGATGAGGAGTCAGCGATCGCAAATGTAGCGCTTGTGTTTCTGCTCTTACCTGTGCCACTACCAGACGATGATAAGTTTCTGGTCGCTGTAGTGGTAACAGATAGAGCATTCTAACATACACTTCATAAATTGCATCCCCCAAATATGCTAAAGCATTGGGAGAAATTTGTTGTACTTGTGAAAGCGAAATCTGTTGGGATAATGGCGCTGTAGTAGCCAAGAGTGCTTGAGTCCAAGATAAATTCTCTTTTGGAGTTTCATCTTGTCCATCTAATAGCTCTTCCTCCTTTGACTTCACAAATAAATAATTCCTTGACTAGCTCAAATTTTCAGGCATTCTTCGCAAAAATTGATATTTCTGAAGTATGCCATCATAATACACCTAGCATAATCAACACTATCAAAATTACTTACTAAATTTTATCTTTTTTGATTAAAACTTCGCATTTTAGATCACCCTGATGTCAACCTTCGGTGAATATAATTTCGTATACTGATTGTGGTCTATGCCTTACATCAGATAAAATTTTGACATCGTAGCTCTTTTTTTTAATTCACCACATTGCCATATTTACTTAGTAAGCAACGGTTTCCAAGCTGGAAATATCAAGTAAAGTTTAAATATATATTAATCTGTTGGCTTTGTTTTCTAACAATTATCTTTGGTTTGATATTTTATCAAAATATCCTAACCAACAGGTTGGTAATTTTATGAACAAATCTCCAAACTTGCTTTGTATGGTCTCCAAATTGACTGTTTATATCTTTATCCTGATTCAGTTTTAAATATAATAGCTCAACTGGCTTTTTGCCTCTCCCACAAGGAGAGAGGTTTTTGCCAGAAGTTTTAATAATTGAGCTATCCAATGTTGAATCTGGATAGCTAAGTTAATCTCAAGAGGTCGAGCAATCAAGACTACTTGACATTTTCTAGAGCATCTTCAACTGATTTTTGCAGGGAGAGAAACTTCTCTAGACGAACAAGCTTGACCGTTTGAGTTACCCGAGCATTCGTGACAATTTGCAAAGTGCCATCAGCGTTTTGAGCCTTCTTGGCTGCCTGCACCAGAGCACCCAAGCCAGAGCTATCAATAAAGTCGATTTGTGAAAGATCCAAAATAATATGCTTAGGACCCTCGTCAATCTTGCTCTCAAGTACCTTGCGAAATGTCGGTTCAGAAAAAGCATCTAACAAACCTGTGAGGCGGAATAGCTGGCAGTTATCCCGGATTTCACGAGTGCCTCTCAGGCTCACGGTTAGATTTAGTGGCTCAGCAATAATTCCCTCCTCATAAGTTTAAAGTGAACGCTCAAGTATAGATGGTTTTTGAGCAAGTTGTCTACAATCTGCTGGAGTAAGGGGGATTGGGGATTGGAGCACAAGAGGCAGAGGGGCAGGGGGCAAGGGGGAGAATGAAAAATTACCTCTTTTCCCCCTGCTCCCTGCTCCCCTGCTCCCCTGCTTCTCCCTCATCCCCAGCCCCTAGTCCCCATCACCTTGACGTGCTATTCGCATGGCTTGAACAAATTGCTCAAACAAGTAATCAGCATCGTGAGGTCCAGGACTGGCTTCTGGGTGATACTGTACGGAGAATATAGGCAGAGACTTGTGACGTACCCCGGCAACAGTGCGATCATTTAAATTCAGGTGGCTAACTTCCACAACTGTCGCAGGTAGAGAATCTTGATCGATGGCAAAACTATGGTTTTGACTGGTAATTTCTACCCTTTGTTGTAAACCCGCAGGCTGATTCAAACCACGGTGACCAAATTTGAGTTTATAGGTTTCTGCTCCCAAAGCATGACCTAAAATTTGATGTCCCATACAAATCCCAAAGATGGGTTTTTGACTCAGCAGCAGCGCTTTGGCAGTTGCAATTCCTTCGCTGACAGCAGCAGGATCGCCAGGCCCATTAGAAAGAAAAACACCATCAGGATTATAGTTGAGAATTTCCTCTGATGGCGTATCAGCAGGCACAACAATTACCCGACAACCGTAACTGGTTAAGCGACGCAAAATATTGCGTTTGATGCCAAAGTCAAGAGCAACAACGATAAAGGGTTCTTCAATATTATTATTCGCAGTTTCTAGCTTGAATTCCCAAGCTGGAATTGTGGGATCTGACCATTGATAAGTCGTTGGTGTAGTCACTTCACGAACTAGATTTAATCCTGTCATCAAAGGAGCTGCCTGCACCTGCTCTAATAATTCCCCTTGATCCAAAATAGTCGTGGAAATGCCACCGTTCATGGCTCCGAACATGCGAATTTTCCGGGTGAGGGCGCGGGTATCAATGCCATAGATAGCTGGTATTTGATGCTGTTTGAGGTAGTCAGGTAAGGATTGTGTTGATCGCCAGTTACTTGGTCGATGACAAATATTACGGGCGATCACACCCCGCACTTGGGGTCGGTCTGATTCCTCATCTTCAGGATTGACGCCAGTATTTCCCAATTCTGGATAAGTAAAAATCACAATCTGACCGCAGTAACTAGGATCGGTTAGTACTTCTTGATAGCCAGTCATACCAGTGTTGAATACCACTTCTCCGATGGCGGTTCCCGTAGCACCGAAAGACCAACCATGATAAGCGGTTCCATCTGCTAAAACAAGTAAAGCTGGTATTGCCTCAGACAAGAACATAGATTGGGGATTGGGGATTGGTTACTGGGAATTGGGTCTAGGGATTGGGCATTGAGAAAACTTTTCTTTAGTCCCTACTGCTTATTCTCTACTCCCTACTTCCCAAGACTGCGATCCTCAATTTTGCCATAAGTTGAGCGACTACAAATTTTCAGGTTGTTAATTAAAAATTAAAATTGCTTGTTGCCTGATGTCTGTTGTCTTTTACTTACAATCTTTAAATAGGTACGCGAGAGTGGATTTGCAGGAGCTTGGGCAGTTAATATTAATTATGCTTCCGACTTTTTTATCCCGTGCAACCCTAATTTTTTTTGTACTCAGCGCTCTAGCGGTTTTGACTGTTGCCTGTAGTGAAGACAAACGAGACACTACGACTGCTGGCAACGAGCAACCCGCCTCAGTTGGGGATTTGGCATCAGTACAGCCTCCCACTACCAAACCACCAACATCAGCAGCTACCCCAGAAGCACAGCCGCAAGAGCCGTCTGAAACTGAACCTAGTGTTTTTGAGTTGGCGTTAGATAAAGCTGTTAGCGCTTGGAGTATTAGCCAATCTGCTCAATCTCCAGATGATTGGAATTTGGTCGCGAGTCAATACCAAGATGCGATCGCTCTGATGCGAAAAGTGCATCGACAAACCCCAGAGTTTGCCTTCGCTCAATCGAAAATCACAGAATATCAGCGCCAAATCAAATATGCCAAACAAAAAGCTAATCCTCGCCCCATAGTAGTTAAGGAACCCCGAAAAATAGTAGTTGTAGTTCCCCAAACAGCAACTATACCAAGGTTTAGCTCACCGATAACGATTCCTGTACAAAAAAAACTATTACCACCAGAATCACAAAGACCTTCATCAGCAGTGGTAATTCCAGATCAAGCAGTGTTTACAGCGCCGATTAAAAGGCGCGCTGGTGGTACGCCAATTGTGGAAGTCACCTTCAATGGTCAGCAAAAGTTTGAAATGATTGTAGATACAGGAGCCAGTGGTACTGTGATCACGCAAGAGATGGCAAATGCTTTGGGAATAGTGCCAGTAGGGAGAGCTAAGGCAAACACCGCCAGTTCCAGATCTGTAGAATTTCCTGTGGGCTATGTTGATTCAATGGCACTTGGAGGGGTGAAGGTGAATCGAGTACCAGTAGCGATCGCTGGTACGGAACTCGAGACCGGACTTTTAGGACATGACTTTTTTGGCAATTACGATGTCACAATCAAACGTAATGTGGTAGAGTTTCGCCCGCAATTGCGATCACAAATCAATTCCCTAGAAATTGAACTAACTGCTCCAACTTCGTCCAAGCCGCGCCACTTTGTAGGATATCCTTAGCAACTTTAATACCTTGAGCGTGATCGAGTAATGGTATTACTCCCGCTACTTGCAATGCCAACAAGGCATTCAAAGCTACTACATCCTGTTGTGCTTGAGTTCCCTTACCTTGGAGTACAGCCTTGAGAATCGCTGCATTCTCTTGCACATCCCCACCCCGAAGCATACCTATGGGAGCAGGAGTTAGATCCAAATCTAGGGGATTAATACTAGTTAACTGCACTTCTCCCTCTGATAACACCGCTAAGTCAGTTAAATCTCCTAACCCAGCTTCATCGAGTTTTTCTCGCCCGTGCAGCACAATTGCTTTTTCCTTGGCCAAATTCTGTAAAGCTTGAGCAACCGTTGCCAAAAGTTTAGGAGTGAATAATCCCACCACTTGCCCAGTTGGACGCAAGGGATTTACTAAGGGGCCAAGTAAATTAAACACTGTTCGTACCTTAAGAGTTCGTCGCAATGAGGCAACTGCTTTGAGTGCTGGATGCCAGCCAGGGGCAAACAAGAAAGTGATCCCCACTTCGTGTAAAGCAGCTTGTACCTTTTCACTAGGCGCACTCAAATTTACACCCAAAGCTTCCAAAACATCGGCGCTTCCGGTGAGACTTGAGGCTGAACGATTACCGTGTTTGGCAACAGGTACCCCATACGCTGCCGCAACAAAGGCAACTGCCGTGGAAATATTAAAAGTTGACGCTCCATCTCCACCAGTGCCGCAGGTATCAATTAAGGATTGGGGATTAGGGATTGGAGATTGGGTGGATTTTTGCCCAGTCTCCAGCATTGACTGCGATTGTAATACTTCAGCCATGCCAGTTAATTCGTCGGCAGAAACGCCTTTAAAGTTCAGTGCTGTTAAAATTGCTCCTGATAACTCTGGAGGAACAGATTCACTAAGCCAACCTTGCATTAATTCAGCAGCTTGAGTACGCGACAATGATTGGCCATCTATTAATTGTTGCAGCAGAACATAATAGGATTCTTGTGCAGGGATTGGAGAAGTTGTCATCGCTAGGGTTTGTGTGTTGTAGGGTGTAGCTACGTTGCAGGGCATGGGAGCTATCCTACCGAAAAATAGGCTTTCATCAAAGTTCAGTTCAAAGCTCGAGGCTTTACTGCAAAGCCGGATTCACAAGATTCTGATTTTTTAATTTTTTCTTACAATCGAGTTTATGTTTGTAATTAGTAATAAATAACTCTTTTCCCTTAGCAGCACCACTCTGCTTGTAATTATTCATCCCATATTGTAATTCCCACTCTGAAATATTAACCCATTGAAAATTTTCTCTAATTTGTGGGGAATCGTCGTAAGTGATTAGCCAGCGATGATGACATGATTGCAAAAGTTCAGCAAATCTTTGATGTTGAAATGAGATGTGCAAGTCACCATCCTTACCATAAAGCTTTGATTTAATAGCACTAAAATATGGTGGATCTAAAAATAAAAATACTTTTTTACCTTCTTTTTGTAATAAATAGCTATAATCTAAATTAGTAATTATTACATTTTTTTCTAGAATATTTTCTAACTTTTCCAACCTTTCTATTGAAGAATCCGTAAAACGTTTATGGAAAGCTTCTTGTGAAAAACCGCCTGATTCTACAGTGCCGGAAAACGTAATTCTATTCAGGACAAAAAAGCGAACGGCTCTTTCAAAATCAGATAAATTGTTGACATCTATACTAGTCAATTCTGTATACAGTGATTTACCATTTGTGTACTTAACTTTAATATAGCGAATTTCTTTAACTAACTGAGCTATATCAGATTGGGCAAATTTCCAGAATAAAAAGAGTTCGCAGTTTAAATCGTTAATCCAAATTTTGATATTAGGAAATTTTTGTTTTAAGTAAATAAATACAGAACCACCACCGACAAAAGGTTCTCTAAATTCGGAAAAATTTTCTGGTAAGTATTCAACTATTTGATTTATTGCTTTTGACTTACCACCAGGATATCGGAGAGGACTTTTGAGCATGATTCCTAGAAATCTTTATACTGACCTAATAACATAGATAATTTGCGGTTGCGGCGATCGCCAACATACCACAAGAAACTACGTGCTTGTAGTATAAATGGGCTAACTAAAGTGTGATTTTTGTTGCAATTTTGTAAAAATCTGTTACATTACTTAACGTATAGCTATAACTGTTACAACATAGAAGCTCGGAGTGTTAATTATGTCGAATGCTAACAAGACTACGCCTTCGGTTTCACAAGACCCTAATGCTTTACGCTGGGGCTTTACTCCTCAGAGTGAAAACTGGAATGGTCGTTTTGCAATGATTGGTTTTTTATCCGCCATTCTACTTGAGGTGTTTACTGGTCAAGGAATTTTACACTTCTGGGGCATTTTATAAATTTAAACGTTTTCTATCTTCATTAGATTATCAGCGAAGGCAGTGATTTTCCGAGTCATCTGCCTTTGGCATACCATACAACTTTCTATTTTGGTTAAAAATAGCCAGTAAATAGTTCATCACACCGCAAATCAACATACCATACCATTGAGGTTAGCCTTTGGGCGTTCTCGGAAGAGTAGCCGCTTTACCTCTGCAAAATGGCGCAAAAGCCGAAAATACAAATTTTTTGACTTTTGACTTAGGCGCATTGGTACTAGCGTGATGAGCGAAATATTACACGCCCTGGAGATTCTTCCTGGTTCATTCGTGCATACACCCGCAGACAAGTTAATACTTCCCCAGGAGTACCACCAAAATCTAGTTGTAAGTCATCTTTGGATGAAGCACAGATATCTGCATAAAGTCCAGATAATTGGCGAATTCGGACTTCACAACCTGCATTCATAGCTTGATCGGCGACTTTCTTCAGGATGCGTCGTGATTCGTGTTGCAGCTTACCCCACCAAGAATATCGTTCAGCGGGTGGTACAAAAACCAAAGAATGTATTGCTTCATCCATGTCAATCCAGCTACGCAAAATAGACAGGGGATCGGCATTTTCTTCAGCTTTTTTGATACGTTGGCAGCGTTCACTTAAAGCATTGACGTATTCATTTCGCTGTTCTAGTTTAGAGTGTAAGGAAATAACATCAAAGCTAAAAACGCTCTTTAAAGCATGATGTAAATCTGAGTCTATTTCGATAAAATTCATATATAAAAATAGGAATCCCGCTGGCACATCGGATGCATTACTCTGAATAATTTGAGAATTTGAAAATGCTTGTTGATATAAGCTCAAGCCCTTAGTCTGAATAGTACCACTAAGTCCGGGGTAGATAATTTCATCGCGGATAAAGGGAAGTTGATAGAGATTAGAAATATCAGCGTTCGCACCAACTTCTTGAGCCATATCTAAGCTGCGCTGTCGCCAAGATGCAGCCAATTCTTCTGGTATCCGTAATAGCTTGCGTTGAATTTCATTCCACAAATCTGAGTCAGTTTGGCTTTGAAGTTGGGAATTACCTAGATAATAATTAAGTTCTGAATCAGAATCAAAAGCATCTTTTAAATGACTGAGTTTTAATTGATTTTGGGATGGTATAATGGTATCTTGCCAACCAATATCTGGCTGTAAAAGTGTAGGCTTAGGTTGCAATAAGCTGTGAATTTCTTGCAGAACCTCATCGCATACCTTAACTCCTGGATCTAATGGAAATTCTATGCGAGCCTGATTTAAAGTAGCTTCGAGTCCGTGGAGAGTAAACCGCAATAAATGAGCTAATTGAGAGTTTTCTACTTCTAATAATTGACGTAAATACTGCATTAATATTACCTTTTTTTATTTCATGCAGAGGCACGGAGAGAAAGATCCTTTTTTCAGTGTTGCTGAATTCAGGTATGAATTTATAGCCGTAGTCACACCCTTTAGGACATTTTGAAAGGATGAATTCTAGGAATAGTAATAGTTTTACCTCCTGCCCCCTGCCCCCTGCCTCCTGCTATACTTCACACAGAGACACTTTCCAAGACAGAGACGCACAGAGCAAGAGTTTGAGGTATTGAGTTTTCAAATTTCATACTTCAATTCAGCAACGCCCTTTTTTCTATTTCACACTTAATTGTACAAACTTGCTTTTTTGTTATAATCGCAAAGCGATATCAAGGATTTTTCAGCAGCAACAATCTGAGCGCGTTCGCCGAGGAGCGTTGGCGTAGTTATTGCCCCATCCTGTTGAAGTCCCCAAATTTTCCTGCCCTTGAAAGCCTCTTCCTGCGCCATTAGAAGCTTACTGCTTCGCATTGAGTTAGGTAGTTCAACCTTCAAGATCAAATGCGATCACATCATCAATACACGATAAAATTTCGACTTTGACTTTTTCATGAATAGGATGAGGTAAATAGGCATCGCGGGCAGCAACGCTCTCAAAAGTCATTAAAAATCCGTGCGTATAGCCCTGATTCAAGCCTTCATTGCTGGAATATCTACCACCTGTAAAGTAGGTGATACCAGGAATCAATTTCGTGATTTCTTGGAGATGTCTAAATATATCTGCAATCTTTTCAGCAGGGGTTTGTGCTTTAAATTTTAACAAAACTATATGTTGAATTAGAGGCATCTAAGATTTCCTTATTTATACTTGTACAATTATTAGGACTACGAGCCGGAATTTGTTGCACCCGCGACTATTGTTAATGCAGTGGCATAAGTCGGAACGTATTAGGGAAGCGAGGCGGTACGCATATCACTTGGCTATTTGTACACTCTTAGAGTAATCATTCTCCGCATTATTTTTCCCCTACGCACCTACACAAGCTCCCTAGCAAGGGTTTCATCTTTACGAGGGTGCGATTCTATGTCAGTGGAAAAGTTTGGTTCCAACTGCCAGAAAACACAAATTCTTCTAAGGGCTTGCGGGTACGGAGGGCTTTCTCTCGTTGCAGCAACTTTTCAGACAGGGTTTGTGGATCTCCGATGTAACCCAAGGCGATCGCCGCGACTGGCTCATAACCTGAAGGAATACTGTAAATCTGTTGGGCTTTGGCAACATCAAACCCAGCCATTTGGTGAATAAATAACCCAACAGCGGCTGCTTGAATCGCCAAGGTGGCAGATGCAGCGCCAACATCGTGAAAAGCGTGGCGGTTTTGCTTGCCATTACGCTCAAAATGGAGTTTTGCGACTGAGAGCATCAGTATAGGAGCATTCCGCGCCCAATCTTGGTTCGCCTCTGCAAGAACACTCACTAAACGCTCAAATTCAGTTTGATTGTCTGAAGTTGCAACAATAAAGCTCCACGGTTGCTCGTTGAAAGAAGAAGCTGCCCAGCGTGCTGCTTCTAAGACACTGTGTAACTTTTCTGGTTCAACCATTCGATCTGAAAAAGCTAGAGGACTCCAGCGTTGACGCAACAAATCTTCAATTGGATATTCAGTCTGGGCTAATTTGTCTATCATGAGATCATTTCTCGCAGTGTTGTTACTCATGCGTTTATATCAATTCTATACATTTCACGTATTTTGTACTTGCAATAACTTTATCAATTTCTGCCAGTCTTTGCTAAAAAAGAGAGCGCATTTGCTAAAGGCTACTACTTTTTGATAGTAAATCTAATGAGATTTCATTTGCTTTCCCAAGTATACCTTTTAGTTGCTTTAACTCTATTTTTTGCCACTTCAAATATTAAGTTTTAAATTATTATTTTTACTGAAGCAGCAGCAAAGTGATTGCCTTTGGCACACTTAAGACGCAACAGGCGAAGAAAACCTTTGCGTATTTATGTGAAGCAATTCTAATGTATACCGCAAAATGGATCGCGTTCTTTATCAACTTCATTAGGTTGTAATTCTAATTCAGCAATATAAACACATCCTTCTTGTTTGAGAGATTCTTGATTTGTAGATGTCCAATAAGGCACTTCACCTGCGTGCATCCGTAAAATACCCTGGTTGTCAAGAGTCACATGATATTGACAAGGGTAATCTGTTGTGATGTCTGGTTTACTAAGTGCGCCAATTCGTATCCATTTTTTGATTTGGGTTTCGGCGTCTGTTTGATAAATATAAAAGGTATGTTGTCCAGTTTTCGGGAAGGGAGGTAAGGGATTACTAATTAATCCGATTCCTGGTTGTGTAACACCATCGCGCAAATAATGAAATTTTTGGAATGATTGAACATCATTTTCGACTTCAAATACTAGATGATAAGCATCTGGTTGATCCACAGTTGCAGACTCAATAACATTAACAGCAATATCACCATCACTTAAGTCTTTATTAGAGCGTTCTACAGCGATATTCCACTTCAATTTTCCCTCTGCAAATAACACTGATGTTTCTGAAACCACTGCTCCCAAATCAATGCCAGGAATATCAATTAAATAATGGGGATTTCCCTGACAAAGCAGCACCTTAAATTCGAGACTTTGGTCAATTTCAAACTGAATTTTTATTTTTTTGATAAATTCTGCTTCTTGTATTCCTAATTTATTCATCAGGTTTTTGCCGTCGAAGCTACCCCAAAGTCGTAAATCTCCTTCTTCGTAATCTTGGCGGTAGATAATATTAATTAATTGTATTCCTTGCCAAGGAGTACGAACTTTGGCAACAGTTTCCCAAGGTGCTAGTTGATAAAGTTCTTGACCGGCTTTGAAGATAGTCAATAAATCGTTGCTTTGGGTTTTGCGTTTGAAGCTACAGGGCAAATAATAAAACAAATTTTTAACATCAATTTCTAACTGATTGGCTCCTTTACGCAGTAAATTTTTAGATTCTTCGGGGTCAAATCTCAATCTTCGTAATTTTTCGGCATAGCAAGCACCAGCAGAGGTGGCTAATTTGGTAAATTCGAGAACAAAAGTAATCCGTTCTGGATTCCAGACAAAATATGGTGACTTACTAAATTCTTGATAGATTTGGCGCTGTACTAAGTCAAGATTACAAGTTTTACCAGACAAAATTAACCAATCAACTTTTTGAGAATTCCAAGAATCGTTAATAAGATTATCGGGACGCAAACGGCTTTCCATCAATCCTTTAGCAATCCCAATCGCTTCTTTAATTCCGGAAACTGCAGCTCGTTCAAATTGCTGATTGTCCAAGGTGACGCAGATGTTATTTGGGTCTTTAACTTGCAATTTAACGGCGCTTTGGCTAAGAAGTTCGGAAATTTCTTGTTCGGAAAGTGTAAAGGTTAATAGAGAATCATCAGTCGGTAGTTTTTGCCCAAGTTTCAGTTTAGCTGCTTCTGCATAATCCCACAGAAGATAAAATGTTTGTAGGCGTTGTGGTGCTTGTTGCCAACGAGTGGGCAATACTTTCTCGGCAGTATCTAAAGCATCTTTATAAGCTATATCACCTTCGGGATTTTCTTTATCCAGACATTTTAAAAGACTGCCAGTTTTGAATTTGCCTTGTTCTAAAAAACGCTCGTTTAATTCAGAGTTAATTAAATCTTCTAGCTTTTCGCTTTCGAGGTCACCTGTACTGACTGCTGTTAATAAAAAATCAGTGATCACTACTTTCAAAAGTCGAAAGATTCGTAGTGTAATTAATTCACCGCCTAACTGTAAATGACCAGATGAGCCTAATAGTTTGGGAGTCAGTTTATAATAACGTCCTCCCAAACCCCGGTCTTCATAACCAGCAAAAGCTGGGGTTTCATCTGACAAAGTTAACTCAATCAAAGCTAAGTCTGTGGTGCCGCCGCCGATATCTAAAACGAGGACATTTTGTGACCATTTATTTCCAGTTTGGCGACAACGAGTTTTAAATGATTCGATACCAATATTTAAATTACCACCAAATTCTCGCCACAGAAAGAATATCGCCACAGAAACAGCTTCATCATAAGCAGTTTGGACATCATCAATCGCCAACTGCTCAACTAATTCTTTAACTTCTTTGCGAACAACAGGTGGAGCGACTGTTGGGTAGGTAACAACTGCTGTTAACAAATTCCCTTCTGAAAACCTGCGTTGCGCTCGTTGACGGTAGTCTTCGGTTAACTTTATTAAATGTGCCCAAGCAGATTGAATTAGTTCTTTGGCGGTAATTGTTTCTTCCTGACCATCCAAAATAACTGAAAATGCTCGCTCCTGACCAAAATAGCGTTTGGGTGAATGATGAAACCTACTAATAATTTCCTTTAAAGTACCGCTTGTACCTTGGGCAATCGCTTTTTTTCTATTATCTCTAGCTTCCCTACCCATCCGCAGTTGCAATTCGGGTAAATGAGAAATTTCCGACTCGCTAGGAATTTCTGTTTCACGGCGGTCGATATCTAACACAACTGGAATCAGATTTTGCGATTCCAAGGTAGGAACCCGGAACACCTCATGATAGATTTGATAGAGTTTTTTGCTGACAGCCCGACGGAATCTTTCACTATTTCCTAAACAAAGTTCAATCTGACGAATCGCTTCTAAAAATCGTTCTTTGTTATCAGTTTCAAAAACTTCACTTAATTTAGTTGGTTCTATTTCCAAGTTTTTGCTTATTTCTATAATAAACTTTTCCCAATCCTCATTACTGACATCTGGTAAAGCTACAGCAGCAGGAGAACTGAGCCATTGGGATAAGCGATCGCGCAATCGCATTTCTTGTTCTTTGGGTAAAATTTCGGCGATCGGTACTTCAATTGGATCGAAAAGTGTGACAGTAGAATTTGACGTACCAAAATCTAATGCAAACCATCCCGGAAATCTTTTTTGTTGCTTCTCGTTTGGTTTCTCAGTATAATTGTTCAATTGAAAAAGGTTCATTATTGTATAAAATTGTTCTGTTGAACGCTAACTTTGTTATTTAGAGTGTAATCGTAGCCCAACCTAGTATAGGGGTGCGGAAATAAACTACCTATCCCAAATCCATGAAAATTTTTACGCGTCAAACATCTAAATAAGAAACGGCGGCAATGTCTGAAAGAATCTGCAACCAAGTAGGAACTGCTATCTCAGATGGTAAGTCACCAGCCGTTAAATATCTCAGTAATGCTTCTTTTTTAGAAAGGTTTTGCAGACTCGGAATAATTTGATCCAAAATACCTTCTAGTTCAAAATTAATTTGCTGATTTACCTCACTAACATACTGCACAAGATGAAGGCTGGCGCTAGCAGTAATTTCATCTCGCAGTCGCAGTATTAAAAGTTGATGGTTAGTGGATCTAGGTAAGCCTTGGCTTTTTTCTGGTGCCCAGTCAAAGATTTGGCCTACATTATGTTTCTCATCTTGACGGGCTAAGGGAAAAATGATTTCGGGTGCAACGAATTTGTCTTTGTGATTAATTTCTGAAATAATTGCTTCTTTCCATTCGTTAGGGTCACATCCTAGTAATAACTTATAAAAAAGGTCGGCTTCTTCCACACCAAATTTTGATTCAATTTCTTGTTCCATTTCTGGGTAGAGAATTACTTTTAATTGGTCGCGTTCTGGAGCTACTTGATTTGACAATTGATTTAACAAATCTCCCACAGCCTGACGAATGCGATCGCGGGCAAATTCTTCTACTTCTTTAACGGTTTTTTCAAATACTGGATAAAACTCATCACTCTTGGTAGGTAAAGAAGTATTGAAGCGGTTTCCTCTATCAAATAATTTGCCAGCAGCACCTTTGGATTCAGCGAGGGTGATAGTACCATTATTGACTTTATTAAATAATAAAGTCCACTGGTTCCAATTAAGTATTTTAAAGGTAAGTTCGTCTTTAACTATATCGCTGACAACAACACCACGTCGGTCTTTAAGGGGTTCTTTCCCTAAATCTTTTTGAAAATTCCTGTAGATTTTGTCTAAAGTTTCTACCAGAAAACGCAACTCAATAAAAGCAGGACTGTCTCCTGTGGGGATACCTTGCTCGTGAATTTCGTCTATGATATCTTTCAAATGATCTTGCTGCTGACTCACCACATCGGCAGCTCTTTTAGTATCTTCATACAATTGCTTTAAACCATGAGTAGTGACGTGGTTTTGAATTAATTCCCGTAACTTGGCAAGACTACCATCTTGAGCAAAGTAACCTAATTGTCTGCCCAAATAGCTGCGAGTATCAGATTCTAATAGCCGTTGACTTAAGCGTCCCCATTTATCTTGTAGCCGTTTAGATCTGTCTAAATAATCAGGATAATCTAAGTTAGTTAAAAACTCTGGTGAACCTGCTTTGACTTTACTCGAACGTTTTGCTAAATCAGCCAATCCTAAGAGTGGCGACAGTAAAACAATGCGGTCTTTTTGGGTTGTAAACGCCTCTGCACCCTCAATGGTGGTTTGCAGAACTTTGAGTTTTTGGAAAACAATTTCCTCGTGCAAATCCCTATCTTCAGTCAATTGGTCGAGTTCTCTTTCACCTCCCTCACTTTCTAAAGGCAGTTGATCGAAGCGACCTACACCCACGAGAATTAAATCTTTCAAGTCTTGTCCAGGTCGCTGCTGCTGCATCATCGTAAAGATTTTATTAGCGCGATCGCTTCCCGGAGATTTACCATTTAGCAACACCAAAATCGTCTGTACTTCTGCTAATTCTCGCAGCGACAAAAAGGTATCTCTAGCCCCAGAATTAGCAGCTCCCAATCCCGGAAAATCAATCAAAATAAATTTAGCAGCACCCGTAACATCCCAAATTTCCCGTGATATTTTGACATCAATATCTACGCGGCGAATCAGTGGAAAGCTGTTTTGTAATAATTTCGTTGGTAACCTCTGGGGTGGACTCGGTAACCGGATATGCGCTGGCGGTAAATCTTCAAAGCTGAGAGTTTGGATGGCCATTGGCTGTTCTACTAGCTGTAGCCCTTCGCGGGCGGTGAGCGGATCGAGCTGGTAGCGTCCACCACACATCATTTCCCCATAAGCTTGATAAGCCCGCAGGAATAATACTAATTCTCTGAGTAAATACCGTAATTCTAAATTGTTAGAACTGTTCCATGCTTCCTCACACCAATCAATAATATCTTTGCCAGAGTTGAGCTTTGACACTGGTATAGCTGGAAGTCCTGCTGCTGTTGTCCGCTTATTGGCTTCTCCCAGCATGAAGCGCAGACACTCATGTACCCCTTCATGGGAAAGATATTCTACTGTAAAATTGCTGAGTTGAGTTGTTGCAAAGTCATCTTCGGGTATAATGTGAAGCGCGGTAACATTCCCTGTAGTTGGGTTTTCACTTATTGGTAAAGCATCTGCATATCCAATCAAACTGCCTAAAAGTAAAGTTTTGCCGCTGCTAAATTCTCCCATCACACCAATTTTCACAGGCGAAGTAGCGAGATTTAGAGTTTTCTCGGCAGCTTCTAAAAGACGACGGAGACACTCATCAAGGCTAGCCGGAACCCAATCTTCTTGTTTTGAAGGGTATTGAGGTACAGAATCTATCTTCCGGAGGATGAATTCACCGTACTCTTTAAAACTGGCCAGTTTATCTGGTTCCATAGAGTAGTTTCCGTCTAACATAAATTTCTCTGAGCTTTATAACATATAAAATGCGATCGCCAGGGATTTATCCAACCACCTGCCTATTGAGTATTAGAAAACTTTTCCTCAGTTTTTATAATCGGCCAAGACAATTTTGAAAAATCTGGCTTTGCTAAGAAAAATAAATATTGATTTGATCTAAAAATCTTGAATATTGTGAATTTTCTGTGAAGAGATAGTTGCCACAATCTTTTAGAAGCAGTTCTATTTCTGTGTGGCAACTGCCCTCCAGCTAGAACTGCCTCCTAACTCCAGCCTTCCTCGATAATTTATTTCTTGGAGTTACCCTATGTAATATTTTGAAGTGCTTTTACAAAAAACAGGGTGTGGGGTTAAGAATAATAAATCAATTCTATTTAATCAAATTATTCCCCCCCTCTTCCGTCTTTCCCTACACCCAATACCTGCAACCCCACACCCTATTCTTTTACACCCCACACCCTAACCATGCAACCCTCTGAATTCAGAAAGGACAGCCACCTTTGTCCGACAGTGGGAACAGAACCAGCAAATTTCATGCTGTTGGATGTGCCGTAGTAATCGGTAAGAGCAATAAGGACAGTCGTGCATAATCGTTTACCTCTGTCATTACTTATAGAAAAATAATCTTAGGAACGATGCAAATCACAGTTGAATAACTCCAGCAGATAGGTATTACGACTAGAAGAATCAAGCAGCACTTACTTTGCCATCAAAGTTTCGTACAAGCCTGCTGCATTAAAAGATTATTGTCTTTATACACTTCTAAAGTTCCAGACTGCTGGCTATCGAGTGTGCCATCCCATACCCAGTATTGATAATTGCCATTTTGAAACTTATATACTCGAACTCCTTCTGTTGCTTTGGCACTTCCTGTGTCTATACTTAAATTCCCGTGGGAACTAGTAGAGCGGTAGAGAAGTTCACCCGATGAATGCTTTTTCCAAACATTGATATTGTATCCACCTCGGCATTTCATACTTAGGATTAAGTCAGCAGTAGAATCAGCAGAAGCTTTTAAGGAGAAATTAGCCCAAACACAGGTTGTTAGAGCAAAAAGTAAGGTGGATCTTTTTAGTAGTGTTTTCATGGTTTTTTCTACGGGTGAAGTTTGACCAGATGCGGTTATCTTTGCTTTTGTGAAAGTCATATCGCTACCTTGATAATCTTGAGCTATCTCTAGAATGACAATTTTTCTCTACAATTTGTTTGAGCTAGCTCATAGTTGCAACAGAAAAAGTTAAATTGAAAAAGAAAAAGTCAAGCCCACTTGCTGGGGGTTTCAACGATGCAAGTCACGGTTGAACAGCTAAGGCAAATTCCACTCTTTTGTGGACTCGATTTAGATCGACTTGCACAGTTGCAAGCTCATGCTGTAGTTAATAAATATTTACGTGGGGAAATTATTCTCCATGAAGGCGATCGCTTGCCTGCTCAACTGTTTGCTGTTGTGGATGGTAGAATTGAAATCAAGAAAACCGCTTCTACAGGCAAAGAAACGATTTTGCGGACGTTACCTGCTGGAGAACTGTTTGCTGCACCTGCACTACTTGGCAATGGCTCTTCCCCCGCAACCGTCGTCGCACACCAAGACTGTCAGATTCTCACAATCCAACGCACTGCTTTACTAGCGCTGATTCAGAACACTCCAGAAGTTGCATTACAGATTATTGCAATACTTACAGAGCGTCTCCAGCAGCTTCATCAAGTTGTCCATGGATTGGCTTCGGAACGGGCAATCGTGCGGTTAGCGCAATTTATTCAAGCAGCAGCAATTGCTGAAGGAACGCAAGTGACTCAACAAGGATTACTATTGCGATCGCATTTGTCCTACTACCAAATTGCTCGTAGCATCGGGATTACCTACGAAGAATGTGTACGACTGTTCAAACAGATTCAGGCGATCGTCACTTACCATCGAGGCGGTAAAATTCTAGTGTTAGACCAAGCGAAGTTAGATGCGATCGCCCAAGGTGGATACAATCTTTAGAATCAACCTGTTTTATCTGCGCCAATAGTTAGTTGTTAAAGTTATCAATCGAGTAGGCGATTAAACGGTTGAAGTGTTTGCAAGCATGTCAAATAAAACAGAAATTTCATCAAACCTCCTCACCTGTTAGGACAACCTGGCATATTATCTCCAAGCAGCAACCTTGCTAGGCTTGGTAATGCTTCACCATAGGTGGGATGGATATGAACCGATCGCTCTAACAACTGCCAAGTTGCTCCTGCTTCCATCAAATCCAGAAAAACATGTACTAATTCAGCCGTTTCATACCCCACTAGGGTGGCTCCCAAGATTTTGTCTGTGTCGCTGTCGATTACCATACGGTAAAACCCCAAATCATGTCCCCACTCGATCGCACGAGCAATTTGGCTCATGGGTAAGGTCACAGCACGCGCGTTGATGCCGTGCTTTTGAGCCTGTTCTAATGTTATTCCCACTCGCCCAACTTGAGGTTCTGTGTAAATAGCATAGCCAAGAACGCGATCGTTGCGCGTCCGGTTTTCTCCACACAAAATTGCCTTCAAGCGGCGATAGTCCTCCCACGACACATGAGTAAAAGCAGGCTGTTTGGCAGCATCTCCGATTGCATAGACTCCAGAACAGGTGGTGTGGAACTGGTCGTTAATTTTGATAAATCCCTGCTCGTCTAGCTCAATTCCACTCTTGGCTGCATTCAATCCGCCTGTATTTGGTTTGCGTCCAATCACAACCAATAACGCCTCTGTTTGGAGTTGCTCACCACTACTCAATGTCACTTTAAATACATCATTCTCGTGTGCAACTTGATTTACATTCACACCAAAGTGAAGCTCAATGCCATCCTGCTGCAATGCTTCTGCTAAGACCTTGCTGACATCAGCCTCTTCCCGGTCGAGGACGCGATCGCCCCGCACAATTAAGTGGGTCTGACTGCCCAAACGCGCCAATCCCTGCCCTAGTTCCAATCCAATATAGCCACCTCCAATTACCAATAACCGGGATGGTAATGCTTTTAAATCAAAGAAGTTACGGTTGGTCAAGTAGGGAGTCCCTGCAAGACCAGGAGTCTCAGGAACCAGTGCAGATGTACCAGTATTTATAATTACTAAAGGAGCCTCAACGGTGATATTACCCCCACTAACGGTACGTTCACCAACAAAGGAAGCCTCAGCGCAAACGATTTTGACGCCTGCATTATCCAAACGCTTTTGAATACCTTGATTAAAACTATTACGGATTTCCCGTACTCGCTCCATCACAGCGGGAAAATCCACCTTGACTTCCGTGTGAATGCCTAATTTCTTTGCCTGGCGGGCACGCCCCGCTGCATGAGCTGCTGCCAAGAATGCTTTGGAAGGAGTGCAACCATAATTGATACAACTGCCGCCTAAAGCATCCCGCTCAAACAAAACTACCTTGCGCCCCTCTTTGGCAAAATCAACTGCCAGTGGAATGCCTCCTTGACCGCTCCCAATCACAATGACATCTGCTGTTTCCATTTGTGCTGGACTCCCTGAGGATAGTTTGCTTTTATAACATTCTCATACATTAGGTTAAAGATTTTTCACGCATTTGCATTACTGTATATTTGATTTTTTTGAGATAATTTAATTCTTGGAAGTCCCTTAACCCCATGTACTTTGAGTTTAGGGTGTTGTGTCATTTGGTTGGCGGTAACACAGCCTACCGAACCCACACCAATTACAATATAGTCATATTGAGTCATAAAAATTCTCTTTCTTTATTGTCTGTAATGGATTAATGTAGTCAGGAATGAACGGGAATTGATTGATTTAAAAACCGCTCGCTGAAAAACTGCTTAGTCATTCGCTCATAATGCTGGCAGAGATTCGCTCTTTGGAGAACATAATCAACAATTGGACTGCCATAAGGTGGCTTAATGAAATTACCAATATAGGCATAAGTTGTTGCATCTAACGTTGTGGGTTGCTCTCCCATAAAAAACGGTTTGTCTGCTAGAAAGTCACACAGGGCTTGGAAATCAGTACAGATAATTTGGATAATTTCCTCACTGCTATGACGACCCATTCCGTGACCATGCATTTGAGAGAGTACCGTTTTGCGAAACTCTTCAGCAAACAGTTGTGATGATTCTATTGGAGTTTCAGGAAATAGCGTATGTGCTAATACTGCTCGAAAGTGTTGCCAGTTTTCTTGTATGTTGTAGCGAATGTAAGGTATTCCCCAAAAAGTATTTTCTTTGATTGTGCGGCGGAACGCTAAAGAAATCGCTCGCTCAACATCTGTCAAACCACCATCGAGATCGATTGCTTGTTTTTGCTTGAGCATCTCGATGATTAAGGTGGCATCACTCACCAGTTTTCCCTGATAGTCAATAAATGGAACTTTACCTTTGGGAGCTAGCTTTAGATTGTCTGCTGTAACGATGACGGTGTTATAAGGCAGCTTCGCCATCCGAAACCAGGTTTCAAGCTCCATACAGGCTGGACTAATGCTTGGTAGCTCCCATAGAGATAGGGCAGTGTATAAAGTAATCATTTTCTCAAACTTCTGGCATGGTATTTCGGGCGATCGCACAGGGAACATTTCCATAAAATAAATTATTCCTCTTGTGGGGTGGGCAGGAAAGCCCGCCTTAAATATAGGACGGGTGAGGACACCCATCCCACAAGAAAATTTGGGATGTTTTTTATCTGTCAGTTCCTTAGATTGGGCAGAACTGGACGCGATCGCCCAAGGTGAATATGAGATTTAGAAATCGCGCCAGCGAGTTAGTTTGCAATTGCTGAAGGTACTCGCGGGGAAAGGCGAAGAGCGGCTTTAATTAAATCGGCTGCTTTTTCGCCGATCATAATGGCGGGGGCGTTCGTATGTCCTGTGTTGAGAGTTGGCATAATCGATGCATCAACGACACGCAATCCCTCAACTCCACGTACCCGTAGTTCGGGGTCTACAACTGCCATTGGGTCAGTCCCCATTTTGCACGTGCCAATCGGATGATACACAGTACCGCAAACTTCGCGTACATAAGCTTCGAGTGCTGCATCGCCTTGAATGTCAGCACCAGGAGCGACTTCTCTACCGCGAAACTCATCGAAGCCACTGGTTTGGAACAATTGGCGTATTAGTTTAATTCCTTCAACTAACTTTTGCACATCGAATTCACTTTGGAGATAGTTCAGCCGAATTACTGGTGCATCTTGAGGATTGGGCGATCGCAAACTGACACTACCGATATTCTCAGGATGAACCAAAGCGATTATACCCGTGAAACCCACACCAGAGTTGGGATAGCCAGGCGGTGCCCACATAATTGGGCCGAAAATTAATTCTAAATCTGGTGCAGCCTCCTGATTACTCTGACTATGCAAAAACAATCCAGCTTCACCACACCCATTGCTGGTCATTGCCGTGTGCAAATCACCAGTTGCCTCGTAGGGTACAGGAACGAGAATATGGTCTTGCAGGTTTTGACCCACACCCGGCAAATCAACAACAACTGGAATATCCATTGCTTGTAATTGTGCTTTATCTCCAATGCCAGAAAGCATCAGTAGCTTGGGCGAATCAAACGAACCTGCACTTAAAATTACTTCCTGATTGACCCTCACTTGATGCAGCATTCCTTCATGTAGGTATTCCACTCCAACCGTCTGGGTTCCTTCAAACAACAACCGTGTTACGAGCGTACTTGTTTGCACTGTTAAATTCGGACGATGGAGAATCGGCACCAGAAATGCAGCAGCAGCACTGTGCCGTTTACCATCTTTGACCGTTAACTGAATCGGCCCCGCCCCTTCCTGCTGTGTTCCATTGAAATCAGGATTGTAGTCGTAGCCTAGTCCGACTGCTGCATCGATAAATCGTTTTGAGATGGGAGCCGGGGAAATGACATCGGTAACGCTCAACTCTCCATCAACTCCGTGGTACTCAGAGGCACCACGTTGCTGGTGTTCAGATTTCTTGAAATAGGGCAAAACATCCTGGTAACTCCAACCAGGATTCCCTAGTTCCTGCCAATGGTCATAATCGTGCCGATTACCCCGGATGTACACTAGGAAATTAATCGAACTGCTACCCCCTAAGACTTTGCCACGAGGACAGAAGATTTGGCGATTGTTGATATACGGTTCTGGTTCAGAGAAATAGCCCCAGTCTACCTCTGTGCCTAGTAAGCGCGTGCATTCCACTGGGATATGAATCTCCGGCTTTGTATCTGGATTGCCTGCTTCAAGCAACAACACTGTTGTTTCACTGTCTTCTGTCAGACGGTTGGCGACAACACAGCCTGCTGAACCTGCACCTATCACAATATAGTCATATTGAGTCATGTCCATTCTCCTTCTTTGTTTTGTAGGTAAAAAAATTGTCAGCTAGACAAAACTTTTAAAGAAAACTTTTTATGATTTTTGCAATCCCAAAATATTGATGAAAAGTTTTCTAACTTTTAGAGCATTAACAGGTTGAGAGAATTTTGTAGATGTTTGTCCTGTATGTGTTTTCTCCACTAAATAGGCTACTCCCCGATAAATTAATTGATAAGTTACTGATGGTGTAAAAACTTTTGCAGGCTCGATATTCGGGTCAAGACGATAGGTTAGACCACGATAAGTTAGGTTATAAGCAGAACCTTGATGAGGAACTGGTGCAAATGGTCGTGTTGCTTTTTTGGCTGCTTCTGTTGAGTTGTATTCGTAAGTAAGACCGCGATAGTAAAGTTTCATTTTTTGCTCCTAATCTATTTATTTTTACAGGTAAGGATATACCGATTTGGTGTTTCCTTAATTGGTGCAGGCTTCATTTTGGGTTTAACTGTGGGATAGCAAGAGACATATACAACAGAATTGTCTGTCCAAGTCAGTAAATAAGATTTGTTGCCAAGTTTAGTCAATCCTGGGGCAATATCTGGTGCCGTAGCAGAAGCCTTGAAGTTAACTTGAGATACAGCAATTCCTAAAGCATAAGTGCCGATAAGTAAACTAATACTTGCTATCCAATTTGTTGATAGTGATAGTTTCATTCGAATTTCTCCTGACAAGTTAAATGTTTTGAGTTTCACCCAATCTTCTATTCATTTTGTTGGTGAATTATTTAATGACATTTGAGCAGTAAAGATTTTTGATTGTAGTTGTTACCTTGCTAGATATGTTTGTTCGAGCAAATCTAGGCGATCACCGATTATTATCCAGGTAGTAAAGTTCTGATGTTAGAGTAGGCGAAGTTAGATGCGCTTGCGATCGCCCAAGCTGAATACGATGTATAGTCTAGTGGTTTGGCAACCCAAAATTGCTATGTAGGTCGAGCAGGGAGAGCAAGGAAACAGGTGCAACAGGTAAAGAAAGCAGTGGTTGTTCAATGACGCTTTTTCCTCCCTTGCCTCCCCAGCTTGCCACCATGCAAAGTTACTGTGACAGAGTACTAGAGAGTGTCATGAACTTTGACTTGGGCGCAACAACCGAGCATCTTGACGCAATAAACCATGTCGAGCCATAACAGCAGCAATTTTGTTTGTATCGCGAAGCACGCATGAGTTGATCCAACGATAGAACGGGTGACTAGACAAAACTTCACGGGCGCGGATAGCACCAAGTAATGTAGAAAGTGAATCAAGCTCTAACCAGTTCACTGCAAAATGAAGATACGTAGAATACTCATCTACCCCTACTTCATCACGCATTGATGGGTCAGGTGCATTTGACCAACCAGCCCGAAACTCATTAATAGCAGCATCAACAGCACTCAGGTCACACATGCACAAAAACCAATGCATCTGCTCATGAAGAAACACTGAGAGAAAACGGTCTGGGTCTCTAGCGTGCATGATACCAAGCGATAGAATTGGATGACTTACGCCACCACGTCCGAGAGCGGGATCGAGGCGAATGCGGTGCGTGAAGAGAAATGGTTCCAAGTCAAACCGAGACGCAAGGTCTTGCAGCACTTGTGCGGCGAATTGAACTTCCACATCATGCTTTTGAGTGAATTCGATCTCTAGCATTTCGCAATCTGATTACTGTTAAAGAGGATGATAGTGCGGTTGAGGGCGATTGCCCAATATCATGCCTCTTAGGCTAATAAAAAGTGCATAGTATCCTCTAGAATTAACCTATTTTATCTGTGCTGGTAACCATCAGTTCAAAAACCGTATAGGGACTTTTGAAGGTTCGCTATACCTGTGGTTATCATTTGAAATCTCTCAATCCCACTTCAGTTGTATTTTCTTTGCGTTGAAGCAAAGCTGGTTTTAGCCTTGAATCTTGCCAAACCAGCGTTTTGCTACAGGCTACTTGACTTGAGTAATTCTCGCCGAGTAGAGATGCCATTTTCGCTGCTCTGGAGTTGAGCCAGGAACATCATTGACTCGTCTGAGAACATAGCTGCCCCGAAATCGCTGTGGAGTTCCATCAGTTGCGATCGCAGTTATAGTAACCGGAATCTGAATGTAGGTTGAGCCTGCCCCTGGGTCTGGTCTACCAGGTTTTCCAATCTCTACAGCAACAGATGTGGTGTTGGCAAAACCTTGCTTGAACTGGTCAAACGATTGCTTGCTAGCAGCCCCATCTCCGTCCCAAACCGAGTAAGCTTGTCTATAGTCTCGACGGGCGATCGCACTATAATAGTCACGAATCACTTGGATTGCTTGCTGCCCCGGCTCAGCACTAGCAGGGCTTTGTGTCGGAGAGGCTGGTGACGGTGTGGGAGTGGAGGCGATGAAATTTTCAACCGATGGGGTATTCACGGAAGGTGGCTGTGATTTCACAGAGTCATTACAGCCTATGAGGGCGATCGCCAGTAGCATTCCACCAACCGACATCCGGTACTGTTTTAACCAGATATATAAATAAAAGTAAATCTTTGACAAAGGTACCTCCTTGGGATTCCACATACTGGAAATACACTGAATATAGTCATTGACAAGTTCAGATAAATATGGTCGTTATTCCTCACTTGTAGCGAATTGCTGATTTCACTCAAGAAGCTAAAAATAGCTCTGACTATGGGTTACAGTATACTTGCAGTTAGTGTATCACTGATGGGTGAGGATACGCGGTTTTGAGGATTGATGTTTGCAATTCGCTACACCAGTGGCACTTAGGCGCTGAATCCTCCATCAATCATTAGGTTTGCACCAGTGATGTAAGCTGCCTCTGGCCCAGCCAGATAAGCGACCATCCCTGCAACCTCCTCAACAGTACCGTAGCGGGGCAGTGCTAGCTGCTTTTTGAGCATCTCGGCAAACTCACCCTCTGGGGGATTCATATCAGTAGCGATCGGTCCGGGCTGGACGTTATTGATCGTAATTCCACGTGGGCCGAGGTCACGCGCCAGCCCTTGCACAAGCCCTTGCAAAGCAGATTTACTCATGGCATAAACAGAGGCGCCGGCAAATGAGACACGTTCGGCGTTGGTGCTGCCAATGTTGATGATGCGTCCGCCTTCTTGCATATGCTTGACTGCGGCTTGGGTTGCCACAAATACGGCACGCACATTAATAGCAAAGGTGCGATCAAAGTCCGCAAGCGTGAACTCATCGATAGGAGCCATCTGCGCTACACCTGCGTTATTTACAAGGATATCAATGCCGCCCAATTTCTCTATTGTCTGTTCAACAGCAGCCACTACCTCACTAGCTTCAGCACTATCAGCTTGGATGGACAAAGCCTGAACGCCGAGCGCCTGCACTGCTTCGGCGATTTCCTTGGCGCGATCGGGTGAGCTGGTATAGGTGAAGGCGACATCAGCACCTTCAGTTGCCAAACGCTTAACGATCGCCGCCCCGATACCGCGACTTCCTCCGGTGATCAGTGCGCGTTTATTTTTGAGTATGTAGTTCATATTCGATACCGTCGATTAGAAATTGGATAATTTATTATTAGTAATTATCTCCTCAAACTTCTGCTTCGCTTGATAAAACTTTTGTCACTTCAAAAACTGTATGTGGACTTTTGAAAGTTAGTCGTGCTTCTGGTTTCTGGAGTGCCACCATAGTTTTCACATGTTCGGATTCGTCATCACGGATGTTCACAAACACGTCGTATAGATTATCTACTTTGGGACGGCGAAAGTCATGACCTGGTGCAGTCTGAACTTCATCAAACATATAGAGATCGCCATCGCGGTAGAAGTTGATTGCAACCTGGGGCGCTTTTTGAGCTTTGAGTTGGGCTTCATTGGTTTGCAAGTATTCGTCATAAGTGTGGTAAGCATGACCTTCAATCAGTTCCATCAGGTAGTAGGCGTAAGCAGGAAACAACATGTAAATCGGCACAACCACCCAGTAGTAAGCCACAGCAACATGTTGAGCGATGAAGCGATCAATCCAGAGGCTACCGCCGCCCAGGGATTCCATAATCAACAAATGATGTAATTCGTTCCAGGTTTCAGCAAAGTGAACTTTTAACAAGTCAGCTTTGCGCCAGTAACCCAGCGTCTCATAAAAATGCAATACCGATAGATAAGAAAAGTAAGGAACGCGGGCGATGGTTTCCAACATATAAAACCGAGCGTAGGAACGATTTCCGTACACAATATCAACAATGAATACGAAAAAACTGACGATCGCTCTAATCAAAACTTTCATGGTGGATTCCTCCAAAATCAGAATACATTACTGATTAGCTAATTCTGAAAGCCGATAGATGTAGGTTTGTTTTCCGGCGTCAACCCTACGTCTGCATAGGTTTGACTCATTCTAATAAATAATTAAGGCTACTAAATTCTAGCTTGAAGCTCCTGTTTTTGCTGGTTCAATAATCAGATTTGCTACTTGAGTGATTATCTAAACTTAATGAACTACCTGGGTTTGATTAATTATATGTGCTTCAAATTTGAGAGTAACTGGAGCATAAACGACATACACAGAACAAGGAGCATGGTGAAACACATAATTACTCACACTGCCTAAAATCAACTCATTCAAGCCAGAACGTCCTCGATGACCGACAACAATTAGGTTAGCACCCCAAGTTTGAGCAACTTCACAGATATTTCGACTGGGATTGCCAGAATTTTGCGTGAATTCAGTACTTACCCCTGCATTGGTTGCTTCCTCTGTATACGATCGCAATAATTTGAAACCTTGTTCTTCGTAAGTTTGCCATTGTTTCCAATAATCCTCTAGAAGTTCTCTATCTAATGGGTAATATTGCAGGGTAGTCAGTGTAGGGATTTGGGGGCTATCGTTTTCATCACTAGACAGGACATGCAATAGCATCAGGCTTGCTTTAGTTACCTTCGCCAGAGCAAGCGCTTCATTAAAAATAGCCTTGCCATTTGGTGAACGGTCAATTGCAACTAGAATCTTGCGAAACATAGAATCTCCTGAATTAAACAATCTTGAAACAATGGCTTTAAAGAAAATATTTGAGGAACTTATCACCCTTGAAAACTTATATAACCTTCTGTTGTTGCCGAGTCCCTTTCAATGCCCATCCGCTAATCCAACATCCCAATCCATCGACAATTAATATGAGGATAGCTGTGACTTGGAAAAGCAGACCCCAACCTGCGAAGGAAACCTGAGAAACATGATCGGGGCTAATTACAATCAAATGATTGTAGATTGCAAAAAGCAGCGATCCTGCCATTGAAAAGAGCAGCAGCCAGCTACCAAGGCGGTAGAATTGTGTCCAAAGTAAAACGGCTGCAACGATGGGAGTCAGAAAAATCACAAAAATCACAAACGAACTTTGAAGCAAAGACAGAGCAACAGGGATTTCTACATGTGCTAAACCATGTAATCCGTTAGTAAGCGTATGGATGACTACAATAGTTGTCCCATATTGAGCAATCTTCATCTTTATTCCTCCTAAGTAGAAAACTTCAATAGACATCATTCATTGATCGTAGTGGGAGCGTAAACCGCAATATGCAATGTTGATTAGCTTATTAGACTACAACAAAGTTAGATGCGATCGCCTCATTTAGTAGATGTATAGCTTCCTGATGAAGTGTTTCCGTTTGAGATCGCAGCATCACTTGTTCTGAACACACGAGCGTAAAGAATAGCCGCTCTCCCAAAGTTGCCACGCCAACTAAGCGGTCGTTTTTCACACCTGTCCTCACAACAGGTCCATATATTGCTTGAAGTTCTAATTCTCCAAACTGTTGCGTGATCGTCAATCGCGTGAGATTGCTAACGGCTATATCATACTCCAGCTGGTCTTTAAAGGCTTGTAAAGCATCATCAGGACTGGGATTGGTAGACAGCCATTCTTGAAGTTGGAAAATCTTCTCAAACAGTTTGTTAGAAGTCATACTTTGCTTGAGCTGCTGTTTAACAGAACGAGCAACTTCCCAGAAATTGGCACCAGAACTTAGCAAGTGCAATGTCCGTTCGGCACTAATACAAAAACTGATATCTTCCTGATTTGCAGATGTCAAGTAGGGTCTGAGATTAATCGGTGACGAACAGTTGATGTTCTGGGGCTGTTGGGAATGATTTTGCTGGCGGACTGCTAAGAGAAAGGCGGCACAAATCGCAGCATGAACACTCGTCTGCTCTTGCTGAGAGCGAGCTATGAGTAACCGCGTTGTTTCGGCTGAAAGCGAACTAGAACTGACAAATGAACGGTTATTTTGCTTCGCAGGTTGCTCAAGCAAGAAGGAATCGCTGATGAACTTAGGGAGCAGTTTTAACCAAGAAACCCTTTCAGGAGCTTTCTCAACAATCAACTCCTCTAGTGACGGAGGAACAAATAAAGACTCTGTGAAGGTAGTGGGTGTAGCAATAGCCTGCAAAATATCTCGAATTAAGTAAGTCACAGAAATTCCATCTGCGATTGAGTGATGACATGTCACAATCAATTCTGATAATTCTGCACTATTGCTGGAGTGAACCAAGACCACCCGCACTAACGGAGCTTGCCACCAGACAAAGGGCGTTGCAATTTCTTGCTCAACTTCTCGCTGCCAATGTTGTTCCGATTGGCGGTGCACAACCCGCAGTGGAATGTCAGCAGGGTGTTCGACAAACCAAGGGTGCTTTGATTCATCCAGAGCAATCCGAACTCGCAGGAGTGGATGCCTTTGCTGTACAAGGTGAAGTGCTTGCTGAAGTTGAGGAACCGTGAATTTTCCTTTGATTTGGGCAGTGAGAGCGAAATGTAAAGGATGAGCTCGATCATGAAGCCAGAAGATTTGCTCTCCGGCTCCCAGAGGGCGATAGACATCGACAGATTGCATATATTTAATCTCCAATACTATTGGGAATATTTGTTCAAAAAACAATATCTTCAACTAAATATCTACTTCCATTGAGGCAATTTCATCAAACAGTTCATGAGTTGATAGAAAGTTTTGAACTTTGACATTCCTGTGAGTATATTTGTTTGACCCTTTAAATTGATCGCAGTTGCTAAACTTTGATTCAGTAAGGTATTCACTTGCGATCGCATTGCTGCGAGAATATCAATTCGTGTTGAATAGACGAACGATTTAGTGTCCTTTTGCTTATTGGTTATTGCAGCTATAAGCTTTACTCGCAATATGTGCAATTCTAGTTGTTGTAAAAGTTAATGCGTCCATAGCCTAAGAACTGACCCAGCCCATTGTCTCCCACTGGATATGCAGTCACACCGAACAGATAAACACCATCCAAACTGGGATTTTTCTGGGCTGCAAGTGCAACTGTGACAGTACTACCAGGTTGCACAGGTTGATCGAACACAACGATCGCTTCACCTAAGGTGGAAGGCTGATCGTTGCCGCCAATACTGGCTAATCGGATTTCCGGTCCGGCTGCAAACCGCTCACTGGCAAAGGCTTTGCTCTTGTTGATATCAAATTTGATTGTTTCTAGATTTTTCGCCTGAGCAATTTTAACTGCTTTCAAAGGTTGTCCTGCATCTTTAGGAACGGTCAGCGTAAATTCATAAGTAGAGGATGTGTCTCTTGCAGTTTGAGGGGCAGCAGCCCGAATTAACTGTGGAGGGTGATTAAAGAAGGTTTGCTCAGATTGGTCGATTGAAATGCTTTCGGCTTTGGTTGAGGTGTTAGTTGCTGATTGTATAGCAGTGGTGGCAGCGATCGCTAAGGTTATACTGATGACAAGTTTATGAAACTGCATAATTAATCTCCTTGAAGTATGAATGATTAGCTTGGTTAATGCCCTTTGGGCAAGGTATAAACAGTCAACTATTGTTATGGCTTGCTCCTACACCACACTCCACCCGTTCCAAGGATTTCACCTTTACAAGCCTGCCCAGGATTACTCATGTTCCTGCACATAGATTGCTAATTCATCTGAGTTTTTCACTGACTTCGTTATCAAGAGGATGGGCTGTTTCTCGTAATTCTCGTACTTCTCGTTGTAGAAAGAAGTTAAGAAAGGTACGGATTCCAGTAATCGCCGCAAGTTTTGCCACTGCATCCCACGAGGGGGAAATAGCTGTGCCGACGATATCGGCAGCTAAGAGAAATTCCAGCGCTAAGGCTAATACGACTCCCAGTTCTAAACGGATTGTTTCTTGGAGAACCCGATCGCGTCTCCAGAAACGCAAGATTTTTCGGAGTGTAAGAATCACAGCGATCGCAACTGTTAAAATTGCAATGCCTTCCAGAACAACTTTCAAAAACATTGCGAATTCTTGCAATAGTCTTTCTGCCAAAAGCGTTAACCCAGAGGTGTGTTCTGTACTAGAGACAGAGTCTAAGGCAATGGCTATCCAATAAATTGACATACCCATCTAGGCTCATTTGTGGGAGTGAGGGTGATACTGGAAATGAGGCAGTTTGACATTTTTGAAAATACTGKGGTAATCAAAAGTTTGATAGAGTTTTCCAGTCAAAACATCCCGTTCACCTAACGCGATCAGCCGAAACGCCCCCACTGCGATCACTGCACCCATTGGCGGAGCAATCCAATAAATCCACTGATGATGCCAATTTCCTGTTACCAGTGCCGGAGCGAAACTCCGCGCTGAATTGAGACTTGTTCCTGAAATTGGAGCTTCTTGCCACACCATCCCGGCAATTAATAGCCAAACGACTAAAGGTGTCCAGCGCATCAGCCGATGATGACTGACAAAGATAAAAATCGTCAACACCAACACAAATGTAATCGTGACTTCTGAGAAAAAGACAATCCACAGTGGATAATTCAATCCAGGTAGCGTCATGCCATTACTAACACTTCTGGCATGATCTCCCCATAAAGTCACCAGCAGTAACACAGCAGTGATTGCTCCCAGAAATTGTCCAATCACAAAGCCAACGAAATCTCTAAGGTGCATTTTGCCATGTATCCAAAATGCGAGTGAGACACAAGGATTGATGTGAGAGCCACTCAATTTTCCAATGGGAGAAATGGCTACAATCGCTCCACTTCCAGCAAAAATTAGTCCGGTAATCAGTCGCCGAATGCTTGGATCTGGTGCAAGCTTTTCTATTGGCAAACCATGTCCAAAGTTAAAGACGATTGCACTCAAGCCGATGAAAATATTGAAAGCAGCTCCCAGAAATTCTGCAAAGTATTCGCGCCAATGCCACTGATTCTGAACGCTAGACTGCATACTTGATAAATGTTGTCAAGGGACTTGTGTTAGTGCTGATCGATTAGCTAAAAGAGCAATCGTTAGTGTTCTAGATATTACCAGACACTACTTCCGCCAACAATATTTTGGTGGAAGTAGTTAATAAGCAAGATTATTCAGGATCGTCCAAAACTGAACTGTGTGCTTGCGGCTCTTCAATACGGTGTTGTGCGTATTTCCGTCGAGCCTTTACTATCTCTTGATAAACTTTTTTGCGAGCTAAATTGACACTACCCAGAGGTGCGTGTTCCGCGAGGGTATGCCAAGCCATGAACGATAGACCCTCATCCAGTCGCTTCCGCTCCTCGAAGTCAAATTTTTGAGCCGGAACTGTGATGGTTGCAAGCTTAATAAAAGGTGAGTCTTCCTCCTTCCACTCCTGCATTGGATCTTCAATAGGAGTTTGTTCATCGTTGACATACAGCTGCACCAAGAAGTCAAAAGTTGCATCTTTGCCCTTTTCTGAGAGGTATTCGACAACTGCCTCGCGCAAGTAAGTCTCGGAAGTGGGAGGTGAACCGGGAGTATCTTGCTCATGAGGTTTTACAGAAAACTTGATAGATACAGAGCCAAGTTGATAAGGAGTCGTACTCCAATATTGGATCAGCAGCGGATTTGCAACTTGTTTGCTTGTAACCGCTTTGAGGACTTCAAACGTGGGTTGTAGCGACCGCAGTTCTTCTTCATTTGCTTGACCGACGCTTGCTTTCGTCAGGTTGGCAAACCCTTGGGCATCGCGGACAAAGAACACCGGATGATTAATCAGCAAAAAGTCTTGGGTTTCCTGCTCATCATCGAGAACTTTATCGCCTTCTACCTGTAAGAGTTTAATAGCAAGTGCCCGAACATCGGGATCAAGGTCTGAGGCGAGTTTACCGCGCTTTTGTGCGGGAGAAGCGTTGGAGAGCCTCATCCAAAGCGGGTAGGTTTTGGGTTGGGCAAAGATACCCACCTTCAACGATTCCGGAATATCTTCCTCTACTTTGAACTCTCCCCAAACTAAGGCATGACTTTTAGGATGGTCTTTTCGCAGGTCTGGGCCTTTCTCAGCTTGAACTTTGAGATCGATATTCACGATGGTATCAGTTGCCGCTTCTTGGGCAGCAGTGTTCAATATGGTATCACTAGCTACTTCTTCGACAGCAGTGGATAGATTAGATTGGCTCATGGTTCTTTCTCCTTATTGTGAGTGTTTCAAGACTGAGAAAATGAGGGTTGCAGATGGGACTTTATAAACTCTAACTGTTAGTCGATTGCTAGTTTGCAGTGCTGTTTCCTCCAGTGCTGCAATCTATGGGAACAATGATACTTACTAACTCATATATCCTCAAACGAGACATTTTTCTCCACTGCCTCACGGCTTATATGCAAATGATTAGCGGGAAAATCAGGATCGGAATAACCATTTGTAAGCTAGAAGGGACTTTGTTACGGCGACGTAGTAGAACACTAGCGGCGATCGCTTCGATGACAAGCACTGTTGCATCGGTTCTTGGTTCTGGAACTTTTAGTCAACTTATGTGAGTTAGCTTGCACGACCAACAGCAGTGTCAACCATCCATTCCAAAGGTCGTGGCTGAAAATTTAATTCGCGTTTTGCCTTGGCATTCGATGCGCCTCGCATCTGAGTTCCGTAATAAACGGCATCCGCACCACCAGTTTGCAAAGCATCTTCAACCGATATCTGCGGAGGCGGTGGAGCATTGAGCCACCGGGCAAAAGCAGAGAGCCATTCGCGCACCTTTAAAGGTCGATCGCCCGTAATTAGATAAATGCCAGGATTACCTCGCTCTGCTGCTGCAACCGTAGCGATCGCTGCATCTTCAATATGTAACCACGACCACATGCCTTCGCCATTGCCGACAATCGGGAACTGTTGCTGTCGGACTTGTTGAGCAACGTCGCCATCGGGGGCAAACCAAGTACCTGACCCATAAAAGAAGCCATAACGCAGGATAATCCCTTCTAGATTGGGCGTTTCGAGTAAGCGACGCTCGATTTCAATCACCGTGCGAACATCAGCTGCAACTGCGGGTGAAGCATCAAAAGCTAGTGGTGTTTCTTCATCTGCTAATCCAGTATCGGGAACTCCCCAGAATGCGATCGACTGTCTCAAGTAACGCCGCACACCTGCCGCTTGCGACGCTGCTAGCACATTAGCACCCCCTTCTTTACGGATGCGAGTGTTCAGGACTGCTGCGGCACTCATCGACTCGCCTGTGTAGGTTTTGGGTAGGGAGGTGAGTTGTTCAATTACCACTTCCGGTTGAGCGCAGATTACAGCGGCTTTGACAGCTTCTCCATCGAATACATCTGCGATCGCAGGTTCTACACCTTGTTCAGCCAAAACCTTGGCTCTTTCTGGAGAACGGGTCAACGCAACTACATCATGTTCTTTAGCAAGTAATTGCGCGATTAGCGGACGACCGATGGCTCCCGTTGCCCCTGCAACAAAAATTTTCATTTGCGAACCTTCTGTTGAAGTTTGTGAAACATTTACATTTTGTTTAACTTATGATATGGCAGCTTTCATTACATCAGTGTCGATATAAACCTCTAGTCGCACAATTTTCTCTTTTTGAATTGTCCAGATATGAGCTAAGTTACAACTAAATTTTTTTCMAGTTTGCTTTGCTACGCCACTCGTTTTGCCAATCGCAACGGTTTTATCACCAGCTTGAATGTAATTAGATATCTCGACTGAAGAATCAATCAATGGAGAAAATTTGGAGAAAAAAACCTTGCTTTCATCAAAGCCACGATAGTGACCGCCCCAAGGGAGTTCTTCAGTTTGATAAAACTCAACATCAGGAGACATTAAAGAAAAATAACTACGAATATCTTTTTCGTTCAGGTAAGTGTAAGCCTGCTTCACAATTTCTAGAGAGTTTACTGGCATATTTTAGCATCCTTTAGATACGATATAATCTGTTAATCAAGCAAATATTTATTGATTTATAATCGCATTTTGCTTTTGACAAAAAATTTCTCTACTCACCAAGATAATCGGTAGCCGCATTGATATTTGTGCAATTGCTTCATTCATCCAGTTATTACTTAGTACATTCAAGATGAACGAAACAAAGGCATCACTTCTAATATTTCAAATTCCCATCTTCATTGCGGATTCCTTCAATCTTTATTTTGCTAAAGACCGCCTCTTGTCTATTAATTTTGGCGCAGGTGCCAAGTAATTCGTCACCAACAACAGTTGCACTATAGCAACTGGCTTGGAAAGAAGCAGGAGAATTTCTACCATTATCTACTAACAATCCATCTTGATTGTCTATACCTCTTAACACAATACGAGCTTTTTTTTCTCTGCCATCTCTTTTCCTACAAATAGCATAAAGCACATTTGATTTTAGACTCATATTTCTGCAAGTGTATTGGAAAGTACTAGGTGAACGTGCAAAAGCAGGACTTGCTACTGTCGCTGTTAGTAAAGTTAGACCAACAACAGCAGTAATCCGAAAATAAAACTGTTCAAGATTAGTTGTTTTTTTGGTTGTAGTTATTGTTGTCATGTGTTTTCTCCTTGATAACTAATAGAATTTATAGTAATTATCCAAAATAAGCAGTAAATACAAGCTTAAAAACCTTGATTTACTCTGAGAAATTCATAAATTGCGTAGTCTATTAAGGCTCTGTTTTTAGACATAATCATTCCTCTGGCTTCTTATGCTGACTAACGAGTATTGATTGAATTTGAAATGCCTATATGTTTAAAGTATTTAACAATTTTAGATGTGAGGCATTAGTTGAGATAATATATATTGTTTATATGATGATGTGAAACTTGAGTTCTATAAATCTATGGGTGTGGGCAAATCAAAATTATGCAGTTAGTACCGCAAGGCGTAATTCGTAATTCGTAATTTGTAATTCGTAATTCATAATTCACAAGGGTTTCAGACATTTAAAATGGTTGGTTTATTTCCGCTCTGCAGTACTAGGGAGAAAAAATATCTTGATACATCGTCCTAGCGCTCAGGAGCGGTAACAGCGATCTTCCACAGTAAGCTTTTTGTCGAACATAGCGAATTGTAGCTTTTAGTTCTAGTTATAGAAGATAATAACTTTACTACAGAACACTCTCTGTATTCATACTCTTATTCAACTAAATATTGACTTTGAAGATAGTTTCTAATGAATTTAAATAAAAAGATAGCTAAAATAAATTACAGTCATTAACAGTGTAAAACCCTGCTATCTGTGAACTTATCTTGTAAAGAAAATCTCATAATTATTTGCAATTGCTGAGTCATCTACTGTAATCTTTATGCTTAAAATATTTTAATGTGGGAACTGCGCTGAACATTTTTGTTCGAGCATCGCTGGAGGTAAGACAGCAAGATGAGCCAGTGGCGTCCAAATCTATGGCTTCTGATGTGCAGTACTTTGTGGATACTGGGTTGCAATCAACCTACTGTAGCTCAAGTGATTCCCGATAATACGCTACCTGGGGGAGAGCGATCGCAAGTTTCTGGCAATTCCAATTTCCAAATTGACGGTGGGGCGAAGCGAGGTGGCAATTTGTTTCACAGCTTCCAATCGTTTTCTATTCCCACTGGAGGCTCTGCCTACTTCAACAATGGCGCAGATGTGCAGAACATTTTCAGCCGCGTCACAAGTGGGTCAATTTCCAATGTTGATGGTGTGATTAAAGCAAATGGCACAGCGAATCTATTTTTGCTTAATCCTAACGGCATTGTGTTTGGTGCAGGTGCTTCACTTAATATAGGGGGTTCTTTTGTTGGTACGACCGCCAACGCGATCGCCTTTCCCAATCGTGAAGTTTTCAGTAGCGATGTGACTCAACCTTTACCCAGTCAATTGCTAACCATTAATCCTAATGCTTTGTTGTTTAATCAACTGACGCCCCAGCCGATTATTAATCGGTCTAATAGTAACATGGGTTTACAAGTTCCTTCTAAACAAAACCTTTTGCTGATTGGGGGACCGATTCAATTTGACGGGGGACAATCTGGTGGACGAGCAATTAGTAGTGGAAACTATGTCGAATTAGCGGCTGTTGGTGGGTTAGGAACCGTTGGTTTATCAACTAAAAGTGATGATTGGCAACTAACTATACCTGATGGAGTGACCAGAGCAGATGTATCCTTAACCAATGGAAGTGGCATTTACGTTCAAGGAGCTAGTGGCAGTATTAGAATTCTTGCCCACAACATTGATATCTCTGGAGGTGAACTCAGAATTGAAATTCCCAGCGATTCGAGATTACCTGATAGTAAAACCGGAGATCTGGATCTGAATGCAACTGGCTCTATTACAATCAGCGATTTTGGCTCCTTGGACAACTGGTTATTTGGACAGGGAACTATGGGTAGCATCAATCTAACAGCAGGCGATCGCGTCTCTTTGGATGGCAGTGAAGTACAGAATATTCTAGAAGACAGTGGTGTGGGTAACGTTGGCAACATCAACATTACTACAGGGTCACTTTCTCTAACAGGAGGCACTGTACTGTATTCCGAGACGCGCGGACAAGGGAATGTAGGCAGCGTGAATATTAATGCCCGCGATCGCATTTCTCTGGTTAGCAGTGCTGTAGTCAATGACGTATTCAATCCCCTGGAACCAACCAATATCGGTAAAGTTGGCGATATTAATATCACTACAGGGTCGCTTTCTCTGTCTAAGGCTCAACTATTTGCTAGCATGTGGGGACAAGGAAGTACAGGCAATGTGAATATCAATGCCCGCGATACCGTTTCTTTGGATGATAGTGGTGTATACAATTCCTTGGCAGAAAGCAGCATCGGTCAAGTTGGCGATATTAACATCACTACGGGGTCGCTTTCTCTTAGCAATGGCGCTTACCTCTATTCCAACACCTATGGACAGGGAAATGCAGGCAACGTGAATATCAATGCCCGCGATCGCGTTTCCTTAGATGGTCAAGAATCTTATTCATTTTTCATCACCTCCAGTAGTATCTTTTCCCAAGTGGGTCAAGGCAGCGTGGGTAAAGGCGGAGATGTGACGATCGCAACTGATTCGCTGTTTCTCACCAACGGGGGTGCTGTGAATACCTCTAATGAAGGTGGAATCGGCAATGCCGGTCGTGTCACCATTCAGGCGCGTGATGTCCAGATTAATGGAACCTCCCCGACTCGAATTAACTCTCGCGGCGAGCGTACCAACTACTACCGCAGTGGAGTGTTTACCTCCACAATAGCAGGATCTGTCGGAAGCGGAGGCGATGTCAGTATCAATACACACTCACTCTCGGTTTCCAACCAAGGGAGAATCGACACGAACGCTCAGGGGCAAGGCAAGGCCGGGAATATCCAGATTCAGGCGGAAGATACAGTTTCGTTTGATGGGGGAGATGCCATCAGTACGCTCTCCCCGAGTGGAGTTGGCACAGGAGGTGATATTGATATTACCGCGCGATCGCTCTCACTGCTGAATGGCTCTCAACTCGCTGCTTCCACGGCTGGATCTGGAAACGCTGGCAATATCACCGTCAATGCAGACGCAGTGGGATTGAGCAGCGGTGGGCAACTGCTGACCACAACTTTTAGTAGCGGTCGTGCTGGCGATATCACAATTAATAGCCCAGACCTGCAACTAAGTGGGGCAACCAGTGGTTTATTTGCCGATACGACCAGTGCAGCAGATGCAGGCAACTTGACTATTCAGCCACGCGGGAACGGGCAAAGTGTCAGGGTGAATCTTCAAGATGGCGCACAAATCTCCGCCTCTACCAAGGCCAGCGGTCAAGGTGGAAAGTTGACTATTACAGCCCCAGAGTCTATTACTCTTACAGGTGATGGTTCAATCATTGCCGCTGGTACGGCTGGCAGCGGTCAGGGTGGGGACTTAAATCTCCAAACAGGAACCCTCAGCATTCAAAACCAGGCACAAGTCACAGTCAGCAGTTTGGGGACAGGCAGTGCCGGTTTGTTGTTTGTGGATGCTGATCGCATCTATCTCAATAATCAAGGCAGTATCAGAGCTGACACCACAGGCGGCGGAGGAAATATCTTTTTGCGTACTCCCTTATTACTGTTACGCAATGGAAGTTCTATCACTACCAACGCCACTGGTGAAAACATCCCAGGGGGTGACATCAGCATTGATGCCAAAAATGGTTTCATTATTGCTGTTCCCCAAGAAAATAGCGATATCAGCGCCAATTCACTAGACTTTCGTGGCGGGAATGTGAATATCAATGCTCAAGCGATTTATGGGACTCAGTTTCGCACTTTCCCAACAAGTGCAAGTGATATTACTGCTACAGGGGTAAATCCGCAGTTGAATGGCTCAGTGCAAATCAATACACCCGATGTAAATCCTAGTTCGGGATTAGTAGAATTGCCAGCCAATTTTGTAGATCGTTCTGGTTTGATTGCTCAAGGTTGTCCAGCCTCTAAAGGCAACACCTTTACCATCACCGGACGCGGCGGTTTGCCACCCCTACCAACCCAAGCGCTTCGTACCAATCAAACTGCAACTGTTAATTGGGTGACATTGAATCCTCAAGAACAAAAAACCACAACTGTAGGGGAGAATTTACACTTGAGTCTGGGGCGCAAAAACCGTAAATTAGAAGTTCCACAAATCAGCCCAACTATTGTGGAAGCTACTGGTTGGATAATAAATAAGTCTGGTAAGGTGCAGCTAACAGTCTCTACACCCGTAGCTAATCATACTAACACTTTTACTTCAGCGATCGCCTCTGGCGGGGCTTCTCTCCGAGACGCTACGCGAACACTCATTGCAGCTTGTCCAAATTCATAGGTCAGTAAGCAAAAAACTTTTGCGATTTTTCTTCTTTAGACAATCTTATTTATTATCCCCAGGTTTCATTATCACTTCACGGAGGAACTTACTACAATAAATATTAAAAATATTACTAATTGCCTATTTTTAAACTTTTGATTTAAAAATTAAAATTTTCAATGCTATTAATTATAACGATTTTGATATAAACTCTTTTAAATCAAGTCAACCTATGTTGCATGTATTAATCAGAAATTTAGCTGCTATTTATCTCAAATAAATAATAGATAAAATATTTTTATAAAAAAACTTAAGTTTTTTGTTGTGAACTTTTGAAGATTATTCAAGTCAAATACATAATCCAATAATCGCATAAAAATTATCTTAAAAACAATGAGATATTTCAATCTTTTTAAATGCTTAAACATTGCTGTAACTAGTGCAGTAATTAACGCTAGTAATTGTGCAATACCCAGGTTGGGCTGCGCCTACGCTCAAATCACTCCAGATAATACTCTCCCGATTAATTCTAATATTCAAAAAATTGGTAACACTATCAAAATTGAAGGTGGAACCACTGCCGGAAGCAATTTATTCCACAGCTTCAGCGAGTTTTCTCTACCCACTGAGAATACAGCTTATTTTAACAATAGCCTGAATATTCAAAATATTATTAGTCGAATCACAGGTAAATCTATATCTGATATTGATGGATTGATTCGTGCTAATGGCACTGCAAACCTATTATTTATAAATCCTAATGGGATTATTTTTGGTCCGAATGCCAAATTGGATATCAGCGGCTCATTTGTGGGAAGTACAGCAAGTAGCATCAAGTTTGCTGATGGATTTGAATTTAGTGCCACAAATCCTTCAACGACTCCATTGCTAACTATTAGTGTACCGATTGGATTACAGTTCAACGGTGGTGAAGGCAATATTGTTGTGGAAACAGCCAGTTCACCACCTGCTATCCCATATACAGAAGTGGGTGATGCAGGACAGTTGCCATCTACAGCCCAGACTGCCAATAGTTCAATTTCAGGGACAGTGGTGAGTTCCATCTCTGGGACACTAGATAATGATAACGATATTGACCTGTACCAACTTTTTTTGAGGCAGGGGCAGAAATTCACAGCAACAACTGTGGGCGGTACTGATATTGATACTCAATTGTTTCTATTTGATAGCAATGGCTTAGGTCTAGTCATGAACGATGACGATTACAGCGTTAATGATGAAACTCGACAATCAACATTGCCTTTATTTGAACCTTTCACTGCACCAACTTCAGGCAAGTATTACCTGGGCATTTCCAGTTATGAAAACAATCCGCACAGTTCAAAGGGTGCAATATTTAAGTATGGTAGCCCCATAGGTATTGGTGCAGGATTGCCAGTTAATGGCTGGGATGAAAATTTCGGTTCTGCTAGTGGAGCTTATATGATCGCGCTTACCAACCAGATAGCTCCTACCCCCAGCTCATTGTTTGAGGTTCAACAAGGGAGAACCTTAGCGCTCATAGGTGGCAATGTGACGGTAAATGGTGGACAAGCCATTGCACCTGACGGGCGGCTAATATTAGGAGGTGTGGATAGAGCAGGAACGGTAGGGCTAAATTTAGTCGGTAATTGCTTGCAAGTAGATTTTACCAACCAGATACCACGAGCCGATATTTCTTTAAATAATACTGGTGGAGTGAACATTGCGACTGGTAGTAGTGGCAGTCTGGGGATTTATGGGCGCAATGTTGATATTACTGGTGGCTATACTGGGCCGTCACTATTGGTGGAAACTCAGGGCGGTATCCGATTTGGAGGTGACATTACTATCACTCAACCAGATAAAAGCGGACTGCTAACTGGAGCTGATGCAGCGATGCTCAGTCAGAAATCAGCTTTGATTTTACGTTCAGGAGCAGCAGAAGATGTGAATATCCAGGCAATTACCGCCAAGGATGGGGAAATAAGCATCAACAGTGCCGGGTCAATCACAACTAACGGAAAAACCTTAGACACCAGCAATGACCTGAATGACGGAGGCCCAATTACTCTTACTGCAAAAAACGGCATAAGTACAGGTGATTTATCCTCTCTTTCATCTACTCACTCATACCAATCGTTAGTTGATTCAGGTAATGGAGGAGATATTACCTTGAGTACCATCAATGGCGATATCTCTGTAGGCTTAACTAGATCTGGCTCATTTTCTCCTTTAAATGCGGGTAATGCAGGTAATATTACCCTAAGCACCAGCAACGGCAACATTATTACATACTTTTTGTTTGCTCAAGCTAACGCTGACGGTGATTTTGGCAATGCAGGCAATGGAGGAAATATCACTTTGAGTGCCATTAACGGCAGCATTTACACAAAACGATCGTACGCTGACAGTTCTACTAACAATGGCAATGCAGGCAATGGAGGCAATATCACTTTGAGCGCCACTAATAACATTGTTAGCGATCGCATTCAATCTGGCTCTAGTTCTAACTCTAGCTCTAATTCTGCTACAGCAGGCAATGGAGGAGCAATCACGTTAAATACCACAAGTGGTAACATTTCTATTGGGCCGATATATTCTGCTTCGCAGTCTTATAGCAATGGTAAATCAGGCAACGCAGGAGCAATATCTTTAACTGCTGACACTGGTAACATTTCTACTGGTCAGATATCGTCGTATTCGTACTCTACTTTTGGAATAGCAGGCAATGGAGGGGATATCGCTTTAACTGCTCCCAAAGGTAGCATTTCTACATCTTATCTCTCTTCTAACGTCTATTCTAGTGTGGGAATTGGAGGAAAAGGGGGCAATGTCACTCTTAGAACAGCCGGAAGTCTTAAACCTAACAGAGATTTCTATACAATAAACACTTCAGGAATTCTTGGGTCTGGCAACATCATTATCGATACTCAGACACCTTTTGCTTTAAGTGATTTCATTATTAGCGATACTTTTGGCTCTGGAAAGGGAGGAGATATACAGATTACAGCTCCGTCCATTTCTATTACTAATGGTGGACAAATCTCGGCAGGCAGCCATAGTAGTGGACAGGGTGGTGATATCAGTTTACACGCTGGGGATTTTCTAGAAATAAGTGGGGCAACAGACAAAGCTCCTTTTGGTGATACTGACAATTTTATTTATACTGGCCTGCCAGAAGGTACTTATCCAGGTGGTTATATTCCTACTGGCGTTACTACATTTTCGGAAGGCAATCTTTCCAAAAATATTTTATTTCCCAGTGGTGTTTTTACTCAGACAACAGTCGGCTCTACTGGTAATGCAGGTAACTTAAGAATTGAAACAGGGCGACTAATAATCAAAGATGGAGCAGCCGTTGCCACTACAACATTTGGACAGAATAGTAATGCAGGTAACATCTCAATTCAAGCAGACTCAATATCAGTAGATAACGGCTCAATTTTGAGTGGAGTAGCAGGAGGGGCAAAAGGCGATAGTGGTTCTATTAACCTGCAAACTCGTTTACTTTCTATTACTGGAGGAGGTGTTGTACAAACGCAAACTTTGGGACAGGGGAAGGCTGGAAACATTAACGTAAATGCAACACAGCAAGTCAATTTGTCTGGTAATGGTAGTGGCCTGCGTTCAAGTAGTGGTGGTAGCAATAACCAGTTAGGAACTATTAGTAGCAAGATAGGCCAGGGCAGTGACATCAACCTAACAACAAATAGTCTGAGCATAACTGATGGAGCGGCTTTGGATGCTCAAACCTTGACTAACTCTACTGGAGGCAATATCACAGTCAATGCTAATAGCTTGAGTGCAGTTAACGGTGGAAAAATCCTCACCTCTACCTCCAGTAGTGGTGAAGCTGGTAATGTTACAATCAACGTTCCAGAAATAGAAATCTCTGGTTCTACTAGCGGTCTATTTGCTCAAACCAGTGGTGCAGGCTCAGCTGGAGATTTAACTCTTCAACCAGGTAATCAAGGGCAGAACTTGAGGATTAATTTCCAAGATAATTCGTTGATATCTGCATCTACTTCCGGTCAGGGTAAAGGAGGAATTCTTAGTATCACTGCTCCTGAGTCTATTACCCTAACTGGTAACGGTACTTTAGCAGCGACAGCTGAAGATAGTGGTGCAGGAGTTGCAGGAGATGTAAAAATTGCTACTAATAAGCTTGACATTGCTAATGGGGTGCGGGTTTCGGCGGCGACGAATTCTACTAACCCCGCAGCTAGTGGAGGTGAGCTAACCGTGCAAGCTGCACAATTAAACCTGACAGATGGCAGTATTTTAGAAGCAGGGACAACAGGGGCTGCACCAGGCGGTAACTTGAGAATTCAACCCAATAATAATGGGCAAACCTTAGCAGTCAATTTTTCAGGTAAATCAAAAGCATCGGCTGCGACTTCTGGCGCTGGTAAAGGAGGAACCGTGAGTGTGACTGCTCCGCAGGCGATTATCTTAACTGGCGATGGTTCGCTAATTTCAGCAGAAACAACAGGTAGTGGTGCAGGTGGAGATTTGACCTTGCAAGCAGGAGATTTAACGATTCGAGATGGGGCACAGGTGAGCGTCAGCAGTACAAATTCGGGAACAGCTGGTTCATTACTTGTAACAGCTGACTCCATCGGTCTCTACAATGGAGCAAAAATCAATGCTGACACCACAGGCGGTGGAGGAGATATTTTCTTGCGTACTCCCTTTTTGCTATTACGCAATGGCAGTGCTATCACTACCAACGCCACTGGCGAAAATATCTCTGGAGGCAACATTAATATTGATGCCAAAAATGGTTTCATCGTTGCTGTTCCTCAAGAAAATAGTGATATCAGCGCTAATTCTAAAGATTTTCGTGGTGGGAATGTAACTATTAATGCTCAAGCGCTTTTTGGCATTAAACCTGAGAATGCACCTACCCCAAACAGCGATATTACTGCCACGGGTAAAAATCAGCAGTTGAATGGCTCAGTGCAAGTCAATACACCCGATGTAGATCCCAGTTCGGGATTGGTAGAATTGCCAGCCAATTTTGTAGACCGCTCTGGCTTGATTGCCCAAGGTTGTCCTGCAAATAAAGGTAATTCGTTTACTATCGCTGGACGCGGTGGTTTGCCACCTCTACCAACCCAAGCGCTTCGCACTAATCAAACTGCAACCGTTGATTGGGTAACGTTGAATCCTCAACAAGAAACAAACACAAATGTAGAGGAGAATTCACATTTTATCAGGGGTTTGGCGCACAAAAACCGTCAATTAAAAGTTCAACAAATAAGCACTCCGATTGTGGAAGCTACTGGTTGGGTAATTGACAAGTCTGGTGCAGTGGAGTTAATAACTGCTGCACCCATAGTCACGCAGACAAATGTTTTGAATTCTGCGATCGCAGCTTGTCCATCCCAAGCCGCCACTATTCAGAAATAATGCAAGTTGTTTTTCGATGACCTGGAGATTGGGAGAAGTTCAAACAATACCAATTCTCTAAAATTAAACAACAGATTCAAATCTTCAAACTTAGATTGAGATAGACTTTGTTAATTACGAATTAATATGATAGTTCATTTGACCAACTTTCAAGTTGTAAATGCAAGCGATAATTAAAAACTTCCTTTTTATAATCGATACAGGACAGTAGTGTAAAAGCACGATTATAAGCAGCGATCGCACAATTCCAATCACCCCAAAGATGATAAGTTCTGCCATATTCAGTCCAAATGTAAGCTTCTAGTTGACCGAAAAGTAGCGCTATCTCAAAATTCTCAATTGCCTCTTCGTATTGCCCTAAGTCGCGTAAGGTAATAGCTCTATTAATTCTAGCTCGAACATAGGTAGGATTTAAATCAATTGCTTGGTCGTAGTCGGCAAGTGCTGCTGCTAAGTCTCCACAATCAACATAGTAGTTTGCTCGATTGTTATAAGCAGCCACTAAATTTGGATTTAGTTGTAGAGCAGTGTTATAGTCACAAAATGCTTTTTGTTTTTCACCAATCTGAAAATAAATTAGTCCTCGGTTGTTAAAATCGATGGCATTAGTAGAATGGCAGTAAATTAGCTGATTAAAAAAGGCGATCGCCTGGCTGTAATATCCTTTTTTAGCTAATTTTAAAGCACTAAAGCGTAAATATCTTTTATTAAAAACTAATTTACGACTTCTTTGTGTACAACGCTTTATAGCATTAATCGTAGTACTGACAGTATCAAAAGAATTATTTTGTTCAATTTTATAAGTGAGAGTTGACATATATTTTTCTAATGATGTGATTTATTTCTATATGTTTATGGGTATCGAGGAATCAATATTATGCAACTAGCAAGAAAGAATTAAACGGTTTGATTTGATAAAAATTTTAAATTATCTGTTATGTTATGTAAAAATATAAAAAAAATATATTTTTGCTAGATATTAAATCAAAGTATGGTAATGAGTGCTTATTATTGGGTAATGACTACTCTTTGATATGGCTATATACATTTGAGCAAGGTAACAAAGCCAAATATTGCGCTCATAGATTACTCATATGAAGCTGTCGTTAGTCAAAATTAGTACGAGGCAAAGTCAGTGAGAAAAAAAAGATTTCGATTTTTCCTTGTAGTACAGCGCTTAATAAAAAGTATTATCGTGACTTGCAAAAGTCGCTTTTATTCTCAAAAGTGGTTAAGAAGAATTACAATAGCCATCTTAGTTGCCTTGTTAAGCGTTTGGGGAATTCCATTTCCTGCTTTTTCTCAATTTACTCAGACTCAAGCAAATGCTCAATTGTTGGTTGAACAAGGTCGAAAACTCTACGAAACTGGAAAGCTATCCGAAGCAGTGACAGTTTTGCAACAAGCAACAGATACTTTTAATCTGCAAAAAGACGAATTAGGAGAAGCGATCGCACTCAGCAATCTTTCGTTAGTCTTTAAGCAACTCGGACAGTGGGAAAAAGCAGAAGCTGCAATTACACAAAGCCTCAACCTCTTAAAAAACTCACACCTCAAAACTGAGAAATCAGCACTGATTTTGGCGCAAACTTTAGATATTCAAGGAAATCTGCAATTAGAACTAGGCAGAAGTGAACAAGCTTTAAATTCATGGAAGCAATCTGTTAATACCTATGCTCAAGCAGGTGATGAGGTTGGTATAATCCGCAGTTTGATTAATCAAAGCATGGCACAGCAAGCTTTAGGGCTTTACCGTCAAGCTCGTAGCACCTTAGAACAATTGCAACCCCGCCTTGAAAAACAACCAGATTCGCTTGTTAAAGCTATAGCTTTACGTAGCTTTGGTGATGTTCTGCAATTAGTCGGTGATTTAGAACCATCCTTTAAGGTTTTACAACAGAGTCGAGACATCGCTAAAAAATTACAATCTCCTTCAGAAATCAGCGCTGCATTGCTGAGTTTAGGTAACACTGCACTGGCTTTAGGTAATAGCCAAATTTTGCAGCAAGACAGTAGCAGTTTTGAAAACTATACTCCGTTGCATTGTACAAACAAACCTGTCTCTACAGAATCTCTTAAATTTTATCAACAAGCAGCGCAATTTTATGAAGAAGCTGACACCACAGCGACCTCACCACTTTCACAAATCCAAGCCCAACTTAATAAATTAAGTGTATTGTTGAAACTTCAGCAATGGTCACAAGCCAAGCAATTATCTTCACAAATTCAACTAAAGCTAGCTAAAATACCCCCAAGTCACACAGCAAATTACGGACAAATTAATTTTGCTCAGAACTTGGTGTGCTTGAAACAAGCTACCAACGCAGATATTCCTTCATGGAAAGAAATTGCTCAAATTTTAGCAACATCTGTACAGCAAGCTCAAAGCATGGATGATCAACGTTCAGTTGCTTATGGTTTAGGCGCATTGGGTGGATTATATCTAGAAAACCAGGATATAGCTAATGCTCAAAAACTGACTCAAGAAGCTTTAATGCAAGCCCAAGCAATAAAAGCTGGAGATATAGCTTATTTGTGGCAATGGCAACTAGGATACATACTGAGAATAAAAGGAGATATGGCAGGGGCGATCGCATCTTACACTGAAGCAGTAAATACTCTCAAATATCTCCGCAATGACTTAATTGCTCTCAATCCAGATGTCCAGTTTTCCTTTCGGGATAATATAGAACCCGTTTATCGACAGTTAATTAATTTACTTTTACAACCTACATCTACAGCAAGTACAAAAGAAAGTATTAGTCAAGAAAATTTAAAGCAAGCTCGTGGCATACTTGAAACACTACAACTAGCTGAACTAGAGAATTTCTTCCAGGAAGCTTGTTTAAAAGCTGCACCGGAACAAATTGATGAGATTGTTGACAAAACAGATGCTACAGCAGCAGTAATTTATCCGATTATTTTGGCAGACCGTCTAGATGTTATTCTCAAATTACCAAATCAAGTTGAACTAGCTCATTACACAATTAATATAAAAGCAAGTGAAGTTGAAAGCATTTTAGATAAATTACAACAATATTTGAGACAACCAGACCGGATAAAAGATGTTAATCAGTTATCTCAACAGGTTTATAGCTGGCTAATTCAACCGTTAGAACTTGAATTAGAAAGAAAGAAGATAAAAACCCTAGTATTTGTCTTAGATGGTGAGTTACGCAATATTCCAATGGCAGTTTTATACGATAACAAACACCAAAAGTATTTAATTCAAAAATATGCTATATCCTTAGCTCCAGGTTTGCAATTAATTGAACCCAAATCTTTACAAAAAATCCAACTGAATGGATTAATTGCCGGAGTCAGCGAACAACGTAGAATAGAAGGACGTTCATTTACTCCACTGAAAAACGTAAAAGTTGAATTACAACAAATACAGTCAGCTATCCCTAAAAATGCAGAACTATTTAATCAAACCTTTACTAAAGCAAATTTACAGAATCAGATTAAAAAAGTTCCATATACAGTAGTTCACATAGCAACTCATGGTGAGTTTAGTTCTAATCCCGATCAAACATTTATTTTAACTTGGGAGCAACTCTTAAAAGTCAAGGACTTTGATAATTTAATTCGACTCAGCGGACAAAGAGAATCTAAAGCTATTGAATTACTTGTCTTAAGTGCTTGTGAAACCGCTCAAGGAGACAACCGAGCTACTTTAGGACTTGCTGGCATAGCTGTACGTGCAGGCGCTCGTAGTACACTAGCAACTTTGTGGGCGATAGATGATGAATCTACTGCTGAATTTATGAGTCAGTTTTATCAAGAATTAGAAAATAGCAAAGTAACTAAAGCTGAAGCTGTCCGTCGTGCTCAACTTAAGCTGTTGAATGATTATGAAATTCCTTATTTATGGGCACCATATATATTAGTAGGAAACTGGCTTTAAAAGGACTTTCATCAACTACTTTTACTGTTTAATTTTGACTTCTCCTACAAGAGGTTTTTGAACTAAATTCTCTAAATTAACATTTTGCAGTAAATTAGCCCATTCATTATCTAAAGTGGCATTTTTTGGTTCAGCAAGGCGGAGTTTTGCTAACTCTGTCAGGGCTGAATACCAAATACCATACTGGGTATATAGTTGAATGCGATCGCTTTCTGTAGTAGCTGTTTTTAACTGCCTTTCCAAGTTAGATGTCAAAGCTATACGTTCCACCCATCCACGTACAAAGACTGGGTCAAATTGTTGTTGATGACAATAGACTTTAAAGTACCATTGATATGTTTTATTCACTTCCAGTGATACATCTGATGGTAAACTAAAGCTAACAATACCTGGTATCTCAGGTAGGGTAAAAAAAGTCCGGTAAATGTCGTTATTTGCTTCATCTTGCAAAACAAACTCTCCGCTAGGTACATTATTAGACTGATAAGGTACAAATACCCAAAAAGTAGTATTCTTTTCAACAATTAAACCCACTTTTTTTTCAGGTATTAAAGCTATAAGTGGTACATCCACAGATGGGCAGCTACCACGGCTTCCTGCTCCTCCTCGTTGAGAAGGCCTACCTCTACTCGAACCATCTTGTGACGGTTGATTACCACTGCTAGCTGGCTGCTGAGACTTTGCTATCAATATTAAAGGATAGTTAGTATAGCTAAAGAGTGCCAAAAGTAGAATGATAATAAATTTATTTTGAGACAGAGAAAAGATTTTCTGTATATTTTTTAGTTTCATGGTTAAATATAAATACTCAATATTTGAGAATTATTGCTAAAGTAAGGAGTTATCAGTTAAAAGTTCTCCTCTACTCCCCTAACTTTACTGATCATTTTTAAGTTAATCTTTTAGTACAACGGGAATCAAATATCATCTGTGAATTATCCTTAGAAAAGATTTGAACCTGAAGATTAAGCTTGTTTACTAATCTCCTATATTGTTAATGGGGAGAAGAAGAATTCAATTATGCAGCAACGAAACTACACTGGCTAAGACCTCAAATTTTTTAGCAGTTCCCTGCGACTGTCGATCTCAAGAGCGTTAGCGACGTTAGGAACGTTATACCATTTGCTTGTGAAGCTGCATATACTTACCCCTAGCTGTCGCCGTCCCTCCTTACCGAAGAAAGCCATTACGTTGGGGAGACAGCGCTATGCTGAAGCACAGTCAGTCTTGGGAGTTTCTCTGATGAGGAACTGCCGTTAGCCTGGCGGTAACGAGTAATTGAGCGTTAAGGGTTTCCCGACTTGAGGCGACTATCTGGACACATCTGGCGGGAGAGTATAGGGGGTCTTATCATATGCATCTTCATACAGAATTGATAGTACCGAAAGGACAGTAGCTTGTGGCAAGCCCAAATGCTCAAAAGATTATTAATTTATAAAATTTTAATTTTTAAAGTGCATAAATCGCTATATCTGACACCCATCATCAGTATAGAGGGTAATAAACAAAATTAAACTTCTGCTCAAACAATCAATTACAACAGTTTGACTTTAATTTCAGATTGATTTGAACCTCTATCAGTTTAGCAATAAAAAACAATATATTTAAAAGAGTAATTTCAACTATTATTAAAAAATCTCTTTGGCTAATTTATGTAAGATTCAGAACAATTATGAAACAACGTCAAAGTATCATCCAACAATTTTCAACTTTTCTCAGTTTTAAAAGCTCTAACAATAATTTCAACTTTATTTGGCAAATTGATGTAAAACTAGAACGTAATATAAGTTCTTTAGTGCAGTCAGAACCAGATGCTAAAAAAGAATATTGGGCACGTTATTTTCTAAAAAATATCAGAGATATCTCACAGGAAAGTTTACTTAGAGTAAATTCAGAAACAGATAAAAAACTCTCAGTTTCTTCGTTAACAATAGAGAGACATTTATGTGCATACTTACAGGAAGCTTGCCTTTGGGCAGCAAGAAAAAGCTTTCAAAGATTTAAGTTTATTCAGCATAAATATTCGTTACAAGAATACTTTCAAATTGCTAACTCAGCTATTTATCCTCCAACTAAACTTCTCAAAAATTTTAATTTTGATTATGTTCAAACTAATATAGAAGGTTATGCTAAAACGGCTATTATCCGTTTTATTAGTAATACAATTTATCAAAAAGACTTAGAAGGTAAAAGAGAAAAGTTTTCTAATTACGGTCTTTTAAAAGATTTGACTAAAAAAGAGATGCAGGAAGCTCTAACTATAAAAGGAATAAATCAAAATCGTGTAAACTTATACTGTTTAGCTTGGCAATGCCTAGATGAAATTTATCAACCAAGCCAAAAGCAAGGAAATCGCAGTCTAGAAACACCTAGCGCTGAATATTTTCAGCATATTGCACTACTATATAATGAACGGTGCAATCAACTAGGATTTCTGGAAGCACCAGTTTCAAAGGATAGAATTAAAGAAATATTAGAAATTTGTATCCAAGCAGCTCGTGATTACCGAACAAAGTATTTTCTGCCTTTAGATGACTACAATAACTTAACAGATAGTCAGCATAGTGCTTTAGATAATCTTGTCCAAGAAGAAGAATGGCAACAAGTAAATTTACTTGTTTCAAATTTATTTTCAGCTATCCCAGAGACTGGTCAAATAATGTTAAGACTCTGGCTAGGATTAAACTTAACTCAAACTGAGATGGCAGTAGTTTTAAAAAATAAATATCCTGAAATGCAAAAACAATATCAAGTAGCTCGGCAGTTAGCCAAATATAATAAAACTTTATTAAAAGACTTTATTAATCAATCTCAGAAAATTTATCCTGAAGTTTGTTTTAATGAGGAAAAAGATATTGAAAGAATCAAAACATCACTGGATGAATGCTTACAGCTACATTGCCAGCAAGTATCCAAAAATATTTTAAATAAAATTGCTCAAGAATGGCAAGTTAAAAGTAAAAAAAGTACTTTACAATTTGGATTAACAGATAAAGATTTTGGACAAAATACATTAAATTTATCTCTTGATATAAATAATTCAAATAAAATTTTGAAAACAGCTTTTATTGAGGAATTAGAAATAGATATGAATTTACCTACAAATTCTTTGGCAGCAGTCAGTGATAAGTTAGCTGATTTTGTAGATGAATGGCTGAAAGATAATTTTATTTAATTAATAAACAGGAATTAATAATTATGACAATTAACTTAGATGATTTGACTCTAATCTATCCTGAACAATTATGCTTAAATATATCAACTCAAGAGCGAGAAGCTGCATGGTGGCAAACTATGCAAGAGTCTTACTCTAATACAGTTGCTCGCTGGAATGCCTACCTAAATCATTTATCTTTAAATACTTTTTTAACTTGGTTACAAGAAGACCCTGATTTACAAGTAATACCTAAGTTAGGCTTTCACAAAGCTGATTTTTCAAGTATCTGGGAAGTATTAAATGGCTGTATCTTAACTGTTGGTGACACTAAATTAGCATTAATACCTAGCGATAAAAGCTACTTTTCAGAGTTTCGGATTCCCCAAGAATGGATTGATATTCCTAGTTGGACAGCGCATTATTATCTAGCAGTACAGTTAAATGTAGAAGAATGTTGGTTACGGATATGTGGTTATGCTAACTATCAGCAAATCCGGCAAGAAGCTACTTATGATGTAATGGATCGAACTTATTGTTTAAATGTAGAAGATTTAATTGCAGACTTGAATATAATGTGGGTAGCACAAGAATTTTGTCCCCCCAAGATACCAGAAGCTAAACCTTTACCTAGTTTGTCACAAGCCGAAGCAGAGCAATTACTAGAACAATTAAATAAGTGGACTTTTTCTTCCCCTAGACTCAATGTCCCCTTTGAGAAATGGGGAGCATTTCTGGCTGTGGATGAGTTTCGCCAGCATCTTTATCAGCAACGCTTAGAAAAGCAAAGAAATAATTTAGTTGAAGCTGGCTACTCTGTGGATAGTAATTTGAGTTTATGGTTTCAAAATATTTTTAGTGCAGGTTGGCAAAATTTGGATGCTTTGTTAACAGCACAACAAAAGACTTTGGCTGTTCAATTCAGAAGTAATTTTGAGTTTAACGAGGGATATATCAAACGAGCTAAGTTAATTGATTTAGAGATGCAACTTGGAGGTAGTGCAGTTGTATTACTAATTGGTTTGAAAACAGAGGTCGATGGCAAAATAGGTCTGCGCGTGCAATTACATCCAGCAAATGCAGAAACTTACTTAATACCTAATCTCAGACTAATTCTACTTTCACAAACAGGGGCAATTCTTCAAGAAGTCACTTCTAGAAGTGAGGATCATTATATTCAACTCAAAAAATTTAAATCTTCTCCTGGAATTTGCTTCAGCATCCAAGTTGCTCTGGAAAATGTCAGTATAAAAGAAGATTTTGTACTGGAAGCACTTGATGACTGATAGCCATGACTAAATTAGTCGTGTTGAACTTAGGAAAGGGTAACTTGAAGCAGGGATTTGCTACTGTTACAGCTCAGTTGTACAACTATAGCAACCCTATACCAATACAATTTACAGGCAGCTTGCCTGCGGCACCAGAACTTATAGAACTTTACAGACGTTGGCAGTTGCTATATTTGTTGTTGCATGAAGCTCTTTTTCCTGGTCAACGTTGGCATAGAAATGTAGCAAGCGATGCAGAAATTGAAATTGATGTAGAAGATATAACTAATATTTCCTCTGTTGAGTTTAGTAATTTATGTAACAACTTACAAGATAAAATTAACGTTTGGCTTAAATCTGAGCTATTTCGCAATATTGACCAAAAATTACGCACAAAGTTAGATCCTCATGAAGAAATTCGGGTGATTTTAGAAACTGAAGATAACCAAGTTCGTCGCTTACCTTGGCATTTATGGAATTTCTTTGAGGATTATCAAAAGGCAGTATTTGGTTTAAGCGCTTCGGAAGTAGATGAAGTTAAACAATTAAGCAAACATACTAGGGACAAAGTTAGAATATTAGCCATTCTTGGTAATAGTGAAGGAATTGATATTCAAAAAGACCGAGTAATACTCGAACAACTACCAGCAACAGAGACTGTTTTTCTGGTTGAGCCACAACGCTCGGAGTTAGACCGATGGCTATGGGACAAGCAGGGCTGGGATATTCTTTTTTTTGCAGGACATGGTTCGAGTCAAATTGATGGTGAAATAGGTGAAATTTATATTAATCAAACTGAGAGTTTGACGATCGCTCAGTTAAAAAATGGTCTGAAAGCAGCGATCACTAGGGGTTTACAATTGGCAATTTTTAACTGCTGTGATGGACTAGGATTAGTCCGAGAATTGGCATCGCTGCACATTCCCCAAACGATTGTCATGCGGGAAGCAGTACCAGATCGAGTTGCTCAAGAATTTTTGAAGCATTTTCTAGAAGCTTTTGTCAATGGAGAATCTTGCCATTTGGCGATGCGGGAAGCTACAGAAAAGTTACAGGGTTTAGAAAGCAGTTTTGCCTGTGCTAGTTGGTTACCAGTAATTTGTCAAAATCCCACGGCTATGTCGCTCGTATTGAATAAAGTCGGTTCAAAACCTCCTAGCTTGCACAGCCGAAATATTATAGGGACAATTTTCAAAGTCAGTATCGCCACAACTGCCTTAATAATGGGGATGCGCTCCGTTGGCATATTGCAATCATGGGAGCTGACGGCTTTTGATGCAATGATGCGATCGCGTCCCGATGAAGGACAGGATAAACGCATTTTACTAGTTACCGTCACTGAAGCTGATGTGCGATCGCAATCTGCTAAAGAAAGAGGTGGAGCCTCACTTTCAGACCGCGCCTTAGCTCAAGTTGTAGAAAAATTAGAGCAGTTTCAACCGCGAGTCATTGGCTTGGATATCTATCGGGAAAATCATGTGGGAGCAGAATTCAAGAATTTATCTAGACTAATGCAAAAAAGCGATCGCTTTTTTGCTATCTGCGAAGTTAGTGAGGAAAACAAAAACAGTGGCGTTTCGCCTCCACCAGAAGTTTCCAAGCAAAACTTAGGTTTTAGTGACGTTATACCCGATTCTGATGGCATTATCCGCCGTCAAATATTGGCTATGGCTCCTGCATCGCCCTGCAACACTGATAAATCTTTTAGCTTTCAATTAGCAAACCGTTACTTGCTTGCTGAGGGTATCCACTCTAAACTTACCACAGAAAAAAACTGGCAGTTTGGCAATGTTGTCTTTAAAAACTTGGAGGAAAATAGCGGCGGCTATCATCAAATTGATAATCTAGGTCATCAAGTGCTGCTCAATTATCGTTCTTCTCATCAACCTGCTACACAAGTAACTCTTGGAGATGTTTTAAACAATAAACTCACTCCTGATTTAGTCAAAAATCGAGTCGTCCTTATTGGTACAACTGCTGAAAGTTTTCATGATTATTGGTCTACACCCTATAGTGTCAGTCAGTCGTCATATCAGCAAATGCCAGGGGTAATGCTTCAAGCACATATGGTGAGTCAAATTCTCAGTGCTGTTTTAGATCATCGTCCGCTATTGTGGATCTTACCGAAGTGGGGTGAATTTATTTGGGTATGGGGTTGGTCGTTAGTTGGTGGCATAATTGTTTGGCAATTTCGGTCATGGTTAAGATTGGGATTGGCAGGAGTGGCAAGTATTTGCGTTTTATATGGGGTGTCCTTTTGTCTATTGCTCCAAGGAGCCTGGATACCGCTAGTACCCTCTATTTTAGTTTTGATAGTTAGTGGAACTAGCATAATTATTTATACAAAATTTAAAACTCACCAAAAATAATGGCCTCCGACTTGGGGTGATAGAGTAAGTTAGCGCGTAAGTTATGATTTGCGATTGGAGGGATAACTTATATCAAGTTCATTGGTCACAAGTTAAGACTGTGAGGCAGTTGTCAAGAGAGTTTGAGAGGGTGCTTGAAAGAAAAAATCCTTGGTTCCTCGTTGTTGATCAGGGAAGGGTGCGACAATTAACCTAACGTTGGGTTTTCGTTGTCGTTTAACAATGCCTAAATCTTGATTTTCTGGCGCGCTCAATTATTTGTCTTAACTGAGTTTCACATAATTTGGTTAGGAACAAATCATTCTAGTCATACACCACAAACAACCATAGCTCATCGCACCTTTATGCCAGATAATTCTTCGCCAAAAATCGAACTGCTGCGCGCGGCTTACGCAGCCTTCAACGCACGAGACATCGACACCGCCCTCGCCATCATGACTCCTGACGTGGCTTGGCCCAAAGCGTTCAAAGGTGGTTTTGTCCATGGACCTCAGGAAGTACGCGCTTATTGGACAGAGCAATGGGACGAGATCAACCCGCACGTGGAACCGACTTCCTTTCACCTAGAAGATGACGGGCGTGTTTTGGTCAATGTGCATCAGGTCGTGCGCGACCTGACGGGGAACCTTCTCGCCGATGAGTACGTTGGTCATCGCTTCACCATCGAGCATGGTCTGATCCGAAGCATGGAAGTTTGTCCGCTTCCATCATCCAGCTAAAACACCCGACCACGCACTGCTGCGTCACCTTCTCACCCTGCGCCTGCAACCAAGCGATCGCGTCGCGCTTCCTTCCTGTGCCAGCAACACCAGCCGCTCTTGCTTCGTGGTCGCTTCCGGTCGCTCAATTATTTGTCTTAACTGAGTTCCACATAATTTTGTTGGGAACAAATCATTCTAGTAAACCAGCACGATAATAATAATCAAAAATTGGGGGGGTGGGGAAAAATGCGAGCGTCTCTTGCATTCTTCCCCTTCGCTACGATTATCATTCTTAGAAAAAGATATTTATGCTCAAAGATATATTGACAAAATTTAGTTACTTTTAACTTGTTCCCTATGTATCAAGTTGGGCTAATTACTTACAATATGATTGGTCTTTTTGGAAAAAAGCTAATTGGGAAAAAGCTAATTGCCAAGAGGTGAACAGTTATGTTTTTCTTCCCCATTCCCCATTACCGACCCTCACAAATATCATAAGTTATTCAACCGAACATTATATTACAATTCAATAATAAAACTATCTCGTAAATGAAAATCAGGCTGTCCGCCTTGATGAGTTAACGCCCAGTAAGTAACGCCATTATTTATATATTTAATAACAGTCGTAATCGCAACTTCTATTATTTGTTTTGGCGAAATGATTTTATCCAAATCCATCTTCAAGGTCAGTACTAATTTATCAGTTTGATTGCTAACATGAAACGGAAGTATTGTCAAGGCTGTTTCTTCTTGCATTCCTTGACGGTATGCATCAAAACGATAGACATTCCAGTGTCCAGCGGGGGAGAGGTTGAATTCCCAATATTTTGGAGAATTTTTGATCCCAAGAAAAAACTCGAAGCAAGTATCTTCCCACAGTTGATGCTTGCGTGATGGTGTGTTTGATGGTGGGGGAAGTGTGATTTCTTTTAAATCGCCTGTAACGGTATAACAGATGCTAAGTTGATTAATATTTCGGTTGATATTACCTGCAATTTTTAAATTAGCTAGGGATGCGGTAGAAGCAAAAGGTTGCAAATAAAATGTCTGGTTATTCATTTCATATCTTTAATAATTTGGCGAATCTGCGTTTCTTGAAATTCGATACTTTCGGTGAGTTTAAACTGGACGATCGCTCTTGCCAAATTATGTTCTGGGTGCTTGACTTTAAAGTAGACATTTCCTGCTAAATAATCAGCAAAGAATCTCAATCCTAATTCAAAAGCGATCAGACGAATTGCATCGTAAATATAGGCATAGTCATTTTCGGTAAGAAAAGCCTTTGCCACACCAAGGTAACCTGCTAAAATTTCCTGGCACAAATCGGTATCGAAATAAACATTGTCCCAATTCTCCGTTTCTTCTCCAGCCCGATTGCAACCCGATCGCAGACAATCGCCAATATCGTAATGTACCAGACCGGGTTTTACTGTGTCGAGGTCTATGACACTGACGGCTTGCTGGGTTACAGTGTCGAACATGACATTATTGATTTTTGGATCACCATGCATCAGGCGCAATGGTAGAATACCTTGTGCTTTGGCATTTTCTAGGATATGTGCAAAGGTTTGGCGATCGCTAACAAATTGCAAGCAATAATTAATCTCAGGAGTTTTACGCACTTTAGTTGTTGCCAAAACTTCGTCATATTGCTGGAGGTAAAGCGGTGCAATATGAAAGCCTTGTAGGGTATCGGCGAGTTTTTCTGGTGACAAATCGCTAATCAGATTGTGGAACATCCCCAAGGCATAACCGATTTCTGGTGCATGTGAGCGATCGTGCATGGTATCAAAGGATTGTGAATCTTCAATAAAGCTAATCGCCCGCCAAAATGAACCGTCAGCATCTCGCCAGTGGTCTTGTTTGTTTTTAGTCAGTAGTACCTGCGGTACTTCCCAGCGACGATTTAAAGAAGTCGATTGTAACTTTTCACGAACATGTTCAGTAAAGGTACACATGTTCTGCATAATCAGTTTCGGCTGGCGAAAGACCTGTGTATTAATGCGTTGGAGGACAAAATTCTTTTGTTCTGAGCAATCTAGAGTTACTAAGAATGTGTCATTGATATTACCACTACCAAAGGCTTTGGTATCTATAACCTTGCCCACTTGAGCGAATTGGTCAGCGATCGCAACTAAATTTTCTCTACCCTGTGTATTGAATTCTTCTATCATATTCCTGCTTGACCTGACTACTCCTCACATTGCACAAAGGCAATAGGGGATATCGTAGCGCAAGTATCAAGACAATTTGTAATTCATCTTTTATCTCAAGAAGAATTGTGAGTGGAAGAATTATTTTTCAATGTATAGCTGTAGTCACACCCTTTAGGACAAAATGACAAGCGTGAATGCTAGGAATAGTAATAGTTTTACCTCCAGCAAGAACTGCCTACTGAATAATTGATTTATCCATCAGCCGCTCCTCAAAACTCTAAACAATTCTTACAATCCGGATCAGAACGGCATAAGTAACCACTGTCAGTTGTACCTATATCAGCTTTCTTTTGTGGTTAACGCTGCGTGAATTACTGAACCGTATTCATAGAGTTCCCAGAACTGACAGAAAAATAACTTCCAAGAACGCGATCGTCAAACTATGAACAGGGTGTGGGGTGTGGGGTGTGGTGACCTCTTCTTTAAACAAGAGGTTTCAAACAATGAGGCTGTGTTTCTCGCGCTTTGCGTCTCGAAAAACATTTTCTTCTTTTTTTCCTCTTTAAACAGGAGGCTTGCATCCAGTGTTGGGGCTGTCCTTTCCCCCACACCCTAAACCTGCAACCCTGCACCCGCCCCAACGGGCCTTGGTCATTCAGAAGCCAGAATTTATCAGTAATCTAGTACAGTATACGATCAATCCAGCTATCATCTCAATTTACCTTTATAAACTTGACTTGACAGACTACTAATAGTCTTTCACATTATTTTTAATAGCTTGCAAGATCCCCGACTTTTAAAATAAGTTGGGGATTAGATCTTAATTCTGACTTCTGAATTATAACAACTTTCAGTTTTTCCAACTCAAAAACCGGGCATAAATATAAGCAATTATTTCATCAAGAACTGTCCGCACACCTTGGCTAGAATCCCACCATTTCTTTGGATCGTAATCTTGAGTTTTGCCAGCAATCACACCAACTCTAATGTCAGGATTCAAGAGATTTTTGAAAATTAACCAACTCCTACGGGTATGAACGTCTAGAGAAAAAAGATTAATTGATTTTACTTTTAAATTGGAATTGGATAGCCAGCGAGAAAATTCAGCAGCAGATGCATAACTGCGATCCCTAACAACAAAAGGTGTGGGAACAGCTACTACTTTTTCTGCTTCTAAACCAAGTTTATTGAAGGTGGCGGCTGTCACTTCTGCAAAATTATTGTATCCAGTCAGATAAGTTCCTTTTCCTAATGAGCCTCCAGTAGTAATTATTTGACGATAAGAGCCATTTTTAAATTCAATTAACGCTTGTTCTATAGCATAATCTGGTAGCCATCCTTCAACAACTAATATTTCTGCTGATTTGATAGGGGAAGTTACGGCGAGATATGAGTGTACATGAGTAATACTCAAAAACATTAAATAAGCAACCACAGCGATTGCAATCGCCCACCCCGGAGCCGTAAGTGTCCACATTTGTTGGCGTTTTATTAGTTTGATATTTGGAATTTTTTGACGCCGACTTTTTTTTGTCTGCATTAAACTTTAGCTAAGCGCTGTTCTTTCAAATAAGCAAATACAGACTTATCGCCAATATCAGCAGGAATTGCTTGTACTGTCTTTCGCAGAGCAAATACTAAAAATAAAACTGCCCAAATTCCTAATAAAATACTTTCCCATTGAATTGGTAAAACTCCTACCAAATGTCCTAACAAAAGTAGCGGTACTATTGGTGTTAAAACTTTGGTTTCCAAGCGATTAAAGCAAAATGCTTCTTTAAAATAAATACCTGTCAGAGCAACGAAGATAAAACCAACTCCGAATAAGGTAATAGGCTGATTGTAAACAGCAACAGCCAAAGGTTGACTACTAGACAGTGCCAAGATTAGGGATGCGATAGTACCGATCGCCCAAAAAAGTTGCAACATTCGGTGTAGTAAGCTCATGTAGATATGAATAGTAAATAAACTTACACCGAGAGCTAAAAGAAAACAAACATATAGAGGTGTCAGCGTACTTACAACACTCGGGCTATTGTTAAACAAAACCAAAGCGCTACCGATGGCAAAGCTGAGTGCAGCTATCATTAACCCAGTGCGGTAGATAATTACCCCAGTGCGATCGCTCTGAGTGATTGTAAATTCCCCAAACTGACCTTGATAAACTTCTGGTACAGGTAGTGTTTGCGTAGTCATAGTCAAAGAATATAATTATTGATTCGTTAGTGGAGTGGTAGAGTAGATTGCTCAGTGGTTACTTTTATTATTATGGGCAATCAGACGAATTTCATGTAAGTATTTCTCAAAGTATGCTCTAGGATATATGAATAATTAGATTTTTAAATCTAATCAAAAGCTTGCGATAGGATGTGTTGACTATTGACGTTGAGCGTTGAGAGTCAGTTGGTTCAACTCTTACAACCACCAAAACTGCCAGCAGTATTAGTGTGCTTTGTCAGTCACGCATTCAAAAGTCAAAAAGCTTATAGTGTAGAGTTTTTAGCGATTTAGAATGGATGGTTTATTTTTGCCCTACTAAACTAGCTACTGTTAATCGTCACATTTATAAACAGTTCTAGTTTTGTCAGAAAAACAAGACTTGTAGCGCACCTTCTAAATTAAGCTGTAACTGTGAGTGAGCATTGCCGCTATTGATGGCAATTTCTATCCAGCCGTGACTGCCAACTAAAGCGATCGCTTCTCCCAGTTTGACATTACTATAAGTTTCACACCCTGGTATACTCAATCCAGCAGCTTGCACCGACCAAGTTTTACCTTCAACGTAACTTCCAGGAATGTTGCTGATTAAGTTGCCAAAGTGATCGATATATTGAATGCAACCCAATACACCAGTTGTTGTCTGCTTGCACTCGTCGATATCCAGCTTGACTAAACTGGCTTTGTCGATTTCTTGTCCTAGTTGTTTGAAGGGGACACCACTGGCAAGATTAGCTCCCACTGGTGCAAAAATATCCCTACCGTGAAAAGTCTTACTTGGTTGACCAGTTCTCCAATAATTAAGATTTGTGAGTTCCACAGCTCTGATCGCTGGACTTTGACTTAATACTCCGCTGAAAATGCCATTATCTGGCCCCACAAGAAACCCTTGAGCAAATTCTACCGCGATCGCTCGTCGTCTGCTGCCCACACCTGGATCTACCACTGCTACATGCACTGTCCCAACTGGGAAATAAAGGTAAGCATTCATCAGCGAAAACCTAGCTGCGGCTATGTCTTGCGGCGGAATTTGGTGCGTCAAATCCACCACCGTGATTTGAGAGTTGATTTGGGCTATGACTCCCTTGATCACACCTACATAGACATCGCGATCGCCAAAATCGCTCAGCAAAGTCACCACTGGTTGTTGAGTCATCCAGTCTTCAGACATAATTTTACTAAAAATGTATAAAATAGAAATTTCTGTAGCAACAGCTACAAAAAATGTGTTATGTTAAGAATACGAGATATAAATTCAAAAACTAAAGAGGTAATTCCTATGAATCAAGGTAGACTACAGGCTGCCAGAAAAGCACGAGAAGCTCATAGAGAGAATATTCAAAAAAGCCTAGAGCATCGCTTGCAAGTAGCCAGAGTCAAAGGTGACGAACAGCTGATTCGTCAGCTAGAAGCTGAGATGAAGTATTACTAACTAAATCAAGTTTTCACTGTTCATAGTTTTGTTGTGTAACCCCGCTACGGCGGGTTTTTTGTTTTCAGCGAGTTTTCTAGGTAATAGTACTAATCTTGATCACAAATTAATCGGCTGTAAGGGTGTACAGTTGTACGTCCTTACTTTCTCTACCAAACTTTACTCATATTTAAAATAAAACCAGGCAATATGGGATTGCCACTAACAGTCGCAGAATTATCCAAACATTCCTCTGATAATCGAGGACGATAAATATAGACTTGACGCAGTTTACGGTCAATCAACCAGCCTAACTGTATTCCTGGCTCATTCATATATTCCTCCATTTTTTCCTTCAAAGTCTGGAGGTTGTCGCTGGGAGATTTGAGTTCGACTACAAAATCTGGACAAATAGGAGCAAATTTTTCTTGTTGTTTTGCACACAGAGAATTCCACCGTTCTAGTTTAATCCAGGAAGCATCTGGCGATCTGTTTGCACCTGTTGATAACTTAAATCCAGTACTGGAGTCAAAAGTTATACCTGTACCATTTTCTTCTGACCACACCCACAGCTGCCCAAAGATGTTACCCCCACGGTTGCCTGTTGTCCCGCCCGTAGGTGGCATAATTGATATCTCTCCAAATTTATTGCGCTCAATGCGTAAATCACGATTCACTTGACAGAACTCAAAAAATTGTTCGTCTGTCATTTGCATTGATGACGGAATTTGCAAAACCAAAGGGGATGAAAACATCGGGATTTTCTCCAGGTTTGGACGCTTAGCCCAGTGACTTTATTTTTACGCAAAGAAACAAAGACGCCAAGATATAACTTTGCGCCTTTGCTTTTTTATCCGAAATCATTTTTAGATTTACTTGTTAGGCTGAGGAGTTAACCGCAGATAGGGTTTGACTTCCTCGTAACCTTTGGGGAATTTCTCTTTGAGGACTTCTGGATCTTTGAGTGAGGGGACAATTACAACATCCTCTCCATCTTTCCAGTCAGCTGGTGTCGCCACGCTGTAGTTATCAGTCAATTGCAGAGAATCAATCACCCGCAAAAGTTCGTCAAAGTTGCGTCCCGTGCTAGGGGGGTAGGTGAAAGTGAGACGGAGTTTTTTGTTGGGGTCAATTACGAAAACCGATCGCACTGTCACAGCTGCGTTGGCGTTGGGGTGGATCATATCATAAAGGTCAGAAACCTTGCGGTCTTCATCTGCCAAAATTGGGTAATTAAGAGTGGTGCTTTGAGTTTCTTCAATATCTCCTACCCAACCATTATGTGATTCAACATTATCAACGCTAAGTGCGATCGCTTTAACATTGCGCTTGTCAAATTCTGGTTTGAGCTTGGCAACTGTGCCGAGTTCTGTTGTGCAAACAGGTGTAAAATCAGCAGGGTGAGAAAACAGCACAACCCAGCTGTCACCTGCCCATTCGTAAAAATCGATATCGCCGTCTGTTGAGGCTTGCTTAAAGTTGGGTACTGTATCACCTAAATGGAGAACCATGTGAAATTCCCTGTAGTTAGAAAAGCATAAGTGTTCTACTTTGCCATCATGACACAAAACCCCTATTCCCCAATCGGGCTTTAGCGGTTTGAAACAAAATTTTAGGTTGTCAGCACTCCCGCATCAGGTACGAGGAGAAGGTCAAGATTAGTAAAAGAAATTAGGAATTAGCAATTGGGGATTGGAATTAAGTATTAGCTATTGGGTATTGGTAAGAATTCTCTCCCCAATCCCCATCCCCCACTCCTCACTCCCTAGCCCCTTTTAGTGACGATGATAGTAATATTTTTGCTTGTTGGTGTTATTCTCAGCACAACTGCGAGTTTTGTTTTTGGAATTCCGTGGTTGATGCCGATTTTCGGTGCTGCTGTACCCTATCCTATTTTCTTTTTAGAAGTGCGTCGTCAACAATATAAAAGTGCTTTTTGGTGGATGCTACTTTGGGGAGTGTTACAGAGTACTGCTGTAATTGTAGCAACGGCGATCGCCCCCCAAACAGCAGCAAAAGCTATCCTCCGTGGACAGTCATACACTATAGAAATGTTGCACTGGATTCGCACGGGAGAAGGTACAGAAGGTTCGCTAAGTTTATTTTTACCAGATCATTTATTGCAGTATGGAATTTTTTGTATCCTCTGCGTCGTTACCTTAAGTAGCGTGGCATTGATCTTCGGTACTTGGATGCTAAATTATATGAATTTTTATGTTGCACAATTGGTAAAACTGAGTGCTAAACCTTGGCTAGCAGCTATTTTAGGGTGGTATCCTTGGTCAATTCTGCGGATAATTGGGTTTATTGCAACGGGAGTGGCTTTAGCTGCATTAGGATTAAATCTATTAACTCGCATCAGAGGCGAAGTTCCTAAATCCGCATTTCCTAAATTTTATATGTTAATTGGGATTGGTTTTGTGATTGCGGATATTGTTGTGAAAGCAGTTCTAGCGCCTATTTGGCAAAAAATGCTGTTGTCTGCGTTGGGTTAAATTAATTAGTTTGCCAGAATTTCCTGGTAGGCTTGGATTGTTTGCTTGGCGATCGCATCCCAGCTAAAATTTATATAAGCATATTTGTGGGCGTTTAATCCCCGGCGTTGGCGTTCTGCGGGATTTCCCAAAGCTGCTTGTAGTAAATCTAGGAGTGCTTCAACTTCTGTTGTACCTACCCAACCAGACTGACTATCACGTATTTGTTCACAAATATGCACTTGGTCAGAAATGACTACGGGTATTCCTGCTAACATCGCTTCAGCTACAGCAATGCCAAAATTTTCATAGTAGGAAGGTAAGACGAACAAATCAGCAGCTTGTAGTAAACTAGCTTTTAATTCACCAGTTACAAAGCCAGTTATTGTAGTGTGCGATCGTAGTGGTGAATTTTTAATTTGGGATATTATCTTTTGCTCGTAATCTGGATCTTGAGGATTTGTCCCAGCTAAAACAAAATGAAACTGACAACCAACCGCTAATAGTTTTTCTAGCGCCGGAATCAACAAATTTAACCCCTTTTTTGGGTCAATTCGTGACATAAACAGCAGTAACGGCATATCCACAGGAATATTGAATTGCTGATGCACAATATCTCCCTTTTTTACCTTACTCACCTCCTGTTCTTTCACACCCAAAGGAATTACCAAATCTGGCGTCGAAACTCCAAATCGCTCTGATATTTTAGCTTCTTGCTCGCTAGTAAAATGAATCGCTGCCGCACCAGCTAAATTTTGACGTTCGATAATTGCCATATAAAGCTGTTTTAATTGCTTTTTTTTACGTAAATCAGCTGGATCGAGAGTACCCAAAGGACGCAAAATATAAGGTAATTTTTGCTGACGACAGATAATAGCCGCAGCACTACTTATGGGTGAAAATAAAGCATGAATATGTGCTAGGTCAAACTCGTGAGCATGACGTTTTAGCCATTTCACTAAATCTAGAGAAAATTTATAACGACGAAATGGGGCACAACGAAAGTAAACTATTTCATAACCATCTTGTTTAATTGGACGATTTAAAGGGACTTCTAAGGGAATTTGACCACTATCGCCATTACTATCAGTTGTGAGAATTGTAACTTCCACTCCCTCTTTTACCAAAGCTGGAGCTAATCCTAATACCATTTGACTAGGACCGCCATAAATCAGAGAAATTGAGGGAACAATTTGTAATATTTTCATTTTTTTATTTATCATTAGTCATTTATTATTCACTAAAGACCAATGACTAATGACTATTAACTAACTCTTGATAAAAATTAAATTGCTGCTTAGCTAAAGCTTTATTTGTGTATTTAATCATTGCTTTGTGATAACCTCTTTCGCCAAGAGTGCGAGCAAAATCTGGTTTTTCCATTAATTGAAGCAAGCAATTAGCAAGTGCTTGGCTATCACCTTCAGGAAAAATTAGACCAGCATCACCAATTACATAGGGAATTTCACCAGAATCAGAACCAATCACAGGTACTTGACAAGCCATAGCCTCAATTAGCACATGACCAAATTGTTCTTTCCAACCAACAGAAGTTAAGGTTTTAAATTTATAAGTTGTTTCTGAAGGCAGTACCAAAGTACTCATTAAATTGATGTAGTTCGTCACCTGATTATGGGGGACGCTTTCTACCAAAATTAACCGTTCTTTAATATTATTTTCTATCGCAATTTTGGTTAGTTCAGCTTGTAATTCTCCTCGTCCCAATAAAAGTAATTTCCAAGGTTGATTTTTTAAACTCACTAAAGCTTTTAAAAGCGTTAATAACCCCTTTTCTGGGACAAAACGCCCGACAAAACCCACTATAAATTCTTCTTTTTTAATACCTAAACTAGTTGCTAATTCTGGTTGTGCTTTGGGAGTAAATAAACGTTCATCTACACCTAATTGCGGCATAACTTTGATTACTCCTTGATATCCACGTTGTCGCAAAACTTCTGCCCCATCCTGATTACCAGAAATAATTCCGTGGCTATGGTTAAGGTTATATTTTTCTAATAAAGCAACTGGTAATTTGAGTTCATACGGTAGATTCCACCAGGTAAAAAACACGTTTTTGGCCTTAAAACCTAAAAGTTTATTTAGAGTAATCATCTGAGTGTAAGCTAATCCTCTAGACCCTTGTTCTACCTGGATGATTTGGGGCTGAAATTGTTTTAATAAAGATATCAAATCAGTACCAAAGGTAAGAAGTCCCTGATGATTTTGACTGAAGTTAGAAACCGGAACTATTTTAAATGATCCTTCATCACGATATTCAGTTTCAATGATTTTGTTTTGCACACCACCAGGATTCCAACGCTTTGGAACTACAACTGTTACTTCAATGTCAGGTTCTAATTGAGATAAAGCGCGTAATTTTTCACAGTTGAGGTCTACAATATAAGTGTGACTAGCAACTAAAATTTTCATTTTTATTTGTTATTTGTCATTGGCCGTTAGTTATTTTTCTCCTCATCTGCCTAATGCTCAATGCTTATACTTTTTGATCCAAATGAGTATAAATCTGACCATCATTCCATACTGATTGGATGACAGTACCCAAGGCTTTGAAAAAGCCCAAAGTGTAAAAAATACCGCGAGTGATAATTTTGATTGGGGAACCGCTTTTATGGCAAGGTGGGCGTCCCAAGACGTGACAATCAAATAAACGGGCGTATAAGCGTAAAGCTTGAGTAACAGTGAGGTTTTTCAGCCCCAATAAAAAATGGTTGTGGTAAAACGTGAGTTGATATTTAAGCGATCGCATACTAATATCATGACAACCACCCGTCTCTTCACCTAAATGCACTAAGTGAGCTTCTGGGTCATACCAAATCTTATATCCGGTTTCTCGCACCCGCAAACAAAAATCTGATTCTTCGCGCACAGCACTACCGCGAAATCTCTCATCAAAACTCAGTCCATACTTAGTAAAAATTTCGCGACGAAAAGACATATTACAACCCCTTGCTGTCAATACTTGCTGGGGTTTTATAGTATGTACTAAATCAATATGATACCAAGCAATTCCTGGGTCCATAGCTTCGGGAGGCAAATATTCAATCTCTAAATCTCCTCCAGAATCACCCAATTTCATTCTGTCAAATACCCGTCCAGCAACAGCCCCCACCTCTTGATTTTGCAAATAATTTTTTGCATGGGCTGCTAACAATCCAGGTGTTAGCTGAACATCATCATCAATAAATAATATTATTTCACCAGATGACCGCCGTACAGCATAATTACGCGCCCCAGGCAAACTCGCCCAATCTAACTGCAACCATTTAATTTTATCTGCCGCCGCCATTTGTTCTAAGTAAGCTTGAATTTCTGGTTGGTGTTTTGCAGTTTGATCTACTACTAAAACTTCAAAATTCGGATAGTCCTGTTTGAGTACATCTACAATGCTATCCCGTAGCGGTTCCTCCCGACCATATGTCGGGATAACCACGGTAATTAAAGGCCAATTATTCATAATTTTTATTAAGTAATTTTACTATTTTAATAGTCATTGGTCATTAGTTTTTCTCCCCATCTCCCCTTATCCCCACCTATTTTATACCTCCTCCTGCTGCCGCATATAAATTATCAAATAACTCATTTTGCTTTTGGGAATTATGTACAATTTGCGCTTGAGCTAATGCTCCGGCACTTAAAAATTCATAATGTTCTCGTTTATCACTTCTCTCAAGAAATTGCATGATTTGTTGTAATGCTTGCTCTGCTAAATAGTCGTAGGTACTATTGACAATTTCCCAATATTCATTGGTTTTGGTTTTTTCTCCGTGCAGCCAATTAGCCCAGTGCTTTATGTCATTAATTGGTAATTCTAAAATATAGCCATTTTCGTTATGACGAATGAATTCTGGTAAGGCACATACATTTGTTGTAATTGCTGGAGTGGCAACAGAAAAACCTTCGATAATACTATAGCCATAGGTATCATGTAATGTAGGCATTAATTGAAAATGACTCTCGGATAGTAACTCAAGAACTTTTTCATTAGGAAGATTTTTATGAAAGACAACGTTATTTAAATTTAGTAGTTTTAAATCTGCTGAATATTTGTTGCGATCGGGGAAATCAGTCGGGACTCCTGAACCATGTCCTAGTTCAGAAACTATATGTATGGTAATAGGTAGAGCTAATTTCTCAGCTTTTTTCGCTAGTCTTAAAGCAACAATTCCACCTTTACGGGCAACGTGGTTTCCAATAAATACCAGTTGGAGATTTTGGTCTTCCTGATAAAGTTTTGATTGGTTAGTCCTGATGGGAAAGTTTGGATGAATCACATCCACTTTCTGATTTACCTTTTCTTCTATACTCCAACCTTGTATTCGCTTAGTTAATCTCAACTTGGCATAATCAGAAATAGCAATAATTTTTTGGCAATTTTCTAATGCCAAGCGATTATTTAATAATTCATAAATTGCTGCTTCACCTTGATTTTTCGGATTTCTATATAAAACACGATGATCCTCAAAGGTGAGAAACCAAGGTTTATTTGTATAGAGAATTCTGTTGAAAGAATGAATAGCTTGATATCTTTCCCATAAAGGTTGCCAGGGAATAAAACTAGCTAAAGGATACCAAATTTTTTCTATGGGATATCTGCCCGCCGGAAAAGGCTTAGGACGAATGAGTGTATGCCGAGAATTACGAGGTAGGTTAGGAATGCTGAGGTGTTTTTGACCTCCTATAATAACTTTTACCATTTTGATTGCATTTAAATTGTTTTTAGACGTTTTCTCTTGTTTTTTTGCTTCGGGTCGGCATCTTCTCGATCTTGTTTTTCTAGTTCTGGTAATTTAAAAAGAACTCCCGCAAAAAACCAATAATAGACAGCAACTGGATCGACATCTAAAGGATAGTAGTAAGTGTTATAGCTAATAAACAATATAAACACCCATAAAGCTGCTCCGTAACTGCGGAAATTACGGTTTTTTATCGAGCGATAGGTTTTAAAGGCAATAATTGTTAAAGTAGTGACTAAACCCAAAAATGCTAGTACTCCAACAATTCCAATTTCATAAAGTACTTTGGGGTAATAGGTTTCTACCAACTTAGTTTTACCCATTGCACGGGCAGAGTTAGTTGCTCGACCTAAACCACTTCCCAATGGCCCATCTACGTTTTTCCAATTCTCTTCAAATTGTTGAACGATAAAATCTTGAGGTGGTGATGCGTCCCAGCGACTGGTAAAACTCTCGGTTCTTTCTTGCACAACAGCAGGGTTAGTCACCATTGCTATTCCCAAAACTAAAGCAAGTCCTATACCTATGGGGATAAATCGTTTGAGGTTGCCAATTTGTCCAGTGAGCAATAGCAAAATCCCGAAGCAGGTTGGTACTAAAGCTAAGGCGATTCTTTGCCCAGAGATTACAGCATTGATAAAGACTGTCACTAAAGAACCTAAACCGACCACCCGCCATATTAGCGAGGGATCGGTGAAGCCAGTAGCAAAGGTAAAAAAGGTGCTGGAAATTAAGAACCACGCCCATTGCCAAGGGGCTACAAATGTTCCTGGTAGACGAATCACTCCTTCTTCAGGACTATATAAGAGTGCTCCCCCAAAGTAACACCGGGCTTCTAGTGATGTGACAAATAGGGCATTTCCTTCAAGACCTCTAGTGCCTTTACATATACCAGTTAGTAATAAGAAGTATTGAATAAATCCCAGCACACAGCAAATTAGTATGAGGCCAATTTGGAGGCGCGATAGAAATAGAAAATCACGCTTATCGCGAATTAAATAGTAAGCACAACCAATTAAGGGGACATAGCCTAAAAGTACTTTCAGTCCCAAAATTCCCATTCCTAAGGGTATTTCTTTCTCTGCTTTTTCTAATAATCCCACGCTAGGCGGGTTAAACTGCTGGCCACCATTAACAAACAATAGCGTTAATAAACAGCAACCCAAAACAATATAAAGTGGAATTTTAAGGCCTTGGGGAATGATTATCGGTAGCCCTTGTTTACGGCAAGTCTGCCAAAGTCCAATAAGCGCTGGAATATAAAAAGCATCTTTAGCTAATTGGAGTATGGGACTATTACCTAAGTAGTAAGTGATAGTACCGCCAACAGGTACGTAAATGATAAAGGCATATAGGGCTTGGCGAGGATATTTGTAGGAAAGTGATATGATAATTATCCCCAAAACACCAGGAATTGCTGCTTTAATTCCAGCTACAAAAAAAAGTACAATGCCTAAGAAGACACCGCCAAAGGTGGCGGTGGTGAGTAAACTGGTGAGTTCTTTACGCGCTTGGGCTGCTTTGCGCTTTTTGGCTAACTGTTCTTTAAGGCTGAGGGTAGGAGTTTCCTTTTGAGCCTGCTTTTTCGAGTTTTTAGATCGCCGGGATTTTGACTTGATTTTCGGCATAGTAATGCTGTAGTCTTTCAGCCTCAAAGAATCTATTATAGTTGACAAATTTCTTTGGATTGCTGTAAGTCGTACAATCCGAATTCATCTCTTACTGATTGATTTAAGAATTTGCGATTAAAAATGCTAAATCTCAATCTTTTGGAATTATCAAAAAGATTTTCTCCTGTTTCTAAAATGTAAACTGCACCAGGAAATGGTAATGATTTAATGGCTTGGGCTTTGTTTTTTAAAATATCTCTGACTTTGGCATGGTCTATATAATATCTATAGTATCCATAGCCACGGTCGTATTCTGCAATCTGCGGCAAATCATTCAAATCATATCGAATAATATTACAAGTACCACACATTTTATAAAAATTGCTTCTTTTAAGATATATGTAACTACTGCCTTCTTGATATTTATAACCTTTGTTTAAAAACCATCCATTAGAATCAGGGTGTTGTTCAATAAATTTGGCTAACTTTTTACTAACACAATCGTCAGCATCAACTGTCATAGTGTGAGTAGGAGAAAATTGATGTGCATAAATCAATCCTTTTAATATTTTCCGTCCTTTATCTGTGTCTCCTTTAGCTACAGGGTCAGTCTCCTTTGGAGGTGAAAAATTAACTGTAATGTATGTAATCTGGGAATGAGTGAATTCTATTTTAGGCTTTTCGTGACAAACAACAATAACGTGAAAATTAAGAGAAGTTTGATTACAAACTGATTTCAGACATCTTTCAAATAATTGTGTAACACGCTCCCAAGAATTGGAAACTTGCGCGCTTTTGAGTGGAATAACAAAAACAAGCACTAAATTATATGAGATTAAATAACTAAGAATCTTGAAGCAAATAATAACATATTCAGACTACGCTAGGACAAATTATTGCGATGGAGTCAGTTTTTGTAATCAGTAATTAGACAAACACAATCTAATAATTTTACAGCTTCTACAGATAACCAAGGCTAGCTAATCTCTAGAAGCTATGATCAAAGTTGGCGTTTTTTAAACGCTGAGATATTAGCGAAGTTAGTCCATCAGATGTTGCTCGACTTTCGAGACTAATTCATTTGTCCAGTGGTTGGTAAGTTCGGCATTAACAGCTTCGACCATAACTCTGATTACTGGTTCTGTACCAGAGGCGCGAACTAAAATTCTACCAGAATCACCCATTGCAGCCTCAGCAAGAACGATCGCTTTTTGCAGAGGTTGGCAATCTTGCCATCCTAAACGGCGATCGCGATCTGTAACTCGCACGTTCCGCAATAATTGAGGATAGGTCTGGAAACTTTGCTCTACTAATTCTGCTAGGGAAACATTGGCCTGTTTTACCAAAGCCGCTAGATGTAAGGCTGTTAATAAGCCATCCCCAGTTACGGCATAATGCCGGCAAAGTATGTGACCCGACTGTTCGCCGCCTAGCATTCCCCCAGTCCGCACCATTTCGGCTTGCACGTATTGGTCGCCGACTGCGGTGCGAATCAATTTACCACCAATTTCTTGCCAAGCTTTCTCAAAGCCTAAGTTAGCCATGACTGTAGATACAATCAAGTTATCCGGCAGTTGTTGGTTTTGTTGTAGGTGGCGTCCCCAGAGGTAGAGAATGTAATCGCCATTAACTTGCCTGCCAGTATTATCTACTGCTAAGACGCGATCGGCGTCGCCATCAAAGGCAAAGCCTAAGTCGGCGTTGTGTTCTTGTACCGCTGCTGCCAGAATATCTAAGTGAGTGGAACCACAGTTAACGTTAATGCGATCGCCATCTGCTTCATTATGCAAGCAAATTACCTCTGCACCCATCTGTGTAAATACTGTTGGTGCTAATCCTACTGCTGCTCCCCATGCCAAGTCTAAAACAATCTTCATTCCTTGAAGATTCAGGTTACTAGCCAAGGGTTTTTTTAATGCCTCGCCATAATGGCTAATTAACTCCAAACGTGAGTAATGCCGTCCACAATTATTCTCAGTAGCAGTTGATATCTTGCCACGCAGTCCCGCTTCAATTTCTGCCTGCAATAATTGAGGTAACTTCCCACCATCTGCACCAAAAACCTTAATGCCGTTGTCCTCTGGAGGGTTGTGACTAGCAGAAATCATCACTCCACCTATGGCATCAGTCATACTAGTAAGATAGGCGACACAAGGAGTGGGACATAATCCCAAATACCAAACCTCTAACCCCGCTGCTGTTAACCCTGCACTCAAAGCCATTGCCAGCATATCGCTGGAGTTTCGAGAATCCTGTCCGAGAATTACTGGTCCTATACCAGTAGCATGATTACGTAAAACAATACCCGCCCAAAAACCAATTTGCAATGCTAACGGCGCACTCAGTAATTCTCCAACTCGCCCGCGAATACCATCTGTGCCAAATAACTGATTTGCTGGTAGCGGTAGTAAATTCAGTGCAAAACTGCTCTCAATTCCTTTGCTCAATCCATTAGCTTCAAAACCAGAATTCCCAGGAATCGCTGATGTCCGAGTTACAGATGAAACCATATTTTTAAACACTCCACACAACAAACAAAAAAATAGCACTTGAGACTTGATTCAGCAATTTCAACATTCTTTAATTTTCTTGATAAATTTATTCAAGATCAAGTTAATTTTACGTAAAACTACTTAACTAATAAACTGATAATTGTAAATTCTTCATGAAGTTAGTATTTATTTTTACGTTACTAGTAAAGTTTACTTATTTTAGCTAATTCTTTCTTTTGTCCCCTCTATCTTAGTCTTGAGTCTTATAGAGTATGAGTTCACAAATAAAAATTATCTTAATGCTTAGTAATAAATACTGCTTCTATAAAATATTGAGTTTTTCGCAAACCTGAGAATATAAAGCAAAGTTTAGCTGAGAAAAACAAAAAATCAAAATATTAGGAATATAAAGTTATCATTTTTAAGTATTTTTTTGTGTAAAAAGCTACAAAAATCTTAGAGCTTAAAAAATTTTAATATAAATTCTCATCAAATAGTTTTAAGGTAACGTTTTAATGGCTTTTTTAGCCGTTCGTCAATTAAAACTCGGCAGTTGACTTTTTAAAGTTGAGAAATTTAGTATGAGCAGCAATTTAGCAACCAAATTACGTGTAGGTACTAAAAAAGCCCACACGATGGCAGAAAATGTAGGTTTTGTCAAGTGCTTTTTAAAAGGAGTAGTCGAGAAAAACTCTTACCGCAAACTAGTTGCTAACTTCTACTTCATCTACTCAGCGATGGAAGAGGAGATGGAAAAGCACCGCCAGCATCCAATTGTTTCTAAAATTAACTTTCCACAGCTAAACCGCAAGCATACCTTAGAGCAAGACCTGAATTATTACTTTGGTGCGAACTGGAGAGAGCAAATCCAACTATCTCCCGCAGGTGAAGCTTATGTACAGCGGATTCGGGAAATATCTGCAACTGAACCAGAACTGTTAATTGCCCATTCATATACTCGTTACCTGGGTGACTTATCTGGGGGACAGATTCTCAAAGGCATTGCTGTAACAGCAATGAATTTGTCTGATGGGCAAGGAACCGCCTTCTATGAATTTGCAGATATCTCTGATGAAAAGGCATTTAAAGCCAAATATCGTCAGACTTTGGATGAATTACCCTTAGACGATGCTACGAGCGATCGCATTGTTGATGAAGCTAACGCCGCTTTTGGCATGAACATGAAGATGTTCAATGAATTGGAAGGTAATTTGATTAAAGCGATCGGTGTAATGCTGTACAATAGCCTCACACGGCGTCGTACACGCGGTAGTACTGAACTTGTTACTGCTGAGTAGTGAGTAGTAAATGCGGAGTGTGGAGTGTGGAGTAATCAGTACTAAGTAGTAAAGGCGGAGTGTGGAGTGTAGAGTCATCATTCCAGACAGCTTGATGAAAGATAATTTATAGACGTTTGTGGGTAAAGAGCAATTACCAAAAACGCTCAAAATATTTAGGGGCAATAGCCTTGTGAATGCTTTCTATTTGTGAAAGCAAGCATGGGGAAGTTGCCCCTCAATTGTGATTGAAGAAGTTATATTATCTTCGGCAAATTATTTACAGCAGATTGCAAGTAAGTGCTGACTTTTCACGGGGAGTCCTAAAACCTCTGTCAACACAGGGGTAGGGTGTGGCTAAGTAGGGTGTAGGGAAAAACTTAATTTATGTAACAAAATTTTTATAGTGACTCCCAGTTAAGTTAGGTATAGAACTAATGTTTTTTTAACGCAGAGGGCGCAGAGTCAAGCGCAAAGGTACGTAGCGAAAAGGCTTTTCAAGACAGAGGTTTGCCTAATTTTATCAATGTATTAAGTACCTCAGTAGATTAGGAAACGCTATAAGATTTTGAATAGTTATTATTAACTATTGAATTTAGATGCCAGCTTGATGCTCAATAATTAAAGAATTAAGCAGTTATCGTGATAATAAGTAGTATATGAAAACGTAATTAGCAATTTGTATATGATGAAATTACATCTATCTGAAGAAAGAATTTAATTAGTAATCAAAAAACCAGAGTTAATTCTCAAAGTAGATATATCTTAAAAAAATCTAAAAATTACTTTAATATCCCCTACTAGGGCATTGCATTAATTATGAGAAAAAAGATGTACTGAATAAGTAATTTGACAATCAAAAATTTATTACTTTAGGGAATGAAAATCTCTGCGTTGCTATTAGCACTTGGTCTGGCACTGACCGCTTGTAATGCGCCTCAAAATACAGCAGTATCACCTACTCCTTCGGAAAGTAGTGCGACTGCACAACCTGTACAGAACCAAAGCAAAAGTAAAGCTTTAGTTGTGACAACGGTAGCTCCGTTAACAAATATAGTAAGTAATATTGCAGGCGATCGCCTTGAAGTCAAAGGTATCATTCCCGAAGGTACTGACTCCCACACCTTTGAACCACGTCCTAGCGATGCCGATCTGCTGTCTAAGGCTAACTTAATTATCGCCAATGGACTCCACTTGGAAAGCCCAACGGAAAAACTAGCAAAAGCTTCTAAACCTCAAAAAACAAACATTTATGAGCTAGGTAGCAATACTATCACTGAAAGTCAGTGGATTTACGATTTTAGCTTTCCCAAAGAAAAGGGAGACCCTAATCCCCATTTATGGGTAAACCCCAAGTATGCTGAAGCTTACGCTAAACTAGCTGCTAACCAGTTAACACAGTTAGATCCCGAAGGTAAAGAATACTATGACAAAAATTTGAAAAACTACTTACAACGCCTCGACGCGCTGGACAAAGTAACGCGAGAAGTCGTGGCTAGTATCCCAGCAAAAAATCGTAAACTTCTGACATACCACGACTCTTGGGCTTACTGGGCCAGAGAATATGGCTTCCAGGTAATTGGTGCTATCCAACCTTCGGATTTTAAAGAACCTTCTGCTCAAGACGTTGCCAAACTCATCGATCAAATTCGGAAAGTAGGCGTACCTGCGATTTTTGGTTCTGAGGTATACCCGAGCAAAGTAGAAGAACAAATTGCCCGTGAAGCAAAGATAAAAACAGCTAATACAGCTGATGACGAATTACCAGGCACTGGTTCGGCTAATGCAATCGAAAATACCAATCCTCAACACACTTACATTGGCATGATGGCAAACAATTTGCGAATCATTGCCGAAAATTTAGGGGGCAATCCCAAGCTGGTTGACAAGCTGAACACTACCAATGTCGTTGGCCCGACTGCAACTGCGGTGACAACGACTCAGTAGTACTTACTAAATAAGTGCATGGAACCAATACTAGAAATTAGAAATCTCACTTGTGGTTTTCAAACTCAACCAGTTTTGACAAACGTCGATTTGCTCCTCTATCCTGGGCAATTGTCTGGCTTAGTCGGGCCTTCGGGTAGCGGTAAAACCACTCTGATCAAAGCAATATTAGGGTTGGTTGAGCCTTGGGCTGGTGAAATTTGGTTTCAAGGAAAGCGCTTAAAGCCACGAACAGCGCCGCCAAAAGTCGGGTATGTACCCCAGGTAGAAACAGTAGATTGGAATTTTCCAGTCACAGCACTAGAAGTAGTGATGATGGGACGTTACCGCAAAAAGCAATTTTTGCCTTGGTCTTCACGACGCGATCGCCTTTTTGCCAAAGCACTCCTTGAGCGAGTCGGAGTGGCTCATGTCGCCCATCGACCAATTGGCGAATTATCTGGCGGACAACAACAACGAGTATTCATTGCTCGAGCATTGGTGGGAGAACCAGAAATTGTCCTTTTAGATGAACCAACTAGTAGTTCAGACTTGCGCGTGCAGCACGAATTGTTACACCTGTTAGCTGAACTAAATCAGCAGGGTTTGACAATTCTGCTATCTACCCATGACCTCAACTCTGTGGCAACTCATCTACCTTGGGTAGTGTGTTTCAATCATAACATCATTGCTCAAGGTCAACCTAACGACGTTTTTACTTCTGCTACCTTGAAAAAGACTTTTGGGGCAGAAATGGTGGTATTTCACCAAAGCGATCGCATTTTGATTGCTAATGAAGGCACTTCTTTGCGCCATCAAATGCAAGATAATTTACCGCAGATTTTGCGAACAGCACACTCTAACCACAATAGCCACAATCCTCAATCCTAATGTCTGCGGCAAGCTATGCCAACGCAAAAGTTACTCAGCGATCGCATCAGATGGAATAGTGAGCGATCGCTTTCTCATAATCACTAGTCCTATGGAAATCACTAAAGCAGAATCTCCATAGGGCTTAGTTTTCTGAAAGTATTCAGGGTTATAATAATATCCGTAAAGTCACTGAATTAAATCTGAAGCAGTATTATATTGTCATTTTAGATATTATTTAGTCTATTAAAGCTTCGATATGCGATCGCTCCGTTTGATTTTTATCAGTATCATTACTAATTTCTATTTGTTATAAATGTTGTTTTTCTGCGAAGGACTGTCTCTGTCTTGCTCTGTAGTATTCTAAGTTTGAACTCAGCCAGTTGTTATAGTTTCTTGGATAATTACGGAAAAGCGGATGCTGCACCACCATCAAAGCAGATAGATTTGATAGAGAAGCCATCGCTGATCCTCGTAGGTTGCGTTGACGTAACGAAATCCAACATTCATCAACTCAAACAAAGTGCGATCACCAACCTACCTTAGTCCGGTGAAATGACATAATCAAAACAACGACACGGATACCATTAAGATATTAAACACATGGAATTTCTGCTTAAACCTTTTCAGTACGAATTTTTTAGTCGTGCCGTTGCTGTTGGCATGATGGCGGGGCTATTGTGCGGTGTGATGGGTGTATATATTATCACTCGCCGTATGAGTTATATTGCTCACGGTCTTTCCCATGCAATTTTAGGAGGAGCAGTACTAAGTTACGTTTTAGGACTGAATTTTTATATTGGTTCTGGAATTTGGGGATTTGCAGCTGCCTTGCTGATCCAATATTTAACTGGACGCAAAGTTTATTCAGATGCAGCCATTGGTATAGTAACAACCGCTAGCTTTGCTTTGGGCGTCGCCGTAATCAGCACCTACCGGAAATTTAGTCAAAACTTTGAGGCGGCTTTGTTTGGTAATGTCCTCGGCGTTTCTCCTACTGATTTATGGTTCGTCAGTGGTGTCACAGTTGTGATTTTGAGCTTAGTTTTTTTGTTTTATCGCCCTTTGCTATTTTGGTGTTTTGATAGAGAAGTTGCTCAGGTTCATGGCGTACCTGTAGTGGCAATGGATACATTATTTGCTCTAATGCTAGCGACATTACTGGTGGCGACACTCAACGTCTTGGGAGTGACATTAATTATCTCTGCGGTGGTGATTCCTGCTTCCATTGCTCGATTGTTGAGCGATCGCTTTGCTTATGTAATTATAATTTCAGGAGTTTTAGGAGCAGCGATCGCATTTATAGGTATATACCTGAGCTACTACTTAGATATCGCCTCCGGAGCTAGTGTCGTCCTGCTGTCAACCTTAGTTTTCGGCTGCGTATTGCTTTGGAAGAGTTTTCAAAGTCGGCGCAAACGCTATGTACCGCCCCTTTCTTCACAACATTACCAAGGTTAGTTAAGCAAAATTTAGTACCTGAGACTTTGCTTTGGCACAATTCGTGTCTTACAGTTGAAGCTATGCTGATGAAAATTATCCAAGCTTAGATGCATAGCAGTTTGGCGTCAGACATTGCCTTTCAATCACCATTATTCACCCTTGGATCTCGGTTGTTGCAGTTCTGAGCATGAAGTTTTCTCAAGGAACTATTGATAAATTTGTAACTTAGTATTATTGTACTTTTACATAATTAGATTTGAAAATGTTCATTAACACTCGTGGCAAAAACTAGTAATATCAACTTGTCTGCTGTACAAAAGGATGATTATCCCGGACGAGCTTACTTTATTCGACATGGTGAAAGCACCAGTAACGAACGTAATATTTTTGCTGGAGTATTGGATGTTGATCTGACAGCATTTGGTAGGTTGCAGGCACGGCGTGCAGGTGTTGACATTAAGAAAAAAGGTGTGAAGTTTGATGCAGTATATGTCTCTCACATGAGGCGGGCGCGGCAAACTTGTGAAATCGCCCTTGCTGAAAGTCAAGCGCTGAAATCACCCGATATTCCTGTTGAAATCGACCATCGAATTAGTGAGAAATCCTTTGGCATCTTTGCGGGACGTAACTTGAATCTGCTGCGTCTTGCCCTTGGCTACGAAGGCTTTGAGGAAATGCTGCATTCACACAACGAAGCACCTCCGGCTGGCGAGAAGATTGCACAAGTTTACGGACGCGCTGCTTCTTTCTATGAGGAGCGGGTTGTACCGCACTTGAAACGGGGTGAAACTGTTCTAGTAGTGTGCCACCAATATGTATTGGAGCCTTTAGCACTTTATTTAAGTGATTTACCACCGACTGATTATAAACATCTGAAACTCCCTAACGGTAAAGCTCTCAGTGGTGAGGAGCTAGTCAAGTTTCGCAATAAGGAATCCGGCGGTACAGCTTCGGTGCGTAAACAGATCAACGATCTGTCAATTATGTGGGCAATTTTGCTTTATGCTGCTGCTTTCTTATTAGGAAGCTTGGTTAGGGCAGTAAGCGCTTCTGCTGTCGGAATTCCCTCAGAGCTATGTAGGTAGCGCGATCGTCCTGGCAGCGGTGTGGGGTGCAGATTTGGCGAGTCTAGCTACCGGATTGGGCGTTAGCTGGATTGTAATTGGTTTGGCGCTTCAGGACACATTGGGTAGCATCATGTCTGGCATTGCGTTGCTTCTGGAACGCCCCTTCAGTGTCGGTGATTGGTTGCGCGTTGGCAATAGCGAAGACCAGGCGATCGAAGGGCAGGTAATTGATATCAATTGGCGATCTGTTCGCCTGCTAACTCTCCAGCAGGAGGTAATTATCGTTCCCCATCAGTTCATTGGCAAAGAAATAATCCATAATTACAGCCAACCAGAACGCATTTACAACCAACGCATCAACATTGGCTTTTCCTACGATAGCCCTCCTAACCTCGTGAAGCAGGTACTAACAAGTACAGCTTTGGCTACACAGGGAATATTAGGCGAACCCGAACCAGAGAGCAAAACTACATCCTATGATGAGACTGCAATTATCTATGAAGTGGAATTCTTTATCAAAAACTTTGAGGATGTGGAGCAGATACTTGATAGGTTTATGACGCGAGTCTGGTACGCAGCGCAGCGAAACAACCTGACGCTATATCGCTACCGATACGAGTTAGCTGTAAAAGCTGCTGATAAGGCAGATAGTGCTGCAAGTAAGTTAAACCACTTGCATTCAATTCCCGGATTTATGCCTTTAACTAGGGAGCCGAAGAATTTGGATGACTTAGCTAAGGAAACTATTGTACAACAGTTCGGTGTGGGCGAGAAAGTTATCCGGCAAGGCGAGCCTGGTAAAGCTTTGTATATTATCATTGCGGGTCAGGCTCTAGTCACCGTCAAAAACGAGTTTGGCATGGAATTGGAGGTAATGACTATCTTGCGTGGTGAGTTCTTTGGTGAGATGGCACTGTTTACTGGGGAACCGAGTCCGGTATCAATCAAAGCAGTTGACGATTTGCAAGTTCTTGTTATCTACTCAGATGCTGTAAATATGATGATTGAACGTCAACCAAGCTTGGGACGTGAGATTAGTCAAATTATCGAAGCGCGAAGCAAAGCGGTAAGTATGGCTCAACAAGCAGATGTTTCGTCGAATGCTGAGGTTGAATCGCCTATTAGAAATTGGAAAAATATGCTAAATAACTTGAGTTCGGGTTAAAGGTAAGAAGGTAAAAACCAGTCCAAGGCTATGTTCCTTAGGTTGATAACAATAAGCAATTAATCCGCATAAAAGGTTAAGGGAAAAATTCACAGGACTACGATGTCTGGAATGTTCTATTTTATGGACTTACGCAACTGGCACAGCGCGATCGCAACTTAATAGTATAAAAGTATTACCAAGAGATAATTTCAGTGATTGGCTCTTGCTTGAATTACTAAAATACCTGAAACCCCACCCTGCAAAAGCTGTGCTTTAGCTCCCCTAAGAACTTGCTCTTAGGGGTTGGGGGTGGGATTCTTTTATTATGCGTAATTTGGCAGACATGACGAACTTTGACATTACAAACTGCCTTTATGAGTTTCTATAGTTGCAGGTTGCTTAGTATTGGTAAGTTCTTTTTTAGAATTTTTCTGATTACTTTGATTATCTGTTTTAGGTAGTACTTGTTTAGCGAGATTTTCAGCGGCTTCTTGAAATAATGGTTCTATTTTATTTCGCCAATATTGAGTATTGGGCAGTTTTTCTGGATGGTTTCTATAATCTAAAACTTTATCCCATTTACCATCATCTATTGCTTTGTTAATCTCATTAGATAATGCCTCCGCCTTACTCCAATCTTGTTGCCACTGGGTAATGACTTTACCTGTTTCTTGGATATCAGAAGCAGCCTTTGTCGGAATTGATTTTAAAAGTGCGATCGCTCCAACTAAATCTCCGGATTCATACTTATTTCTTGCTTGCTCTAAAATCTGGGCACTATTATCGCTAGGCTGCGATCGTTCTAATTTTCCAGTAGCAACAGTTGAGGCTTTTGATTTTTCTGGTGATGAAGTTACTACATCCTGAGATTTTGGTTTTGCCTGGGGAATTGGTCGAGTACTAATTAAGKTATTATCATCTATTGTCTTAGTTGCAATACCTTTTTCCCGCAGGCAAGAAGCCGATTGTTGTTTATTGGCTATCACATCTGGGTGCGCCCAAGCCAAACGTCCTGATTTGAGTTTAACTTCTATCCAGCCTCGTTTTGTTTGCTTGCCTGTTACCTCGAAGCTGGTATTATCACCAACGGTTTGCAAAATATTATCAGAATTTATCGAACTAGGTTCAGAACGGATATTAGAATTTCCGACAACAATAGCCGAGCATTTGTTTACTAAAGCGCTATCATTACCTGTAAAATTAGCAGCTAAATTTTTCACATTCGGATATACATTTGCGACTAAAGCAGCTGCACCACCTGCCAACAATATACCAATTAATATCGGCCATGGGTCGGATTTGCTAGAGTTCTGAGGGACAGGCCTCGGGGGAACATGATTTGCGGGTGCAACTGCAATAGTGTGCTGGTGAGATACTGGTTGGGGTCGGGATTTGGCTGCTTGGTAGCTGAAATTTTTAGCAGATTCTTGAGGTATGGAAAGTGCAGCTACAGGATTAATCACCTCTTGACATGCTTGCAGTGCTTCTGTAGCACTTTGGTAGCGGTCTTTGAAGTGATAACGCACCATCTTACTCAACACTGCTGCTAGACGATGGTTCACGGTTACTGTATGACGCCAGATGATTTCCCCCGTTTCCGGGTCTTCTTGTAATTCTGTTGCTTGCAACCCTGTTAATGCTTGAATAGCAATAATTCCAAGGGAATAAATATCACTGTTGGGGCGGGGTTTACCTTGTCCTTGTTCTGTGGGCATATAGCCAGGAGTGCCGATAACCACTGTAGCAGAAGGCTGTCCGCCAACTGTCACCAGTTGTGTACGCAGTTGCTTCACTGCCCCAAAATCTACTAAAACTAACTTATTATCTAAGGTGCGACGGATGATATTATCTGGTTTGATGTCGCGGTGAATCACACCTTGGCGATGGACAAAATCGAGAATTCCCAGAACTTCCTGCAACAATTGAATTACTTGGCTTTCACTCCAGCGCTTACCAGCTAAAAGTTCCTCAGCTAAGGTATGTCCTTCAATATATTCTTGTACTAAATAGAATTCTTGGTTTTCGTCAAAGTAAGCCAGTAGTCTGGGTATTTGGTCATGATAACCGAGTTTTTCTAAAGTTTCGGCTTCGTTATTGAATAGGCGCTTAGCTGTATCAAAAACTCTGGGGTCAGTTCCGGGTTTGAGGTGCTTGACAACGCAAATAGGGTTACCTGGCCGCCTAGTATCTTCCGCAATGTAGGTTTGACCAAATCCTCCCGTAGCGAGGACTCGAATTATTTGGTAACGATGGTCTAGTAGCTTGCCTATCATATTCCCTCCCCAGAGCGATCGCCTAATTTTTCCACTAGTAATAAATATCTCCAAATTTTGTTTAATGAAATCCGCTATCTTGAGAAAAGATTTAGATTAAAAATATAGCTTTTTAATAAACGCAGACTGTTTATTTCTCTTTTAGTGCCCCTGTTTATTACCAATGCCACCTAAAATAACAAACTCAGTTGCATGGCAACAGGCTGAAATCCTCATGCAACCTGCTTTTATTCGCGTTATCGATAATATCCGCAAGCAGCTTGATGAATCTTCTTGGACGGGAACTTACCATGATGTCCTGATTTGGCCGCCTAGCACCACTGATGAAATCAAAGCATTGGTGAGTGAACTGTTGCAAGCAATGGAAACTGCAACACCCGAAGAAGCCGATGAAATCAGACACACTCTGGCTCGTCTGCCGATGCCCCATCCAGGATATCATTTACTTTTGCAGCGTCAACAGCAACAAGCGAGTATCGATTTATGGGAGTTGTGTTATCAAGTGTGTTTTATTGAATACAATCAACAGAAGGAAGCGGCTAATATTGATACTAGTTTGATTGATGAACTCGGTGAAGTGGATTGGCTGCGTTTGGATGCCAAGGCAAAGGAGTTAGTTGAGCAGGCGTTTGCCAGTTTACCTGAAAGTTGAAGCTTGGAGAATATAATTCTGCCGTTATACCAATAAAGCCTGTTGAACCTACAGTTTGTAGGAAGTAGTACGCAGCCTAATTACGGGCAATAGGCAATAAGAATAAGAGTTTTAGCTTTTTTATTTTTATTAACATAATAAATCAATTCCCAATTTGCAGGTTGTAATTACGAATTGTTCGGTTATGTTAGCAAAATAAATTAATACTGATAGTGTACTTTAGGGATAAGCATAGTTTCTGATAAATCCTCTATCCTCATTCATAGAATTCATCAAGATTTGGATGGCAATAAACGTTTGTGCTAATCCAGCAAGGATATAAATGGTTCATAGCCAAAGGCAAGCGATTACACACGACCTGATTGTTATTGGAACATCGGCAGGCGGAGTGCAGGCTTTAACTTATTTAGTTCAGCAGTTACCAGCCGACCTAAATGCTGCTGTAATTGTAGTTCTTCACGTAGCCAGTCAAAGCCCTAATGTTCTGCACCATATATTGAATGGTGTTGGAAAATTACCAGCCTTTCTAGCTGAGGATGGTGAAGCAATCAAGACCGGGCAAATTTACGTTGCCCCAGCTGATTACCATTTGTTGGTGAAACGGGGATATTTGCAATTGACACGGGGGCCAAAAGAGAACCATCATCGCCCAGCTATCGATCCATTATTTCGCACTGCGGCACGAGCTTACGCACAGCGAACGATCGCTGTAGTTCTAACGGGTATGCTGGATGATGGCACCGCAGGACTGATAGCAGTGAAAATGCGCGGTGGTGTGGCAGTTGTGCAAAACCCCGATGATGCATTGTATTCAGGAATGCCAAATAGTGCGATCGCGAATGTAGAAGATATTGATTATATTTTGCCACTGCCAGAAATTCCATCCATCTTAGTAGCTCTGGCTAATACACCGACGGCAACAGAAGCCCAAAACTCTGTACCAAGCCAAATGGAGTATGAATCAGATATGGCGCAATTGAATACAGAACTACTAGAGAATAGCATTAACCCCCCTGGTAAACCATCAACCTTCACCTGTCCTGATTGCGGTGGCACACTCTGGGAGATCCAGGAGGKGAAAATGTTGCGCTTTCGCTGCCACGTAGGTCATGCATTTGGTGCAGAAACTTTGCTGGCAATGCAATCAGAGAAAATGGAAGAGGCATTGTGGAGTGCTATTAGGGCATTGCAAGAGAAAGCTAGGCTATCACAGCAAATAGCTTCAAGAATGCGCGATCGCAACCAACTGGCGGCAGCTGAGGAATTAGAACAACAAGCACAGGATGCTCAGCAGCACTCTGTTATTATCGAGGAAGTTCTAGACTTGGGCAATGTGAAACCTAAGAGACATCCAAACAAAGAATAATCAATTGCTTTGGGGAGCAGAGGGGCAGAGGGGCAGAGGGGCAGGGGAGCAGAGGAGCAGGGGAGCAGAGGAGCAGGGGAATTTGAAGTTTCAAGAGAGATGAATGAGTGTTTGAACTCCATTAATGAGTGTTTGATATTCGTGAATGAGTGTTTGAACTCCATTAATGAGTGTTTGATATTCGTGAATGAGTATTTGAACTCCATTAATGAGTGTTTGATATTCGTGAATGAGTGTTTGAACTCCATTAATGAGTGTTTGAACTCCATTAATGAGTGTTTGAACTCCATTAATGAGTGTTTGATATTTGTGAATGAGTGTTTGAACTCCATTAATGCCTCTTTAATATTCGTGAGCGAATCTTTGAGGTGGATAAATGAAGCTTTGAGAGAGATGAATCGTATTTACACTCTCCCTTGCCCCTCTGCTCCTCTGCTCCTGTGCCTCTGCTTGTGCCCCTCTGCCCCCATGCTCCTTGCCCTCTGCTCCTCTGCCCCCGTGCGGTTCTTAATGATAAGTCTTTAACCTGACACTATATTATCTCTCAATTCAGCAACGCTGCTTTCTTTACTCAGAGCGATCATTCTGCTGCTGTAAATGAGTCTCCAATCCCTTTTGAAATTCTGTCACCGCCTCAACATAGCTTTGAGTAGCATCTATATGCGCTTGCAAAGCTTCGGCAAGCACTTCTGTTGAGCGATTTTCTGCTAATTCCTGCGCCTTACGCATAGATTGCTGTGCGTATTTTTGAATATTTTTTCCATGCTTTACAATCCGTTGACCGCGTTCTTGCTCGGTTTGGTCCCTATTTTTCAGCGCATGACCAATTTCTTCGACGATTTCGCCATGCCTTAGGGAAGTTTTGGCATGTTCGAGTTCCTCTTGTGCTATTTGTAGTGAGATCTCATGCATAATGCCAATACCTGTATTACTTAATTAATGTCATAGCATCTAACTACCTCTTGACTCATCTAGCTAGATTAAGACTTTTCGCAAAGCACCACTACCTTAAACAACTATTAGCCATGCTATGCACGAGTTTTAATAGTATCAATATCAACTAATACCACCACAGCGCCGTCAATCTTGTTGTCTGATGTTTTATAAGGTCGGATTCGTAGGTCGTACCAATGGCCGTCTTGGTCTTGCACTTCCTGAGCTTTTAAGTTGAGGGTGCTAATTACTTCTAAAATCTCTTGCTCTAAGTTTTGGATATCTAAGTTATGTTTAATATCACTAAGCGGTCGTCCTACATCTGTCGGTATCAGGTTGAAGATTCTTGCCGCTACCGGAGTAAAGCGCCGGACTCGCAAATCGCTTTCCAATATAAGAATAGGAATGTTAATACTGCTAAGCACATTCTGCAAATCGTTGCTAGCCTGAACTGATTGAACATTGCGCCGTTGCAGTTCATCGTTAATCGTGTTCAGTTCTTCATTGGTTGCCTGAATTTCTTCTTTGGCTGTTTGCAGCTCCTCATTAGTACTTTGCAACTCTTCGTTGCTCGATAGAATTTCCTCGTTGGCAGCTTTCAGGTTTTGATTAGTGGCTTGGTGTTCCTTAATACTCGATTGCAGATACTCTTTAGTGCTTGCTAGCTCCTGTTTGAGTAGGATATTCTCTTGCTTAAGACTCAATTGCTGGCGCTGCCTAGATTTGTTTGTGCGATCTCTAACTTCCACGGAGTCAGAATGCTCTAAAAATGGTGTATCCTCAAATAGAATTAAAAAGTAGTGTCTTTCGTCTGTGAAAGGTTTAAATGGAATCACATCAACTCTCACAAGCCTCAGTCTATCTGACTCTCTAAGTTGTAAGTCTTCCTTTCTTACTGACGCTAACTGCTCTTTTGCTTGTTGAATGGCATTGCGTAGCTCAAACCGTAATCCTTCTTTTGTCATTTTTAGCAGGTTCAGACTTGCTTTGCCAGTTCAGATGCAATTTCTTGCGGGGGCAGAATAAAGTCTACATAACCCGAAGCTACAGCGGTGTTGGGCATACTACTGATTTGTGCCGTGTTCTCACACTGAGCAAAGGTAATGCCACCTGCTTCCTTGATTTTTTGCACTCCCCGGGTGCCATCTCCATCGCCTCCCGATAGCACAATGGCGATCGCTCTACTTCCGTATTCTGCTAGCGAAAAAAAGAATGTATCGACTGTCATATATTGACCGCGGGTCTTCACGCGCGCTGTGAGTTTCAGCACCCCTTGAGAAATACTCATATTTTTGTTTGGTGGAATCACGTAAACATGATTCGGTTCTACGACCATACCATCCTGTACTTCATGTACGGGCATCTGGGTTGACTGAGAAAGAATCTGGCTCAACATACTTTTATGTTCGGGGCTTAAGTGTTGAACCAGCACAAAAGCCATACCAGTATCATTAGGTAAATTGCTCAGCAATTGTGTAAATGCTTCCAATCCCCCCGCAGAGGCTCCCATGCCGACTATCGGAAATAATTCTTTTTCATCGTCCTGCTGCTTTTGTGTAGAGGTTTGAGCTGCGGTGGTATCGCTTTGAGATTTCTTAGAAGAACGTCTAGGAGCCATAATATGCAGCAGATAATACTTTAAAGTGTTCTATTTTTACTAATCTAGATTAGGCATATCAGGTTTACAATTACCAGATATAAATTTAAGCAAATAAATTTCACACTTTAATTTCATGGTGAGTAAAAATGCATAAATTTTTATTCGGTCGTAACTAATCTTGATATAGCTGTCGCCAGCAGTAGTGATTGAAGCCGCAAACGCTTATTTGCTAAGATTTCTAGTGCGACAACATTCAAACAGGGCAACTCTTCATCATGCCAACATCTACAATTGACGCTCAAGACGCAGCTGCTATCCAAGCTGCAACAGAAGGGGTTGCAATATGCGATCGCTCAGACTGGGGACGGATTAAAGTGTCTGGCGATGACCGACTCCGCTTTTTACACAACCAAAGTACTAATGATTTCCTCGCACTCAAGCCAGGACAAGGTTGTGATACAGTTTTCGTCACTTCCACAGCCAGAACGATTGACTTAGTAACTGCCTACGTCAGAGAAGATGCGGTAATCTTGCTCGTTTCGCCTAACCGCCGCCAGTTTCTCATGGAATGGCTGGACAAATATATTTTCTTTGCCGATAAAGTGGAATTATCTGATATTACACAATACACCAACACCCTCAGCCTGATTGGCCCGGGAAGCGACGCTGTAATCCAAAAGTTGGGTATTGGGGAACTCATTGGGCAACCTTACGGTAGTCACCAAGTATATACTATTGCACCCGCCGAAGGAGTGCGAATTGCTGTAGGTAGTGGGTTAGCGATTCCTGGATATACTTTTAATTTTCCCTATACTGACAAAGCAACGGTGTGGAACAAACTCTTAGAAGCTGGAGCAGTAGAGATGAGCGATCGCGCCTGGGATATGTTGCGAATCTTACAAGGACGCCCAGCCCCGGAGGCAGAACTTACTGATGATTACAATCCCTTAGAAGCTGGTTTGTGGCAAACAATTTCTTTTAATAAAGGTTGTTATATTGGGCAAGAAACCATTGCTCGGTTAAACACATATAAAGGTGTAAAGCAACACTTATTCGGTGTAAACCTCAGTGCTGCTGCGGAAGTTGGAAGTGCGATCGCCATTGGAGATGAAAAGGTGGGTAAACTTACCAGTTATACACAAACTCCTGATGGTTACTTTGGACTAGGTTACATCCGCACCAAAGCTGGTGGTGCAGGCTTGAAAGTTCGAGTCGGAGAAACTGAGGGTGAAGTAGTAGAAATCCCCTTTGTTTCTCACGAGTACCCCTAAGCAATTCAATTTATCGCAAGCAAATTAAAGGTTAGGACATAATGACAAGCCTGGATGCTAGGAATAGTAATGTTTTACCTCCAGCAAGAACAGCATAGCTGCCTCCTGCTATATATGTGCGATGGTAACACCACTCCCACCATCTGCTTGTTCTGCGGCTTCGTAGCGGTCAACTCTCGGATGCTGGTGCAAAAAGGCGTGGACACCTTGTCGCAGCTTCCCAGTACCGTGTCCGTGAATAATCCATACCGGACCTATAGCCTCGGAGATGGCTTTATCGAGAATCAATTCCGCATCAGCTACCCGCTTACCACGTAAATCAATGGTATTTTTTGAGGTGCGAATTGCTGGAACATTTTGGGGTGGTGGTGTAACTGCGGCTGGGGCTGGTTTGGGCTTGACAACTGGTTCTGCTTTTTGACCATCTAAAGATTCTACATCTTGCAACTTCACAGTCATCTTCATTAGCCCAAACCGAACGCTTAACTCTCCATCGGCGTCGGGTGCAGTTAACACTTCCGCTGTCTGTCCGAGTTTGGGAACGCGCAGGCGATCGCCTACTTTGGGCATAAACCCAGGTTTTGGTTTTGCTGGGGTTACTGGCTGAAATTGCTGGGTAATTTTATTTAAAGCGTTAGTTGCTTGTTGGGCGTCTTGGGCTGTGGGCGTACCTTGTTGCAAGCGGCGGATCACTTGGGCAATTTCATTTTTTGCTTGGCCGATCGCTTGTTGTACTGCTATTTCTTGTGAAGCCCGCAAAGCGCTTTCTCTCTCCTCCAAAGCCGTAGCTTTAGCAGATACTTGTTTATACAAACGTTCCGCTTGCTGCAACAAATTTTGAGCTTCCGCAGCTTTGGTTTCCTGACTACGGCGTTGGGCTTCTAACCCAGCAATCACCTGATTAACTTCATCAGTTGCTTCTCCGACTTGAGTTTTTGCCACTTCTACTACTTCTGGTTTTAATCCCAAGCGCAAGGCAATTGTTAAAGCATTAGAACGCCCAGGTATGCCCCACAGCAGACGATAAGTGGGCGAGAGAGTAGTTTCATCAAATTCCACAGAGGCATTTTCAAACCTCTCATCTTCATATTTCAGGGCTTTGAGTTCGCCAAAGTGAGTAGTGGCAATGGTTAGCTGGGCGTGATTAGCCAGATATTGCAACAAGGCGATCGCTAAGGCGCTACCTTCGGCAGGATCGGTGCCTGCACCGACTTCATCGAGTAAAACTAGGGATTGTGGATTGGGAAGTTCTTTATCCCTAATCCCTAGTCCCGAGTCCCCATCGCCCAACGCTTCTAAAATCCGACTAATTCGGCGGATGTGCCCAGAGAATGTAGATAAACTTTGCTGTAAGGATTGTTCATCGCCAATATCTGCTAGAACTTTGTCAAACCAAGGAATTTCCACTGGTTCGCGGGCGGGGACAAATAAACCGACTTTGGCCATCAATGCTGCTAACCCTAGAGTTTTTAGGGTTACAGTTTTTCCACCTGTATTTGGACCGGTAATTGTCACTACCCGAATGTAGGGACTGATGAGTAAATCCACGGGAACCACTGGTTGCCCTTGTTCGTGCTGTTGTTGCCACACTAACAGAGGATGCCGCAAGTTCCGCAAAGTAATTATTTCATTTTCTGGCGGCTGGATGAATTGTGGGGGATTGGCTTTTAGCCAGTAACTATATCGGGATCTAGCGGTTGCTAAATCCAAAGTCGTGACAATTGCTAACAACCTTTCCAAATCCGGTTTGACTGCGGCGACTTGTTCTGTCAAAGCGCGGCGAATTGCTTCTTCTTCCGCTTGCTCTCTTCTAATGATTTGCCGCAGTTGGTTGCCCAGAGGTACGATTGAATTAGGTTCGATGTAGAGCGTCGCACCGCTGGTAGAGGTATCGTGGACAATACCGGGAATCGCGTCTTTTTGGGGTGCTTTGACGGGAATTACAAAGCGATCGCCCCGTTGGGTAATAATTTGTTCCTGAACTGCACCTGATTTTGCCTGGATAATGTTTTGCAGTTTTTGGGTAATTTGCGAACGTAATCGCCGCAATTCTGTGCGAATTTCGCCCAGTTTTAAACTGGCGCGATCAGTTATCTGTGCCCGTTCATCAATACAACGGTGAATTTCCTGTTCTAGTTCTGGGTAAGTTCGCAAATCGGCAACTAAATTAGTGAGTATTGGCAAATCTTGCTGATTGTCAATTACACGGCGCAGATTTCTTGCACCAGCTAGGGTGGTGGCGATCGCTAAGAGTTCATCTCCTGCCAAAATTCCGCTGCGTTCTGCCCGTTCTATGGAATCACCGATATCTTGAATTCCTTCAAATGACAGCCCTGTAGTCAGGCGAGTTTCCAGTTGATAGACTTCTTTAGTTTGCTCTAACAACTGTTCGCTTTCTGCCTGAAAATCGGGTATTTTCAGATGACGCGCGGCTATAACCCCTAGTTTAGTGGCCCCAAAGGTGGAAAGGTGCTGGCACAGACGATGCCATTCTAATAGTTCTAAGGTTTCAGATTGGATCAAGGCTTCAACGTCTAATCTGAAACTATCGTAACAATTCTAGCCCCTGGATGGCTAAGCCTCAAAGGATAAAATACAGATGTTTACTGATGCTCAAAACGCTCTCAAGAAATAGCAGTATCCCCCAGGATATCACCAAGCGCCGTTGGGGCTATTTGTGGGGTGCAAGATATGAGTTTAGGGGAATAGCACTAAGAAAAGCTGAAAGCACGCGTGGGGGCAGGGTATTGGGGGTAGCTGAGTGGGGTGTAGGAAAAATCAACAAAAGTAAATAAAAGTGCGGACATTAATAAACTTCTTTGCTACGTCAACGCTGTTACAAACGTCACTACACCCCACACTCTAACCCTAACACCCTATTACTAACTACCTTGTTCTCCGTAGTCATGTAATTGTTATGCTCCCATCCCAGAATATCGCTTCAAACCTGCACGCCAAAGTAAACGATTTGCACCCAAAAATATTAATATCCAAGCCACCATTGAGAAAAATCCTTGCCATACATCCACAGGTAGCCCTACCAAAATACTCGCAGGAAAATCAATCAAATAAGGAAACGGTGTAAATGTTACTATTTTCCGCACAGGTTCAGGAAAAACTTCTAAAGGTGCTATCAAACCAGATAAAAATATATAAAACAACAACCAAAAATTTTCTAAAGCGCTAGCCCGTTCTGTCCAAAAGGCGAACATAGCAAAGGTGTACTGAATTGTAAACCGCAAAGTAAAAGCTAGCACCACCGCCAACGTAAACAGCAAAAATTTACTGAAACTTGGTAACCAAAAAGCTTGAGGATAAAGAATAAAAAATAATCCTACTAACAAAAAAGCAAAGCTTAAGCGGGCAAATCTTTCAGAAATATGCCCTGCAATATGATGCCATGCTGGGTCGAGTGGTTGTAGCAATTTAGGCGAAAGTTTGCCTTCTACTACCTCTCTTTCAAAGTCCCAAATTACCCAAACAACAGTGAGTTGCCTGATAATGAAAACCGTAATGAAGTAACGGGCAAAATCCACAGGTGATAGCCCAAATCGCCCACCTTGGGCTGCTTGTATCCAGACACCCATCAGGATAATCGGCAAAGTCCCAGCCAAAACCCAGAAAATTAGTTCTGCTCGATACTCAACCATATAGGCATAGTATACTGAGAGCAAAGTTAAAATTTTTCTAAATATCCGCTTCATTTATTCACTCCCCAGAACAAAAATTACCCACCACCCACAATTGAGAAGTTGGAACTCAGCACTTTCGACTCCTGTAGTAGAGACGCGATTAATCGCGTCTTTAATCCACAACCCCTGCCTGAAACACTCGCCCAATCACTTCTTCTACAGGCGGTTCGGTAACTGTTAAATCAATTACCTCTAAATCCGTTAAAATCTGAGATATAGTCCGGGTAAGCGTCTCTCGTGGGATCAGAAAACGCACTGCTCGCCCTTCTAAAAGTTGCACATTACCATAGCTGGTGAGTTTTTCTATTGGTAGAGGTTGGGCTAACTCGATATCGACTTCACGGTAAGGAGCAAAACGTTCCAACAATCCATCTAAACTACCGTCATACATCAGCCTTCCTTGGTGAATCAATAGTACCCGTTGACACAAAGCTGTGATATCAGCCATGTAATGACTAGTTAACAGTACTGTAGCTTGATAACGTTGATTGTACTCACGCAAGAAATCACGCACCGCCGCTTGAGCATTGACATCTAGTCCCAGCGTTGGTTCATCTAGAAATAGTACGTGGGGACGGTGCAAAAGTGCTGCCAATAGTTCTGCTTTCATCCGTTCACCCAAAGACAACTTCCGCACAGGTTGGGTAAGTTTGCCCTCAAGGGAAAGCATTTCTGTTAATTCTCCCACGCGCCGCTGGAACTCTTTATCAGAGATATTATATACAGCAGCATTAATTTTCAAAGAATCCAGCGCTGGTAAATCCCAAATTAACTGCTGCTTTTGTCCCATCACCAAAGTAATTTTTTGCAAAAATGCTTCTTGGCGGCGAAAGGGAACTTGTCCTGCGACTGTGACTGCACCGCTAGAAGGATGAATCAGCCCTGTAAGCATTTTGAGTGTGGTGGTTTTACCAGCACCATTGGGTCCCAAAAACCCCACTATTTCACCAGGAGCAATTTCAAAGGAAACATCCTGAACTGCTTTTATTGTGCGGTAAGTGCGGCGGAAAAAGTGGCTAATTGTGCCTTTAATACCCGGATTTTTGATTGCTACCGGATAAGATTTGCTTAGCTTTTCAACAATGATAATTGACATATTTTTTATCTTATAACCATAGAGAATCAATTTAAAAGTCAGAAAGAAAAATTTTTCTAGTTAAACTCTTGGTAATTTATCGTTGGCAATTTAAATGCACATGATAAACACAGATGAACACAGATAAATTTATCTGTGTTCATCTCTAGTTCTAAATAATTAAATGCGGATTTAGTAATCATCAGTTCCCATATTGGGAATTATCCAGCCAAAGAGCATCAATTTTATCGTAAACGTCCCGATCGCAATGTACTAATAATTAACCAAAAACCTAATAAACTAGCAACTGCAAACAGAACGGTACTTAAAAAGGATAGCTGAGTTGTCTGCGCTCTGGTGGAAATGATTGCCGCACCCATAATCAGCGAACCGACTAAGATACTGAAAGATAGTCGGTTTGCCGCATCGTCCATAGTCCGCCGCACGCCATCTAAACCCCGCAGCGATAGATTCCACTGTAAGGTTTCTGAGGTAACTCGGTCTAATAACAGTTCGATTTGGCGCGGCGATTGGAGAGACAGACTTTTAATATCCAAAGCTGTCCTCAAAAGCGATCGCAATGGATTATCACCTAGTAATTGCCGACGAAACAAGTCTGTAATTAATGGCTTGATTTCATCGAAAAAATTCAACTCCGGGTTGAATGTCCGCGCCACTCCTTCTAAATTTGCCAGAGTTTTAGCATACAATCCCATATTGCTCGGCAACCTAATTTTATTGTTGCGGGCAACTTGTAAAACTTCATAAATGATCTGACTGAAGTTTATTTCCGTTAGGCTGACATTGTGATACTTTCGCAACATGCGATCATAATCATTTTCTAACCGCGACAAAATTACTGGCTGACCAGAATCCGATAGCTGTAAAGTTAACTGAGCGCACCTTTGAGCATCTAAATCTACGATCGCTAACAGCATTTCTGTTAATATCTGCTGTGTGCGGGGATCGAGTCGCCCCACCATACCACAATCTAAAAGGGCAACACGACCATCTTTGAGATAAAACAAGTTTCCGGGATGAGGATCGGCATGAAAAAAGCCATCCATATATAGTTGCTGAAAAAATACTCGAAATAACAAAGTGGTTATTTCTTGACGCTCTACAGCAGGGTCTTTACCGTTATTGTTGCTGTTTAAATCCGCCTCTAAGAAAGGCACCCCATCGAGCCATTCCATTACCAGTAATTTTTCAGTGGTCAAATCCCAGTTAATTTCTGCAACCACTATTTTTGTGGGATCGTACCAGCGACTCTGAGATAAATTACGCCGCAGTTGGTCTGTAAAACCCGCTTCCCGGGTAAAATCCAATTCGTTTTCTAATGCTTTAGTGAACTCTTCAGCAATGGATTTGATTTCGTAAGTTTGCCCAAAATCAGTACGCGCCACTAAATCAGCAATGCCTTGAATTAAGGCAATATCTTGGGCAATAGTAATATCAATCCCCGGACGTTGCACTTTGAGCGCGACTTCTCGACCATCTATTAATGTAGCTCGATGTGTCTGGGCAATCGATCCTGCTGCTACTGGGATCGGGTTAATTGTGCTAAAGGTTTCTGCTAGTGATTGTTTTAGTTGTTTGCGGATAACTACTTCTATTTCTGACCAGGGAACTGGTGGTACTTCGTCTTGGAGAGTTGATAGTTCCTCAATGTAGGCGGCGCTGAGTAAATCTGGACGAGTGGAAAGTAGCTGACCAAGTTTAACGTAGACTGGGCCTAAGTCTACTAGGATATTTTTTAAAACCGCAGGTGTAGGTAGCTGGGGTTCATCAGTTTTGCCACCAGTAAGCAATCTTCGCATGTAGTCCCAGCCATTGCGAAGGAAGACTTCAATAATTTCTCGTTGACGGGGAACAGTTTGGGTGAGGAACATTTTTGTAAACAGCTGCAAAGATGCAGAGGAATTAAAGAGGTAAGCAACAGGGGATGACGATACAACGGAAGTCGGCTCTAGCTTTGTTACTTGTTAAAGTTTTGCTAGCTGTGGCACAGTCTTGAAATCTTTTTATGGATAATTGTACGGCTTGGTGCAGATTTTGTTCGTTCAGCATTCGTTTGACGAAATTAGAGCAGGAATCGCCGCCGTGTAATAAGCGATGGGAGCAACAAAATCCTTTGGATGGAGAAATATATTTTTGATAGGCAGTAATAGACTCAATTGCTATTGTCTTGGCTAGAGGCTCAAAGCTAATAATCTGCATAACTGTTAGATGAAATCATAGGCAGTCAAGTTATAATAGGAAAATAGGCTTTTTAGCCTCTGCCAGGGGTTTTAACTTTTATAGTAGGTCGCTAAATCGGGAATCTGTTTGGAGAATTTTTAGGATCTGCTTGATTTCCTGGGTAAGTTCTTTTTTGACCACAAGGGTGACATTGCGATCGCGCACAATCACCACATCCTCTAAACCAATAGTAACAACTACATCTTCTGGATTTGAGGCATAAATAATTGCCCCCTGCGTGTTTAATCCCACGTGGGTAGCAAGTTCTACATTAGGAGCATCTTCTGTTTTCAGTAAGCGTTCGATCGCATTCCAATCTCCTAAATCATCCCAACCAAACTCAACTGGCAATACGTATGCTAGACTTGTCTTTTCCATGAGTGCATAGTCTATACTCTTTTTAGGTAACTGAGGATAGATATTGGGCCCGTGTTGTTCTAAAGGTTCAATGATTTCTGGAGCATGGGTGTGTAGTTCCTTGAGAACAACTCCTGCTCGAAAGACGAACATGCCACTATTCCAGCTAAAACGTCCCGTAGATAAAAAAGTTTCTGCTATTTCACGGTTGGGCTTTTCAGTAAAGCGGTTGACGTGATAAGCTGGCAACTCATTAAAGCTACCTATTTTTTCACCTTGTTCAATGTAACCGTAACCAGTTGATGGAAAAGTAGGCTTGATCCCCAGTGTGACGATGGCTGCTGTGCTTGTCGCCAGTTGTGTAGCCGCACTTAATGTGTGTGCAAACGCTTCTTGGTCTGCAATCCAGTGGTCAGCAGGGAAAAAGCCAATCACAGCGTCTTCTCCATAACGCTGTTTGATTTCTAAACTTGCCCAAGCAACGGCGGCGGCGGTGTCTCTTCCTTCTGACTCAATTAGTAAGTTCCCAGATGGTAAATCGGGTAATTGTTGTCGTACCCCTTCAGCTATCTGACTAGAAGTAATAACCCACAAGGAATCCCAACCCGTAGGGGTTCCCCAGTCGCTTAACGAGGGTTTCCCTGCTACAGCGCTGGACTCACCGCCTGCGAGTGTTAACAAGCGATCGGCGGTTGCTTGTAATAAACTTCTAGAACTACCATCAAGACTTAAAAATTGTTTAGGTCGGTCTCGCCGACTTAAGGGCCAAAAACGTTCACCTTTACCACCAGCAAGGATTACAGGGAACAATAAAGTATTCATGTTGTCATACACGTCTACTGAAGAACATTACAAGTTTACAGTGAGGTTTTCCACTGGCAATATTTGTAGCTTGCATTAACATACTTTTAGGGAGTGGTTCAGTGGGGAGATAATTGTGATAAAACAAGTCGAATGGTCGGAAAATCAAGTCACATCTGGGCAAGTAGCAGAGTTTGAAACCGAAGTGCGATCACCGCAACTTCAACACCCGGAAAATCAAGCAACATCGGCACCAATAACAGACCTCCAAGAGGAGGTAGAAATCAAAGCGCCAGCAAACACGAGCCGTAGTGTTGTCGAATCTGTAGGTGCAATTACCAATCAGCTTTCTGAGAGACTGGGCTTAACCATGCCTCGATGGCTGTTATGGATGATGACGGTCGTTATCGGCATCATTTTATCAGGTTTACTGGTGTCAACGTTAGCACTTTGGACTCCGTTATGGAGCAACAACTTAGATCGAACAGATGAAGATTTAGGAACTGCTGGTAAAGATGAGCAAAACATCCCATTACCAGGGGAGTTATGGAGCAAACTCTCCCAATACCAGCTTTCACGGCCGATGAATATCTTAATTATGGGGATTCAACCAGTCAACGGTACTGTTGATGGTTCGCCAGAAAGCTTTGCTGGTAAAAGCGACTCCATGCAGCTAGTAAGGCTCAATCCTAGTGAAAAATCTGTACGGGTGCTTTCGATTCCCAGAGATACAATGATTGCCATCCCAGAAAAGGGAGAAAAGGGTTTAACTAAGGTATCTGATGCCAATGCCCAAGGAGGCCCAGTCTTGGCTGCACGGGTAGTTAGCCGCACCTTAAATAATGCTCCAATTGATCGCTATATTCGTATTTCTACTAGCGGTTTACGCGAGTTAGTCGATCAGTTAGGCGGAGTAGAAGTCTTTGTTCCCAAATCTATGGAATATAAAGACTCTAGCAGTCGACTGTCAATTAATTTAGTCAGTGGCTGGCAAACCCTCAACGGCGAGCAAGCAGAACAGTTTGTCCGGTTCCGCGAACCAGGTTTGGGAGATCTGCCAAGAGTACAGCGTCAACAAGCACTCATAGCAGCGCTACTGCAACGCCTTAATAGTCCTACCGTTTTACCTAGGTTGCCTCAATTAACTCGCCTAATGCGAAAATACTTTGATACCAACCTGAAACTGGAAGAAATGATGGCGTTGGTGAACTTCGGTCTGAACTTAAATCGAGATAACTTCCAAATGACCGTATTGCCTGGTACGTTTAGCCGCTTTAGCAAAGACCCTGATAGCTATTGGCTGAACATGACCGGACAACAAAGCCTGTTGAATGATTATGTTGGGGTAAATGTACCTGGTCTCAAACCAGATACCCGCCGGGTTCCTAACCTCAAAATTGCTATTCAAAATGCTTCCAATCAACCTCAACTAACTGAAAAAGTTATTGCTTATCTTAAACAGAAAGGCTTTACTAATATTTACAAAGTGCCCGATTGGTCAGATACTCAACGCCAAACTCAGATTATTGTTCAAAAAGGTAACCGACAAGTAGGAGTTGATTTGCAAAAAGTCTTAGGCTTAGGTCAAATAGACGTATCGGCAATTGGGGATTTAGAATCTGACCTCACAATTCGCATTGGTAAAGATTGGAAATAGTCATTGGTCATTAGTCATTGGTCATTCTTACAAAGTTCTGAGCAGAGGTTTCTTCGGCTCAGACTTTGCGCTTAGTCATTAGTCATTGTTAACTAACAAAGCACAAAGGACTAATGACTAAAAACAAAGTACGAAGAACAAAGACTAATGACGAAGGACAAATAATAAAGTTATGAAAAAGATTTTATTCCGCTTTTTGAGTTTGATTGTAATTTTGACACTAGCATTTGTGTGGATAATACTTAATCCCAAACCTGCTTTTGCTCAACTAAACACAATCAATTACAACAATATAAATTTAGAAAATCGTGACTTTTCTCATGCTGATTTGGCAGGTGTAACTTTTGTCGCAGCAGAAATGCGAGGGACTAATTTTCAGGAAGCAAATTTAACCAACGCAATTCTTACTAAAGGAGTTTTATTAAACGCAAATCTAGAAGGCGCTAATCTGACTGGGGCTTTAGTGGATCGCGTGACTATGGATGGTGCTAACCTGAAAAATGCCATCTTTACAGAGGCAACTTTAACCCGTAGCCGCTTTTATGATGCAAATGTCACTGGGGCTGATTTTAGCGATGCTTTAATTGACCGCTATCAAGCATCACTATTATGTGAAAGAGCCGATGGTATAAATCCGGTTACTGGTGTGTCAACGCGAGATAGTTTGGGTTGTAGATAAATAATCTCATCGTTGAGCTTCAAAACAGAGACATTTTACTCAAAAAATGGAAAATAAAGCTTCTTTTTGAAATTATGTATTATTAATTATCAACTTAATTTTAATTTGGGATTTGTCTAGAGGCAAAAATCTAAAAATTCATGAGCAAACGCAAAATAAACTTAACTTTACTATTCAACCAAAGTTGCTTCGATTTATTGGGTTATTTATTGGACAAATAGGGATATTTTCTTTATATACTATTTTTATAATTATCCCTATCACACAACTTAGTTGTGAACGTGTTACGCAAAATTTACAAGTTTACAGTATTGAGCAAAAATCATCAATAATTAGTTTATATTTCTATAAAATCCTAAATCCCAAATATTTTATTGTCCAAACTCAAGCCTAGCCTGTTCTACCAAATCACCCGTCACAACTTCTTGCTGAGCTTGACGAGCCAAAGCTTCAATTCGAGCTTTAGCTTGAGGACGCACAAAAAAGGGAATATTTTGCAACTTTTCCTTGGCTTCACCTGTCCAGCGCAAAGCGTCGATAAAATTTGGATCACTCATAATATTAATTACTTCAGTAGATTACTAACAGGCTATCTATGAAAGTCTATCTTAAGTAGGGGAAGCAGCTATAGCTCAGACTTCCTAAATTTAATCCCGTGCCCCGCAACACCTATCAAGGAATGGGGGTTTCAATGGTTCTCTCCGTTTCTCTGGGAGGTTTGGAGACGGGTTTTCAGTATACATATTTCTGACTTAACTATCTTTATCATTTTTTGGTTAAATAGTATTACTTGATAAATAATCTCTAATTTTCCTTTAAATACTATTTTTATAAAAAAAACTCTTGCTTTAATGCAAGAGTCTGTAAACTATTTGATTGTCAGTGATGAAAGAAACTTTGTAACCTAGTCGAGGAAGTCCATCGACATTACTGGTTCATTTTCACGGTTAATACCTTTTTCAAAACCACCCGCGGCTGCACGAGCGCGACCAGCGTGCCACAAGTGACCAATTAGGAAGAAGAATCCTAATACGAAGTGAGAAGTAGCCAACCAAGCGCGAGGAGACACGTAGTTGAAGGAATTGATTTCGGTAGCCACACCACCTACAGAGTTCAAAGAACCCAAAGGAGCATGGGTCATGTATTCAGCAGCGCGACGAGCTTGCCAAGGCTGAATATCATTCTTGATTTTGTCCAGGTCTAGACCATTGGGACCACGCAGAGGCTCCAGCCAAGGACCACGGAAATCCCAAAAGCGCATGGTTTCACCACCAAAGATGATTTCACCAGTTGGAGAGCGCATCAAGTATTTACCCAAACCTGTGGGACCTTGAGCAGAACCAACGTTAGCACCCAAGCGTTGGTCACGGATCAAGAAGGTCATAGCTTGAGCTTGAGAAGCTTCAGGACCAGTAGGACCGTAGAATTCGCTGGGGTAAACAGTGTTGTTAAACCAAACAAAGATTGAGGCAATGAAGCCCATCAGCGAGAGGGCACCCAAGCTGTAGGAGAGGTAAGCTTCACCAGACCAGATGGATGCACGACGTGACCAACCAAAAGGCTTAGTCAGAATGTGGAAAATGCCGCCAGCAATTAAAATCAAGGCAATCCATATGTGACCACCGACAACATCTTCCAAGTTATTGACACTGACAATCCAGCCTTCACCACCGAAGGGAGACTTGATTAAATAACCGAAGATAACAGCTGGGTTAAGTGTCGGATTAGTAATAATACGAACATCACCACCGCCTGGTGCCCAGGTGTCATACAAACCACCAAAGAACATTGCCTTCAGCACCAACAACAGCGCACCGACTCCTAAAATAATCAGGTGAAACCCGATGATGTTGGTCATCTTGTTCTTGTCTTTCCAGTCGTAACCAAAGAATGAGGAATATTCTTCTAAGGTTTCTGGACCACGGATGGCATGATAGATACCGCCAAAGCCTAGTACGGCTGAGGAAATCAGGTGGAGTACACCAATAACAAAGTAAGGGAAGGTGTCGATGACTTCACCACCAGGACCAACACCCCAACCCTGGGTGGCGAGGTGAGGTAGCAGGATAAAGCCCTGCTCATACATGGGCTTTTCAGGAATGAAGTGAGCGACTTCAAACAAAGTCATCGCTCCAGCCCAGAATACTATCAAACCAGCGTGGGCAACGTGAGCGCCCAGTAGTTTGCCAGATAGGTTGATTAAACGGGCGTTACCAGACCACCAGGCAAACCCGGTAGATTCTTGGTCGCGTCCAGTGCCGCCTAAAATATTTGGTCTATTAGAGAGCGTTACCACGAGGTAATACCTCYTCAGGGAATACAAATTGTTCGTGGATCTGATCTTGAGGAGCCATCCAAGCGCGGATACCCTCGTTGAGCAAAATGTTTTTGGTATAGAAAGTTTCAAACTCTGGGTCTTCCGCCGCCCGCAATTCTTGGGAGACGAAATCATARGCCCGCAGGTTGAGTGCCAAACCGACAATACCAACCGCTGCCATCCACAAGCCTGTTACTGGCACAAACAACATAAAGAAGTGCAGCCAGCGCTTGTTAGAGAACGCAATACCGAATATCTGTGACCAGAAACGGTTTGCCGTCACCATTGAGTAGGTTTCTTCTGATTGAGTCGGATTAAATGCCCGGAAGGTGTTAGCTGCTTCACCGTCTTCAAACAAGGTGTTTTCCACGGTGGCTCCGTGAATCGCACACAATAGCGCACCACCCAATACACCTGCTACCCCCATCATGTGGAAGGGGTTGAGAGTAAAGTTATGGAAACCTTGGACAAATAGAATGAAACGGAAGATTCCGGCGACACCAAAGCTGGGAGCAAAGAACCAAGATGCTTGTCCCAAGGGATACATCAGGAATACACTGACAAATACCGCGATTGGGGCTGAAAATGCTAGGGCATTGTAGGGACGAATTCCTACTAACCGGGCAATTTCAAATTGCCGCAACATGAAGCCAATCAATGCGAAGGCTCCGTGCAGGGCTACGAATGGCCACAACCCACCCAATTGGAACCAACGGGTGAGGTCGCCTTGTCGCCTTGGGCTTCTGGCCCCCATAACAGCAA
>NZ_SZNH01000103.1 GCF_005869855.1 Nostoc sp. PA-18-2419 | reverse complement strand
GAATATTGTACAGAGTATAAAGACCTGTTCAAAGAGGTAAGAAATTATGAGTGCTTTAAATATTTACATTTGGGGATAATATCAACGATAAAAAGAAAATCGTTACCAGAAATAGTGAAGGTGGTAAGTATAAACTCAGCTCAGTCATTAGATCATTTTTTAGCCAATTCAGATTGGTCAGTAGATGAATTAAAACAACGAAGATTAAAGAGACTTAAGCAGGCATTGAATGGTCAGGCTATTACAGTAGTAATAGATGAAACTGGAGATAGAAAAAAAGGGGGTTGCATAATAAAGGGATGAATTAATTTATATAGGTACAATTTGATACTTCAAATAATGAAGTAATAATTTAATTGAGTGTCTCAGCATTTGTTCTGATTTGGAATAGCATAAAGTTTTTCTGTGAAGGCGTGCAAGATAATGACGTAATCGGGTATTTTCATTTTCTACTCGCGTCATATATGTTTTACTCACAATTTGATCTCCATTGGGTATAAAACTAGGGTAAACTTTCCAGCCATCGGTCACATAAAAATAGCTTTCCCACTGTTTCACAATTTCCCATAATGGCTCAAATGTTTCCGCTGGGTATAAAACTAGGGTAAACTTTCCAGCCATCGGTCACATAAAAATAGCTTTCCCACTGTTTCACAATTTCCCATAATGGCTCAAATGTTTCCGC
>NZ_SZNH01000102.1 GCF_005869855.1 Nostoc sp. PA-18-2419 | reverse complement strand
GCATCCCTGCCAAAAAGTCCAAGCATCGCCGCCCCGTAAAAAGCGTTCATAAGGGCCGTAGTAACCAATATTATTCCCTGGCTGAACTCGTACTCCTTCTCGCTTTGCCCGTTGAGCAACACGAGCAATCATTGGATACACATCAAGTAATTCATAAGGTTGCAGTAGAATCTCGCTATTATCAGCTGCATTCCCCATCGGTACAGTCAATTGAATTTGCCAAGCGAAGACACCTGCATCACGGAGATGCTCATAAATACGGGGGAATTCTGGTGCAGAAAGGCGATTGATTTGAGTATTGCAACCGAAGGATATACCTGCTTCCTTGAGATGGCTCATAGTCTTAAACGCCCATTGCCAAGATCCTTGTCTACCGCGGATGCGATCGTGGGTTGCTTCTAAACCATCAACAGAGACGGAAACGACTTGAATACCAGCTTCTTTCATCCGCCGTGCTGTCTCTAAAGTGATACCATAACCACCAGTCGTCATACCACAGAGCATCCCAGCTTGGGTAACTGCTTGAGCTATTTCCAGCCAATCAGGACGCAGAAAAGCTTCACCACCAATAAGTGTTACTTCTGTAATCCCAACTTCCGCCATTTGCCTAACCAAATCAAGGGCTTCTTCAGTGGACAGTTCTTTTGTCCTAGTATGACCAGCACGAGAACCACAGTGTTGACATGC
>NZ_SZNH01000058.1 GCF_005869855.1 Nostoc sp. PA-18-2419 | reverse complement strand
GCTGACTCGGACATGGGATTGAGCGCCCAGGTTATAGATTTCTACTGGTTGGACTTCTTCTAAGATGCGTCGCAGTGTTGTTCCATCTGTCAAATCCCCGTAGTGCAGGAATAATTGCACGCCTTGTTGGTGCGGGTCTTGGTAGATGTGGTCGATGCGGTCTGTGTTGAAGGTGGAAGTGCGTCTGATTATTCCATGAACTTCATAACCAAGTTCTAGTAAATACTCGCTTAGATATGAACCATCTTGACCTGTTATACCTGTGATTAACGCTCGCTTTTTCTGCGTCATACTCTTTTATGCCTTATTCTATTTGATTAAAATGTTACAGACGATCTGATACAACCTAGCAGGTAATTGCTGAATTGCCTAACGGTAAACCTACGAGTTCTAGTTCATCTGAAAAATCTTAAATAAATATACTTAATAAAAAATATTTTTACATTCTCTACTTAAGTAGAGAATGTAAAAATTTATTTGTAATTATTTACAGTTATTTTGTCATCTCTGATTTTTGTTAAGACTCAATAAAGTAACTTGAGTACAATAGACCTCTTGCATAAATATTTTTTTGTTTCACGCAGAGGCGCAACGGAAAGTCTGAGCGCCGACTTCCGACGCTCGCAGACTCGCTAACGCTGCGCTATCGGTAGACGCTTTGCGGTGAGGGGGTCGCGGTCTTGGCGGTTTCCATCGATTGCGATCCCCCGAACCCATTGGGCTTGCCGCAGGCATCAGAACTTTCGAAGACAGAAACGCACACAAGAGAACACAAAGAAGGACTTTTGCAAGAGGTCTAATAAACTTTTGCCATCTTAAAGTAATAAATTAGTACTTAGGGGCATTGACTGCCCCACAGAATCATCTCTTAGTAACTACTTCAGTATGCCCCGTTATTTTTAGGCAACATGACGACATTAACAGTTTTCAAGATGATCCATAAGTCAAGCCAAAAATTCCTGAATTTGACATAGTGCAGGTCTATTTGAACTCGTCGAGGGTAAGGAATGTCATTACGCCCAGACACCTGCCACAAACCAGTAATTCCTGGACGGATTGTTAAAATTTCATCAATGTGATGACCATATTTTGGCAGTTCTTCTGCTACTAATGGGCGAGGGCCGACTACACTCATATCCCCTTTTAAAACGTTCCAAAACTGGGGAAATTCGTCTAAACTAGTAATTCGCAAAAATCGACCAATTTTAGTAATCCGTGGGTCTTGTTTCAACTTAAAACTGTTCTCAAATTCTTGCCGCAACTCGGGCGATGTTTCCATCATTTGCACTAGGATTTCGTCCGCATTGCTGACCATTGTTCGGAATTTAATACAGTTAAAAGGTTTGTAGTTTTTTCCCACTCGTTCCTGAACATAAAAAATCGGACCTTGTGAACTCAAACCAATCAGTAAGGCCAAGATTAAGTAGACAGGGAAAAATAAAATCAACACTGACAGGGAAAAAACTATATCGAACAGTCGTTTAGCAAACTCTCCGTTTAAACCTTGAAAAGATAAACCTTTAGATTTAATAGGTTTAATAGGTTTAATTCTAGGCGTCTTTGTTTTTTGACCGCGTTTTAGAAGAGTACGCGTAGACGCTCTAGTGTCTTGCCGTACACCTCGCTTGCCGGAGAGGAGTGAGCTCTGGGCAGTCATCATACTCCTTAATAATCCACACCACACATAGTCCCAATCTTAAAGCCAAAATGATATGCTTCTGGGGGTAAATTGCCAAAAGCCTGAAAAACAAGTATCTTAACCGAGACCATTATTCCAAAAAGGTCTTTTTTCGTTGCACTTGTTTACAAAATCTAGATAACGAGCTGCAAAGACTTGCGGCGAAAACTGCGCGGCGTGCGAGCGCATATACTCGGAATTAAACAAACCCTGATATACTTCAAACTTTTCTACTGCCTCCACTAAAGCTGCTTGTGTTTGTGTCCTGAAGAATATACCTGTCCCTGTATCTACACTAGAGCGAATATCTCGCACTGTTTCCAGAGCGCCCCCAGCACCATAAGCAATTACTGGCGTGCCACAGGCTTGTGCCTCCACTAAGGCAATACCAAAATCTTCACAAGCTGCATAAACAAACGCTTTAGCCCTAGCCATATATTTTTTTACCACATTATCGGGTTGCCAGCCGAGTATTTGTATATTTGAGTTTGCTATCTCACAAATCTTTTTCATTTCATTTCCTGTACCAATTATTACTAATGGTCGTTTTAGTTGATTAAAAGCTTTCACAATCAACGATACTTGCTTGTAACTTACCAGGCGGGAAACTGTCAGATAAAAATCCTCTTTTTCCTGAGAAAATGGAAATTCTCCAATATTTACAGGTGGGTAAATGACCGTTGCTTCTCGCCGATAACAACGCCAAATTCGCCGTGCTGTGTGCTGCGAGTTAGCAATAAAGTAATCAACACGATTGGCACTTAATACATCCCACTGACGCAAGCGATGTAATAAATATCGCGCCACCCAGCCAGGTAAACCATTACTGAGCTTACTGTGGTGTAGATAATCAAAGGTCAAGTCCCAGGCATAGCGCATAGGGCTGTGACAGTAGCAAATATGCAACTGTTCTGGAGTAGTGAGGATTCCCTTGGCAACAGCATGGGATGAAGACAGAATTACGTCATAGTGGCGCAAATCCAGTTGTTCAATTGCCAAAGGCCACAAAGGTAAGTACTGCTGTATACCTTTACGGGCATAAGGAAAGTGCTGTAGAAACGTGTTACCAATCTGACGTTTGTATAAATAACTTTCAGGATTACTAGATTCAAAATCGATGAGGGCATATAAATCAGCATCAATGTGATTCAAAATTTCCCGTACAACGAGTTCTGAACCACCTGTGGCTTTGGGTGTCAACCACTCATGAACCAGAGCATATTTCAAGGGCACAGCTAACTTGTAATGAATGGAAAATAGTTAGGCAACTTATGAGGTTGACTGAAAAGTTTCCCGTTGTGATTAACTAATGGGAAGCGCCCCAGATTAAGGGCTAGACGCAATCTTTACCTTAGAGGTTCCAGATGGATACTGCAACCTGATAACCTCAGATGGGGCACTAGTACCGCTGCGCGTAAGTCAAAAGTCACGCATTCAAAAGTCAAAATCTTACACTGAGCGAAGTCGAAGTGTCAAAACAATTGTATTTTCGGCTTTTGCGCTATTTTGAATAGTCTGTTTATCTTCGCCCTGCTGTACTAGGAATTGGGTAGTGGGTATTGCGTATTAGGTAGTAAGAAAACTCTTGCATAATTACCAGTACCCAGTCTCTAGTTTCCAGTCCCTAAAAGAAAACTGACGTAGGAATGAAAAAGGTATGCGAATTCTAATTATGGGTGGTACTCGGTTCATTGGTATCTATTTGACTCAACTACTAGTAGAACAAGGACATGAGGTGGTGCTGTTTAATCGTGGAAATCGACCAACACCTTCTTTACAGGGAGTAGGACAAATTATAGGCGATCGCACTGATACTACCCAATTAAAAGTAAAATTATCACAAGAAAATTTTGATGCCATTTTTGACAATAATGGACGAGAACTCAGCGATACTCAACCATTAGCGGAGATTTTTCAAGACCGGGTGCAGCATTTTGTATATATGAGTTCAGCAGGAGTGTATCTCAAATCTGACCAACTCCCCCATGTTGAGGGTGATGCAGTAGATCCGAAAAGTCGTCACCTGGGTAAGCATGAAACCGAAGCTTACCTCAGCCAATTGGGATTACCTTTTACTTCCATTCGTCCTACTTATATTTACGGGCCACGTAATTATAATGACTTAGAAAGCTGGTTTTTTGATAGAATTGTGCGCGATCGCCCGATTCCTATCCCCGGAAATGGATTGCATATCACTCAGTTAGGTCACGTTAAAGATTTAGCAAAAGCAATGACCCAAGTTTTAGGCAATCAACAGGCACTAAGACAGATTTATAATATTTCTGGCGATCGCTTTGTCACTTTTGATGGTTTAGCCCGTGCTAGTGCTGTAGCGGCTGGCAAATCACCTGATGCTGTGAAAATTGTCCATTACGACCCGAAAAAGTTTGATTTCGGCAAGCGCAAAGCTTTTCCGATGCGGATGCAGCATTTCTTTGCTTCGGTGACCAAAGCAGAAACAGAACTAAACTGGCATCCGGAATATGATTTAATTTCTGGATTACAAGACTCTTTCAAGAATGATTATCTGGCTTCTAGTCGAGATGGAGCCGATATTGATTTTTCTGTGGATGAGGAGATTTTACAAGCTGTTTAATTATAAGGTTTGTTGACTGCTGAGAGTCAGCAGTCAACGACCAACACAAGCATTAAAGCGTAATTAGTTATAGGTAATGGGAATAAACCAATTACCTACTACTCTTCATCAGAGTTAATTTCCAATTCTCGCAACTTCGCCGCTAACTTATCAACACGTTGTTTTTCTCGTTCGGCTCGTCGACTTTCTGGTTCTAGGTGCCTAGAAATTCAATTTCCTGTTTGATTGTACCAACGTAACTACTAGCGTTCGATACCTTCGTAAGTGCCTTGCCAAAGCCCCAAACTGGTACATAAGGAATTCTGAGCAAATAATCTTAAGTTAACGGATTGTAATAAAGGTTTGACTATCAAAAGAAAAATACTTTCTTCTACCTGGGAAAGACGCGATAAATTGCACTTTTAGTTTTTACTGGAACAGAAATAAAAATTTTCTCTATTAGTTTAGGCAAATCTTTTTGAGAATTACCTCAAGTTAGTGAAATTATTTTCTGTCAATACTCTTTTTGGTTGATATAATGAGCCAGGTTTTGCAATATCCACTCCACAATGTTTTAGAAGCCCGTGCCCGGTTGGGTGAAGGGCCAATTTGGGATTCGACTAAAAAGCAACTTTACTGGATAGATACTTATAACCATAAAGTGCATCAATTCGACCCAGTAACAGGGAAAAATAGCTTTTTTGATGTGGGAGATGTGGTAGGTGCGATCGCAACAGCTGGTACAGATAGATTAATTATCACACTGCGTCATCACCTAGCATTTCTCAACACTCAGACAGGTGAAATTAGCCCAATCTTAGAAATTGAAGATAACCCCCCAAATAATCGGCTCAACGATGGCAAATGTGACCCCCAAGGTCGCTTTTGGTTTGGCTCAATGTCTTCTATAGAAAAACCCCACGCTAGCCTCTATCGTTATGATGCTGACGGTTCATTACATGTGATGGAAACGGGATTGACTATCTCTAATGGTTTGGGTTGGAGTCCCGATCAAAAGACATTTTACTTGGCTGATTCTCCTGACCAAAAAATATATGCCTATGACTTTGATTCAGTAACAGGTAATATTACCAACCGCCGAATTTTTGTTGATTTAATTGATGAATCTTTCCATCCAGATGGATTAACGATAGATGCTCAAGGAAATATTTGGTCAGCTATGTGGAATGGATGGTGTGTGATTCGTTTCAATCCCAAGGGTGAAGAGATATTGCGGATTAATCTACCCGTTCCACTCGTAACCAGTTGTACTTTTGGTGGCGAAGATTTGCAAACACTCTACATCACTACCGCTTCAATTGGACTTAGCCAAGCCGAGATTGACAAAAGTTTCTACTCTGGTGATTTGTTCGCTATGCAAACTGATGTTACCGGATTACCTAGCTATGATTTTTAGGGATTGGTGATTAGAGAATATAGTAAACAGAACTTACGCAACTCTCACAAGCAATGGCGTTTGCAAACTCGCCGCACACCAAATAACTAAACATGAAAATAGCCTTATGCTAATGCCACTATTTGATTAACAGTTTTGAGTTTACCCAAAATTTTATCCTGGTAATTGTTGTTTGATTTATTCGCCAATCAGTGTTTATTATCGTGAGAATAAAGTTAGTTATAACTGATAATAATTACGATGAAGATGACATAAACTGAAAACAAAAGTTTGCAGTTAAAGGTTCTGGCAGTGGTTTTCCTTAGATGTTTTCAATCAGCAGTGGTAGTTTTTTGTGGTATAAGGTAAATTGCCCCAGATATTAACGTCAAACCAACAGAAATCCAAAAGGCAATCAAAGATACAATTTTCCAGACTTCAGGTAGAGGTGCAATCAGCAGTGCGATCGCCACTATTTGACTAATGGTTTTGAGTTTACCCCAAATATTCGCCCCCGTAATCGTCGTTTGATTTACCCGCCAACCAGCGATCGCCAATTCCCGCGCTAAAATCAAAAACACTCCCCAAGCCGGCACTTTCCCCAGTTCAATCAACACCATCAATGGCGCAAGTACTAAAAATTTATCCACCAAGGGGTCAAGAAACTTCCCTAAATCACTAATCTGGTTGAGTTTCCGCGCTAAGTAACCATCTAACCAATCAGTCGATGCAGCAATCAGAAAAATTGTCAAGCATATCCACTTAGCTTCAGGCGTGGGATTATATAAGCCGTAAAGCAAAAATGGTACACCCAGAAGGCGGGAGAAAGTAATCCAGTTGGGTAAAGTCATAGGGTATTAGACATAGGGCATGGGGCATGATGGGGCATGAGACATTGGGTTAGGAAAACTCTTCCCCAGTCCTTAGTCCCCAGTTTCCCGCTAAGCGTGGGAAAATCTGTTTTCTGAAGCTCTTTAAAACAATACTATGACTCAACACACAGACTCAGAATTTCGCATCGAACGTGATTCAATGGGCGATCGCCAAATTGCTAGTAGCGTTTATTACGGCATTCAAACACTGCGGGCAGTTGAAAATTTCCCAATCAGTGGCATCAAACCTTTGCCTACTTACGTAGATGCTTGTCTTTTAATTAAAAAAGCTACGGCAATTGTGAATGGAGAACTAAATTGCATTGCCCAAGATATTAGTCAGGCAATAGTTCAAGCAACTGATGAAATCTTAGCCGGGAAATTGCGCGAACAATTTGTTGTAGATGTTTATCAAGCAGGTGCTGGAACTTCTCACCACATGAATGTCAACGAAGTTCTAGCCAATCGTGCCTTAGAAATTCTCGGTGAAGAAAAAGGCAATTATAAACGTGTTAGTCCTAATGACCACGTTAACTATGGGCAGTCTACCAATGATGTGATTCCAACGGCAATTAGAATTGGCGGTTTATTGGCACTTGATCACACATTACACCCAGCTTTAGAAGAAGCGATCGCTTCTTTAGAAAACAAGGCTGAAGAATTTCAAAATATCGTCAAATCTGGTAGAACTCACTTACAAGATGCTGTACCAGTGCGTTTGGGTGAAAATTTTCGGGCTTGGGCGCAAATCCTCACAGAACATCAAAACCGGATTTACACCGCCTCTGGAGATTTGATGGTGCTGGGTTTGGGAGGTAGTGCCGCCGGAACGGGGTTAAATACTCATCCTTTGTATCGCGCCCGTGTCGTCGAAGTTCTCTCCGAATTAATTGACACTCCATTAGAACCTGCACCGCATTTGATGGCAGCTATGCAAAGTATGGCACCATTTGTCAATGTTTCCGGTGCTTTGCGGAACTTAGCGCAGGACTTAGCTAAAATATCTCATGACTTGCGGTTGATGGATTCCGGGCCAAAAACTGGTTTGAAAGAAATTCAACTGCCCCCAGTGCAACCAGGTTCTTCAATTATGCCAGGGAAATACAACCCAGTGATGGCAGAGATGACATCAATGGTGTGTTTTCAGGTGATGGGTTACGACAATGCGATCGCCTTAGCCGCCCAAGCAGGACAATTAGAACTAAATGTGATGATGCCCCTGATTGCCTATAACTTAATTCACAGCATCGAAATTCTGGGTAATACCATCGTCGCACTTACCAAACGTTGCATCCAGGGAATTACAGCCAATAAAGAACGTTGTTTAGCATACGCCGAAGGCAGTTTAGCTTTAGTAACCGCACTCAACACCCACATCGGTTATTTAAATGCCGCAACTGTCGCCAAAGAATCTTTAGAAACTGGTAAATCCCTACGGCAAATCGTCCTAGAACGAGGATTAATGAGTGAAGCAGACTTAGCCACAGTCTTAAATCTAGAACAAATGAGTGCTATCTTACCGCTTAAGGCAGAATAATAGGGTATTAGGGCATGGGGCATTGGAAGTTAAGAGTTTGGAATTATTATTCTCCCCATCTCCCTATCTCCCCAATCCCCAGTCCTTAATCCCTATCCCCTATATATGCAAACTCAAAAACCATCTGTTAGCCTCATCCAGGCTACTTCTTACGAACCAGAGGCTTTACGAGAATCTTTAGTGACACTGCTGGAACCTTTTGGAGGAATGGCAGCATTTGTGAAAAAAGGCGATCGCGTTTTACTCAAACCCAATCTGCTCACAGGTGCGCGTCCTGGTAAAGAGTGTATCACCCGTGCAGAACTAGTTTACGCAGTTGCCCAAATAGTAATTGAAGTTGGCGGTAAGCCATTTTTGGGTGATAGTCCGGCTTTTGGTAGTGCCAAGGGAGTAGCAGTGGCAAATGGCTATCTGCCTATTTTAGAAGAACTCAACGTTCCCATTATCGATTTTCACGGTCAGCGTTACCAAACTGTGAGCGAGAATTTTAATCATCTACGGCTGTCTAAAGAAGCGATGGAAGCAGATGTGGTGATTAACCTACCCAAAGTCAAATCCCATGTCCAGTTGACATTAACGCTGGGCGTAAAAAACTTGTTTGGTTGCGTTCCCGGCAAAATGAAAGCTTGGTGGCACATGGAAGCCGGAAAAGACGCCAATAAATTTGCCCAAATGTTAGTAGAAACTGCCAGGGCAATTAACCCTAACTTAACCATATTAGATGGCATTATCGGTCATGAAGGTAACGGCCCTAGTAACGGTGAACCTCGCCAATTGGGCATCTTAGCAGCTGCATCAGATATATTTGCCCTCGATAGAGCAATAGTAGAAATCCTGAATGTTCCTCCCGAACAAGTGCCTACAGTTGCAGCTTCCCAAAAATTAGGAGTTTGTCCAGAACTTGCTGATATAGAGTTTCCACATTTAAATCCTGACTTATTAAAAATAGAAGATTGGCGGCTACCAGACAAGTTAATGCCCATTGATTTTGGTATGCCCCGCGTGATTAAATCTACGTTTAAGCATCTTTACACTCGGTTTATTAAGGAGCCAATGAGTGTTTACGCAAGAAATTAGGAACTGGGAACTAAGGACTAGAAAATAAATACTTCAAAACACTTTCTCAATACCCAATCCCTTATTCCTAATTTAAAAGTGCAAACTTCGTTACAGCAATTTCATTTATTAGCAAAGTAACCTGTAATTACCCTCCGATTGCTTAACTAAACCGTCCTAATTACCATAGTGACGGTTTTTTTAGTTGGTTAATTTTTTTACCTAGATATATAACAATTCTAAATGAATTGTGTAAATTATTTTTTTAACAAACCGCAGATAATCATAAGTTAGGTTAAGAAACAAAACCCAATATTTCTGGAGAATTGCGATCGCAGCTCAAGATACTGGTATAGCTATCACCGAATCTGACTTAGCATATATTCTTAAGCAATTGTGGCAAGTATATTTAACTATTACACACGAGTATTGGTTGGGAGTTAACGATTATTTACCTACAACATTGATGAGCGATCGCATCTTCTTAACGAATTACTGTCAACTTGTCCAATAAGGGACAGCCAAAAATATCTACCTTTAATTCTAAGAGGAGTACACGCCAAAATTTATCACTGCAATTCATCATTAAAAATTTTTAGTCAAAATAAAATAACTAGTTATTTTAAGGATGAAGTGGATTGTTGACAATTACAGTTACTTGTATTTTTCGCAATCAGATAAGCAGACAGACCTGTTAAGATAACAAAACAGATAATACTTATCCACAAAAGTAAAGTTCGTTTACTCAGCAGATTCGGTTTGATATTTGGTTTAGTAAAACTGTATACGTAATCAATAGCAAGAGGTAAAGACACTTCATCGAGTTCAACCCATTCTGCCAACACATCTCCATTTTTAAGATTGGCGTATAGATACCCAGGTTTTATTTTATGCTCTCGAATAGTAAAAGTATAATTATCATTTAGTTTTACTACTAGGTCTGATTTACCTCCTATTGTTCGCTTATCAGGTTTTAGCTCTCGTGATTCTAACAAACTAATAACTTTTTCTTGTTTTAACATAATTTACTTTTTAATAAATCCCAGAAAAACTTTTAATAACTCATATTGGTAATTTCTATATTCGCCCTCTTCTTCTGCTTCTGCCAGATTTGATTGTGGGGTTACTTTCCATATTTGCTCGATAATTTCATCATCTGATTTTCCTTCTAATCTCAATGTTTTCACTAGGTTTCTTTCTTGTTCTACTTTATCGGATTTTTTAATATTTTCAGCAGCATCTTCTAGTAAATTTTTGGGATTGTCTAATAGTTTTTCAACTTCCGGTGCGATTACTACAAAAGTCTCAGGAGTGTAAACGTTGTTGCCTGCTTGTCCCCTCCGGTCATTTTCTTTGCTAGAGTTCACGTTGTTTGGAACCTCTCCGGTAGTTCCTCTGTAAAGGTGAGACATTTTATTTCTTGTTTTATAACTAATAGCTGTGACCATCCAATCAACACTTAGTTTGTAATACATCTCCAACCATGTTCTGAGAGCAATTTCTTTCTTGGCTTCCTCTCCAAAAATTCTTCGAGTTTTATCTAAGTCTTTCTCCCAAACTGGCACTCTACTTACTAAACGGCCAATATGAGCTAAACGTTTTTCCATCAACTCACGAAGAATATCTACCCACCATTTGCCAAAGCGATCGTAAACAGTAGGTTTTCCATAGTCTCCAAGTTCATCACAGCAGATGTAAAATTCTTCCATTTGATCTACTGTAGCTAAGTGCAAGCCGTCAAAATCAGTTGGCTTTATAGTAGCTAGTTCAATCTTTTCTTCTGTAATGGCGATCGCCTCATTGGTATCGGCTGGTTTTGTTGGTTGCGCTAACAGTATTAATACAACATCTTCTAAGACTATTTTGCTATTCCCACCCTTCTCATCAGAATATACCCGCACGTCGTGCTTAATACCTGCATACCTGTTGTAGAAGGGAAAAGATTGGATTATTATGCTCATTTTTTAATTTTCTATGTGTTACGCAATATATGTTTTACAAACATACTACATTATTACGTCCACAAATTTACGGTTAATGTCTAGACATTTATCACAAAAAACTTGGCAAAAAGCACATAAGTATACTTACTGAGATATTGCACTAGTCCTAACAATTGCTTAAAGAATAAATTTGTGGGTTGCATAGCTAAAGCCTTCTAAAGATTACTGAGCAAGGGTTTGAGTCCACTTGAGTGGACTTTAGCTATGGGCTTCGGTATTTTAAAAAGTTACCAGAGTAATTTATACTGCAATTAAGCAATGTCAAAAGTCTTTGTCGTAAGACTATCGCAGGTTGATATTACTCCTGTTTCCTCTCGGCAATCCTCAATTTGGCCGATCGTGATCGCGGATTCTTACCAATTTCCTCTTCCTTCGCAATAATTGGCTTTTTTGTCAATACCTTTAATAAAGATGAATTTCTCAAACTATGTTTCACCAAACGGTCTTCTAGACTGTGAAAACTAATAATCGCAATTTTGCCGCCAGGGACAAGGGCGTTTGGTGCTTTATCCAAAAAAGTTTCTAAGGATTTTAGCTCATCGTTGACGACAATTCGCAGAGCTTGAAAAACACGGGTAGCGGGGTGAATTCTACCATAACGGTATTTAGGGGGAACACAAAATGCGATCGCCTCAGCCAAGTCAACAGTCGTGTAAAACGGCCGCCGTTCAATAATGCGCCTGGCAATGCGCCGCGATAATCTCTCTTCACCGTACTTAAAGAAAATATCAGCTAATTCTGCTTCATCCCAATTATTAATTACATCAGCAGCTGTTAGCGAGGCTCGTCTATCCATTCGCATATCCAAACTCGCGGCGTGGCGAAAGCTAAAACCCCTTTCTGGCTGGTCTAAATGGTAAGAACTCACCCCCAAATCTGCGACGATTCCATCAAAGGTGTTAGGGGTAAACTTGTAAGCAGCAAAATTGCTATGAATAAATTGTACCCGTTCTCCATATTCAGCTAAGTTCTTCTGTGCTGCTGCTAAAGCATCCTCATCTTGGTCAATCGCTGTTAATTGTGTATCTGGTGTAGCTTCTAAAATTAGGCGACTGTGACCACCACCGCCTACCGTAACATCTAAATAATGCCCGCTAGGATGCACCAGTAGATTTTCAATTATCTCCCTACCCAAAACTGGTACATGAAAAAATTCCTGCGCCTTAAGTCCGTGATATCCAGCTTCCATATAATAGTTGAAGAAGTGCAACAAAATGAAACATCAAGTAAAACCCCTCGTCTGTCACCCCCTCTCAAACATACCCCTGTATGGGCAATACATATAGAGCAGTTTCTCTAAAAGTATTGCCTGTGAAAGTCTGTCAAATTGAAATTGACAGGTCAGGACTGATGTCAGGACATAGGAAAATTTTTATTTTTCGCGTCCTTGCGTCTCCCCATCAGAGTGTCAATCTTTGATAAACCTTAGCTTGGCATGACAGACAAGATAAATTGGGTCTAGTTGGCATCTTCTGTGCTGGACGCTACGCGTTCACCTAGTGTCTCGTAGACAAAGCGGTTCAATTCAAAATTTTTACAACGGGAGAACACTAAAATCTATGACCAGAATAGAAACCCGCACTGAACCGATGGTGCTAAATATGGGGCCACACCACCCCTCAATGCACGGGGTTTTGCGGTTAATCATGACTCTGGATGGCGAGGATGTTGTTGACTGTGAACCAGTTATTGGCTACCTGCACCGGGGAATGGAAAAAATTGCTGAGAACCGCACTAACGTCATGTATGTCCCCTATGTTAGTCGCTGGGACTACGCTGCAGGAATGTTCAACGAAGCCGTCACCGTCAACGCGCCGGAAAAGTTAGCAGGTGTTGCTGTTCCCAAACGCGCTAGCTACATCCGCGTCATCATGCTGGAGTTGAACCGCATTGCTAATCACTTACTGTGGTTTGGTCCCTTCCTAGCAGACGTTGGCGCTCAAACTCCCTTCTTTTACCAATTCCGGGAACGGGAGATGATTTATGATCTGTGGGAAGCCGCCACAGGTTACCGAATGGTGAACAACAATTACTTCCGCGTTGGTGGCGTGGCAGTTGATTTACCTTATGGTTGGGTAGATAAATGTCTAGAATTCTGCGATTACTTACTACCCAAAATTGATGAGTACGAACGCTTAGTGACAGATAACCCCATCTTCCGGCGACGCGTTGAGGGTATCGGTACTATCACCCGTGAAGAAGCACTTAACTGGGGACTTTCTGGCCCCATGTTACGCGCATCTGGGGTAAAGTGGGATTTACGGAAAGTAGACCATTACGAATGCTACGACGATTTCGACTGGGACGTGCAGTGGGAAACAGCCGGTGATTGCTTTGCCCGTTATGTAGTGCGGATGCGGGAAATGCGCGAATCTGTGAAGATTATTCGCCAAGCAATCAAAGGACTTCCTGGCGGCCCTTACGAAAATCTCGAAGCCAAGCGCTTAGCGGCAGGTAAAAAATCTGAATGGGATGCATTTGATTACCAGTACATCGGTAAAAAAGTTTCCCCCACCTTCAAAATTCCCAAAGGTGAAATCTACTCTCGTGTAGAAAGTGGTAAAGGTGAATTGGGAATTTATCTCGTAGGTGATGATAACGTTTTCCCTTTACGCTGGAAGATTCGTGCAGCAGACTTCAACAATCTCCAGATTCTCCCAACTTTACTGCGTGGGATGAAAGTTGCAGATATCGTAGTGATTCTCGGCAGTATTGACGTGATCATGGGTTCTGTGGATAGGTAAATTATTAATCTAAGTACTTTTTTAAAGCAGTTGTACTACGATACAACTGCTCTATTTTTTATACAGTAGATTTCAATTTTGTCAGTTAAGCAACATACAGTAATATTCTTGTGAATTAAGCCACTGTGCATTCAAATCGCGTACAGTTAAGTAGTGAAGATACTCGCCAGCACTGATTCTTCTACATAAGGAGAAAAAATTGTGAAATTTGGTTACACGGTTATCTGGGTAGACGATGTAGTTAAGACGGTTGAGTTTTACGAAAAAGCTTTTGGTCTAGTTCGTCGTACTCTCGTGGATAAGGGGCACTTCATTTGGGCTGAAATCGAAACCGGAAACACCACATTGGCTTTCTCCTCCAGTAGCGAAGCACATAAGTTATTTCCAAGTGGTTTCCATCCCAACGAGGCCACACAACCACCGACATTAATCCAGATATCATTTATTACTCCTGATGTTGGCAGCGCTTATATGAGAGCAATAGGAGCAGGCGCAAAAACACTAGATGCCCCTAAAACCCAGCCTGGAGGACAAACAATTGCTCGCGTCCGGGATCTCAATGGTGTGCTGGTGTCGTTGGTGAATGTCTAAGTCGAAAACTTCCTTACTTGTATTTTCTATTCTATAAAGTAATTTTTTTTACTTCTTTATACGTGTTATAGAGATGGGCAGATAAGCAAAACTCTTGCTATATTAGGCTTAATATCATCTATGACACGTTTTTACTATGTATTATTAGTTACGCAACACAATATTTTTAACTAAGAAATATAAGTAAAATTGCTGCATAAATCCTTTATCTACATCCGATAAGTTAACACAGGTTCTCATCACAGATACCTGATTTCACATTTTTATTCTCCAAAAGCCAAAAGGCTTTACCATAAACAGGACTTTGATTGTGACACAACAAATAATTCGTGAAGCACCTGCTCCGGAACCGTTAGAAGGTCAACAGGCAAACGCATTTTATGTCCCTGCCCCTAACGAGCCTATTCTCAATGTTAACAATATTCAAGGCAACATTCTCGGTGGGTTCAATAAAGACTACCAAGCGCTTTTATTCCTTGAAATTGAAAATCCAAATGCCTTCAAGCACTGGCTTAAGTCACAGATCAATTTCATTGCCACTGCCTCAGAAGTGATTGCCTTCAACCGCTTATTTAAATCCACCAGACAACGACGAGGCGGCGAAGGTACTGTTAAAGCAACCTGGGTCAATGTAGCTTTTTCCTTTGACGGGCTGAAGAAACTAACCAATGATGCCGACTCATTTACGGATAAAGCCTTTAAAGCTGGGCTAGCAGCACGTGCTGCTGAACTCAATGACCCAGTAGACAAAGATGGTAAGCCCATTGGCTGGGTTGTGGGTGGGCCGGATAATGGCAAAGTTGATGTGGTTTTCATTATTGCCAGCGACGAACGCGCCGACTTGTTAGCTGAAGTCTCGCGGATTTTAGAAAGCGTTGTGGCATTTACAGATGAAAAAGGCAACGCTAAAAGCAGCGGAACTAGAATTACCTTCTTGGAAGAAGGAGCCAGCTTACCTGCACCTCTAACTGGACATGAGCATTTTGGCAACTTGGATGGAATATCACAACCAGGTATTCGTGGCCGGGTTGCTGATAATCCGAAAGAACTTCTGACTCCTCGGCAGAATCCAGAGAATAAAAACCAGGGTAAACCAGGACAGGATCTTCTCTGGCCAGGAGAGTTCGTTTTTGGCTATGAAGGTCAGAACAATGATGCTAAAAAGTTGGAACATAGCAAAGGTCAGGTTGTGTCAGCAGGATTACACTGGGCGAATGATGGCTCCTACTTGGTATTCCGGCGATTGCGTCAAGATGTATATAAGTTCCACAAGTTTTTGAATGACACTGCTGCTGACCTAGACACCGACCCTCGAAAGGTGAGCGCAAAGCTGATTGGTCGGTGGCCCAGTGGTGCTCCCACTGTCCGCACGCCTGAAGAAGACGCCCCAAATTTGGGTAATGATGACAATGCCAATAATGATTTTGAATTTAACGGTGACGATTTACCTGATGGAAAATTCTTCAAAAACGATGTAGTTCCACCTTCCAAAGATGCAACGGGTCTGCGCTGCCCGTTTATTGCCCATACCCGCAAGACTTATCCACGCAATGACAAAACACCAGGAGGTGGAGGCCCAGGTCCAGAAGAGATTGACCGCAGTGAAGTAACCACTCAAACACACCGCTTGCTCCGTCGCGGCATTCCCTATGGCCCAGTGTCTCCTTCCACGCCAAACAATCCGCTACAAGACCCGAACTTTGTCGATCGCGGTCTCCACTTTTTGGCTTATCAAACCTCGATTGAAGACCAGTTTGAGTTTGTCACTAAGTTCTGGGCTAACGATCCAGACTTCAGTAAGGAGGCGGCTAAAGGTCACGAGTTTGATGGTAAATTGACTCTTGGTCACGATCCGATTATTGGTCAAAGTGAAAATAATAAACCAGGTGGCGATCGCACACGAAAGTTCTTTATCCACTTTGAGGATGACCAAGATAAACCTCAAACCAAGGAACTGACTGCACGTGAAGACTGGGTGATTCCCACTGGTGGCGGCTACTTCTTTGCACCCTCAATTTCTGCTTTGAAAGAAGTATTGACATAAGAATCTTAAGTACATAGGTGCTGACCCATTTTCTGGCGTTGCCTTAGTGGGGGATTCTTATTGAACTGCAAACTTCTCAAGTTTTGTCTGTCAATGAGTGCCAGCGCTCATAGCATAGCGATCGATATTATGAGGTTTGTAGACTGTTAAGGAAATTATGAATTATGAATTTTGTTTTGCATTATTCATAATTCATTTATTTTCTCAATATCTTTATCTGAAATTTGATGAATTCCAATCCCTTGCTGTGTGCAGCCATAGCCAAACAGATTGCCACTAGTCCCCAACAGCGAATTACTTTTGCCGAATTCATGGATATGGCGCTATATCACCCTGAATACGGCTATTATTCCAGTGATGCAGTCAAAATTGGCTTTCAAAATAGTGATTTTTTTACTTCTCCCAACCTCAGCGCTGACTTTGGCGAATTACTTGCAGAACAATTTTTGCAAATGTGGGAAATTTTAGGGCGACCTGTGCCGTTTTCTTTAGTAGAGATGGGAGCAGGTCAAGGACTGCTGGCATTGCATATCCTCAAGTATTACCAGCTACACTACCAAGATTTTTTTACCGCCCTAGAGTATGTGATTGTAGAAAAGTCACCAACTTTAAGGCAACAACAGCTGCAACGCTTACAAGATTTGCCTGTGCGTTGGTGCAATCTAGAGGATATCCCATCTGGGGCGATCGCTGGCTGCTTTTTTTCTAATGAGTTAGTCGATGCCTTCCCAGTGCATCAATTCACTTTAGAAGCAGGGCAACTGCGAGAAATTTATCTAACAACAGATAAGGATGAAAAAGCAACCAATGCCCCATATTCATCATTTCTAGAAGTCACAGACAAACCCTCTACACCTGAGTTAGAAAAATATTTCGACTTAGTAGAAATCGATTTAACTTCAGGTGCCTACCCAAATGGTTACCGCAGTGAAATTAATTTAGCTGCTCTAAACTGGTTGAGTATAGTAGCAGACCGCTTGCAACGCGGCTATGTGTTAACAATTGATTATGGCTACCCCGCCACTCGCTACTACAATCCCAGGCGATCGCAAGGAACGCTACAGTGTTACTACCACCATCGTTTCCATGACAACCCCTATATCAATATCGGCCGACAAGATATCACTGCCCATGTTGAGTTTACAGCTTTAGAACGCTGGGGCGATCGCTGTGGTTTAGAGAACGTTGGTTTTATCCAGCAAGGTCTATTTTTGATGGCCTTGGGATTAGGCGAACGAATTGCTGCTGTTTCCTCTCAAAAGCAACCCCTCTCGCAATTACTACAGCGGCGGGACGCACTACATCAGCTTTTAGATCCTACAGGAGTAGGTGGTTTTGGAGTCTTGATTCAGAGCAAAAATCTCCACAAAACAGAAATTTCTCAACCACTAAAAGGATTGACCCTGCCAGAGTAAACCCAAATTTTGAAAAGTTAAAACTCTATTTAAGAATGCAGTATTAGTTTTATTTAGACTAGCATAACAGTAATTACTGTAAACTTAAACACAACAGGTAAGTAATAATTATGTCTAGTCATGACCTATTTATGTTAGTAACACTACTTACTCCAGGTATTTTACTTTCAGTTTTGATTATGCTGACTTTTGCCGCAGGTGGCTGAAGTAATCGCATATCAGTTATCAGTTACAGCCGATTTCAAGAAAGATAAAGTATATAAACTAGGTTTGATAACCAGGGATAAAGCCTATTTTATTCTGAATTATGTTGTATCAATAGGAACTGATAATTCTTCTAAAAACCCAATATCTACGAAGACTACGCCTACGCTGTACCAGAGGAACGTAAAAAATGAAGGTAGCATTTCTGGGAACTGGACTGATGGGACTACCAATGGCTCAAAGGTTATTAGCCGCAGATATACAGCTAGTTGCCTATAATCGTACCCCAGAAAAATTAGCACCACTCCAAGCAGCTGGGGCTGAAATTGTCACACACCCCCGCTACGCCATTAGTGCTGCTGAGTATGTAATTCTGATGCTTACTAATGCCCCAGCCATTTATAATGTCTTGCTTTCAGATAGAGCTTCGCAAACTCTTAAAGGGCGCACTATCATTCAAATGGGAACAATTACTCCCACCCAAAGCCAGGAAATTAGAGATGCAGTTGTTGCAGGTGGTGGTGAGTATATAGAAGCACCTGTATTAGGGAGTATTCCCGAAGCAAAAGCAGGTAAGTTAATTGTTATGGTAGGCGCCGAACCAGAACAATATCAACGCCACTTAAACTTACTGCAAAATTTTGGCACAGAACCTTTACTTGTCGGGCCTGTGGGGACTGCGGCGGGGCTAAAATTGGCACTCAATCAACTAATAGCTTCCCTAACAAGTAGCTTCGCTTTGAGTCTAGCTTTTGTCCAGCGTCAAGGTGTGAATGTGGATATGTTTATGCAAATCTTGCGCGACAGTTCACTTTATGCGCCTACCTTTGACAAAAAACTACAACGGATGTTGGATGGTAATTATGCCGATCCTAATTTCCCTACAAAGCACTTGCTCAAAGATACAGAATTGTTTATCTGCGAAGCAAAGTCTCTGAGTTTAGATCTCAGTAGTGTTAAAGGAGTACGACAAATCTTGCAAACAGCCATGAAAATGTCATTTGCTGAAGATGATTATTCATCACTATTTGCTGTGATTAAAGAATGGGGAGAAGCGATCGGTGATTGAGGATTAGGCATTATCAGCTTTTATTTGGTAGGGTGCGTTATGACTAACATCGATAACCCACTAAAAATTTGGGATAATGCCCTACCCTGGACAATAACACACCCGACAAGTTTTCTAAACCAAGCGTAATATTTTATACGCAACTTCCAAATATAAACAATCACTGACCAATAGTAGTCGTTGATGGCGACGATTGGGGAGACTCCACTGGAAGCGAAGGTTGTGGTTGAGGATTGAGAAATTGCTGCCAAGTCTTAATTTGGTCTTGCGCCGCATTATAAGCAGCACTACCGCGGGGAATGGACTTGGCAATCCCAATTCCTCTAGCAATATCAGACTGACCTTGAGAACGTGCTATGTCTAATAATTGCTGACTCCATTGGTCAATGGCGAGATTGGCATCCATGCGGAGGATGCTATTATTTGAAACGCGATCTGCTAATCGTATTGCCTCAGCCAAGGCTTCTGGTGTGCCAACAGTTGCCGTCTGCTGGGCTTTTGTCCAGTTTTCTCTGGTGCGGATTTGTCCTTGCCAGTCATCAATAGCAGTTTGTGCTTCGCCAGAAAGCGACCTTCCTGAGGATGCGATTTGTTGAGCTGCACTAATGGCAGCAGTGAGATTTCCACTCTGAGCCAGTTCTCGTGCCTGATCTAAGTAGGGTTGGTCTTCAATTTGCTGAATTTTTGCGGTCCAAGTGCGAATTTTTCGGCGTGCTTCTGGATATAATGCACGACCGCTACGTATTTGACTAGCTTGGGCGATCGCAGCTTGTAATGAGTTAATATCCTCAAATATTGCGATTTGTTCGGCACGTTCTAAATAAGGTTGGTCTTCGATTGTCTCTATTTGGGCACGCCAGCGACTCATTTCTTGCCTAGCTTCTGTTCCTCTGGGGTTGCTAGCAGGGATGAGTTGCACTTGAGCGATCGCTGCTGTTAAATTATTCACTGTTCCTTGGCTAGCCAATACTCTGGCTTTTTCTAGATGGGCAACATCTTCGATTTCTAGCTGCCAACGAGCAATTAACTGCTGCGCTTCCCCATATACTGGTCTTGAAGGATCGATTTGTTGTGCTTGGGCGATCGCTGCTTCTAAACCAGAAACGTTACCCAGCCAAGCACTTCTTTTAGCATCGGCTATGGCGATAAAGTCATCTGTTTCGGCTTGGAGTTTCGTACTTTCGGGAATTTGTCTAGCAATATTCAGCGCTTCATCTGCATCTCGCTGATCTAATTTTGCCTGTGCCAATGCCAGCATTTTACGTCCGAATGCCGGAATCGCTTCTTGAGCTTTTTGGTAAAGGTAACTTTCTTGCCCAATGGACTCGGCAAGCTTAATCGATTCTAGTAAATTATCAACAACTTTGCTGTTTGCTAAATTTTCGGCTTTTCCTAACTTATCGCCATCTTCGCGGGCTGTGGCAATGATGTGATTCAATTGGTCGTATTTAGTACCCGCCCAATATTGATTATCTACACGTAGCATTCTCGCGGACAACATAAAGGCCGATTGCCAGTGTAATTGGCGTACTTCGGCGATGGCACTGTTGTAAATGCCATCTGCCTTCGACCAAATTGTTTGCCATTTATCAATTTGCTCGTTGACTAGTTTATAGGCTGCAACTTCTTCTGGTATTTTGCGAGCAGTGGCGATCGCTTCGTCTAAATTCCCTGTTTGGAAACTTTGATCGGCTAGCTTCAAAATATCCCGCGACCATTCTTCGATGAAACGATTAATTTCTGCGTGTAACGGGTGATTTTTTGGTAATTCCTTCACCAGAGCGATCGCTTGCAGCAGGTCATTTACTGTATCTTTAGAAGCTGCCAATTGAGCGCAGTGCAACCGTACCGAAGCACTAGCCAGAGGCCAGAAAATCGATGGGCAATTAGGGGCAGCTGGCAACTTCAGCAGCATTGCGGTTGCTAAGAATGCTACACTACCAGGAATCGAAATTAACAAAAATGACCACAATATCCAACTTTTCGTCCAGCGTGGCCATTTCCGATAACTTTTACTAGGTTGGGTAGTTTCTTGTGAATGACTATCTTTGCCAACAGAATTGCTTTGCTTTGGCCGCTTCACTGACTTAGAGTTAGAACCAGTAGCAGGCACGTCAAATGGTTGAGTTTCACCGAATTGCTCTATTCGGGATAATCTGGTATCTTGATCTGGGTCTCTTGCTCTGCCTCCTGACCAACCGTCTGGAATATCCCGCTCTGTCATTTCTCACACCAAAATAATTGAATAGCTTTCTGTTTTAGGTCGATAATTCCATTGTTGCCATAGTAGCTTTCTCACGATTAAAAAGCTACTTTTTTGATTATTTACCCCAACAGATACCATTAAAACTCTAAAATTTTAGTCTTGTTTTATACTTTCTCCTGAAATAGTAGATTCGGCTTGCAAATCGGCAATTAGCTGAGCTAAGCGCTCGCTACTTGCGTGATAAACGTTGCCGCAAAAATCGCAAGTTGCTTCAGCACCATCATCTTTAATAATCATATCTTGCAGTTCGGCTTCTCCCAAAATTTTCAGTGCCCCTAAAGCGCGATCAAAAGAACAACCGCAGTGGAAGCGCAGCATTTGCCTTTCGGGAAAGATTACTAGCCCCATATCTCCTAGCAAGTCCTCAAATATTTCAGGTAAAGTTTTCCCAGCTTGCAGCAACGGCGTAAATCCTGCTAAACCAGCTACCCGTGATTCTAGTTTTTCTACTAAGGCTTCATCTGTTCCAGCTTTGGGTAACACTTGTACCAGTAATCCTCCAGCAGCCGTTACTCCTTCTGCTCCCACAAACACGCCTAAAACTAAAGCTGAAGGAGTTTGTTCAGAATTTAGCAGATAATGAGCAACATCATCCCCAATTTCTCCAGAAACTAGTTCTACAGTACTAGAGTAAGGAAAACCATAACCGATATCGCGAACAACGTAGAGGTAACCGCTACCCACTGCACCACCAACGTCTAGCTTGCCTTTAGCGTTGGGAGGCAATTCCACAGATGGATTCGCCACATATCCACGTACCGTGCCATCTAAACCTGCATCTACCAATATGCCACCCAAAGGTCCATCGCCCTTGACTCGGACGTTGACCCTCGACCCAGTACGCTTCATGCTAGAAGCCATCAACAAGCCTGCCGCCATCGTCCGCCCTAGTGCTGCCGTTGCTACATAGGAAAGCTTGTGTCGCCCTCGTGCTTCTTCTGTTAAACGTGTGGTGATTACGCCTACCGCACGAATCCCACCTTCGCCAGCTGTTGCACGAATTAACTGATCCGCCATGAATAACCTTACATTTCTTAACAAGTCCACCTTTCTATTCTAAGTTCTCTATTGGTAGATAAGTGGTGTTACGCAAATAAACGGCTGTTACTAGTCATTAGCACTATATTTAATTAATTACTCCAAAAAAATAAAAATATTTCTGGGTTAGGTTTCACGTAGTGAAACTCAACAAAACTAGGAATTCTTAGTCTTAGGTTTCGTTGCTCAAATGAATGCCACTTGCTACCTTACGGAGAAGCCGTAGGGTAGCAAGTGCTATAGTTGAAGTACAATTTGGCAAACTTGACGCCAGGTCATTAGTTATTTGCAAATGACAATGACTAATAACAAAAACTATTTGCAATATTAGAGATAGTGATGTCTCACCTTTAGGTAATCCTGGAAAATGCTGGGTAATTTTCAACAAAGCCAACTGCGAATCGAAATTGAAGCACCAACAGATGCAATTCGTGACAGTCTATTGCATCCAACGCAACTAGCAAAATGGCTTGTAGGGCAACGCTTTGCGCCAGGAATGCCAGAAGAATTGCTTCCTGGATTTGAGTTTACTACCTGGACTGGACCAGTTGCGATTCATCATCAAGTGGACGTTGTAAAATCCAATTGCCTCCGCTTACTACTGTCGGGAGGTATTGACGGGTTTCACGAATGGTACTGGGGAGAAGGTTGGATACAGTCCCGCTTGGAAGGAGTCTCAGTTTTGCCGTTGAATTTGGGTCAAACCCTGAATTTGTTGAGTTTGCGTCAATTTTTAGCAAATTAAAAACATTGAATGCAGTGGATGTAAAGGTATGAGTGTGGGAGGGATGGGAAGGTTTTTATAATCTCCCCATACTCCCTTCGTTTGTCCTGTTGCGATCGCCGCATTATCTTATTTGCTTTGACGTGATTCTAATTCGGCTTTACCACTAATACCGAACAATGAGCCTCTTCCACAACTTGACTGCTAACAGAACCCTGAACAATTCGCTTCATCCCCATCAATCCGCGACTGCCAATTACAATCAAGTCAGTTTTGTAGATATTGGCAAGGCGAATAATCTCTTCAGCAGGATCGCCGGTTACCAATTCTAACTCACTAGGAATTGATAACTTTTCCTGATATGACTGTAGCTGTTTTTCAATATGAAAATAAGAAAATGTTGGGGACTCAGACTGAGGACGATCTGCGGGTAATTCAAGCTCTGACTCTGATGTAGGAAATACATGGCAAAGAATAACCTTGGCATCTTTTGAAAACGCCAAATCATCTAAAGTCTGGATTACTTGTTCTGCTATTTCCGAACCGTCCAGAGCTACCAAAACATTCTTTAGCACCGCTCTCGTCTCCTAAAGAGTAGACCCCTTAATAATAAGTATCTAGCAAAATTTGTTGTTAGTTACACTCAACCAATTTTTTATTTGCCAATTCAATTTGCTGATTCAAAGTTAAGTCAGAGGATGGTTTGAGACCACAGACCAC
>NZ_SZNH01000101.1 GCF_005869855.1 Nostoc sp. PA-18-2419 | reverse complement strand
GTCAAGAATGAACTGGGCTGGGCTGATTTTCGCCTAACAGACTATAAAAGCATTGAGCGCTGGTGGGAGATAATTTTTAGTGCTTATCTTTTAGTTAGCATTCAGGCGACTTATTTCCAATTAGAAGCTGAGAAACTGGTATCTGAAAATCTTCTCAATTCTAGCCCTGATTCCTCTTCATCCATCAATGCATCAACTACTGAATTTAGCCAACATCGGGAGTGGGAAACGGGCATGACATGGAAAAGTTCACTGAATAACTTGAGACTAATTGCTCAGCCTTATATCTTCTACCATTTGCTGTTACCTTGGTTAGATGTATTCAACATTCCTGGGATGAGACGCTGTTTCCTTAAGTTAATTGAATTGATGAATGGTTTTCGAGCTTTTCCCATTCCTTTCTCTATTGCTAGTTAACCTGAGTTCGGGATAAGGAAAAGAGCAGGTAGTAAGCTGAAAATAACGACAAATCCAGCAACCTGCCCTATGTTTAGTTTAGAAGCTTTATTTTGCCATGTAGACGATTTCTGTCGGGGTTTTGAAGCGCAATGGCACAAAAGGCTGTTGATAAATGGAGCGAGAAGAAGAAACAGGGCTAGAAGCCTGTGCTTAAGTGAGATAATGACGATTGTAATTGCATTTCATCAAACAAACTACCGAAATTTCAAGTATTTTTATTTGAATCACGTTAAACAGCAATGGAGTGCCGCTT
>NZ_SZNH01000100.1 GCF_005869855.1 Nostoc sp. PA-18-2419 | reverse complement strand
CGCTATCGGTATGGTGTCATTCTTTATATCAGGTGGTTTAACAGGTATATTCCTGGGTAACGCCGCGCTGGATATTAACCTGCACGATACTTACTTTGTGGTTGCTCACTTCCACCTGGTAATGGGTTCGGCGGCTATATTTGGTATGCTTGCCGGTGTTTACCACTGGTTCCCTAAAATGTTCGGAAAAATGATGGACGAGAAATTGGGCTATCTGCACTTCTGGTTAACCTTTATTGGTGCTTACCTGGTATTTTTCCCAATGCACTTTATGGGATTGGATGGCGTACCTCGTCGTTACTATGCCTTTACCGAGTTTGTAAGCATGCAACGCTGGTTAACCGTAAACACCTTTATTACATGGGCGGCTATTATGGCAGCTTGTGCTCAGGTAGCTTTCCTGTATAACTTTATATCGTCTATATTCATTGGTAAAAAAGCGACGCAGAATCCATGGGAGTCAAACACCTTAGAGTGGACTACCCCTGTCGAGCACCTGCACGGTAACTGGCCTGGCGAAATACCAACTGTTTACCGTTGGCCATATGATTATAGCAAGCCTGGTGCCGAAGAGGATTACATCCCGCAAACAGTTCCGTTCTCTCAAACCATGAGTTCAAACCAGGAACATGACTTTGAGGATAACCCTAAAGGTTTAGAAGAAYTGAACAAGTTTAMAAGTACGCTGAAAGCAAACGAACAAGTAAAATAATTTT
>NZ_SZNH01000057.1 GCF_005869855.1 Nostoc sp. PA-18-2419 | reverse complement strand
CATTGCTGTTTAACGTGATTCAAATAAAAATACTTGAAATTTCGGTAGTTTGTTTGATGAAATGCAATTACAATCGTCATTATCTCACTTAAGCACAGGCTTCTAGCCCTGTTTCTTCTTCTCGCTCCATTTATCAACAGCCTTTTGTGCCATTGCGCTTCAAAACCCCGACAGAAATCGTCTACATGGCAAAATAAAGCTTCTAAACTAAACATAGGGCAGGTTGCTGGATTTGTCGTTATTTTCAGCTTACTACCTGCTCTTTTCCTTATCCCGAACTCAGGTTACTTAGTTCACCAACTGCTGCTCTAATCCTGATCTCAAAACTAGGGTGCGATCCCAATTCATACAACCATAAAAGAAGCGGTTCGCAACTGAATTTCAAGTTTCAAATATGAAAATTATTTTAATTTTTACTACCGACCAATCTTTATAAACATCCTTGATTATTGACTTTTAATCAAAAAATATCCCCTACTTCAAAAGCCTGGTTGCCAGCAGACGCTAAAAGCAGGGGTTTGTGAAATTTTATTTGGTTGTAAAAACTACTTGACAGAGACAGCATCAACATCGATGGTGCTTGCAGTGGAGGTAGAACCCTCTGGTGTATTGCCTGCTTCGGTACTTAGATCGCCTTTACGAGCTTTCCAGCCTTCAATCACTAACCCAGACACCTCACTAACTAGCAAAGTCAAAAGAAAAACATCATCAACCTGTCCGACAATGGGGAAAATGTCTGGTAGCAAATCAATTGGGCTGGCCAAATAAACCAGTGTTCCTAAAATTACCCACCAACGGTACTTTGGGTTACGGAGCAAATTACGATACCAAGTATAAASCGATTGAATTGAAAATTTCATGTTTTGAACCTCCAGTTATCTTTAATTTTGACAAATTATCTTTTAAACTTCCGGTGGGAATAACCGCCCCAGTTAGTCTGGAAGACGCTACTAATCTTAAGGAAAGTGGAGAGTGCTTAGTCAGGAATTAGGAATTATCTCCTCTGGCGCCTGTTTCCCGATCTCCAGTCGCTTTGATTACATAACATAACTATGCTGTAATTCGGCTCATGATTACGGTAGTTGTGCATTAATCTCTAAAATTAATAATGCTTGGGGATAGTTGCTTTAGTTATGGAGGGAGGAAACTTAAACAGTGGATATTTTAGATTTGTTTTACAAGGGCGGGCCAGCGATGTGGCCAATGCTTGTTCTATCGATTCTGTCTTTGAGTGTGATTTTTGAGCGTTTGTGGTTCTGGTTGCGAATTTTCTCTCAGGAAAAGCAAATAGTCGATCGCGTCTTAGATGCTGCTCATGATGATTGGCAAGTTGCTGGAGATATTGCTAGACAAGCAAGCGATCAGCCTGTGGGGCGTTTTCTTTATGCCCCGTTACACTTAGCTAAAAGTGATACGGAAACCTTTCGCTTAGCACTGGAGTCCACCGCTGAAGATGAATTAGCGGGAATGCGCCGGGGTGAAAAACTTTTAGAAGCAGTAATTGCCCTCGCCCCCCTATTGGGATTACTGGGTACTGTTCTGGGTTTAATTCATTCTCTGCGCTCAATTCGCATTGGCGATTTGGGAACCGAATCTACAGCTGGCGTGACTACTGGTATTGGTGAATCTTTAATTAGTACGGCAACCGGGCTAATAGTTGCCATTATTAGTTTGGCATTTTATCGCCTGTTTCAAGGTTTTGTAGTCAATCAAGTCAAAGTTTTTCGCAAAGCAGGGAATGAGTTGGAATTGCTCTATCGCCAGTCTCCGCCTGATTTTAGTAATACGACATCACCAATTGTGCGGGAAAATTTTACTCCACCCCGCAAGCAAGGGAAAAGTAGGTTTTCTGCACCTCCTCAACCCCCAAATACACCTGAGTAATAGTCAAAAATTTAACCCCAAACCAGGTTTGAGAGTGAGATATGAAAGTTAATCTACATACTCCAATTGAAGAAGTCCAAGTTCAAATCATTCCTTTAATTGATGTTGTTTTTTGTATTCTGACGTTTTTTTTGTTAGCGGCACTGCAATTTACGCGCCAACAGGCAATAAATGTTGATTTACCCAAAGCCAGCACCAATGTAGTATCTGGGATAAACTCACAAAGTGGCAGTGTGATTGTAACTATCGATGCCGTAGGCAATACTTACATAGAAAAACTGCCTGTAAAACGCGAGGATTTGGCACAAAGGTTAAAACAGGAACTCCAAGCAAAGCCTGGTGCGATTCTAGTACTGAATGCTTCACGGACAGCAACTTACAATGATGTGATTGAGACATTAGACTTGCTGCGCCAAGTAGGAGGCGATCGCGTTTCTTTGGGAATTATTCCCGGGCCATCTCAATCGCCAACAAACTCACTCAACCAGCCTTCTGTGCCTTCTTTCCCAATTAATCCTGGTGAAGCACCAGTTCCAGGCGTCAATCCCGAAGGTAGTCTTACCCCCAGATTTCCTTTAGCGCCTAATTCCGTACCCTTGCCGAGGGTAACTGATCAACCTCCAACTGGGCAAGGCATCAGTCCCCTCAATCCTGGTATTTCCAACCCACCTGCATCCTCAGCGCCTGTAGCACCTAAACAAAGCCAATCTACTCCTAAAAGGTAAGATGAGGTGGCAGATGAGGGAGTAGGGGGAGATCAGGGAGATCAGGAGGAAAATACTTCTTTATTTCCCTTATCTTCCCTACTCCCCTTTGCAGCTTTTATCCCAAACCTAAAAATATCCCGAATAAAATTCAGCTAGAGAAAAAATTCTGTTAAGTTACAAATAATTGGTTGAGTTTAAAAGATTTTCCCATAGGTAGGCTAATTTACCACCAATTGCCATTCACGTTTCAAGGGTTGTGGCATGAATCTTGTAACGCTTTTAATTGTTTGGATAGTAACAGCTATCAGCTTGTTAATAATTAGTAAATTGCCTTTGGGAGTTGAGATTGACACTCCAGGTAAAGCCTTCTTTTCGGCAGCGGTACTTGGGATCGTGACAGCAATAGTCCGACCCTTTTTAAGACTCATTTTCGCAGTCCCAAATTTACTCACATTCGACTTATTATCCAGCATTTTTACATTTATAATTGCTGTAGCTTGTTTTAGTATCGCTGCTTGGTTAGTCGAAGGTTTTCGCTTGCGTTACGGTATTTGGAGTGCTGTTATTGGAGCATTTGCGCTGACTTTAATTAATAGCTTAATCTATAAAATCCTAGGTGTATAAAATTAAAATTCAGGAGTTATGAGTGAGGAGTAAGGAGTTATTGATAATTCCTAATTCCTCACTCATAATTATTCATTGGAAGTTGGAGGAGCAACTTGAGTAGTTGATTGTTGTTTACGTTGTTCGCGTTTTTTGCGATCAGCTGAGAGCATATCTGCCATCACTACCAGTGCTTGCGCCATCTTGTCTAGGTTAGAACGATATAATTCCAAATCCTTGCTAAATTTGTCCTCAGACAAATGCAAGCCAGCGGCGATCGCTTTGAGTGCTTGAGTGAGTTGCTTTTGGTCTTTGACTAATTCTGGATCAGATAATTCCAATAATGAAAATATCCCAATTGCAAACAAACGGCTGTATTTAAAGTTAGAATTATTGGCGATCGCCTGCAATTGTGCTTGCAAATCAGCATCTCGATCTAAATTAGTCGTTTGGCTCAGCCAGGCAATTAAATCTTTAACTGGCAAATTTTCAGCTACAGAGCGCAATCTTTGAGCATCCTGTTGATAGCGTTGCGGGTCTTGTTCTATAGCCTGACATAAGGCGTTAAAAATTGATTCTCGATCCCGTTCTGGTTGATAGCCTTCTATGAAGCGGTCAAAAGTAGTGACGACGCCCAAGGCATAAATTGGATTGTAGCTAAAATCAATATTTACTGACAGCAGATGCATTTCCACCATCAACTCTTCTACTACCCGACGATAAATAGTGTTGATCGGACGGGTATGCAAATTGTAGAAAGTTCGCTTTGTATCAGAGACAGTACGGACGTTATTCACAAAGAAAATATTAAGGGCGATGTATTTTTATTTTCCCGCTTAAAGGCTACTTTGCCAAGTTTAGGTTTTGGCCGATGACGGTTTCATTTACAATATAAACAAATCAAAAGTAGTTTGGAAGTTAGTAGCCACAGGGGTTAAGAACTCTCTCCCCTAAAAAACTAACCAAAAATTATCATCTTTAATAATTTATCGATCCCATTTATGAGCTTCTCGCCACAGTTAACTGCTTTAGGTGAGTATTTAGCTGGTGAATTTGATAATCGGGAACAAGCCATCGGAGAACCAGTTTGGTATGTCCACCTGCGCCTGTGGCAAAGACCAGTCAACTTATTCCCAGAAGATAGTATCACCATATTTGCCGAACAGGCTAACATTATTAACTTAGATCAACCTTACCGCCAGCGAATTATGCGGTTGCGCCAGGGAAGCGATTCTCATGCACCCCTGCAAGTGCAATATTATATGCCTAAAAATCCAGAAGCGTTAAAAGGCGCAGGTGATAATTGTGCCCTACTGAATACACTCTCACCCAATCAATTAGATTTACTACCAGGTTGTATCCTCACAGTTAATTATGAAACACTAGCTGGTGATCGCTATAAGTTTACCGCTACCCCACTACCAAAAACCCGTTGCAGCTTTACTTATTTGGGCAATACTATCCAAGTTTCCTTAGGGTTTGAAGCCACAGCAGCAGAATTTAAAAGTTACGACAAAGGAATTGATCCTGCAACTGGACAAGCAATTTGGGGAGCAATTCTCGGCCCTTATCACTACACCAAGAGAAATCAGTATTGAGTAAGAGCGGGTTATGAGTTATGAGTTAATTCTTCACTCCTGTACAGACGCGATTAATCACGTCTCTAACTCTTTTCTTAGCTAGCAATACTACGAGGTACACCTTCTAAAGCTTCCTCTTCAGTTTCAAAGATTTCAAACACAGTATCCATCATCGTCACTTCAAACACGAGTTTGGCTTCTGGATGTACATTACAAATGCGGAAACTACCCTTGACTTTATCTGCATCACGCATCCCAGCTACCAAAGATGTGAGACCAGAACTATCAATAAAATTAACCTGTCCCAAATTTACAACCACATGGCGACTGAGTTTGGAAATACACTCCTGTAACTTTAGGCGAAATTGCCAAGCAGTCGTAATGTCTAGACGACCAGCTGGTGTCAAGACAATAACGGTATTTCCATCTTGGGTTGTATAAGTTTTTTGCTCTATTTGAATCACTCAAGCCCTCCCCGTGGCATTTATCTTAAATTAACTAGCTACAGAACTGTTATAGTCCTGCGACTTTAAATTAACAAGCTACAGCTAAAATTGTCACTTTTATATCCTAAGTGCTTACTTTTAGTAGTTTAACTCACCAAAATAGTGCTGAGTAGCAATTTTTAATCGGGAATGGGGAGTAGGGGGCACAGGTCTATGGCAGGAACCCCTAAGACTCTGAGGGGGAGGCTTCAGGGGCTTCAGGTACAGACGAGAATAATTGATAACCAGTCCCTATGCCCCTAATCCCCACTTTCTGGGGGCCCCGAGTTCCCCAGTCCCCAGTACTTAGTCCCCATGCCCCAGTCCCCATTACCCCATGCCTAGTTTTCAAGTCCCTATTGAGCTGCTGTCCAATTGACCCAATCTTGAGGTTTTAAGAAGGTTTCATATAACTCCGCTTCCGGGGAATTAGGTTCTGGCTGATAGCCGTATTCCCAGCGCACTAAGGGTGGTAGGGACATAAGAATTGATTCGGTACGTCCGTTGGTTTGCAGACCAAAAATAGTACCTCGGTCGTAAACCAAGTTAAATTCTACATATCGTCCCCGGCGATAGAGTTGAAAATTTCGTTGGTGATCGCCATACTCAATTCCATGTCGCCGTTCTACAATTGGCACGTAAGCCGGTAAAAATGCTCGACCACAGTCTTGTACAAAAGCAAACAAATCTTCCCAATTACGGGGCGCTAGTTCTTTCACCTTGTTGCTATAATTAGCTGCTTCTCCATTGGGATCTGGGCCACGATATAAACTACCTTGACCATCTTGGTAATCAAAAAACAAACCGCCGACGCCTCTTGTTTCACCGCGATGTTTCAGGTAAAAATATTCATCACACCACCGCTTAAACGTTGGGTAATACTCTGGGTGGTGTTTGTCGCAAGCTTGTTTTAAAGTTTTATGCAAATGTGTTGCATCTTCGGCAAACGGGTAATAGGGTGTCAAGTCCAGACCACCGCCAAACCACCACACTGGTCCAGCTTCAAAGTAGCGATAATTGAGATGGACTGTAGGCACGTAGGGATTGCGTGGGTGTAACACCATTGAAGTACCAGTAGCATAAAAGCCGTGCCCTGCCCCTTCAGGGCGTTGAGCTAAAATTGATGGCGGTAAATGGGAACCCCAAACTTCAGAAAAATTTACACCACCTTGTTCAAATATTGCACCATCGCGCAGCACGCGCGATCGTCCTCCACCCCCTTCTGGGCGTTCCCAACTATCTTCATCAAACTTACCCACACCATCTAGTTTTGTTAAAGCTTGCGTAATCTCGTCTTGCAGCTGTTTCATAAACTGACTAACCCTAGTCTGAGCGTCAGTTGCTGGCAAAGACTTGGATGAATCTATTGGTAGAGTCGGTGTTTGCGAGTCAATCAACATAGATTTTTGAACCTAAATTACAATTTCCAGAAAGCCACAAATTTCTCATCTTAAAATTTGGGGAAACACGTGCCAGCAATCAAGCTCGACTTGCCTAATCTGCTTTTTTCTGAGTGGTCAAGCATTTTTAGGATTGATGGGCATCACTAGAGTTATTTTCCCTCAAATGCGTATAGGCTTGTATATTGACTGAGTTTCTTTGAAATTGTTAATGAAATTTTTAATTGGAATATTCTGGTATAAACACTAAAATTTAGTCTGAACCTGAGGTATCAGGGGTTTGACTCGTCTGCAGAAAACTTCTGCGCCATATTTGTAATTTGGCGGTTAGCATCTGCACCGAATATACCCTTGCTATGCTCAAAGCAATTTTGAGAAAGTTTTCATCCAGGGCTAAACGTGGTTGCCCAAAGTACCAGAAAGTGTCTAGCGAGGACGAGGATTAGGAAAATGCAAGGTTGGTTATCCAAATTCATCCACCGCAAACGTCGTCGGTTTTGCGCTTCTCTGGTGCGGACGTATCGAGAGATTACTTGTGCTTCTGTAGATGAATTGTGGCAAAAAGTCGTTGACTTAACAGATGTTTCCTGGCATCCACTACTTAAAAGTACCAATGTGCCCTACGGATTAGTACCTAAACCAGGATTAATCTTTCAAGCTGTAACACGCTTTTCACCGATTCCAATCCGGATTTTTGTGGAACGCGTCAATCCTAGAGAGTTGCTAAGTATCCGAGTCATGGCAATTCCTGGGATAGAAGAACGGGTAACTTACCAAGTAGAATCGACGGTTTGTGGTACTTGTTTATCTTATTCTGTAACACTACGCGGTTGGTTGTCACCCCTAATCTGGTCTTTATCTCGTCCTTATGTAGACCGCGTTGCTCGTTCTTTAATTGAAGCGGTAGAAAAGACGACATTACCAACAGTATCAACTAAGAAAAAATCCCTTAATGATAGTTGTTTTGATTTTTAGGAACTGGGGACTAGGTACTAGGGGCTGAAAAGATAGAAAGATAGGAAAAAATAACTCTTAACTCCTCACTCACCAATTAGCACCAGGCAATCAGCACTGCCAATCCCCAATCCCTAGTCCCCAGTATTAATTCCTAAAGAAAGTTAAGATTTTATTAGGTAATAATCCAATTTCCTAAGTTTTATTACGACAGTAATAGTGAAAATACTAATCTGCTCTTGCTTTTATTTGCATCCAGTTAATAGCTAAGATGCTGACTAAGATTGTATTTCTTCATTTTCAACAGAAGTCACGAGCTTCTGCCTTCCTTAAATCAGAACTTCGGTAAATTTGGAATTTTGAATTTTTTATGTACGATGTCCTTGATTCTCGCTCTGTCTTAGAAGTGTTGCGACCAGTGCAAGACCCAGAACTTCGCAAAAGTCTGGTAGAACTGAATATGATTCGCAACGTCAAAATTGATGCTGGTAAGGTTAGTTTCACTTTAGTGTTAACTACTCCTGCCTGTCCTTTACGTGAATTTATTGTTGAAGATTGTCAAAAAGCTGTTAAAAAACTACCAGGCGTTACAGATGTAAATGTAGAAGTCACAGCAGAAACACCCCAACAAAAAAGTTTGCCCGATCGCACTGGTATTTCTGGAGTAAAAAATATCATTGCTGTTTCCAGCGGCAAAGGTGGTGTTGGAAAAAGTACTGTGGCGGTGAATGTCGCAGTGGCTTTAGCTCAAACTGGGGCGAAAGTCGGCTTACTAGATGCTGATATTTATGGGCCTAATGACCCGACCATGCTGGGGCTGGCGGATGCCGAAATTGCTGTACGCTCAACCGAAAAAGGTGAAATCCTGGAACCTGCTTTTAATCACGGCGTCAAATTGGTTTCAATGGGCTTTTTAATTGACCGAGATCAACCAGTGATTTGGCGGGGGCCAATGCTAAATGGTGTAATTCGCCAGTTTCTCTATCAAGTGCAATGGGGAGAACTGGACTATTTGATTGTAGATATGCCACCAGGAACCGGAGATGCTCAGTTAACCTTAACCCAAGCAGTACCGATGGCAGGAGCAGTAATTGTTACCACACCACAAAATGTAGCGCTGTTAGATTCTCGTAAGGGATTACGGATGTTCCAGCAGATGAACGTCCCAGTATTGGGAATCGTAGAAAATATGAGTTATTTTATCCCGCCAGATATGCCAGATAAGCAGTACGACATTTTTGGTTCCGGGGGTGGCTCGAAAACAGCTGCTGAATTAGATGTCCCACTTTTGGGCTGTGTGCCACTAGAAATTTCTACGCGAGTTGGCGGTGATAGCGGTGTACCAATAGTGGTTGCTGACCCAGATTCAGCTTCAGCAAAAGCATTAACAGCGATCGCTCTTACCATTGCTGGTAAAGTATCGGTTGCAGCTTTGACATAATAAATTTTAATTCCTATTTGTTTGTTGAGCTATAGCTTGGGAATACTAGGGACTGGCGATTGGGGATTAGGGACTGGGAAAGAATTTTCCCAATACCCAGTACCCAATGCCCAATGCTCAATACCCAACAATCAAATATAAAGTCTAAAGTGACACAATGTTATTAAAACGCTCGCTTCCTAAAATTCGCTGGAAGTCTTGGGTTAAGCCCTGGCAATATGTAGATTGGTTACTATTTTGTCTACCGATTGCTGTCAGTATTTTTGGCGGTCTGATGATTCTGAGTACGGAACTGAAGCAGCCAGTGACCGACTGGTGGTGGCATTGGTTGGTAGCGGCTATTGGTGTGATGATAGCGCTGTTTTTAGCTCGTACCCGTTACGAAATCTTGATGCAGTGCCACTGGCTAACCTATGGACTGACGAATTTCAGCTTAATCGCCGTGATGATTGCTGGTACTAGCGCCAAAGGGGCACAGCGGTGGATTAGTGTCGCTGGCTTTAATGTACAACCTTCAGAGTTTGCCAAAGTCGGTATAATTATCACCTTAGCAGCTTTGTTACATAAGCGTACTGCTTCTAAACTCGAAAGTGTTTTCCATGTGCTAGCAATCACTGCTATACCTTGGGGACTAGTATTTTTACAGCCAGATTTAGCAACATCATTAGTATTTGGGGCGATCGTTTTGGGAATGCTCTACTGGGCAAATGCTAACCCAGGCTGGTTAATTCTGATGATTTCTCCTGTGGTTGCTGCCATTTTGCTTAGTATATCTTGGCCTTTAGCAGAGCCGATAGTTTTGTTTAAAGAGCTATCTTTTGGACCGTTGGGTATAGTTTGGTCAGTTGTTATGGCTATTGTGGGCTGGCGAACCCTGCCCTGGCGTCGATTTGGTTTGGGTGCTATCGGTGCGTGGAGTCTGAATATACTGGGTGGCGAATTAGGAGTTTTTGCGTGGAATCATATTTTGAAATCGTATCAAAAAGACCGCCTAACTGTATTCATTGACCCCGATCACGATCCCTTAGGTGCTGGGTATCACTTGATTCAATCTCGCATTGCAATCGGTGCTGGTGAAATTTGGGGATGGGGTCTGTTTAAAGGCCCAATGACACAACTGAATTTCGTTCCAGAACAGCATACAGACTTTATTTTCTCCGCAGTCGGCGAAGAATTCGGTTTTGCTGGTTGTTTGTTAGTACTATTTGTCTTTTGCTTAATTTGCTTTCGTCTACTACATATTGCTCAAACCGCCACAGACAATTTTGGTTCATTATTGGCAATTGGCGTTTTGTCGATGATTGTGTTTCAGTTAATTGTCAACGTTGGCATGACTGTCGGCTTAGCGCCTGTGGCAGGAATTCCCCTACCTTGGATGAGTTACGGACGTTCTGCTATGCTGACTAACTTCATTTCCTTGGGAATAGTAGAATCGGTAGCAAATTTTCGCCAAAGACAGAAGTATTATTAGTTCGTCATTGGTCATTAGTCATTGCTGAACCAGTGCGGTCTTGGGGGTCTCCCCCCATAAACAAGTAGCGTGGTCTCCCCATGAGTAACTGGCAAACCCGAAGGGTCATTGGATAAATGATTAATGACCAATGACTATTAACAAGTATTAAGCTATTAACAGGAAACAAGCGAGGCTAAAAAGATGATTCTGCCTGGAGCAACTGTTCGTGTCAAGAATCCCGCAGATACCTATTATCGCTCTGAAGGACTCGTGCAACGAGTAAGTGATGGCAAGGTAGCCGTACTGTTTGAAGGTGGTAACTGGGATAAATTAATTACCTTCCGCCTGAAGGAATTGGAACTTGTAGAAACTACAGCTGGACGTAAAAAAGGAAAATAGATTAGTAATTTGTCCTTAGTCATTTGTCCTTGGTCATTTGGCAAGGACAAAGCGCAAAGTCATGACTCGCCGCGACTTGAGGTGTAGACGCCTAAAGTCAGGCTTGTCGGAGGCATCAGAACTTTGCAAAAAACGACTAATGACTAATGATTCTTGACAATTATGCGCCTTCCATTACCACAGTTTGACACAAGTGATCGCCATCCCAACCACTTTGCGGAGGTAATTGAAACTACTAGTACTGAATTTTTGGCACAATGCTTGGAACCTGAAGATTTAAGCTTTCCCTCTATGCCACCTTTCGGTAGTTGGGTTTGTGGTGTGGATGAAGAATCTGGGAATACGGTTTACGCTGTGGTGTATTATGCCACAACTATGCCCATAGATTCCGTACACCGGGCTAGAGCTTTAGGGTTGTCTTTGCAAGACTTACGCGAGGAACAACCCCAAATATTTGCCATGCTCAGAACGGAATTTCGAGCTGCGATCGTTGGATTTGAACTATCTCCACAAAATCCAAGTTATAACCGAAGAGTATATCAGTATCTACCACCCCGTCCTCCGCAAATTCATCAAGCTGTTTATCGGTGCGAACCAGAAGCGATCATCAAATTTACTGAAGAACTAGATTTTTTGCGGACACTCCTTTGTATCAGTGGTGCGCCAGTAGAGTCTTTGACCGCAGCTGCCATTCGAGATGTATACCAGTTACGTAAAGCTGACCGAGAATGGCTAATTAAAGCTGGGCGAAGCCTAAGCGTGCTACTTAAAGACGACTACGATCGCTTGCGGTTCATTTTGAGTCAAATCCACCCGTAGGTAGTTAGTTCAAAGACAATTGTCTAGTTTATTAGTTAAGTTAAGGTTTTTGATTTTTCGTCAGGTGGCTTCTACATTGATTTTTATCAATATAAGCGATCCTCAAGGCATCGCCATTTTCCCATAGCCTCTTCAATTCCTACCTATGGAACTCATATCACAAGTTCTTGCTTTGGAACCAACTTCCCAAGTTCTTGGCAAGGAACCAATTGTTTCTTTTGCTATTGTGCTTGTGGTTATCTTAGTTATACCGATCTTATTTGAGCGACTAAGATTACCAGGATTAGTGGGTTTGGTTTTCTCTGGACTCCTACTTGGCCCTTCCGGGTGGCATCTATTTCAGTCAGACTCGCCGATGATTAACCTACTATCAGATATTGGGTTAATTTACTTACTGTTTGTCGCCGGGCTAGAAGTCGATCTCGAACAATTCCGCAAGAGAAAAAGGCGTGCCTTTGGGTTTGCTAGCTTGACTTTCAGTGTACCGCTAATAATGGGAACTTTAGTAGGTCTGATTTTAGGCTATGGTTGGAATTCTTCAATTTTAATTGGCTCTTTATTCGCTTCCTATACCCTTTTGGCATATCCCATAATCACTCGTTTGGGAGTAGTAAATAATGAAGCGGTTAGTGTCACCATTGGAGCTTCGATTTTTACAGATATTGGTGCAGTTTTCATATTAGCTATTTGTGTAGCTATCGCTCAGGCTGGGGCATTCAGCTTGGCTAAGCTACTCACATTGTCGGGTTGGTTAACGATTTACTCTGTTGCTGTTGTCGCCGGATTTGATTGGGCAGGTAAAGAATTTTTTCACCGTTCGGGAGACGATGAAGGAAACAAGTTTTTATTTGTCTTGCTTTGTCTGTTTCTTGCTGCAGTGGGCGCTCAATTAATAGGAGTAGACAAAATTGTTGGTGCTTTTTTAGTAGGTTTGGCGGTAAATGAAGCTGTGGGTGAAGGCCCAGTCAAAGAAAAGGTAGTGTTTATTGGTAGTGTACTGTTCATTCCGATTTTCTTTGTTGACCTTGGTTTGCTGGTCGATTTACCTGCCTTTTTGAATAATTTGAACGCTTTAAAGTTAACGCTGTTGATGATAGTCGGTTTGATTGCCAGTAAATTGCTCGCAGCATTGTTGACAAAACTGCTTTACGGCTACAACTGGCGGGAAATGCTCACAATGTGGTCGCTATCACTTCCCCAGGTAGGTACAACCTTAGCAGCAACGTTAGTCGGATATCACGCTGGATTACTTTCCTCAGAAATATTACACAGCGTTATTGTTTTAATGGTTATCACATCAACCTTGGGGCCGTTAATGACTGGTCGAATAGCTGTTGGTTTGACTGCCTCGCCAGTCGCAGATCCACCACCAACTACTTTAGCGGATCGCGATGTAGCACAAACAGACAGTGTGACTATAGTTGTACCTGTTTATAATCCTCAAACTCAGCAGTATTTGATTGAAATGGCGACATTATTGGCACGTCAGTCAAATGGTAAAATTGTACCATTAGCGATCGCCACTGCTGCTGCTCATATGGATGCACCGCAGTTAGAAGCTTCTGTTGAACGCAGTGAACGCCTATTAACAAAGGCCGCTGCTCAAAGTCGAGTATTAGGTGTAGCCGCAGAATCGGTGTTGCGAATTGATGATGCTTTTGCTCAAGGAATTAGCAGAGCTGCCCGCGAACAAAAAGCTAGTTTAATTGTTATGGGTTGGGGTAAACGTACTGGGTTGCGAGCGCTGTTATTTGGTAATGTGATTGATGGTGTGCTTTGGGCAGCACATTGTCCGGTAGCAGTAACACGTTTGGTGGAATCACCAAAAAAAATTCAGCGCATCTTAGTGCCAGTAGAAAATTTAACAGCACCGATATTGCAGCCTGTACAATTTGCCCAGATGTTAGCACAAGCAAATCAGAGCCACATTACTGTATTGAATGTGTGCGATCGCCGCACTAGTTCCAGTAAAATTGCTTGGAGGCGATCGCATCTCTCCTTATTAGTAGCTAAATTAGCTCTGCCCAATACCCCAGAAATTCAAATTATCGCTCATGAAAATGTTGCTCAAGCAATTTTGCAAGCAGCACGATTATACGATTTAGTAGTTTTACCCTTTATACGCAATCGTACTAGTCCTGGGGGGTTAGCCATTAGCGATGTCACGACTGAGTTAGCTAGACAACTCACGTGCTCCATTATCATGCTTGGAGAACCACAACGCACTCAAACAAATGTAGTTATCTCTAATGCAGCTACCAGCATTACATCTGCTGTATAATAAAACTTATAGTTCAATCTACTTGAGTAGAGTCGAGCTGCCACGGCATTAACAAAAATCTTTTGAAATAAATTGACTTTAGAAGCGTACATTTGTACAGATGTACGATTTAGTTGTAGTACCTGAAAAAAGTGTTAACTGTAAAAACACTTTAAGTTATTGAAGATTTGATGAACTTTAGCTCAAAGGCTAACAATCTTTAGCAATGTTTGTTATTTTCCTAGGTAAATTGTTAACAAAGCACATAGAAATATCACAAAACTACAACTGTAGACAAACAGGTGAATTCAAGAATAGTCTTTGATTAAGTCTTGTTGATTTTTCATTCTCTATTTTTATCCCAAAGCTGGGTAACCTAAAAGATAAGTGCAATAGGTACTGAAAATATTTGTAAGTAACCAGGAAATTATGAGAATTTTGGTGACGGGCGGTGCTGGGTTTATTGGTTCCCATCTCATCGACCGACTAATGAACGATGGGCATGAAATAATATGCTTAGATAATTTTTACACAGGTCATAAACGTAATATACTTAAATGGTTAAGTCATCCGTACTTTGAATTAATCCGCCATGATATTACTGAACCAATTCGGTTAGAAGTGGATCAAATTTATCATTTAGCTTGCCCTGCTTCTCCTGTACATTATCAATACAACCCAGTAAAAACCGTTAAAACTAACGTGATGGGGACACTAAATATGTTAGGGTTAGCCAAACGTGTCAAAGCTAGATTTTTCTTAGCTTCAACTAGCGAAGTATACGGAGACCCAGAAGTTCATCCCCAAAGCGAAGAATATAGGGGTAGTGTCAATCCCATCGGCATACGTTCGTGTTATGACGAAGGCAAAAGAATCGCTGAAACTCTTGCATTTGATTACTATAGGCAAAATAAAGTTGACATTCGAGTTGCTCGGATCTTCAACACCTATGGGCCGAGAATGCTAGAAAATGATGGTCGAGTAGTGAGCAATTTTATAGTCCAAGCCTTGCGTGGTACTCCTTTAACCGTGTACGGTGATGGTTCGCAAACTCGCAGTTTCTGTTACGTTTCCGATTTAGTGGAAGGATTTATCAGGCTGATGAATGGCGACTACATTGGGCCAGTCAATTTGGGTAATCCTGGTGAATACACAATTTTACAATTGGCACAAACTGTGCAAAATATGATTAACCCAGATGCACAGATTAAGTTCGAGCCATTACCTTCGGACGACCCTCGGCGTCGCCAGCCCGATATCACAAAGGCAAAAACTTGGTTAAATTGGGAACCTACCATTCCTTTGCAAGACGGGTTAAAACTAACAATAGAAGATTTCCGCGATCGCATGAATGGCGATGTCAAGAATTCAGCCTCCTGAGCAGTGCTTAGCATCGCTCTCAACTTTCGTGCAAGCTGATCCTATTTGGTAGCCGGTACTTTAGTGGCTGTGTTTCCTCTCGGTGTGTGTCATATTGACAATTTCTTTTTTAAACTAAAGCTCAATCAAACGAGGAGTTAAAAATGCGTGTTTGCGTAATTGGTACTGGTTACGTCGGTTTAGTTACAGGTGCTTGCTTAGCTCATATTGGACATGATGTTATTTGTGTAGACAATAACGAAGAAAAAGTTAAATTAATGAAGTCTGGGCAGTCTCCAATTTTTGAACCGGGACTCTCAGAAATTATGCAATCTGCTATTCAAGCAGAAAAGATTCATTTTACAAGTGACCTAGCTGCTGGAGTTGCTCACGGGGAAATTCTATTTATTGCTGTAGGAACACCACCTTTACCCACTGGTGAAAGTGATACTCGTTATGTTGAAGCTGTAGCCCGTGGTATTGGGGAAAATCTCAATGGTGGTTATAAAGTTATAGTCAATAAATCTACAGTACCCATTGGTTCAGGTGACTGGGTGCGGATGCTGATTCTAGATGGTGTTGCAGAGCGGCAGAAAACATTGGTACCCGCAGGTGGGGTGCCGAGTGATGAAAAATTACTTGAGTTTGCAGCCGAGTTTGATGTAGTCAGCAATCCAGAGTTTTTGCGTGAAGGTTCCGCAGTTTACGACACCTTTAACCCTGATCGCATTGTACTAGGAGGCAATAGTCAAAGGGCAGTAGCCTTGATGCAACGACTGTATGCTCCAATTGTGGAACGTAAGTACGCTGAGGATCAATCTTTACCTCCTGTGCCAATTCTAGCTACAGACTTGAGTTCGGCAGAAATGATTAAATACGCCGCTAATGCCTTTTTAGCCACTAAGATTAGTTTTATTAACGAAGTTGCTAATATTTGCGATCGCGTCGGTGCTGATGTCACCCAAGTTGCCAAAGGTATTGGTCTAGATTCCCGCATTGGTAACAAATTCTTACAAGCGGGCATTGGTTGGGGTGGTTCTTGCTTCCCCAAAGATGTCTCCGCCCTGATTCACACTGCTGATGACTATGGCTATGAAGCCCAGCTACTAAAATCTGCTGTCAGTGTCAACGAACGTCAGCGTTTAATTGCTTTGGAAAAACTCCAGCAAGTCTTAAAAATTCTCAAAGGCAAAACTGTTGGGCTACTTGGTCTAACTTTTAAGCCTGATACTGATGATATGCGGGATGCTCCAGCACTCAATTTAATTGAACAGCTAAACCGACTGGGAGCCAAAGTCAAAGCCTACGACCCGATTGTTTCCCAAACAGGTATGCGTCATGGTCTTTCCGGTGTGCTAGTAGAAACAGATGCCGAAAGACTTGCTGACGGCTGCGATGCTTTGGTACTTGTCACCGAATGGCAGCAGTTCAGCACTCTTGACTATGTGAAGATGGCAAAATTGATGGCCCACCCTGTTCTCATCGACGGTCGTAACTTCCTTGACCCTGAAGTAATGATCCGGGCTGGATTCCAGTATGTAGGTGTGGGAAGATAGAGACTCAGCAGTGATTAATTATGGATAGAAATTGATTACAATTCATAATTTCTAACTCAGTTTAAAGATTTACTATACCGCCTAAATCGGTTTAGGCGGTATTTAATTTGTTTTTATTAGAACTTTTTAAGCTTTATGTGAATAAGCAATTTAGTTTGGATTTACTCTTCGAGAACGGCTTCTGTAAAAGTGTCTTTGCGTAAGATTATCGGATTAAGAGCTACGTGGAATTCGCTCAATTTCAGCATATCCACTGAAAATCAACTTTTGACCTTCAGTTTCCAAACGATTCAGCCGCATTTTTACCCCATCAAGGTCAAAACGATCCAAATCAACCATATTATCCAAAATTTCTACTAGTGCCACGCTTAAAGTTTGAGAGATTTCCCGTTGTGCTTCTGGCACTTGGTCAAGTTCAATTTTCGGGTCTTTGAAAGAAACTCGTCGCCGTCTTTCAATGCCTATGGTTAAGGTCATAGTTAAGGGCACAAGTTCGCCATTATTTAGATCTGCCTTTGCTTTAAGCTGTAAGCGATTTTCAGGCAATAGCTGTACCTGGACTTCCGTAAAAGAGACTGGTTCACCACCAGATAATGCTGTCAATGATGGTACAGCAAGGTGAAGCAGGCGCTTTTTCACCAGTTCTGCATTAAAGGCATGGTTGATCCCTGCCTCTGATAAGATTACTTGAGCGATCGCTTGAGTAGGTTGCTTGAGATTGAGTTTGCCACTTAAAACAGAGCCGAAGTCAATCGCAACTGCATCGGTTTCAAATGACATCTCCTCTACCGCAAAATCTTTGCGGATTACCAGTCCACGACCGCTCATTTTGAAGCTATCAATGCTGCCTTGCAACAGTTTGCTAGAGGGATAGCAGCGCACAGAGACTTCTACTGACTCGCTTTGGCTAAACAAATGGCGAATCGTTTGGCTGGCGACTGTATTGAGCATCTGCTCTCCCCAATCTGTGCCTTTAGGATTTTGTAAACCAGTAAGTCCGCCGAACATGTGGTTTTGGGTCTCTAGAAGTTCTTTGTCCTTTTGTAACAAATTGTGAAGAATAGAGCAAGCGATCCCATGATTGATTGTGCTGATGTGTAGGTGTAGGATGGCTGATGGTTACAACCCTCCTGTATCAGATATTACTTTTGACCTTGTGAGTGGGAATAATTGAATTAAGTTATCGGTAAGATTTTCACCAGTATGATACAGCTAAATATTCTAGAACTTGCCAAACAGGACGATACAAATGCGATAAACATTCTGGTAAGTCAGTGGTTAAATTTACCCAGAATTACACCAAAAACTAGTTTCAAACACAATTGTCTACAGATAATGTTGGAATCAATTGAAGTTCCAGCACAACAATTAGTAGTCCCAATTATTTGTGATGGATTAATTAATTTAGGTATTCAATCTTTTAAGAATGTTAAAATCTACGGTAGAGTAACAGGTGAAGATTTTCCTGATTGGCAACAAGAAATTGAGTTAGAAGCACTAGTAAATTCAGCTGTATTAACATCTCAGATAAATATTGAAGTGAAATCTTCAATTGCCATTACTCAAACAACAACAGATGATAAATTAACTGTACAAAAACCATCTTTTTTGGGTTCATTATTTGAAGCAGTAGCAGGAACAGCCGGAATACTTGGAGGTGCTGCTGTTCAAGCAGGACAAGCTGCTACAGGAGCAGCTATAGACATCAGTGGGTCTATTGGAGGTGCTGCTGTTCAAGCAGGGCAAGCTGTTTCAGGAGCGGCTGTAGGTATTAGCGGTGCGATTAGTGGCACAGCTTTTCAGGCAACACAAATAGTAGGGCAGGCACTAGCAATTGTTGGTAATAATCCCCAATTGCAAGTAGCAATAAAATCTTTAAATCAAGATTGGTTAAATTCTTTAATTCAACAGGTTGATTTAATTAAAACTGAGGCTGCCGTTAGAAAGCTAGAGCAAGAACACCCAAATGAAGAACCAGCACAAATTGCCCATTATCTTATGTTGGAAAAAGCTATTTTAGCAGGAGGAACAGGGCTTGTTAATAGTCTTACACCAGGACAAGCAGCTGCCATGTTTGTAGTAGATTGGGCTGCTACATCTGCATTATCAGTGGAATTAGTTTATCAAATTGCTGCTGCCTATGGGCTGGATTTAAAAGATTCAGAACGCAAAGGGGAAGCATTAGCAATTTTTGGTTTAGGGCTTGGTGGGCAAACAGCAATCAAAGCAGGTTTAGGTTTACTACGAATTGTGCCAGTAGCGGGAGCCGTCATTGGTGCTAGTTCAAATGCAGTAATGATATACGCATTAGGTTATGCGGCTTGTCAGTTTTATGAAGCAAAGCAGAATCCATTAACTTTAGAGGCAACATTAGAGGATGCTCAATTAGAGAGCAGAAAATTTCTCGAAGCTGCTATTTTTCAAGAAAAAATCATGGATCAGATTTTGGTTCACATTGTCTTAGCAGGTAATCCAGATAAATCTTGGGAAGATATTTTGCCAGAATTACAAGCTGCCAATCTTAGTCCTGAGTCAATCGATGCGATCGCTTCTCATATTAAATCTCCATMATCTTTAGAAACTTTACTTGAGCAAATTAATAGTGATTTTGGCGTCCCTCTACTAGCACAATGTCAAAAAATTGCTCATCTAGACGGAGTAATTACGCCAGAAGAAGCTAAGGTATTAGAAACAATTAACAAAAAGTTAAGTGTGATTTAGCTGCAATCTAATAACCTGAATATTGGTGTGAATATTTTTCTCAAAGGCGAGCGCAACCTTTACGCAAGCAATATAGCCCTGATCTTCTACAGTGAAGAACATATTAATATGATAGTTTTTCATTCTTTATCCTCCAAAGTTGGCATCTTCTCAGCAACCCAGTATCGCCACCAAAATACGCAGTAACTCTTCTATATCAGCAGGAACACGATATAAATTCAGGTCTTGAGTTATTTGTTTATCTTCTCGATTCAATAAGCCAAATTGCCAAATATCCCCTGTAGAAACAGCCCCCTGTAAATTTGACTCTTGAGATTCAGTCCATGCATCAATAGCAATTAATTCTACAGCAAGCTGAGTAAAACCTTTCGCCAAATCAGCATTTTTAGCTTCTACAACTAAGAGTTTACGGTCTGCGTGCAAATAATAGTCAAGAGAACCTTTTAATTGTTCTGTAACAATTAAAGAATATTCAATTCTCAGTTGGGCGCGGGTGTAGTGAACAATATCCAGTAAAATTGGCGCAATTAGTAACTCTCTACGGGCTGCTTCACTAGTCAAACTAATATATGGCAAACTTTCCTCAATTCTAGATTTAAGATTTGCAAGTCTGTCTAATTCAATGCTGGACTTTTGTAGATTGACAGAGGAACGTTTTAAAGAATAACCAAATTCAGCCAGAATGTCTTCTGGCTCAAATGACATCTCAAAATAGTTTCTGAAGGTGTATGAACGATTTGGTTGGAGGATGGGAATTTTGCTCATACCTATATGATTAAACTATTTTGCTTCGTCTGCATTTTGCCCAAGTAGCAATCTGGAGTCAGCCGCTTGCAGCCAACAATGAAAGTAAACAAATGATGAGTATCCAATTAGCTGCTACCTCGTCAACAATCTTCGCCGCAAATTATCTAACGCTGCATTTGCACTCACGTGACGAATTAGAGAACGTCCTCGCGTTGTCCCAAAATAATACTCAAAACTTGCCACTTCATCCTTTGGCCCAGCCAAACCGACATAAACCAAACCCACAGGCTTAGTATCTGTCCCTCCAGTTGGGCCAGCAATACCAGTGATACTCAATCCCCAAGTTGTTGCAAGGCGGGTTTTGACTCCAACAGCCATTTGCTCTGCGACAGTAGCACTTACCGCCCCAAATTTATCTAAATCTTCTGGGTTAACCCCCAACAGTCCAACCTTCACCGAATTGTCATAAGAAATTACTCCACCCCAAAAGTAATCAGAACTCCCGGAAATCTCAGTCAACATTTGTCCCAGTCCGCCACCTGTACAAGATTCTGCCACTGAAAGCGTTTCTTTTGATGTACGTAACAACTGACCAACAACAAAAGCAAGGGTATCATCATTGATACCGTAAAAATCCAGTCCGGCAATTTCTTTAAGTTGTTTCTCAATGGGCGCAATTAATTCTTCTGCAGCTGCTTCAGAAGTGGCTTTAGCAGAAACTCGTAATCTTACTTCCCCCTTACCTGCATAAGGGGCGACTGTGGGATTTGGCAACTTCAAATAGGAAGCAACCTTTTCCGCCAAAGCAGATTCACCAATACCCCAAAACTTCAAACTCCGACTGTAAATAATTTCTTTACCCCAACCTTGACTTTTGAGAAATGGGACGGCTGTTTCTTCCCACATCGGGTGCATTTCACTGGGAACGCCCGGAAAGGTAAAAATCGTGATTTGAGGACGGGGTTGCCAGATAATACCGGGTGCTGTTCCAGTCGGGTTGGGTAGAATTTCTGCACCTTGGGGAATCAAAGCTTGCTTGCGATTACTTGGTGACATAACCCGACCGCGTTGGGCGAATTTTTGGGTTATGTCTTCGATGATGTCAGAGCGTTCTACCAACGGGACTTGAAAAAAATCGGCGATTGTTTCGCAGGTGAGGTCATCTGGTGTCGGGCCGAGTCCACCAGTGAAAATAAGAATTTGCGCTCTGGAAATAGCAATTTCTATAACTTGCTTCAACCGTTCTGGATTATCCCCAACCACTGTTTGATAGTAGTGGGGGATACCTAGCTGTGCTAATTGTTGCGCCAAAAATTGAGCATTGCCGTTGAGGATATCTCCCAACAGCAGTTCAGTACCAACACAAATAATTTCTGCACTCATTGAATTCGCAAGGGAGTAGGGAGTAGGGAGTGGGGACAAATAGGGAGATGGGGAGATGAGGAACTCGGGGCCCCACGTTAGCGTACTCCTACGGAGAAGCAAGGCTGGGCGTAGCGTCTCGTAGAGAAGCTCAGTGGGGATTAGGGGCAATGGGGAGATGGAGAGATGAGGCAAGGAGGAGAATGAAAAATTCCTCTTTCCCCTCTGCTCCCTGCCCCCTGCCCCTTTCCATGCCCCATGCGCAATTATGCTAATGCTGGTACAGGAATTTCCAGGTGAGGATATAAGGGGAAGCGATCGCACAATGCTGCTACCCTTTGTTTACAATCTTGGGTAACTACATCCGAATCTGGAGAAAGCAGGCGATCGCTAATAATATTTCCAATCTCGGTAAATTCTGCTACTCCCAAGCCCCGCGTAGTCATTGCTGGCGAACCTAACCTTAGTCCACTGGTAACAAATGGCGACTCTGGATCGAAGGGAACAGTATTTTTGTTAGCAGTAATATTCACGGTACTGACTAGCCGATCTGCCTGCTTGCCAGTTAGACCGATAGAGCGTAAATCTACTAACATTAAATGATTATCAGTACCATTAGATACTAACTTTAAACTCCGGTTTTGTAATTGTTCGGCCAAAGCACGAGCATTTTCAATCACTTGGGCAGAATAGGTTTTAAACTCAGGCTTCAGGGCTTCTCCAAAAGCCACTGCCTTAGCAGCAATCACGTGTTCCAATGGCCCGCCCTGGCTACCAGGAAAAACCGATTTATCTAGCTTTTTACCTAGTTCTACGTCATCGGTCAAAATTAAACCACCTCTAGGACCGCGTAGAGTCTTATGGGTAGTTGTTGTTACTACATGACAATGAGGAATGGGATCGGGATGAAGACCACTAGCAACTAAACCAGCAATGTGGGCGATATCAGCAAGTAAGTAAGCGCCGATTTCATCAGCAATGCTGCGGAATTTTTGAAAATCAATCACACGGGGATAAGCAGAATAACCACAAATCAGCAGCTTAGGACGCTCCCTTAGCGCCAGCTCCCGAATTTGGTCATAGTCGAGTTGTTCTGTTTGTTGGCTGACGCCGTAGTGGCTAACTTGGAACCACTTACCTGAGACATTTACAGGGGAACCGTGGGTGAGATGTCCCCCATGAGACAAATCCATACCCATAATTTTGTCTCCTGGTTCCAGCAGCGAGAGGAATACGGCAAAATTAGCCTGTGCGCCAGAATGGGGTTGTACATTTGCATGAGCTGCACCAAATATTTGTTTAGCGCGGTCAATCGCCAGTTGCTCGATTTTGTCGATAAACTCACAACCGCCATAGTAGCGTTTACCAGGTAATCCCTCGGCATATTTATTTGTCAATACCGAACCTTGAGCCGCCAGTACAGCCGGGGAGGTAAAGTTTTCACTCGCAATCAACTCTAAATGGTCTCGTTGACGCTGTAGTTCGTCGTTGATTAACTCCGCGATCGCCGGATCGCCAGAAGCCAGAAAATCTGAATTAGTCCTAGTCACTTCAATTATCCTTATAGAAATTTGGACAACGGCTGATTTTGGTTGTATCAGCACCTAAGTAACAGTCAACTGTCCATAGCTCAAAGTAGTTCAATGGTTTTTGACTGCTCTAGAGAGGCGATTAATTGAATTAAAGTTAGACTCAAGCTCCATTAATGCATTAACAATCATAACGTTGAATGTTGAATACATCTAACCAAGGTAACAGCAAATGGTAGAAGATATAAGGCTGARCAATTAGTCTCAAGTTATTCAGTGAACTTTTCCATGTCATGCCCGTTTCCCACTCCCGATGTTGGCTAAATTCAGTAGTTGATGCATTGATGGATGAAGAGGAATCAGGGCTAGAATTGAGAAGATTTTCAGATACCAGTTTCTCAGCTTCTAATTGGAAATAAGTCGCCTGAATGCTAACTAAAAGATAAGCACTAAAAATTATCTCCCACCAGCGCTCAATGCTTTTATAGTCTGTTAGGCGAAAATCAGCCCAGCCCAGTTCATTCTTGACTTGTTTAAAGCCATATTCAATCCAGTTTCTCAAACTATAAAGTTGAGCAACATTAAGGTGAATATCAACAGATAAATTAGTCATAACGTACCAGCTTTCATCTCCTGTAGGGTCAGGAACATTACTTTTACTGATTTGGTAATATCTCAAGCGACGACGTTGACCAAAGATGATTTCTCGGAGATAGCGAGTTTCTGTTTGACGGTGTAAAAGCTTTTGCTCATAAGCTTTCCAGGAGTTATAACGCTTCCGGCTTCCGGCTGGCATCAACACACCATGATTAGAACGAATTGCCACGATAAATTCTAGGTTTAATTTTTCTAATACTCTGATAACATCTCCACTCTCTCCGTAAAGACTATCTGCCAATACCAACTTGATTTTAAAACCCATCTCTTGTATCTGTTGAATTATTTCTACCGCTATTTGTGGTTTCGTTTTATATTTATCTCCTGATTGCAGTCGATTYTTTGGTTGAAAAATTTGAAAAATTAATGGATAAGTAATCCCATCTACTACACCATAAGCATTAACTGACACTATTCCATTCTCTGTTTTGCCTAAATTTCCTATATACTGACGAGTTACATAGTCTGTAGATTTTCCCTTTTTCTTATCTCCTGTTTCGTCAATACACAAAATTATTTCTCTTTCTCCAATAAACATTTTTGTTAGCCATAACCTCATTTCTCGTACCGCCAAGACATCCCACTGTGCATCTCTCAAAAAATGATGTAGTGACTGACCGTCTTTGAGTCCTACTATTTTGGCTATCTCCGGCAGAGATTTCTGTGGCATTTTTGATAGCATTCCCAAGTGTAAAAACTTGAATGCTTCAAAATGTCTCACATCCTCAAATAATGAATAATAGTGTTGACAATAGTTATCTATGAAGGCAACTGTGCTTACTGCCTGTCTACGCGGCGTAACCATCTTTATTACTTACTGTTTCTGGTTTTCTTCCTGATTATACTTTCCCCGTAGTAACAAAAGAGGGACAACCCACTGTGCATCTCTCAAAAAATGATGTAGTGACTGACCGTCTTTGAGTCCTACTATTTTGGCTATCTCCGGCAGAGATTTCTGTGGCATTTTTGATAGCATTCCCAAGTGTAAAAACTTGAATGCTTCAAAATGTCTCACATCCTCAAATAATGAATAATAGTGTTGACAATAGTTATCTATGAAGGCAACTGTGCTTACTGCCTGTCTACGCGGCGTAACCATCTTTATTACTTACTGTTTCTGGTTTTCTTCCTGATTATACTTTCCCCGTAGTAACAAAAGAGGGATTAAGGTTAATGGTGTCACAGCCACCTTGATTTGTAATGCCGATAATTGTATAACCTTGACGTTTGTGGTGCAACATTGCTTCATGCACACCCGCCATTATTCGCTGTCCTGTTGGAGTTTGAATAAACTTACCGTCGGTCGATTCTCTTATGTTCTGTCAAGGTCTAAAAATAATCTGGCGTTGCATAAATTTGGCTCATTCTAAAGTTGATAGTTTACAGTTTCATCCCCCTTACATAGCTAAAATTTTTTACTTTTAGCCCTCCTGATAAAGCCGATTATTTCTTCTAAACTAACCCCTTGATTTTGCATTGATTGAATAAGTGCGATCGCTCGTACTGGCACACTTCCAATACTCCGCCCTTTCCACTCACCGTCTATTTTCTCTTCCCAGTTAAAACCCCAGCGCCAATGGTTAGGATTATCAGGCTTTCTGTCTCCAATTACACGGGGATAGCTTGTTATTGTTCCATCTTTCAATTTCTTATTCTCAATGTATTTATATAAACAACCTTTACGCTGCCTGCGTTTTGAAGAATGCTTGAGGACCACGCCAACTCTTGGAGACGCTACGCGAACATTACTTTCCTCTAAGAAGTTTTCGGGTGTCAGTTGATACAATTCATTTTCACCTAAATTGTCTTTTAGGCGTTGGCACAGCCTGCCGCAGGCATCGCTTGAAGAAGATTCATCACCTACTTTTAATTGGTATGTACGCTGCATATCTGGCTCCAGCCCACACATACGATAGCCACCACTTAAATAAATGCACTGCAATTCGCAACTAGGGCAAAGTACAAGTGGTTGTGAATCCTCTAAGAATTTAGTAATGAGGGAGGGAGGGATGCCTGCGGAGGGCTGCACCAACCCTAACTTATTAATTAGCTCATTATCTTGTTCCCAGTTATAAGTTATTTGATCGGACTGAGCAGTATTCGTCAATCTCTGCGGTTCCAACAAGGTTAAATCCGAGTTGCAGGCCAGCGAGGCAGAATCCTGCACCAACTCCTGAGCAGAGGTCAAGTTGTGTAAGTTACATTCTGTTGCCTCCTTCTCATCCTCTAAGAATTTTCTATAGTTCCAAGCCTGCAACTGTTTGGGGGTGTATTCAGCAGATAATCCGTTTTCCCAAGTAATAGTAATCTTTTTGCTTTGTACACTCGATACTTCGCCTAGTTTCTTTGCAGGGGTGATGATGCGCTCGCCTAAGAGAAAATCGCTCGTAGAATACTTATTCATCTTTTTTACCTGCTAAATAATCATTTCTCATTGATTTCCACTGTTCGGTGTTAATGGCTTCTATTTCAGCTTTGCGCTGCCCCACTTCTCGGTTGTCGTTACCAGTGCGATTTGTGTTAGTTAGGCTGTGAGATTGAGAAATTTTAGAAGTTTCAAAATTAAGTTGATTTCTATACTTTTCAAACTGTTTTTGTGTAATTTGCTTCCAATTGTCATGAGAAATTCGATCTAGTTTTTTGCACAGAAATAGGTCAAAGCGAGTATCGAGTACCCCATATTTCATCAAATTGTGTCTGTAAAATTTGTTATATCCTTGACAAACCGGAATGCGATCGCGGTTGTGGTCATAGTCTGGAATGATTAACCTGACTAAATGTGCCTGGATTTGTCCCGTGTCCTGGCAACAGAAGCAATCCCAGCTAGGTTGCCAGATTTCTTTATCCTCTTCCTCTTTTTTTGGATTAATCGGCAGGCGTTCAAATTGAGGGAGATTCTCAGTCATGATTCAGCCTCCCTGAGCCAACTAAATTGTTTAGTTTCGTTACACCACTTGATAAAATCCTGCTTTTCTTTGTCAGTGGCAAATGCTAGGGAGTTGGCCGTCTCCTCGACGATCGCCAGCCAGTCAGGGGTACGGGGGTCGTTCTTCCATTTGTGGTTTTGTGTGGGGGAACTTTGACCTTTGGATTTGTACCATTGGGCTGCTAATTCCTCCCAATTCTTCTCGATCCACTTTTGGGGTAATTGCACTGGGGGATTTTTGAGTTCTGCTGCCCTCTTCTCTCCAAACTTTACAAACTCTCTGTCGCCTGGTGAGAGAGAGTTTGTAAAGTCTGAATAAGTATGAATAGTATGAGAGTTTTTGGAATCCTTGCCCTGTAAAGGCTCTAGCTGATGGGTTTCTGAATTTTCAGAATCCATTCTGGGTTTTTGGAATCCATTCTGAGTTTCCGTAATTAATTCTGGATTGTCAGAAAGATTATCTTGTTGAGAGAAGTCAGAGCGGAGGAAGCCTCCGCTCTGAACTTCGGGAGAATCATAGTGCCATCTGATAACGATTTCAGCTTGATCGATACTAATCAACTCTGAAGCTTTCAGTTTGGCGATCGCTTCATAAACACTGCTTTCGGGAATATCCCACTCAACGGCCAATTCTGCTGGTTTAATACGAAGTGGGCGATCGCACCAGGGATTTTTTAGTTTCAGTGCAAAGTAGATAAAAGTAGCATTATTTACAATTCCCGCATTTCGCAAATGCCTAAGTTCTTCTAATTTAATGGCGTAATAGCGATCAGCTGATTCAGTTTTACTTTGACAGTTGTAAACTTGTTGCCAATGTTTTTCAGCTTTGAGCATTCTTTCATTAGATTCAATCCCGTTTTTATTAACAGGTGCTATTACCTCCAAGATTTCATATTTAATCGAATTTCCACTTGTTGCATCCCATAGTGCTTGTAACTCACGATAAGGATGACAGCCCTTTGAAAGAGCTGTGTAATGAGTTTTGATTCGAGATAATTGTGATTTTTTATTGATGTCTCTGGTTTGGCCAACATAGGAATATCCTGCTTGTTCGCAGTAAATTCTGTAAATTACGCCAACTCTGCTACATCCATACTGTATGATCGCATCGCTTAAAGTCATGCGGTAATGTTGCTCTGTCACTTTCGCATCCCCCTAGTTGCATCTGGCACAAAGAGGATGCTCAAATATCCGTTAAAGGACGTTTGAGAAAAACATTGAATTGTCATACTATTTCAATAGCTTTGAAAAGTGGCTCCGATAAGATGTAACCTTGTCGGGGCTGTTTTATTTGGGATAGACTTATAATCTGATTAATCTATTGAATTAATCCGATTCATCTAATAGATGAATTTAAGTATACAATACATCTAATAGCTAAATCGTGGATAACAAAAGTTTATGCAAATTCAGCAGCTATTCAAAATTGCAATGGATAGACATGGGATTCAAGGTAAAGAATTAGCTGCGTTAGCTGGTATTACTCCCAATCATCTTTCTGAGTTTAGAAATGGTAAAAAATGGGTTAGCCCGGAAGTACTAACAGCTTTATTGGAGGGAATGGATCGGCTTTCCCCAGGCTCACGCCGCTACTTCTGCCAGCTTTTAGCTGAGGAGCCGTTGTCACAAGAAGATACTGGTAGGCGACTAGTAGAAATGATTGAAGCTGCTGATGATGAAGAAATGGAAGCAGCATTACTCGCAATTGGTCGCAAGTGGAAGAAAACTAGGCAAAATTCAACAAACATAAGCGGATACAGTACAAACTTAGATTCAGCGATCGCTGTTTGATCGCGCATAAGCAAGTATGATTGATAGCTATCAACTATCAGCCTGTATCTATTTATGCTAGAGGGAATTAAATTTGTGTCGCTCGACGATGTGAGGAAAATGCTCGATAAGCTAATCAGCACTTAAGTTGCATAATAAGAAGATGAATCCATTTAAAAGCAACGATGCCACCCTCAGAACAAGTTAGCTCTTTACAGCAAGCTATCTTTGAGAGCGACGAACCACACGTAAAGGAGAGAATTCTTATTATTCTGCTCCAGAATGATGGGAAACCGCAACACGAAATTGCGAAATTTTTAGGTTGTTCGCACAGAAAGGTAGCATACTAGTGTATGCATGGATATCCAGACAATCTCGAAACTTTACATAATAAAAATGAACATTACCGAAAAGCAACGCCAGAATATATTGAACTATTATTAAAAACTGTTGAGCAAGAACCATCAGATTTAGGATACGACTTTGGCAAATGGACAGCAGAAAGATTAGCTGCATATTTAACCGAGAAGACAGGTATTGATTTAAGTAGTTCCCAAGTGAGGAGGATATTAAAGAGAAAAAAGTATAGTTATATCTGGGCTAAATATGACCTGGAAGATAAACAAAACACTCAAGAAAGAGCCAAGTTTAAGCAGAAGCTGACTCAATATTTAAAAATAGCACGGTCAGAACCAGAACGTTTACAGGTATGGTTTTGGGACGAGAGTGGTTTTAGTTTACGTGTGATTCGTCGGAAAAACTAGGGTCAAAAAGGAAAATGTAAAAATGTGCCAGGACAACGGCGGCATGGCCGTGTCAATGTAATGAGAGCAATCCGAGAATTAGACCGAAAGCGAGTGTACTTTTTTGTTAAAAAAGGTAATACAGATATTTTTTATGAGCAATTACACCAATTGAATGAACTAATTAAACAAGAGTGGATAAGTAAAGGACACCTGGGTGAAGATTTCTCCAAGTATGGACCAAAGATAATTTTAATTTTAGACAATGCTAGTTTTCATAAGCACAAAGATATTCTAGCTAAAATATTCCAAGAGTTCCCGAATTTTATTTTAGAGTTCTTGCCTGCTTACAGCCCTAATTACAACATTATCGAATTAGTTTGGCATTCATGTAAAGAATATATTGCTCATTGCTTGTTTAAATCAGTAGATGAATTAAAATCACTGCTAGACAAGCTGTTGAATCAAGGCGAGTTAGTGATTAAGTGGCATCGGAACATCAAACATAAAGGTAATTTCGGCTATGTTGCAGCTTAAATGCTGATTAGCTTACTAGGTGTCTGACTTTCCACATCCCGTGAAAAGTCAGGAAATTTTAGGGGCAAGTTTAGGAGTGACCGCTAATACTTCACCTATGCTTAATGTCACTAATGAGAAAGGATTCAACTCATTAATGGCGACAACTGCCCCAGTTATTAGCATTCCCAGCAATTTTAAGCCGCTACCCCAGAACCCTTGGCGAACTTGGTTAAGGCATTGGTGTATGCGAAAGGGTCGATTTCTGGAACCTTAGCAGACTCCTTAATTTTCTTTCTTAGTTCCTCTGGTAATGTGTCAGGATTTTTGAGGTACTGCTTAGTCAGCATATTCTCAGCAATGATGAAACCAGCTGCTTTGCCTTGTGCAGAACGGACAAGGGCGGCGATCGCTTCCATCTCTGGGCTTTCGTGCTGGCGTTGTCCTGAATCATAGTTTGGTTTTGTGTCTAATTGCTGAGGCTGTCGGACTGTTATTGTTCCTGGCGTGTCTGGTTACTCATGAGGAGGATGACGATGCCATTTTAGTGGAGTTATGTTCTCGATTGGAGGAACGAAAGGTGTGAAAGTTAGCCGAGCCGCTATGGAAAGAATTACTCAAAAGCTTAATCTCACATGTAAAAAAAAACTATACACGCTAGTGAGAGATACACACAACGAGTGCAAAAGCTAAGAGTAGAGTATTGGACAACCATTGAGGAGGTAAATCTAGCAGACTTGGTATTTATTGACGAGGCTGGAGCAGAGCCGGAGACGCTCCGCCTCCGGTTAACATCGCCATGACTCGACATTTTGCTCGTTCGCCCAAAGGCAGTCGTGCTTATGGCGATCGCCCTAATGGACGTGGGAAGAATGTGACAATGATTGGGGCTATGTCTATGTCTGGGATAATTGCCACAATGACTTTTCAAGGAGGCACAGATACCAATGTACTTTACACTTTATTAACTCAAGTTTTGGTTCTTAAACTTTGGTTTGGTGCCTGTGTAGTTATGGATAATTTCAGTTCACACAAGGTTACAGGCATTAGACAAGCAATTGAATCTGTTGGGGCAAGATTAGTTTACTTGTCTCCTTACTCTCCTGATTTTTCACCAATTGAAAACTGTTGGTCTAAGGTAAAAGAGTGTTTACGGTCCCTTGCCGCTAGAACATATGAAGAATTAGACTGTGCCATTACAAATGCACTCTTAACACTGATAAATAAAGACATTATTGGGTGGTTTACCCACTGTTGCTACTATTTTGCACCCAACTGAGAACCGCTATATTGAGGAATAATACGCTTAAATAATGAAACTAACATTAGTTTCATATCTATAATCTGAATGGTTAATTTTATTCTCTAGACTTTCTAAAAAGTTTGTACCTTCGCCTATAGGCAAGCTCTTTTCAAATTTATAATTAAAATCGTTTCAGTATATTTGCTGCTTTTAATAAGTAGAGCTAAAAATTATATGGCTATTAAACAACTTTGCTATGAAAAAGAAACCAGTTAAAAGGCCGATTCGACTAACGATTGCTAGTAATGCAGGCGGATCGGGGAAAACCACTGTAGCAACCCATTTGGCATATACTGTTGGTGCAAAAGGTTACAAAGTTACTTTGATAGAGCTTGATCAAAACGGTTCACTGTGTATCTTTGCTAGGCTTGTACCAGCATCAATGGAACAATCTCTAGCAATTGTATTGAAAAAAACCTTCACAGGTGACTACCCACTGATTCCACTTTGGGAAGAACATATTTCCACTGTGACAGCTATTCAAGGCGGTAAATTTTTAGAAGAGAGTATTGCAGAAATATATAATTACAGTCGCCGTTACTATACGCTCAAAGATAGATTAGAAGATTTTCCTTTAAATAGTGACTTAATTATTTTTGATACACCTGCCTCTTTAGAGCCTATGGGATTAATAGCTCTAGCAGCTAGTACCCACGTACTTGTTCCCATTAAGCCAGAGTATAAAGATACAGGGGCTTTCGCAGGTTTTTTAGATTGGTTTTATAGTAAAGTAGACGATTTAAGATTAAAACCCCAACCCGAAATTTTGGGGTTTGTACCTACAAGGGTGGATTTATACGATGTAGGAGCGCATAGGGATATTTTAGGGCTAGACAAAAAAGGCAACCTCAGAAGTGATATCGATCCTAAAAAAACTCTTCCTTACCTAATTGAACAGATGGGAATTCGCTGCTTTCCCTTCATTCGAGAGTCGAATTATTATCTCAAAGCTAGTGGTTCTGGGCTACCCTTGCATTTATATCGGCCCGGCTATGATGCTAGTGGGGATTTCAAGCCAATTGTGAGTAGCTTAATTAAATTAATGACAGAGGATTGATAATGTCAAGTAAAAAACCTGTGGAGATTAGTCAACTGTTTGGTCAAGCAGGACAGTCTCAGCAAATTCACCAACTTAAAAGTCAGATAGAGAAACTTGAGACAGAAATTACTCAGTTACGGGCAAATGTATTCAGCCCAGAAGAAAAATCTGTATTAGAACAGCAAATTGAGCAACTCACTAATCAGTTGGTTACTCAAGGTGGGGTACATGAAATTGCAGTTAGTCTTATAGATCCTGATCCTGCACAACCTAGACAAACGTTTCCTTCACTAGTAATTCAAGAGCGAGCTGAAAGCTTGCGTAGGCAAGGACAGCAAAATCCAATAGTGCTTATTCCACAACTTGATGGGCGTTACAAATTATTTGATGGAGAACTCAGGTGGAGAGCAGCTCCATTAGCTGAAATGACAAAATTAAAAGCTGTCTTTTTACCCAAAAAAGAAATTCCAGACGAAGCAGTAGTCTTTGAAGGGCAACTAGTAACTAGTATTCACTCGCAAAAACTTCATGACCTTGATTTAGCTACTGCCTTAATTAGATTAATTATATTTAAATACCCTGATTTCATTGATCGGGAAGATGAAATTCCAAAATTCCTAAATGCTTTTATTAATCGTCTAGTCCGCAGTCAGAAGATACAAGATTTAGCGCCGATCAAAGATGCTGATTTGATAACTCAACAAGAGTGGCTGGAAACATCTGAGTTTAAGGAACAAGAAGAATATGAAATAGTTTCAGTTTTATTAGGATTACAACTTAATCCGGTATCCGTTAATAACAATATTTTTCCAATGCTCAAGGTGGAAGAAGACCTCAAGGTTATCATTCGCTCTGAAGGTTTAGAAAGTAGCAAAATAAAGGAACTTAACAAACTATCTGCTGAACAGCTAAAGATTGATGAATCTCAGGCTATAGCCATCCGCACTCAAATTACTCAGCGAGTCGTCCAAGAAAAACTATCATTAAGCCAAACTAAAACATTAGTTAAGCAAACACTAGAGAAATATAACGCTTCTAATAATAAAACTAAACATGAGAAACAGGTAGATAAAACTATTAAAGATATACAATCAATAGATTTAAAATCGTTAGAATCAACTAGACTTTCTAAGTTGCATCAAGTTCTTCAAAAGACATTACGTGAGATTGAAACTCTTATGTAACTACGTTACGAAGACTTTTGAAAATCCACATCACTTCGATAAACCTTAGCTCTAGGCTTATCTTTCTTGGCAGGTGCAGCCACTTGAGACTTTTTAGGAGGCCCTGGAAGACGACACGTTTCGCAGTACAAGAGGCGTGGCCCATAAGTCTCACGAGAGGTAGATTTATCGCATTGCTTACAGACGAAGTTAAATATGCATGTATGTATCTGACGTTTGTGCGCTCGGACAGTATACTCTTTGACTTGAATTTCTTTGCTAGGCATTGTTCAACTTACTGCGGCTTAATGGTTGAAAGTTGTTAAGCACCAATCTGAATCTTAGCCTTTCTCATCAGATTTTTTAGCTTAATTGCCGAGTTATCATTACAGGGTTGTAGAGCAATTTCTCCCTTTAGCTACGCCAAATTCTCAAAGAGCATCAGGCTTGTACAAATTTAATCCTCCACACCTAGAATTTGTGCCTAAATCTTTTGCTACTGACTAATTTCGAGAGAAGCATGTAGTTAAAACGCTTCGCTAGCTGTCAGTGAAAACTCTCGTACTTCGGGAAAAAACAATGGATATTCAAATCGCACTCAACTGGACAATTCAAATTTTGGTTATGGGCTTCGTCTATGTTATGGTCATGGATTTCGTAAACGGCTTGTTCTCCTTACCATCTTATGCGAGCGCACCTATCGCTACAAATCCAGGTGCGTTTGCCCTTGAACAAGAGCCAGTCATCGCGCCAATACCAGAACCAGCAATAACACCAGATCCAGAAGAACAACCACAGTTCGCGCAAATGCCTGACCCTTGGTTCACCACAGACATTCAACCAACCCCAATCCAACAAGAGTCCGTTCTACTTCGGTTCCTTCAGTTAGACTGCTACCGCCAGCAGCCCAAGTACAACTGAAATCTAAGGTAACCAGGAAATTCACCACCAAACCAAAATTTACCACAACCGAAAAATCCAACAAACCTACCAACAAAGCCGCAACCCAAAAGAGTTCCAAGTCTCGCAAGTCTGCCGCGACATAATCCCATAGCCATAGCAATTCGCTGCTTTTCGCAATTACTTCAACTGCGAATTGGAAATTGTTTTAGCGATCGCACCACTTGCTCGAAGCTGATTAGAGGGCGGACATTCAAGGGCTTGACCGCTTTCATTGCACTGACCAAGCATCAGCGCCAATCTTTATGCAAGTTACTACTAACGTTAGAGATGGACGCCGATTCATCTCTACCATCACTCGACGTTTAGACAGTTTGGGCGCACTCACTCGCGGACAACGACAAACTGGTGGTAATGGCATATTCGAGACTAAGCACCTGTTCACAGATTAAAGCTGCGATCGCGTCTGGTGTTTCCGAAGTTGGAGTAGAAACACTTCGAGCTAAACGATTCACTGTCGAAAGCTGTGAAATCATAACACCCACTCTGGAACAAATGGATCTCTCTCAGCGCGCTCAATTTTCAATAGGGGATATAAAACACCTATATATACCCCATAAACTAGTAAGAAAATTTATCAAAATTTAACACCTATATAGGATATATATAGATGATACTTAGGCGATGTTTTCTGCTGTTCTTCTTTATGTCTTCTTTATG
>NZ_SZNH01000056.1 GCF_005869855.1 Nostoc sp. PA-18-2419 | reverse complement strand
CCCCGCAATCGAGGACAAAATATATCTTTTATCGGAGCTTTAAGTTTGGATGGACTAATTGCGACCATGAGTATTTCCGGTAGTGTTAACACTGATGTCTTTGTAACTTACGTGCGAGAGATTCTAGCACCACAATTATGGATTGGAGCAATTGTGGTGATGGATAATTTATCAGTACATACTGCTGCGGTGATTCAAGACTCAATTGAAGCAGTTGGCGCACGTCTTGTCTTTTTACCTCCTTACTCACCTGATTTATCTCCAATTGAATTATGCTGGTCAAAACTGAAGCACTGTTTGCGAGCAGCAAAAGTTACAACACATGAGGCACTAAATCAACTTTTAACTCAGATTGTGAATCAGCAAATTTTCTCTGATGATGCTTGGGGTTGATTTGCCCACTGTGGTCTATTCATTTGAAAACTGCTGTAACCCTCTTGTGTCACTTTCCGAGTAGACAATCTCTAAAAGCTTTATCAGTCGGTCAATACAAGCTTTACTATTAGGAAAAAATAGGTGTTGCATTCGTTATTAGAAAAAAATCCTGCGATCGCTTAGTATATAAAAGCTCTAGAATTCACAAATGACAAATGTTTTCGGAGAGTGACACAAGAGGGGTAAGCTGTTCCACATCTAGTTTGCATATCTAAATTTCATTAAAGTCTTGTGGGGTGGGCATCTTGCCCGCCATAATTATGCAATTTAAATGTGGAGCAGCTTACGCAGCAACTTTACAAGACTTGTGTGTACACAGTAGGTGTAAGAGCGTCAGCCCTGAATTCAAAGAATTTTATTCAGGCGATGGGTTCGTCTAACAAGCAGTATCAGCTATAAGACTCATTTTGACTCCACCTTGAGGAGCTAATAAAAAACCTCGACGTGCTGGAGTAACAGGGGCTTTCTCCTCTAATTTCAACTGATAATTTAACAGAATCGTCGCTAGAATTAATTTCATTTCAAACAAGGCAAATACTTGACCTAGACATTGACGAGAACCTCCTCCAAAAGGCCAAAATTCATAGGATGAGTATTTACGATTAATAAATCTCTGCGGTTGAAATTTGTCTGGCTGAGGATATAAATCTTCTCGACGATGAGTTAAATAAATACAAGGTGTTACATATGTTCCAGAAGCAACGTCATATCCCCTTAAATTAACAGGGCGTAGAGTAATTCGAGGAAAAGTGAAAAGAACTACAGGATAAATCCGCAAAGTTTCTTGACAAACTGCTGTCAGATAAGGAAGTTGAGCAATTTTGCTCGGGTCGTGAGTATCTAAGCCTTGTAACTCACGCAATAAGAGCTGATAAACTTCTGGTTGTTGATGAATCCAGTACAAAGCCCAAGCAATAGCAGTCGCAGTGGTTTCGTGACCAGCATTGAGTAAAGTTAAGAGATTATCTCTTAATTCGGCATCACTCATAGTCTCTCCATTTTCATATTCTGCTTCTATTAACGAACTCAGAATATTTAAACGKCTTGATTGCACTTGTTGGCGATGCTCCAATATTTGAGCCATCAATTCTTCATCAATCTGTTGTCGCAAACGGAGATATCTTCCCCAAGGACTCCAAGCACCTAAATCCTTCTGTAAAGATGGCAGTAATAAAATACTGGCGCTGAGTGGTGAACTAGTCAAACCCAGCCAAGTTGCCATTAAATTTTTCAATTTTTCAAATCTTAGTCCCTCATCAATACCAAAGACTACTTTTAAGATAATCGTCATCGTAATGTCTTCACTCAGATGACGAGCTATAAAGGTTTCACCTGGTTTGAGGCGTTTGATCGCTTGTTGGGTAATCTCACAAATCTGTTGCCCATAATTGAGCATTTTGTCCCCATGAAATGGAGGCATGATTAGCTTTCGCTGTTTTTGATGGCGTTCTCCATCTTGTATAATTAATGAGTTTTCTCCAAGTTGAGGTTTGAAGATTTCATTAGCTGCACCTGGAGCATCAAGAATTTTTTTTGTGGGATTAAATAACTCTTGAAGATCCAAGGGATGACTAACAACTAAAGTTTCTAAATTCCCAAAGGAATTAGTAAAAAAAAGTTCTCCATAATTTTTGGCACAGCGCTCCAAAAAATCCAATGGTTTTAAGGTTGATTCGATTTGTTGGAGAAATTTAGGAGTTTTAAGTTTTTCAATTTGTTTAATTGTCATACGTCCTAGCCATGCTTAATTATTACTGGTTTGTATCTTTATCTGAAATAGCTATAGGATTACTATTTGATTTTTGCAAAAAATCAGTACACCTCTATCTCCCTTGTTGCTGTTCCCTGTTCCCTCCCTACGTAAATCATTTCAGAAATAAAAGCGGATTACTATATTACAAGTGAATACTCAAACTAATAGCTTTATATTTTGAATATGGATGTAATTGGTAATTAATTATGATTAGAGATTGTAGAGTTATTATTCGTTCAGTACTTAGTGAAGCAGAACTTACTGAAATGTATTATGTACGTTGGCTTGTTCTCCGAAAACCTTTAGAAATGGCTCAAGGTACAGAGCAAGATAATCATGAAAAAGATTCCTTCCATTTACTAGCAATTGTTAATGAACGAATTGTTGGTTCAGCCAGACTACGGGAAGTATTTGGAGAATTAGGACTTATCTCTTATGTCGCAGTCTTACCAGAATTCCGTAACCAGAGAATAGGTTCAAGACTTATTAAAAAACTCATAAATAAAGCTCAAACAAATAAGTTAAAATTTTTAAAATTGAATGCACGAACTCCGGTATTAAAATTCTATAAAAGATTAGGATTTCAGGAGACAAGTCAAGTATTTGAATATCTAGGTATTCCTCATATAACTATGGAAATGAAGCTTTGAATAAAAAATTTTGGGTATATTTTTAAGCATCTGTGCTTGTATTAACAAAAATAATTCCCTCTAATACTAAACGTGATAGTAAAGGGACAATATCAATTTCCCAATCAAAGTCAGGCAACCAACTTACAACATCATTACCATTAAAACTTTCCTTACTAAACAAATTATTAACTAAAGTTGTAGTTACCCCTCTTAAGATAATCTCTTTGTTCCAAATCTTAATTTTGTAACTATTGTCATTACTTAAATCTGAGATTCTGACTCGCTGAACGTTGGGTCTTGTAAACTTTGTATCTCTACCATTGGGAAATATGTTAAATCCTAATTGGTAAGGTAAAGAAAAACTCACAATAGGCTTTTCTGAACTTTTAATAAAATCAATATATTCAGCTGGGATATCATCATTATTAGTAATATCTTTGACAAGATTTTGGATTAAATTATCCAAATGCTCAGAAGCAGAAATTCCATCTGTAATTAGAGGCATACTTTTACGCCACTCTTCTTTATGAGATAATTCACTAATTAGCCATTCTAAAAAATCAATACCTGTTTTGCAGTGTACTCCAACAGTTAAGTGTAAAGAAGGTTGATCGAGAGCAACTGCATAGTGCCAGTGTCCTCGTGGTATATACAAAATATCTCCTGGTTTTAAAACACAATTTAAATATGGCTGTCCATCAGGTGGTGAAAATAAATCTGATTTTTGAGCTGGCAATGGATATTTAAATGTATCATTAAATATTTGCCATTCTTTTTGACCATCAATCTGTAATATGAAAACTTCATGGGGATCATAATGACAACTGAAACCTTGTTGTTTTGGAAGTGAACAATATAAGTTCACATGAACTCTACATCCTAGAGAATGCCGAAGTTTTGAAGTAAAGGTAGCAATTTCAGGTACTAAATTATGTATCCTATCAATAACAAGAGTTGCTCCTTCTTGACAGTGTTTCAGAAAATTTGTATTTTCGTTTTTGTCTAAAATTTTTCCATTTTTTGATAAACGCAAGCTGGGAAATTCAAACTCATGATAATTAATTAAATCTGTAAGTTTGTCCCACGAAAAAAGATTATTAAAATTTCTTTCTCCATCACTAGGTAAGAAAATAGCTTCTTTCGTCCAGTTCTTTTCTAGGAAAGTATTGATTTGATATGGTTTAATTAAATCCTTAAGACTTTGCACAGATCACTCTATATTAAAAAATAAATTTAAAATTTAGCATTTTTTATATATTTAATTTTAATTTGATAAAATTATCTCTGACTGAATCTAAAACTCAATCAAAAATCACGCTATTATTTGTCTATTCTTTACCGTAACTCCAGAAAAAATACTCTACACAACATGAGGAGCAAATTTTTTATTTAAACAAATCATTAGTCATTCGTCTTGAAAAAATTCCAGGATTAATGACCAATGACATTCTCTTAGATAAAGTACAACTTTAAATACAGGTTACCTTAGTACCATTTTCTTTAGAATAATCCCCACTATCCCCATCTTGTCCATAGGAGTTTAAAAGCTGTGCATTCTGCTGTATAACATCCTTAACTTCAATGCTAATTTTGCTAGCATTAGCTGTTTTTTCTAAATGACTTGTCATACCTATTAACTCCTGAATTTACATACAATATATTTATACTATCTTAAATATAATTTATTTGCAAGTTGAACTAAAATAAAATTTATTTAGTATTGTTATAGATAAATTTTCGATATAACATAATATTTTATGCAGAATACTTTGMGATTACAAAATTCTATATAACTATGATTTGATTTGTGAAAAAAGTCCGTTCATCTGGAGAGATATAAAATTGTTCGTTTGTGTTTTAGATAAACCATTTATTCCATCCACTTGAAATGTGAGAAAGTTAAAAGCAAGGCACAAAAACATTACACCCAAGTTTTTGCTCTCAACTAGATATCCTAAGCGCGGATTTTGTTATGGGCAATTAGGAGCAAAGTGAACGAGCGTAAATTAGGCATTGTTCTTCTAGTAAACTAAGGTTGACCTCAGCTAAAAAGTCTTGGACAAAATGAGAACTATGGTAAGAAGCACCATCCCAATAAATAAGTAATTATTGGTTAGACGGCTGGGCTAATAAATAACGTAGATAATCAATCTTATTTTTGGAATTACCTAAGTTATATGCTTGAAGTTTTTAGTTGTTAATTAATTGACTTAGCTGACGGTAGCAGGGAATAAAGTATTGGACGATCGCATCGTCAACTTGCCAGAACTCTTCATAACTATAGGACTCCTATTTAATTTTTGAAAAAACCCCGTACATTTCAAGAGTGGGAAAATCATCAGGTAGCTCTTTCTTCCCTTATGATTCAACCGCAGTCCATCAATTCCATTCTGCTCATAAGCTTGTTTCCAACCTGTTATCGAACCAAGTGATACATCTAGAATTGTCTGAATTTCCTCATATAAGTAGCCTTGATAAACCAGTTTTACTGCTAACGCTTTCCTGACCTCACGCACATGTGGACGTTGAGCAATAAATTCTTGCAGTTCTCTGATCGCACAAAGGCTGGTTCCCTCTGGTAGCATCATAGTTGTCATTGCCTGCGAGAGTCTTGTTGCTTGTAGATCCTCAGCTATTATTGTCTGCTATTACACTTCTACACCTCTATGTATTCTCTTTTAATCTTTTTCAAAAATCAAATAGGATTCCTATATCTGACTTATACAAATTCTCTGTGAAGCTGTATATTCTTTTGACCCTTCCCTATCTCCCCGTGAGTTTGGGGAGGTGTCACAGGTAGTGGGGTTCTTTCTATGCATCTTCATACAGAATTGGTATTAGGGAACTCCAAAAAATAAGTTATCACGTTTGAAGTTGCTGACTCATGGCTGTTGAGAGCCAGTTGCTACAACTATTGGAAGATACGCAAAGCACTGGCTCCTATTAACCGCTGGCTCTCAACAGTCGGATATTTTTTTATTTGTCAGTCCCTTAGAGACGATTGGGATTGAGAAGAAAGGCGATCGCTCCCAAAAACTCATTTGATACTACATTACATATACAGTGAAATTGACTAGATTATCCTGACCAAATTTGACTGCATCACCATTAAGCAGGCGATATTGCATACCAGGAGTCAAAATATTGTTGTTTAAATAAATACCATTGGTACTCATGTCAACAATCATATATGCATTTTGCGACCAATCCCAATCGACTCGCGCATGACGACGAGAGACTATTCCCTCATTAGGAATGCCAGTCAAGTCAATTTCTGGCGGCGCTATTCCTGGACTCTGACTGCGACGCCCAATATAACCTCCTTCCCCCACGAGGACAAATTCTCTGCCGGTGGTATGAATCAGTTTTAAGACTGGCGCTCTTTGAGGCGGGGGGGCATATTGAGGGGGTGTTTGTGGATAAGCAACCCGTGGTTGATAAACTGTTGAATAATCTACCGGGGCTTGTTGAGGAACTTGATAATTAGGTTGGTCTGTTACCGGGCGCTGATACTGACTAGGTGGTTGTTGAATGGGCGGTTGTTGAATAGGTGGTTGTTGAATAGGTGGTTGACTTTGCTGTGGCTCAATAGGCGGTTGTGGTGTAGAGGAAACTACATTACCCACAGGAGTAGAACACCAGGGACAAACCTTAGCATTGTTAGGCAGAGCGCGGTTAAAATATTCGCAACTAGGATTAGGGCACCGATTTGCAGGCATAGGAATTTATATCATCAGGCATAGGTTGTAAAGCGACAAGACCTACTTTACTAAGTAAACACTGACCCTGACGAGTAGTTAGCATCTGGGCAAATGTAGAACCACCAGTCAGGCGGTTACTGTCTTGAGGGTACACTACAAAAACAGGGTATCCCAAGGGGTAGCTTTGGAAAGTTGTGACATCAACATAATAATCATCATGTTGACATAAATCATCTGAGGGATTAATTGAGCGGCGATCGCGTCTTTGAAACAAAGGTTGATTAGCTGGCTTGTTACCATCGGTGATCGCTAGGGGATAACCAGTACACTGTTTTGATGTTTTACTGATTATGCCAAAACTGATAATCCCACTGGTTCGTCCCTCTAAAATCTCGCTGCGTATCTGGTTTTGGGTTTTTGTGGTATCCAGTTTAGTAACTTTCGCTGCAAATAAAGCTTTGTCCTGAGGGTCATTTTTCAAAACTATTTCTTGAAATTTAGCGATCGCTTCTGGTTCGGTGGGAGCAAAAGGTTTGATTTCTAGAGGATTTGGCAGTTGGGAATTAATTTGTTGCCAATTAGTAATTTTTCCTGTGTAAATTTGACGCAATTGCTCAAGACTGATTTTCCCTCCTAGAGTATTCGCCAGATTTGAGTCTCTCTTATTAAATGCAACAAATACAATTAATCCATCATAGGCAACTTGTTCTTTTGCTAGTTTACTTGTAATGTTGTTTGCCAAACTAGTAATTGCAAAGTCTTTTTTATTTGTTTCTACTTCTTGGATACTTTTATTTGGATTATTTAAATCCGCTGATAAAACAGATTCATAGTTAAATGTTGCTGTTGCATCTGGCTTGGGTTGAGCCAAGAAATCTGCTAAACGACTGTTATCTACTGGTTGCGTTAAAATAAAACTCCATGTGCTATCTTTTTCTCCTGTATAAGTAAATTGTCCTGAAGGAACGTTGGGAACTTCTGAAAAGTTCCGCACCAGTTTAGACCATTCGATAAAGTTATTAACTGGATTTGTTGACTTACGTAAAATAAAATACCAAATTCCCCCGCTAAGTAGTAGTAAAGCTAGAATTCCTAATAATAAAATTAAGGGCATTGGCAGACGCTTTTCAATTACTTGAGAAGCATCACGCACTGAAGTACTGGTACTATCTTCCTTAGGAAGTTGCAACAGTGTTTGACGAGCTACTTCTGCACTTGCAAAGGGAGTTTCCAATCCCATCAAACGATAAATAAATTGTTTTAAATGATTATCTGTATCCGGCCATTGTTGATTTTCTCTAGGATCTAAAGGCTGCTTAGTAGATAAATTAGTTGTTCGTCCTACCCATAAATAGAAGGCTACCATTCCTAAAGATTGTAAATCTTGTTCCGGTCTGGCGGGGCTTGGTTGAGAAATAACAGGTGGAATAAATAAGTTTTCCCAAATAGCTAAATCACAAAAATATATAGAAAACTTTTGCTGATTTTCAACTTTAATTAAAGTACTATCTAAATTGATGTTGCCGTGAGTTAAACCTAATTGTATTTGATTAGAAGGAAAACGCAGTTTTTGGGTATGAAGAAATTGGAGAGTTTGTAGTCCTTGATTGAGTACTTCCCGCACTTGGGCAGGTGTCATTGCTCCCTTTTCGGTGATATATTGACCTAAAGTTTGGGATGAGTCTATTCCTTTAGAGATTAAATAGCAGCGTTCTCCTTTATCATCTGCGATCGCTTCTTTTGTTTCCACAAGTCGAAAGTTTTGAATTCGACTATCGGCTAAACTTACACCACCGACTCTTTTAAAACTTTCCTTGCGTTTTATCGTTTCGTCTTCATTAAAACAACGGTTGGGTAAGAGGTATTCTTTGATGATTACAGGCTGTTTATCTTTGAGTTGGATACCTGAGTATAAACGGCCTAAACCCCGCACACCAGAAAAATTACCTACTTGATAAGTACCCTGACTTCCTTTAATCTCAGCCTCCTGCGGTAAAGTTGCTGGGAAACCACATTCCAAGCAAAACTTAGCACCCTTGATTTGCTGCGCCGTTTGAAAAGGGCGATCGCAATTTAAGGGGGAATTGTACGAGCAAGGATATTGTTGATAAAAAGATTCAAATGAAGCCATAGAGAAATTTCGTGAATTGCCCGATTACTTGTGTTGCGCTCAAGCTTTAACTAATCCTAACTTGAGTGCAGCCACAATAGCTTGAGTGCGGCTAGTAACCTTCAATTTTTCAAAAATACTGGTGAGATGCGCCTTAATAGTAGCAACCGTCACATATAAATGCTTAGCGATTTCTTCATTAGAAGCACCTTGAGTTAACCAGTGTAAAACTTCTTGCTCTCTTTGTGTTAAATGCACTTGCTGACATGCTCTAACAGAAGAATCTGAATAAGCTTGAAAAAACCGAAAAAATCGACTTGCAACTTCTGAAGGTAAATAAATTTCAGATTTAGTCACAGTATTAATAGCTTCACACAATTGAGTTGCCAGACGATTTTTAAATACATAACCTGCGGCTCCCGCCTGCATTGCTCGAAAAATCCAGTCATCTTCTTGATGAGCAGATAATACTAAAACCTTACCAGAAAAACCAGTTTCTTTAAGACGTGCCAGAACTGTAATTCCATCACATCCCGTTAATTGCATATCCAACAAAATTAAATCTGGACTCTTCTGGTTAGTGAATTTTAAAACTTGTTCTACACAATCTGCATCACCCACAATTTCTACAGGTAATGCAGAATTAATATTATAAAAATTGAGTAGAGTACGTATTCCTTGGCGAAAGCGTTCTTCATCATCGACAAGTAAAACTGAAAGTTTTTGATTGTTAACCATCTTTTTAATTACGAATTATTTATCGACTCCTTGGTCTTGGTAGAATTAACGAAAAATGCGCTCCCCGTTCTGATAAAACTTGTGCCCAAATACTTCCTTGATGATCTAAAATAATTTTTTTAGCAATAGTTAGACCCAGCCCTGTACCTCCTTGACGACGCGAATAAAAAGGGGTAAATATCTTTTGCATATCTTCTGGAGATATTCCTGGCCCTTGGTCAGAAATTTTAATTAAAACTTCATCTTGAAAAATCTGCCAGTTACAGGTAATGGTTGCTGAATCAGGACTAAAATGAACAGCATTACTTAAAAGATTGTCAAATACTTGCTTCATTTGTAGTCGGTCTATTTTCAAGATGGTAGATGTATTGGGAATCGTAATTTTCAGCTTTTTCTCATTAATTAAAGGTTGTAAATGTTTAACACTTTCAACGACTAAACTTCTTAAATCTTGAAGGCTAACCCTTAATTTTACACTTTGACCGCAATCAAGAAGTTCGCTTAAATTAGTATCCAAATCTTGGATGCTTTCGCTAATAATTGTTGCTTGTTCTTGCCAAGGATTCTCCTTTAACCCTAAACATAAATTATGTGCATATAGTCCAATCAGTCCTAAAGAATTACGCAATTGATGACCGACTCGGTGCAAAATATCTTCCAACAGTTGAATTTCCGTTTTTTGTCTCCCGTAGTCTAAGTAAATATCTACATACTTACCTAAGAGCATCGCCGAGCGTTGTATGTATAATTGCAAACTCTCTGATAGAGGTTCATCAGTAAGAATTTGAATGTATTCAGCTTTTTGATTCCTATACCCTATCGGGCAAATATAACAAATGGACGAAAAATCTTTTAATTGAAATTTTTTTAAACTAAAAACAGGCGGAAAATCCGTCAGCCATACTTCTGAGCGGAAATAAGCTAAAGTTTWTCCCAAAAAAGGAGATTGGTCTTGACGATAATTGATCACCTCCTGATGAGTTTTCAGCAAGCAATCAAAATAGACAATCCGAACGAAAAAAATTGACTCTTGACTAGTTAATTGCTCAGACTCAAGTTGACAAAAACTTTGGATATCTGAGGAATTTAAATTGTTAGAGCCATTTTCTTGTTTGTGTAGAGAAAAGCTTAGTGTCATAGCTTCACTCGCTTTTTGTAGTAATTTTTTTTACTGTTCTCTTATTTAGTATAAATTTATGCAGTTTCACCAATGTTTATTTTTTTCTTAAGTTATCTTTGAAAATAACTTTTACAAACAAATATTAAGTTATTATTCACAAATAGATCCCGCTTTTGTAAGTATACAGCACTTTTGAGTTGTAACAATTTAATAAAAATTGTGGGATAAGCGCTCAGTCTTCTTGCGGAATTGAGAGAAAAACTCCTCCAGACTAATCTACACACTAGAGTAGCTATTTTTCGGATTTTTTAAGAAAGTTTTTCCTAAATTAGAGATTCTCTAATCTGGTACTAACTGGAAAGTCGAGTCAGAGCGATCGCTTTACTCGGAGCATTTTGGGTAAATACGTAGGTGTAACCCCTCGCAGACATCATTTGCACCGAAGCGATCGCTGTTTGAGTTGAAATGGTATCCAGTCCTCATCTAAAAATATCGACAAAAGTCTAATTACTTTAGCAGAGTGATACAGATACCCTAGATGCATCTGGATTTAGCTACCAGCACAATACCTTCATGCTTATCTTCGTTCTTCAAACTTTAGCTGAAATTCTAGCTGGAGGAACTTCACTCACCAGTACAGAGCAGATTGACTTCAGCCATCCCAGTAATCGCAGGGAAGAAGGAGCCGGGCCGACTCTCAATTTATATATTTATGACATTCGTGAGAGCAAGCAGTTCCAACAGGCCGGAAGGCAAGTTGAACGTAATATTACACGCCATCTGCAAGCCGGTATTGTCAATTGGGCGCCTATTTGGTTTGATGTTTCGCTAGTATTAACAGCTTGGGATCGGACGACTTTAGGTGAGCATCACTTCCTGAGTGAAGCATTGACGCTACTTATGCGCCATCGAGCTTTAGAGGAGGAGTTTTTAGTTCCGGAATTACGGGGCTATGGTAGTTTGCCAATGATGGTTGGACTACAACCCTCAGTTGAGCCTGGCGGCTTATGGAGCGCTCTGAATGTACCTTTGCGCTCGGCCTTATATTTGACAATTACCGTGCCTCTTGATACCCAAGCTACTACAGTACCTTTAGTTTGGGAGCGAATTTTTGATTTGCGAAATCAAATGCACGGGAATAGCAATGGTAGCATCCAGACTTTGAGTAAGCGCGTAGTAATTGCAGGTGTTGTCAAGAGTGCAACGACAAATCTTTCACTAATGGGAACAAAAGTTACTTTGCTGCGAAGTAAAAAATTCATGGAAACCAATAAAGAAGGGCTGTTCTTTTTTGAAAACCTTGAGATGGGTAACTATGTTTTAAATATAGATTGTCCTGGCTATTTACCCCAGAATATCAATGCATTGGTAGATGACCAAAGTCATACTTTCAAAGAAATATTTCTAACTCCTGAATAATTAATTTTTTACTGACTTGGAGAGACTTTCATGGCTAGACTTGATTACTTTGCTCCTGGTGTCTACATTGAAGAATTTGACCGAGGGAGCCGACCGATTGAGGGTGTTAGCACAGCGGTTGCCGGATTTGTCGGTTTTACAGAAGATGTTCGAGATGACGCTGAGCTATTTAAGCCGATGTTGGTGACTAATTGGACGCAATATCTCAACTATTTTGCTCGTCCTAATTCTGATGGTTTCACCGATTTCAACGCTTACTTACCCTTTGCAGTCTATGGCTACTTTATGAATGGTGGGGGTCGCTGTTGGGTAACAAGCATCGGCACTCAATTACCAGGCGCACCCAAACCTGCAACTCAAGAACCTGCGACTCTGAGAATCAACTCTCGTGGCAATCGTCCAGCCTTGCGCTTTACTTTGCGCCCTGAACAAGCAGCAGGTGGATTAGTAAATATTGTAATTATCGATGGTTCTCCTCGTGCTTTACCTGAAGGTACTGAAGGAGAGGCTCCTCCAAATACGGGAGAATACTTCACCGTTCAGATTCGTCGGGGAGATGAACTTTTAGAAGAATACCAAAACTTGACCATGAACCGCGAGGCTGCTGCTCAAGTAGCAACTTATGCGCTGGGGGCTTTGAGAAATTCTATGTATGTCACCCTAGAAGACATTACTCAAAGCGGACAACCTTTAACTCGCCGTCCAGTTAATGGTCAGTACGAACTAGCACCGCCAATTGTAGCTACTCCACCGGATAGATTTTCCCGAGATTTAGAAGGGGTGCGCGACGATCGCACAGGGGTACGCGGTATTTTTGAAATCGATGAAATCACAATGCTGGCCTGCCCTGACTTGATGCGGGCTTATCAAGAGCAAGTGGTGAATTTGGATCAAGTCCACGGCATCATGGAACTGATGATTAGCATGTGTGAGGGTTCTGCCAGTGGCGATATTCCTAATCCACCCAACCGCATGGTTGTACTTGACGCACCACCAGACGCTGTTAAACCTCAACAAGTAGTGGATTGGTTGAATAGATTTAACCGTCGTTCGATGTTTGGCGCCCTTTATTATCCTTGGGTTAAAGTTCCCAATCCACGCGATCGCGGCAATCCGATTTTAGTACCTCCTTGCGGTCATGTAATGGGTGTTTGGGCACGTACCGACGAAACTAGAGGAGTTTACAAAGCACCTGCAAATGAAGTACCCAGAGGCGTAATTGGTTTGGGTTACGACACCAACTTCCGCGAACAAGAACTATTGAACCCCCTTGGTATCAACTGTATTCGCAACTTCCCAAATCGAGGTATCCGCATCTGGGGTGCGCGGACTTTAGTTGAGCCAGATAAAACAGAGTGGCGTTATATCAGCGTCCGGCGGTTGATTAGTTACCTAGAAAAATCAATAGAACTAGGCACTCAATGGGTAGTTTTTGAACCCAACGACCAAGATTTATGGGCACGTGTCCGACGTACCGTCAGTAATTTTTTAGAGCGAATTTGGCGTGAAGGTGCTTTATTTGGAGATTCGCCAGAACAAGCATTTTATGTAAAATGCGATGCCGAACTCAATCCACCAGAAACCATAATTTTAGGTCGTTTGTATGTTGAAATAGGAGTTTGCCCCGTCAGACCAGCGGAGTTTGTCATCTTCCGCATCAGCCAATGGAATGCACTTGATGAGCCTCAATAAATCATTGGTCATTGAATTAATGACTATTGTAGAGATGCGATTAATCGCGATTGTAGAGACGCGATTAATTGCGTCTCTACTAATGACAATTTTTAACTTATTTAGGAGATGAAATATGCCTGGGGAATATGTAGTTGCTTCTGTATTCTATTTTGAAGCAGACGGAATCACTGAAAAGTTTGTTCAATCAGTAACAGGATTAGGGGCAAAAAATAATGCCACCAAAGGTGTTAGAGGCTCAAGTAAAAATGGTAAGACATTACGGCAAAATCTTCCCGGACAAGCAGAGTTTAATAATGTCACAATTACCATGAATTACAATGGCGATGAAAGCTTGCACAAATGGTTTTTAGCCTGTAGCGAAGATGGAAAACCTCGTCAATGGGATGAAAACCGGAAAGCAATTTCAGTTGTTGGTTATACTCAAGATAAAAAAACTGAAGTTATTCGTTATAACTTGAAAGCTTGTTTTCCCGAATCATATACAGGACCAGAATTTGATGTCACAAAAAATGACCCAGCAACCGAAAAAATTGAAGTATCTATTGAGGGTTATGAAATAATCGCAAAACAAAAAGAAGTCAAAGCATAGAACTTAATTTTTTAGTTTTTGTAAAAGGGACTGGGTATTAAAGATTGGGTATTAGGTGCTGAAGATTGGAAAATAGCATTTTTAATCTTATTTTCTAGTCTCTAGTCTCTAGTCCCCAGTCCCTAATCTCCAGTCCCTTCTAATGTAAAAACAATGGCTGCTATACCTGAAATTCTGTCAAATTATCGTTTCTTTTTGAGATTAGACATAGGTCAAAATGATAGTGATGGCTACTTTTTAGAATGCCAAGGCTTCAAAAGAACCCAGGAAGTAATTGAAATTTGTGAAGTTACTTCTCAAAAATGGGGAACTGCTTCAAAAGGAAAAGCGGTGAGAACAAAACTTCCTAGTAATTCTAAAAGTGGTAATATTACTTTACGTAAAGGTTTGAGTACCTCGAAAGATTTGTGGAAGTGGTTTGAAGATGTTGAAGACGGGAAGTGGGCCCAAAAGCGTGAATTTATTTCTTTATCTATTTATGATCAGGCATCAAAAAAAGAAGTTAGATTTGAATTAACTGGTGCTTGGCCTACAAGTTATAAAATTGCTGATCTCAACGCTAACAGTCATGAAATAGAAATTGAAGAGTTGGAGATTGCTTTTGAGGAATTTCAACGCACACAATAATATAGGAGAAATATGTTTCCCACAGAGTTTGAATTTACATTGCCTAAAGGATATCTAGACTCTGAAGGCAACCTCCATCGCAAGGGTGTGATGCGATTATCAACGGCGATAGATGAGATTGCACCCTTGCGCGATCCAAGAGTGAAAGCTAATCCGGTTTATGCCACAATTATTATCTTGTCACGTGTGATTACCCACTTGGGTGCTTTATCTGATATCAGTCCTGCAATAGTAGAAAACTTTTTTGCCCAGGATTTAAATTATCTCCAAGATTTTTATCGACGAATAAATGGCTTGGAAAGCGAAACTTCATCACAAAATACAGTAAATTCTCCTGAACCAGTGCTTCAAAATTGAGGGGCTGGGGACTGGGGACTAGGGAGTGTGGGGAGATGGGGGAGTGTAGGGAGAGAGGGGGGCAAGATTTCTTCCTCATCCTCCCTATCCTTCCACACCTCCTTTTCCTCCCACACTTGCATTTCTTCCCTATCCTCCCACCTCTCCCACACTTCCTGTTTGCCCAATGCCCAATACCTAATCCTCAGTCTCTATGCCCCGTAAAAAGGATGATCTCTATACTGAATTTGCTTTCACTCTTCCTAGAGGGTTGAGTGATGGTGAAAACCGAGTACATCGTCAAGGAGTGATGCGTTTAGCCACTGCTAAAGATGAAATTTTGATCCAACAAGAGCGCAAAGTTCAAGAAAATTCAGCTTACGGTGTCTTGGTAATGCTTGCACGTGTTATCACTCGCTTGGGTAGTTTCAACTCTGTTAGCCCAGAATTACTCGAAGGACTACTCCTACATGACATCGCCTATCTGCGAGAATTTTATAATCGAATTAACCAGCAAGGTAATGTACATATTCCGACACAATGTCCCCACTGCAATGCTCAATTTTCAGTAGAGCTAGAACTGGCGGGGGAGTCATAAGCTACCCCTCTGATAGTTTATATGAGGAGGTAGCTTTTATTGCTTATCATTTTCATTGGTCACAAGATGATATTTTAAATTTAGAACATACTACCCGTCAGCGTTGGGTAGCAGAAATCAATAAAATTAACCAAAAATTAATATGAAAGTAAAAGTTAGCTATTCACCAACTGTAAGTGAAGTCAATGAAGTTGACCTGACCGTAGACACTACAACCAGGGCAGAATGGATAGTAGGCCGCTCTCCTGATTCTGATTTAGTCTTGGATAGTGCTGATGTTAGCCGCCTACATGCTAAGTTCTTTATTAAAGGTGGAACTTACTACTTCAGCGACCTTGGTAGTAGAAATGGCTCAATAGTTAATGGCAAACAGGCTGAAAAGGATCGACCATACATTTTGAATGATGGAGACGTGATCCGAATTGCAGATTACGTTCTGATTATGGAAACGATCGCTCCTTTGGCCGATCAATTACCAGAGACCGTCTTCAGAATTATAGATCCTTCTCTGTTTTCTCGGTCGCGATCGCCTGAAAATGTTAGCACTCCCAGCGTTACTAATTCAGCTCCAGAGGTTGTTAACGAAGTTATCACGCCAATTAGTAACGAAGTAGAAACACCAGAAATTAATGCTCCTTCTCCAGAAATCAGCGAATCAGAAGTTGCTTCTACTCCAACTGATAATGTAATCTCAGTTATTGAAATAAGCAGCTCTGAAAATATAGTTCAGCCACCAGAAGCTGTCAGCGAAGTTCCACATGATGTCCGTAATGATATTGTAAATTTGCGTACATTAGTTGCAGAAGAAGAACTTACCCCAGAAATTGGAGAAGTAGAAGTTCCAGAAGTCAGCGAAGCCGAACCTGAGGAAGCAATAGCTACACCTGAAAATCTCACTGAAATTCCTGAGGAAGAAAGTACACCGAAAGAAGCTACTGACGATGAGGTTCCAGATTTTGATGCAGCACTGGCAGCAGAAGCTACCTTTGTACAACGACGTGATACAGAAAGTGCCATTCCCCAAACTACAGACGAGCGCGATGCTGAGTTGGAAGCAGCACTAGAGGCAGAAGTCACAAATGTCCAGCCGCGTGATATTTCTGAGAATGTAGTTTCTCAAACTACAGACGAGCGCGATGCAGAGTTGGAAGCAGCGCTGGAGGCAGAAGTCACTTATGTTCAGCCACGTGACATATTTACCCTAGTACCTGAAGAGAGTAGTGTTCCTGAAGCTACTTCTCAAGAAACTGTTTCTGAAGAAACTGTACATTTGGGTACGCCGTTTTATGAAGGAGGCAGGGCAGATGTTAATAGCCCTGCTAATGATGTTACTGCCGAAACTACTGAAATTGCTCCAGACGCAGACATTCAACATCAGGACACATCAAGCCAAGTCCTAGAGGAAACTAGTGAGGATTTAGTCAATTTAGATACGCCACTCCAGCAAGACACCGCAGATGTTGAAATACAAGCTGATGAAAAGATTGGCGAAGTTCCTGAGGCCTTGACTGCACCTGATGAGAACGTTCCAGTTTTCAACAATCAATACGTTGATTTGAGTAATACGAGTACAGAAGAAGTTAATGTAAATCAAGTCTCTGACTCAGGTGAGATTCAATCTCTAGAGCCAGTAGAAAGTGAAGCTTCTGAAATCACCAGTCAAACTGTTGAAGAAGTTTCAGAAGTAGAAGCAACTAAATCTGATGAAATTTCATCTGAAGTAGAAACAACTGAATCTGAAGAAATTTTCCAACCAATAAATGTGAGTGAGCCTCCAGAAGCGATCGCTCTAAAAAACATAGTACTGATTGCTCACGAAAGCAAGAAATCAGAACTGGCAGAATTTGTTGCTCAGCATCAAGAATTTTTCTCACACAATTTTACAATTACCTGGCCATCTGTGGGCGAAGTTTTACAACAAAAGGGTATAACTATTAGTCAACAAACTCCTGCACCAACTTCTGGAGGATATCAAACAATTGCTTCATTGGTCGGCTCGGGAGAAGTTGAAGCAGTTATTTTCTTGAGAGATTTGCTGCAACCTCAGCCTGGTCAAGCCAATGAAGATGCACTGCTGAGATTATGCACTATTAATCAAGTTTTACTGGCAACTAATGTACCAACCGCAGAGGCGATCGTGCATTATTTGAAACAGGTAGTACATTAGGGAACTGTAACAAATAAATTATCCTGTTTGAAGTTGATGACTGATGACCGTTGCCTGTTGACTGTTCACTGTGAACAGTGGGATACTTTTTTGTTTATCAGTCCCGTTAGTAGTAAGTGGGGACTGGGGAATAAAATTAAAAATACTATTTTCCAATCCCCAGTACCCAAATTATTTTTTGAAAAGTTGCAAATTGCATAGAATAATTTCAATCAGGAAAAATTGTATAAAAAAATACGTATATTTTAAAAGAAAACTTATGTAGAAAAATGTTTGCCAACTTCAAAAGTTTGTTGAGACAGCCAGTTATATTTTCAAGTGCGATCGCCACAGTTTTACTAGTAGGTATTCAAAAACTTGGGATTTTTGAACCTTTGGAGATGAGAGTCTACGACCAGATGATGCAATTACGCGCCGATCCAGGGCCAGACTCGCGTCTGTTGATTGTTGCTTTAACTGATAACGATATCCAGAAATGGAATTGGCCGCTGTCTGGTGAACTTCTAGATCGGTTGTTGGGCAAACTTGAGGAATCCGAACCGCGAGCTATTGGTCTAGATATTTTTCGCGATTTACCTGTCCAACCTGGTCATGACAAGCTACTGCAACGCTTACAACAAAGTGATATCATCATTCCTATCTGTAAACATTCTGGTTCTAAAAATCCTGGAACTGCTCCCCCTCAAGGTGTTGAACCAGAACGAGTAGGATTTAGTGATGTTGTAGAAGATACTGATTCTACAATTCGTCGCAATTTATTATTAGCAAGTTCTGAGAAATCTGATCCTTGTCAAAGTACGTATTCCTTTAGTTTGCAGCTAGCACTCAAATATTTAGAAGTTGCTGGTATCCGACCAGAATTTACTCCAAAAAAAGAATTAAAATTACGAAATACTGTATTTAAACCTCTACAAAGTAACGCTGGTGGGTATGAAAAAGCTGATACAAGCGGTTACCAAATCCTCCTTAACTACCGTTCTGGTCATCAAATTGCTCAACAGGTAACAATTACACAAGTGCTTGCAGACCAAGTTAAACCAGATTTGGTTAAAGGACGTATCGTCTTAATTGGTTCAACAGCAAATACTTTAAATGATATTTTTAATACCCCATTTACTAGTGGTAAGTCAGATAATTCTGGCAAGATGGCAGGAATTGAAATTCATGCCCACAGTGTTAGTCAAATTCTCAGTGTTGTTCTTAAACAACAGTCTTTATTTTGGTCTATCCCTGAGTGGGGTAAAGTTCTGTGGATATGGGGATGGACTTTAGTTGGTGGCTTATTAGTATGGCGAATTCAGCATCCTCTAGCTTTAGGATTGGCAGCAGCAACAGTCTTGGCTGTGTTATTCGGAAGTAATTTTCTCATTTTTACTCAAGCTGGATGGTTGCCAATAATACCTCCAATACTAGGGTTAATATTTACTGGTGGGAGTGTCCTTACCTATACCGCTTATCAAACCAAGCAAGAGCAAAAAGAAATTGCCCAGCGAGTTCAGGAACACCAACAATTAATTATCGAATTACAAACCCTTTTACGGCAACGAGGTGATACTTCCAATGAAGCGCCAACAGTAATTGCTGATTCTATTGGGCAAGAAATTGCATTAGGCACGCTACTAAATAATCGCTACAAAATTACTGAAGGGTTGGGTTCTGGAGGATTTAGTAATACTTATTTAGCTGAGGATATTAAGCGCCCTGGTAATCCCCAGTGTGTAGTTAAACAATTACGACCTCCCCGCCAAGATATAGAATATTTAAATGTTGTCAGACGCTTATTTAACGCTGAAGCAGAAATTTTAGAAATTTTAGGTAAGCATCCACAAATTCCACAACTGTTAGCTTTTTTTGAAGAAAATCGCCAATTTTCTCTAGTGCAAGAATTTATCCGGGGACACGCTATGGACAAAGAGCTAACCTCTGGTGTGCGATTAAAACAAACTGAAGTTGTGGAGATGCTCAAAGAAGTTTTACACGTACTTGTTTTTGTTCATAGCTATGGTGTAATTCATCGAGATATCAAACCTAGTAACTTAATTAGACGAGAATCAGATGGGCACATTGTTTTAATTGACTTTGGCGCTGTTAAACAAATTCAGCCCCAACAACAAGAAAATCAGACCATTTCAATTGGTACTCCTAGTTACGCACCTTCTGAACAAATGAGTGGGCTGCCAAAACTAAACAGCGATATTTATGCATTGGGAATTATGGGTATACAAGCTTTAACTGGAGTAGACCCAAGGGTGTTTCGCAGAGATACAAATACTGGTGAAGTAATTATCCAAACTCAACCTAATGGTAATACAGACGTTTGGCACAGTTGGCGCGAATTAGCTGAGGTTACAAACGAGTTAGTTATTATCTTAAATAAAATGGTACATTTCGACTTTACTCAACGATATCAGTCAGCAGCAGAAGTGCTAAAAATTCTTGAAAGTCTCTAATTAAGAAAAAGGGAATAGGTAATTGGAAGAGGTGAATAGTGATGTTTTTTCCCCATCACCCATTCCCGATTATCCATTACCGACCCTCACAGATATAGTAGGAGGCAGGATAGCGCAGCTAATACTATTTCACAAAATGGCTGATACAAATAATTGATCTTTAATTCTTTCCCCCTGCCCCCTGCTCCCTGCCCCACTGCTGCCTTATTTGTATCAATTTTAAAGTGAAACAGTATAAGCCGTGTCCGCGTACTCTTACAGAGAAGCAAGCTAGCAAGAGCGTCTCGTAGAGAGCGTCGGCAGAAGGCAGCTATGCTGGAGGTAAAACATTACTGTTCCTAACATCTAGGCTTTCAATATGTCCTAACTTTTAATTCGCTTGCTATATCATAGTATTCAACCGGACATGATATTACTGCATATTTACTTTTCYTTGTCAATTAATCAGGTATATTATTTTTATGGAAATCTTAAGCATACAACTAGACACGTAATCAGCCCTTCAACATAGATAGGCATCGCTACAAACACCCTTACGCTAGAGGTAATCAACCAAGTGTCTTCCTAAGATGAAATAGCATCGTTAGGAGATAAATGTTATGACCCAAGCTCAACTGCACCGTTTAAATCCAAAGATAAAATTTTGTAATAATAATAACATTTATACTTAATTTACACATGAATTCTTTGGTATGGCAGCCCTGACTAACAGGGTAAAGCAGACCGTCAGTGTTGGTGTAGCCTAACAAGAGAAGCGGTAGCCAGATTGCCCTGTGGATTTAATGGATCGGGGCAACGAGCAAATGAAGTATGCAAGTTCAAGAAGGCATCTTTACTAAATCCGTTTGAAGAATTGAAACAAGGATTCAGCACAGGTATGCAAGAAGTAAAACCAAAGGAGTAGAACATCATGAACAGTTCATTGACCCGCCCCTTGGCTGTGGTGACGGGTGCCTCCAGCGGCATCGGTTACGAACTTGCTAAACAATTTGCCCAAAACGGCTTCGATCTGTTAGTAACCTCTACTGGTTCGAGCATTAACGATGTGGCTGTTGCCTTTGAGCAATTGGGTGCTAAGGTCGAGACAGTACAAACCGACCTTGCAACCTATGACGGAGTAGAGATGCTTTACGATAAGATTAAGCTGATCGGGCAACCTGTGGATGCGATCGCTATTAATGCAGGTGTCGGTGTTGGCGGTGAGTTTACTAAGACCAATTTGCAGGAAGAACTCAATCTAATTGAGCTAAACGTCGCCTCAACTGTTCATCTTGCTAAACGAGTCGTGAAAGACATGGTTGATCGTGGGAAGGGTAAAATTCTCTTTACTTCATCGATTGTCTCCCAGATGCCCAGTCCGTTTCAGGCAGTTTATGCAGCATCAAAGGCATTCGTTCACTCTTTTGCAGAGGCAATCCGCAACGAATTGAAAGACACGGGTGTTACCGTTACCGCACTCATGCCCGGAGCGACTGAAACCAACTTCTTCCATCGTGCAGGGCTGGACAACACAAAAGTGGGTTCGGACAAAAAGGATGACCCAGCTGAAGTTGCCAAGCAGGGGTTTGAGGCTCTGATGGCAGGTAAGGATAGTGTCCTTGCAGAATCGCTGAAGACGAAGATTCAAGGTGCTATAGCTGGTGTCCTGCCTGATACAGTCAGTGCTGAACTGAATCGCAAGCTCAACGAACCCGGATCGGCTAACAAATAAGCTGCACGAAGCTGCTGTACTCGCTTTGAACTGTTACGTCTTCTCAAGCTCACAGTGTAGACCATCGCTGGCTCATCTCACTATTAATCAGAAGAGACAGGGTAAGCCAACAACACAATATCCTAATTAGACAATTTTTATGAGTCAAGGCATTAAGATTGAAAAAACTCTAACCATCAACAAGCCAGCAGAGGAACTCTACCGCTTCTGGCATAACTTTGAGAACTTGCCCCGTTTTACAAAGCATCTCAAAGACGTGAAGGTATATAACGAGAAGCGGTCTCACTGGGTAACTAGCGGTCCTTTAGGCATAAGCATTGAATGGGATGCAGATATTATTGATGATCGCGAAAATGAATTGATTAGTTGGACTTCAGTTGAAGGTGCAAATATTCCCAACTCTGGTTCCGTTCGCTTCCAGCCAACATTCAACGATCGCGGCACTGAGGTGAAAGTTATTGCCGAATACAAACCACCCGGTGGAGCGATTGGAGATGCTATTGCCAAAGTCTTTGGTGAAGCACCCGAACAGCAACTAGGAGACGATTTGCGCCGCTTCAAGATGCTGATGGAAACGGGCGAAATTGCAACAACCGAAGGTCAACCGAAGGGAAAAGGATAAATATTGGCTTCGCCAATAATGCTCTACGCAATACCTTTATGATTATCGGCATGGGTGTTTGCGCTGGTCTTCTGTGCTAACCAGAACAACTCGATTCAAAGCACACTGACTTCATCAACAACGCTCAGTATCAGCTGCACTAACGCTAATAGAGTTGAACATTTAATATTTTTAGGAGCATAACTCATGGCTGACATCGTAGATACACTCATAAATGACGGTCGCTTTACAACCTTAGTTGAAGGTATTAATCGAGCTAGTTTATTACAAGGACTGATGGAACCTGCCGCCATTACCGTGTTTGCCCCGACTGACGAAGCTTTTTCTAAGCTGCCTTCAGGAACGATGGGAATTTTTCTTGATAATCCGCCTGAGTTAGAAAAACTGTTGACATATCATGTGATTGCCGATCGCATTCCATCCAGCAAGATTAATACCTTGAGTTCAACCCCAACAGTGGAAGGATCAACGCTGGCGATCAATACTTCTGACGGTATTAAAGTTAATGATGCCAAAGTTATAGAACCCGATATCGAATCTGATAACGGAGTTATCCATATTATTGATACTGTTCTTGTTCCCCAATCTGTAAGTGAACTTCTGGTTACCAGTTGAGTGATTCTGATGTAGTCTTTGCTGTTTTTGCTGATATTTATCGTCGCTTCGCTCTTGGGTGTGCGGAAAAGAAGGGGTGTCGGGGGTGGGGTGCGGGGGAAAAAGATAAGGTTTGTGGTGAGAGTTGTTGAGTTATTTCTCTATTCCCCACACCCCACACCCATTTTTACCCAAGACCCCGCTTCAAGAGAAATCGGGTTTAATACCCCACCGCAAGACGGTGCCTACAGTTAGTTGGGGCTTGAATTCCCTTCTAACCAAACCCTACACCCTGTTCAATATGTAGGCCCAACCCAGGCATCGCGCTTGGAATTACAGAAATTCAGAACAACTCAAGGCGTTGCTGAGTCAGAGGAAGATTTTGCACAATTTATAACGATTTTTCAATGGTTTCAACTGCTAATTCATCCCACATTTAATGCAACGCCCAACTTATACTTTAGGAGACTTCAGCAATGAAAGCAGTTTGTTGGCAAGGTACGCACAAGGTAGAGGTTGAAACTGTACCCGATCCCAAAATCATTAATCCGCGCGATGCGATCGTCAAAATTACCTCAACAGCGATTTGCGGCTCTGATTTGCATTTGTACAACGGCTTCAACCCCACAATGAAAGCGGGGGACATCTTGGGGCATGAATTCATGGGAGAGATCGTTGAACTGGGGAGTGGTGTTAAGAATAAAAAAGTTGGCGATCGCGTTGTTGTCCCCTTTACGATTTCTTGCGGTTCGTGTTTCTTTTGCCAAAGGGATTTATGGTCGCTGTGCGATAACTCCAATCCCAATGCTTGGATGGCGGAGCAAATGATGGGTCATTCTCCATCGGGTCTTTTCGGCTACTCCCATTTAACGGGGGGCTACGCTGGAGGTCAAGCGGRATATGCCCGTGTTCCCTTTGCTGATGTCGGGTTATTCAAGATTCCCGATGGACTGGCAGATGAACAAGTTTTGTTTTTCACGGATATTTTCCCTACTGGTTATATGGCAGCAGAAAATTGTGACATCCAACCAGGAGATACAGTTGCGATTTGGGGTTGCGGCCCAGTCGGGCAGTTTGCGATTAGAAGTGCCTTCATGTTGGGTGCTGGGCGCGTGATTGCCATTGATCGCGTTCCCGAACGGCTCCAGATGGCAAGAGATGGGGGAGCAGAAATTTTGAACTATGAACAAATCGAGGTGGGTGAAGCCCTCAAAGAAATGACTGGGGGTCGAGGCCCCGATTCAGTGATGGATGCAGTAGGAATGGAAGCTCACGGCATGGGTTTAGAAGGCTTTTATGACAAGGCAATGCAAGCGGTGCGAATGGAAACCGATCGCCCCAACGTACTGCGTCAAGCGATCGTTGCTTGTCGTAAAGGCGGCACAGTGTCGGTTCCCGGTGTTTACACAGGCTTTGTGGACAAGATGCCGATGGGTGCTTTCATGAACAAAGGCTTAACCATGAAAACAGGACAAACACACGTGCATCGGTATTTGCAGACACTACTCGACCATGTTCAAAACGGTGATATTGACCCCTCGTTCGTCATCACCCACCGTCTGCCACTAGAGCAAGCCGCCCACGCCTACGAAATCTTTAAGCAAAAGCTGGACAACTGCATTAAGGTCGTGCTGAAGCCGGGTCAGGCTACTTAAAACCTACGCTATGTCAAAAAGTGCCCTCCTTTTGGAGGGCACTTTTCATTTAGGCTTTATTTAGCTTTTACCTGACTTCGGTGGCAATTAACCATTGATAGCAGGAGCGGTGATTGCGACAGGAGCAACCTCACCAGCAGCCAAGTCCAGAGGGAAGTTGTGAGCATTGCGCTCGTGCATAACTTCCATACCCAGGTTAGCGCGGTTGATGATATCAGCCCAAGTGTTGACTACACGACCCTGAGAATCAATGATTGATTGGTTGAAGTTGAAACCGTTCAAGTTGAACGCCATTGTGCTGACACCCAACGCCGTAAACCAGATACCAATCACAGGCCATGCAGCCAGGAAGAAGTGCAATGAACGGCTGTTGTTGAAGCTAG
>NZ_SZNH01000008.1 GCF_005869855.1 Nostoc sp. PA-18-2419 | reverse complement strand
GTACATACAAATAGTCAGTTGCCTCACAAAAAACCTAGAGGAGGTAAGTTAACCAAAGAGCAAAAGCAATCTAACCGGACTTTAGCGAGTCGTCGAGTCCTGATTGAACATGTTAATCGGCAGTTAAAAGTTTTTCGGATTTTGAGTCAGCGCTACCGTAATCGCAGGAAACGTTTTGGATTGCGCTGTCATTTAATTGCTGGGCTTTATAACTACGAAATTCAAAAAGCCTAAATTCCTGTTGAATTTAACTCAATCCTCCACCATACCACAAAACTTTTTTGCAAGAGGTCTAATGACAAACATGAATTAATACTAATAGTTCTACCTTCTACCCCCTGCTCCCTACTCCCTACTCCCTACCTCATCTGTAGAGTAAAACTGTTGGGCATAAAAACGGGCATAGCGTCCTTCCTGAGACAGCAGTGAAGTGTGAGTACCAGCTTCAACCACCCGTCCTTGTTCTAATACCAGAATGCAGTCAGCCCGCCGAACGCTGCTCAAACGATGGGCAATAATAAACACAGTACGGTTTTCCATCACTCGCTCGATCGCTTCTTGAACTAGTGCTTCTGATTCCGAATCTAGGGCAGAGGTAGCTTCATCCAAGATCAGAATTCGCGGATCGTTGACAATTGCTCTGGCGATCGCTAATCTTTGACGTTGTCCTCCGGATAAGTTAACTCCCCGCTCGCCTACCCAGCTATGKTAACCTTGGGAAAATTGGGTGATAAAGGAGTGAGCGTTAGCAATCTTTGCTGCTGACTCAATTGCAGCTAAATCCAATTTTTCCTGACCGTAACCAATATTTTCGGCGATCGTTCCCGAGAAAAGCGTAATTTCTTGGGGAACAATGCCAATCTGTTGGCGTAAGCTGGTGAGCGTAACATCGCGGATATCAATATCATCAATCAGGATTTCACCCGCTTGGGGGTCATAGAAGCGAAGTAAAAGGCTAATTAATGTCGATTTACCTGCCCCAGAAGAACCAACCAAGGCAATAACATTACCCGGAGAAGCGTGCAGATTCAGATCCTTGAGGACTGGCTGGCCAAGATTGTAGGCGAAATTGACATGACGGTACTCTACCTTGCCAGCAACTCGTGGTAGTTTCTTCGCATTCGACTTTTCGCTTAAACTCGGCTGCTCGGTCATCAATTCAAAAATACGTTCTACCGAAGCCTCAGTCTGTTTGTACTCGTTGTAATTGCTAATTAACAGGTCGATTGGCTGAATCAATATAGCCACAGCAGCTAAGAAACTGATAAAGCCTTGAGATGTCAGTTGATTTTGAGAAATCTGCCATCCTCCCAGTAGAAACAGCAGCATAATACTAACTGCTTCTAAAAAACCGACAACAGGAAACTGAATGGATTTGAGTTGTAGAGCGCGATACTTAACTTGGCGATTGCGTTCTGCTTCCTGATTAAATCGCTTAATTTCATACCCTTGTGCGGCAAAAGCCTGAACAACGCGAATCCCACCAAATACTTCAGTTAGCTGGGCCGACAAATTGGAAACCTGATTTTGACTCTGGCGAGATAGCACAAGTAATCGCTGACCAAATAGCCCAATCAACCAAGCCATCAAGGGAGCTAAAATCAAACCCGCAAGGGTGAGCTGCCAATTGAGGTAGAGCATGTAAATGGGAATCGCAATTAACTGCAAAAGATTGGAAAGAAACTGATGGGATAATTTGTCTACAATCTCGCCTACGCGATCAATATCTTCAGTCAATCGATAAGTGAGGTCACCCGTCTGTGTGGTTTCAAAGTAATCTAATCCAAGTTTGTGCAGGTGAGCGTAAACCCGCTTACGCAAGTTTAAAACCATATTCAGAGCAGCAGCGATCATAAAGACATTCTGCCCGTATTGACAAAGCCCTCGAACTAAAAAGACCAAAGTAGCTAGTCCGAGCCAGTAGGCAATCTGGTTAACATTTCCCTGACCGACAAAAAAAGCGACCTGGCCTACTATGTAAGGCAGTGCTACAGTCAGCAACACGAATCCTAAGATGCAAGCCAATCCCCGAACTAACAGCGACCATTGGGGCCACAGATAAGGTAACAGTTGCCAGTAACTAGAGCGGACTTTCATAAGTAGGTCGGCGTAAATAATTATTGTTGAGATTGGGTAGGAGGCAGGGGGCAGGGGGCATAAGTCTTTGAGGTGGATTAATGAGTATCAAAGACTCATTAACGGAGTTCTAAGGTTCATTAATGAATATCAAACACTCATTAATCGAGTTCTAAGGTTCATTAATGAATATCAAACACTCATTAATCGAGTTCTAAGGTTCATTAATGAATATCAAACACTCATTAATCGAGTTCTAAGGTTCATTAATGAATATCAAACACTCATTAACGGAGTTCTGAGGTTCATTAATGAATATCAAAGACTCATTAATGGAGTTCTAAGGTTCATTCCTCCCCTGCTCCCAGCTCCCCTGCCTCCTCTGCTCCCTACCCCCTGTCCCCTTGCCTTTTTCGTAATTTCTACTCAATTTCTCCTAGAGAAGTTAGCACAAAGCGGGCTATTCTTTCAGATGCACCGGGCGGGCCAAATCGCCCAGGTCCATTTTCTTGGCACTTGGCGAGATAGTCTGCATCTTGTAAAGTCTCGACTACTCGTCGAGCTGCTTGTCTGAGAATCTCTGGAGTTGCTGGCCCTGTGCCGATAGTTTGGGCAGAAATACCCAACAGCCGCGTTTGTGCCTCTGCAAATTGATAGGTAAATTGAGGCCCTTCCCCAGGAATTTGGATTATCGGTTTGCCGATCGCTACTGCTAAATCCACTGCCAATCCTGCCATCCCAATCACAAGGTCAGAGTAATATAAAATGTCACTGAAAGCGTCTGAGTAACATCTCACTTCTACAAGCGGTGATTCCTCAAGAGAACTTCCTGGAGGAGAATAAGTGAGTATGCCTTGATTGAGTTGCCAACCTTGACTTTGAGCAATCTCGTCTAATTGGTCCATCAAATTTGGTACTAAGGCGGCGCGAAACTGAAACCCTAAAGGCATTAACTTGGCAATTTCTACTACCAGTTGCAACTGCAAACAGAAATTTCGTGCGGCTTCTGGCATTCGCGATCCTGGTAAAAGAGCGATCGCTTTCCTGTCCGGTTTCAAGTGCAAGTCTTTGCCAGCCGGGACKAGCCGATCTAAAGCTGGAATTCCACCAAATTGAGCTTTAGCTATACCTTGCCGTTGCAGATCAGAAGCGGTATATGAATCTCTAGTGAAAACAGTTAGACATCGAGAAGAATTCAAATCGTGCCACAACAGTGGATTGATAGGCAATCGCCCTTCATAGAGAGCAGAAAGACAAGAGATAAACGAGACGAAGGGACGCTTTGTTAAGTAAGCAAATGTCTGTGAGACAAAATCCCCAGTAGCCATAATCAAATCGCAGTTGGGAGCATACTGCAACACTGCTTGTAACTGTCGCCACGTTAACCCAATCAATCCCGATTGAAAATCTTTGAGCAAATAGAGGCGCTTCATGTAAAAGAATCCCCCAGAGGGCATCGTTTGTGTCGGCCCAATGATAGGAATGTCCAAGCTGCGGTAAGCTTTTCCTTCCCCCACAATCGGCATTGCTGCCATTTCAACAGAAGGACACAATTGGCGCAGAGTTTGAATAACATGAGAGGTGTGGTTGTCCTCTCCGTGGCCATTACTGATAAACAAGATTCGCTTAGAAGGCATCTTGGGGGTTTGGATAGGTCTAAAATGCTTGTTTAATGAGATTTTTAACCTACATTGGCTAAGTAGGTGAAGAGATTAATAGTATTTTTACCCTTGAGAGCTTGTGATTTGATAGACAAATCTCCAAAGTTACTTTTCTAGGTATAAACCGGAATGGAATTACTGCTAATCCCTGTTTTTGCAGACGCTAATTTATCAGAGAATACAGTATTGGGAGTACAAGCGCTATGCGTAGATTAATTTAGGAACATAAATTTGAACGGAGTAATTTTAAGTGTTGACGATACAGTGATAAAAAAGTTGTGTCGCAATAAACATGGAACGCGTTATTTCTGCGCTGGGAATTTTTATTTTTATCGGCATATCCTACACCTTCTCCGTGAATCGTCAAGCGGTGCGTTGGCGAATAGTGGCGTGGGGTTTGGGATTGGAGTTGATATTTGCCTTAGTGATTTTAAAAACTCCTTGGGGTTTGCGTATCTTTAAATCTTTGGGAGATGTTGTCAGCCAATTTTTAACATTCTCTGATGTCGGTGCCAAATTTGTCTTTGGAGAAAATTTTAAGGATCATTTTTTTGCCTTCCAAGTGCTGCCAACAATTATCTTTTTCTCTGCCTTTATCAGTGTCTTGTATCACTACGGCATTTTACAGCGAGTAGTAAGCCTAATGGCGTGGGTGATGATTAAGACAATGAAAACATCGGGTTCTGAATCTTTATCCTGTGCCGGTAATATCTTTTTGGGGCCAACAGAATCAGCGCTGATGGTTAAACCTTATATAGCGAATATGACGCAATCAGAACTCCATGCATTGATGACGAGTGGTTTTGCCACAATTGCAGGTGGAGTACTAGGGGCGTATATTTCCTTTGGAATACCAACACAACACCTAATTGCGGCTTTTTTTATGACTGCTCCCACATCATTGGTGGTATCAAAATTACTCTACCCAGAAACGGAAGTATCAGAAACCACTGGTAAGGTGAAAGTGAATGTGGAAACTAATTATGTGAATGTAATTGATGCTGCTACTAGTGGCGCAATTGACGGCGTAAAGCTAGCAGTTAATGTAGGAGTAATGATTATTGCTTTTTTGGGATTATTAGCTGCTGTGAATGCCCTGTTGGGATGGTTAGGCGGATTTGTCGGTTTACAGCAACTTTCATTACAGTGGATTTTATCTTATTTTATGGCTCCGGTAGCATTTTTGCTGGGCATACCTTGGGCTGATTGTCAGCAGGTTGGAGAATTATTAGGTACAAAGACAATTCTGAATGAGTTTATTGCTTTTTTGGATTTGAAGGCACTAATTGAAGGTGGTAAAATTTCCCAACGTTCAGTGATTATTGCGACTTACGCATTATGTAATTTTGCAAATATCGGTTCAATTGGCATTACCATTGGCGGTATTACTGGCATAGCACCTAATCGCCAACACGATTTAGCCCGTATGGGTGTGAGGGCGATGATTGGCGGATTGTTAGCAGGTTTTATTACTGCTTGTATTGCTGGAATGGTGATTTGAAGGAGGCGCAGAGGGAGCGATAAAGTTTAAACAAATTGGCTCAGTAAGAAATAATTATTAGCGATCGCTCCATCCTTCTTATCTCCTGAGCAGGCTTGGATTTACCTTTGTAAAGTTGGTTCTCTAACTAGGTTAACGAAATCTTGGATATGGGGAGATGAGGAGATAGGGAGAGGAGAAAAAGAAAATAACTCCCCACTTAACACTTATCAGTCAACAGTTATCAGTGCCGATGACAAACAATAGACGACTTGAGTTATAGTTATACTCCACTTTAAGGTAGAAGAATTAATCCTAAAATTTATGTAACTATGAGCCACTAAGATATTATCTTTATTTACTTTAAATTTATTTAACTCTAATAGAATGCCAGACACGGAAAAGTTTAAAAACCAGCTGGCTAGTGATAAGCTGCTGTATCGGCAAGTTAGTAAAGAATCAAATTATTCGTTGCTAACCACTAAAGAAGAAGGAATGATTCTTCAGTTACCTGATGGCAGAATTCAGGCTTGCAATGGTGCTGTCGAGAGGATTCTAGGACTGACAAGCGAGCAATTAGTCGGGCAAAATTTGCTCGAGCCTAGATGGGAATTTATTAATGAACATGGCTCGCCTTTGCTATATGAGATTTACCCAGCGATGATTGCCTTGAAGACAGGTAAACCTTGTAGAAATGTAGTCTGTGGCTTCTATAAACCGTATGGTGAGCTAGTTTGGCTATTATTATCTTCACAACCGTTATTTGAAGTCACAGGAACTACTCCCTACGCGATCATTACAACTTTTTTTGACATTACTGAATCTAAGCACCTTCAGGTTGAGGAGAACTGTAGCTGTGCTGAAGATCCAAAAGCAATTGAGGTAGATGACTTTCAGCCTCGGTGGGATAGTCAACGTTTATTTCAAAAAATTGCGGACACTCTTCCGGGCTTACTATACATCTATGACGTAATCGAGCAGCAAAATTGTTACGTTAATTATGAGATTGCTGAAGTTTGGGGTTACACACCAGAACAAATCCAAGCTATGGGAACTGAGTTGTTTAACCAACTTCTACACCCTGAAGACTTGCCCCGACTTCATAACTATCAAAAAAAATTTAATTCTGCTGGTAGGCAAGAAGTCCTGAGTTTTGAATACCAGATTCGACACGCGAATGGAGAGTGGCGCTGGTTTTGTAGCTATGACACTGTGTACAGCAGAACTGCTGAGGGATTACCGCATCATATTTTAGGGATCGCTTTCGATGTTACAGACCGACGACGCACAGAAATTTCCCTACGCCAAAGTAACGAAAGATTTGAGCTAGCAGCAGCAGCGGTTAATTGTGTGATTTACGACTGGGAAATTCATCGAAATAGTGTAGAAAGAACTGAGGGTTTAACTCAAGTTTTTGGCTACACACAACAAGAAGCTCAACCTACCTTCGAGTGGTGGCAAGAACACATTCACCCCGATGACCAACAAATGGTCAGTGACGAGTTCATAGCTAGTATGGTGAATGGAAACCGTTATCGCATCAAGTATCGAGTACGTCATAAGGATGGTCGCTATTTGTGGGTAGAAGACCAAGGGTTTGCAGTTCGGGATACAAACGGTCAAGTAGTCAGGGTAGTTGGTGCTAGTACTGATATTAGCGAACAGCAAGCTGCACTAGACGATCGCCAACAAGCCGAAACAAAGCTGCGTGAAAGTGAAGAGCGAATTCGGTTAGCAACTAACGCTGCTGAAGTTGGCATGTGGTTTTGGAATTTGCTCACCAAAGAATTAATTTGGACGGACAAATGTAAGCAACTGTTTGGACTATCTTCAGAAGCGGAAATTAGCTATGAGATTTTTCTTAACTATGTCCATCCAGAAGATCGTATATCCGTAGAGGAAGCGATCGCCCGTTCTCTGGCAGCGAAAGTTGATTGTGAGGTTGAATACCGCACAATTTGGCTTGATGGTAGCATTCATTGGATTGATGCCAAAGGTCGTGTTTTTTATGATACCGACGGTAAAGCACTACGAATAATGGGTACTGCCCAGGATATTACGCAGCGCAAACACGCAGAAAATACTTTGCGCCAACGGGAAACTCAATTAAGGCGGTTAGTTGATTCCAATATTATTGGTATTATGTTCGCTACTCCTGAATACATTACTGAGGCGAACGAAGCTTTTTTAGAAATGGTAGGTTATACGCAAGAGGAATTATTAACTCTTAAGGTACGTAGAAAAGATATCACCCCCCCTGAATATCACGCTCTTGATCGCCAGGGTATAGAGCAACTTTTAACAATTGGCGTATGCAGCGCTTATGAAAAAGAATACATCCGTAAAGATGGTTCCCGCATTCCCATATTAATTGGTGGTGCTTTAGTGGAGCGATCGCCGATGTCTTTGATTTATTTTATTCTTGACTTAACTCCCAGAAAGCAATTAGAAGAAGCACTCAGGCAACAAGCAGAGGAACTCAAACAAGCAAACCGCAATAAAGATGAGTTTCTGGCCATTCTTTCCCACGAATTGCGATCGCCTCTCAACCCAATTCTGGGATGGTCATCTCTACTCAGAAGCCGCAAATTTGATGAAGATACTACCAATAAGGCTTTGGAGATCATCGAAAGAAATACTCAATTGCAGATTCAATTAATTGATGAATTATTGGATGTGTCCCGAATTATTCGTGGGAAGCTGACCCTGACTTTTGCCCCTGTTAATCTGGTAGCTGTAATTGATGCTGCATTAGAAACAGTCAGATTAATTGCTCAAACCAAATCTATCCAAATAATAACTCAGCTTGACCCCAATGTAGGTAAAATCTCAGGTGATTTTTATCGCTTACAGCAAGTTGTGGGAAATCTACTCTCCAATGCTGTCAAGTTCACTCCTTCTAATGGAACAGTGGAAGTCAGCCTTTCATTGACTGGTGATTCAACTTCTGACTGGGCATTGATTCAAGTCAAAGATACAGGTCAAGGTATTTCACCCGAATTCCTACCCCACGTATTTGAATCTTTTCGTCAAGCTGATACCAGTACAACCAGGAAATTTGGGGGATTGGGACTAGGATTAGCAATAGTTCGCCACTTAGTAGAGTTGCATGGTGGTAGTGTGATCGCAGATAGTCCAGGAATTGGGCAGGGAGCAATTTTTACTGTCAGAGTACCTGCGATGAAAGAGAGTGAAGCAGCGGCGAAAGCAGCAAAAACAGAGGGAGCAGAGAAAAAATTTGATTCTTCGCTGTTCAATGGACTACAGATATTAATTGTCGATGATGATGCTGATACTAGGGAGTTTGTTGGCTTCTTGCTTGAGCAGAAAGGGGCACTGATAACTACTGCTGCATCGGCAACTGAGGCCTTAGCTACTTTAGCACAGAGTGTACCCGATTTATTAATAAGTGATTTAGCAATGCCAGAGATGGATGGCTACAGTCTAATCGGGCAGATTAGAGCAATGTCAAAACAGCAGAGTAGAGAAATTCCAGTGATCGCTCTTACCGCTTATGTTGGAGAAAGTGATCGGCAGCAAATTTTGGCAGCAGGCTTTAAAAAACATGTTGCCAAACCAGTACAACCAATCGAACTACTAACCTCGATTGCAGATCTGATTGGGCAAAAATAGCTCTGACTGTATTGCATTAGAAGTCCCCCCCATTTATCGGGGAGCTATTGACTCAAATTACAAAAATATAATTCACAAACTAAGCAAGTTGTAATTTTGAGATGGCTTAATCATAAATGTAAGCAACTGTTTCGAGGTTAATTATGATGAATATTCGTCGAGCCTTAGCTGTGGTAGCAATTCCTTTTGTAATTGGTACATTTGGTTTTGTTGCACCTAATCAAGTAAATGCTAAATCTCCATCCAATCGCCGGGTAGAAATTTCACAACAACGCCCAAGACCGCACAATGAATCGCAAAGACCTGATGAGAAACCACAACTCAAGCATCGACAACCACGCCAAAAGCAGAAAAAACATCTTCCCCAACCTCACAATCAGGACGCAGGTCAAAATCGGGTAGGACACAATAACCGTTAATTGCAACGCCCTTGTATTTCGCCTCACCAAACTACCGCGATCGCTTTTAGCTAATAAACTTTTTCCTAAATCTATGCAATTGGATTAACACTGGTTTTGCCCAATTTCCACCCAGTAAATCGTGCAGCAGAATATAAAAACAGGGAATGATAAATAGTGTCAACATTGTTGCGATCGCCATCCCGAAGAAAACTACAATTCCTAAAGGCTGCAAAAACTCAGAACCTTCGCCAATACCTAATGCCAAGGGAAACAATCCCAAAATGGTAGTAACTGTAGTCATGATAATTGGACGCAAGCGTTGAGGAGCAGCTTTGATGATCGCAATTTGGCGAGTACAACCTTCTTCATCCCGAATTTGATTAGCTAGTTCTACCATAAGAATCCCTGCGTTGACTACAATTCCCACCAGCAGCACGACGCCAACAATTACAGTTGCACCAATCGCTGTTTGGGTAATGTAAAGTCCAAAAATTCCCCCAGCTAAAGCCAGTGGTACGGTGAACATAATTACTAATGGGTCAATCAGCGAATTGTATTGCACCGCCATGACTACAAAGATTAAGAACGTCGCCAATGCTCCCAAAGTTTTTAAAGCATCCTGAAGTTGCTGATTAGTTTCTTGGGCAGAACTAGGCACAATTGAAACGCCGTCAGGTAAGTCTACGTCCTTGAGTATCTCGTTGACTTCTGCTATCGCTTCACCAAGACTAGCTCCTTCAGTGAGATTACCTGCGACAATAAAAGCTTGACGCTGATTAATCCGTTGCACCTCTCCAGGCGCTTGACCTTCTTGAATGTTCGCAACATCTGAAAGGCGGATTAATTGATTATTTTCTGTAAAAAGCGGTAATTGCTGTAGCTGAGAAGAACGCGCAATCGCTTCTTTATTTAGCTGCACCCGCACATCAACTAAACGATTACCGCGTTGAATTTGTGTGGGAACTGAACCTTCGATTGCTGTTTGAACTGTTGCACCAATTTGCTGTGCGCTCAACCCTAAAGCCGAAACCCGTTCCCAGTCGGGGCGAATTTGGATTTCTGGTTGCCGGGGGTCGGCATCGGGTCGGAATGTGGCTAATTTTGCCTTTTCTTGTAATGCTTGCAGCACTTGAGCGCCTGCTTGCGTTAAGTTTTGTTCATTCTCACCTTGCAGAACCACGTCAACGTCTGACCCTTGCACAGGAGAATTACTCAAAATTAGACCCCGCACCTGACCAGGATTAAGGCGCAGCAAAATTCCTGCTAAGTTGAGTTTGTTAAATTCTTGAGTTACTTTTTTGACAAAAGTTTCGACATCTGTGCCTGGTTTTAAATTAATAGTACTGCTGGCACGTAAAGGATTTTCTGTAGTATTACTGCCAAATAAATTACCACCAACAGTTGTAAAAGCCGACTCGGTTTCTGGTTGTTTGAGCAAAATGTCATCGACAATCTGCATAACTTTTTGGGAAGTTACTAAGGGTGTGCCGGGAGGAAACTGCGCTCTCAAGGTAGCTTGTCCGGTACTAATGCGGGGTAAAATTTCTTGGGGAATTTGACCAAACATCAAGAAGCTACTGCCGCCTAAAATTAACAAAGCAGTAGTAACTACAAGGAGCCGATAGCGTAAGACCTTGGTTAAAAAGTTACTGTATCCTCGCGTAGCATCTTCAAATCGGTGATTAAACTGTCTCAGCAGCCAAAATTCACTGACCCGGCTAGACCAGCGGATTCCTAAAAGTCGAGAAGACAGCATCGGCACTATTGTGATTGCAACCACAAGTGAAGCTGCAACTGCAAAGCTGATTGTCAGAATCAGTTCATTAAATAAMAGTGCAATAAAGCCCCCAATTAAGAGGAATGGCACTACAGAAACTAAGTTGGCACCTGTGGCAGCAACCAAAGCAGATTCTACTTCTTGGGAAGCATTAATGGCAGTGTCAATAAAGAATTTAGAATTTCTCCCCTTCTTTATTGCTTTTCTGCTCTCCCAGTCAGCATCAGAGGTTTCTGCTTGACTTTTATGCTTGGCGGCCTCCATCTCTCTTTGATTGGGAGTCATGCCTGCTTTTTCAGAAATATTCTCTAAGATTACAACCGATGTATCAATTGCTTGACCGACTCCTAATGTCAGACCTGCTAAACTAAACACATTCAAAGTCAAGCCAAATATTTTCATTAAAGCGATCGCTGCCAAAGTACACAGTGGTATCGTCAAACTAATAATCAATGTTTGCCTAAACGATCCCAAAAATAACAATACTGCTGCTGCTGCTAACAATGCCCCAGAAATCCCCGAAAAGATCACATCATTTAAAGAATTGCGGATGAAAACAGATTCATCTGTAGTGGGATTTAAAGTCATGTCTGCCTGAATTAAGCCCGATTGCCGTAATTGTTCAATTCGCCGCTTCACAGCATCTACAACTGTAATTGTGTTGGCTTCAGGCTGCTTTTGAATGGAAAATTTCACCGCAGGCTGACGATTGAGATAAACAAATACTCGCTGCTCTTCTGTATCGTCAATTACCTCAGCAAAGTCTCGCAAATAGATGCGGGGGGGAGGTGCAGGGGAAGTGGCAGTAGTGGTAGTGGTATTACTGTTATTAGTGGTATTAGTACTAACAGGAGAAGCGGAGGAAACTTCTAAAGAAAGGTTTTCAATTTCCTTAGCATTTTGGAAGCGCCCGACAGTCCGAGTCAATGGCTCAGAGTTTTGCCCCAGAATCCGACCACCAGAAGTATCTTGGTTACGGGCTGTTAATTCATCTAATACATTATTTAACCCTACACCTAAAGCTTGCAATCGGTTCAAGTCAACAAGCACTCGTACTTCTTCTTCAGCACCACCAGATACATCAACGGAGGCGACTCCTGGGACAACACTGAGTTCTCGGGTTAACTCTTCATCAGCAAAAACGCGTAAATCTTTGCCTTGGAGAGAAGTAGATGTCAGCGCCAATTCATAAATTGGCAATTGGGAGGGATCGACTTTAAATAAGCGCGGTTCTTCTATAGTGTCTGGCAGTTGTCCTCGACCTCGGTTAAAAGCAGCAGTCGCATCGTTTAAAGCTTGGTCAATATCGCCTCCTGGTTGGAAGTATAAATCGAGGCTTACCTGTCCTTCACGAGTGCGGGAGAAAACTTGTACTACATTCTCGGTTGCTGATAAAGCTTCTTCTAAAGGTCTGGTGATTTCATCTACGGCTACTTCTGGTGAAATGCCGGGGGCTTCTAGCCGAACACCAATCCGGGGATAAGTAATTGAAGGCAGGAGATCGACTTGGATCGTTGTCAGGAAAAATACGCCAATGACAATTACTGCCACAGTGAGCATGAGTGTACCAATGTGTTTGCGGATAGCGATCGCACTAAGGCTAAATCCGCCATTGCTATTATTTGCCTGTTGCATAATATATATTAAATGCTGAGTGCTAAGTGCTGACTACTGAGTACTTTTTTCATTCAGATGGTCGTTGCTCACCGTACTATTGCTTTTCTGAAAGAATTGAAAGATTTACAGTGTCACCTTCTTTTAACGGCTTACCACTACGAACTACATAGCGTTCTCCGGCTTGCAAACCGGATAAAATTTCTACTTTGCTATCAGCTCTTTTTCCCAGCATTACGGCTCGTGCCGTTACCATAGTTTTGCCTTCTGTGTCTTTAATCACAAATACTGCCCCACTTTGGTCTTGTAACTTTCGTTGTGCGATGCCAGATGTATTAGGTGGGGAAGACTGCGGTACATTTGTTTGTGTCTTCCCTGTAGCTTTGGAGTTATTATTGCCTGCTTTCTGAATTGCTGTTTGGGGCACTACAACGCGCTGTTGTGTCTGGTTTTCAAAATTGACTCTTGCTAGTAGCCCACTCCCAATTTTGCTGTCAGTGTTAGGAATTACTATTTCTACAGGTATCAAACGAGCTCTGGCATCCGCAGCTGGGGAAATGCGCGTAACTGTGCCAATCAATGTTCGGTCAGCAAAGGCATCTAAACGCACTTTTACAGACTGTCCAACCTGAATTTGTGCTAGTTCTAACTCGGAAACTTGGACAACAACTTTCACACGGTTAAAGTCGCCAATTTTTAAAACTTCACTACCTGCTTGCAAAAGATTGCCGGGTTCTGTCACCTTTTCTGTGACCACGCCATTAATGGGGGATATCAGCTGAGCGTAAGATCTGCGCTCTTTATTTTGGGCAACCAATGCTTGTTGGGCTAAGACTCTGCCTTGAGCAGCGGCGACGGCTTGCTGTTCTGTACGGACTTGCTCTTGAGCTGCCCGCAATGCTTGGGCGGCTGTTTGGGCCTCGGTACGTGATTGCTGGGCAGTTTGTTCAGCGATCGCTCCGGCTTGAAATAATTTCTGCTGACGTTGGGAGTCTGCTTGGGCTTGCACTACTTCTAGCCTCGCCCGTTCCACATCAGCACGAGCATTACTGACTTGAGTAGTTGCTCTGACTACTTCTGATTTGAGCGCTGCTAGTTCTGCTTCTGCTTGCTTTAAAGCCGTTAGTAGCAGGGCATCATCTAACTGTCCAACGTTTTGCCCCTGCCTAACTGTATCACCGACATCAAAGTTCAAAGCTAGCAACCGTGCTTCTAATTGCGATCGCAGTGATACAATCCGAAAAGCTGTTGTATTACCTGTGTATTCTGGTTGTGTTTGCAGCAAGTCTGTTCGAGCGATCGCCACATCTACAGGTATTCCGCTGTTAACCTTCTCCCGCCCGCCAGGACTCTGAGATTGTGCCTCGGCTGATTCCTTGGACAACGATCCGCAACTCCCGATCAGCAGTCCTATGCCCACCAAACAGGGAATTAATAAACTTTTCAAACCAGTGGAGGCAAAAAAATAATTTTCTCTTTTTCCACCTTTTGCACAACTGCTTTTTGCCACAAGTCTACTCTTGACATCTGCGTAGACACAGTCCGCCGCAGTAAAAAGTCGAAGCGGCGGAAACCGCCGCTCTGAACTTTTCAAAACAGGCATTGCTACCTCAGTTTTCACAACTGAATCTAACTGCATATTAATTAGCTGGGTATTGGTTACAAAATCCGTCATTTTCACCTATTTGTGCAGCTTATTCTCTGTTCAAAATCATTTAGTTTTCTCGTATAAAGGAACCTTTGGGATTAAACAGTTGTGTTTTCCCAAGTAATTCCCAGAGATATGATTAATCAAAAACGGCGAGAACGAATAAGCTGTCTAACAAAAATTTTCTATATTTAGAAAATTACTGTTTTTTCCTAAAAATCCCCAAATCTCACCGCTCTACTTCTGATGCAGAGGTAGACAATCTTCTTGCAGCTAATCAATTATAAACTTAATATAAATATTTTTTAGTTTTATACAATCTACCCAGAGGAGAAAACTGGCTCTCCTGCCTATATTTCACACAATCTAATATATGAGTCCTATAGTTTTTCAAATGTATTAAGAATAAAGATTTCTGATTTTATAGGTTATCAGTCATTAATTATTTTCCCTATGCCCCTCTACTTCACTCTAGCAATTTAGATGTACCATACCTCACAAACCTGCCTGTCTTCCCCCTCATCTCCCCCATTTGCCTAGTGCCCAGTTCCTAATCCCTAGTCCGGAATAGACACCGAGCTAGTTTACATAACTTTTTATAACAGTTTTTTAAACTTTACCCCACATATATCGATTGTTGTGTCATCATGGGGAGTGAAATGAGAATTAATTCGGCGACAGTGTTTGTTTTTAGTATTGACAGGCTTTTTCCTCTTGGTATTACAGACTTCTCTCCGAAATCTAAATCTCTACATAGTTATGATTTTGGAGATATTTCATGTCAATTTACGTAGGTAACCTCTCCTATGAAGTTACGCAAGAAGCGCTGAGTGCTGTTTTCGCAGAATATGGTTCTGTAAAGCGCGTCCAGCTACCTACTGACCGCGAAACAGGTCGTTTACGCGGTTTCGGTTTTGTAGAAATGAGTTCCGATGCCGAAGAAGCAGCTGCCATTGAGGCTCTTGATGGTGCTGAATGGCTGGGTCGTGACTTGAAAGTAAATAAAGCCAAGCCTAGAGAAGACAGAGGTGGTTCCTTTGGTGGTGGTAACCGTGGTGGCGGTGGCGGCTATAACCGTAACCGTTACTAAGCCAAATAAAAGAAAGTAAGTTAATTGAATCTGGAAAAGGCTCAGGTAGTAATGCTTGAGCTTTTTCTATGGAAAAAGAATTCAGAATTGAGGATTGGCGAATATTCTACGCATCAAGTGAAAGGTCAAAGCTAAAGCTTGCAGCAGTCTATTAGCGTAGTGTTAGCTATGCAATTAAAAACTGGTCAACAGATAAATTGTGCTTATTCAAGCAATCCTCTTAGCTTTTACAGGAATCTCAATCACAAATTTTGTGCCTTGCCCCAGTGTGGAGTCGCACCAGAGATTACCGCCATGCTGCTGGGTGACAATTTGATAACTGATAAACAGACCCAAGCCAGTGCCTTTACCAATGGGCTTAGTGGTGAAAAAAGGATCGAATAGTTTAGAGCAAATGTCTTTATGAATACCTATTCCATTGTCAGAAATCATAATCATCACTAGGTTCGTATCGATTTGACTAGTCTGAATGCAGATGGAATTGAGATTAGCTGAAATATCTGGGAACGAACGCCCCAGATTAAATTCTTCTAATGCATCAACAGCATTGCTCAAAAGATTCATAAACACTTGATTAAGCGAGCCAGGATCACATTCAATCAGTGGTAACTGACCATACTTTTTAATAACCTGGATCTCTGGGTGAGTAGTTGTCGCTTGTAATCGATGTTGTAAAATTACCAGGCTACTATCAATCCCTTGATGAATGTCTACTGCTTTCAATTCTGCTTCATCCAAGCGTGAGAAGTTTCGCAGCGATAACACAATAGTAGAGATGCGCTCAGTACCAATTTTCATGGACTGAAGAATCTTGGTCATATCTTCCCGTAAAAAGTCCAGTTCAAGTTTATCCAATTCTGTATGCAGGGCTTGAGGTGGATTTGGATAGTGCTGTTGGTAAGCTTGTAATGCTCTGAGCAGATCTTGGATATGCTCAGAAAGATAAACTAAGTTGCCATGAATGAAACTAATCGGGTTATTGATTTCATGGGCAACCCCTGCCACCATCTGTCCCAATGCAGACATTTTTTCACTTTGAAGCATCTGTAATTGAGTCTGTTTAAGCGTTTGTAGGGTTTGCTGAAGAGTTGTATTTTTTTGATTCAATTCTTCAGTTCTCTGCTGAACTCGAATTTCCAGAGTTTCATTGGTTCTGGCTAATTCGGCAAAAGCTAAACGCAGCTTGGTTTCTGCTTGTACTCGTTCTGCGATCGTCGCTGTCAGTACAAGAATAGTGAGTGTAATCACGGCAATAAATAATTGCAGTTGGAGCAAAGACTGATTGAGATCCTCACTTACAAAACCACCTTTGCCATTGACAGTTGCGATCGCAGCGATCGCAGCCACAATAAAAGTTAACAGTGTTGTACCCGGTTGCCCTAGTCGAAAAGCTGACCAAATCAACATTGGAATCAACATATACTCCAGGTGATATCCTTCATCAAAAGCAACTTTGCCGATGAAAATCACCAATCCGATCAGGATAAATGGCTCTATTACAATTAAGCAGAATCTTAAACGGCTTGAAGAAGGTCGAAAGTGTCGAATATTAAAGAGATTTTCACAATCCCCTGACGTTGAACTGAAGGATAACCATTGCCAAATGAAATGTCGGTTTTTTTGAATAAACTGTCTCCAACTAAGGAGAATCGGGGTGACAATAAAAATTCCCGAAACATTAGAAATCCACCATGTTAACCAAACTGTGCCATACGCTGTCCAAGGAACTTTACCACTCAATGCCAAGCAAGCTACTCCAACTGTTGCATTGATGTTCGGCCCCACCATCCCAGTTAAGAGCAAAAATTTGAACACGTCGGTGACACGTTCTAAGGGATAGCGAAGGTGAGTAATTTTTCGCAGCAAAAAGGCACCTAACATAGTGCCCAAGGTTGTGCCGATCGCAATTCCTAGAACTGGCAGCGTTGAAATCACTAGGGATAAGAAACTTGTTGGATCTTGGAACGCCCAGTAGTTGGCCAGAAATGAACCCAACAAAACACCGTATCCCATCCAGTTACCAAATAACAGAACAGCTCCAGCAGCAATTCCATCTGGAGGCCAGACTGGAGTCACATCCTGAGGTGTAGAGGCAAGATGACGTGAAATTTCAGCCATTTCATAGTAAGCGATCGCTAAAACAACGACCCCTATGATTTGTTTTAGCGCATAAGGTAATATAGGGAATTTTTGTTGAATCATCCGTTTAGTGGCTGCTCGCTTTCAACGTTGCCTTCTAAACATAGAATGCCCTTTTACCTTAAGGTCGGAACATTAAGTAGTTATAAAAGTAGTTTACAAAAAGCATTAAAACCTACCTTCAGCACTTCACAATTAGCGATCAGTCATCAACTCCAAAGAGGTAATTTATTTCTTGGGGTTACCTAATAATGAGTTGCTGACTTGCGATGATGCACGGCTGTGACGCCATCGATGTCTAACAGTTTACCATGATCGATAGTTGCATAGACCAGCCAATGATCGCCAGATTCCATTCGGTTTTGTACCGAACATTCGAGATACGCTAAAGCATCATTCAATATCGGAGAACCGTTTTGTGCTTCTTGTGCGGCGACACCAGCAAATCGGTCTTGTCCCGGGCCAAAAGGTTTGAGGAAATGCTTCATCAATCCTAAGTGATTGTCTTCTTTAAGAATGTTGAGGACAAATTTATTTCCTGAGTGTGTCAAAGTTTCTACGGCGCGATCTTTGGCAACAGCGATGGTTAAACCAGGAGGATTAAAGCTAGCCTGAGACACCCAAGAGGCTAACATAGCGCTGGATATATCCTCTTGTTTGGCAGTGAGAACGCACAGGGAACCAACAATTCGCCCAACTGCTTGTTCAACGTTGGTGGCAGGAACACTTTGCGATCGCACTTTTTTCGCTTTTTTCAATGCTTGGGCAAAGTCAGTACCAGCTTGTTCGCACAATTGCAAGGTAGCATCGTCAGGTTTGAATTTGACGCGGATGCTCTCAAAGCCAAACCGATAGCCAGCATCTTTCAATTTGCTTTCGATTAAATCAACTGCTTCACCACTCCAGCCAAAGGAACCAAATACACCAGCAAGTTTGTTATTTGTAGCTGTGGCTAGCACAATTCCTAAAGCTGTTTGCACGGGTGTGGGTGCATGACCGCCAAGGGTAGGAGAACCCATAACAAAGCCAGCGGATTTTTCCACAGCAGCCCGGATATCTTCTGGGTCAGTGAATTCGCAGTTAATCGATTCTACCGCGACGCCAGCTTTGGTGATCCCCCGAGCGATCGCTTGGGCTAAGGTGGCTGTATTTCCATAAGCTGATGCATAAATCAAAGCTACTGTCAAGTCCGCAGAAGTTTGCTGCTGGCTCCATTCTCGGTAAGCTTTGGTAAGTTCGATTAAGCCATAGCGCACCAAAGCGCCATGCCCAGTAGCGTACATTCGCACAGGGAAATCTGCGAGTTTTTCCAACGCTGTTTCAACTTGACGAGCGTGGGGAGCCATCAAGCAATCAAAATAATAGCGGCGGTCTTCGTTATAAATTTCCCAGCCTTCATCAAATACCTGGTCTCCGCAAACATGCGCCCCAAATAACTTATCTGAGTAGAGAATTTCTGTTTGCGGATCGTAAGTACAAAGGTGGTCTGCATAGCGGGGATTGGGGGTAGGAATAAATTCTAAATTATGTCCATTGCCCAAATCGAGAGTTTCTTCTCCCCGCATCACCAGAATTTGTAAATCTGGATTTTCCAGCGCCCCGCGTAAATTTTTTGCTCCTGGATTAGAGCAAACAAAAGTAATTTGCGGAGCAATTTCTAGCAAAGCTTTTAAAGTTGCAGCGCGGTTGGGGTTAACGTGTCCCAATATTACATAATCTAGTTTTGTAACATCAAAACGCTGCTCCAAGGCTTCTAAATAAATTTGGGTAAACGTTTCCCCAGGAGGGTCAATCAGGGCATTTTTCTCACTTTCAATTAAATAAGAATTAGCAGTTGTACCCTTAGCCAGAGCGTATTCTATTTCAAATCTCAGCCTTGACCAACTGCGCGATCGCAGTATTTTTGTATCTGTAGCAATCGGGAAAACTTGAACGTCACGAGGTTTGTTTGTTGACATAGCTTTATTGGGGATAAGGGGTAATGGGATCTGGGGAGTGGGAGATGGGAAGATAGGGAAGTGTCGGGAGTGTGGGGAGTGTGAGCAGAGAAAGGGGGAAAGATTTCTTCACCATCCTCCCAGACCTCCCAGACCTTCCACACTACCGACTTACCCCATGCCCAATGCCCAATCCCTAATCCCTAGTCCCTAATAATGGTTTCCAACTTTTCTGTGATGCACAGCGGTCAAGGCATCTGGTTTAGAAACTCGTCCGGCGTAGACGGTGCTATATACTGCCCAGTGGTCGCCGCAGTCCATTCTACTGACGACTTCACACTCCATGTAGGCCAGGGCGTCGGTGAGGATGGGGGCACCATTTTCGGCTGGCTGGGTTCTCACTCCTTGAAAGCGGTCAGCACCAGGAGCAAACCGCTTCAAAAAGTGCTTCATCAGTGGTTGAAAATTGCCTTCTTCTAAGACGTTAAGCACAAAGCGATCGCCTACTTGCATGAGTGATTCAATTGCTCGGTCTTTGGCGACTGCAATGGAAAACCCTAAAGGTTTGAAGCTAGCTTGAGCAATCCAAGAAGCTAACATCGCACTGGAGACATCGCCTTTTTTGGCAGTGATAATATATAGTCCGCCGCTGAGTCTACCTAGTGCTTTGTCCAAGTCTGCACCAAGCGATTTCATCACTTTAATGCTGCGATCGCGTGTTACCCATTGCCCTAAGTCTGTACCCGCTTCTTCACAGAGTTTGTAGATGTTTTCTGTGGGTATTTCCTTAATCCGAATTGCTGGGAAAACTGTTGTTAAGCCCAAATTTCGGAATTTACTCAGCAAAGGATCTATCGGTTCATCATCGCCGCCGCCAGTTTCAAATACGCCGATGGCTTGCTTTTCTTTGGCAGATCCTAAAATTGTGCTGAGTGCAGCTTGGATGTTAGCAGCACCAGAAGCCGGAGGTAAACCAACAACCAAACCAGCGCAGCGGCCGACCTGTTCCCGCAACTCTTGTAAATCCACTTCTGATCCCAAGTCCACAATTTCTATACCAACATTGGTTTTGCCGATCCCGTTGGCAATTGCTTGGGCGAGGCGATCGCTATAACCGTATTCGGAAACGTAAAATATTCCAATGGTTGTTTCTACCTTGGTTTGGGTTTGACTCCAAGTCCGGTAACGTCCAACTAGTTCCTCAACATTGTGAGATAATAACGGGCCATGACCAGTAGCGATCGTGGCGATAGTTTTTAATTCCCCCATCCGCTTGAGGGCAGATAGCACTGAGCGGGCATTTGGTCCCATCAAGCATTCGTAGTAATATTTAAAGTCTGCTTCAATAATTTTTAAATCTTCATCGAAGGTGCTATCAGAACAATAATGCATCCCGAAAGCATCGCAGGTAAAAAGAATTTGCGTTTTGTGGTCGAAGCTGAAGATGGTATCTGGCCAATGTAAATTTGGTGCAATTACAAATTCAAATTCATGACCGTTACCTAAATCTAAGCGATCCCCATTTTTGACAATCCGCCGTTTAAATGGTTGATGTACTAAATTCTCCAAAAACTGAATTGCTACCCTAGAGGCGACAACAGTAATATCTGGAGCCATTTGCAGCAAATCTTTCACTAAACCGCTGTGGTCTGGCTCGGTGTGGCTGATAATTAAATAATCTATTTGTTTGGGGTTGATTAATCCAGTTAGCGTATCAAAATATAGTTGACGAAATTTTTCGTGGGAGGTATCGACCAATGCGATCTGCTCCCCCTGAATGAGAAACGAGTTATAAGTAGTACCGTTTTGCAGACCGAACTCAATATCGAAGCGATCGCGATCCCAATCTAGTGAGCGAATTGCTGTTGTATCTTGAGCGATTTTTACAGTCTGTATGGTGAGCCGTTTTTCAGTTTTTTCGCTGAGTGCTACCATAACTCCCCTCCTTGACAAATTGAGTATTTATTCCTCTTGTCTTATTGTGCCACGCCTTCAATGTAAATTTTTATTAATTTTTAAGATTTAAGTTAAAAACAATCAAATGAGTGAACCACACAGGTATGAAGGGCTGACAGAGAATATTTGGCTAGCTTTGGAGATTGGTAATTCTCGGTTGCACTGGGCGTTATTTAGAGGGGAAACTCTCGATTGTGCTTGGGATAGTGACTATTTGCCTAAGTCTTTGGTCTATCAGCTAACTCAATCTCAAACACTCGATGATTTATTAATAGTAATTTTACCAACCCAAGATGCAATTGGGGAACAGACAAAGACAAACATAAGCACTTCTGTCTCATCCCTCCCTCCTCTGCTCCTCGCCTCTGTAGTTCCTAACCAAACTGCTATTTGGCGAACTTATCCCAACGTTCGTGTTCTTACTTTAGACGAAATACCACTCCAAGGTATGTATCCCACATTTGGAATTGACCGGGCTTTAGCTTTGTGGGGCGCGGGGAAAACTTGGGGTTTTCCAATGTTAGTAATTGATGCAGGAACAACGCTAACTTTTACAGCTGCTGATGCTAACCAATGTCTAGTTGGAGGCGCAATTCTACCAGGATTAGGTTTGCAATTTGCAACTCTTGGTAAACAAACAGGGCAATTACCATTAGTGGAAATCCCAAATTTTGCTTTTCTCCCGTCACGTTTTGCACTCAAGACGACAGAGGCAATTCAAAGTGGAGTAATTTACACTTTTATTGCAGGAATTAAAGATTTTATTCAGGCTTGGTGGAAATTATTTCCTAATGGTCAAATCACAGTTAAAGGTGGCGATCGCAATTTATTAATCAACTATCTGCAAGCCTTATATCCTGATATTGCAGCACATTTAATTGTGGAGACAAATTTAATTTTTTGGGGAATGCGAGAAATATTAATGGTAAATTAGAAATCGAAATCCGAATTTGACCAGCAAAAAAATAGTATAAAATATAAATAGCGTACAATTAGGAAAAATTAACTTCACCCTAAACTATAGTATTTATAAATAAATTGCAAAATATTGCTGCTGTTAACTGTTAATACTCAACAGTCAACAGCTACTACTGATATTTTTCACTTTCTTATTTAGGATTGCTATATGCCCAATTTTCTTTAACAAACTCTCGAATATTTATTGCTGTATCCTCAGCACCAGATTGTGGTAAGTCATTTTTGGCATGGGGAATCATTTTCAACTCAACTTTTGGAGTTAGTTGAGCATAAACTTTACTCTTGGCTAAAGCATCCGGTGTGTCTTGGCTACCTTGTAAAATTAAAACCGGAACTTCAATTGTATAAAGCCGTTTTTGTAATAATTCCGCCTCAATTTCTGCTTGTTGGCGTTTGAAAAGTAACTGGCAAGCTATGGGGTAACGTAACAGATCTTGACGTAATTGCAATTCTTGTATAACTTTTTCATGCCAACCCAAGATTTTAGTCAAGGAAATTAGCGATCGTAACGATTTAACTATCAATGGAGGATAATTTAGTAATTGCCGCATCTTTTGGCAATACTCTTGTTGTCCTGGTATCTCTACACCTTCAGGTGCTAGTAGTACCATACCATTAACTTTCTCTGGATACTTTAGGACATAGCTAGCAGCAATCCAACCTCCAAGAGAATGCCCTACTAAATAGACTTTTTCTAGCTTCACAGCTTCCAAAAACTCAGCTAAACACTCGACTTGTAAATCAATCGAATGGTAGATATTAGGATTTTCCGACTCACCAAAGCCTAATAAATCAGGTGCGAAGCAATGGAAATTCTCTGCAAGGAACTCCATTATAGATAACCATTGGCTGCTATCATTCCAAGCACCATGTAAAAAAATTATTGGAATATCTGCACCTGCTTCACGCCAAAATAATAGCCCTTGAGAAAGCTTTCTCCGGGAGTTACGAAATAGTGTATCCATTTTAATTTAGTAGTTAACCTTTAGCACCATAATAAATAATCATTAGTCATTGGTCATTAGTCATTTGTTACAAAGCTGAGTTACTGGATTGTAGAGATTTTTCGCCTGATTCCTTCTTAGAATTCCTGCTATGAAAGCAAGTAGCGTTTGATGTTGCTTAACCTCTCTAGGAGAGGCTTTGCATAGCTTGCTTCTCTGTAATAATACGCAAGAAACTTTGTACTTTGTCATTTCCCCTTTGGAAATAACTAATCAACAATGACTAATAACAAAATACTATTATGCCAATGTTGTCAACCCATTCAAGTAGTCTTGTAACTGTCTAGTATGGTCGTGAGACATTTGTCCTAAAGGTAAGAAATTGGAAGCAAAAACTTCGATTTCCATCACTTCTAAAGGATCTTTGACTTCCATTGTCCCATGTACCTCGGCTTCAACCACAATACAAATTGAATGAATTCTCGGATCACGCTCTGGCGAAGAGTAAACTCCTACTAAACGGTTAATTTTCACCAATTCTAGTCCAGTTTCCTCCATCAATTCCCGGCGGACTGTGTTGGGAACATCTTCTCCCCAATCGACAATACCTCCAGGCAATGACCAAAGACCATTGTCACGCCGCCGGATCAGTACGATCCGACCATCGGGTAAAATTGGGATGATACTAGTGCCAGTAATGGGATGACGAAATATAATACCCAATACTGTTTGTCCAATACGCCATAAGCTACGGGTGGACTCGACAGCTGACGGAAAAAAAGCAGTAAGGTTCAATCTTCAAAATTTATGTATTGTATTTTATATTTCCCTACCACTTACATTGGCTCAACTAATATAATTTCTGTTGAGTTTTGTTTTATACAAAAATGTTTGTGGTCTGAGATTTTATTCTGACGATTTACGTAGAACACTCTCAATTCTAACATCAAGTTCATCAATAAGCACTGTATTTCTATATACATAATATTTGTTATCAATCATTAGTTTTCTGTTCTCTTCTGCAAAGTTTAGCTACTGCTCGAATAGAGCCTCGCGTCTTTTTTAATGGGATCTAAGTAAAGGTTTACTTTACTCATACTTTGCGCTTTGCCAAGTGTCATTTATCCATTATTTATTCACTAATGACCAATGACTAATCATTTATAACTACTATATTGTTTAATTAGACCTGTTAAACTTCTGCTAAATAAATAATACTGATTTTTCAAAGAAAAACAATTAATTAGCTAATTTCCATTTAATTAAAATATTTAAAGCTGAGAAACTATATTTTTCATCTAACTACCAAGTAGATAATTTTGAATTGTTATTGACATAATAAAGTTGAATGCGGTAGACTAGAAGACTGTTTAAAGCGTATTAATTGTTGCACTAGGTTACAAGTATATCAAGAACATTGGTAGCTGATATTGCCTACGTTATGCCTAGTTGCAATTTTTTTGTTGTTTATTAATGAGGTGAACATGGCTAAGCGCCGTAACCCGAAAAAAGAAAAGGCGCTACGGAACCAGGCATATGCCCGGAAGTTTCGTAAACGGACTACGACAGGAAGAATGCAGAGAAGGTTCCAACAAAGACCACCGAAGAGTGAGGAAGATGAAGGCGCAGCAGCAATAGATGCTGAGTAGGTTGCCTGTTACAATACTTGCTTTTTAAGTCTTTCAGAATTTGGGGGCGTACAAATGTACGCCCTCAATCATATTGGGGAATAGGGCATTAGTTATTAATTGTTATCCCTGACTTACTCATCTGCCTTATCTCCCCATTGTCCCTAATTTCCACTTATTACTGCCTCTGTTGAGTAACTTGAGCGCGGGCGGCTATTAGTGCTTGATGTACCTGTGCAAAGCCAGTACCACCGTAACTGTTGCGGGCAGCTACAACTTGATTGGGGGATATAGCCTGATAAATATCTGCGGCAAATGCTGGATGTAATTGTTGCCACTCGTCCAATGTCAAATCTTTTAAAAGTTTACCTGTGGCAATACTGGTTTTTACGACTTTACCCACAAGATTGTAAGCTTCTCGGAAAGGTACACCTCGTGCTGCGAGATAATCTGCGACATCGGTAGCATTAGAAAAGTCTTCTGTCACTGCTTCCCCTAAGCGCTGAGTACGAAATTCTAAGCCTTCCTCCAGCAAAATTGTCATTGCTTGCAAACAGGCTTTAACTGTGTTAACGCTATCAAATAGTCCTTCTTTATCTTCTTGCAGGTCTTTGTTATATGCCAAGGGTAGCCCTTTCATAATCACTAGCATTGCCTGGAGATGACCAAACACACGCCCTGTTTTTCCGCGCACCAATTCTGGGACATCAGGATTTTTCTTTTGGGGCATGATACTCGAACCCGTAGCACAGCTATCTTTGAGGGTGACAAAGCGAAATTCTTCAGATGACCAAAGAATCACTTCTTCTGCAAGTCGGCTGAGGTGAACCATAATTAAGCTAGCAGCACACAAAAACTCGATTGCAAAATCGCGATCGCTCACTCCATCGAGGCTATTAGCATAAATATTGTCGAATTTCAATAGTTTGGCTGTGTAATGGCGGTCAATAGGGAAAGTAGTTCCGGCTAAAGCACCGCACCCCAAAGGTGAAATATTCACGCGGCGAGAAACATCACTTAGGCGTTCCCAGTCACGTTGTGCCATTTGAAAGTATGCCAGGAGATGATGAGCTAAACTTAGGGGTTGGGCACGTTGGAGATGAGTATAGCCAGGAATTAAAGTTTCAACGTTTTTTTCCGCTATATTTAAGAGAATATCTTGAAATTCGCGCAATTGGCTTTTGATTTGTTGGATTTGGTCACGGAGGTAGAGTCTGGTATCAGTGCCAACTTGGTCATTACGCGATCGCGCTGTATGCAGTTTTTTACCCACATCGCCGACAATTTCCGTCAATCGTCGTTCAACTGCAAAATGCACATCTTCAGCATCGACACCAGGCTGAAATTTTCCCTGGCGATACTCTTGGCGAACTTGATCTAAACCTGCGATGAGTTGCTCGCCTTCTTCTTTTGAGATAATGCCCGTGTGAGCGAGCATTTGGGCATGAGCTTGAGAACCAGTCAAGTCATATTCGATTAATTCGATATCAAAATTTATACTGGCATTAAAACGAGCGATCGCTGGATGTAATGCTGATTCAAACCGCTGACTCCAAGTTTGTTCTTTAGTCATAGATATAAGGAAAATGAAGGAGAGTTAAGAGTTAGCAGCCTCGCCAGATATATTTCGGTTGCTGCGGTTAAGAGTGATAAATTTTTGACTTCTAACTTCTGACTGCTAACTTTTAACTCCTAACTTTTAAATTTAACCGTAGCTAGTTAGATTCCGAATGATATAGCCAATGACTAAACCGATCAACAATGCCCACACTTGACCTGTCTGTATAAAGTGGTTCCAAGATTTTTGCATCTGACCCATCAGATCTGGATCGGTAATTGTTTGTGCTAATGCCGTGAAATTTACAGGCAAATGCCAAAATAACTGAGATATAAAATCGCTGTAGTAGCTCATATTTGGTGATTAACAGATTGGAGATGCCAAATTTCAGTATCAGTTTATTTATCAAAAAATTACTGATAAATACTGAAATATTGAGTATGACCTTAATGTCTTAACTCAAGATCCAGGCGATGCCAACCGCAATTTCTCGGCTGTTCGTAAAATTTGCCCTGCCAAAACTGCTGCGCCAAAACCATTATCGATATTTACTACACCTACTCCTGCCGCACAAGAATTCAGCATTGTCAACAGGGGTGCTAGACCGCCAAAACTTGCGCCGTAACCAATACTAGTGGGTACAGCAATCACGGGACAATTGGCTAAACCAGCAACGACACTGGGTAAAGCGCCTTCCATCCCCGCCACAACAATCAACACCGATGCCGAATCGATCAGGTGACGATTACTTAATAAGCGGTGAATCCCTGCAACCCCGACATCCCAGAGGCGCTGTACTCGAAAACCAGAAAGTTCAGCAGTGACAGCGGCTTCTTGGGCAACGGGTAGATCGGCAGTACCAGCAGAAAGAATGCCGATTTCGCCCTGAAATTGTGGTTCGATGGTAGGAGGAGCGATCGCACAAATTCGCGCCAGTTCGTAATATCGCAAACCACTAACTTTTGCTTGCAGTGCCTCATAAACTGCTGGTTCAATGCGGGTTGCCATTACCACCGGGTTGCGAAGGCGCATCACCTCAATAATTTGAGCAATTTGATCCGGTGTTTTTCCAGGGCCCCAAATCACCTCTGGAAAACCCGTTCTTAACTGGCGATGGTGGTCAATTTTAGCAAACTCACCCACACTTTCATAGGTTAAGTCTTTGAGAGAATCTAAGGCTATATCTGGGGAAACTTTACCATTGGCAACCGCTTCTAAAAGCGATCGCAAATTTTTTTCATTGGTCATTTGTACTTTGTCCTTTCTCACTTATCATTAGTCATTTATCATTTGTCATTTGCGCTTTGTCCTCTGCAAATAACCAATGACCAATGACCAATGACTAATGACTAATCAGTTACTTTCAATTCGTAGAGGTTCCAGAATGGCCCACCAAGAGCAGTATACCGAATACCTTGGAAGCGATCGTGTACTGCTTGCAAGTTCAATCCTTCTACCAAATGAATAAACGGCAACTGTTCTGAGGCGATGCGCTGATATTCGTAATAAATCTCTTTGCGCTTGTTTTCATCTAATACTTGTGCGCCTTGAATATAAAGGCGATCAATTTGTTTTTCCCAATCAGAAATTTCCCAACCAATTAGCGGCGGATCTCCTGGTTGTGCGCCTTGATTAAATGCGTKAGATCCACCAGTAATTCTCCAGATATTGCTAGCACTGTGGGGTTCAATACCACCTCCAGCAAATCCTCCAAGGTAACAATCCCAATCTTGTGTAACTTTCAATTTTTCTAAATAAGAATTGAAACTGAGGATTTGCAAATCAACTTGAATACCAATTCTCGCAAGGTCTCGGCGGATTTGAGATGCCATATCTCCTCTAACTTTCCTTTCAGAATTTGTTAAGAGTGTAAATCTAACTCGGTTACCATTAGCATCGACAAGTTGATTTTGGGTATTATATTTAAATCCAGCTTCTAACAGTATTTTTTTTGATTTTTCCGGTTGAAAATTATATACCTTTAATCCTTTTTCCGGAGGTAGAAAGTAAGGACTTTTCACATAAACAAATGAATTTTGCAGTTCCCCTATTCCCCGGTAGGCATTAATTTTCATCGTTTCGCGGTCTAGTGCATAGGCTATAGCCTGTCTAAATTCCTTTTGATTAAACCAGCGGGATTTAATAGGGTCTACTAAAGGCTTACCTTGAGAATTCTTAGCTTTATTGAGATTAAAAGAAATAAATGTTGTACTTGTGTCTGGGCCGCCATTATAAATTTTAAACTTTGCTCGTTTTTCTTCTCGTTTGAGCAAACTAAAGCCTTCTGGAGGAACTTCTAAATCATCTAATTGTCCAGAGCGAAAACTAATTAATTGGTTTTCAGTGGATTCAATAATTTGCACAACAATACGCTCAATGTAAGGCTGAGAATTACCCTGAGCATCTTTGCGCCAGTAGTATGGATTGCGTCGAAATATAACTCGCTGACTAGGAACATAACTTTCCATTACATAGGGACCGTTGCCAACAATTTTTTTAGGATCGGTACCTGTTCCCCACAAAGATATAAACTTAGGATTTCCATTAGATTCAGTTGTGCGAATTGCTTCTTGTAGAACATGGGCTGGCATAATTGGGATGCCACCTACATATCTTAAAAAAGGAGCAAAAGGTTCTTGTATAGTGAATTCAACTCGACGGTCATCARTTTTTTTCACTTTTGGCAAAGTGTCTTTCTCGCCAATTTTTAAAGCATCTTTAGTGGAAGTGGGAATTTTCGGATTAAGATAAATTTCGTTATAAGTAAAAACAACATCATCAGCAGTCATCGGCTTACCATCTGACCACTTAATTCCTTCTCGCAAGGTGATTACAATCCGCTGTGCATCTTGAGAAACTTCCCAAGATTCTGCTAAGGCAGGTTCGAGATTTGTGGTTATCGGATTCTCGTTAGTTAATGAGTCATAGATGAAGCCGAAAACGCTATATGCTGAATCATTCAAAGCATAATTAAAAGTTGAAGGCTCGCTCAAAATTGCGGTAACAAGTTGTGGCACTTGAGCCGCTGCGGTTTTGAAGTTACTTGGGTTGCAGGCTGTAAGTGTCAACGCTGTTAATGAACTCAGGATTACTGGCAACCAAAAATGTTTAATTTTTAAAAAGATGGATGGTAATTTCATAGAATTAAATCTACTAGAATTCTGTCTAATTAGGGTTTATGTTATAAAGGATAGCCAAAACGTAAGTTATTGCTCTTTAAAATGTTAGTAAACATCCGGGTCATGGATAGCGCCAGTTCAAGAGAAGGATTTAGAGTAAGTGCAGATATTTATGCAATTATTTTAAATAATATATCAATCATATATGTAAATTCTTATATCAAAATTATATAGTGCTGCATAACTCTGATATTTCTGATATCAGAAAAGCTCTTCGAGGCAAATTTTTTATGAAAAAATACCTTTTAGCGATTGGCGTCACCACTGCATTGTCTACTATAGCTTTCTGTGGAGTAGTTAATGCTAAACTTGCTACAAATGGTAAGAGTCTAAACGGCACCAGCCTAAATGGCGTCAGTCTAAATGGCACTAGTCTAAACGGTTTTACCTTGCAAGGAACGCAACTACGAAGCCTCAAAGTTGAAGGTGGACAGTTGGTAGCAGTACAAAGGGTTGAAGTGAAATAACTGTTCTTGTAGGGTTGAAATCGTAGATTAGTAGCCTTTTGCCTATAAAAGAAATATTTTATACTAGTATCATATTATTCACGGTACACCCTTTTATCCTCTCTGAAACTGAAGTTTAAAAGGGTTACCGTTTAAGAGACTATTTATAAAGTAAATCTTAAGGTAGGGTGTCTTATGGCTTTGCGAGCGCATACCACTATTTACATGTTACGTAATAGCGCTTTCATCATCTTTTTGGTGCCAAATCATCTAAAAATATGCGCCTAACACACCCTACGGTAATTTTATTTTTCCTTGATAAATGACCTCTAATTTTACTTAATTTTTTATATCTAAGATAAGTGTCTAAAGGTGGGAAGGTTAATTTATTTAGTATAAATCAGAATGCTCTTTATAGGAGCATTCAAGCTATGAAAAAACTACTTTTAGCTAGTCTAATCATTATTTTAATAATATCGCTTCTAAGCTGTAATAAATTTGGTCAGCAACAAGCAAAACCATCAAAGGCTAATGAAAAAACTCTAGTTATCAAAGGTAAAGAATTAAAAGGAACAGAATTAATAGCATTTGATGAACAAGGAAGAAAACAAAAATTTCAAATTAAAGATGTAGAATTAGACCTAAAAGATCCAGACAAGGAAACATACCTTTACACAGTTTTTTATCAAAATAAAACTGATTCTCAATGGAAAAATTTGTGTCAGCCTGATGTCAACAACGTTGCTAAGGCGATCGCACTTTCAGGTTCGTGGGATAAAACTGGAAAATATATAGACTCAAGTGATATTTTTACATTTGGTTGTACAAATGGGGCGCTGGCTAAATGCGTTCGCTTTGGCTATAAGCCGTGGAAAAATTTTCAAGGCAAATCACTACGAGACTATCACCAAGCTTGTACTCGTATGATACGTGCTGATTACTGCGGTAACGGTAAAGATCACACTCAAGATGGGACTTCAATTGACGTATATGATGTGCTAAATATTCAAAAACCAACTGCTAACGACAAGATGGTTTTTGAGGCAGCTTGGCAACCAGATGGGGCAACTTGTATTAATCATCCGAGATGGTTTGATCAATTATCTAAAATTCGCCAAGAATGCCCGAATAAACTAACTGGTCGGATTAATGAAAACGGTAGTTGTAAGACAGCAAAAAAAGCGCAGGAGAGTTGGTCAAGTGCTTTGCTTTTCAATGATTCATTCGTCCGAAAACCTTAGAATAGATTCTGATTTTTTTGACATCATTTCATTGTTATAACTGCAATAATAAGACTACAGCATAGGCACAAATGCCTTCTTCTCGTCCTACCGGACCTAATTTTTCATTAGTGGTGGCTTTGATGCCAATTTGATTGGATTCTAATTCTAAAACAGTAGCTAGTTTGTCCCGCATCTTAAGAATATGCGGTTTTAATTTTGGACGTTCTGCCACAACTACCGAGTCAATATTTCCTACTTCCCAGCCTTGTTCGCGAACTAGCTGATGTACTTGAGTTAATAGTATTAAACTATCTGCTCCCGCCCATTGGGGATCGGTGGGGGGAAAATAATGACCAATATCACCCAAGGATAATGCCCCAAGCATGGCATCCATAATCGCATGGGTGAGTACATCGGCATCACTGTGACCCAACAAACCCAGTTCATGGGGAATTTGGATTCCTCCTAAAATTAAAGCGCGATCGCTCACTAGTTGGTGAATATCGTAGCCATTACCAATACGAATTTTAGTCATTTGTTGTTAGTCATTAGTCATTGGGCGTAGAGCACTTATACTGAGCGTACCCCTGCTCTTAAGCAAGGCTGGACGCATCATGTTTGTTAGGGTAAGCCGATGTATGGGGCATTGGTTATTTCCCAACCTCTCCATCTCTCTACTCGCTACTACTGTTGCCCTTTTCCCATTTTTCCAGGAGATCAGGACGGCGATCGCGTGTTTTTTGAATTTGTTGTTCGTAACGCCAGCGATTAATAGCAGCGTGATTTCCAGATAGCAATATCTCTGGTACTTTTAATCCGCGAAAATTTGCTGGGCGAGTATATTGAGGATAATCTAATAAGCCCTCCTCAAAACTTTCTGCTGTTAGGGACTCGGTTTTGGCTACAGTTCCTGGTAAAAGCCGCACTACGCCGTTAATTAAAGCCATTGCTGGAATTTCCCCACCAGTCAAAATAAAATCTCCTAAAGAAACTTCACGAGTCACCAAATGCAGTACCCTCTCATCTACTCCTTCGTAATGCCCACAAATCACTACTAACTGATCATAATTTGTTGCCAATTCTCGCAACAAAGGCTGATTGATTGTTTGACCCTGTGGACTCATTAAAATCACTTCTCTTCTAAGTAGAATCGGCAGCGACTCCACAGCATTGAAGATTGGTTCTGGCTTCATTAGCATCCCTACGCCGCCACCATAGGGTTCATCATCTACCTTACGGTGCTTGTCAGTTGTAAAGTCTCGTGGATTAATCAGATGCACTTGGGCAATCTGTTTGGCTAAGGCTTTACTCAGCAGTCCAGAACTGAGAACAGAGTGAAAACTGTCAGGAAAAAGTGTAACTATATCAAAACGCACAGTAATTCGTATTCAAGGACACTAATCTAAAGAATGAATGTCTAGCAAACACAAGAAGCCAATGTTAGGGTCAAACTACAGTTAAACTTTATCAATAGTATCTAAAAGTACCAACAGCTTGGACTTTAGATGGGATCTAAAGTTTTTCTAATTACTTAAATTTATGTTTAAATGTTGTCACAACTACATTTAAATTAATAATCATATCAAGTTAACAACTTTCAGGATGCATCGAGCCAGCTTTAGAAATAAACGTCGTCTTACCTGCTCGTCCCTAATCTCAGAAGGTAAATCTGACACTTTTGTGCCAGTTTCTTCTTTGTCATTAGAAGCTACACCCAGCTTGCTTCTTTTAAGGAATATAAGTTGTTACAGCCGACCGCACTTGCTAACCTTTGGGATGCTCCTAGGCGAACAACTTTGTGAAAGTTCGCAATGCAGTGTTTCTCTGACGCACTGGCTCCTCAACGGGAGAAACCCCGACACAGAAGTGTCCTCCTTAGCCTACAAAAAAAGGACTATTTTCCCCCTCTGGAAGTGGACAGGTGAAAAACAAGGCGCTAGCAGCAGAGGAATGGCAACAAACACGTTTAAACTGAGGTCTCGTGTACGTTATACAAGAATTTGGAACTGTGGCTCAGGAGAATCCAAACTTTATAAAAGTGTCCTCTCAAAAGTTGCAAAGCGCAAGAATCATCAGGCTCCCGATCTTGTTAAATTCACACGCCATTCGCCACAAGCCGGGAAACCCCTCCAAGGCGATGGCTCCTGAAGTTGTTGACGGAGAAACACAATGCCGGAATTAAAAGCTAAATCGCTGGAAATGAGGACACCCCAAGCAACTAAAACCGCCGTTCTGGTTATCGGAGGCGCAGAAGACAAAGTTCACGGGCGCGATATCCTACGAACTTTTTTTGGACGTGCTGGTGCTAGTAAAGGCTATATTACAATTATTCCATCTGCCTCTCGTGAACCCGCTATCATCGGTGGTCGCTATATTCGGATTTTTGAAGAGATGGGTGCTCAGAAGGTAGAGATTCTAGACATCCGCGAACGAGAACAGTGTGAAGCCTCCCAAATTAAAGCATCCTTAGAAGCCTGTAGTGGGGTGTTTTTGACAGGAGGAGATCAACTGCGTTTGTGTGGCGTATTGGCAGATACGCCAGCGATGGAAATTATCCGGCAGCGGGTGAGGTCAGGGGAACTTACCTTAGCAGGCACTAGTGCCGGAGCGGCAGTGATGGGGCATCATATGATTGCTGGCGGTGGTAGTGGAGAGTCGCCAAATCGTTCTTTAGTGGATATGGCAACGGGCTTAGGATTTATTCCTGAAGTCATTGTTGACCAACACTTTCATAACCGTAATCGTATGGGGCGGCTGATTAGCGCGATCGCAGCTCATCCTGATCGCTTGGGTATTGGCATTGACGAAGATACTTGTGCTGTATTTGAACGTGATGGGTGGCTACAAGTTGTGGGTAAAGGCAGTGTTACCATTGTCGATCCCACCGAACTCACACACACTAATGAACCTTATGTCGGTGCTAATGAACCTTTAACGGTGCATAACTTACGTCTGCATATCCTTAGCTATGGCGATCGCTTCCACTTGTACCAGCGCACTGTATTGCCTGCTGTACACCGAATTTCCAGCTGACGCGCTCAAATTTCTGAGGTTACACTGAGTTGACTAGAAATTTAGATTTACCAGCAAAGGATTTTAGATTAAAAGAGCTTTTTGGTAGGTGTTGGACTAACATCTTGTGACGTTAAGACAACAAAATGGACTAAACAAATCTCAAAGATGCTCGTTTTGCAAAGCACTCCTCTTTTAACTTTGCTAATCCCTACGCTATCGTAAATTTAATAATTAACATGAGTTGGTACCCTTGTGGTGTGTTCCAATCCAAAAGACGCTCGCGGACAAGACGTGAGCTAGCTATCGCAAATCTGTCTGGAAAAGCTTTGCTCAATGGAAACCTTTGCTCAAACTTTTCGCAAAATTCTTAAATTGGTTGATTGCTCATTTATTTCTTGCTGGAGAAAAATGATGAGAATACCATGTAAAAAGAAAAAACTGTTTACGATGAACAGTTTAGCGATCAATTCCAGTAAGAAACTAGAACTTTGGTTCCGAATCTCCATCTACCTATTCCCATGAGAATCCTCAAGATCCAGACCTTACGCGGCCCAAACTACTGGAGCATTCGACGCCACAAGCTGATCGTCATGCGCCTCGATTTAGAAAACCTTGCCGAGACGCCCTCGAATGAAATTCCTGGCTTTTACGAAGGATTAGTAGAGGCGCTGCCAAGTCTGGAGGGTCACTATTGTTCGCCTGGCTGTCGCGGTGGTTTTCTGATGCGGGTGAGAGAAGGCACGATGATGGGTCACATCGTGGAACATGTAGCGCTAGAACTCCAAGAATTAGCTGGAATGCATGTCGGCTTTGGTCGCACTCGCGAAACTGCTGCACGTGGAATTTACCAAGTAGTAATTGAGTACTTGAATGAGGAAGCGGGACGTTACGCTGGACGAGCTGCGGTGCGGCTATGCCAAAGTATCGTTGATCGTAGTCGTTACCCCAAAGCAGAACTAGAGCAAGATATCCAAGACCTGAAAGACTTCAGCCGTGATGCTTCCTTAGGACCTTCTACTGAGGCGATCGTCAAAGAAGCTGAAAAAAGAGGTATTCCCTGGATGGCTTTAGAAGCCCGCTTTTTGATTCAGCTAGGCTATGGCATCAATCAAAAGCGGATGCAGGCAACAATGACGGACAACACCGGCATTTTGGGCGTAGAACTAGCTTGCGACAAAGAAGCCACCAAGCGCATCCTCGCCGCCGCCGGGGTACCAGTGCCTAGAGGTACAACAATCAACTTTTTGGACGATTTAGAAGAAGCCATTGAATACGTTGGCGGCTATCCCATTGTGATTAAGCCCCTTGATGGCAATCACGGACGTGGTATTACTATTGATATTAGAACCTGGGATGAAGCTGAAGCTGCCTATGAAGCTGCCAGACAAGTTTCCCGCTCAATTATCGTTGAAAGATATTATGTTGGGCGCGACCACAGGGTACTGGTAGTAAATGGCAAAGTAGTGGCAGTAGCCGAACGCGTACCAGCTCATGTAATTGGTAATGGCAGAGCCACTATCGCCGAATTGATTGAAGAAACAAACCAAGACCCGAATCGCGGTGAAGGGCACGATAATGTCCTGACCAAAATTGAACTAGACCGCACCTCTTACCAACTTTTAGAAAGGCAAGGCTACACCTTAAATAGTGTACCAGCCAAGGGTACAGTTTGTTACCTGCGGGCAACAGCCAACTTGAGTACAGGTGGCATTGCCGTAGACCGCACCGACGAAATCCACCCAGAAAATATTTGGTTGGCACAAAGGGTAGTGAAAATTATCGGTTTAGATATCGCTGGTTTAGATATCGTCACCTCGGACATTAGCCGTCCCCTACGGGAAGTAGATGGCGTGATTGTCGAAGTTAACGCTGCTCCTGGCTTTCGGATGCACGTTGCCCCTAGTGTTGGCATTCCCCGCAACGTTGCTGGTGCGGTGATGGATATGCTGTTCCCTAACGAACAATCTAGCCAAATTCCGATTCTTAGCGTCACGGGTACCAATGGCAAAACCACTACTACTCGACTGTTAGCACATATATATAAGCAGACGGGTAAAGTTGTAGGATATACTACAACAGATGGTACATATATCGGTGATTACTTAGTAGAATCGGGCGATAACACAGGCCCCCAAAGTGCCCATCTTATTCTGCAAGACCCAACAGTAGAAGTAGCAGTGCTGGAAACAGCTCGCGGTGGAATTCTCCGCTCTGGGCTGGGCTTTGAAGCAGCAAATGTGGGTGTGGTATTGAATGTAGCCGCTGACCACTTAGGAATAGGCGATATAGATACTATAGAACAGTTAGCTAACCTTAAGAGCGTAGTTACAGAAGCCGTATTCCCTGATGGTTATGCAGTACTCAACGCTGATGATCGCCGCGTCGCTGCTATGTCAGAAAAAACTAAAGCCAATATTGCTTACTTCACAATGAATCCCGACTCGGAATTGGTGCGGAAGCACATTCAAAAGAGCGGAGTTGCGGCGGTATATGAAAATGGGTATCTGTCGATTGTCAAAGGCGATTGGACACACCGTATAGAAAGAGCAGAAAATATACCTTTAACAATGGGCGGACGTGCACCATTTATGATTGCCAACGCCTTAGCAGCAAGTTTGGCAGCGTTCGTGCAAAATGTGACAATTGAGCAGATTCGTGCTGGTTTGAAGACCTTCAGAGCTTCCGTAAGTCAGACGCCGGGACGGATGAATTTGTTTAATTTAGGCAATTATCACGCTTTGGTGGACTATGCCCATAACCCTGCAAGTTACGAAGCAGTCGGTAGTTTTGTGCAAAACTGGACTACAGGACAACGTATTGGCGTAATAGGGGGTCCAGGCGATCGCCGTGACGAAGACTTTGTGACCTTGGGCAAACTAGCAGCTCAAATTTTTGACTACATCATCGTTAAAGAAGACGATGACACTAGAGGAAGACAACGAGGATCGGCTGCTCAGTTGATTGTTCAAGGCATTACCCAAGTTAAGTCTGATAGTCGCTATGAATCAATTTTGGATGAAACACAAGCGATTAACAAAGGCTTAGACATGGCACCAAATAACAGCTTAGTGGTAATTTTACCAGAAAGCGTGAGTCGGGCAATTAAATTAATTAGAGGGCGTGGTGTAGTTAAAGAAGAGATACACCAACAAAATAGTGGTACAGCGATCGTCGATTCTCAAAATGGAATCGCACCTTCTTCTGTAGTTAATACATTGCTGTAGTCGATAGTAGAGAGGCGATGAGTCGCATCTCTACTATTGACAGTTGCTGTGCTGTAAATATCAAATTCTCCACAAAGAGTTAACTATTTTTCTTGTTCTGAATTGGTTTGGTCATTCGGAGTATTCACTCCTTCCTTAAAACCGCGTAAGGTTTTACCCAGTGCGCTTCCCAGTTCGGGAATTTTTTTTGGGCCAAAAATGAGAATAGCGACAAGCGCAATAACGCTGACCTCAGGCCATCCTAGTCCAAACATATAACTCTCCTCTAAGGCATCTGTAACTAAATAGCGATCGCTTCCCCAACAGAGCAAGGTGGATATGGGGACGCAACTAACTTCCCGTTAGATTGGTAATTGGCAAACCTAACAAATCACTTAATTTATGAGCCAACCATTCAAGTTCTGCTTCGGATAATATAATATCGCGATAGTTCCCACCAACTTGATATATTTATTCTCCTGACCAAATATATAGTGCTGAACTTGGTAGCGCTCACCTAATATTTGACCAATCATAATTAGCAGTTTTTTATACTTTAAATATTAAATTAGTCTATTTTTAGAGAAAACATTGTATAAAATACTACTCACTGATATCAAGATGTAACCAATCGCTTAACTCATGAGCTAACCATTCCAGTTCCGCTTCAGTAATAGCAGTACTCATATTACCAAGTTGATATTTTTTTACTCCTGTCCAAATATCCAATTGTGCTGGAACAGCAATTCTATTGGCTTGAGAGTCTTGAGTAAAATGTTTGGGAATGTAAACCAACTTCGTAATACTTTGTCTGGTGGATGTGCGGGAACGATAAAATTTCCAGGCAAAGAGATCCCAAGTGAGAGAAATTTGTTCTGAATTCAGGCGTAAGCTGATGCGTCCAAATATATGAAATAAAAATTTATACACCATTAGAAAGCCAGCACCCCAAAAGGGAAGCGAGAACAAGGCAAAGGGAATATTGACGGGAAAAGGGGCCGAGAGGGCGCCAATTGTCCAAAAGAGGATAAATGAATTCCAGGCGATCGCAAATAAACCTGTCAATACTATTGATGGTTCAAAATCAGCCGGTGGAACAATAATTTCTAGAGAATCCTGATTTTTGGTTAATTGAATCTTACTCCCATGTGGTTTGCTAACAGCCAAAACAGGCGAACTCGATTGTGGTTTCTCTAAGGCTGCGATCGCAACAGTAGCAGAACTCAAACGTTTTTCTAAACTGGGTTCAACCATCTGCTGCAACCAATTAATAAAGCTGGGACTAAGATTACCTACTTGCTCAAATTGAATGCGAAAATCCTTTTGGGGTAAATCTGCTGGGTGAGTACCCACTATCAAATAAATTAAGGTTGCACCTAAACTATAAAGGTCAGATGCTGCAACAGTCCGTCCGCCAAATTGCTCCTGTGGCATATAGCCATAGGTTCCCACTATAGTCCTAGTCCCGGTTTCTGTCGCCAGGATAGTTTGCACCGAACCAAAATCGATTAGATAAACTTCACCAACACTATTACCAGAGCGATCGCCCAATAAAATATTGCTAGGCTTAATATCACGGTGGATTACAGGCGGATGCAATCCATGTAAGTAAATCAGAATCTCTAAAATAGCTTTGGCTATTTGTTTGACTTCAGCTTCAGTAAAAGTCCGCCCAGTTTGTAAATATTGCTCTAAAGTTTGTGCTGGAATATAAGTTTGTACTAAGCAAAATCCTTTGATAGTTGGTGAATTGACCTCAAAATAGTCTAAATAGCGAGGTATACACGGATGTGACAAAGACTTTAAAGTTTGGGCTTCTCGCTCAAACAGCTTGAGATCGTCCCATTCAAAGTCACTACCGAAAGAAAGTAACTTGATGACGACTAATTCCTGAGTTTTTAAGTCACGAGCTAATAGCGTTCGCCGCCCTGCTTTTTTTCCTAATAGCTGCTGAACTTGGTAGCGATCGCTTAATATTTCGCCAATCATTATGGTTTTTGATAACGCTACGTTTAAAAAGTTTTCATAGCTTATGGCTTTTGAATGTGGTCTGCCAATATCTTTAGTATAATTGCGTAGTTTTATGCCCTCCCAACTTTGGCCTTACATTACCCCAGGTATTCCCGATGAATTGTTCGAGCATTTGCCAGGAATTCCCTTCAGCCAGCGAGAAGTCCGACTGTTGTTAATCGCTCAACTGCGCCTACAACCAAATTCGGTGTTGTGGGACATTGGTGCTGGGACGGGTACAATTCCTGTAGAGGTAGGCTTGCTGTGTCCAAAAGGCAAGATTATCGCAGTAGAAAGGGATGAAGAAGTAGCTAATCTGATTAAGCGTAACTGCGATCGCTTTGAAGTCGACAATGTCGAAGTCATTGAAGGTAGCGCCCCAGAGTGTTTGCAGGATCTTAAGGTCATCCCTCACCGCGTTTGTATTGAAGGAGGACGCCCAATTCAAGAAATTTTGCAAGCTGCTTGGCAATATTTACCAACATCAGGTCGGGTTGTAGCCACAGCTGCTAATCTAGAAAGTTTGTATGCTATTTCCCAAAGTTTTTCGCTATTAAGGGCTAGAAATATCGAAGTCGTTCAATCTGCGGTTAATCGCTTAGAAACACGGGGCTTTTCTCAAACCTTTACCGCCGTCGATCCGATTTTTATCCTCAGTGGTGAGAAACTGGATTAGGGATTGCGGACTGGGGACTAGGAACTCGGGACTGAGAATTAGCGAAGAGTTTTCCCAATCATCAATACCCAATACCCAATCCCCAATACCCAATCCCCATTACCCCTTATCCCCACAGGGGGCCCCATCTTCCCCAGTCCCCAGTACCCAATACTTCTATGCCTTGGTCTCGGATTATTAGTGGAATTATTGCGATCGCTCTTGCTCTTTGTGTGACCCTTTTGGGGGGTTGGTACTTTACCATMATGTTTGCGGTTGTGGTCTTTCTGGGTCAACAAGAATATTTTAATTTGGTGCTAGCTAGAGGCATTGCTCCTGCTGCTAAAACAACTATGGCTGTTAGCCAAGTTTTGCTAGTGATTTGTACCCTTGATGGCAGTTTAGCTGATGCTGTGATGCCAATAGCTGGAACACTAATTTGTTTTTATCTACTGTTTCAACCCAAATTTGCCACCATCGCCGATATTTCTGCTTCAATTATGGGGCTATTTTACGTTGGTTATTTACCAAGTTACTGGGTGCGGTTACGAGCAATTGATAGTGCTGCTTTCAGCAATCTCCCTTTCGGGGGCTACTGGCCCACAACCTGGACAGATTTCTACCAAAAGGCAAATTCTATTTCTTTACCACAAGGTTTGACAGTAACGCTGCTGACTTTATTATGTATTTGGGCAGCTGATATTGGTGCTTATACTATCGGCAAATTCTTTGGTAAAACACGTTTATCGGATATTAGTCCGAAAAAAACCGTAGAAGGTGCTGTGTTTGGTATTACCTCCAGTGTCGCTGTAGCTTTAGCTGGAGCTTACTATCTGCACTTGCCTAAATCTGTGTTTACTGGTCTAGCATTGGGTTTACTGATTGGCATTGCTAGCCTTCTAGGGGATCTCACCGAGTCTATGCTCAAACGAGATGCCGGAGTCAAGGATTCGGGACAGTTAATCCCTGGTCATGGTGGTATTTTAGACCGTACTGATAGTTATATTTTTACAGCTCCTTTGGTCTACTACTTTGTAACGCTACTTTTGCCACTACTCGCAGATGGGTAAGATCGTGGGGCAAAAAAATCTTATTTTTTTGTACAAATTGGCGATTTTTGATCCCAAGCCGACAAAGGTTGGGGTTAAGTTCTGTTGAACTTAGGTTGAGTTAGGAGCCTGACTACAGACTTTTGGGTTGCTTTGCTTATGAGTAGACCCACAGACGGCGATCGCCACCCGCTATGATTGGAATAAACAAGTCAAATCCTTTTGGCTTCAGCTTTCTGCCTTGTTTGTTGAAAGTTAGCAGTTAAAAGTTATGAGTTACTCTCGCCCGACACTTCTCACACCTCAATAAACGCTATATTATTTAAAATTAGGTATTAACATTTTGAATTTCAAGGATTAACGTTAATCCGCCCACGACACAATAGTTTGCCTGGGATCAGTGTTAGTTCTTGAATATCAACATCTGAGCCAAGATCCAAATTGTACCCATGATTGTCTTGGAATAAATCTCTGTAGTCATCTTTGATTTGGATATCTGTTAGTTGCAACTCATGACCATTGAGTAACTGCAAGCCCAGACAGACCTTCACAGATGTTGTTTTACTATTGGTGACTCTTAGACCAACGAGTATAATTTGGTTGTTATTAAGAATAATTTCTTGCCAATTAATGGGTTGTGTTTTTAGGCAATGTGTTGGTAAAACCTTAACCAGTAGATCGTTTAATGCAGTCGATAATAATTCAGATGAGAGAGAAGCATTAAGATCTTTCTCGTCTATGGTCAAATCCCCAATAACTGGTACTATTTGTAACAGTCGCAAGGGCTGTCCCTTGAGTATCGACCCAATATTTATCTGAATATTTTCTGCTATTAATCGAATTTCTGTAATTAGGAGTCCTTGATAAACTGCATCAGTAGCAAAAATAGATACCGAAGGAATGCGTCCAGAGAGAATTTGCCGATCGCTGGCTTTGATCTCCACTTCTAGTTCAGATATCTGGCTAACTTGCGCTCTCAACCACAGCTTTAGTGCTGTTGTTAGTACTTGCGTAATTATTCGGATTTTGTTTACATTTGTTGTTTGGGAATTTTGCTCTGACATCTAACTAATGGAGTTTATGAGTATTTGCTCAACAACCGACAAACTTAAAGTTTGCCTTAAATGTAACATTTATGCCTACTTACTACAAAATGCAAATATCATTTAATAGTTAACAGGAAATCAGCAATTTCTACATGGAGGCACGGTTACAAAAAATTCTGGCTCAGTGGGGTATTGCCTCACGTCGTGAAGCTGAAGAAATGATTAAGCAATCACGGGTGCGGATCAATGGGGTATTGGCAAATTTAGGTCAAAAAGTCGATCCCGAAAAAGATGCGATCGCTATTGATGGCAAGCTGATATCCGCAAAGCAGCGTCCAGCTTTAATTTATCTGTTGCTGCATAAACCAGTTGGAGTAGTTTCAACTTGCGACGATCCTCACCAAAGACCAACAGTCTTGGATCTACTACCGAAAGAATTACGAGAAGGTTTAGGTATCCATCCAGTTGGGCGTTTAGATGCAGACTCCACAGGAGCATTAATCCTGACAAATGACGGAGACTTGACATTTGGACTAACCCATCCACGTCACAGCATTTCCAAAACGTATCGTGTTTTGGTAAAAGGACATCCTCCAGAAGCAGTATTGCGGATGTGGCGTCAAGGTGTGGTGTTGGAGGGTAGAAAAACACGACCAGCTAAGGTACACCTGATAGAACGTTGTGCTGAAGGTAGCTTTTTAGAAATTGTTTTACAGGAGGGAAGAAATCGCCAAATTCGTCGTATAGCACAACAATTAGGATACCCAGTAATTCAACTCCATCGAAGTGCGATCAGCTCAATTCAATTACAAACACCAAAAGAACCCTTTTTAGCAGAGGGCAAATATCGGTTTCTCAAAGATAGTGAAATTCACTTTTTGCAAGAGATGATAAACGAGAATTCACCAATTCCAAATCGAGGATTGAGAATTTAAGTAGGTAAGGTTTGAGAGCGCCAAGTAGTTGTAGACTACCCTTTGGGTGACACTCCTGAGCGTTGTGTGAGCGAGTGTGCGTATGATTTAATTTGCTAACGCTCTTAAATGCGCTAATCATTTACATAAGAAAATTTTGTTGTACAGTTGGCTCACCAAATCGTAAATTTGTCTAGGGGTTTTAAACCCATTTATTCATCAGAAAAGTAGCTATATAATTCACCCTGAATCTGGCTTGTGAATTCACCAATTCACCAATTATTGTTCAAGTAACCTATTAAATGATTTAGTTGAGTTAAGGAGTGTCATAAGGCATGAAATGGCCAAGAAAGAAAAACAATCAGCAGCCCTCACTTTCATTAGAACAACAAAGATCCCAAAAGTTGGCAGAAATAGGTGCTCAACTTTGGGCATCACGTCAAGAACAGGGTTTATCCTTAGAACAAGTGGTTGTATTGACCATGATTCCCCGACGATTATTGCAGGCGATGGAAGAAGGTAATTTAAACGATCTTCCAGAACCAGTTTATATCCAAGGTTTGATCAGGCAATTTGGCGACGCACTGGGCTTAAATGGAGCCGAATTGGCTGAGACTTTTCCGATCAATTCTCCACAAGTCAACTCCCAAGCTACTTCCAAGACTTCACCCTTAAATCAACTACGTCCTGTTCATCTTTATTTTCTTTACATATTGCTAATTTTATGCTCTGTAAATGGCTTATCTCAGTTATTAAATAATGCCGTACTACAAGCAAGTAATATCCAAGAGTCAGATCTAAAACAAGAGTCGATTGTCAAACCAGAAATAGTCAAACCAGAAATAACCGAACCAAAACAGTCAATACAAGTCCAACCTGTCAGCGACACATTGAGCGGCGTCAAACAAACAGAGGTTGTACAGATTGGCGTTACCTTAAAAGCCTCATCCTGGATTCGTGTAATAGCTGATGGCAAAACAGAGTTTGAGGGTACTTTACCAGAAGGTACCCACCGGATTTGGAAAGCCCAAGAGCAACTAACGGTAAAAACTGATAATGCTGGCGGTGTCTTAATGAGCGTTAATCAAGAGAAAGCCAAAGAAATGGGAGAGCCTGGTAAAGAAGAAGAAATTAGGATTGCAGCTGCAAAACCCAAGCTTTTGAGATGAGCGAGGAAGAAGACGCGGGGAATGGAAGACGCTCTGACGCAACAAACAAGACCCAAAAAGTGGAAGACATAATAAAAGAATTCTCTATATCCCCACTTGAAAGCGTCAGAGCATGACCGCATCCTTAAGCTTCTTGCGGTGCGCGTCCATTGATTTGAGTGAGAACTTTTAGCCTTGAGCTTAATTCCTCTGTGATCGCTCCTGCTTGATAACGCCACTCCCAGTTACCCTCAGCAACACTAGGAAAATTCATCCGCGCTTCGTTTCCTAATCCCAAAATGTCTTGTAAAGGGATAATTGCTTGATTAGCTACGGAACTCAATGCTAGTCGAATTAAATCCCAGTGGACTCCGTCAGGACTAATAGAACCTAAATAAAGCGATAAGTTTTCCTTTTCGGACTCAGTAGCTGTATTGAACCAACCCACAGTTGTGTCATTATCGTGGGTGCCAGTATAAACTACAGCATTTCTTGGGTAATGGAATGGTAAAAATGGATTTTCAGGATCGGCAGTAAAGGCAAACTGTAAAATTTTCATCCCAGGAAATCCATACTTGTCTCGCAGGGCTTCTACCCCTGGTGTAATTACTCCTAAATCTTCTGCCAAGACGGGTAACTTGCCCAATTTATGTCTAATTGCTTCAAAAAAAGCATCACCAGGCGCTTGTATCCATTCCCCATTGATGGCAGTTTTTTCGCCTTTAGGCACAGCCCAATAAGCCTCAAAGCCTCGGAAGTGGTCAATGCGAATAATATCTACATAATCCAGCATTGCTTCAAAGCGTTGTACCCACCATTTAAAATCTTGTTTTTGCAGTTCTTCCCAGTTATAAACTGGGTTACCCCACAACTGACCCGTGGCGCTAAAGTAATCTGGTGGAACTCCTGCCATTTGGGCTGCTTCTCCCGTCTCTTTGTCTAGGCAAAACATATCGGGATGTGCCCACACGTCAGCACTATCATGAGCTACGTAGATGGGGATATCACCAATAATATCAATGCCACGCATATTGGCATAACTTTTGATATCTGACCACTGACGAAAAAACTTAAATTGAATGAATTTATGATAGAAAATCTCTTCGGTAAGCCGATGCTGTACCTGCTCCAATGCTTGTGGTTCGCGTTTGACAAGTTCTGACTCCCATGCATGCCAATTTGAGTTATGGTTGACATCTTTGAGCGCCATAAATAAGGCAAAATTATCTAACCAATAAGCTTTGCTGTCACAAAAACCAGTAAACTCTTGCTGTTGGAAAGGTGTAGCATTGGTTTTAAAGTTTTCACAGGCTTTTTTGAGTAACTGCATCTTAATCGGCACAACCTGCTGAAAGTCTACCTTTTCTGCCGGAAATGTTGGTAGGTTAGCAAAGTCTTCTTCAGTTAGTAAACCGTCTTCTTGTAATTTTTCTGGGCTAATTATTAGAGGATTTCCCGCCATTGCCGAGTAGCACATATACGGGGAATTACCAAATGCAGTTGGGCCCAAGGGTAAAACTTGCCAATATTGTTGATGAGTTTCTTTGAGAAAATCAACGAAGCGATATGCTTCTAAGCCTAAATCCCCAATACCAAATCGACTGGGAAAGGAGGTAGGATGCAGCAAAATGCCACTAGATCTAGGAAAAGGCATATTTAACCTGAATTAAGGGAGCAAGCGATCGCCACAATAAAATACTACGCGATCGTATCGAATTTATCATGGAGTATTTGCAGAGTAAATCAAGTAAACTCATTTTGTTTGTGATTAGTCATTTATCTTTGACTAATGACCAATGACCAATGACTAATTACTATGACTCACCGCAATCCTACACCGACAGTTGATATCATCATTGAACTAGTAGACCGACCTCATCGGCCAATAGTGTTAATTGAAAGACAGAATTCACCTTTAGGTTGGGCTATTCCTGGCGGTTTTGTAGATTATGGAGAAGCGGTAGAAGTGGCGGCGCGGCGAGAAGCCGAAGAAGAAACGGGTTTGCAGGTGGAATTAATTGAACAATTTCTGGTGTACTCTGACCCAAATCGGGATCCGCGTCAGCATACGATTAGCATTGTGTTTTTAGCAACGGCGACGGGGGAACMTCTAGCTGGAGATGATGCTAAGGGTCTAAGCATTTTTGAGTCTTGGCGCGTACCGAGTAATTTATGTTTTGACCACGATCGCATTTTGCAGGATTATTGGCGATATCGGCACTATGGGATACGTCCAAGGTTGGGGTAAAGATTGAGAACCATGCAAATAAAGGTGTTCTTAAATAGTCGCGGTTTTTATATCAGAAAGAATTGGCAATTAATAGACGATAGAAATCAGTAAACAGCAAACATCGTTCAACAAAGTAATATCTATGACTCGTAAAGTAATTCATACAGATAACGCACCCGCACCAGTCGGCCCTTATAATCAAGCGATCGCTGCTTCTGGTCAATTGGTATTTGTAGCTGGACAAATTGCCATCGATCCCCGCCTTGGTGATGTCGTCTACACTGATGATGTCAAAAAGCAAACCGAGCAAGTAATGGCTAATCTGGAAGCCATCCTCACAGCAGCCGGAGCGACTTTTGAAGATGTAGTGAAAACTACTGTTTTTCTCGCTGATATGAATGATTTCGCGGCGGTAAATGCCGTTTATGCTAAATATTTTCCGGAAAATACAGCCCCAGCGCGTGCTTGTGTAGAAGTATCGCGGTTACCTAAGGATGTGTTGGTAGAAATTGAATGTATCGCTGTGATTAGCGGTTAGTGCGAATATACATTATCAGAATGAAAGCCTGGAACTACACAAATGATGCCTATCAAGCTAGGTTTATTTTACTCAAATTCTTGTCAATTGCTCCCATTAATTTGCAGCCAAGGGAGACTTTCACCCTACTAGAGTAATTCTTTAAAATTAAAGTGCCAGCAGAAATTTGTGATAACTGCGGAGAATATTACTTGGATGATACGATTACTGAAGAAGTTTTACAAAGAGCAGAAATTGCTGTGAATAATGGTGCAGAGGTTGAAATTTTCGATATGCAGCTTAGATTTTGCTTGCTATAAGGTCGATAAAAACTCTCTTAATGACCTCTTAAAAATGCAATTGCTTCTATCAAACTCATATTTGATTTTTCAACAAGCTAGATACAACTCAAAAAGTCTAATTCCCCACCTTTTGTACAGACGCGATTAATCGCGTCTCCTCGCCTACGCAAATAATTTATAAAATCAAAGCAAACTCCTATACAACTTTGGGAATACTGAGATTAAGTATTCTAAAGGAGTATTAAAAATGGTAGAAAATCGTGTCAGTGCTAGCATAACCCCAGCAGACAAGCAAGCAGTCATGCAGGCGATCGCTACAATTAAAGAAAAGTTACCATTTTTGATTGATTTGACCCCCGGAGACCGCCGTACAATGCTGAAGATGGGAGATAAAAGTCGGGCTTTTGTCAGCAAAGCCTTAGAAGTGGCGACACAAAACCCTAACTTTTTACCTCGTTCGTTTGATTTGGAAGAGATGCGGCGGGACTTGGAAATATATGAGGACTTGTATCCGGTACTGTTATCTTTGACGCAACTGCAAGAACTCGTGGATGATACCTGTATAGCCGCAGCTAGCGAAGCGTATGCCGCAGCATTAGCAGTTTATAGCTATGCCAAAGCTAGCGGTGATGTCACAGGTTTAGATGCAGTCATTGATGAGATGGGACGTAGGTTTACCCGACGTTCCAAGAAAAAGCAACCCGAAGTTCCAGTTAGCTAAAGCATAAAATAGGCGATAACAGCAGTTATTAATTAAGTACGATACCCGTTCTTCTTGGGGGCATAACGATGTTATGCCCCTTTTGCATCTTGAATCTAAAAATTTTTGAAACCTAAGACAGGTAGGTTTTGTGTATGTAGCCGCGACTTGGAGTCGTTAGGGCATTTTTGAGCTTCAGAAGGTCAACTTTGAGCCTCAAAAGGTCAACTTTGAACCTCAAAAGCTCAACTTTGAGCCTCAAAAGGTCAACTTTGAACCTCAAAAGGTCAACTTTGAACCTCAAAAGCTCAACTTTGAGCCTCAAAAGCTCAACTTTGAGCCTCAAAAGCTCAACTTTGAACCTCAAAAGCTCAACTTTGAACCTCAAAAGCTCAACTTTGAGCTTAAGCGCCAAAATTACTTAAAAAAGTTTGGTAAATTCCGAAATCTAGCGTACATATAGCGTACATATTTAGTAGTTATCCTGTAAACATTAGCACCTCAAAATTAAATCTGGTCATGAACTCACAAAACAAGCCCAAGAGTCTACAAGATATTCTTAAGCAACGCCAACAATCGGGTTTTGTGGGTCGTGAAGACCAGGTAAACCAATTTAGGCAAAATTTGGCTTTATCGTTAGAGGATGACCGCCGTCGTTTTTTGTTCAATGTTTGGGGTCAAGGAGGGGTTGGTAAAAGTACCCTGTTACGGCAGTTTCGCAAAATTGCTGATGAAGCAAAAATTATCTCAGCTTACATCGATGAAGCTGAAAAAAGTGTCCCAGAAGTTATGGGTCGTTTAGCTGAAGAGTTGGAACGACAAGGTCACAAACTACCGCAGTTTACAGAACGCTACAAAGTTTACCGTCAAAAGCGCCAAGAATTAGAAACCGACCCAGAAGCCCCTCAAGGCTTTTCGGCTTTTGTCGGTAAAACTGTAGTTAAAACTGGTGTGCGTCTGGCGCGTCGAGTTCCCGTTGGCGGTGCTGTATTTGACTTTGTAGATGAGGATGCTTTGGCTAGCCAAGCCGGAGAATGGGCTTCTTATGTTGCCAAGAAAATAACAAATAAAGATGAAGTGCTATTAGTTCAAGAACCTGTAGAAATCCTAACCCCGCTATTTTTGCAAGATATTTTTAAAATTGCGAAAGAAACTGCTGTTGTTTTGTTTTTTGATACTTATGAACGCACCGGAGAATTTCTAGATAACTGGTTACGAGAAATTTTGGAGGGTCGCCACGGTGAAGTATCTCTGAATATATTGATAACCATCGCCGGTCGGCAGGAATTAGATAAAAATCATTGGGCACCTTACGAGGGGTTAATTGTTCGTTTCCCTCTAGAACCCTTTACAGAAGAAGAAGCCCAACAATATCTAACTCGCAAAGGCATTACTAACAGTCGGGTTATTGAAGTAATTTTACGCCTTTCTGGAAATTTACCCCTGCTGGTAGGAATGTTAGCAGATGCTCATCCCAATGACCCTAACCAAGTAGTTGAGCCTAGCAGCAGTGCTGTAGAACGCTTTTTAAAATGGATTGATGACCCCAAACGGCGACAAGTTGCTCTTGATGCTGCCATTCCTCGGTGCTTGAATCGAGATGTTATAGCCAAATTAAGAGGAGAACAAGAAGCTGACGAGTTATTTACTTGGCTGAAAGAAACATCCTTTGTCAACGAACGTACCGATGGCTGGGCTTATCATGATGTGGTTAAAACGCAAATGTTACGCCACAAGCGCCTTTCATCGCCGCAAAGCTGGGCTGACATACATGGTAAGTTAGCAGAATATTATGACAGCCTGCGAAACGATCTGCAATTGGACGAAGAGAATAAACAGCGCGATCCTAGCTGGCAAAGTCACACATTAAACGTGTTGTATCACAACTTATGTCAGTTACCCCAAAAGAATTTATCTCTAGCTTTCAATGAATTTCTTGCTGTACTCAACAATCAACGCAAATTTGCCCAACATTGTGCAGAAACGATGCTTCAGGCTGGTAAAGATGCAGACTCCTCTGAAGTTAAGCGTTGGGGTGAGCAATTAACTAATGGGTTAAAAGCCTATGACGAAAATTTTTACCAAGTTACATTAGAAATGTTTACCGCAGTCCTACAAAATTCTAGGATTGAAGTTAAATGGCAACCAATTGCTCTAGGTTGGCGCGGTAAAACTTACCGCTTAATGGAGCGTTACCCAGAAGCCCTAGAAGATTTTGACCGCGCCATTGAACTTGACCCCGAATATGCCTGGGCGATCGCATGTCGTGGTAAAACTTATCGCTTAATGGAGCGTTACCCAGAAGCCCTAGAAGATTTTGACCGCGCAATTGAACTTGACCCCAAATATGCCTGGGCGATCAAAAGTCGCGGTGAAACTTACCGCTTAATGAAGCGTTACCCACAAGCCCTAGAAGATTTTGACCGCGCAATTGAACTTGACCCCAAATATACTTGGGCGATCAAAAGTCGCGGTGAAACTTACTGTTTAATGGAGCGTTACCCAGAAGCTCTAGAAGATTTTGACCGCGCCATTGAACTTAACCCCAAATCTGACTACTGGGCGATCGCACTTCGAGGTGAGACCTACCGCTTAATGGAGCGTTACCCACAAGCCTTAGAAGATTTTGACCGCGCCATTGAACTTAACCCCAAACTTCACTGGGCGATCGCACTTCGAGGTGAGACCTACCGCTTAATGGAGCGTTACCCACAAGCCTTAGAAGATTTTGACCGCGCCATTGAACTTAACCCCAAATACGGCTCGGCGATCGCACATCGCGGTTATACTTACCTGATGCTAAAGCTATATAATGAAGCTCTTGCAGATTTCAACCGCGCTATTGACTTAGATTCTGACAGTAATTGGTATTTATATAATCGCGCTTTAGCCTACCAAGCCCTTAACCAACCAGATAAAGCATGGGCTGACCTAGCACTTGCCATCAAGCTTGCTAAACAGGATTATGAAAAAGATGCTAAAGACTGGTCTAATGCCTTTAATTTAGCCCTTTACTATTTAGCTGCTCAATATCATCAACCAGCAGAGCGGTTATATATCCACGTTTTATCTCAAGGTGCTTCCTCAGAATCAATTCGTGAAGCTATCCAAGACCTAAATGACTTTTTAACTGTGTTCCCTGACCATGTGCAAGCTACATCCATGCGACAGTTATTGCAGTCTTTTCTAACTGAGGTTGTGTAATTTTCGCTAGAACTGTATTGTTTCAGCCATAATCTCAAAATATTTGAGTCAATGATAGTGAAAGTATAGCCCTAGTCACATAAGTTAGGACATAATGACAAGCGTGAATGTTAGGAGCAGTAATAGTTTTACCTCCAGCAAGAACTGCCTTCTTCCTCCTGCCTCGTACTATAAATGTGCTTTGAGATGAAACTATGAGAGTATCCCGGTTAAAAATTGCTTAATAAAAACCCTCTTAATTGAAAAAACTGGCCTTAATTAAAGCCAGTTTTTTGATTTTATTGCAAACTTCTAGCAAAGCTTACAGCCAAGTATCAAGGAAACACACTCAAAAACTTACTATTAAATTTTCTCATTAATTAGTTAACTTTTTACTATCAATCTCAGCAAAACTTAGGATTAACTATTCTTATTTCGCTGAAAGTATCTGGTTGTGCTTCTAAACCTTTGTCAGAAAAATGCTTATTTATTAGCGCTGGAACTTGTGGTGCTTGAATATGGCTGTAGCGGGTTTTGTCTGGCATAACTAGGTTTGGCCCGGCTTTGCAGTTCTTCATACAACCAGTGCCCTTGATTGTAACTTGGTCTTCTAAACCGCGATCGCTTAAAGCTGCTTCCAACGCTTGACAAACTGCTTTACCACCGCGTTTCATGCAATCAGACTTTTGACACACCAAAATCGTTGCTTTAGTCTTCGCTGGTTTTAGCTTAACCTGATCAATTGATGGTGGTTCTTCAGGTGCAGCAATAGTTTTAAGTGTCCCTATTTCCGGACGCGCCGCCATCACACGTTCAGCTTTAAATGTAACTTTGTCTTTTTTTATATCGTACTTTTTATAACCAACCACTTGTAACCAAGTACCTGGTAGTAGCCGCAAATCAAAAGCAGCCCGTAAATGTTTAGCTAGTTTAATGTAGCATTCACCCTCAGAACTACTCAGTAGTAAACCTTTGAGTTGATAGCCATCTTTAATAACAAAATCTATAAACCTGCCCTCAAGGCAAAATTCTGATACTTTTCCACTATGAGATCCACCCATTATTTAACCTCCTCTTAACTAATGCAAGTTACTTACTGAGATATTTTCAACACCAGAGTTAAGACTGGCAATCTCGATTAGAACTTTTGGTAACGACTTTTCCAGCAGCATTCAAGAGTCCAAATCTGGTCTTGACGAGAACTTGTCAATCGCCGAATTACACTCCAAAGTTGAACAGCCGCAGTTACAGAGCCAATCTCAACTTCTAATGGTTGATTAGTTGTACAACTACAGGGAATATCTAACTCCTTTATGCGGTGATAAACTTGCCAACGGTCTGCCCAACTCACCTCTACAAAGTGCTTGTTTTCAATTTTTGAACTAAATGATTTCAAGAGAATTGCCCTCAGAGTGCAACAAATTTGCAGTAAATACCGCAAGATAGCTTTTTACTTTTTGTAAAGTCTTAAGAGTTTAACCTCTTAGAACCAGCATACCTTAAGTGCAAACAATTCTCATTAAAATTTGAAAAAAAAAATAAAAGGTGGCATTGGGAGTGCTGAATTATGAGTAGAGACACGATTAATCGCGTCTGTTTCCCCCCATCCCGATTACACTCATAACTCGCGGAACATCATTCAACAAACAAATAAACTTGAGAGTTTTTGTAGCGAATAATTCAAAATTTAGTATAGCGAATTGTTCTTGTCATTACTATGAAAATGTTAATATATAAAGACTAAGCAGTTAAAAACTGTAACTGCTAAAGAGCGAGGAGAACAATGTCTGAAACGCGAACTCTGTTACGAAATTTTGGTCATGTATATGACAATCCCATATTGTTGGATCACAGCGTAACTGCGCCAGTTACAGAAGGATTTAACGTTGTATTAGCTAGTTTCCAAGCACTTTACTTGCAGTATCAAAAGCATCATTTTGTAGTTGAAGGTGCAGAATTTTACTCTCTGCATGAGTTTTTTAACGAAAGCTACAATGAAGTGCAAGACCACGTCCATGAAATTGGAGAGCGCTTGGATGGCCTAGGTGGTGTACCAGTTGCGACCTTCAGCAAACTAGCAGAATTAAMCTGTTTTGAACAAGAATCCGAGGGCGTATATTCTGCCCGTCAAATGGTAGAAAATGACCTAGCTGCGGAACAAGCAATTATTGGTGTAATTCGCCGCCAAGCTGCTCAGGCAGAGAGTTTAGGGGATAGAGCCACACGCTATCTCTACGAAAAGATTTTGTTGAAAACTGAGGAACGTGCTTATCATTTATCCCACTTCCTCGCTAAAGACAGCTTAACTTTAGGGTTTGTCCAAGCTGCTCAAATCTAAAACTCTCATAATCTAGATTTTTCTATCTTCAGCGAAAGAAAAAATCAGCAGCTTTAACTCTTAAAATATTATAAWAAATGGCACAGAGTAGCACTCCTATATCTCTGCCATTTTTAATTTAAGTCAACATATTRAGATCCTATTTAATATTGAAAATATTTAGCATTTAGTTAAATAACAGAAATTTTGATTATAGTAATCTATCGATCCTTAATAACCAGACAGATATTTTGCCTAATAAATCAAGGTTTGTTGATAATTTTGATTAAATTAAATAAAATATCTTCGCAAGAACTATAAGAAACTGAGCATCATAATTAAATAAAATTAAGAATACAAAATGGTGACAAGGGATTGAGGATTGGGGATTGGGATTTGAGTATTTGGAAAGCAGTCCCCAGTCGCCAATTCCCCTACCAAGTTAGAAAACTTAATAACAAAAAGCACGATAGAGGGTAAAGACCCTTAAAATAATCAGGATTTGTATTCTCATACTCCAAGGCAACTGCTATGCCCCGCCGTGATGACCTCCGGAAGATTCTACTGTTAGGCTCTGGTCCAATTGTGATCGGACAAGCCTGTGAGTTTGACTACTCTGGTACGCAAGCCTGCAAAGCGCTGCGAGAAGAAGGCTATGAAGTGGTGTTGGTCAACTCTAACCCTGCAACGATTATGACCGACCCGGAAACAGCTGATCGCACTTACATTGAGCCGCTGACTCCGGAATTAGTCGAAAAAGTAATCGCCAAAGAACGCCCTGATGCTCTCTTGCCAACGATGGGAGGACAAACTGCCCTGAATATCGCTGTTGCTTTAGCCAAGAATGGCGTGTTGGAACAGTACGGCGTTGAGTTAATTGGCGCTAAACTCCCAGCAATTGAAAAAGCCGAAGACAGAAAACTTTTTGGTGAGGCTATGGCAAGAATCGGGGTAGCTGTATGTCCAAGTGGCACAGCTGAATCCTTAGAAGAGTCTAAAGCGATCGCCCACAAAATTGGCACCTATCCCCTAATTATTCGTCCTGCTTTCACAATGGGTGGAAGTGGCGGTGGTATTGCCTACAACCAAGAAGAATTTGAAGAAATGGCACAAGTCGGTATAGATGCTAGCCCTGTTTCACAAATTCTCATTGACCAGTCTTTACTCGGCTGGAAAGAATATGAACTCGAAGTGATGCGTGACCTAGCAGATAACGTGGTGATTATCTGCTCCATCGAAAACCTTGACCCTATGGGCATCCACACTGGAGACTCAATTACCGTCGCTCCCGCGCAAACCCTCACTGATAAAGAATATCAAAGGCTGCGGGATATGGCAATTAAAATCATCCGCGAGATAGGTGTGGAAACTGGCGGTTCTAACATTCAATTTGCCGTTAATCCTGTAACTGGAGATGTGGTAGTGATTGAAATGAACCCCCGCGTTTCTCGCAGTTCGGCTTTATCTTCTAAAGCTACAGGTTTCCCCATCGCCAAGATGGCAGCAAAGTTAGCGGTAGGCTACACCTTGGATGAAATTAAAAATGACATCACCAAGAAAACTCCGGCATCCTTTGAACCAACAATTGACTACGTAGTTACAAAAATACCCCGCTTCGCCTTTGAAAAATTTCCTGGTTCTGAACCAGTACTGACAACTCAAATGAAGTCAGTCGGGGAAGCAATGGCAATTGGGCGGACTTTCAACGAATCCTTCCAAAAGGCACTGCGTTCTCTGGAAACCGGACGTGCTGGCTGGGGTTGCGACAAAGCCGAAAAATTACCCAGTGGCGAACAAATTCGTGCCTTACTGCGGACACCAAATCCTGATCGCATTTTTGCCGTACGTCATGCGTTGCAATTAGGAATCAGTGCCGAGGAAATCTACGAACTTACTGGTATCGATCCTTGGTTCTTAGATAAAATGCAGCAAATTCTTGATGTGGAGAAATTCCTCAAGCGCACATCCTTAAAGCAATTGACAAAAGAGCAACTTTATGAAGTGAAGAGGAATGGATTTAGCGATCGCCAGATTGCTTATGCTACCAAAACCACTGAAGATGAAGTCCGTAGCTATCGCCAACAACTAGGAATTATCCCAGTTTATAAAACTGTAGACACTTGTGCGGCGGAGTTTGAAGCGTTTACCCCTTACTACTATTCTACCTACGAACAAGAAACAGAAGTCTTACCTGCAACCAAGCCCAAAGTATTGATTTTGGGTGGTGGCCCTAACCGCATTGGTCAGGGGATTGAGTTTGATTATTGTTGTTGTCACGCTGCCTATGCTTTGAAAGCAGCAGGGTACGAGACAATTATGGTTAACTCTAACCCAGAGACAGTTTCCACAGATTATGATACCAGCGATCGCCTTTATTTCGAGCCGTTAACAAAAGAAGATGTCCTGAATATCATCGAAACTGAAAATCCTGTAGGCATAATAGTCCAGTTTGGCGGCCAAACCCCACTGAAGTTGGCAGTTCCGCTCCAGCAGTATTTGCAGGGAATGGGGACTGGGGAGAGTTCCCAATCCCCAATTACCAAAATTTGGGGTACATCACCAGATTCCATCGACATGGCAGAAAACCGAGAGCGGTTTGAAAAGATTCTCAAAGAGTTGAATATTGCTCAACCGCCGAATGGTATTGCTCGTAGTTACGAAGATGCGCTGATTGTCGCCAAACGCATTGGCTATCCGGTGGTGGTGCGTCCCAGTTATGTTTTGGGGGGACGAGCGATGGAAATCGTTTATTCCGATGCGGAGTTGGAACGCTACATGACCTTTGCAGTCCAAGTAGAGCCAGACCATCCAATTTTAATTGATAAGTTTTTAGAAAATGCTATCGAAGTTGATGTTGATGCGATCGCCGACCACACAGGACGGGTAGTAATTGGCGGTATTATGGAACACATTGAACAAGCTGGAATTCACTCAGGAGATTCTGCTTGTTCCTTACCTTCAATTTCCTTATCACCCGCAGTTCTTAACCAAATTCGCACTTGGACAGTGCAGCTAGCACAAGCGTTGTCAGTGGTGGGCTTAATGAATATTCAATTTGCTGTTGTTGGTGCAAGCGGCTATTCTCCCCAAGTTTACATTCTAGAAGCCAACCCCCGCGCCTCCCGCACAGTACCATTTGTTTCTAAAGCAACGGGTGTCCAGTTAGCGAAGCTAGCATCGTTAATTATGTCAGGTAAAACCTTAGAGGAGCTACATTTTACCGAAGAAATTATCCCCTCACATATTGCTGTTAAAGAAGCCGTATTACCCTTTAATAAATTTCCTGGAACTGATACAATATTAGGCCCAGAAATGCGCTCCACTGGTGAGGTGATGGGGATTGATAGCGACTTTGGACGAGCTTTTGCCAAAGCCGAGATGGGTGCTGGAGAGCGTTTACCTTTAACCGGAACCGTGTTTGTATCGATGAGCGATCGCGATAAAGCAGCAGCTGCGATTGTGGTGAAGGAATTTATCGATTTGGGTTTTACCGTGATGGCGACACTTGGTACACGCCGGGTTCTTCTCGAACAGGGATTAAATGTTGAATTAGTACTTAAACTGCATGAAGGCCGACCCCACGTCTTAGACGCAATCAAAAATCAGAAAATCCAACTGATTATTAACACACCCTCAGGGGAAGAAGCCCAGACAGATGCTAGGTTAATCCGTCGCACAGCCTTAGCTTACAAAATTCCCATTATAACTACCATCGCTGGTGCAAAAGCTACCGTTGCCGCCATCCGTTCCTTACAAAATACGACTTTGGATGTAAAAGTTATCCAGGATTACTGCAAGATTGTCAGGGACTAGATATCGGGCATTGGGAGTGTAGGGAGGTGGAAAGTCTGGGGAGTGTGGGAGGAAAGAAAATTTATACTTCTGGCTTTTCGCCTCTTTTCTCTGGTTCCACACCTCCCACACTCCTTGTTTGCCCCATGCCCCAGCCCGCAAAAATTAAACAATTGTTATAAGAGAATGACTATAGTTCTCATTGAGATATTTTAACAAATATGAGGGAGTCTCTTTGAGCCAGATAAGTTGTGAAATTGTCTTTTATAAAGACTTTAAGGGAAAAATGCTACTGGATAAATCTGGAACAGCCAGAAAATTTATCCAAGTATATAGCCAAAACCTTCTCACAAAGGTTACAATTGTTAATATTAGTCCTATAGAAAAATGTTTAAAAAATTACCTTTTATCTAACTGTAGATACTTGTGAAAATTAAGAAATAACTGTAACTTTTAGCAATTAAGAAGCTCAATTTAAATTTTTTATGAGCAGCCGAATATATCGGGCGCGTAAGTTGCAAACCATAACATGGGTTCCCAGCTTGACTGGGTAGAACCCACACGAGAGCATCTATCCCCTAATGACCCTACCGTCAAACCCATAATTTACCAAAGAGTAGCGCCATGAAGACCGCTCAGACAGCCACAGACCTCGTGCGGACTTACCTGCGTGAGATTGGCCGTGTGCCACTCTTAACCCATGAGGAAGAGATTTTCTATGGGAAGCAGGTGCAACGTTCAACCGCCTTGCATGAATCGCGGGAAAATCTTGCCACCCAGTTAGGTCGTCAACCAACTATAGAAGAGTGGGCCAAAGCAACAAAATTAGAACTAGCAGAGTTGAACGAAGCGATCGCTGATGGTGAAATTGCCAAGCGCAAAATGGTAGAAGCCAATTTGCGCTTGGTAGTCTCCGTTGCCAAAAAGTATATCAAGCGCAATGTCGATTTACTAGACTTGATCCAAGAAGGTAGTATCGGTATGCAACGTGGCGTAGAAAAGTTTGACCCCACCAAAGGCTACAGGTTTTCTACCTATGCCTATTGGTGGATTCGCCAAGCTATCACTCGTGCAATAGCTGAAAAAGCTCGTACCATTCGGTTGCCTATCCATATAACTGAAAAATTAAATAAAATTAAAAAGGCACAGCGGCAATTGTCTCAAAAATTGGGACGCGCTCCCACAGCTGGTGAGCTAGCTCAAGAATTAGAATTGACACCCAAGCAAGTACGAGAGTATTTAGAAAAGGCGCGGTTGCCCCTTTCCTTAGATTTGCGTTTAGGTGATAACTACGATACCGAACTTGGAGAAATGCTAGAAGATCCAGGAGCTTCTCCAGAAGAGTTTGTTATGCAGTCTTCCCTATCTTATGACTTAGAGCGTCTGATGGGTGACCTCACCCCACAACAGAAGGAAGTAATCGCGCTGCGGTTTGGGTTAACTGATGGACAAGCGCTGACTCTTGCAAGAATCGGGGAAATCCTCAACATAAGTCGGGAACGAGTCCGGCAAATCGAGCGGGAAGCCTTAACCAAACTTCGCAAGTCTAAAGCAAATATGGATGAGTATTTGGCAAGTTAGTTATTAGTCATTAGTCTTTTGTTCTCTCTTACAAAGTCTGAGCCAACGAAACCTTGGCTCAGACTTTGCGCTTTGTCATTTGTTTTTTGTTAGTTAACACCGAGCGATGATCAACGATGAATGACCAATGACTACTGAGCAATTGGCGAGAAAATACGCTGCTTTTGGTACGGTTGCGCCCACTTCAATTGCTAAACTAGCCTGTTACATTAATTAACAGGAAGACTAAATAGCCAGCTAAGTCAAATCCAGAAATGGCATTTTGTTTTCAAAGCAGAAACACCGCAGCTAGGAATAGCAGTCAAGGAGATCAAAAATGAGTAACTCATCCAATCGTGTCTCAGAATTTTTCAATAGCGAATCAGAAACTAGCGATTTACTATGGCAGTATGTTAAATCTTTAAGTCCTGAGACAGTTACCCAACTATCCAAACCTACTTCTGCCGAAGTTTTTCAGGTGATGGAACGTAATATTACGGGACTATTGGGAAACTTGCCTTCAGAAAACTTTGGTGTTGCTGTAACTACTAGTCGCGAAAGTTTAGGTCGGCTTTTAGCTTCTGCTATGATTAGCGGTTATTTCTTGCGTAACGCTGAGCAGAGAATGAATTTTGAAGTTGCTTTACAAGGAACTGAAACCGACAATAGCAATATTGACTAAAAATATTACAGCACAATTCAGGAGTCAGAATTGGTAAGAAAAATAGGCTTTACAAAAGGGTTTAAGGTCAATGCTTAGATACTTGACCTTGGTATAAATCTGCTATGAAACTTAGGAAACTCAATTTTGTTGAGTTGAAGTTAAAAGTTATGGCTGCACGATTAGGAAAATAGCCATCTGGATAAATTCCAATGCAGAATCTAAAATCATGCATCAAGTCAATAGATATTTGACAAGCTGCAAATTATAAGCAGATTTGGATGTAAATTGAGATGACAAAAGTCTAGAGTAACATAAAAATTTTAATTCGTTTTTCTCTAAACCTACATAAATTAGGAATTAGTGAAACTAGAGGTGTATTTTTAAATGAACAATTAAAAACTTGTGCATATACAAATAGCGGTAGTCAATATTCGCAATCAATACGAACTCGGCATGGCAAAAAGCAGTCTGCCGAGTTTTGTTATACAGTATTGAGCATTGGCAGTTAGAAGTTAAAAGTTACTTTCCCTGGACACTCCCCACAGTTTCCACTTTTTTAAGCTATGAGTCAAACCAGTTCTTCTCCAACTCATAAAATCATTGGTGTTGCCGTAATTTGGAATGAGCAAAAGCAAATCTTAATTGACCGTCGTCGTCCAGAAGGAATGATGGGTGGTTTGTGGGAATTTCCTGGTGGAAAAATTGAGCTTGGTGAAACCATCCAAGAGTGCATTGAGCGAGAAATTTACGAAGAATTGGGAATAGTGATTGAAGTGGGGGAGCATTTAATCACAATTGACCACACCTATACAGAGTTGCGTGTTACCCTCACAGTACATCACTGCCGTCATCTCACAGGTGTTCCTCAACCTTTAGAATGTGATGAAATTCGCTGGGTAAACTTGGAAGAACTCGAACAGTTTACTTTTCCGAAAGCAAATATTCAAATTATTACCGCCCTCAAGGGGAGTATGGGGTGAGGACTAGCTCCTAACTTCTAACTGTTAACTAAAGTACTCCCAATGTCGTATTCTAATCCCGTAACAATCTATTAATTGCATCAGGTTGAGTCCCGCAATTTTCTACAATAATCGAATGGACTTTGATAAAAGGTGTCAGCAAACAAATGGCTAAAACCGTTGCCGACGTGATGAGCCGCGATCCGATTGTCGTTCAGGCACAAACTCCACTCAACGAAGCTATTCAAATTCTCGCAGAACGCCACATTAGTGGAGTGCCTGTTGTGGATGATGTCGGTAAATTGGTAGGCATTATCTCAGAAACTGACTTGATGTGGCAAGAAACTGGTGTAACTCCACCTGCATACATCATGTTTCTTGATAGCGTGATCTATTTGAAAAACCCTGCGACGTATGAACGGGACTTGCATAAGGCATTAGGGCAAACTGTTGGGGAAGTGATGAGTAAAAATCCCGTCACTATTTCCCCTGAGAAAACTTTAAAGGAAGCTGCCACAGTCATGCACGATCGCAGTGTTCACCGCTTGCCAGTACTTGACAGCATGGAGCAAGTAATTGGTATCCTCACTCGTGGTGATATTATTCGGGCAATGGCAGCAAGTCAAGATTAGTTACTTGTCTGTTAGTTATTAGTCAAAAGTCAATAGTCAATAGTCAATAGTCATTTGACCTTGACTGTTGAATTTTGACTCTTTTTTAATAAGTTTGAAAATCAAGGATAATTAAATGAGTATTACTCCAGAGTCTGTTAAGCAATTGCTTGGTTCTCAGGATGCGGGCGATCGCTTGCGTGCAGTAAATCAAATCCGTCAACTAGAACCAGCAATTGGCTTTGAATTGATTCAAAGTGCCATCGGTGATAGCAACGCTCGTGTGCGATACTCGGCGGTGAGTCAAATGGATACACTTGGAGAACAGAATTTACAGTTATCCTTGGATATTTTGCGCGATCGCTTGCTCAATGACTCAGAAATAGATGTGCAAGCAGCAGCAGCAGATTGTTTGGGCGCTCTGAAGTTGCATGAAGCTTTTGAAGATTTAGAGAAACTCTACAATACAACCAATGAATGGCTAGTACAATTCAGTATCATTGCTACGCTAGGTGAGTTAGGTGGACCACAAGCTTTTGAACTACTTAAACAGGCACTTTCTTCAGACAATGAATTAATTCAAACTGCGGCTATTAGTTCTTTGGGTGAGTTGGGAGATTTACAAGCAGTTCCCCTTTTAGCTCCCTATGCTACTAACCCAGATTGGCAAATCCGTTACAGACTGGTACAAGCTTTGACTCATTTGAACAGTCCAGAAGCCAAATCTATATTAGAAACTCTGGTTAATGACGATGTAGAAGCGATCGCTACCGAAGCTAGAAGATATTTGCAGTCTGCTTAACCCTATATCTTTGACAAGCTAACGATTAAACTGCTCCTTTTTTAACTTTCCATACTCCTAAAACCCTTTCCTATCTGGAAGGGTTTTTTATTTTTAGAAAACAGGGTAGAAGAAACATTGTAATTTTATCCGGACTATTATGATAAAAAACTTTTAATTTTTCAATGAAGATAAAGTAAATCAGTATCTATAAGTATTGTTTATTACTAAAACTCAGAAGAATTAGTATAAAAACCAACTAAGAAAATTTTTATTTCTAAGAATATTTATATACAGTAATCTACTAATAAAGATTATGTAAATTATGACGCGAGTAAATGCACTTACGTAATTGCCCAGCTAACATACAAATATACAGAAAAAATCAAAACAAAAGTTTTGACACAAAGTATTACTAATCAAAGGAAAAAAGTCTAATGAAAAAGTTCGTCATAGTAACAACGCTTGCAGCATCTGCTATAGGTTTAAATCTGGTTAATGGTATATCTAAAGCTGAAGCCGTCTCTTTAGTTCCTCCAGTAGAAGGAGAAATTAAACTAACAAATGTTGCTTGTGTTACTGGTAGTTGTATTGATACAACTCCCTATGGTTATACAGTAAGCAGTGAACTTTATAATCCAGACTATAAGCGAAGTCTGTTATTTAGTGATGATAGTTTCACAGCAAATAATTATGGTTTTGGTATTTCGTTTGCTCCCGTAGATGCCGGAACTAACTCAATTGCTGGCCAAAACTGGTTCCGTCCTGTGGCGATAAGAACAAACAATAAATTGCCTGAAAACGGTCAATTAGAAGTTGGTCAGTTCAAGTTTAATTTTACTAGCACAATTAGCCAATTAGTACTCTCATTCTTTGATGTAGAAGATACAGGTACTTCGATTCTGAATGTTAACGGTGTTGCTTATGGAGGAACAATTACTCCAGGAGGTAACGCTAATATAAAGAAAGTGACCCTGAATAATGTAAATTCATTGGAGTTGAAGCTGGGTAATATTGGTGGTAAATTCGCCACTGGTGACGGTGTTCGCTTAGATGTCAATAAAACTGTGCCGGAACCAGAAACCACTGTAGGACTAGGTGTTTTAGGATTAGCAGCTTTGTTCGGTTTGCAAAAACGTAAAAAAACCTCACAAGCAGTTTAATTTTAACTTTAACTAACCTTAAATTCAAGATGACAGATTCAAACAATAATTAATTTTTGAATTATCAATCTTGTATACAAAAAATTAATGTTTGCATCTATATTTTAGTAGCAAATACAATTTGTTGACTGTTAAATTGAGTAGATAGAATAACTAATCATGTCATTTAGTTATTATCTACTCAATTTTCTTATTTGGGTAAATGAGCGTCAAATACTTAAAAATTTCTAAGCACCATATACCTGTGACCAAGTTGTAATTATAAATACTGTAACAGTTGCGATCGCCAATAACCCTTGAATAAAATTTCCGACCAGTGTACCTACGACAATTCCGATACCTGCTTTAACTGCTAATCCTAATTCACGTCGGTAAAGATACTCACCGATAATTGCTCCTAACAGTGGCCCTACTAAAATTCCTAACAGAGGGCCTCCAAAAGGTAAAGTTGGCAATAATCCAAAAAATCCTAGCAGCAAACCAACTATTGCACCAATTTGTCCCCACTTGCTAGCTCCAGCTTGTCTTGCTCCTATATAACTAGCTAAAAAATCTACACTGATACTGAGTAACAAAACAATAATTGTCACAATTAATGGAATCTTGATCGCGGCGAAGGAACTGCTAACAATTCCCCAGATAATAATTGCAATTAAAATTAAGCTAGCACCCGGAATTGCCGGAACTACAGCGCCAATAATGCCTACAATCATTACAGCAACTAATAGCCAATAAATAATTTGCATAGATAAAACTTTAAATTTCCAAGTTAGTGAGTCATTTGTAGGGTAGCACTGCTGTGCTTCCAGCTAAAATGATTTATCAAGTAAATCTATCGGATTAAGCGAACTGTAGTGTTTATGCAGCTTAAAACTTGATATCTTCGTATTGCAACGCCAAGCAAATACAATTTTTTAGTTGAATTTGGTATAATCTCTCTCCAGCTCGCTGTTGGCTCGTCTTGGTCATTAGTTGCTGGGCAAATAGGATTTATACTTTTAAAAAACTAAGCAGCAAGTAAAAGCACTTAGCCCTGGGGATTATTAATCAATGACGAGAAAAATATTAACTGGACTAAGTTCGCAAACCTACGAACACCCTTTTGATCGCAAAGCTTTAGCTTCTTTGCAAAATATGCCTGGTGTCTCACTGCTACTTAAAAAAATAAACGAGTACGGCATTGATCGCCTACTGAGATTGCAATGTCTTGGTAGTGAAATCAGAATTACGCCCCGTAACTTCCCCCAGTTGCATCAGACATTTGTAGAAACTTGCCAAATTCTAGATGTTACTCCGCTACCTGAGTTGTATCTGTTTCGAGGTACAGGACATATTAATACCTATATTGTTGGCGTTGAAAAACCTATTGTTGGAATTAATTTAGATGCAATGGAGTGGCTTGGTACAGAAGAGTTACTTTACATTCTGGGACATGAAGTTGCTCGTATTAAGAGTCAGCACATGGTTTATCACCAAATGGCAATTATGATGCCCACTTTAAAAAACTTGTTAAGCAGTACTACATTGGGGGTTGGCGGCTTAGTAGCTAGTGGAATGGAATTGGCTTTGTATAATTGGCGGATGATGGCTAAGTTCACCACCGATCGCGCTGGTTTGTTAGCTTGTCAGGATATTGAGGTTGCAACTACCGCACTCATGAAACTTGCAGGTTTACCAGAAGAGTATTTAACTCCTGCTGTAATTGAAGATTTTGTGACTCAAGCCCGTGAGTTTGCATCACACAATCTTGATACTGTGGATCGCGTGACCAAAATATTAAGTTATACCGAATCTGGACTTTCTTGGGTAGTAATGCGAACTGGCGAGTTATTAAAATGGGTAGATTCTGGAGAATATGAGAATATAGTTCAACAGAAAAATTTGAATACACTAGAACAAAAACAAGGAAATACACCAGAAGAAACAGAAGGGTGGAATTTTTTAACTTCTTGGTAAGATAATAATTCGTAATTCGTAATGACGCTCGTTCCGACGCTTCTCCGTCGCTAACGCTTCGCTATCGCTAACGCTGCGCTAACGTAATTCATAATTAACTTATAGATAAAGAGCAAGTCCAGTTGAGATAATAATTACAAATTAAGAGTTATTCTTGTGGATGACTAACCTAAATTTAGGTTAGGTCGCTTGATTGGATATAGTCGAGTTTAAAGTAACAGCTAATTTATCAGCAATTCCTGCAATCCAGTTTTCATCTTGTTTGGTGTAACTGCGAGGGGCGTTAGCTCCTAAAATGAGGACGCCTTTATCACCAATAGGTTGACAAATTACACCTTGAGTATTTTCAGGTAAATAATCAAATTCAATCCTACCTGGATACACTTTTAGTGCCACTAAATAAATCGGCTTTTGTTTTTCAAGTACCTGTTTTAAAATTACTCCTGGTACAACTTCAGATTTGGCAGCTAAAATTCCGCGACGTAACAAAACTTTACCTTGATAAAAAACTATTAGCGATCGCGTTACTGTATTAGTCAACAATAAATGAGATGCCCAGGCTAGTTCAGTTTTTGCAGCTTCTGGTAAGTCTGGGGCTAGTACAAAACCTTCTTCTCCAACTAGTTTTACAGTATCAGGCGATCGCGGCTGTACCTGCTGCCAAATTAAACCCGTCAAAATTAACACCGCACTTAAAATCACACCCAACACATCACCACGCGCTTGAGATTCGGTTAGTTGCGGTGTCAATAAACGGTTAATCAACAAAAGCACAGCGCCTAATCCACCTACAACAATGGGTAGACGCCGTAAAACTCGATTGGGATCGGAATTGGTCATTGGTCATTTGTTATTGGTCATTTGTCATTGGTCAAACAGGGAGTTATGAGTAAATACTTGGGTTAACCCAAGTATTTCCAAGAGTTACTCTCCTCCCACATTTCCCACACTCCCTATCCTTCACTCCTCCCCTGGTTCAATAATTCGCTGGAAAAGATAACCAGTACCTCGAGCTGTCAATATTAATTCTGGGTTACTAGGATCGTCTTCTAACTTGGCCCGCAAGCGGGATATATGCACATCTACTACACGGGTATCCACATGACGTTCTGGTGTGTAACCCCAAACTTCCTGCAAAATTTCTGAACGAGAAAAAGCTTCTCCAGAGCGACTCACTAACAACTCTAGTAAGCTAAACTCCATACCTGTCAATCGAATTCGCTCGTCACCTTTGTAAACTTGTCGCTTATTTGTATCGATTTTAATATTAGCGACATGAATCACTCCAGAACTAGGAATGCCAGTAGCACTAGTTTTATCTACTCGCCGCAACACTGAGCGAATTCGGGCTTCTAATTCTTTGGGAGAAAATGGTTTAACTACGTAGTCGTCAGCACCCAATTCTAGCCCAGTGATGCGATCGGCTACATCTCCTAAGGCTGTTAGCATAATAATAGGGACATCTGATTCCTTGCGTAATTCTTGACAAACTCCGTAACCGTCTAGCTTTGGCATCATTACATCTAAAACTACTAGGTCGGGATCGGCTTTGCGAAATGTTTCCAAAGCTTCTTCTCCGTCACCAGCAGTTACCACATCATAGCCAATCATCGAAAGACGTGTTTCCAAAATCCGGCGAATGCTGGCTTCATCGTCTACTACTAAGATTTTTTCTTTATGACTTTCCAAGTTGCTCGACGCTCCTTCACTAAAAATTTACATGATTAATTTTTAATACCATAATATTAAGATATCATTCCATAAATTGATTTGGAAAAAGCTCTAACTACCACTATGATTCGATTTTAGTGTTCTCCAAAACTTAAGTAAATATTAAGAATATTTAATAAGATTTACGAATGGCAAAGCCAAAAAGTTTTTACGTTTGTCACGATTGTGGGGCGGAATCCCCTCAATGGTTTGGTAAGTGTCCAGCCTGTGGAACTTACAATTCTTTAGAAGAACAAATCCTGATCCAATCTTCTGTAGATATACCTACTCGTGGAGGAGTAAGTGGTTGGCAAAACACAGCAAAGAATGGCAAATCTACTGCCAAACCTCCTAAACAGCGAGCTTCATTGACGTTTGACCAAATTAGCGATCGCCAAGTCACGCGTTGGGAGTCTGGTTATGGAGAATTGGATCGGGTACTAGGTGGTGGAGTTGTTCCTGGTTCAATGGTGTTGATTGGCGGCGATCCAGGAATTGGAAAATCTACTTTATTACTGCAAGTATCAAATCAATTAGCACAAAGATATCGCATTCTTTATATTTCTGGAGAAGAATCAGGACAACAGATAAAATTAAGAGCTTCTCGTTTAGGAGTATCAAAACCTTTAAGTCTGGTTAGTGATAGCAACGAGCCAGTAGCAGAAAATATCACCAAATCAGAAGCACCGGAAAGCATAGGAGCCGATTTGTATGTATTGCCAGAAACAGATTTAGAAGAGATTTTGCGGGAAGTAGAGTCACTCAAACCGAATGTAGCTGTGATTGATAGTATTCAAACAGTATTTTTTCCCGCCTTAACTTCTGCGCCTGGTTCAGTGGCTCAGGTACGTGAATGTACTGCGGCTTTGATGAAGGTGGCAAAGCATGAAGATATTACTATGTTGATTGTGGGACACGTCACCAAAGAAGGAGCGATCGCCGGGCCGAAAGTCTTGGAACATTTAGTAGATACAGTGTTGTATTTTGAAGGCGATCGCTTTGCCTCCCATCGATTATTACGGACTGTGAAAAACCGCTTTGGGGCAACACATGAAATCGGCATCTTTGAAATGGTGTCACATGGACTGCGAGAAGTTCCTAATCCCTCAGAGTTATTTTTAGGCAATCGTGACGATCCAGCGCCGGGTACAGCAATTGTAGTTGCTTGCGAAGGCACTCGCCCCATTGTTGTGGAATTACAAGCCCTTGTCAGTCCCACCAGCTACCCTTCACCCCGACGTGCGGGTACTGGCGTAGATTACAATCGCTTAGTGCAAATTCTCGCCGTCTTAGAAAAACGCGTGGGAATTCCCATGTCGAAACTAGATTCTTATGTTGCTTCTGCTGGTGGGTTGAGTGTAGTAGAACCGGCTGTAGATTTAGGAGTAGCAATTGCTATTGTTGCAAGTTTCCGTGATCGCATCGTTGACCCAGGTACAGTATTGATTGGGGAAGTTGGCTTAGGCGGACAAGTGCGATCGGTTTCCCAAATGGAACTGCGGTTGAAAGAAGCAGCTAAATTGGGATTTAAAAGAGCGATCGTGCCCAAGGGACAAAAATTCCCCGACCTAAATATTGAGATTCTACCAGTATCTAAAGTAATAGATGCAATTATCGCCGCCATCCCCCATCAAGAACTGACAACCGACGATTTAGAACCCGATGAATATGAGTAACGGGACTGAGAAGATAAGGAAGATGAAGGGAGAATTCCTAACTCTTGTACAGACGCGATTTATCGCGTCTCCTAACTCAACACTCAACGATCCCCTTTACACCCCAAAGGAAAACTCATCATGACAGTCATCACCCAAGACTACCAAATCACTTGGGAAAAACTACCCGATGATTACAAACTCCCAGACGATCCAGTGGACAACATCAACCAACCAGCCTTAGCTGCTGCACTCACCGAAAGCCTACAATTAGCCGGAAAGATTTCAGCTAACGCCCTAACAACAACTAATTACGGCATTTGTGCCACTCTAAACAACAGAATAGTCATTAAAGCCCCCGATTGGGCTTTCATTGCTAAAATTAATGTTAATAGAGAAGAAATAATACGCAGTTACACACCTCAATTACAGGGTGACATTCCCGTAATTGTGATGGAATTTGTTTCCGATACACAACAGACAGAATATTCTATTAAATCGACATATCCCCCAGGAAAATGGTTTTTCTACGAGCGGATTTTAAAAGTACCAAACTACATCATCTTTGAACCAGATAGCGGCAGTATCGAAACATATAGCTTAGAAAAGACACAAGAGTATGTCTTGCAAAAACCTGATGAAAATCAATGCTACTGGATATCAGAAATCAATCTTTTCCTTGGTGTGTCGCAAGGCACTCGTGAAAATCGTACAGGAAAGTGGTTGCGGTGGTGGGACAAACAAGGAAACCTTCTACCTTGGGGAACAGAATTAGCCGAACAAGAACGCCAACGCACTGAACAAGAACGCCAACGCGCCGAACGACTAGCAGCACAATTGCAGGCTGCGGGAATTGAACCTGAAGATTAGACTTCTTGTTAATAATTAAAGATTGCTAGGTTTAGTTAAAAATTTGCTAAATCTAGCATTTTTTTATAGCAATGAAATTTTAAATAACTCGAATTTGACTTAATACCAATTCAAAAAATGTTTGCGACAGATAGGGCATTTAAAATGAAATCATAGCCAGTTAGGGAAGCAGCAATCTGTGGGGTGAGTTGTGCAAGAAGTTGTCCAACCTTGGCTTGTAGCTTTTCTAAGTTATCAAATAGCTCCCATTTTAAGTCGTGTTTGAGGTGTTCCCAAACTCGCTCTATCGGGTTAAGTTCTGGAGAATGAGCTGGCTGGAATAAGAGAATGAGGTTTTGTGGAATCTGCAACCGTTTAGCTTTATGAAACAAGCCGTTATCGACTTGGAGAATATTCAAGCTGTTAGGATAACAAGCAGCAAATTCATTGAGAAATTGTTGGTAGCATTCATTCGTCTTGTTTTTTATTACGTGGACGAGGCACTTTGAGTTTTGCTTTGAGCTTGTAACGCGTCAAATGATGTACCGTCGCGTATTCGGCTTGTACCCCTAATACTGAATCTAACCAGTGTTGAATTTGTGTATAACGTTGGAACCCACCTTCAGCTTCTTCGAGTTGTTTTTTCAGACTCGATACTGCCCAATCTGGTATGGCTCTGGTTAGACCGGAACTTGTCCCAAATTCAACCACTGCCTCTATTCCTCCTGCTCGATAATCTGCCAACCATCGAGGTACTATACATCGATGTTTTCCTAATATTTTAGCGATGCCTTCGGCGGCAAGCTACGCACTTACCTTCATCTGTTGAGATTTAATCAGATACAGTGCTTGGATGCGTTCTTTGAGTCGAGCATTTTTCTGTTGGCGAACTAACCCTTCGAGTTCTTCCACACTTTCTCGGATCTCGATATGCACTACCCCTGTCATCATTCACCCTGAATGCTACCTAATCTTATTTTTACCATCTGTCGCATTCTTTTTTCAAATTGGTATTATTTATTGACTTTTTCAACTTGAATACCTTTTTCTAGCCAGGATGAGGGTTTAATAGGTGCGATCGCCATAAGTTGATTACGTGGCAGGTAATTTTACAGTCATATTGAAAAATTTCAATGAACGTTTGTGTCAGTTAAGCGTAACTTCTAAAAAGATATATTAATTATTGTAATGTTAAATATTTTTGATTGATTTTTTATAAACTTATGTTAAATATAACCAGGTTTGTAACGCCCAGAAGAAGCCAATGAATAAAAGTAGAAAATATTCCATTAATTAGCATAATTTTCTGTTTTAGAAGAATAATGACTTACACTCAAAGCTTTTATAGTTCTCGATGCGGGAATACAAGGTCGTAGAAAGATTAATTTTTAAGAGCGATCGCATATTCACTATTTAAAATATATATAATATTAACTTTAGGAAGTCTATAGCTACTTCAGTTTTGCCAAAAAACTATGTTGTTATGCTATATTCTGGCTGCTCTATACCTTAATACCAATTAGGTTATTAAGGCTAGATAAGTTTAAATAGCCAATGTAAAATGCGATGCTTAAAGCACTCGCAGATATTACCGCAGACACGGGCTACATTGCGGCTGCTATAATACTTTATTTTAAGTAGTACTAAAACTTTATCAAGTAAAAATTGTTAATTCGGTCACAATATACCATCAAAAGATTGTAGAAAAGTGTATTTCCTAATTTTGATAGTAGTGCTAACCTCTATTTTAAAGATGATGTAAGCCCTTATCTGCTAGAGTTTCTGACTTCGAGCAAACTAAATAATTGTGAGAATTCTCTAATCGAGAATCCAGGAGTCAGAATATACAAGATTTGGAGACTCCAATTTCATCATCAGAAAATCAAACAGTTATGTGACATTGATTTTCCAACTATTCTGACTTCTGACTTTTGAGAATTATTACAAAGAATTTATCAATAATTACGATCGCTAGGAGTGCGATAATAATGATGTCACAGTCCCCTTTGACAAGACCAGAAATTGCCGCTGGAACTCTAATAGATAACCGCTATATTATCCAAAAACTTTTGGGACAAGGAGGATTAGGACGAACTTATTTAGCGTATGATACTCGTCGCTTTAATGAAGCTTGCGTTCTCAAAGAATTTGCAMCTATTGGCACAGGAGAAAGTGGACTCGAGCAATATCGTAACTTATTTAAAAGAGAAGCAAAAATTCTTCACCAATTGCAACATTCTCAAATTCCCAAGTTTTTAGCTTGCTTTGAAGGAGATGGTCGGCTGTTCTTAGTCCAAGAGTATGTTGATGGAAAAACATATTCTCGCCTGCTAGGAGAACTTCAACATCAAGGAAGAAACTTTACTCAAGAGGAAGTCATTAAGTGGCTAAAAAATCTCCTGCCTGTGCTGGAATATGTCCACGAACATAATATTATCCATCGAGATATTTCTCCTGATAACATCATGTTACCTGAGGGAAAGAATTTGCCAGTGCTAATTGATTTTGGTGTTGGCAAACAAATTGCTGACATTAACGAAATCAGAACTTCTAACCAAGTAACTTTTGTTGGTAAAATGTCTCTCGTTGGTAAAGTAGGATATGCTCCGCGCGAGCAGATTAGCTTAGGTTTATGTTCTCCCTCTAGTGACCTTTATGCTTTGGGAGTAACAGCTATTGTACTGCTCACAGGTCGAGATCCATCCTTATTGATGGATCAATATTCATTAGAATGGAATTGGCATTATTATGCCTATGTTACTGATGGTTTGGCTCAAATACTCGATTGCATGTTAGCAGATAGACCCAACAAGCGATATCAAATAGCCAGGGAAGTAATCGCAGATTTAGAGCGTCTCGAACAACCAAAAATAGTAACGTCTCCTGCAATTATGATTGATTTGCCTGATACGGTATTTAATCCTAAATATCAGGCGATGTCGGCAATTACTGAGTCATATAACCAAGCTGAAGAGACCATTTTTAGTTCACCTGCTTTACCTGTGAATTCCCAAATTGAGCGAATTGAAGAACAATCTTCGCTTAATCCGGCATTTATTAAACATTGTCAACAGCAGTTAGCTTACTATATCGGTCCAATGGCAAATTTTGTTATAGAAGAAATCTTGGCTCGAAATCCTTACAATTCACCTGACCAATTTGTTGAACTTATAGCTACAGAAATTCCTGACTCGAAAGCAGCTTTTGAATTTAAAAAAAGCTTATTTTTGTAAGTATTTAAACAGCACTAATTCAATGGTGATTTTTAAGTTATTGCCAGCATAATTCAGGATTCAGAAGTCAAAAGTTCTAAGTTGTACAGATTTCTAGAAATTATCTTAATATTTAGGTGTTCTGCCTCCTGAATTCTGACTCCTGAATTATTAAATTTTTTAATCTGTTGAACCTCCTTGAGTGCGTTTGATTCTTTTCATTGCCATTTCTAAACTTAATTGCATTCTTTTAAAAGCCCTCGCTAAATTACCAATTTCATCATTAGACATCTGCTCAAATTCAACTTCCATATGTCCCGTACTGACTTCCTCGGCGATGCGAGTCATGCGTTTGAGAGGCATAACAACTTGTCTATTCAAGAAAAAGTTGACTAATAGAATCGTTGCGATAAAAATAGTTGATACAATTAAAACAATTAGTAAAGAAGATTGATTGGCTTTGTTGATAACGTTATTTGCTGGTATTGATATAATCTGAGCGCCAATAATTTCATTCAGCTTCCACCCAAATCCATTAGCTGTACCATAAAGAGTAATCATGCTCTGAGGTGCAGCTTCAGGTACGCTATGACACTTCAAGCAGCTTTGTTCAGAAACCGGCAACGGACGAGCAATGTAAAAGATATCTCCGCCCGGAATTGAGCGAAATCCACTCAATTCCTTCAAATCTGATTTATTTCTGAACTTTTCTACAATTTCTGTCTCAAAGGCGTCTGCTTTATCTCGAAGATTACTAGGATTGAGAGTTGCTTCTTTATAAAAGAAATCACGGTAGTCTGTTGTTTTCCGCAAAATTTCAAATACCTCCCGTGCAGAGTAGGCAGGCACACTTTGCGGCAAAAACTCTGTTGCTAATTTATCAGCTAACTCTGGATTCACCTGAGTACTAGTGTATTTACGAACAGAACTCATTGTTTGCATCAGCATGACAGCTGTTGAGCTAATATCTTGTTTGGCATTCTCTCTTAGCAAAGAAGAAAGAGCAAATCCACTTAAGCTCAGACCAAATGTCAAAATTAGTACTAGCAGTATTGTAAATTTTTGTTTCAGATTCAGATTCTTTAGCATAATTTTAGATTACCTACAAGTCAAATTATTATGAGCAAATATTGCTAAAGTTATCGTTTACTGTAGCATGATCAATCAACTTTCATATTTTGGTGTAAAGGCATAGTTTAGCTAAAACTATGAATGTATATCCAACTTTATACTATTAATTAATAGTTACTATCGAGGTGCATGAAAATGTTATGTAAGTAATTAACTTATTGAAAGCTACAACAGCAATTCTGATGAAATTGCGAAAAATTCGGATTGGCTGTTCTGATACCGTGCCAAAATAAATACTAAAAAATCTTAAATATTACTAATGGTGTGGAATCCAGGAAAGTCTTTGTTTGGAGGGCGCTACATTATTGAAAGCCAACTAGGCGAAGGTGGAATTGGCATTACTTATCTTGCCAGAAATCAACGAAATCAACTGCGAGTGGTAAAAACCCTCAAAGAAGAAATATTGAATCACCCCGCTTGGATACTGCACCGAAATAAATTACGGCAAGACTTCCGTGATGAAGCAGTTCGGTTGGCTGTGTGTCACCATCCTCATATAGTGCAAGTAGAAAACGTTTTTGATGAAGGAAATTTGCCTTGCATGGTGATGGAGTACATCCAAGGCGAAGACTTAGGACAACGCTTGAAGCGGACAGGTCTGCTGTCAGAAACAGAAGCACTGTTGTATATCCGGCAAATTGGTGACGCTTTAACGCTGATTCACTCTAAGGGCTTGCTGCATCGAGATCTAAAACCGCGCAACATCATGATTCGCATTGAAAAATCAGAAGCGGTACTGATAGACTTTGGCATTTCGAGAGAATTTATCCCCAATGCGGTTCAGAGGCACACAGTCTATCGTACTCCTGGTTTTGCCCCACCTGAACAGTATGAATTAGAAGCGCCACGAGGAGAATACATTGACATCTATGCCCTAGCTGCTACCTTGTATAATTTGCTTACAGGAGTTATACCAACAAGTGCAGACGATCGCCGTCACAATGTTAATTTAGAACCACCACAATATTTTAATCCCAACATCAGTAAGAGAGTAAATCAAGCTATTATCTGCGGCATGGATTTAGAGTCAACTTATCGTCCCCAGTCCGTGCAAGAGTGGTTAAATTTACTGGAGTACGATCCTAGAGAAGATTCGGCAACGATACCACTATTTTTAGCGAGCAAGCCTAGAGGACAATCGCCTCCTCCTATTGTGCAATCACCCGTACCTGTTGTCTTAGATCGGCAGAAGTGGCAATGCATACAGACCCTTAAAGGTCATTCTAGTATGGTTCATGCGATCGCCATTAGCCCAGACGGACAATTTCTTGCTAGTGGCAGCAATGACAAAACTATCAAACTTTGGCAGTTGGGTACTGGTAAGTTAATGCGTCAACTGGGTCGTTGGTTTTCTGGTCATTCCAGCATGGTTCATTCTGTTGCCTTTAGCCCAATATCCTCAAATTCTTTTTCTCAAGCAGAGTCCAACAGAACTGGGGGAATTACAGATAATAACTGGGGAATCTTGGCTAGTGGTAGTTGGGATAACACAATTAAATTATGGGATGTCAACACAGGTAAAGAAATTCGTACTCTCACCGGTCATACAAACTGGGTAAATTCCGTCGCCTTTAGTCCAGATGGCAAGCTTTTAGTTAGTGGTAGTGCTGACTGTACAATTAAACTGTGGCAGGTACACACTGGCATAGAAATCCAAACTTTCACAGGTCATTTCGATCCAGTTTCATCAGTCGCCTACTCTTCAAGAACAGCCACAACCACCAACAGCCAAGAGAGACAGCTTGTAGCTAGTGGTAGTAATGATTGTACGATTAAACTGTGGCAAGTATACACAGGCACAAACATTACCACACTTGTTGGACATACCTTTTTTGTCAACTGTATCGCCTTTAGCCACGATGGCGAAATCATCGCCAGTGGTAGTGGTGACAACACAATTAAACTGTGGCATGTAAACACAGGCAAAGAAATTCGTACTCTCACTGGTCATTCTGATTCAGTTTGGTCAATCGCCTTTAGCCACGATAGGCAATTTCTCGCTAGTGGTAGTTGGGACAACACCATCAAGCTCTGGCATTTACACACTGGTAGAGAAGTCAGTACACTAATAGGGCATTCCAGCTATGTGAGATGCGTCGCCTTCAGTCCCGATGGACAAACCCTAGTCAGCGGCGGCGATGACGATACTATCAAGATTTGGCGACGGGGGAGGTGAGGGAGATGGAAAGATGCAAAGATGCGGAGATAGGGAGATGGGGAGATGGGGGATGAGGAGAAGAGTTAAAATTTGAAGCTTCAAGCTCAAAGGCTCAACGTTGAAGCTCAAAACATTAAACTCCCTATCTCCTCATCTGTTCTAGCCTTGCGATAGAATTGCGATCGCCCAAAAGTTGTCAAAATGATGGCGGCAACCATTATTTTCAACAGTAAACAATTTTATGGGCTTTGGTATTGGTGATTTATTCTGGATTTTCCTGCTTCTTACATCTTTGCAACCCCTTTGGCAAAAACGCCAAATAGAGTATCGACGCTTGCGTGCTTTACAAGAATTTCAGCAGCAACGCAAAAGTCGGGTGATTTTGCTAATTCATCGCCAAGAGTCCATTAGCTTGCTCGGAATTCCCTTATCTCGCTACATTACTATCGAAGACTCAGAACAGATCCTACGAGCAATTCGTCTCACTCCTCCAGATGTACCAATTGACTTAATTTTGCACACTCCCGGTGGTTTGGTCTTAGCTACCGAACAAATCGCTAGAGCATTAATTCGCCACCAAGCAAAAGTCACAGTCTTCGTACCCCACTATGCAATGAGCGGCGGTACAATGCTAGCTCTGGCTTCTGATGAAATTGTTATGGACGCTAACGCTGTTTTGGGGCCAGTTGATCCCCAACTTGGTAACTTCCCAGCAGCAAGTATCCTCAAAGTCGTTGAAGATAAACCCATCAGTGAGATTGATGACCAAACCCTGATTATGGCCGACCTCTCACGTAAAGCAATCGGGCAAGTACAGCGGTTTGTGCGAACTCTGCTCAAGGACAGTATACCCAAACAAAAAGTTCAGCCAGAAAATATCGAATCGATTATCGAAGCCTTAACAACTGGGCGCGTCACCCACGACTATCCCATTACTGTTGAGGAAGCAACAGAAATGGGGCTGCCCATAACTGTTGGACTGCCCCATTCTATTTACGATTTGATGGATTTATACCCACAGCCACAAGGAGGGCGACCTACTGTTCAGTACATTCCTATGCCTTACAATGACCGTAATCCAGCTCTACCTGTACCTAAAGGCAGACCTTTAGAAAAACCAAATAATTCGTAATTCGTAATTCGTAATTCGTAATTGAATTACAGAGCAATTAACTTGAGTTTTCAAGATAATATGCCTGGCATTCGACTTCAAAGTAAGCAGACTTCTCAGATAAGTCTGAATTAGAAATTTGAGAATTAACAATTACGAATTATCTTGAGTTAAGGCTTTGAGCTTAGAATTTGTTGGTGAGGATTAAGGTGTAGCTGTTGGTGTAGCTGTTGGTGTAGCTGTTGGTGTAGCTGTTGGTGTAGCTGTTGGTGTAGCTGTTGGTGTAGCTGTTGGTGTAGCTGTTGGTGTGGCTGTTGGTGTAGCCGTCGGTTTAGCCGTCGGTTTAGTTGTTGGTTTAGTTGTTGGTTTAGCCGTCGGTGTAGGCGATGGCTGAGGAGTTGGCTGACCCGAAACTGTCTTTGCTTCTTCATTCAGCTTTTGCCGGAGTGATAAATTTGCAATTCCAGTTTCTTGCAACTGATTTTTTTTCTGGTATTCCTTCACAACTGCTTCCGTTTGCGGGCCATAAAAGCGATCGCGGGGAAGGGGAGGATTTGGCTTCACAACCGTATTCAAATTTCCTTGCAGAATTTTGATGATGTTAGCAGCATAATCTTGGGTTTTTGGTCCAGCTATCCCATCAACTGGTTTTAGCTTATAACCAGTCTGAAATTCACGAATTGCTTTTTTAGTTTCTTCATCCGTCAAGGCTGTATTTACTAGCTTGACGTTATAGCCTAATCCCCTTAACACAGCACGAAATTGCTGTGGCGTATAACTACGTTGAGGGGCTGCGAAACCGGTGTCTGCAATTACTATGCTAGCAGTTAACAGGCAAGTAGCAGCAAAAGTTGCGCTTGATTTTCCAAACCCACACCACATATTAAAAACTCCTTCGGATCAAATCAGCAGGATTATAGACATTAACAGCTGCATTTTAAGTTTCTTTAATAACTTTTTTCGCGATTATTTAATGATTTTTGCATAATTTATAATTTATATTTGTCAAATTTCCTTAAATCTACAATAGATAATTTGTGTCATCCATCAAAAGAAGTATTTCTTTTAGCTAAGATAATTGATTGTCAAACAATTTTGGATTTGAGAATTTACGTCAGCGAATCGGCGAAGGTTTTTTAGATTAGCTGCACTCACAAAAAGAGGCAGTAGGATCTGGGGATCTCCGTAACCAGAGCAACTGCCATCCAAGATATGAATCAAAACAACGAATCCAAAATCTGTTTTGAAAAGCTTTGTTCGCCGCAAGCCAACGGTTAATGCCAGTTGCTTTAAGTCGGGAAACCATGCATGGCAGTCGTTGATAGTCAGCCAGTCTGACCTTGGTGATTCCAACAGTTGTCAGAATTGGCGTGAAAAGCTCCTCTTTTGCGTGCTGCCGACGCTCGCCTTAAAAAATCAAAGGGAGCTACGCTAACACCAAGCGACTAGCTCAACTTTTGTCTCCGACACGCTACGCGTAGCTTGCTTCTCCGTAGGAGTACACAAAATCTAAAATTCACAATTAGCCAAAGTATAATACAAAACAAAAAATGAAAAATCTAAAAATTAATCAGCAGCCTAACCTTTGGTTTGAAAGATTTATGGCAATCGTTGCCACAGTAAATTTAGGATTAGTTTTGTTTGATTTAAGTTACGTATATTGGCGGGATTTGTACTTGCAAAAACTTCCTCAAATTGTCCAAATTTATGACCCAATTAAAGGTATCGAACCGCATCGAGAGACGAAAAAGTATCTAGAGACACTAAACGCATTAGAAGAACAAGTCAGCCAAACAGGATTACAGTCGCCTGAAGTAAAAAGCAGACTAGATGAAATAACTCGTCTTAGCAACGAAATGATTGATACTAACCCATTTGCCGGAGCAAATAAGAGTGGTACTTTAGAAAAAATTAAAAATCGAATGCGCGATCGCATCGACAATGAATCTGCAAAACAATCCTTTGCGATTTTTTGGAGTCAATCGTATTTAACCCAAAAAGGCTGGGCTAAAGAAATTAGTTTTTTTAATCAGAGAATCCGCCCTTTGATTGCCACTAACTACTACCGCCGGATTGGCGAAAGTGGCGAATTGATTGACAATTTTTGGATTATTGACTCAGTATTTGTGATTTTGTTTGCTATCGAATTACTAGGGCGTACTTTCTTGATTAAACGCCAACACCTTGGTTTTAGCTGGTTAGAAGCACTTTTATGGCGTTGGTACGACCTATTTTTACTACTACCCTTCTGGCGATGGTTACGAACTATATCCGTATTAATCCGCCTTGACCAAGCGCGATTATTGAATCTTCACTCAGTGCGGCAGCAAATTAATCAAGGGATTGTTGCCAATTTTGCCGAAGAACTTACACAAATTGTAGTAGTCAGGGTAATTAACCAGGTTCAGGGTTCAATTAAGCGGGGTGAGTTAATCCGGTGGGTGTCGCAACAAGAAAATATACGATCATACATAGATATTAATAATGTTAATGAAATAGAAGCGATCGCAACTCTTTTGGTAAATACAATTGTCTATCAAGTGCTACCCGAAATCCAACCAGCGATCATTGCCATTTTGCGTCATAACATCGAAACTGTCATCCATCAAGTTCCTATCTACCGCAACCTCCAAAATCTCCCAGGCGTCGGACAAGTCGAAACCCAACTTAGCGAACAACTAGCGACCCAAATCACAACAAACCTTTATAAAACTTTAGTTGGCGCTATCGAAGACCCTGTCGGCGCAAAACTGATGAGCCAGTTAGGAAAAAGTTTCAGCGAGGTATTGATAGCGCAAATCAAAGAAAAACACTTACTTTCACAAATTGAGAGTTTACTTTTTGACTTGTTAGAAGAAATTAAACTTAATTACGTTCAGCGTTTGTCCCAAGAAGATATTGAGCAAATTATCGAGCAAACCAGACAGCTACGAACCCAGGTATCAGTTCCAGCAGTACTCACTAAAGGTACTACTCTTCCAGAGAGATGAAGGAGTTGAGGTAGATGGTAAAGATGGGAAGTGTCGGCGTAGAATAACTCATAACTGTTCACTCAGGACAGGCTAAACGGCATAAAGAAACCTAAGAGCACTCCCTGTTTGCGCCAAGCCCCACTAGAAAATAAATGCGCTAAACTCGAATTAGGATGAACTAGCATTGGTTCGTCACAAGACTTCTTGGAAGATATCCTTATCGCAGGAAGTGGGTCAAAGCCCACTTTTTTTATTGAATTTTCTCATGGCTCATCCCTTAGTACCAAAAATTATTGATTTGGCGACACCAGTAGCACAAGAACTGGGATTGGAATTAGTTGGCGTAGTTTTTCATACTAACCAAAATCCACCAGTGTTGCGGGTAGACATTCGCAATCCTCAGGAAGACACTGGGTTGAACGATTGTGAAAGGATGAGCCGTGCTTTAGAAATCTCCTTAGATGCTGCGGAAATCTTTCCAGATACTTATATCTTAGAAGTGTCCAGTCCTGGTATTTCGCGGCAATTAGTCACTGACAGGGAGTTTATTTCTTTTAAAGGATTTCCTGTTACCATCTCCACTTCCCAACCCTACGACGGACAACAAGAATGGACTGGTCAATTGATTCGCCGGGATGAAACAGCAGTTTACATAAACCAAAAAGGTCGTGTAGTAGAAATTCAGCGCTCCCTAATTACTAGGGTGCAACTAGACGAACGTCGATAAACGAATGACTAGGGACTAGGGACTGGGGATAAGAGAACTCGGGGCCCCCTGTGAGGATAAGGGGTAATGAAGATTAGGGAAGTACAGCAGCACAAGGGCATACAAGCAGAGGAACTTCAGGTGCAGAGGGCAAGTTGCAGTCAGCCTTTTCCCTCTGCTCCTCCCTCCTGTGCCCCCCAGCGTATTTGTATGCACCATTCCCCATGCCCCTAATTCCGACTGTGCTTCTCTACGAGGCGCTACAGGAACGCCCCGCTTTGCTAACGTGGGGACCCAGTTCTCTAATCCCCAATCCCTAGTCCCTAGTTCCTGATTTTTAAAGGAGATTGCTTATGTCAATGGTTACTTTACCTGGATTAAAAGAATTAATTGAAAGTATTAGTCGTGAGCGCAATTTACCTCGTCTTGCAGTTCAATCAGCTATCAGAGAAGCACTAATCAAAGGCTACGAACGTTACCGTCGCGCTCAAAATTTAGAACGCAGGCAGTTTGATGAAGATTATTTTGATAATTTTGAAGTAGAACTTGATATTGAAGGAGAAGGATTTCGCGTTCTTTCTACTAAAACTATTGTCGAAGAAGTCAGTAACACAGACCATCAAATTTCTCTAGACGAAGTTCAACTAGTAGCTCCAGAAGCGCAGTTAGGGGATTCCGTTGTGCTGGATGTGACACCTGATCAAGGTGAATTTGGTCGCATGGCTGCTATGCAAACCAAGCAAGTACTAGCGCAAAAACTTCGGGATCAACAGCGCCAAATGGTGCAAGAAGAGTTTCAAGACTTAGAAGGAACTGTCCTACAAGCAAGAGTCCTGCGGTTTGAACGTCAATCAGTAATTTTGGCAGTTAGCAGTGGCTTCGGTCAGCCAGAAGTGGAAGCCGAATTACCAAAGCGGGAACAGCTACCTAACGATAATTATCGGGCGAATGCCACTTTCAAGGTATATCTTAAAAAAGTTTCCCAAGGGCAGCAACGGGGACCGCAGTTACTGGTATCTAGAGCAGATGCTGGTTTGGTAGTTTATCTGTTTGCTAATGAAGTACCAGAAATCGAAGATGAAGTAGTACGGATTGTTGCCGTAGCTAGGGAGGCAAACCCCCCTTCCCGTTATGTAGGCCCCCGGACTAAAATAGCAGTAGATACTCTTGATCGCGATGTAGACCCAGTTGGTGCATGTATCGGAGCTCGGGGTTCGCGAATTCAAGTAGTTGTCAACGAATTACGTGGTGAAAAAATAGATGTAATTCGTTGGTCACCAGACCCGGCAACATATATCGCTAATGCTTTGAGTCCGGCACGGGTAGATGAAGTCCGCCTTATGGACCCGGAAACTCGCCAAACTCACGTACTAGTGGCTGAAGATCAACTGAGCTTAGCTATTGGCAAGGAAGGACAAAATGTCCGTTTGGCAGCCCGCTTAACAGGTTGGAAAATTGACATCAAGGACAAAGCTAAGTACGACCATGCAGGCGAAGATGCTAAATTTCTAGCTTCTAGAGCCAGATATCAAGCAGAGGAAGATGATATTGATTTTGAGGAATTAGATGCCGAAAATCAAGAGGAATTAGAAGAATTAGATGATGATACTTTTGATCTTGAGGATGATAAATAATTTAATAAAATTGTAAACTTTTGTTAAAGTTGATTTGAATCACAATATCTAAGGATTTTTTCGTAAAGGACAGTTAACATAAGTAAAAAATAGTAATAATTAACTTGTTTCTATACCTTAAATGCGTAACTGAGATCCTACACAAAACCAATGAAACCAAATTATCGGCGCTGTATTAGCTGCCGCAAACTAGGTTTAAAAGATGAGTTTTGGCGGATTGTACGCGTCTTTCCATCCGGGAAGGTACAATTAGATGGGGGCATGGGGCGTTCTGCCTATATTTGTCCGCAAGTGAGTTGTCTACAAGCAGCTCAAAGGAAAAATCGACTAGGGCGATCGCTACATKCATCAGTGCCAGAAACACTGTACCAAAGCTTGTTGCAACGTCTAGCCCGCAGTAATACCCAAAATCAAATTTAAGTAGTTGGAACAACTTAGTAGCGTCATCAACAGAGAAATTGTAGTAAAGCCGAACTCCTCGTGCTTTTTTCATATCCTCTGTCGATCGTTAGGGTTAGTGCCAAAATAGTAAATGGGTGTAGAAAGCATTCGGCTCTTCCATAAGAAGAGGGGCATGGCGACACTCCCAGAACAAAATGTACTCGATTGCGTTGTGGAAGACTCAGAATCAGCAAAACAAAAAACTACAAAATGGCAACCTGGTAGCGCTCAGGTGCAGTTCGGCGTCAAGGGTGACCATAAAAATCTTTTATTTAAAAAATTTTTATGGGCATCTCTCAACCATCATTCCTGGTGGGGATGCCATTATTAAACCGAAACATCTCTCTTTCCTGATTGGAGGCACCGGCAAAATCACCAAGGGCAACCTAAAAACAGTAGTCAAGGGATGGAGATGTCGCACTCCCAGGCAGCCATCCGCTAAAACTGTAAATTAAAGGGGAAGAGTGGATGAACAACGGCAAAGTTAGAATCTATGAATTATCAAAGGAATTGAATTTGGATAACAAAGAGCTACTAGCAATTTGCGACCAGCTCGACATCGCGGTCAAAAGCCATAGCAGCACGATATCAGAATCAGAGGCAGAACAGATTCGCACTGCTGCACAAAAACTCGCAGCTACAAATTTAATGCCCAAAAAGGAACTAAGTACAACCGGTCACAAACCAAATTCACAAGCAAACGGCGGACCTGCGCGACCTGCTGCACCCCACAAACAGCAAATTTTGGAAATACGTAAACCCAAAATATTGAGAAACACTACTTCCAACGCCCCAGAGGCGTCAGTTGCTACCAATACACAAGCTGCTTTGTCTGAAGCTAATCCTCCCTCACCTCCACGGCCTTTCGCTACACCAGTCTCACCCATGAAGCCGACGGCACCAATTCGACCTGTACCCCGGAATCAATCTGAGACCCCAGAGCAACCTGCTGTCAAAGATTTGGAACAAACACATAGTCCAAATCAGCCACAGGAAAAAACAGTTGCCCAAAAATCAGAAAAAGTAATTTCACCCAGACCGAAACCGGAAAAACCTCAAAAACCGCAATTGGTTGCGCCACCAGCAAGACCTGCGGCAGAGCAACCACAGACCGAGCAGCAATCTCCGGCAGACAAACCAATTCTCAAACGCGAACGCCCACGGTCTACAGAAGGCGATCGCGACTATCAAATAAAGCCAAAAGTCGCTAAGTTGCCAACTGAGCAGACTCCACAAGCCGCACCACAAAAACAGCCTCGTCCGACCCTTTCACCCGTAAAACCGGAGCAAAGAGGGACGACGAATAGACCATCAGCACCATCACCAATAGGAGATGGGCAACGACCTCGACCGGCACGTTCTGGTGAAGCCGTAGCAGCAGCAATGCCTATCGCTACTCCACCAAGACACATGTCAACAATAGGAGCGAAATCTGAGGTATTAGGTGACGAACCGACGACCCCCTCCGATCTCCTCGATTTGAAACGCCCAACTCCGCCTCGACCAACTAAAGGTGGTAAAAAGTGGGTCGAAGAAGAAATCATTGACGAAGTAAAAGAGAAGGCAGGCAAGGCCGGTGTTAAAGGCAAGCGGGTCAAGCCAATACTTCTGGATGATGAAGAATTTGAAGACGATTTGCTCGATGATGAGGATTTAGATACACCAGCCACCATCCAAGTTAGTCTTTCCATCGCCCGTCCCCCCAAACCCAAAGCGACTCGACCAACACAAGCTCCACCGACAGCCCTAGCTAGCGCTCCAACAGCGAGAACTAAAAAATCTAGTTCTAACCGCGACCAAAATCGTCGCCAAGAAGTTGACACTAAGCGCGAGCGTCCGGAAAAAGTTGTGGTCACAGGACCAATGACAGTCCAAGAATTAGCTGACCTCTTAGCCATTGCTGATACAGAGATTGTGAAAATCCTCTTCCTCAAAGGTATGGCAGTGAGTATCACGCAAAATCTGGATATTCCGACAATTACTCTGGTAGCAAAAGAACTAGAAGTAGAAGTCGAAACCGCCGAACCAGAAGCAGAAGCTCGCAAGGTTACGGAAATGGTCAGCGTTGAAGACTTGGAAAATCTCCATCGACGTCCGCCAGTGGTGACAATTATGGGTCACGTAGACCACGGTAAAACAACCCTGCTCGACTCGATTCGTAAAACAAAAGTAGCTGCGGGCGAAGCTGGTGGTATTACTCAACACATCGGTGCATACCATGTAGATATAATACATGAAGACAAACCCCAGCAGATAGTCTTCCTAGATACTCCCGGACACGAAGCGTTCACAGCTATGCGGGCACGAGGAGCGCGGGTAACAGATATTGCGGTGTTAGTAGTAGCCGCAGATGATGGCGTTCGCCCCCAAACCATTGAAGCAATTAGCCATGCTCAAGCAGCAGGAGTGCCAATTGTCGTTGCTATTAACAAAATTGACAAAGAAGCTGCACAGCCAGATAGGGTGAAACAAGAACTCACCCAGTATGGTCTAACAGCAGAAGAATGGGGTGGTGACACAATCATGGTGCCTGTGAGCGCGATCAAAGGCGAAAACCTAGATACGCTCTTAGAAATGATCCTCTTGGTAGCAGAGGTAGCAGAACTATCTGCCAACCCAGACCGGGCTGCTAGAGGAACCGTCATTGAAGCACATCTAGATAAAGCCAAGGGAGCAGTTGCTACTCTGCTGATTCAGAATGGCACTTTGCATGTAGGAGATATGCTAGTAGCTGGCTCTGCCTTTGGCAAGGTACGAGCAATGGTGAATGATAGAGGCACAAGAGTTGATGTCGCCTCTCCCTCCTTTGCGGTTGAAGTGTTGGGCTTAAGTGATGTGCCGGCAGCAGGCGACGAGTTCGAGGTTTTCGAGAACGAAAAAGAAGCCAGAAGCTTAGCAAGCGCTCGCGCCGACAAACAACGCCTATCCCGCCTATTACAAGGACGTGTCACCCTCACAACTCTATCGGCTCAAGCACAAGAAGGCGAGTTGAAAGAACTCAACTTGATCCTCAAAGGAGACGTACAAGGTTCTGTGGAAGCCATTGTGGGAGCGCTCAAGCAAATCCCCCAAAACGAAGTCCAAATCCGGATGCTATTGGCTACTGCCGGCGAAATTACCGAAACAGATATTGATTTAGCATCTGCTAGTAACGCTGTGATTATTGGCTTCAACACCACCTTCGCCAGTGGCGCCAGACAGGCTGCTGACGAAGCGGGTGTAGATGTTCGGGAATACAATGTTATTTACAAACTCCTAGAAGATATCCAAGATGCCTTGGAAGGTCTCCTCGAACCAGAGTTGGTAGAAGAACCCTTAGGTCAAACAGAAGTTCGCGCCGTCTTCCCTGTTGGTCGTGGTGCGGTTGCTGGTTGCTACGTTCAATCTGGCAAGCTAATTCGCAACTGCAAAGTGCGGGTGCGACGTGGCACAAAAGTGATTTATGAAGGCGTGCTTGACTCCCTAAAACGGATGAAAGAAGATGCCCGTGAAGTCAATGCTGGTTATGAATGTGGTGTTGGCATTGATAAATTCAATGATTGGGTTGAAGGTGACATCATCGAAGCCTACCAGATGGTTACGAAGCGCCGCACTCTCACCTTAACGAGATAGTGGTCAGGGTAAAATGGTTAGAAGTTAGGAGTTAAAAGTTATGAGTTAAAAGCTCCTAACTCCTAACTTTTAACTTTTGACTCGTAACTTTAATATATGGCTTCATTTCGTTCCGAACCAATTTTGTGGATTCACGTCGCTGGATTAGCGACGTTACCTGTTTTTTCAATACTCTGCTTATTATTCCTATCTGTAGGCGAGCCATTTTTGCCCGTCTGGATGGAACTACTCTTAGTAGCTACCATTGGTGTTGTGCCGCTTCTATGGATGCAATTGCGTCGTCCCTTTTACATCTTTGGTCTTTTGGGAATAGCTTTAAAACCAGAAAATTTGACTGAGCGGCAGCGAAAAATCCTTTGTTTAACTAATACAAAGTTAAATCGTATCCTAGCCCTGATGACAGCAGTATTGTCGATTTGGGCGCTGTGGTATCTATTTAAAATTGCCCCATCAGTAGCAAATACAGCTAAATTTTTACCACAATGGCGTACCCTTGGCTTAATACTAGCGGGGTTAGCCTTTTTAGCCAGCAATCTATTTTTACAAATTCCCGTTAGTGTCATGCGAGTTTTAGTGACTAATGACACAGAATTTGCAGCCTTAGAGCCGTTATCTTTAGAAAAGATTAAACAAGATTTTACAATTTTAGGCGTGCGAGTCAATCAAATGTTGCCCCGCTTATTTGAATCTCTGTTTGCACGAAACATAGATTCGCAGCAGCCTCCAGACTAAATATTGTTTTATATCATCAAGAGGCGAGGAGCAAACCCTTTGATGTGGGGGATGAGGAGAATGACCAATGACTAATAATTAATAACTGAGGAATGAGAAATTATGGCTCAAATTCCAGCTTATAGCGATCGCCAATTTTCAGATAATAGTAAAATTTGGTACAACCTGAAATGTGCAATTTCCACTAGTTCAGGTTTTCAACGCTGGCAACTAGAACGCGATGTTCAATTACAAGGACTTCGTTTAGAACAACAGGTGCAACGGTATTTGCGAGAAACTTTAGAGACTTTAGCTTATTAAGTACTAAATAAATCTTGAAAGCGACGAAGTTGATGGTAAGTACTATGCAAGCGATCCCCATCAACTTCTATTTTGCTAACAAGATAATTTTTTACAATTTTATATCGGTAAAAGCTGAGCTTACCTCAGTTTTGTCTAAAGCTAAAACTTACACTTCCTCCTCGCTTTTAGGGAATTAAGGGGTGGGGTAAAGGGTTTGTACTATAAACCTTTGAACTTAAGTTAACACGTTTGTACACCTGTACGTCCCTACATATGATTCATAAGTTGTAAACATTTTTACAACTTATATAACAAACCACGCAGGGCCAAAAATTTACAATTCATTTTTCCTCGTTTTTAATAACTTTGCTTTTCCTGCGATGATATCCTAGCGCAATTAGTTGTGATATCCAGCTTTAATACTTGAGCTTGGACAAGGAATTTAAATTCTTATCTGGTTAATTGAGATGGTGGGTGAATTTACACGCTTGCTGTACTAGTAACATTTTCTGAATTAAACTATATAACTTATGTATAAGTTCTGTGATTTATCTCAGGAATTTAGCTGAATTAATGCTAATCATCCAGTATAGTTTGGCATGGGTTTTATAGCAGCTTACAAGACTGCTAGCTTTAACCTTGTTCGACACACTGTAATTCAGCACATCACAGACCTAAAAAATGAAATATCGGAGTTTTCACACTTCTCCAGCGAAAAATTTTCGCCTTCTTTCTAGCAGTTATCTCAGATATACTTTACGCATGGGAGCCGGACTAACGGCTTTGTTGATTGTTTATGGTGGGTCAATGCTACTACCTGGTGAGGTAAATGCTGGTGCTACTCACCTAAAAGGTATGGCACCGACTCTCACAGCCCAAGTTCCCACGACTGCAACAGTAGTTTATGTTAATCCTGCATCTGGTGCAGATTCCACTGGTGCTGGTACAACAGCCAACACTCCTTACAAGAGTATAAGTTTTGCTCTCAGTCAAGCCCAACCAGGTACAATAATTCAACTTGCACCTGGCAATTATAACCAGGAAAGTGGAGAAACCTTTCCCATATTGCTCAAACCAGGGGTAACACTGCGGGGTGATGAATCTACTAGAGGTCAGGCTATATTAATTTCAGGTGGAGGTTTTTATACTAGTCGCACCTTTGCCAGACAGGACGTTGCCATTCTTGCCGAACAAGATACCACTATTACGGGCGTCACCGTTACCAACCCGAATCAACGAGGTACTGGTGTTTGGGTGGAATCAACGAATCCAATTATCAAAAACAGTACTTTTACTAACAGTATTAGAGAGGGCGTTTTTGTTACTGGTACAGGTTACCCCAAAATCGAAAATAATCTCTTTGTACAAAATAAAGGCAATGGAGTTTCTGTTGCTAAATCTGCCCAAGGAGAAATCCGGGGTAATTTATTTCAGGATACTGGTTTTGGTCTAGCGATCGGTGGTAGTTCTACACCCCTAATTGTGGAAAACCAAATTATCGAAAACCAAGACGGTCTTTTTATCTCAGAGTCAGCTAAGCCCGTATTGCGTAAGAATGTTATTCAAAACAATAAGCGGGATGGTGTTGTAGCGACTGTTAGTGCTTTACCTGACCTTGGCACTAATGAAAATCCCGGTGGCAATCTGATTCGGAATAACACTCGTTATGATGTCAACAATGCTACTAAAACTGGTACAATTCTTGCTGTTGGCAACGATATCAATCAAAAACAAATTTTTGGTTCAGTAAATTTTGTAGCCGCAGTTGTTGACGTACCCCCTGGAGGTGCTGTTGCTTTTAAAGATGTGCCAGCAAATTACTGGGCAAAAGTTTACATCGAAGCCTTAGCTTCTCAAAATATTATTGCTGGCTTTCCTGATGGTACTTTTAAACCCAATGAACCTGTAACCCGCGCTCAATTTGCCACTATTATCACTAAAGCCTTGACACCACCAGTTAAACGTGCGGGTACCCAGTTTAAAGATGTAGCTAGCAATTTTTGGGCTTATGCTGCAATTCAATCTGCTTACCAAAGTCAATTTGTTTCTGGTTATCCTGATGGTACTTTTAAGCCGCAGCAGCAAATTCCAAGAGTGCAGGCGTTAGTTGCTTTAGCAAATGGTTTGGGCTTAACTGCCAATAATCAGAATGTCGTTTCCTTTTACACTGATGCTGGTCAGATTCCTAATTATGCGATTGCCCCTGTTGCTGCTGCAACTGTACGGCAATTAGTAATCAATTATCCCACAGCTAAGCAACTCAATCCTAATCGTCAAGCCACTAGAGCCGAAGTTGCTGCCTTTGTCTACCAAGCACTCGTTAACGCTGGACGTGCCCAACCAATTCCTTCATCTTATTTGGTAACAGTTCAATGAAGAGTGCTAAGTTTTGATTATGTAGCCCTAAAACTTAATTGATTACCCAAAGCGCCAGACTAACAAATTATAAGTCTGGCGCTTTCAATATTCTGAGTTTTATTAAATTTCAGCGTTCTAAATATAAAATTTGGGGTCGAAAAAAATAGCTGACCCCATTTCAATGCCGTTAAATTTATAGTCAGAGTCTTTATATTGGCTGACCCCGTTTCAACGATTTCCAGCTTCTCAGAAATTTTTAGTTTTTTAAATTTTGTAATCTTTTTTTATTTTTTCTTTCCTGATATCATAATTTTTCTCAAAACATTAATATATGTTAAAGATATGAATATTTTGGAAAAGCAAACTGTGAAAAGATTAATAGTTCATATTCCTTGAGTAATTGGCGTTTTTAACGAGATTTACGGCTTTCTTGCCGACGTTGCTCCCAGCGCCAAAGAAAAACCATCAGAGTAACGATTCCGATTTGCAGAGCAAAGTTAGGTAAAGCACTTTCAATATCTCGTCCAGCAAGCACTCTAAAAAAAAAGATGAATGCCCCAATTAGACCAGAAGCACCAAAAGCAATATAGATAAATTGTCGCAAGCCACGATAAGGGGCTGCCATTTCTGCTTTAAGACGGGTATATTGCTCAGGGTTGAGGCGATTTTTGGGATTTTGATTTACCATCAGTGAATCATGCTAAAGTATTAGATTGTGTACGCCGATGTGGCTCAGTGGTAGAGCAGCTGATTCGTAATCAGCAGGCCACGGGTTCAAATCCCGTCATCGGCTTTGAGAAAATACTACTTTAATTCAGTTTCGCAAAAAGCTTTTAGTAAATCAATACAATTAGCGATCGCCCCTAAATGAGCAATTTCATAACCGTGGGTATTTTGGGTAGGAAATGCCAAACAAGCAGCACGCCCAACATGACCAAATTTCATCGCAATCGAAGCATCGCTGCCAAATTGGCTAAGAGTTGTTAACTGCACTGGTATCTTCAACTGCTTACCACAATGACGAATTTGTCCATTTAATCCCTCATCATATATCCCATAAGCATCTTGAGACAAAAGTACCGGACTTTCCCCATCTTTAACAGGATATTCATCAGATAAAGGACAAATTTCTAAAGCAATCAAGGCATCTAAAGTCTGGTTTTGAGTAAAAAATAATGCCCCAATTGCTCCCACTTCTTCTTTTGCTGAAGCCACCAGATAAACATCAACAACTGGCTGTTTGAGATTTTCAGCTAAGGCTAGCAAAATCGCAACAGAGGCTTTGTTATCTAACGTGTAACTGGCAATATGATCCTTTAACCTAATTGGATGCTTGCGATGCTTACCAATCACCATTCTCGTTCCAGGCCGAATTCCGGCTGCTTCTAGTTCAGCCGTAGTGAGTTTGGTTTCAATCCAGGCATTTTCCCATTTGACGTTAGTATCTTCTTGCTGGACTTTTTGTGGAGATTCGTGGGAAACGTGACGAGAACCAAAGCTGAGAATGCCGCTAATAGTTTGGTTGTCTCCGAGTAAATCTACTACGCCTTCACCGTAAACCCAAGGGAAAGAACCGCCAAGCTTGCGGACTTCAACGCGACCTTCATCGCCGAGACTTTTGACAATTCCGCCAATTTCATCTTTGTGAGCGGTGATGGCAATCGCTCTATCTGAACTTTGCCCAGGAATTTTTGCAATAATATTGTCAGCGCKATCACACCAGACTTCTACGCCCAATGCCGTAAATCGTTGGATCAACAACTGGTTAATTTCGGCTTCTGCACCACTAGGAGAATGATGCATCACCAACTCTGTAATTATTTCAAATAAGCGATCGTAATCCCACATCAATACAGTTAGTTTAATTTTCAACTGTTATATGAGACTATTGTGGATCAACAACCCGCCCTGCTGACACAAGTACTGACCTTTTTTGTTGACGTTTCACTACTCCTACTGCACCAAAAGCACCTATTGCCAACAATGTCCCCCACGCGGTAGTTGGTTCAGGAACAGACTTAGCATCAATCGCTGCCAGTGCAGTGTCGGCGATCACCTTATGAGCGGTAGTGGTTGGGTGGACACCGTCCCAGATCAGAAACTTGTTGTTTCCTGGCTGACATATATCTGGTCTAGATAGACAAGACTCGGTTACATTCGTAAAACCCAATGTGCTTGCCTGATTAAATAAAGAATAAATATCAATAGAGGTGATGTTGAGATTCGGGTTTTGGTTCAAAGTACTTACAGTATTTGCTAAACCTAAGTTAAACTCGCTACTTGATTTACTAAGGGCTGTTGGATCGCGACCATCAGTTTTAGCTGCTGGTAGCTGTCCCAAATCTGGCAAGTTAAACACCAAAATATTTTTTGCGCCGGCTCCTATGAGAGTATTTAACGCCGACGATATATTAGTGATTGGATTTTTGCTCGAGTTTGGGGAGTTAGCAAAAAGCAAATCATTCGCACCTCCCCACAATGTATAAAGTGCATTTGGGTCGGCAGTTTGATTGTTTGCTTTCAAAGTTTGAGCAAAACCCTGGACTTGTGCCAGTACTCCTGGTAAACCTGAATCAGGAAGGACAGCATTACCTAAACCAGAGCTAGCACCACCGATAGCAAAGTTTATCCCTTGGGTAGGAGGTATGGAAGGAATAGTAGTGGATAGAGTAGGCTTCAACCCTAGCTGATCTCCGAGATAATCTACCCAGTTCGGTCCATCAGAAAAACGTCCCTGAAAGTAAGGTGGACTTTGAKGAAATCCTTTATCGGTAAGATTATATATATTGCCTGTATCGGAAAGACTATCGCCAAATACATAAAGCCCATCAAAACTTGCAGCTGAGGCTTTGCTCGGCAACATGAAAGAAAATAGAACAAATCCTGCCGCTACAGCTTGTTTTTTCATATTTATTTTATCTGTGGTATTTTTGAGTTTGTTTAAAAGCAGTTAAGAAGCAATAATCTGAGAATTTGTCTGTTGTTGAGTCACTTCAAAATCAGGCATATTCAATCAGTAAATTTACGCTATTATACTTAACAGTATGCCTGAGAAACTCATCAAACACAGGTAAAAACTCTGTAAATACTTAGAATTACATTTTCTTAATAAAAATTGAGGGCATTATAAAGAAGTAGCAAACTTTTGCTTTTAAAGATTCTATTTGTCCACTTTTGTGCTGTGGAGAAGATAATTAGGTTGGCGATCGCTTTGACTTTAAAGCCTCAGTAGCCGATACACCTTCACCCTGAGTGCCAAAGTACCACAAAACCGTAGCCGCCTCAGCACGAGTTACTGGTTTTTTAGGTTGAAACAGGGTCGTATAGCCAAACACCCGGCGAATATTTGATTGTTCGCCATTTTGAAAATCAGCTAATACTGCTCTTAAAGCCTGAGAATCAATTCGAGCTGCGTCTTGAAAACCCCAGGTTTGTTTGACCGCCTCCAAGTTAGCAGCAGGTAAGGCTTGGCGAGTATCTAAAGGTAATTTCCACAGCAACAACACCTCCCGTGTTAGCGGAGCATCAGGACGAAACAAAACAGCTGTAGAATCTCCAGATAAAGGACTGGAAATTAACCCAGCCTCAGCCAATCCCTGAATTGCCGGAAAATCAGGGTCTTTTGAGGATAGATCGCTAAAAGCTGGTTGAGTACTTTCAGATGCCAAGCGAATTTGCTTAGCTGGATTGTTGGCATACATAGTATTATTAGCAGCAATTAACCAACGGGCATATTCTCGACGTGTAATGATTTTACTGGGTTCAAATTGATTAGTTGTACCAGCAGAATTACTCTTAGTTGTCTTTGATTCTATAGATAAAACACCTAAAGCAGCCAAATCTTGAATGTGTTGTCGCGATTCTTGTGGTACTTTATTGAGATCGTTGAATGTCTGAGATTCAGGTATAGCTGTAGGAACTGGTTGGTTATTAGCCGTGCTTGGTGGCTGTGATGCCAAGTTGACAGGCGGTACAGGCCCGATGAACTGCGGATCTCCTGGTTGGGGAACGTCGTTAGTAGTTTTGTTAGGATTTGTAGCTGGAGTAGATTGTGCTGTTGCAGTACTATTATTTGGTACGTACTCAATTAGTAATTGAGTTGCTGTTTGGGGTTGATTAGGTGTGGCGTTGGTAACTGATTGAGGCTGAATAGAAACTTTTAGTAGCGAATTGCTACGACGTGCCTCAAAGACACCTACTCCATCATCTGTTGGCTGTTGCAAAATTTGCCAGTTATTTGTTTGTAACTGGCTACGATAAAAACTAGCAATCAAGTTGCTAGGGTCAGAACTCAACCAACGAGTTGAGACTCTGTTTTCTGAATCACTAGCAGGTTTAACTTCCTGTAGTTTGGCATTGGCATATAGTGGAATATCTCGGGGAAAATCAGCTGGTAACTGAACTGTTGAGTCGTTTTGCTGTGCTTGTGATTGGTTACCTTGGGATTCTTCAAAGACAACCGGATTGTTTTGCAGTCTTTGATCTGCCGCCAAAGACTGCTCAAGGTTTTTAGCTACAGGAGTGTTAGCACAGGCTGTTAACGAAGTGAATAAAACAGCCAAACTCAAAAATACAGCTGGACGTTTAGCAGGAAGCACAAGAAATCACAAATTGAGTTTCAGTTCCTACCCTAGCGCAAACTATTCATTAAATGGGAATGGGTACTGGGTGTTATCCCAAATAGGTAAAGGAAGTACTATTTAAGTCAGGAAAAGCATAATTAAGAAATGGTAAGTCCACGGTTTACCATTTAGGCATATTTAATTCTAGGTACCGCGGTTGTTCAAATTAAAGTGAAAAAACTAGATGCTTGGTAATCCCCTTACTCAGCTTGGAATCAAAGCCAATAAATTAAGACGCATAGCTGCTAAAATTAGCACACTACCCTAAAAGGCTTAGCACTCGCTGCAACAAGTTCATTCCCCTTGTCATCTTCAATAATAAGTAAATGAACCCCTTTGCTTTCGGCAATTTTTTTGACGAACTCTATCCCGCCTCCGCGCAATTCAACAGAAGATAGTTTTCGCTGGCTCATGGTATTGGAGCCGTTAGCAACGGAATCGAGCCATTCATCTGCCCATCGATTTGTATCCGCAGTTTCTGACACTTTCATTTTCTCCTTGTGATTATATAAATATTTATACTACGTGACTTTTGCCGTCAAGTATCAAAAAGCTTGCTCACAAAGGATTATGAATAAAGTATAGTACATACGTAGAGCAATTAAAATCGGGTACTATAAGCGACAAGCAATGTAATTTTGATAGCTATGCCTGTTTCAGGGCGCAAGTATCAAAATTTTAGGGGTTTAGTTCCCTAACTCTTCTCGCAACCTATCTCTATTTACTACTACACATCGGCAAGAAATTTTCCAGTCCTCAATACCGTGCGTAGCACTACAATCTAGTCTCAAAAATTAGTAAACGGTAGCAGAAGCTACCGTGTTGTCTTCGTTTTACAGCCATTAGGTTTTGATAATTCCCATGCTTATTTATAGATTTCCCTAAAATTCTGCCAAAATAACATTTTGGGAAAAAAACACAAATCACGCCAGAGTAGTTATCATCCAAAATTTTTATAGTTTCATAATGTAGAAAATTTGGGATAGTGATCGATATTTTGAGTAATTGGATAGGATAAATGATTGATAACTCGCTAAATGACAGTTTTGCAACTAAAACCTTGAATATACGGCTAAATGCACTAGCTCAATGCGATCGCCAGCCACTCTAGTGATAGACTATGAATAAAGCCCCCTTAGCCTCATCAAAAAAGGGGAATCAATGAAATTGGCTAAATGTTGGCTTAAAGTCGATTCTGAAGATTATTCATCTGACGATGGTAAGCTAAATAATGAAATGTCTCAAAAATGCCAGTGTTAAGTAACCAATTCCAAGAACTTAGCGTAAGTTTATAGTTCTTTAGGTAGGGTCATTACCAAACCAGTTAAGTGATTTTGGATTTGAGATTTTGCCAAAAGTTGAGCCAGTCGCTTGGGTTAGCAGCGTGTACAACAAGGGGTTTCTCTCATGAGTGACTGCTTGTATGGTTAAAAAACTTGTGAGAACTGGCATTGAGCGCTGGGTTCCAGCAATCAAAACTTTTAAAGACCGATTTTAGATTCAAACAAACCTTGAGGTAACTGGGTTGTTGAGGATTTTAGTTCATACTTCACCCACTTGAAGTGAGGTATGTAGCTTGCCTAAGAGTAGAGATACTAAAAAATCTAAAAGACGCTTGATAGAAAAGCCTTAGCGGCATAAAAGCGTCTGACTCAGCTCGGCTGCGCTGTTGACAATCTAAAATCCAAAATTATTTAGTTAACTGTCGCAGCAGTTTTCCTAGCATCTATCAATTGATTCTCTAGTAAAGTGCTAGTTGTAGCGTAGTTAAGAGTTTCTTGGCAGTCTCGAAAGCAGTAAGTGCTTCTTCTAAAGGTGCGGCTCATATGTTATCCAAAACTTTCCCCAAGCAACCTATCCTTTATTTTCTGCAATAGCGGAGTGGTTTTTTGAGGACGATCCCAATAACGTGCGCTTCCCAATTTATCCAGCTAGTAATTACCTATGACTGTTTTCCAATCCTAAATGATTAGATAGAGGTACAGAAGACACTTTATTCAATCCATTGGGACTCAAGAAAACCCTCTACACACTTGGTCTAAATAGTTAACAGTTACCTAATAGATCGGATACAATTAGCATCTACGTTTGGTTCAGTGTTCCTTTGGTCAAAGCGAGTAATCAAATTCACATACTGCTGGATTAGCTGATTTGACATAGGATCAAAATTTTCACATGCTGACTTTGGCAAAAATTTTGATTCAGGGCAAATAAAGACTTCTATTCAAAGGCAAAAGTCTTTCTTGGAGATGAAGTTAGCCAAAACAAGGCTAAAGGCTCAAAAAGATTTATCTGATGTCAAAAACGCAGATCTCATAAGAGTATGAAAAATCTAAAATAGATATTAAATTGAAGAAAAACGGACGACCATCGACAACCATTAGTTAATTTTACTTTTTGTAAAGCGTCGCCAGGTTGTTACCAGTGCTGAAACACGATTACATGCAAGTTTCCCAGGATCAGCCTATTTATTCTGAGGCTCCACTCCAGCTACTACTTTTTGTCGATGGACGCCCAAAGTCTCGACAGCAGGTGCAGCGAATACGTGCTTATTTAAAAGAATTGCAGGCTGAGTACAGTTTTGAACAGCAAATTATCGATGTTGGTCAACAACCTTACTTGGCAGAACATTTTAAATTAGTAGCAACGCCAGCTTTAATCAAAATCCATCCAGAACCACGGCAGATTCTAGCTGGAAGTAATATAATAGCGCAATTGAAAAATTGGTGGCCTCGCTGGCAAAGTGCTGTAGAGGCTTACTTAAAATTACAGGAAGACTTACAAGAACGTATAGATGACAATGGTCGGATAACATCGCCCAAATCTACAATCCGTTCTGTAGCTGTCTCTGCTGAACTCATCCGCCTTTCAGACGAAATTTTTCGTTTGAAACAGGAAAAAGAAAATCTTCAGGAGCAACTACAGTTTAAAGACCGAGTGATTGCTATGTTGGCACACGACCTGCGTAATCCCCTAACTGCTGCGGCGATCGCTATTGAAACTCTTCAATCTAATTACAATCTAGAAACAGGTCAATTCCAGCGCCTCAAACCATCAATGACAGCGCATTTATTAAAACAAGCCCGCAGTCAAGCTAAAATTATTGATAAGATGATTACCGACCTCTTAGAAGTAGGTCGCGGTCAAGACACAGAAATTCCTATACTACCGCAAAAGGTACAGCTAGGTAAACTGTGTTTAGATGTAATAGAAGAATTGTGCGATCGCTGTACTAGCAAATCCCAATTAGTAGAAACAGATATCCCCAACGACTTGCCATACGTATATGCTGACCCAGAACGCATCCGTCAAGTGCTAGTAAATCTATTGGATAATGCGATCAAATATACGCCAGAAGGTGGCAAGATTAGTATTGCTGGATTACACCGCACCACCCAAAAAGTTCAGTTTAGTATTGGCGACACCGGGCCTGGTATTCCTGTAGAAAATCGCGATCACATCTTTGAAAACCACTTCCGTTTGCAACGGGATGAAGGTACAGATGGTTACGGCATTGGTCTTTGTTTATGCCAACGTATCATCCGAGCGCATTATGGTCAAATTTGGGTAGACTCAGCTCCTAATAGCGGAGCATGGTTTCACTTCACACTACCAGTTTATCCTTGTTAGTTATGCCTCATGCCCTGTTTAGCCAATGATAACTAAGGACTTGAGACAAAGCGATCGCGCCCTCCTGCTTTTGCTTGGTAAAGCGCTTTATCTGCCCGCACAATCAAATCTAAAGGTGAGGATTCCCAAGTAGGGATAACAGTTGCTACGCCCATACTTAAAGTGACATACTGGCTCACCGCAGAACCGTCATGAACAATTTGCAAATCTCTGACTGCTGCTTGCATCGTTGCAGCAAGGTGAACTGCACCAGATGCATGAGTATATGGCATAATCACAGCGAATTCTTCGCCACCATAACGCGCTACTAAATCCTGGTGTTTTTGTGCCTTTTTACTTAAGATAGCACCCACTTTTTGTAAACAGACATCCCCAGCAGGATGACCATATTTATCATTATAAAATTTAAAAAAATCAATATCACACAAAATCAGTGACAGGGGACATGCTTCCTGTGCCAAATTTATCCATTGAGTATTAAGATAATCGTCAAAGCGACGACGATTCGGTAACTCAGTTAAACCATCTACATTGGCGAGGTGCTGCAAAGCTTGGTTTGCAGCCTCTAACTGTTTGTAGACTTGGGCTTGCTGTAGCAGTCGACGCAACCGTTGGCGCAATACAGGCCAATGAATTGGCTTAGTCACGTAATCAGTTGCTCCTGCTTCAAAAGCACGGTCTACAGATTCCTCATCGTCTAAGCATGTGATCATTAAGATGGGAGTTCGCTCCCATATCTTTGAAATTACGGTGTTACCAAGCACAGAGTCAGTATCAAAGGTTGCGAGTGCTGAGATTAAATTATTTCTAGCAATCTGGAGCAACTGCTTACAGCAAGTAAAACCATCCATCACCGGCATTACAGCATCCAACAAAACTATATCTGGTTTAATTGTCTCGTAAGCATCTAAACATTGCTTGCCATCATTGACCTCAACCACTCGATAGCCTTCTTGTTCCATAGCTTTACGCAACAATACTCGAATGGTTTTGTCGTCATCAGCCACTAGAATTAGTGGCGGTTGCTTAGAAAGAGAAAATGGACTTATGCCTGACATGAGTTACGTTCTACTTGCGAGACTATCCTGAAAAAGGTTGGGTAACTTGATCGCATGGGAGTGATCGCTCTTTTGATTGATGCCAGCATCTGCAATTAGGGTGTTTTTGGCTTGATAATCAACTGTTTTTTAAGAATAGACTGCTCAATGTTATTGAGCCAAGCAAGTGGTAGATAACTAAGTTGCATATACAATCTATAATTGGAACACAAAGGCAATTGCTACCTTTTTATTAGGATATAATTATGGTAGGAAATGTTACTGTTATATTTCCCTATTATTAAAGTCAAATTACAATTTTTTTCAGAATTACAAATTGGCACCTTAATTATTTAATTTTGTACTTGGTTTACTAACTCAATCAGATAGGGCAAACCAATTGCTAAGCTGCGTTTAGAAGATAGCTAATACTAAATACTAATATCAGTTGGCTTCAATTAATAAACTTAAAAGGGATTCATATACTGGTATAATTACATAATATTTATATTTTTATACGGAGTGAAACCAAATAATCACAAAGATTAGAAATTACGTTTTTCAAGATTGAGCTACTTAAATAACGCAGATAAAAATGAAGTAAATAAAATATTTATAATAAATTTAAGACTACTGTGTAATCTGTGTTTCTATCTAAAATTAACTCTAAAGTTTTTGTAGAAAAATCAAAATTTATCTATAATTCACTAAATTTTAAAAATGCCAGACCCACTCATGTATCAGCAGGATATCTTTGTTGTTTTAGAAACAAATCAACAAGAACAATTTTTGACACCATTAGAGTTGTTAGAAAAGCTCAAAACAATTCTCCAACAACTTAAAATTCAAGATTTGCCACCAGACTTGCAAAAGTTTAATAGTGTTGAGGCTCAAGCGCAGTATTTATTAGATACCAGTTGCGAATTAGACATTGGTTCTGGAGAATATTTACAGTGGTATGCAGTTCGTCTAGAAAAGTAATACTATTTTTGGTTTTAGATTTTAGATTTTGCTAAGGGAACCTGGTGAGTTTAGGCCTACTCGTACAGCATCTTTATAAGGAGAAGGAAGGTTTTTCTTTGTAGGGAACTACCCTTAGTGTAGCTCTGTTCGATGCAACAAAAAGTTGTGACACAACTTTTAAAGACAGGAGCTTCACCCAAAAGCATTGGGAAGCGCTTTATCGATTGGAATTTTGTAAAATTATTTATCCCAATCCTTCTTCAAATTGATATAAGAAAGTTGTAAATAATAAATATCCCACTGTCAACAGTCAGCAATTTAAAGAGAATTTTTTAGAGTTGCTTAGCTTTTCATTCATCGGCTCAACAAAGAGGTAGCGAATGTGAGGACATAAAAACAAGAGGACAACTTACAACAAGTCTTGCCCCTGTTTTCCCTACTACATAGTCTCTAATTCTGACTGACTATAATTTTTGTTATTGACTATTGACTATTGACTCTTGTTGAGAATTTTTTATGAATGCTATTTCAATTTTATTTTCAGATGGCTCGGTTATTTGAATCTCTACCCCAGGACCAAAATACTTAGTCATCTTTTCTTGCTTTTGTTGCCATAGGTCAATTGGTATTAGTGGTGAATCAAATTCTAGAATTAGGGTATAGCTTCCATTGACTTCTGTTTCTCGCAACCCTGTAAGTATTGGTCGTTGTTCATCGCTGAGACTCAAACCTAAAAAATCAAGTGTTGTATCGAAATGAGCATCTTGACCATAGCAATATCGGGTGATATCTTTGCGAATTTTATTTTGAGTTACAGTTGCTTGCTGCTGGCGTAATATTAATGTTGATGGTGACGTTGGTTGGCTAAAGGATATTGGCTTGAGTTCATTAGCTTTCAGTGCTAGCCCCCCCAATAATAGAGGAATTCCATAAAAAAATCCAACAAGATTGAGTGTTGCATTATTAGAAGCATAGGCAACGAAGCCAATGATAGTTAATATGCTACCGATAGTTAAACCGAATGTTCCTAAAGAGATTTGGCGTAGCATGAGCTTAGATAAGTATAAATGTGTTAATACCTCATACTATTTCTAAAAATTTTATAACTAATGAATTGCCTGTAAGGATTTACAGTTGTATGCCCCTACAAACGTAGTTGTAGTAGGAATTTTTTGAAATAGTATTAGTATTTATTATCATCGGTTATGAGTAACAAATTAGGGAAGAGCATTAGCCCATCTTCTTTGCAGCATTCTCAATTAGCTACCTAGTACCGCAAGGCGTAATTCGTAATTCTCGCCTCCAGCGAGAAGCAAGCTACATAATAACGCTTGTTGCGCTAAAGCGTCTCCCCTTGGGAGATGACACGGCTTAGCTGTGAAGACACTGATTCGTAATTAGCTGTTCGCAAGGGTTTCAGACATTTAAAATGGTTGGTTTATTTCCGCTCCGCTGTACTAGCCTGCAATAGTCCAAATTAAGTGAATTAAAACCCTTTCTCAGTCTGATGTTGACTTACTTAGTGTTCCACAATATTGGATTATGAGTTAAGTTTAAACTTAAAGGTACTTAAACACGAAGAAAAATAATGGATTTACAGATCATAAGAGAACGAATTGCTGTGGTGGAAAGTAAGCGGGACTACTTGCTGAGCTTATTGGAACAACCAAATCTAGGAACTTTAAGGATTGACGTAAATCAGGCTTTGGAAGAATTAGATGAGTTAATTGATGAATTTCGGCGGATCGTTCCAAAAAAAGAAATATAGTTAAATTAGATTCAATAGGAGAGTATAAAGTATCACAAACCGCGTCGGTGTAAACTTTAAGTTCGGGATATACCGACGTTTTACATTAGTATTATGTCTTCAAGTTCCAATAATTGAGCTAAGACAGGGTTGGTAATGGAATAGACAGTTATTCACTGTGTGACAGGGCCATCTTCTACACGGTTACCTAGTTGCCTAACTAAAGCAATGAGTTCAGAAGTAGGTACATCTTTTTTACAAACATCATCAAAGCTAGACATTTTTTTTGGATCGTAAAAATTTACATCCTCCACTGAAGAGTAAGCAAGGATTTGAGTACTCGGAGATATAGCTTTAATTTGACTCGACGCACTCCAGCCATCCATAACTGGCATTTGTAAATCTAGAACAATTACATCAGGCTGGCAAAGTTTAACCATCTCTATAGCTTCCTCACCATTACTGGCTAAACCTACTACTTGAATATTTTCCTGGCAAGAAAAAATTAGTTGTAAGGTTAAACGAGTAAGTTCGTGATCGTCRACTACTAGGACACGCAAGGTAGAAGTCTCACAGGATAACATTAACATTGGGAGTAGAGACAAAATTAGTTACAATAACTCCTCTAGTTTATGGGAATGAGTGCCAGCAGTTACTCTATCCTATGGTTGAATAAGTTGTATAAACCTATGAGAAATAACTTAGATAAGTTTTCAAAAAATTAAAATTTCTTAAAAAAAACCTAAGTTTATGTAGTTGTCAAAATATAAGAACTTATTTTTTAATCAATCAAGTTTGAGGCTACACCAGTTGAACGTAATGCCATATTAATGAGAGTTTTTTGTGAATTGGCTTCTGGAGAATCATCATAGGGATGGCGTTGAATATAAGTACCATCGGCTTGTAACTCCCAAGCTTGGCGATTATCTGCGAGCATAATTCCCAGTATTTCTTGCAAATCCTTAGCAATATCTGGGTCTTTGATTGGGGTAATTACTTCCACTCGCCGATCTAAATTGCGGCGCATCCAGTCAGCACTGCCAATATATATTTCCTCCTGTGTATTGTTATGAAAATAATAAATCCGAGAGTGTTCTAAAAAGCGACCGACAATGCTGATTATATGAATGTTTTCACTAATATCTTTGAGTCCTGGGCGCAAACAACAAATGCCCCTAACAATTAAATCGATTTGCACTCCAGCGCGGGAAGCTTCATATAAAGTAGCGATAATTTCGGGATCGACTAAAGAATTCATTTTGGCAACAATGCGCCCAGAAAAGCCCTTCTGAACATTTTCAATTTCGCGGCGAATGAGTACCAAAAAGCGATCGCGCATATTCACAGGTGCAACCAGTAACTCCCGATAAGATTTTTGCCGAGAGTAACCCGTTAAAAAATTAAATAAATCTGTAATGTCGGCACCCAATTCTTCACGGCAACTAAATAATCCCAAATCTGTATACAGCCGTGCAGTTTTCTGATTATAGTTACCAGTGCCAATATGTACATACCGACGCATCCGGTCTTTTTCTCGCCGGACTACCATCAGAGTTTTACTATGGGTTTTCAGCCCCACTAAACCATAGACAACGTGAACGCCAACTCTTTCTAATCGTTTTGCCCAATAAATATTATTCTCTTCATCAAACCGCGCCTTTAATTCCACCAGCACAGATACCTGCTTGCCATTTTCGGCGGCGGCGATTAAAGCGTTGACAATAGGTGAGTCGCCAGAAGTCCGGTAAAGAGTCATCTTGATGGCTAATACATTCGGATCGTAGGCAGCATAAGTAATAAAGCGCACCACAGAACCCGAAAAAGATTGATAGGGATGGTGTACTAACAAATCTTTTTCCCGAATTATCGAAAAAAAGTCTTTTCCTTCATCCGTTTCTAGTGAATTTGGGTTTAAATTAGGTTCTCTAAGACGTTGCAGGCGTGATGGTACAACAGATTGACGTGGTGGATCTTTGAGTTCTGGTAGTGGCAAGGACATGAAAGACATCAAATCTCGCAATCCCAAAAGACCATCGACTTCGTAAACATCACTGTCTGTTAATTCTAAATCATGCAATAATCGCGATCGCACTGGTTCAGGTGTTTGGGATTGAATTTCTAGCCGGACTGGACTTCCACCCAAACGCCGTTTTCGCAGTTCTTGTTCGATCGCTAACAATAAATCATCTGCTTCATCTTCTTCTAAGACTAAATCAGCGTCACGGGTAATGCGGAACGGATGATATTCTTGAATATTCATTCCTGGAAATAGGGATTCCAAGTTATGAGCGATCGCTTGTTCTAAAGGTACCCCAACCCAGTTAGTAGGTTTTTCGTTTTCTTGGGTTCCCAATTCAGGCGGTAACGGTAAAAATCGCGGCAGAACATTAGGGACTTTAACTCTGGCAAAGAATTCTTCTTCGGTGTCTGGGTTTTTGACCACAACTGCCAAATTCAGACTGAGATTAGAAATAAAAGGAAACGGATGGCTGGGATCAACAGCTAAGGGAGTCAAAACTGGAAAAATTTGTTCCTCAAAATAGCTGTTGAGATGAGTCCGCTGTTTTTGATTTAAATCTATGTAATCCACAATATGGATGCCATGATTTACTAACAGAGGGCGAAGTACTTGCTCAAAAGTTTGGTGTTGTTTCTTTACCTGAGGAGAGAGGGTAGACCGAATATCATCTAGCTGTTGTTGTGGTGTGCGACCATCGGGACTCAAGAGGCTGACTTTCGCTTCTACTTGTTGCTTTAAACCAGCAACACGCACCATGAAAAACTCATCCAAATTAGAGTTGAAGATTGCCAAAAACTTCAGGCGTTCCAGAAGAGGAGTGCGATCGTCACAGGCTTCATGCAAAACCCTGCCATTAAATTCTAACCAGCTTAACTCTCGGTTAAGATAATATTGTGGATCGCTAAGATTGATTGGAGTAGTACTTTTTTTAGATTTTGGCATAATGACCTAACGGCAAACAGATGTAGCCATTTAACTGGGGGACAATAAACATAGTAAGTTAAATGGTGTTTGAGTGTAACGCCGAGGCAACAGTTAGTTATAACTGCATTTTTTAATAGACTTCAATAGGGCACACACTATTCTATCCACATCAGAATATCTAGGAATGATTTCTGCTCAAAGAAATATTCAGCCAATTATCATAAGTGCGTTATATTCACACATTAACGCACCTTGTATTTATTAAGCAGTGCGTTATGCTCATAGCCATAATCAGATAATTTATTTTTGAAAGTCTTTAAGTTTAGGCATCCAAATCATTGCTCAAAGCGTATTATCCATAGAAATGGACTCCAGATTTAGTAAAGATATGGCATGGGTAATTCTGAAGATTTTGAATAATTATGAAGGGCAGTTTCCAAAGAATTTTGGCATGAAAGACAGTCTAAAGTCTTACTCTCAGTTGTCAGAGATTTAGTTGCATAAAATACAAATTTTCGTCAGCATTACAACAACTACTATACATAGAGTAAGTAGGCAAAACCTTTGCTCTACTTCTTGTATAGTCAATACTTTGATATAGGTGTTTAGATCTACACTAATAATTTTGTTTATTTATTTTTTTAATTTATAACCTCTAATATTTTGATAAATTTCAGTGTCATTACTGAAATATTTTTAACAGGCAATGGTTATATTGATAACGCAAAGATAAACAACACAAGGAGTTTGTTAATCATGAAAATCTCTGCAATTCTCAAAGGAAGCATTTTTGTATTAGGTTTGGTTAGTGTTGGTAATATCCTGTCTGCGCCAGCAAGTGCAGGGCAAGCCTCAGCTCGTGGTGCTGTAACTCTTGTTAGAGCTTCAGGTGCTTCTATCAGTGTGAGTGGTGAATTAACCTTACCTCAAAATGCTTACTTCCCTGGCCCTTTAACAGTCACACCGACTTACGATGGCGCAGCAGCTACAGACGATGAAACCATACTTAGTTTAGAAGTAGACCCAGGCACACCCGATGTTACTGCACTCTCTACTAGCAGCAGCAGCAATCCATTCGTTCAGGCAGCCGCAGATGCTTTAACAGCTGCTACTGACGTTGGGTCACAAGCAGCTCTCATTCGCGCTGGTGCTGGTGCTAATGGTTTAGGTGGTTTAGAGTAGATTGAATTTTTGCTTCGTAAGTACTTACTGAATTTTTAGCAACTGAGAGAACAGCTGAATAAATCTATAGATGATAGGGAAGACAAATAGCAATGCTATGTCTGTTCCCTATATTTATTTTATAGCTCAGATTCCCGACTTCCTATAAAAAGTTGGGAATCTTGTTGTATGGGTTTTTCGTAGGGTTACACAACTGTGTAACCCTACTTTGTTTTGCATACTCTGATACAAAGATTAAATTTTATTTAACACATCAAAAAATGAAAGCGCTGGTGATTTTCCATAGCAATCTGGAATCTTGTCTTTACATAGCTTTACAAAGCCGAAAACACTTATTAAATAATAAATAGAGAGCTTGTGTAATAATACGCACGCAAAAAATGTCCATTATTAACAAAACTCTCATATCAAGGGTTGTATATTTTTATCTGCAAAAAGCAATAAAAGGAAGATAAAGAAAATTTCCATATCGCCTTTTACTGGTTGAGTTGAAGTTTGTATTTTCAAAGCAATATTGGGGAACAAGCTAAGGTAAAAATATCAGGAGTTTTATAAATTATGAATAGCTTATCTAATAAATTATCTATAATTGTTCAGCGAAGCATTTGCTTGTTAGGTTTAGTGAGTGTCGGAAATTTTTTAGCAGCGCCAGCAAATGCACAACAAGCTACTGCTGTTGGTGCTGTTAGTCTAATTAGACCTTCTGGTACTTTTCTAAGTGTAAGTGGTCAAGTAATTTTACCTTCTGGGTCTTATTTTGATGGAGGTTTACAAATTACACCTACCTATGGAGGTATAGCAGGCACAAATGAGGAAACTGTTACTAGTCTAACTATAACCCCAGGAATAGTTAAAACTACTACAGTCTCTACCCCAAATTCATTTATTAATACAGCAGCAAATTTATTAAATAATAGTACTTCGCTTGAAAATGTGACAACTATAATCAGAGCGGGTGCTGGTAATAATGGCTTGGGTGCTTTAGATTAGACAGTATTCACAAATTAAAACTTTTAGATACTCAACTTTTTAAATAAGTTGGGTATCTTGCCTAATAACATTAGAATCTATAACCACCTTGAAACTTCAGATCGAAGCCATTTTCACCTGTACCAATTTGACTTTCTATAAACACGCCATTATCAAGAAAAGTATGCCGGAAAATTAATCCATAATTTAAGCCAGAAACTCGATTATCTAAACCAACATTGTTAACACTATAATTTCTTAAATAAGCACCAAGAGAAATTTTTTTACTAATTCTTCGCAACCCTTGAAACTCAAAGAATAATTCTTTACCAATTTCTAGACTTGTTTTAAAATTTAAACCTTGGCTAGTACCAAATTCTCCATTAAAAAGACCTAATAATTCACCATTACTATTATCTTGAATATAAGCGATACCAGGAGCTAAGGAAAAACCAAAGTTTCTTTCTTGATGCTGGAAGAAATAACTTAAAAAAGTAGAAAAAGGATTATTTTTATTAGATGCACTATTCCAGTCAATTCTTAAGTAAGGTATGTGAGTATTAATAGCTACAGGTTTTTTGTTTGAATTTAAACGTACATCAGTTTTAATATAATTGAGAAGTATATCAGTATAGATACCTATAGTTGGTTCTTGTATTCCCAAATTATTATTAGAAACGCCTGGAGCCGAGTTAGCATCTATATTAAACCAGGTTCCCAAATTGGCGCTATAGTTAAAATTTCCAGAAGAACCTGCTGCTAGTAGTTCGATTGTGGGTAAAGAGAGATAACCGTTAAAGTTATTAAAACTAATACCAATTTTATCAACTCTAGTGAGTTCCATATAATCGAATGCTAAATCAGATGAGCGGACTTGAAGCGGTACTATCGTATTATCGGCTGAACTAAATTGCTGTACAAATTGTTGTCCTTGGGAGTTTGTCAAAATTACTTCTACAGCAGAAGATTCATTAATAGGAGTGATAGAAGTATCTTTCAAAGGAATTGGGATACCTATAAAAGTTAGAGGACCAAACTTTTCATTAGAAAGTCTGAGGTCAGAAAAAAATGTATCACCTTCATCTAAAATAGAAATATTTCTTTCTAGAAACTGAACTGCTCGTTTATGGTTTCCAGTTCTTATTTGTAAGAGACTCGACTTGTTAGGAGTAATTTTACTCGGAAGTGTATAAGTTCCAGATACTTGCTCTAGTCCACTGCCTGTATTAGCATAAGCTAAAGTGCGATTCAGTCTGTTATTGATTTGTCTTCTTTGCTCTGCTGTCGCAGGTGTATTTAAAGGAGTAAAACTTTCTCCCTTCTTAAATCTTTCTCTAGCTTCTTGTAAACCTTGTTGAATATTATCAATTTTAATAGCTTCAAAAACTTCACCTAACAGTAAACCTAATGTAGAATTTAGTGATTGAATAGAATTAATACTAAAGTCACTAAACTTAGCGGTTAAAGATATGCCTGGAGCAGAAAAAATGTTAGAGAAGGTAGCTTTAACATCTGTTGGGTCATATTGGATTAAGCTGCGATTATGAGGACGGCTAACATAGAGTCTGTGCCAATATGAATTGTCTTGATTTTGAGATAATGTTTCAAACTCAGGTTCTCTTCTTCCTAAAGATAGCCACTGTAAAGAGTTAAGATAATGAAAGTCTTTCTCAGGTTGAGAAAGAAAAGGATTGACTGCTACATTTAATAAATCAAAGTTATCAAATTTTCCAAGTTGAGCAACCTTAATGCCTGGAAAGGAAGAGACAGGAGCAGTAAAACCGAAACCTTTTCCGGTTAATATATCTCCCCAAAAAATTCCAGCAGCTTCCAGGGTATTTTTCGGAATAATTTCGCCTATTTGGAGTCTGACGTTTCCATCATCTAACAAAGGTTGTAGATTTGTAGTGGGAAAACCTTGCAGAATCTTAGGAGCATTGGTAGCATCTAAAGCTTGAAATAAAGCTTGTCCACCATCAACACTCAAAGTTGAGCCACTACCAATAACTGGTATAGGATTTTTGAGAACTGTGACATTAGGGTTGTTTACGTCAACGCCACTATTAATAATAACTCTGCCAGCAGGTACACCTTCTGGATTTATTAATTGTCCTGCTATTGTGGTTATAGAAAAATTATTGGTAGCAACTTCTCCATCTAAATTCTGAAAATCTGTAGGTATGGCAAATAGAGATTGCAATCCCCAAAATGCTTGCTGTGAGGTAACATTTTGGGTGATATAAGTATTAGTTTCTCTTCCTTGAGAAAGGATACCTACTTGAGAGCCTTTGGTTTCAACTACTACTCTATTGTTGTCAAGAACCCAGTAAAACTGATCGTGTTTAGGGAATTTAGCATAAGTAAATTTATTAATAATCTGATTGTCATCAGAAAATTTTACTCTGATATCTGTATCTGTATAATTTTCTTCGTGATTCGGTTTAAATAATTGAGCTTGAAAAGTGAGATTATCTGTAGGGTTAACAATCCAAGGGTATTTATTAGCACTAAATGTCAGAGCATCAAGAATTATTTGTTTTTGTTTTGCTTGTTGTTGTTTTTTCGTTTGACGTAGTTTTTCTATAAGTATTTGTTGTGTTGGTGTATATTGTTGAGTTCTATCTAGTTGAGGTTCTGGTTGATCTTGATCATCTGGCTTGGGAGGTTGTACTTTATATTCTTCAATTGGGATAACGTCAGCTATAGTGAATTGACGTAATTGCTTTGGTTTTTGAAAGTTACTTTTAAGATTTTTTAAACTGTGTATTAACAGTGCTTGGGTTCGAGATTTGTCTATTTTGTTACCGGGATTATCAGTAATTAAATAAATATGATTTTGAGTGGTTATGTCTAAGGCGATCGCACATGCTTCTTTGAATAAAATTTTGCATAAAATTATGGAAAACAACAAACACATTCCAATAATTTTTGCATTTTTTCTAAATCTCAATAGGGAGATATTAATAATTATTTGAATCGAAATAGAAACTTTCAAGATTTTCACAATAACAAATGTAGTAAATTCAAGCTATTTAAATTGGATTAATGCTGAAAATTCATCATTTTTAATATTCAAAATTAGATTTTTTCTTGGTTTATATAGATGCTTTTAACAGTAGTTTCAGTAAATCTCGTTATAAATAGCTAAAGAAAATCAATTTTTTATCCTGGTTGTAAAGAATAAAATATGATTAAGCAGATTTACTGCAACAAGAGTGTAATTCTTGAGCAACAATTCAACCTCAGCAAAATCACCAAAACTACAAAATTGAGCTATTCTTCAGCCGTATAAATACGTAATTTGAAGATATTTAGTAAAAAAATTGAGTAAAAAATATGTTTCAGGCTACTCGTCGCCGTCTGGCAATTTGGTACACTGCTGTGACTGCCGTATTACTACTACTGTTTGCTAGTGGCGTTTATTTATACGTCCGCAGTACACTTATTGAACGGATTGACGATACTCTTAACCATGTAGTGGAAGTAGTAGAGCGATGCTTAACAACAAGTCCCTGTGCGTCTAGACTCATAATTGAGCCAKTCAAATCCGATGCTGATAAATTTCGCATTAATGTAGAGGCGAGTTTTCCTGACAATGCTGACAGCACAGAAGATGACCACATCGACCTAGAATGGTTTAGTCCCACTGGTGAGTTAATTTGGTCAACGTTATCTGAACCCCTAAATATTCCCATTTATGCCAACCGCACTGGTGAAACCGTCCGCGTAATCAAGGCAAAAAAAGACCGAGATGATAAATTCACCATTCCCCACTCGCCACTTCTATTGCGACAAGTTACACAACGGGTGGAGGTGGGACGACAGGTATTAGGATATCTGCGTGTTAGCCATCCTTGGTTTGAAGTTGCAAAACCAAGTCGCCAATTAATTTTTGATTTGGCGCTAGGTATTGGGTTGATGCTGGTTTCTGTAGCAGCAAGTGGCTGGTTTCTTTCAGGTAAAGCTATGGAACCAGTAGGCGAGTCCTACCAACGCCTGAAACAATTTACTGCCGATGCTTCTCATGAATTGAGAAGTCCTATTACTTTGATTCAAACCAATGTGCAAGTTGCGCTTGCTGACTTGGAGTTAGCAGACGCAGAAACTACTACTTCTGTACAATATCGCCAACAGTTAAAAATAGTAGAACGATTAACACAGCGTTTAGGTAAGTTAGTCAATGATTTACTCTTCCTTGCAAGGCAGGATAGTGGTATCAGCAAAGATACCTTTGCACCTTGTCCCTTGGACGCCTTGCTGATGGAAGTGGTTGAAGAACAACAATTGTTAATTCCTGAGAAACAAATTGCCTTGACTTTAGACTTAATCGATCCTCCCGCTTCGGAAACTAGTCCCGAATTACTAGAAAATTGGTTTACACTTGTGGGCAATTGGGATCAGTTGGTGCGATTATTCACAAATTTGATTGCGAATGCTTTGCATTACACACCAGCAGGTGGACGAGTGAAAGTAGAATTGGCGCGGATAGAAGGAATAAATCGTGTTTCTGGACGACGTTACAGTAGTGCCCAATTGCAAGTTAAAGTCAGTGACACTGGAGTTGGAATTCCAGCAGAGGCACTACCGCACTTATTTGACCGCTTTTATCGGGTAGATCCGGCACGTACTCATCAAACTGGGAGTACAGCCAAAGCCAGCGCTACTGGTTCGGGATTGGGATTAGCGATCGCTGCTGCTATTGTTGAATATCACCAAGGTTATATTCAAGTTGAAAGTACCCAAGGCGTTGGCACAACCTTTGCCGTAATTTTACCGATAACTCTTGAGTTTTAAATTCTCAATTCAAATATTGTTTCCTGTGATAGATGTAGATGTTTAACTTTTTCACTAGTAGGAAATTGCCAAACAAGACAAATTGACTATTATAAAAATGTCAAAAATCAAAATAATCAAAATCTATATACTTATTTAGTTATTTAAATATATAATTTCCATCTTCTGGATTAATTATTATGTCTAAATATATATGTTTTTCGAGTCTCTAGTGAGATGTGAACTCTAAAAAAAATTGCTAGTTTGAAAATGTAATTCAGAATTTAGAACTCATTCATAAATATTGATGTTTGAAAATTTTTAAAAATAAGAAAACGTAAATTTTCGAGGAGTTAACAATGGTTGAAAAATATCATAATTTTCGTAAATCTGCTGAGTTATTTGGTACTATTTGCGGAGGACTACTGCTTAGCCTGCCAGTAATTCCTCAAGCACTAGCACAGCAATCTACTAGCCAACAACAACCTACTGGCCAGGTTAACCCTTGTCCTCGTATTTTCTACGAAGAACCACATAACTCTCGCGTTGTGGTTCCACAAGGCTGTCCTCCTAATGCGCTAACCCAAAGATTAGCAGCTCAAGGGCTTCTTCCTGTCCCTGCGACTCCATCACCAGAACAAGCACAATTAGGTGTCGGCGGTGAGGCATCTCCAGTACCTCCAAAAGCAGGAGATGTACCATCTTCGATTCCTCAAGTTCAGGGGCAAGCATCTCCCGTGCCACCAGAACCAGGTGCTACGGTACCAGTAGAACCACGACAAACCCCCAGCGCTACGATTGCATTGGCAAATGGCAAACTTAATATTAGATTAGTGAATCAGACTGCGGCAAATATAACTTACCAAGTTATTGGTGATACGGCACCGCGATCGCTCGAAGGAAAATCCGATATCACACTCCAAAATCTAAGCGCACCAATAACGGTAACATTTGAACGACAAGATGGGGGACAATTAATAGTCACTCCCCAAGCCTCATCAGAGCCAGGAAATTTAGAAGTTACATTTAACGAAGCCACTAATGCGGTTCAAGGCAGAAGTGCCATGAGAGTTGAACGGAGTGGTTCTGTATACTTGAATTAAAAAAGCTTAGAAGTTGGGAATTAGTTAGGAGTTTAAACCGAGGAGTTAAAAATTAGTTATATATTCAGTACGTTAATAGCTAATGCAGCCTACTTAATATTTTCTTTTGACTCCTCATTGCTGACATCACCTCTTAAGCATTTTAGTCAGCTTATCCAGCAGTATTACTTCTTGTTTTCTATCTTCCAATCTTCGCGCCAGTATTATTGCTCTTTCGTAAAAATTACGGGCAGTTAAATAATTACCTAACTGCTCGTATAATTCGCCGTAAGATTCAAAAGATTTTAATTCTTCTTGCACATTTTGTAATTCTTTGGCAATTATTAAACGCTCCTCTAATAAGTCAAAGGCACGTTCATGGCGTCCTACAGCGCTGTGAGCAGTAACTAGACCATCAATTGCCCGTAATTGGTTAGTGCGATCGCCCTTAATTTTGGCTATCTGCATTGCTGCACCATAAGTGCCAATAGTATCTTGATAATTTCTCGATGCTAGATAGGCATCACCTAAATTATTTAAGGTATTTGCCTCCCCAATAGCATCACCAGTTTGACGCCGAAAAATTAAAGCATTTTCATATAACTTAATTGCCCGATTGTAATTTCCCAATCTGGCTGCTACTAATCCTAAATTACTCAAAGATAATCCTTCACCTTCAATATTTTTGACATCGTGAGCAATTGCTAATGCATCTTCAACAGTTTCACCAGCAGCAGTAAATTCTCCTTGTTGCAGCAGGAATGTAGCAATATTATTCAAGAAAAAAATCTGCGATTGGAAATCTTTAGTATCACGAGCGATCGCTAATCCTCGCCGTAAAGCATCTTCCGCTTCTTTTAGACTACCTAGCTCGACATAAGCCTTAGCAAGCAAATTATAAGTCAAACCTTGGGCTTTGAGGTCGCCAATTGAGTGATATAGTTCTAGTGCCTGCAAGCAAGAGGCAATTGTTTTGTTGGCGTATCCTGAAGCATACTGTTGTTCACCGATACGTAGTAAACTGTCTGCTTCATCTCTTGATTGTCGCCCAACGGAATTATTTAAAGGACGATGGAGTTGTTCGGTAATATCAACCGCACCCGCCGCTATCGGAGTCAGCAGAAAAGTAAATAGTAAAAAAGCGTGCAAAAGTAATTGGCGATGAAAAATCGCAGTTAGATAAATTCTATCTACCTTGTGCCTTGGAAATACAAGTTGTTGTCTCATAAAACTTACCCATCTTGCGGGTTTAAGTCGAAGGTTTAAAGAAAAGTTTTAATTTTAAAATTGAAGACAACAATTACTCGCATTTATACGTAAATCAAACTTGAGCAAAACCTTCACCAAGGTAAATAGCACGAATATCTGTAGGTAATTTGTCCTCTAGCATACGATAGCCTTCCTGGAGAAAATTGGCTACTTCGTTGGGGGCGATCGCTTCTCCTTCAGCTTGCAAATAAGCAGCGATTCTAGTCTCACTCCAATGGAAAGTTTGAGACATTAATACAATTAAGCGCAGAATCGGAGGTAATTGGTCTAATGCTTGTTCTACATAGCACCATAGCGGCGGTGAAGTTGCCTCCAGAGAATAATGAATTGCTTCTGTGGGTGGTAGTTTAATCTCGTTAATACAGAAAGCTGTCATGTTAATTAACCAATTTTGCATGGTTAATCTTTCTTCGGTTGATTCCGGATGATTTAAATTGAGTCCACCGAGTTCGTAGTAGATATGTCGCCAGGTGAGGGCAAACAAATAATCTGCTTGCACGGGCGATCGCGCCGAATGCCGAATTAAGGTATAGACTATGGGGTTATAGCGGCAAAAAATTACTGTAAAATATTTCCCAGCATCGGGATACTGTTGAAACAGAGTCAATAATTCATCGTCACTATGATGAAACAGCGACTTCACTAGGTAGTGATTAGCTTCAGGAAAAGAAGGAATTTGCATCAGCCTTGGGATTGATAGTTGTTAAAATAATTTTGGGAATTGCACTCTTGTAGTTAATCGCATAATATCTTGGTGTTGCTCAATTTGAGCCTCAGACTCAGACTAGTTAAATATTGATAAACTAAAAACAAGCACTTAATTTTAGTCTCGATAGACAATCATAAAAGCCTCTCCTGATAAAATCCTTATTTGTTCATGGTTATAGCAGTTAGCGTGATATCGTTCCTCTTGAGTCCCCTTACTTTAGGGTCCTTTTTGCCCTCCCTGCCTTTAGATAGTATCTTCTCCACCCAAGGCATTATGGTGATGCTGTTAGCGGCTTACGCTGGTGCCATGTGGATGTTCCTCACCAGTGCCCCAAAAGTACACACTGTGATGGTGTCAGATTTGGAAATTGCCCGACAGTTGTATGAAGGGCTGTTAGATTTGCCAGCAGCAGAAGTGCCTTTGCACTACTACTACAACTACGAACAAACTATAGGCGCAACTGGGATAGATCCGCTTTATATGTCTACGGGCCCAAGTTTGTCTAGCAAAACGATGAATAATGCTAGCGAAGGACTGTGGTATCAATTGAAGAAAAATACCCAGTTACACGTAATTACTGGCGCAAGTTTAGGTAGCAAAAATCAACAACGTCACGTCTGCTTTGACCACGAATGTCTGGAAATGATTTTAATGCGAGTCGAAACGCGTGGTTTGAAATTGAAGATTCGTAACAACAAGCCCCTGAATTTTTTAGTTAAGGACTATGAAGGACGCGTTATTGAACTAGCTGAAGTAGCGAACTAGTTCTTAAAAGAGAATTGAGAAATTGGCTAGGAGTATTACTAGGACACTTACTAAAATGGCGATCGCTTTATTATAAGCTTCCCAAGCAGCGCGTGTTTCATTGGGATTATTTTCAGGTTTACGGCGTTGGCGTTCTTGCTCAATTTACCGCTGTAATAATCTTTGGACTTTACAGTAAACATTTGTTAAAGAATTTTGTATGGTAGCCCAAAGCTCACAAGATACTTCGGAAGTATAAATTTGTAAAGCATTTTGACTCTAACTCATGTTCTTTAAAATTTCTTGTGGGGTGGGCATCCTGCCCACCTCGGACGGGCGAGACGCCCATCCCATAAAAGTCAAGCTAATGCACTATTTTAGCCTTGACACTTTACTACTGTTGAATGGTACTTACTGTCTCAACTCAGTTGTTCATACTTAAATTTCCCTTTAATAAACTTGTTAAAATATTGACCTTTAGACGGTGTATTGTCTAAGTCGTCTTTGACACTAACAGGTACTTTGAAATACTCGTAAACACTTCCACTATCAAATTCAATAGTCAGTGTTTGAGTTTTGACATCGTGGCTAAACTGCTTAATAACGTTGCCTTCAGGCTTGAGTAAGGGGAAGGCAATTACATCCCGAATACTGGCACAATCAGTTAGTAACATTACTAAGCGATCAATTCCAATTCCTAAACCACCAGTAGGTGGCATCCCATATTCCAAAGCTGTTAAAAAGTCTTCGTCTACGCCTTGTGCTTCTAAGTCACCAGCAGCTTTTCTGGTAGCTTGGGCTTCTAAACGTTCTCTTTGGTCGATGGGGTCAGTAAGTTCTGAGAAGCTATTGCCGGTTTCTCGTCCTACTATAAATAACTCAAATCGTTCTACCAAACCAGGTTGAGAACGATGGGGTTTTGCTAAGGGCGAAATTTCTACTGGATAATCAACTACAAAGGTAGGCTGAATTAAATTGGCTTCTACCTTCTCTTCAAAAGCCAAGTTTAGTAACTTACCAATTGATTGGGCTTCATCTACATCAGGAATGCCAGCATTTTTACTTGCTGTTTTTGCTTCTTCTAAAGTTTTGAAAGCATTGAAATCTAACCCCGTAACCTCTTTAACTAAATTGTGCATTGTCACCTGCCGCCAAGGTGGTGTTAAATCTATAGATTCGCCTTGGTAGGTAATTTGTAGCGTGCCGAGTACCTCTTGGGCAACAGTGGTAATAATCCCTTCTGTTAGCGCCATCATATCGTTGTAGTCAGCGTAGGCTTGGTAAACTTCAATTGTAGTAAATTCGGGATTGTGTCGAGTCGAAATTCCCTCATTACGGAAAATTCGTCCTAACTCGAACACTTTTTCAAACCCACCTACAATTAACCTCTTCAAGTGGAGTTCTGTAGCAATTCGCAGATATAACTCCATTTCTAAAGTGTTGTGGTAGGTGATAAACGGACGTGCATCTGCACCGCCAGCTTCACTTTGCAGAACTGGCGTTTCAATTTCTAGAAAATCCCGTTCTTCTAAATAACGACGAATCCCGGCAGTGATTTGGGCACGACGGCGAAAAGTTTGCCGCACTTCCGGGTTTACAATCAAGTCAACGTAGCGCTGACGGTAACGCTTAGCAACATCAGTTAATCCATGCCACTTGTCGGGTAGGGGCAACAGAGATTTAGTCAGGATGGTGTATTGTTTGACGTAGACAGATAACTCGCCCTTTTCAGTCCGTTTTATAGTTCCTTTGACTCCCACGATGTCGCCTGCATCTGTGAGTTGTTTCAAGTGATTGAACGCATCGGCATCAATATCTGCCATGCCTTCTTGGATGCGATTTTTCTCTAAATAAAGCTGAATTGTGCCGGTTTCATCTTGTAAGGTGAAGAAAGCCAATTTACCGAAAACGCGACGCGCCATAATCCGTCCGGCTATGGCAACTTCTAAATCGACTTCTTGGCCGGTGGCTAAATCGGCAAATTGTTCTTGCAACTGCGCTGCATGATGGGTGGATTCCCAACGATAGGCGTAGGGATTAGTGCCTAACTGTTTTAGCTGGTCTACTTTTTCCAGCCTCGCGGCACGGAGATCTTCTTCCGACATGGTAACGAACTTTCAGGGGGCAAGATTAATTATAGATGCTGCAATCAAGTGGGATGATTATCAATACGTTCGCTTAAGGCATCAGACGCGATAAATCGGCGTCTCTACAATCATCTTCAAATTTGGTGTCGCCATTAAACATTACCAAAAATTTTACATCTGGTATTAAGCGTTTTATAACCTGCAAATAACCATCAGTATCAGATTAGTTTCGGAAACGAGTCACAACAACTCGTTGCATGTTGGTAAGCAAACGCATAACTAATCACTTAATGAATATGATGATGACTGGCTAACCGTTTGGGCATGGTTAAAAAATTACAGTAAGGCAGCTGAAGGTGCTTCAGTCATCAGCTTTAGAATTAGGGAAAGGAAACCTGAAATTGAAGTTCAGATTAATCAAATATTTCTATAAATGTGGCGATCGCAAACATTTTACTTTGCAAATCAAACCTTTATTTCTCACCTACTTGTAGCGAATACCGAGATAAAATAGCCTTCATTTTCAAATTAGTAAATTTCAGTATCGCCTCTACTAATTCTTGCTGTTCTGGTTGTAAATTTAGTGTTTTGAGGGCTTGATTGATATTGTTCCCAGCATGGAGGTTGTGAGCGAGTTGCACACGCTGAGATGAATTTAACACTGCCTGAATTTCCTTATTTCTTCTATGACGCACAGCCTGGAGTTGTTGGCTTTGTTGGGGAGTTAAGTTAATATCTGAAAATGAAGTCGAATCGCTAGCTGTTTTAGTAGTTTGGGCGACAATAATATCGGTATAAGTATTGATTTTAATAGGTACAGCTAAGGCAATTCCCGGCATGAAAAAAATCAAGGCAAGAATATTAGTCAACACAAAAAGCCGTTTTGTAAAGTGAATTGCCATATTGAAAAATGCCTACACATTATTTAATACTTAGATATGGACTGGAGCATGGAGTATTGGCCATTAGTATTTTTTCCTTATCTTTCCATTGCCCCATCTCCCTATCTCGTTACTCCCTTTTCATTCTGTTAATTTCGCGTTGTAATTCTTCAATTTGACGGCGCAAAGCTTCTTTTTCATTTTCGGAAGCTTCTGCAGAAACATTTACAGATCCAGAAGCAGGCGATCGCATGTAGTTTCCTCGGCGAATTTGCTGATATTCTTCTGATACTGCCCATTCACGTAAGTAATGCAAGCGTTCCACAGCAAAAGGATGAGTTGGGATTTCACCTTGAAACCCAGTATATATTAAGAGTTTATACACTTGATTGAGTCCATCTTCATCGAGTGCTTGATAATTTTCAGACTGCTTAATAAATTCTTGTAAACTGCATTCATTGGCATATTTGATACTACCGCCCGTGACTTTCATCATCGAAGTCATCACAGGATTTAAGTCATCCATTACTAATAAAGCGGCGCGGTCTGAGGATAACTCGGCTTTACGTCGCCATTCATAAAAGGCAAGCAACAACCCTTGGCTAACGAAATCACCAATACCAAAGGTTAATTCGCCAACTCTAGAAGCGACATTCCTCACCCATATCGCCATTTGAATTAAAATAGTATGACCACATTTAATGTGCCCCAGCTCATGGGCTAGCACCGCCCTAATTTCGGCTTCGTTTAGTAAGTCTAATACCCCTGTATTTATGACTATGTAAGGATGCTCTTGTCCGAGTGCGTAACTATTAGCTTGGGAATTTTGCTCAACAAACAGTGCAGGTTCTGGATAAATGTCCAAATCTCGCACGCATTCCCGAAAAATCTGGTAAATAGTGGAATATTGGCGCGGCCCGACTTGGATGGTGTTGCCCATTAAATAAATTAACTGAGGGCGTTCAGCGAAAAATTCTACAAATTTACGGGCCAAAAAATCAAATCCTGGTAAATTACGTAAAGCTTGCTCAGCTTGGCTATCCAGTGGATGCCTAAAAGCTTCGCTGGAAATTCCTGTGTAGGTTGGCATAATAATTTAGGTAATTAGTGATTGGTTATTGGTCATTGGTCATCAGTTTTGGCTATAAAACAAATGACAAAGCGCAAAATAAGATTGCTTACTCCTTGTCTATGAGAGGCTATGCGAACAAATAAGCAAGCTAGGCAAAGCGTCTGTAGAGAGGTTGCCTGCACAGACACTTGGTGAGCGGCTTGGCTAAGGCATCAGATGCCACTAAAAGAGTTGCCACCTAGTCTGAGCATTGGCTCAACGGCAGTTCCTTTAAGCAGAGAAAAGAGCCAACGGACTGCCTCAACTTTGTAACTGAGGACAAATGACAAGTGACTAATGATAAAGGACAACATAATAGAAATGGGGCTTTGTTCGTAAAAGTCACTTTGTTATGGGATTAAAAGCGTGTGATTGAGGCAGAAGTTCATTTGTCACTACATAACTTTTTGCGATCGCAGGCGGGGTTCCCTTCCTGGCCTCATCATTTGACGATGGCACGGTTGGTAGCACGCGCCTTGCGCCTTGAACGTAGCGCCCTAATTCAAGTAGGGGCAGTTTGTGGCTATCAAGGACGATATCGTACCAGTTTCGTAGCATCAGCCTTGATGTGGCATGGACCTGTAATTATTGTTGCTCAAGAAACTGTGCAACAAATGCTGTTGCGGGTGGAAATTCCTCGCCTACAGCAATGGCTGCCAGCCAATAAATCGATTAGGACTGGTGAGGCATGGCCTGATGCCCAGTTCCAAGGGCTACTGTTGACTTCCCCAGAAGCTTGGTTAAAAGGACAGTTTGATGGCGATCGCTTTCCCCAAGGTATTCCTACAATTATTGATGGAGTAGACGATCTCGAAGATTGGGTGCGTCATCAGCTCACCCAAGAAATTCAACCCCATGATTGGGATCAACTCATGCTAGCTTGCCCACACCAAGCTGAGGCAATTCGCGAAGTACGGATACAACTGACACACGAACTTTTTCAGCATCCTGCTAATCCCTATGAGTGCTATCTCATCTCTGGGACAGAAATAGACCTTTTAAACCATCTTTATTCTACTTTAGAGCTCAGTAATCTCCCAGATAATTGGAAAAATTTCTGGCAACAATTTCGAACCCGCGACGAAAATCTTTCTCCTAGTGGATCCCCTGCCCTGTTCTGGGCAACTATTGCTCGTCGCCAAGGTTTATTTTCTTTACATTACGCCMCAATGGAATTAGAAAAAATACTTTCCCCCATTTGGCAGCGACAACCAGTAGTTTTAATTGGCAGTGCCATAGAACCGGAAACTGAAGCTCCCCTTTTTCGTCACCGTCTCGGTTTGGAGGATGTAACTTGCCTAAAATTTTCTTCGGAGAGTCAAGCCGAAGCAATTCAATTGTATGTACCCTATAAATTACCCCTACCTAATACACCAGAATTTCAAGCGGCATTTATTCACAAAGTCCGCACGCTGGTTTGTTTGAGTGCTACAGCGCCGGGATTAACCCTGATCTTGGTGGGCGATGTCCCACTCAAGTCGCAAGTCGGAGCAATTTTGGCCTCAGAGTTTGGATCGCGGGTGCAGGTAGAAAAAACTTGTTTAGATGAAAATGGTATTTTAATCAGTGGTTGGGAATTTTGGCGGGAACATCACCGAGTCTTGCCTGCACCCCAGCTGTTAATTATTGCGACTTTGCCGCTACCATCTTTAGAAAATCCCTTAGTAGCTGGCAGAGTTGCTCGTTATAAGCGATCGCATCAAGATTGGTTCCGTTTATACTTATTACCGACTGCCTTAAATGAATTACAAAGAGCGATCGCTCCAGTGCGAGAAAGTCAAGGTATTGTCGCTTTACTTGATAGTCGTGTAGTTAACCGCAGCTACGGCGCTCAAATTCTTGCAGCTTTAAGTCCGCTAGCACGCATTAACTATCTAGATCCCAGTCTGTTTTCTAATACAGATGAGGAAAATTCGGCTTAAGAGGATTGGGGATTAGGGAGATAAGGGGATGGGCAAGAATAATCGTTTGTTTGCTTCCTTTACTCCTCACCTCCCACACTCCCCACACTCTTGTGAGAAATCTGGGAATAACTCCTCACGCTTGAGCCAAGCTGGAGACGCTTTGCTCAAGAGTTAACACTGACCATACCCTAATTGTCTATAACCACAATTGCTGGCAAGATTAAAGTTAGAACCTAAGTTGATTTCAATTACTGATTATGGGTGAAGCAAAGCGTCGCAAAACCTCACTTGGAGAAGCATACGGTCAAGAAACTCGTATCTTGCCTTGGATTCCAATCACAAAAACTCAAGCGCAATCATTTGTCAGTTGGACTACTCGCGGTGCATGGATAGGTATTGGTGTCATGGCTGCTGCATGGCTAACCATCCGTTTTATCGGCCCGGCTTTTGGTTGGTGGGAAGTAGTTTATTAACAACTATTGAGTGTTTTTAACACCGGCTAAAATTAATGCGATCGCTCCAACACGACCTCATACAAGCCTTGCTTGCTGGGTAAAGGGCGGATGTATTGGTATGCAGCCGCCACCGCGACTGAAGCACAGCCAGAACGCAAGCTTTCCAACAGTATGATTTAAAGCGGTTTCCCCACACAAAGGTAATTGTCGAGCAGTCCTTACGAGCAGGAAAAATGGGTGAATTGCATCATCCTTTGGCTGTGACAGTAGGAAATGTATTTATGAAACTGATGAAAGCAACTATCAGCACTAGTTTTAAGTCACTTCATCCTTATAGAGCTTAACCACAAACAGATATAGAACTCCTATTTGATTGCGTCAAAAACAGGCACACAAGGAGAGGGTAAAAGTTGTACTACCCACAAGCGACGGTGCTTATACCAAAAATCTTTTTTCTCCTGTGCCCCTCTACTTCTTGTGAAAAAACTCGCCCTCAACTCGAAGGTTGATCCCCTTTTCCCTGCCTATCGCGCTTCGCACACCACGCTCTAAGAGTTCAAAAATAAAAGCAGATTAATATGGCTAAAAATGTTGCCTAAATGGCAACATTGCTTTCCTGAGTTTAGGTATTGTCAGTGTTGAGTTTATCTATTCTGAATTCCACACTCAGTCCAATCTCTTACTTACGTAGATTTAGTATCTAAATTTATATTAATTCGGGAATTTAATACTTAATTTAGCAATTGCACTTCATCTACTCAAATATATATAGCTAGGAGGAACAAATTTGGTATACCTAATAGTCTGTGCATACCAAAATCTACGTTAGAAATAGAACAGATTAAATATGCAAGCAAGAGTCACTAAAATCGCGCAAAACTACGTTAGGCTGTGTATTGGCAGTGAATTCTATCTGCACATAGTTAAAAACAACGTAATATGTAGCTTTTCCGTAGTTGACTAGTTGTAGATTTGAGTTACTCTTAAAGCGATCGCGTAGTGTAGGAATTTACCTTCACGCAACTGTGCAAAATCATAAGTTAAATTTAACAATTCTCTCCCAGATTTTGAACTTCCAAACTGAATAGTTTGATACGACGCTCAAAACTCTGATGCTCTACCCTAAACAAGGTAGTTAACTAACGACTCAATATCATCTGTCTAGTAATTGTAATGAATAGTTTACAATACCAGTGGATGGGAAAATCTAAAGAAAATATAAAAGTAACTCAAATGACTGTGGTGTCTGGAGGACTAAAGTGTTTCTGAGACTAGCACATCAACATCGACAATTTGTCCAAGACTTGGTAATGAACCTGCAAGCCTTGGCGATTGTATTAGAGCGGCGTGGGTATCCTGCGTCATGTTACACCTGTGGCGACCAAATGAATAGCGCATCGTTTATGGTTAGCTTGGGTGATAACCACTTGATTCGGTTTTTAGTGTCCGATTATGGGATTACTTGGACAGAAATGCGGGATGACCGCGAATTAATGAAGTTAGAAGGTGCGGAAGCAATTAATCAGTTACAAGAGTTGGCTAATCTTGTCAAGCAATCTATGCAAACTGATACAGACTCCAAAACTCTGGCTAAGAACTGTTAAGGTTCTAAAGCAAGATAGCAAATTACAAATTGATTTTCGCTAACTGGTAATTGGTAATAGCACGTTGGTTAGCGATCGCTGATTACTCATTCTCAGTTAGCATTAAGCGAGCGGCTAGTGGTTAGTCCGTCGCGTATTTTTTGTATGTGCCAAAACTTCACTAGCAAAATTTTCAGCCTTGAGCTATTTAAGTGTTAAGATGCACCACACTCACAGGTAGCGGATATGGCTGCTGATTGCTACATGTTCGCTCTAGCAGCATGGGCGTGTCGTGCTGAATTAAAAAGCGATCGCTCCTATTGTGGTCAAATTTCATCAAAGCGCGATCATAATATCAACAGTCAACAACTTCAAACGGGATAATTTATTTCTTATATTTCTTTAAAGTCCGTTGCCAATCAAAATAAAAGGTGCCCAGTAGTACGGATGACTAAAGTTATTAACTGGCGTTGCAGGTGCATTGTTATTTTTGGCCTGCGATCCGGTAATTAATGAGATTTGAGCTTGTCGTAGGGCTTGAGTTTTAGTTAACTTCTCAGAAGAGAGAATATTATAAAAAGCGCTCATCAGTGCTTGTGTACCACCGTCATCTACAGACCATAACGAGGCGATGGCGGCTTTAGCACCGGTTTGTTGCATCTGATAGCCAAAGCCCAAAATTTCCTCACCGTTACCCAATTTGCCTCCCAAGCCGGTTTCACAGGCGCTCAGTACTACTAAATCCACATTCGGGAGTGACCAAGTAGAGACATTTCTAAAGTTAACGCGATCGCCATTCCCGAATAAAATAAATGAGTCTTCTGGTTTACCCACCACAAAGGCTGCATGAGTTGCTAAATGGACAATTGTATAATCATCCATTTGGGGTACCGCAACTCTAGGACTAAAGGCATCGTTTAAAAGCTTCTTAGTTTCAGGAATCGCCGCAGCTAAGCTGTCTACTTCCTGCGTTGCAAATGGCAAACCAGCAAAAGCAACTTGGCGATTACCAACTTGGATTCGATAATTACCTTTAGTAAAAGCACCTGCTAAAACCCGCAAAGCCGATTGTTTTGGACTATTTAAGTTAGTCAAGCTAGCAGATGTAATGTGATTTACACTAAACCGCTCCACTAACCAATTTTTGCCATCATATAAAGCGCTTAGAGGAATGTAACGTAATTGGTCATCTGGAGCATAAATCAGAGTTTGTGTACCTGAAAATTTCAGGTCTTTTTCTATTGGTTGAATCAGCCAGTTATATAATTGGTGTGCAGGTGGTTTGATATTTTGACTGGGATTAATTAAAGCTTGGCGGAAATCTTCTATTGTTTGATAGAGATTTTCGCTTGTTACAGCAACAGTGCGATGAATTGGTGGAGATTCGGGAGTTACTAATACCAATTCCAAGCTATCTTTTAAAATTAATGGATAGAGTAGTGCGGATTTTTGGGGTAATCGCGCCAAATTATTCCGAACTTGATTTAGACTTTCTAAATCCAAGTTTTGCTGCCTAGCGGTACGGCTAATTTGTTCTATCTGCGCTCTCACAGGAGGACTATCAAGAAATTTATTAAATTCATCCAAGAGTTGCTGTTGATTTAATACTAACTGTTCGATGCGTTGTTTTTGTTGTGGTGATCGCTCTTCGGGAGAAATTTTTCGGAGTTTTGTGAGTTCTTTACCGAGTACAACAGCATTATCTAGAGTTTGATCCAACTTTTGGGTAATTGGTTTTTCTTGTGCCACTATATCAATGCCTTTAATAGTACGTTGATTTCCTGGCACATTTTGGAGATACTCCTCTAATTCTTCAACTTTGAGTAAATCCATTGTCCGTTGCGCTTCCGGAATACGTTCTTGTTTGAGTAATCGTTCACTCAAAAAGCGATATGTCTGGTTAACAGTTATGCTATATGCATCTGGTTGTCGTGCAGTTAGGGCTGATGGATTCAAGCGAGCTTTCTCACGATTAATTACACAGCGCTTGTAGAAAAGAATTGCTAACTCTGGTTGGTTTTGAATATCGAATAAGTAACCCATGTTACTGTATGTTTTGCCAAGTCGAACGAGATCCCCAAGTTCTTTATTAATAAATACGGCTTGCTGATAAGATTGGAGTGCTTCAGAATACTTTCTTTGAGTTTGATATACTCTACCGATATTATTGAATGTTATAGCTTCCCAAGAACGCTCACCGTACTCTCTACTGATGGCTAAAGCTTTTTCTAATCTTTGCAATGCTTGTTGTGATTGACCTTGCTGAGATTGTTTGATAGCTTCTTGGTTGAGCCTTTCAATTTCTGAGAGTTGATTATTCTGGGGTAAAGCTTGAGCCTTTTCTCCAAAATCTGTAGACGCACAGCGGCTTGTCGTCAGACATCGCAACTTTGTATTTGTACCTACTTGGTTATTTTCTGCGTAAGCCATCCCAAAACCTACTACACTAAGTAGAGTTAAAGTCACAACACTAACATACCGGAGATTAGGCCGCATAACAAAACACTCACTGTACTCAAAAGTGTAAGTTTTAAATCAAGAAGTCCTAGAACGCAATTAATTTTTATACTATTCGATATTTGGATAATTTATGAGTTGTGAAAATAAGTGTCCACAAACTTGAAAATGTCAGAAGAAAAACCCAACCAACCGAAACTACAACCAACCAGTGCCCTTGACAAACCATCAAGTCATGCATTTGAGAACTGGTTTGGATATCCTGTAAGAGTGCAACCCCACCACACTGACTATGCGGGTAATGTGTGGCATGGTTCCTATTTAGCTTGGATGGAAGAAGCACGAGTTGAATGCTTACGGTCTATCGGTATTGAATTTGCTGATTTAGTAGCTTTAGGTTGCGATTTACCAGTTGTAGAATTGTCAGTACGCTATCATCGTTCAATTCTATTAGGTATGGCAGCGGTAGTTAAAACCCGTATGGCTGAGGTCACTGGTGTCCGGATCGATTGGGATTATGCCATTGTGTCAACTGATGGACAACAATTATACGTCACAGCTAAGGTCACCTTAGTAGCTTTAGATCGCGAAAGAGGCAAGATTATGCGTCAATTACCACCAAGTGTTAAGGATGCATTGGCTAAAATTTCAGCGTTAAATAGTTGATAGACAAAGATTGTAGATGAAAATTTTGTCTATATATGTTTGTAATTTACGTTGATTAGCAAAAGTTAATTTTTAATTTTTACTTGCCACTTTTGATTTGCGAAATAGTTTGAGCAAACTGGCTTATGTGATGCCAAATATCTTGCGGAGTAATACCAAAACTGATATTTAATAAAATAAGGATTGCTGCGAGAGTCAATGCAGTACTCACGGTTGCTTTCAGCAACTTCCATAATATTATGAAGACAATCCAAGCTACAATTAACGTAGCAATCATAATATATAAATTCCTTAACAATAGCCGTTATTTGAAAAGGTTTTATTCAAAAAAGTAAACTTTTATCTGAGTAACAATTATTGGTGCTAAAGCTGTTAAAGTAATTGCGAGTAGATACTAAAGCTGAGATTTTTGGTGTAACTGTGCCAATGCTATCTTACCTGAAAACGAGACAACAATTCAGGTAAGAGGGAACTTATTTGGCAATTTGGCAGAATTCCTGAAAAGGTTTTTTATTTAAATTTATGTATTAATAATTACAAGATACAAGAGTGATATTTTTGGAATGGCTGTAAGGGGTAATACCGAAAAAGTAAGAGAGTCGAAAGCGATGGTATCAAAAGTCGGCTATATCCTTCAACTATAGAAAATAAACCATTACCAGAACCGAGAAAGCTTTCTACAAAACCGTTGCAAGTTGCAGAAGTTAAGTGGGTGTTAATGCTAGAAATAATTATTAATCATCAGTGAGAACTTCAGAGCTGATAGCTGTTAGCCTTCAGAGATCACCAAGAAATAAGTTACTACTTGTGGGGTGGACATCTTGTCCGCTCTTGCTTATACGGCGGGTGAGACACCCACTCCACAAGGAAAGTTGAATGTTTTTTATTTAGAAATCCCTCAGCATTAGATTGAAGGCTAAACCAGAATTAGTCAAGAGCTAGAAAATGTGCCTTTCGGGTATTTGAGTAAAGGTTTTTATCGCAGGGAAATTATCCGCGAGTCAGTTTCTAACTTTTCAGTTGCATTTAAAACTTCTTGTCTTGCCCATTGATCTGCTGCCAAAATGTCATCTAAAGATGGATTTGCACGGTTATTATTTTGATGGCGATCGCACACCCATTCGATACACCGAGGAATATCTAAAAAGCGAATTTTTTCTGATAAAAATAAAGCCACAGCTTGTTCATTTGCGGCATTCAATACAGCTGGCATAGAACCGCCAGCTTTACCCACAGCATAAGCCAATTTCATACAAGGATACTTCTGGTGATCTGGTTCGCGGAAGGTTAAGTTTCCAGCTTTCACCAAATCTAAGCGTTCCCAGTCGGTGTAAATGCGATCGGGCCAAGATAAGGCATACAGTAGAGGTAAACGCATATCCGGCCAACCGAGTTGGGCTAAAACTGACGTATCTTGGAGTTCAATCAGCGAGTGAATAATGCTTTGGGGATGGATGACAATTTCGATATCGTCATAATCCAAGCCAAACAGGAAGTGAGCCTCAATTACTTCCAGCCCTTTATTCATCAAAGTAGCAGAGTCTACTGTGATTTTCCGCCCCATCGACCAATTGGGATGTTTCAAAGCATCAGCAACAGTCACTTCTGCTAACTTTTCTACATCCCAATCGCGAAAAGCCCCACCAGATGCAGTCAGTAAAATCCGCCGCAAACCTTTTTTTGGCACACCTTGTAGGCACTGAAATATCGCTGAATGTTCGGAATCAGCAGGTAATAATTTTACACCATGCTTTTGCACTAGTGGTAGAACCACTGGGGCACCAGCAATTAGGGTTTCCTTGTTTGCTAAGGCAATATCTTTACCAGCTTCAATAGCTGCGATCGTTGGTAACAAACCAGCACAACCCACGATTCCGGTAACTACCGTTTCGGCTTCGCCATAGCGGGCGACTTCTATGACTCCAGCCTCACCAGCCAGTAGAATCGGTTGGGGATCGAGGTCTTTAATGGCTTCTTTAAGTGCTGGTAATTTATCTTCTAAGCAAATTGCTGCTATTTTCGGTCGAAATTGCCGAATTTGAGCAGCGAACATTTCCACATTACGCCCAGCTGCCAATCCCACAATCCGAAATTGATCTGGGTACTGACTAACAATATCTAAAGTCTGAGTTCCAATAGAACCAGTAGAACCAACAAGAGTAATCGCTTTCACAATTATTATTTAAGGATTTACAGATAACTCTCAATATAAATTGCTGAGGACTCTTTGGTAATAGCGATCGCCATAATCGATACACTGACGGGGAGTGGGTGGTTCGACTTCTCTACCAGACGCTACACCCAGCCTTGCTTAAGAGCAGGAGGGGTATGCTGACCAAGCGGAAGATGATGAAGGTGGGGTGGTGGGGAGATGGGGAGATAAGGAAAATAACTAATGTTTAATGACAAAATTTGTATTGATAAATACGATATGTTTAAATATGAATGCTGAGAAATTGCCAAAAAGAAGCAAAAGAGAAAATATTCTCTAGTAATTGGCGATTTGTTCGGTTTGTTACTTGATGTGGTGGAGGATTGAATATGCAAAATCTTACTCATAAACTACTGAGATGTATTCATAGATAAGAGGATGGATAAAGTAGTATTTTGAAATACTCAAGTCTATGGTCAAAGTTCAGATAGCTATCAGAAAAGTTTTATGGAAAACTGATTTCCTATTTCCAGCCGCAATATGGCTTGCTAGTCGAATATTGATTTGGATAGCTATGTTGTTGGTTGCGCCAAGGCTACCGTTACCAGCAGAAGCATTTGTGCCCCATTTTGGGTGGCAGGTTTTTGATGGATGGGATAGTATGCATTACCGAGCGATCGCTACTTCTGGTTATGAATTTGTCGATGACGGGAACCAACATAATCTAGCGTTTTTTCCGCTGTTTCCCTTAAGTATCTGGGTTTTGATGAAGCTGGGTTTGCCGTTTGAATTAGCGGGCACTTTGCTAAACAACTTGGCATTTTTCGCAGCCCTTTACTGTGTATATTTTTGGAGCAAAGAGCATTATGGCAACAATGTTGCCCAGTGGGTGAGTGCTGTGGTTTGTTGCTATCCATCGTCTATGTTCACGGCAGTGATTTACACAGAGGGACTGTATTTGTTTTTAAGTACGGCGGCTTTGCGGGCTTTTGATCGCAAGCAATATCGCTGGACTGCGGTTTGGGGTGCGATGGCGACAGCAACACGTCCCACGGGTATGGCACTAATTTTAGCGTTGGCGATCGCAGCTTGGAAAGAACGCAGACCACTTATTGCTTATATTGCTAGCTTTGCTACCGCTATTGGCATACTTCTATTCAGTTTATATTGTGCGATTTATTTTGGTAATCCTTTAGCTTTTATCCAAGCACAACGGGGATGGCGACCTTCTTTTGGGTTTGATTGGCAGGGTTGGTTAAACATGCTGATGCAAATTGTAGTTGGTACCGACAATTGGCAATTTGGTTGGGTGCAAAACCCATCTGGCGGTATTGAAGACCCCTGGTATCTTTTGTTGGTGGCTGTAATTGTTGGTAGTGGCTATTTTTTATGGCGCTTGCAGAAATATTCTATTTCTGGGAAATTAGCTTATGGCTTTTATGCTTTAGTTGTATTTTTATCGCTCCTGGCAAGTGACCAGTGGATGAATAACTTGCTGAACGTGGCTATGGTGTTAGGTGGTGGCTTTGTGTTGTGGCGCGAACAAAAGCAGCTCACCGCAGTTACAGTTATCTATGGCTTTTGTGGTATTGGTTTGCTGTTAGCCTCTGGAGGCACAATTTCCTTGAGCCGTTTGGCTTATGGAATTGTACCTTTAAATATAGCTATTGGTGTGCTACTATCTCGCCATCCTCGCCAAGGATATTTTATACTCGGCTTGTTTGCAACGTTATTGGCCAAAATAGCTGTAGGATTTGCCCAAGAGCATTGGGTTGGTTAATCGATGTTAAAGGTATTAGAGATTGGGTACAGCAGAAAAATTTGTCATMAATTGAATTTAAATTTGCAAAAAATATGACGACAAAACAGGGATTTCTACAGCAAAAGTTCTSTTCAACACCAGCTTTAGTAGGAATTTTGTCATTATTTTTTGCTCTAATTCCCATATCTTTAGCACCATCTCTGACCAAATTATGTCAACTAGAAATTGGTGCAAATGCTGTAGTATTTCATCGTAGTTGGATTGCTACAGTTGTTTTTGGTGTATGGAATGGACTTGAGGCTTTCCGCTACCAACAGTCCAATAATCAACCAATCGAACACAAGCCTTTAACCAAACAAGAAATCTGCCTGTTATTAGCAATGGGAACCGCTGCTGCAACTTACCTGCTGTTATGGGCTTGGTCGCTGAGTCAAACTAACGTTGCTAACGTAGCTTTATTATCTAATTTAAATTCCTTATTCGTTGCTTTGGCTGGGTATTTCTTATTCGGTCAGCGCTTTGATTACAGATTCGTTATTGGTTTGACGATCGCCTTGCTAGGAGCGATCGCATTTGAAATAAATAAGGTGCAATTTGCCACCGACCAAATACTTGGTGATGCCTTAGCATTTCTGACTGCGATTTTCATGGCAACTTGTATATTGCTCATAGAACGACTCCAGTCTCGATTTAGCACCGCAACCATAATGCTGTGGCGCTGTGGAATCACAACAATATTTCTCCTACCCGTCCTGCCATTCCTCGAAGATAGACTACTCCCCTATTCGGGGATGGGTTGGTTTTTGATTATTTTTCAAGCCCTTTTCTGCCAAGTATTAGGTCAGGGACTTTTAGCTTACAGCCTCAGTCGAATCTCTTCAGGAGTTGTCGCCGTCACTCTTTTGGCCGAACCAGTTCTAGCTTCAATTTTTGCTTGGTTGATTTTTTCAGAACAGGTGGGCTTGTTTGACTGGATAACTTTTGCTGTAGTTTTAGTAGGTATTTATTTAGCCCAATCTAGTCAATCTGTTGTGAAAGTGATGAACGAAGAATCATAACCCCAGTCGTAAGCAAGTCAGTCTATTCCCAGTTTATTAAGGTACAGAACCAATATTTTTAAACACAGAGGGACACAGACCAGAGCCAAGCACACAAGTACGTAAAGGTTTAGCTAAGTTTATTATCAATGTACCTTGCCTGATGATTGCAAATAATATTTTTTCATCGTATGAGAAAAAAACTCTATCAGCTTGGTAGTGTTGGTTGGATGATTGGCGTGAGTGCGTTAATTTTATTTGCGTGCAGCAGCTTACGACACGAGTTGTTTCAATCAACCGCTTTGGATTTAGCAATTTTTGACCAAGCGGTTTATTTAATTAGTCAAGGAGAACAACCTATTAGTTCTTTAATAGGTTTTCACATTCTCGGCGATCATGCTTCTTGGATCTTCTATCCCTTGGCTTTACTATACAAAATTTACCCCACTGTTTACTGGTTATTTGCCGTACAGGCAACTGCATTGGCATTAGGCGCTTTGCCTACTTGGCATTTAGCCCGTCAAGCAAGGCTCAAAGAAAGTCAAGCAGTAGCGATCGCATTTGTATATCTCCTCTATCCAGTGGTGTTTAACGCTAATTTATTCGATTTTCACCCGGAAGTCATAGCTGTACCACTACTATTGGCGGCGGTTTTAGCAGCAAGATTAGGTCAGTTGGGGTGGTTTTGTTTAAGTATTTTCCTAGCCTTGGGATGTAAGGAAATATTATCCCTCACCGTTGCTGCGATGGGAGTTTGGTTACTGTTATTTGAAAAGCGGCGTTTATATGGTGTGATCGCTCTTTGTGCTGGTGTAGTCTGGTTTTTAATTGCTACTCAGGTAATTATTCCTTTTTTCAACAGTGCAGAAGCAACAGCAATCGGACGTTACAGCTATTTAGGTAATTCAGTTCTAGACATTGCTAAAAATATAGCATTTCAGCCAGGACTTATCTTCGTAAAAGCTTTTTCACTGGATAATTTGGCATATTTGGTTCTGCTGCTATCGCCTGTAATTTGGGGGCTTTCCCTACAAGGAATAAAACCTTTGGTAGGAGCTGTTCCTTGTTTGGCACTCAATATTCTAGCTGATTACCAACCTCAAAAAGACTTGATATACCAGTACTCTTTACCAGCATTGCCATTTCTGTTGTTAGCTGTAATTTCCAGCCTCGCCGCAGGTAAGGGATGGCTACAAAACAAACGAGCAATTATTCTGTGGTCATTGGTGGCATTTTTAAGTCTGGCAAAGTTTACATATTTTGGGGGCAGATATTTGGCATATATAGATACTTGGCAAGCAACAAGAGAAGCGATCGCCCAAGTTCAAACTCAAGGAAGCGTTTACACCACAGTAAAAATTGCTCCTCATTTAAGCCATCGAAAACTGATTACTTTGACAAATGCCGATTCCCCACCTGTTAATTTAAATGTTTTTGATTATATATTGCTCAATGTCCGTCATCCTGGCTGGTTAAGTAATCAGGAGTTTGCCATTAGCTTGGTCAATCAACTAAAAAACAATCAACAATTTAAGTTGAAATATCAGCGTGACGATGTATATTTATTCGTACAACTCTCTTAATAAGTAGTATTTATATGAAGTTGATACCAATAAATTATTGATTTAAGCCTACACAACATTGGGGTTCAAAGAGATAAAATAAGCTAGAAATTGCCTCAATTAATCATTTTTTCTACTGCAACATAAATATCTGGAAATGCAAGGGGTTGAATTATTCTTCCTGTGAATGTCAGTTTTTTTGCATAATATTCGTCTATAATTTCTCAAAATACTACTAAATGTAGCTTTTTGAGATTGACAACCCAATATTCTAAAATACCTGCTTGAGCGTAGAGTTTGGTTTTAATTTATAAATCTTTTTATAAACTTGAATTAGCATATTCAATTAACCAGAAAATATTTTCTAGATAGGGATAATGTTCTCGATCCTCATGTCCTAAAGGTTGGACAATGACAATATCTGGTTCTGGTTCCGAGTTGTTGGGTAAGCTAATTGGTTTAACATGACGAACTTTAGCGCGATCGCCCAATAATTTTGCTAGAGAGTCGCCAGCTTCACCACTACTATAAGCATGGGGTACTCCTTCAGGGGACATTTCGACAATTTCTCCTTTGAGTAGTTCAACTTGGCGATCGCTCAAAATCCCAGCATCAATCATGCGGTGATATTCTTCAATCGTCCACTTCGCAATAATCAAATTCATAACGATTGATTCCTCTCAATAATTATTGATATTTTCCCATTTTCAAGATACTTCATATCTATTTTCTAAGAGGAGACAGAAAGCATGTGATAATACTGACACACACACTAAAGTCATTATTGAATATCTAATTATGTTAAGAGTAATTTTGTTGGCTTTGGCGCAGCCCGCCGTAGGTATCACTACTTTTATTATTCCCTTGACTAGTTATTACCATAGTCAAGTAATTGCTACCACCGCTAATTATCAAATTTCTCAGAATCAATCAACAGCAATAACTATCGAACGTTTAGGAATAAGCGGCGTAAAACTTTCTTTGTCCGAAGCACAAGTCAGAAAAATTTTAGGTAAACCTGTAAAAGTAGAAAATAACTTTGTACCTGCTATTGGGAAAGTTCGTACTCTCAAATATTCAGGGATCACAGTTGATTTAGCTGAAGATGCTCAACCAGGTAAATTTACTGTTTACCAAATCAAAACAACTAGTTCTAAATATTCCACCATAGATAAAGTAAAAGTAGGCGATACACAATCAACAGTAATTAAAACCTATGGAAAAACAGAAATAACTCAAGATGGAAAATTTAGTAAATTAAATTACATAGTTGAAGAACCCAGTCCTGGAGGTTTAAATTTTACTGTTGAAAAAGGTAAAATAACAGAAATATTCTGCTTTTATCTACTTAATTAATCAACAAGTTGAAAGCTGTAAATTTCGCAGGCAATACAGTATTGACAAATTTGTACTGAATTTTTATTCTTCGTAATTGAGATTTGTTATAGAAATTGATGGTGATAGTCACTATCAAGATGGAGTTACAGAATATGACCGCAAAAGGCAAGCATTTTGGAATCAAAAGGTACGAGGGTTTTGAGATTTACAAATCAAGAAGCTTATCAAGATATTGATGGTGTGGTGGAGAAGATTAGGGAAGTTATTTGTAGGTTGAGGGAAGTTACCCCACCCTAACTCTCCCCTTATAAAGGAGAGGGAATTAGATATTCTAGTTTTACCTTTACAATGTTATTTCKGCGAGAGCAATTGTTATTTCAGCGAGTGCATTTGCTATTTCGGCGTTCGCATTTATAGATTTGGCGATCGCAATTATTATTTCGGTGATTACTGTTGCTGATTGCACTAATTCTCAAACACAAAATTGAGATGAAAATAAGTAAAAACAGACAACCTCGTAATTATTCCGTTTCATTTTTAAGGAAATAAATACACAAAACTACCCATCTCAGGTAAAAGTATCGTCCACTATGTTGAAGAAGGAGTTATAAAAAAAGGATATTTCATCTCTTTAAGAACTCGTGGTTTTGCTGCTATTGACAAAGCCCAACGTCGTCTCGCTTTGCTTAAATCCATTGATGAAAATCTCAATTTAGGACATGGGTTAAGCGTTGAAGCTTACAACCACCTGATCAACACTAGCCGGGCGATGCTAGAAGCTCATAATAGCCTTGTGTCCAATTATTGAAGAATCGCGTAAAACAATGACCGAGATGGATAAAGCCCTCTCCGAAATATCTGAACGAATGCTAAGTGGAGTTGCAACTGTCTACGGCAGAAACAGTATAGAGTATTCCAAGGCTGGCGGCTCTAATCGAAAACGAAGTAAACTATCTAGTTCAAAAGTTATTCCAGTTACAGCGGTTCTTGCTACTCAACCTGCTCAAGCTGCAATTGCAAATTCGTCAACTAACGGTAACGGCACAACTCCTTTGCTGCAATCATAATCCACCTCCAGCATGAATATAGTACAGTGTCAAAATAATTTGTAATTGATAATGACGCTCGTTCCGACGCTCCTCCGTCGCTAACGCTTCGCTATTGCTACCGCTTCGAAGACAGTAATTCGTAGTTACAATCAGTGGGGCTTGAACCCTCTTTAATTACGAATTACGAATTACGAATTAGTAATTATTTGGTCAAGCCTAAAGTGTATTTCAGGTAAATAAAGTACATGAGTAGGGGCACAATGATGGTTGTGTCCTACTGTATTTTGCTCTCCAACCTTTATAATCGCCTAATCGCCATCTCTAAACCTTCACAAACACCGCTGAGAAAATCTAAATCCAAACTAGCAACTGTGTCACTAGGTTTGTGATAATGTGGATTGCGTAAAAATGCCGTATCTGTAACCATCATTGCTGGATAACCTAAATCCCAAAAAGGTGCATGATCGCTAAGTCTAGTTTGCGGAACTATTAAACCTCGATTTGGTACGGGCAGCCATTGACTAGAAACACCAACTCGGCGAATACTACGACTCATGCCAATTAAGTCAGCAATTGTCCGCAAATTCCCAATTAAAGCTATAAAATCACCGCTATTAGGATAGAAGCGTTCCAGAAAAGGCGGGTAACTTTGAGAGCCGGGTGTAGAATCTTTGTAACCCAGCATTTCTAGTGAAATCATTAAACGTAGCTCTTGCTTTCGTTCGCGCAATAAAGCTGCATAGTCAGCACTACCTAATAAGCCATATTCTTCCATATCGAAAGCAACTAGCCTTAAAGGATATCTTGCGGGTTCGGCAGCAAACTTTCTCGCTAATTCCAGCAACACTGCCACACCTGTAGCGTTATCATCGGCGGCTGGCGTTCCAGGAACAGCATCATAGTGGGCAGCAATTAAAATCGGTGGCAAATCTTTTTTTTGCTGTCCAACTTGGGAAGGTAAATTTAAGATGAAATTTTTACAAGCTTTACCCCTAACTTGGAAGGTGTGGATTTCCACACTTCCCCATTGGGAAAATTCCTGACGGATATATTCTTGGAGAAAAAAATGCCCAGCTGTTGCTATGTAAGGATCGCGTTCTCGTGCTATCTGATTGAGGGAAGTTTGTAATCGCTCTGTTAAATTCAAATCTTTAAAATAGTGGCAATATTAAAGTTTTCCGGCACTCAAAAAAGCAGAGCAAGTATGATTAAGGTGCATTTACCAACTTGCAGATAGACTCAACAGAAGTAGCTAGATAACAACAATTGGGGCTGCTTGGACAGACCAAGCATCGTCAATGCTATCCTAGTCTTGCAACTAATCTCCTCTAGCTGAACTTTTTAACTTATTACCTTAATGACGACTATTATACCATTGAGGTGTTTTCACCCTGTAGCACAAAGCTAGAGGTAGTTCCACCCAATCATAATAAATATATAAGACACTTTAGGAGAAGAGTAACGCATGGGCAAGGTAGTCGGCATCGACTTGGGTACAACCAACTCAGTAGTCGCCGTGATGGAGGGTGGCAAGCCGGTGGTGATTGCCAATGCAGAAGGTTTTCGGACAACCCCCTCCGTAGTTGGCTTTAGCAAAGAAGGCGAACGGGTGGTTGGGCAAATGGCACGGCGACAAACCGTCCTCAACCCTCAAAATACGTTTTTTGCAGTCAAGCGCTTTATTGGGCGCAAGTATGGCGAACTCAATCCTGAATCAAAGCGTGTACCCTATACAATTCGCAAAGACGAAATAGGTAATATTAAAGTCGCCTGTCCCCGTCTGAATAAAGATTTCGCCCCAGAAGAAATTTCAGCAATGGTACTCAAAAAATTGGCAGACGATGCTAGTCGCTATTTGGGTGAACCAGTGACAGGGGCAGTGATTACAGTACCCGCTTATTTTAACGATTCCCAGCGGCAAGCAACCCGCGATGCTGGCAGAATTGCTGGTTTAGAAGTGTTACGAATTTTGAATGAACCAACTGCTGCATCTTTGGCTTACGGATTGGATCGGGGTGATACAGAAACTATTTTAGTATTTGACTTGGGTGGTGGTACCTTTGATGTGTCGATTTTGGAAGTCGGCGATGGCATATTTGAAGTCAAAGCTACCAGTGGAGACACACAACTTGGTGGCAACGATTTTGACAAAAAAATAGTAGATTGGTTAGCCGATCAATTTTTAGAAACAGAAGAAGTAGACTTAAGACGCGATCGCCAAGCTTTGCAACGTCTGATGGAAGCTGCGGAAAAAGCCAAAATTGAACTTTCTGCTGTCAGCGTCACCGATATTAATTTACCTTTCATCACCGCCACAGAAGATGGCCCCAAACATCTAGAAACTCGTCTAACTCGTTCCCAGTTTGAAGGTTTGTGTGGTGATTTGATTGGGCGATTGCGGACACCAGTCAAACGCGCCCTCAAAGACGCCGGACTCTCACCTAGAGATATTGAAGAAGTTGTCTTAGTTGGCGGTTCTACAAGAATGCCAATGGTGAAGCAGCTAGTACGCGACCTAATTGGCATTGAACCTAACGAAAACGTCAACCCCGATGAAGTAGTGGGAGTGGGTGCTGCGATTCAAGCAGGTATTCTTGCAGGCGAACTCAAAGATGTGCTGCTATTGGATGTCACACCGCTATCTATAGGATTGGAAACTATCGGCGGCGTGATGAAAAAACTCATTCCCCGCAATACTACCATCCCAGTACGCCGCTCTGATATATTTTCGACATCGGAAAATAATCAAAATACTGTGGAAATTCACGTAGTCCAAGGCGAACGAGATATGGCGGCAAACAATAAGTCTTTAGGACGGTTTAAGCTGTATGGTATTCCACCAGCGCCACGGGGTATTCCGCAAGTACAAGTATCCTTTGATATCGATGCTAATGGAATTTTACAAGTAACAGCCTTAGATAGAACTACAGGTAGAGAACAGAGTATCACCATTCAAGGCGCTTCTACCCTGACCGAATCGGAAGTAAACCGGATGATTCAGGATGCTGAAAAATACGCCGATATTGACCGGGAACGTAAAGAACGAGTAGAAAAGCGAACTCGTTCGGAAGCATTGATTTTTCAAGCAGAACGACAACTCAGAGAAGTAGCCTTGGAATTTGGGATGCAATTTGCCCGCAACCGCCGTCAAAGAATTGATAATATTTGCCAAGAATTACGAGAAAGTCTCAAAGAAAACGACGATCGCGGTATTGACCAAGCCTACGCTGACCTCCAAGATGCTTTATATGAACTAAATCGAGAAGTCCGTCAGTATTATGCTGAAGACGAAGACGATGATTTGTTTGGTACTATCCGTGACATTTTTACTGGCGGCGATAAAGAACGGGAACGCGATTTCCGAGATACATATCGCGAACGTGACTCCTATAGTAGAGACTATGGTACAGACCGAAACTATGGTAAAGACTATGGCAGAGACTATAGCCGAGATAATCGTTCTTCCTCTTCTGAAAACCGTTCTCCACGCAGATCTCGTCCAAGTTACCAAGATAACTGGGATGATGAAGAAGATAACGATTGGTTGTAGTTTCTAATAAAACTTAGAACTACAGACGCGATTAATCGCGTCTGTGCAAGAGTTAAAACTGAAAAATTAAATCTTTCAACTCTTCACTCGTCACTCTTAATTAACCCAAAATCTAAAATTTAAAATTTAAATAGCTGACTATGCAGAATTTGCAGAATTTCCGCGATTACTACGAAATTTTAGGAGTATCTAAAGACGCCTCTAATGAGGAAATTAAAAAGGTTTATCGGCGATTAGCAAGACAGTATCACCCCGATCTCAATCCTGGAAATAAAGCAGCCGAGGAAAAATTTAAGGATATCGGCGAGGCTTATGAAGTACTTTCAGACCCAGCCAAGCGATCGCAGTATGACCAGTTTAGCCGCTATTGGAAGCAACAAGGCTTTGCAGGCAAAAAGACGCCAAAAGCTAAAAGCTGGCAAACCGGCGCTAACGGTCGCAATGAGAATCAGGATGTAGATCCAAGTCAGTTCTCAGACTTTGAAAGCTTTATTAATCAAGTTATCGGTGTCAAAAATCAAAATGGGGCAACTACCTCGAATAATGGTGGTACTAGCGATCCGTTTCGTTCGCCGAGAACAAAAGTTGCCTACACAGTTAACACCCCACCCCGCACTGCTCGTAGAGACATAGAAGCCAGATTGACTCTACCATTAGAAAAAGCTTATCAAGGTGGTAACGAACGCATTCGCTTAGAAGATGGGCGATCATTAGAAATAAATATGCCTCCAGCTATGGTTACAGGTCAAACTATTCGTTTGCGAAACCAAGGTGTTGGTGGTGGCGACTTATACTTAAAAATTACCGTTGAACCTCATTCATTGTTTAAGCTAGATGGTTTTAATATCCTCTGTCAAGTACCTGTGACTCCTAGCGAAGCAGTTTTAGGAGGTCAGGTAGAAGCGCCCACCCTCGATGGCCCTGTAAAAATGACCATTCCTCCTGGAGTTAGGTCTGGTCAAAAATTTCGACTAGGCAACAAAGGCTATCCTAACGATGATGCCAAACGTGGCGATCAATTGGTGGAAATTCAGATAGTTACACCAAAAAATATTAGTCAAGAAGAACGGGAACTTTACGAAAAGTTGCGGCAAATTGAAACCTTTAAACCTCGTGCTGATTTATTGAAATAATATAAGTATAATTTAGTGTTTATACTTAATATTATTTATCATTTACAAAATTTAAATATCACAGAGCTATTCAACTTTTTCGAGTAGTAATGTTTCTTATAGATGATAGATTTTGATATTAATTCTTAATTTCAGTTAGCAGCTTTGATCGCAATTTTAAGTAATTCATGAATAACATCAATCCCGGTTTTTTAAAGAAAGCCGGATTCTCAAGCACTGGGATTTTCACGAATTAAGATAAGATTACTATACCTTCTGCCTCCTGCTCCCTACTTAGAAAGTACATAAATTAAGATGCAGTACTAAGATTCAAGCAGGTCTAGTATGGCATTACCCAGTTTAAAATAAGAGAAAAAACTTGATCGCAAAGTGACTCAAACAGCCGTGAATCAGAAAGGGACAATGGCACAAGGCGGTGAACCAACTTATTACTCCCTGCTAGGACTGCATCCCTGGGCATCGGTAATTGATATTCGTCGGGCTTATCGACAACTGAGCAAACTTTATCATCCTGATACTACAGACTTGCCTGCTGCTGTAGCTACTGCTAAATTTCAGCAACTCAACGAAGCCTACGCCACCTTGAGCCATCCAGAACGTCGGTTAAGCTACGATTTAAAAATTGGTTATTCCCGCTTTGGAGTAATTCAACCGCCCTCTGATTTGAATCATCCTGTTTCGCCTTCCTATGACTTCTCAAAATCAGCTTATCTTGATGCGAGCGATCGCCCTTTGTCATCTGGTGAAATCTTCGCTTTATTTATGCTGGTGTTAACATTTGTAGGCTGTGTATTACTTGCAGTTACCATTGGCCTTACTCGTGGTGATACTGCTTTCCAAACACATCTGCTGCAACCAACTCCATCTGTACAGCAGTCAGAATTCCCAATTCAGAATTCAGAGTTGATAATTGAGAAGTAAAACAGGCTCAATTGCTGACACAAAATTTAGTTTATCTACTTGATGCTTGTTAAAATCTCCTGTAATTACCTCAATGGTAATTAAATATTAAAAATTAAAAAATTTCCTAATCCAAAATCTAAAATTATTATGTCTTTTCTTCCCTCTGATACCCCCTTATACAATCATCCCCTGCCACAAATTGAGCAGTGGCTAAAAGACCAAGGTTGTCAACAAGACGAAACACAAAGGCATTGTTGGCGCGTGCAACGACCGAGTTGGCAAGCTGAACTTTGGCTTGATGTTGAGCAGATCGTAGTGCGATATATTCAATCTGGAGAAAAAGGGCAAGATATCCAACGCTCGTTCAAATATTCTCTGAGTCGGCAAGATATAGAACAAGCAGTGTTTGCTGGTCCTTAACAAAACCGATACGGGCTTTCAGGTAAGGCATAATACTGTTTAAAACCAACTTGCTTGTGCAGATTTAGTGGTGTTAAATAAAACTGAGTTGCAAACTCTCTTACTCACTTTCCACTGTAAGATTATCCATGTAATTTTTTCTGTTCTACTTCCTTGCTGCCTAAACGATAATTTTCGGGTGCAAAAGGAGTAGTTTTCATTGGTCGTGATTTGATTTCTGAAAATTTCAAATCCTAAGTAGCTTTATAAATTAGGCATTAAGCATCGGAAGAGGTAGGAAGGCAGAGGAAAAAGACTTTGTATAACTTCGCCTTTGCTCCTCTGCTCTTTATTTACCCCTGCCCCCAATTTTCTTACTCTCAAATTTACAAAAACTATGACGATTTCTCAAATATTTAATATTGCCAATCTTTTCGTCTTACCTTTTTGGGCTTTAATGATTTTATTGCCAAATTGGAAGGTAACACAGCGAATAATAGCTTCATATCTACCTTTTGTGGCCTTAGCTGGAGTATATTTGTATTTGTTTATCAGCAGCGTTACCCCAGAAAATGCCCAAGATTTCTCGAATCTCCAATTAGCTGATGTTGCCCGGCTTTTTGCAGATGAGAAAGTTGCAGCAACGGGTTGGATTCATTTTTTGACAATGGATTTATTTGTTGGTCGCTGGATATATTTAGAAGGACAAAAAACAGGTATTTGGACAATTCATTCTTTAGCCTTATGTTTCTTTGCTGGCCCTTTAGGATTACTATCTCATCTCTTTACTAACTGGATATCTCTGAAATTTTTACCCAAGTTGCAGCAGAATGAAGCTGTGGCACCAGCAGAACAAAAAACATCATCAACTAACATATAAAAATTGGGTAGTACCGTTGTGCTACCTACCGTAAAATTGCAAATATATAAAATATTTAATAAATAATAAATTCTAATTTTTTCTAAATTAATCTATTCATCTTTTATTTTTTAAAAGATAAAATAATTATTCTAAAGTGATTTAAATTGTATACCTTAAGAAATAAACTTAGTTATTCCATTAGAAAGAAGTAATAGTAGTTTTTAGTTTCTAAAGTGAAGTCAGCAAGAGTTAAAAATGTCTGAACTTAGTTACATTTGTGTCTACTTATAGTTGAAGAAATAACATCCTTCAAAAAATGCTCTAGTTCCAAGTTGAGAATACTTGGATATTAAGGATTAATCATGAAATATAAAATTTTTAGCAGGTTTTAAAGCCTATTTTGCCTAGAGAACGAATGATTAGCTTCATGTTCGCTGCGATACCCTTAATTTTAATTTATGAATACCAATATGGACATCCAGGAGCAACTATACCATTGGGATGAACTAGCACAACAGTTGCGTGTAGATAGTATTCGCGCTACAACTGTTGCTGGTTCGGGTCATCCTACCTCGTCCATGTCAGCAGCCGATTTAATGGCGGTTTTACTCTCTAAATATTTGCGCTACGATTTTGATAATCCAGATAATCCAAATAACGATCGCTTTATTCTCTCTAAAGGACATGCTGCACCGTTGCTGTATGCAATGTATAAAGCTGCGGGGGCAATTAACGACCAAGAGTTAATGTCACTGCGGCAATTGGGTAGCCGTTTACAAGGACATCCGACACCAGTTTTACCCTGGGTTGATGTGGCCACTGGCTCATTGGGACAAGGATTGCCAATTGGTGTAGGGGTGGCTTTAGCTGGTAAATATTTAGACCAACTACCATACTGTGTCTGGGTATTACTAGGTGATAGCGAAACATCTGAAGGGTCTGTTTGGGAAGCTTTTGATCGCGCTTCACATTACACCTTAGATAATCTAATCGCGATTATCGATGTCAATCGACTTGGCCAGCGGGGTGAGACTGAATTAGGCTGGAACACACAAGCTTATGCTGCGCGTGCTAGAGCTTTTGGCTGGCAAGCAATTGAAATTGATGGTCACGATTTAACAGAAATTGATCAAGCCTTTAGTACCGCTTTGAGTATCAATGATCGCCCTACGGTAATTATCGCTCGTACAAAGAAAGGCAAAGGTGTATCTTTTGTGGAAGATTTAGGTGGTTGGCATGGTAAAGTACTTAAACCCGATGCTGAAAAAGAGGCGATCGCCCAGTTAGGTGGTGAACGCCACATCATAATTCAAGTTAACAAACCCGAAGAACAAGATCAGCCAGCTGCAACAGGTGATCCTCAACCACTACAACTTCCAACCTATGACAAAGGTGCAAAGGTAGCAACACGTCGAGCGTATGGTGACGCTTTAGTATCATTGGGAGCCGCTCAACCGAATGTAGTTGTGCTTGATGCAGAAGTCAGTAATTCCACTTACACTGAAGATTTTACTGAAGCTTATCCTGAGCGCTACTTTGAGATGTACATTGCCGAACAACAATTGATTGCAGCAGCAGTGGGTTTACAGGTACGAAAATACAAACCGTTTGCTTCGAGTTTCGCTGCTTTCTTAAGTCGAGGTTATGATTTTGTACGGATGGCAGCTGTCTCTCGCGCCAATATTAAATTAATGGGTTCCCATGCTGGGGTATCCATTGGTGAAGATGGGCCTTCACAGATGGCGCTGGAGGACTTAGCAGCCTTCCGAGCAGTGTGGAGTAGTACTGTACTGTATCCCAGTGATGCTAATCAGACGGCTAAATTAGTAGGTCAAATGAGCGATCGCAATGGCATCGTTTACCTCCGCACCACCAGAGAAAGTACACCTGTAATTTATGGCTCTGATGAAGATTTTCCCATTGGCGGTAGTAAAGTAGTCCGTAGTTCCCAAAGAGATCGAGCCACTATAATTGCGGCTGGGATTACACTGCATGAAGCTCTTAAGGCTTATGAGCGTCTGAAAAACGAAGATATTACAGTGCGCGTTATCGATGCCTACTCCGTCAAACCTATTGATGTAGAGACAATTCGTCAAGCTGCACACGATACCAAAGGTAATTTAGTTGTTGTTGAAGACCATTGGCCTGAAGGCGGATTAGGTGCAGCTGTGTTGGATGTTTTTACAAGTACTAGTAGTAGTGCTACTTACAATGAATCCCAGCTGCGCTTAATTAAGTTGGCAGTCAATGATATGCCAAGTTCTGGCACTCCAGAAGAACTGCTCCATGCTGCCAAAATTGACGCTGATGCGATAGTTGAAGCGGTAAAATCCCAAGTTAGACAGCCAGTAGGGGTATAACCTGCAATTATCCTACCAAGGTGGCAAGACTAAAATAGTGCATTAGAAAACTTTTATGGGATGGGCTTCTAGCGCGTCTGGTACGGGCTTTGCGTTCCATCCTACAATAAAATTTATTGCAACAATTTAGCTTGCTCAAGTAATTACCCTCCTGACCTCCAAGACTTAATTTTAGTTAGTGCAGGTTCAGAAGGTGTAGACAAATTTAGTCGATATTGGTTTATTGGGACATAAGAACCATTACCCTCGCGGACAGTGACGAGAAAGGTTGTTTTATTACGTGGGTCTTTGTCGATTTTATCGATGTAACCAGACTGTATTTTTTCTATTTCTAAAGGTTTTGCTTGTTTAAATCCTGGTTTTGAAATACAAACAATAGCACTTCCATCTTGATACCTACCTGAATAAAACCAATAAGTTTCTCCTTTGGTTTGAAATTCAGATTTATAAAAAATAGTCACCCTGTCGAACTCATTTAATTGCTGATTTCGTTTGCAGTTATTGTCAATATATGTTTCTTGAGCAACAGTTGGAGTATTAGAAGATAAAGCCAGTATTAAACTAATTGCTAATCCAGTTGTCAGCGTTATTTTAGGTATAAAATTATAAATCATAAAGTGCGATCGCATTGATTATTCATAACCAAAAAATTGGTAGTTATGAATTAAGTATATTTTCTCCTATATATTGCAAATGTAAACAACACAAATATTGAAGATTTAATAGCTTTGGTAAATACTTGCAATATTTAAATACAAACATCTTATCAACCAGTGCCAGCAGATGCCCAAGTACTTGATGCGCTAACAATTGAGCAATTATCGATTATGAATTAACTTTTCCTTTAATTAAACGGTGAAACAACCGACAAGGCCAGAAAAAAGCTCCACAAATACTTACAGAAGCAATAGCAGCGGCAATTCGCCAATTCCAATTAGACGAATTGTCAGACTCCAAGGGCTGTTGTGTACTTTTGGCTAGTTCTGGCGCAGAATCAGAGAGTTGGCTGGCTGTACTCACCCCTTCAATCGCTGCTCCAATTAGATAAGCTACCAGGGCAATTATTAGCCAGTGGTTCATTCTGTTATACTATTTGAACTGTGAGCGTGTGCTTGGCAAGGAACAATTATTTTGTTTCTCGTCCTAATGATTGCCACCTTGCCCTAAAGATAATCGACCTTCGGCTGTATCACGAATTAAAGGCAATTTAGATTTTATATAAGTATTGAGGGTGCCATCTACTTGAGCGTCAAGCCCTTGCTTAGCTTTTAACTGCTGAAGGAGCAATTGTACTAAAGCCGCATCATCAAACTGGAGCAAGGTGTTGACTTGGGTAGACTCGATTACAGCCCACAGCTGTTGGATCATTTTGGCAGTGATCATGAGTCTGTAACCTCTTAAGCTTTTCTTTATATTTACACGTATTTGGAATTTGTGCTTGATTTTTTTCTGAATATTTGTAAAGATATGAGTTAAAAACCCTTAAGTCTGTCAATCGGCTGGGGTTAAGCTTTAAATTCTTTCTATATCTCATTTTAGCAAGTTTTTATGGAGACTGGAGAGATGAGCGAGTAGGGAGATGGGGAGAAGTAGCCAATGACTAATGCTCTATCGCAGTCCTATTTCTATTGTGAAACTCTTGCACAAGACGGTTGCTGACCAGAAGGAGGATCGGGAAAAACTGCTAGAGTGTGATAGTCTGGAGCATTTTCACCATATATCACTCTGAAAGTATATAATTTGTTTCCACCTTGGCCTTCAGTAATAACTGTTAAAAGTGTATTGCTAGTTTTAGGAAGCCCAGGAATACTTAGTTTAGGAATTCGTCTAAGTTGAATTACGTTTGCTGCTGAGTTCTTACAATCTCCAGTATTAGTATTGGCTTCTTGACCAAATTGCATACATACTGGACCGTCAAAATCTATAGTTACTTCCGATGGATCGTTTAACCAAACTTTTTTAATTACTTCTCCAGCAGGAATAAAACTTAAGTTTGTTCCTTGTTGATAGGAAATATCGATGGTAGGTATTAGTCCCCCTAAACCCTGTGCTTGGCAGGAAAATATGGAACGCAGAACGGCGTTATTAGCTACAGCACGGTCTACCAATAACAACATAGTAACCGAGAAAATTAAGGAAGCTATTGTTAGGAAATAAGAATTATCTGAGGTATTTCCTGGTAACTTAGTATTATTTTTCATGGTTGCAAATGGTGAAATTGGTAGATAGAACAGGGAGAAAAAAAAGCTTATCTCAAGCGTATTGTCAGATAAGATATAAAACTAATTACTAATTAATATTACTTAATCAAAAGCTCAGAGTTCCTGTTTATCTGAAGCCAGGATTTAGTCTCAACTGAAAGTCTAAGGGAACTTCAACAAGTAAACGATCCCGTTTGAACTTGCTGACTAATGAGAGCCAGTTGCTACCCTACGGGAACGCTTTGAGCAAACAACGGAGCGAACCTGACAACGCACTGGCTCCTGATGAGTGTTGACTGCGAACAGTGGGATATTTTTTATCAGTCCCTAAAATTGCGTTACTTGGTTGACATATATTTCAATATTTGTACCTGCTGGCAAAAACCAAATGTTAGTTTGTTGTGACATTTGGGCGATCGCCTGTTGATTACGTTGGGCAATTTGGGGTACTACAGAGTTCATACCACCTTCGACAACGCCAGCTGCAAGGTTGCGTCTGTTTTTAGTGACAGTAACTAGGCTTGTGGTAGTGTTGGTGTTGCCATTGTTATTGTCAGTATATGTATTAGTCAGTGGTTGGAGTTCAGTATCAGAACGATTTAATAACTCTGCTGCTTTACCAATACCTCCTAAAGCGAATAGTCCTAAATCCATTGATGCGATGGACGAACTTTGACCGGGAAATTTATTTGCGATTAAAGGTTTGCCTTGGACACCGCGAACAATAATTGCATTGTTGGGTAAGCTTTGTTCTGTAGGATTACCATTATTTGGCGAGATAACTTTGACTACGTTCATCTGCAAAAGACCTTGTTCGGAGAGGGAACGAATTTCAGCTAGGAATTCGGTGTTTGCAGGTAGAGCGATCGCACCATCTGTCGATTTTAGCGGTTGTTTCAATCGGATCACAAATACATTTTTGTCTCCCTCTCCTTCATCTCCACCACCCGATTTACTAGTTTGCCCAAATACTGCTGTTGCTAATACAGCTTTAGCACTAGTCCCGATGGCTACAGATTTTTCTCCCTGTTGTTGTGCTGGGCTGGCTACAGGAGTTTCCTGTTGTGCAGTTTGCTCAGGATTGGAGTTTGGTGTCTGTTGCGGTTGCTGTGGTTGGTTTGCAGGTTCGGAAGCAGCTGCGATGTTATTAGGTTGTTCGCTGGCATTTACTTGGCCATAGCTACCTAACTTTGCTAGCTTTGTCCACTGATCGAATGGGTTTGGTGGGGCGGCTGGAGTGGTGGTGACTACAGGTTGAGGGTTTGGCTTGACAACTGGTAGCTGGGATATTGGCGGCGAAGCTTGAGCAGGTACTCTGACGACACGTTCAACTGGCACTGACTGACGCACATAAACTGTTGGTGCTGGTGTTGGTATCACTTGTTGTCTGGTTCTGGAAGAAGGTGATGGTTCTACCTGTAAGGCTTGTCTGGGCATTGGTTTTGCCATTCTCAGCTGTTGTTGAGCAGCTATTACTGACTGTGCTTGTTCAGTCAAAGCTAATTTAGTTTTGAGAGTATCGATTTCCCCTTCTAACTGTTGAGAGGTTGATTGATTTGTTGGCTGCGATCGCACTTGTGGGGAAAGATTATTTTTTGGCTTTTGACTGCTGCTACTCATCAATTGCGACAAAAACACACCAGCTATCAATACTACTGCTAAGGTAGCAGCACCTACTAAGCCTAACTTGGCAAAGGGGTTAGATGAGAGGGGTTGCTCTGTCTTAACTTCTTCGGCTTCAGGCGACGGTTGCAAAATTCCAGAGTCTTCTGATGGTTGGGCTTCATGAGAAAATTCTTCTTCAAAGCCAACCAATCTTGCCATCCGTGATTCCCAATCTAAAGATTGTATTTCTTGGCGATCGTCGGTGTCTAGAGTTAATAGAGTTGGTGGAGGAGTTTCTGTCGGAATTGAATATTTAGTCATGGTAAAGCTTGGTTTGAATTTCCAGAACAATTTTTATCTTGGATTTCACAGACATTAGAAATTTCTAGTCTCGCTTCACCAAGGCGGTAAACTGCAAAGTGTAAGGGAAGTGGTGCATTTGGTAGTGAAGTCGCTGGTTCATTTATTGCTTTAATTAAAATTTGTTTATTAAATGAAATAGATTTTCCCAATTTATCATAACTGGTAAAAGTTAATTGATTGGCAAACATTTCTACTTTCCACCTGCCATTACTTATTTTTATAGGTTGAGATATTTTTTGGATTACTAATACATTTTCACTTCCTCTATTAACGTTTTCAAATTGGCGATCGGGATTTAAGTTAATCAGTTGTGACTTAAGTTTTTCCTTGAAATCATTAGCTACTAGTTGGGAGCTAATTTCCCAKACTGTTGTTGGCGGCTGTTGCTGTGACCAGGTTAGCATTAAGCTCATACTTTCACCTACAAAGCGGCGAATAGTTTCTGGTTGTCGCTCTAAATTCTGTTCTGGGTCTCCTGTAATCACACGACCATCAACAAGTTGTACTAAACTTTGAGGTGCGAGTTGCCGACCTAATTGTTGTAACATAGACCCGTTAAATATTAATAACAGTAAGCTCAATACATTTAACCCAAATGTTGCTACTGCTAACAATGGTAAAGCATTACTTTTTTTATTTTCTGATTTAAATATTTGCATTAATAATTTATTTTTATATTTGTTTAAATTTTATTGATCGAATTTACGTGAGTGTACTTTGTTGTAGGTACAGCTTATTTGATAAAACTATCAGTTCTTTCTTGAGTTCGGCAATCTCTTAACTGAGTTTCATTGAGGTTGTTGTAGTTATCTAACAAACATAAATCACGCATTTCATAAATTTCTAATCTATCAGCGCGAACACTATAAATTGCTTTTTGTAGGTCGGTACTAGTATCCAATTCTGGATTAGGGAAATAATCTGCTGTACGCACCAGAAAATCTTTATTAAAAGGAGTTATAACTTTTCTATCATCACTTCGATTTTTTTGAATTAAGTCTGCCACCATACCGACTCGCCACTTACCTGGTGCAATTTCTTTTGGCGGATAAACTCGCTTAATTACTAACTGTGATGTCATCCCTTGATTACGATTTTCACTAAAAACTTCTGGTGGTGTTATTTGAGCAATTGTGCTTAAGAAACCTTTGCGAAAGTCTTCTGATAAAGCAAAACTGGCTATCCAACTGGTAGTACTAATTTTTTGGCTACCACCTTGGGGTGTTCTAATTGCTATTCCTAAATCTGATTTGGGATTTGCGACTTCTTCAATCTTTTGTGGTGGTAAGGTTCCTGACCAGTTAAACATTGCGCTCATTGTTTTGCTGACAAATTGGCGAATTGCTTCTGGTTCTCTTTTTAAATCATCAATTTCAGTTATTGGTTTACCATCTATTAATTGCACAAAGTTGGGAGGTTTTCTCACACTAAGTTGCCGAATAATTATGCCTTGAAATAAAAATAAAAGTAAGACTAATAGGTGTAAACTGAAAGTGGCGATCGCAAATATTGTTAAAACACTTACTGTTCTTTTTCTTTTTTCTAATATACGTGCCATTCACTCACCTCCTGCTGCAACAAACTTTGGTTATTATATATAGTTATAGGCAATACATTTTTTTATTCGTTTTGAATCAGTATATAGTTTAATTTTTATTCTTATTATTTTTTAGTCTTTTTATTCTTTGTTAATTATATTCTTTCCCTGACTAAAGAAGCTGTATTGCTGATAGCGCTGAAAACTGCAAACCCTCCAGCAGCAGCCACAAATAAGGATAAAATCGGTGCTAAAACTCCAAGAAAAATCATGAACCACATCAAGTCTGGGTCAACGTTAGGATCTTGACCTGGACCGTTAACAATTACTGCCGCAGTCAACACAGCGATAATATTAAATGAAATCTTGGCAATTCCAATAGATAAAAACCCCGTAAGCCATGCAAAAATCGGTTTCCCAGCTACAGGTAGTAAAGACCCGCCTACAGCAATTGGCCCTAAAACTGCTACTAGCAACATCGTGGCTTCTATTAAATTCTGGAAGGCATATTGTAAGGAAACTAAAAAGTTTTTGATACTCGTTTGAACTGTAGAACCTAATAAAGAATTAAATGAGGTTTCTGAGACGATACCAGTGCCATATCTAATATTACCTACTTTAGTTTCTAGTCTAGTTATCCAGTTACGATTACCATATGAATCTCGATATTTCTGCCAGAGAATATTTACTTTTTCAGAAGCTTTAGCAAAACATTGAGTTTGTTGTTCGCCAGTAAGTGACTGACAAGGACGCAACAAAGAACCTGCTACTTCTTCGGCAACACTCATATTGAGCGCTTGCTGGTAGACTTTATCTGCATCTGCTGTGACCAATACTTGCTGATTTGCAGTATCTAGAAAATTCCGCACTCCCAGTGTCAGATTAGAAAGGATACTTCCATTGCCTGAATTATTTAACAGTATCACTACTACAAAAGGCCAAATTAATGCTGATATGGGACGTGTATATTCGTATGATAATAAGTCTCTGAGGAATTGTACCATAAAAAACAATAAGGTTCCTACGGCAAAAAAAATACCTATATTTGTTAGCGCTCCATACAAATTATTACTGGTATTATTTTGTAATAAATCTAGCCATTGCTTGTCCCAACCTCCGGCAATACTTTGAGAAGTTGCAGCACCATTATCGAGAATTTCATCAATACCTGCTTGGGCGAAAATTAGTGGAATAGCAAGTTGCATTATTTTGAATATATAAGCTGTTTTTCTAGATTTACTAAGATGTGTTACGTTCGTAACGTATCATTATAGATACTTTTATTGTGTCACGCTGTCGCTAACTGTTTTTTAATTTTTTGTTCTATTGTCAGAAGTTTCAATATTTTCAAACTTCTATAAATTAGAGTTTTTATCTTCAAATCTTACTTATCAACTTTTCTACCAAATAAATCTAGTTGAGAAGTAGCTCGTAAAAGTCGTGCTGCTTCGGTAGATGTTTCGACTCTGCGAGCGCGATTTGCTTCTTCTGTCTGTTGAGAAATGTTTGCTAAATTTAAGTTTGAATATTGTAAAGACTGATTAGTTTGTAATGTCTGAGCAAATGTTTCAGCGACAATTTTCGATTGTTCCTGTTGGATTTTAATACTTTGTGATTGATTAGCATTTAGCAATTGTGCCAAAACCGCAGTAGCTGGATCAAGCTTAGTGGGATCAAAAGAGGGAATAGGAATTTGACTTAGCCAATTTTGGCTATCTTTATCAGCTGCCTGAGCAAAGTCTGCAATATCTTGCAGACTTTTCTCTGTATTTTCTAACTTCGATTTTGTCCTAATTTGTCCATTTTCACCAAGAACACCTGCCACAGATCCACGAGTAATTACACGATTTAATTCATTACTAATTAAATTTCCCCGCACGGCTGCATTATTTTCAAAGCGGTTTGATTTAGAGTCGGAATTAGAAGAGTAGAGAATTAAATCATCACGAACTTTTTTTCCAGCAGTAACGGGGTCAGGTATATTCAATTCTCCCTTAGCAGTGTTCAGAGCATTTTGACTCTGTACTTCTACAGGTTTTAAGTTGTCACTGAGGTTATATTGGAAGTAGTTTTGCAAATCTGTAGAATATGATTGAAAATCAGTCCAAACCTGACCCAGTTGTGATGTACTAGTACTGTATTGAGCTGCTACTGGGAGAATTGCCACAGATACTAAAGTCAAGGTCAAAATGGTAGTTTTCTGCATACATCTGTATCTAAAAAAGGTAGACGAAATTATTTAGTGAGTTGAAATTCAGTTGAGTAAAGTGGTTATTTAAGATTTACCGAGAATAAATTATTACTATTTAGAGGTTGGACATTTTGTCCACCTTTGGTAATGGGCGGGCGAGACGCCCACCCCACAATCAGTTTTGGAATATTTTTTGATTTGATTTGGTAGTTTTTGATTAAGTTTTTGAATTGCTGTTAACTGCTCATAGATATCCTCCCGGAACTAATTACTACGTAGTGTAGCCACTAACTGGCGTGCAAATGCAGAAATTGCTTCATATTTATCACTGTGAATTTGCATCATTTGGCTACGTGCAGTTTGTTCGTAAGGGTTATTAGCAACTGCGGCCAATTGCTCGTAACCTGGATAGTAACGGCAGAATGTATAAACACCGTTATCATCTAGCAACCATTGGCTATAAATCCCTTCTTTACGTGGGAAAAAACTTTCTGAGGCATTACGAGCAATAACTTTACGCGGATATTTTAAGATATCTGCAAAACTATCCACTGCAACTGGCTGAATGCGGCCAATTAACCGGGTTGTTAAGTTTTGCAGAATTTTTGATGCAGCTTTGGATTTGGCAATAGTATCAGGATCTTGTGCTGATAATATAACTCGGATACCGGCTTTAGCACCGTTAGCACATATTCTACCAACTAAGTCGGAAATTTGTTCAAATTCAAATAAAATTGGGGCTTCGTCAATGAAGAATATGGAAGCTGGACTACTTAATGCGCGTCTCAGTGCGGCTGAATAAGCACTTAAGGATAGTACGGCTGCATCTTCACTATCAGAGAGGTTTCTGAGAGCAAAAACCAAAAGTTGGGCATCAGTGGGAAAGCTGGATGGCGCAGAAATAGCTTGTCCAACGCGACTAGTCAGCCAAAATCGCAAGCGCAGCTGAATTTGACCGAGGGCATCTTCTACTCTGCCACTAATTGAGTTGAGCTGCAAATGTTCTGGAGAACAGAAAAGTAGAAAATCTTTTAAGGTAGGGGTTTTTTGCCAAGCTAGAGAACCGAACCCCCCCGCCATTGCCAGTCGATATCGTTCTTTGATACCTTCATCAGCAAAGAAGACTTCTAAGGCTAAATTAAGAATTGATCGCACTGTTTGCGATAAAATTTGACTTTCGGTAGACGAGCCCAGAACCATTGTCATTAAAGCAGATTCTAGGAAGGCGCTATAATCTATAAAGCGATCGCGTTGCTGTTCTGTGTCTAGCGATCGTAAATCTGGTTGTTCAAATAAGTTATTTGATTGTTTGGAAATATCAAAATAGGCTCCATTTCCCTCCATAAATTCTGTATAGTCAGTGAAAGTCGATGTACCATCAGGTTTGGGGAAATCTAAGGCGATTACTGGAATGCCGTATGCCAAAGCCTGAGTTAAAATCCCCGATACCAATACAGATTTACCAGCACGAGTGGTGGCAAATAAAGCTAAATTTTTGTGCTGGTTAAACAAATCTAAATGTACGGGTGTTCCGCCTTCTTCAGCAATCAATTCAAAGCCTTGTCTATCACCTCTTTTGGTTAAAACTAAAGGCATTAATCCGGGAACTTCACTTGTTAAATATAGTTGACGACGATTGAACGGAGTTGCTAATAAACCTTCCCAAACTATCGGCAAAGTTTGCAGCCAAATTTTCCAGGCGTATTCGGTTTCTCGAATTACCCTTGCTGGACGTTGAAAACAGTTTTCAATATATCTTGTAGCTTCATCTAATTTTTCCACAGTTGGCCGATGTACCAAAATTGCAATACTTGTATAAATCGGGACTGCACCTTCATATAATTGTTCTTGGGCTGCTACGGACTTTCTTAACTTTAATTGAGCATTGACATCAATAGTTTTACTTTTCTCTTGAGCTAAAATTGTCGTCATATTTGACTGCTTTAGCACTCGTTGGAGAGTAGTTTTTACTAGTGCTGGATTTGCCGCAGTCAATTCACAAAAAATTTCTGTATCTACTACTGTTTCTCTGGCTAACAGTTCCCATAAATACCGCAACTGAGCCGATTTATTTGGCCAACCACCAGGTTTTTCCAAAAATGACAGCGTGCCAACATAACGATTTTTCACATTCACCCAACGGCGATCGGCACGAGGTACATTAGACTCCATCAGCAATGTTGTGCCGTGGATATTGTCTATTAATAATTTACTACTAGCTAAGTCGGAATTAACTTGTTCGTGCAGTCCTTGTTCATCTAAAGTGATTAATTGCGGAATATCTATGGGCTGGGTATCATTAAATCTTCTCCAGACATCTTCCCAAAGCTCGTCTGCACTCAAAGCTTTGACATCCAATCCCATTTTGTTAGATAAAATCTGCTCCCAGCGCGAGAAACCTTGTTTATAAGCATTTGTGATTACAGTTTCAATCCGCTGGTTTTCGGTTTCTGAGAGATCCCCTTTAAATTTCAACCACCATAATTCAGCTTTGACTAAAAGTTTCTCTATCCAATCATCTGCATTTTTTGAGCTAGTTTCGACTGTATAGGTGACATAAATCCGCATGAACTTTGGCTTTCGCACGCCAGATTTAGTCAGTTCTTTAATTCTCGCTCTCTCCGCCATCAACAAATATTTAATATCACGGGATGGCGCATTTCTAATCAGCGCTCCTAACTCTTTTTGTCGCTCTACATCTGAGCTAAAAGATCCTAAATGCAGTGTCATTCTTTCACCGCTAGGAATATCTTTTAACCCAGCTTCAATATTATTAAAAATTGTATCAATTTCTTCTGGTCTTAAAGTGGTATGAATTCCTTTACAATCAAAACCAAAAACAAAGCAAAATCGATCCTTTTGAGTACCTTTTGTCAACAGATAAGCGCCGATATCGCGCCCATTCATCGAGACGCGCAGCATTGTCGCCAAATGTAAGGCATCTTCAAATGGTGTTAATCTAGTTTCATTTCCGGTGACGCCGACGCTTTGTTTTCCGATTTTTTGCTTCATGGTTAACTTCTAGTAAGCTTTGATAACGAGCAAAGCCTCTTGTCCAAGCGGGAACACCAATAAATTTACTTAAAAAACTCCAACTTTTCCCACCAGTTAATATCCACCAAGTTCCAATTCCCCAACCAGTCATTAGTAGCGTCCACAGCCATTTTTGAAATTCTTCTTGGAAAAGACCACCAAAAATCCCATTGATTATAAAGTAGGAGGCTAAGGCGATTACTGTCCAGGGAAGAATTTGATCGGCTGGAATTGGCCCTAATGAAGGTTGGCTTCCTAGAACTTGGTTAACTGGACGAAATTCTTGTTCCCGCTCTTGTGACATTTCTATTATCTTAATTATTTACTGTTATCGCCAATTACAAACCGTGTCAATACATCAGCAATGGTAACAGCTACAACGACTAATAGGGGAGTTCTGGCGATGCTTTGCCAATCTTCATCTTTACGGACTGCGTTGATTACACCAACCAAAGAAATTGCAATATACAACAAGAATAGTGCCCGCAATACATTAAATATCAAACTTACTGCGGTGTCGCTACCACCAGCATTATTTCCTGTTGAACCATCATTCAAAGTTTTTTTGAAAAACTTTTCTGCTTCGCCAAAAAACTGCGCTTGCGCCGGAGCAGCAAAGTAATCTAACCAAAATAAACTTAGAACGATCGCCACTGCTAAAATTTGTAATATTATCAGCGATCGCTTTGGCAAATGTACCTGCTGCCCAATTCTATGGATGATGACTGCAATTAAACTACCAACTAGTAAACAAAATAGCAGGATAGGACTTTTTAGGCTGATAACGCTTAAAAATACAGCACAAGCAATCAAAAAAGGTACAGATTCAACTAAAATAAGCAGAGTGGATTTCAGTGCCAGTCTTAACTTATCAGATCCTGTGGCTGCACTACCAGTTAAAGCTTTGAAAAAGGTTCTCTCGTGAGAACTTTGTCTAAACATTTGCTAATTTTCCTATAATGTACTGTGGGCGTTGGTGGTTTTAAATTTTACAGATATAATGATTTTACATGATTTAACATTTATTTTTACTCAAATGTATGAAGTTCAGCAAAGTTATACATTATCATCCAATTTTTTATTAATTTAAGTTAACTAAATATTAATATTTATTTAATAAGTGTGTGTATCTTGAAAAACTAAGTCTTTAGCCATTAACTGTAGCAATTACAGTTAACAGTTAAAATTTTCTGTCTCAGAAATCTTGTTTTAATTATCAGTTTGAGTAATCGAGTGGTCATAATAGACAATCCTTGGCAGGATAGCGCTATTTAATCACTATAGCTAAAGTCAAATCTCAATCCTTTGTCTATATATACGTTTTGCTCACTAGGCTTGATTGCTTAAGGTGCTTTGCTACCTCATTTGCTGCATACAAAAATCAACCAAACGGCTACTGTATCCCATTTGCCAAGACTATTGAGAATACTTTTAGAGATTATACTAGCACTACCATTGGAATCCGTGTTAAGTAGTCTACTGTCATCAGTACTAACTAATCGAGATTTGAACAAAGTTCAATTGAGCATTTTTCAGTGCGTTTGTCTCCTTGGCGGTAGCTTACGTAAGTCCTTCAAATAGCTTTTTGCTGTCAGACCCCGTGACTTCCCAAGACCACAGTGCTGAACCGCTGCGCGTCAACATCAAAAAATGGCTTTAACAAAGAGTTTTAGCCTGTAGCCAACCGCATTGGAGCAAGTTTTATCCTTTTACCCGAATATTTATAAGGTTTATAAATTGGTTGATTGTCGAGAAAAAATACTAAAACTTAGGCATTGAGAAAATACTAAATAGAAAATGTAAGTTTTCTAAGCGCCGAAACCAGTTATTTCATTAATAAACACAATGATTAATTTGTCAAGACTATAAAAGATATTTAATATCCATTGCAACCTTTTAAATAAAATTTAATAACTAAAACTATATTATATAGACTGTCTATAAATAATTTCGATTTGATATTGGCAAAAATTAATAAAAAAGGATATAAAGCCCCTTTTTCAAAAGATGTATAAAATTCCGAAAATATAATAATTTATTTAAACTTTCCATAATCTAACCATGATTTGAATTTTACCTTAACATTCTACTGTTAAATTCGTTGCAAGAGTCTGACAGCTATTAATCATAGCAGTCCTAAAAAATTGTGAAATTATTACTTTCTTTGTGTCGTGGCTTCGCTTTAGCCGATGGCGAAATGCCACATGTCTACACAAAAGAAAGTGATGTTCATATTATTTGCTCTAAGTTTTTCACAAGTTTGTGCAAACTCGTGATTTATAAATAACTTTTTTAGTGCCAAACTGTTGGGCGTAACAAAAGCTTATTTTTAATCACTAGTTTGACAATTGGTTTTGTCTTTTCCAGGGTGTTCATTTCTAAATTAATTTTAAGGAGCTTGACATGGCTTTATCTCGCCAATCGAAATATTTGACAAGTTCAATTTCTCTACTTGCCATCACAATTAGTTTAGTAGGTCAATCTGCTACTCATAAATCTCTAGCTCAGACCTCCACCACTCCTCCCCCTACTGGAGTTACCTCAATAAATGGTCTAGGTGCAAGTACTGTAAATACTTTGTTTGTAGGTACAGGAGCAACTAATTCATATCCTTTTGGCTCAAAAGGCTCATGGTTTAACGTTTTCGGGGTTGGAAATCCTACATCCCTTAATGCTGATGTGCCCCCAGCCTTCCTCAATTACCCAAACGGAACTTATGGCCCAGTCGTTAATAACGACACATTCAGATATGCTTCAGTTGGTAGTGGTGCAGGTATAACAGCTTTTTTCAGTCAAACTCCACCACCAGCATCACCTGGTCCTACCATCTTAGCCCCAGTCTCTTTTGCAGCTAGTGATGACCCTTTAGCAGGAACACAAATAGAACAAACAGTTACTACTGGTACTGGAAAGCCCAATAGTGGAAAGGCCATCCAAGTACCTGTGGTAGGTGTCGGAATCACCTTATCTTATAATAGTGCTGGTCTTACCATACCAGCCGCTGGACTTAAGCTTTCACGAAAGAGTTACTGTGGTATTTTGAATGGCGCCATAGTAAATTGGAATGATGCCAGCATTAAAGCAGATAACGGCGGTGCAGTAATTGCAGCCAATTTACCCATTAAAGTTGTACGTCGTAGCGACAATAGTGGTAGCACATTTGTTTTAAGCACCCATCTCAATACTGCATGTCAGACTGCTGCAACTAATGGTCTTCCAGCAGCTAATGTCTGGAATAGAGGAGTAGGTAGCATAAGTACTTCAGGTACTGTACCTCCAACACCACCAGCCAATACGGTTGTTTGGCCGGCAAGTTTCTTATCTGCTACAGGAGGTGGAGGTGTAGCCACTGCAATTAAAAATAATTCTGGCGCAATTGGTTATGTAGATAGTGCTACACGTTTAGCTAACAGTCTACCTGCCGCAATCTTACAGAACAAAGCAAATTCATACGTTGGTCCCACAACAGCTGGAATTCAAGCCGCTTTAAGTGCTGGAACCATTGTCAAATATGGTACTGCTCCAAATAACAGGCTGATTAGAATTGATGGTTTGGCCGATCCTACCGTTTCACCAGCCTATCCCATTTCCACAGCAACTTACACGCTGTTTTATGACGTATACGGAGGGACTAACGGTAATCTCATAGCAACTCATATTAGAAGCTTGATCAACTGGGCTTTAGCAGCTGCGCCACAACCAGTTCCTCCCACCGCCAATTCCTCTAACCCCACTCCAGACCAGATAGCTACAGCTCGAGGATATGCTCCTCTTCCTAATAGCATTAAGGTTGTGTCTAGAACTGTTGTGGGTACTTGCGTAAATACTTTTACTGGTACTTCTCCTTGTACCCCTTAGGTTTCTAAATCAACCTAGTAACCTGTCAGAKAATTGAGCTATTGATTTAGTTGACATATCCTAACGACCATCAGCGGCGTTGCTGAATTTAAGTATGAATTTCAAACTTCAAAGTTTTAAACTTTTGTTTTTAGCCTTTTGCGCGAAACAAAATTCATACCCTTAATCAGCAACGCCCTATTTCAGGATTGGCTAAAAATCTTGACAACTAAGCTATTACGCCTTTAAATTACCAATCACTTGGCTTTGTTCGTTGATTGCTGACGGTTAAGAGTTAATAGTCGGCAATCAACAGTCAATAGTAAAAAAAAGGATTTGAGTTAACCGAAGGCAGTACTCACCTTATTGGATCGGATGATGCGATCGCTATTAATAATTTATTCTTTAGCTACTATTATAATTAGTATAAAATAAAACAATTATACCAGCATATTTAGTTAATTAAAAGTCGTAATTGATTACAACTTTACTATTCTTAATAACTAGATATCTAATGACGAAAGTAGTTAAAAAAGTTTAACTGTCAACTATGTTATCATTAAATATGTTGAGAAATATTTTCGGTCATGTTAGTGACTACATAGACGCCTCTCCGAATCTAAATCTCTATATATTTTGGTTATCGAGGTATTTTATGTCAGTAATTGGCGTGAAAAATTTACTTTCGAGTATTCCGAAAATTTAAATTTTTAGCGAAGGAAACTGTACTGAAATATCTCTAAAAAACTGAGATATATTACTGTCATGAATTTACATAACGGCAGTAAATTGTCTCAAAAATCCAGATAGCATACGGTTACTACTTGGACTTATATCAAAAGTGAGTTTTTTATGCCTACAAGTCCTTTGCGTGAAGAACCTCGTAATCAACGAGCGCCCGTGATTCGTACAAGTAATGAATTTATTCTCTTGGAATGGCTAAAGTCAAGTGGTCGTCTGATAGAGCGCGAACATCAAGAATCTGACTATCTAGGTGAAATAGAAGAAATATCAGAAATGATAGATCTTGATGACATTCCCTACGATCATGATGATGACGATGTTGAAATGGATTTAGAAGCTTAGTTGTAGTTGGGGTAATTCGTAATTCGTAATTAGCATACCCAAGGTTTCATTGACCTGAAATCAATAGTTTATTTACCTGAATTACAGATAATTTGTAGGGTAGCACAATTGTGCTGCCCTGCTTTGCGAACAAGGGGGCTTGATACCAAAAGAAAAATGATTGTAACAGATGAATTGACAAAACCTAGATAAACTAAGGCCATTCCCAATCCCAAATTTAAAATCTCAAACGGGATCATCTACTTGAGTAATAGATAAAATAATTGCCCATCACTAACTGTGACGCCAGCACGATCGCCTGCTATTTTACCAGTACCTAAAAAATAATCGACTCTACCTGCACCTTTAATTGCGCCTCCAGTATCTTGATCGAGAACATAGCGGCTAGTAATCCGTTCTTCCATGTTTCCAGTAGAATTAACAAAGGGAATAGCAGCACGAATCAACGCTAAAGCGCCAGGAGGCATGAGAGATTTATCTGTAGCAATAGAACGTTCTGCTGTTAGTGGTACATTAATAGAACCTTGGGCTGGTTCACCGTGGTTTTCTTGAAAAAAAACAAAGCTGCGATCGCGCGGAATATAAATATTTAAATCTTGAGGATGTTTTTGGAAATAGTCGAGAATAATTGGCATAGTTATACCTTCTAACGGTAATTTGCCATCATTGACTAATTCTCGCCCAATGCTTTTGTAATTATAAGCAGTATTACCTGCATAACCTATGGTTGTTTGAGTCCCATCAGTTAGCTGAAGTCTGGCTGAACCTTCAATTTGAATTAGATATGGTTCGAGGCGATCGCGCAACCAAAACAATTCTAATCCTCTTAATTTACCTTTTGCGCCTTGTAAACCATCTGCTCCTTCTAATTGTAAGCGTGTAGGATGAGGTTTAGACCAGGAGTTAAAGTTAGGAGGTAATTGATAAACAGGATAGCGATATTCTGCTGTGGGAACACGACTGGCGGCGTAAAGTGGTTCATAATAGGCGGTAAATAAAACGGTCCCTTTGTTATCTTTACCAACTGACTGATAATAAACAAATTCTCGTTCTATAGCTGTATGTAACTCTGTTGCTGAATTAGTTTTTAATAAAATTTCGCGGAATCTTTGCAAACTTTTGAATACGCGATCGCGGCTAATTCCAGCCACTGGATACTTTTGGTAAGCAGCTGCAGCCGCTTCGGTTTGTAAGTATTGTAAACTGCGATCAATAGCTGTCAATAATGCTTTTTTATCTTGTATTTTTCCATAGATTATCTCATCTAAACAAGAAGTATCACTCTGACAACAAGTAATTGGTGTCCTCTCAATTAATACTACTTTTTTGTTTTGGATAAATATATTTTTATTTGTCAACGACAATGGTACATCCCATTTTTTCACGCGACATTCTGGCGGACTGAGTTCCTGATTTACTAAAGATTGCATTCTCAATAAAGAGATTGAGAAAATTAAAAATAAGCTGATAGCGATAAAGTTATGAAACTTTCCTAACTCAGCAAATATTTTTTTCATACAAATATTTAATCAATTTAAGAAATCAAAAACTTTTATTGCTAATATACAAGTAACTAATAGGTTGTCGTAAAAGTTTTTAGAGGTTCGTACTCAGGACTTTAGTGCTTAAAAATCAATGACTAAAATCTTAACTATAAGCATATATAACCATTGAAGTTAATCATATAAACCACCAGTGTTGATTGCTTGTGAAAGTTTGTATTTAGCAGTTCAACTAATGCTCTAGATCCGTTATTCATTCATATTCCGGTAAGTAGCCACTGCTGAAGGTGATATTCGGTTCAGATATCGGAATATCCAGTATTTAAAAATAGTATCTAAAATTACTGGAAATGTAGCAATAAATAAGAAGATAAAATCTCTATTTGCTGGTAATCCCCAATGGCGAGATACACCTTCTAAAAGTACTTCCCAGCCGTGAGGAGAGTGGAATCCGACAAATATATCGGTAAACAAAATGATAATAAATGCCTTAGCACTGTCACTAAGTCCATAAACAATATGATCGAAGAAATCTTTCAGCACAGCAATAGAAGACTTACTGGTGAGTAAAAGCCAGATAAAAGCAATCACAGAAAACATATCCGCAAAAACATTTTTAATCGAATTAGAGCTTTCCTGCCGAAATTCTTCTGCAATCTCTGTTGCCTTTTCTTTTAGTTCTGTTTCTATCTTCTCAAGCGACAATGGAGGTGCATGACTAATCAGATTTTCAAACTTGATTCTTTCTTCAAATCTTTGTAATTCTGTCAGCGCTTCCTCTTCCATCTCATAATTTAAGAATACCTCAGCTTGCTCACTAGTTCTAAATCTTTCCAGAGTTGGGCCTACTATAAAAGCTTTTGCTATTTGATGCGTCAAAAGTGGTACTATTATTAATAGTAAAATAAATCTAATAGATATTATTGTCCTTCTTTGAGCTTGACGAAAACTCTGAATTACTTCTCCTTCAGAATTAGGGTCTAATTCAACTTGCAAACGATTGATAGTACTTAAAATTGAACGCGGTAAAACACCTGTTGTATCGGTTTTAGGCTTTAATTTTCTATCCGATTTTTTCTCTACATATTTAGTTGGGGGCTTAGGTGGTAAAGCTGAAGTAATTGCTGAGTCAACTGGTGTACTGGGAGGTTTTACCACTACAACTCCAGAAGTTATTTGTTCGGGAGATATTGTATATTTGGATATAACTCCATCGATAAAGTTCAGCTTTTCTAAAACGAAAGAAGCACTGAGGTATTCTATACCTGCTTTATTGGCAGCTTTCTGATCTTCTTCATTCAGAAACCAACGGCTTGCTCTAAACTCTGTAAGCCGCATCTTGGCAGTTTTTAATAGCTTATTTAAGTCTGACTCAAAATAATCCATGACGCTGTTACTGTACATGGCTGAGTCAATGTCTATTTTATTACCATTAAAATGCTTATCTTCTATTTCCTTAATCTTTAATGCTGCATCGTAAGCCTGATGTAAAGAACGTTCAGGAGTCTGTAAGTACCATCGATAAGCAGCAAGTAAGAAAGAATAGATTTTTTGGCTAAAAACAAAGTTTTTCATTGCAGACAATCATCCAGCATTATTTGGTGATTCTTAACCTTAAGTTAACGCACAAGGTATACTAGCAAATCTACAAGGAGAAAGTTCGTGGTTTCTCATTCGATTTGGATCGTTGGCACTAGCCGCAGTGGTAAGACAACTCGCTTAGTAAAGCAATTTTCTAGTTGGGTAGAACCTAAAAAACCGTATACTGACTCATTTTATACTAAAAACCAAGGACGTGAAAAAGGTGATAATGCCTCCAAATTTTTAGATCTTAAACCAACAGATCCAGGAGTTTTAGTCTTAGCTGCCAATGATGATAATCGGCGAGAATTAGGTGATAAAATTGTTACATCAACCTTAGGAAAATATCCGGTTCGGGCGAAGACACCGTTAGGTTTTTTTCAGGATGAGGTTATTTTATTTTGGCCATTGCTAATTAATTCATTGAACCTCAAGGCACAGTTCCCAGTGCGATTGCGCCCAGAAACCGAACAAGAGTTAGCAATCAAATTGTGGCGTTCCCAATTAGACGAAGAAATTTTACGTCTTGCGGGTGTGAATGAGTCTCGTTTAGTGCGTCGCATCCTAGACTTATTCCAATTAGCAGCCTATAGTGGCACAGTTTGCGAAGATATTGCCCAGATTTTGGCTAGAGGTTTAGCGGAAAATAGTACAAATTTAGAGCCGGAATTTTTGGCGTCTTTGCTGTTAGATTGGCGTAACTGGTGTTTAGAGAGGGGATTACTAACTTATGGGATTATTACTGAACTTTATAGCCAACATTTATTAAGCGATCGCAATTACCAAAAGCACTTAACAAAACGCTATCAAGCAATACTCGCGGATGATGTAGATGATTATCCTGGCGTAGCCCGTCTGTTATTTGAGTTGCTTTTAGACGAAGGCGCAATTGGGGCGTTTACTTACAATCTTGATGGTGCAGTGCGATTGGGATTAGGAGCAGACCCAAATTACCTCGAAGGATTAGCAGCACGTTGTCGAATAGAAACCTTGACTGGGCCACCTCCAGAGTGCCTAGGACAACAACTGGCTACACAAATGGTGGAATTAGTCACAGAATCCATAATGCCATTGAGCTTACCAGAAATTGTCCACTCGATTCAAACCACTTCCCGCGCCCAACTATTGCGGCAAACAGCACAAGTAATTACCAATGCCATCCAATCGCAGCAAGTAGAACCAGAAGAAATAGCGATTATAGCACCTGGTTTAGATGCGATCGCTCGTTATACCTTAGTAGAAATCCTGAGCAAACAAAATATCCAAATAGAATCGCTCAACGACCAACGCCCCTTAATTAGTTCACCCGTAATTCGGGCATTGCTCACCATGCTCTCGCTAGTCTATCCCGGTTTGGGACGGCTAGTAGATCGGGATGCGGTAGCAGAAATGCTGGTTGTTTTAAGCAGAAAACAACCACCACAAACTAGAGACGCGATTAATCGCGTCTCTACGGATATTGACCCAGTACGTGCTGGTTTAATCGCAGATTACTGCTTTGTACCCCACCCCGACCGTCCCAACTTGCTACCAGTGTCAGCCTTCGAGCGCTGGGATAGAATTGGCTATGCAGCTACTACAGCCTATAACGAAATATTACAGTGGTTAGAACAACAGCGATCGCAACAAGAACAGCGTTTAATTCCTAGTCCCATTTCCCTCTTAGATAGAGCAATTGTGCATTTTTTGTGGAATGGTAGCAATCTCCCCTACGAACAACTTGCAGCATTGCGGGAATTACTAGAAACCGCCCAACACTATTGGGAAATTGACACAAGATTACGACAAACCAATTCAAAATTATACACCGATCTCCCTATCTCCTCATCTCCCCTAATCCCGACTGGGCGGGGGCCCCGAGTTCCCCATCTCCCCATTGGCCCTAATCCCGACTTGGTGGGGGCCCCGAGTTCCCCCTCTCCCTCAGCGACTATTATTGCCGAATTTATTCAACTGCTGCGACGCGGTAGTATCACGGCCAACCCCTACCCAGTGCGTCCCATTGGTGGAGCCAGAAAAGCTGTGACTTTAGCAACTATATTTCAATATCGTTCTAGTAGGCGATCGCACCGCTGGCATTTTTGGCTCGATGCTGGTTCACCTTTATGGGCTAAAGGTGGTGCGGCGACATTGTTCGGTGCCCCATTTTTCCTGCAAGACAGATTAGGACAACCTTGGACAGCAGAAGATGAAAAATTAGCAGAACAACAACGACTTCGCAGAATTTTGGCAGATTTGCTGTCTCGTGTATCGAAGAGAGTTTATTTGTGTCACAGCGATTTAGCCGTTAATGGACAAGAGCAACTAGGGCCATTATTACCTTTAGTCAATGCTTGTGTCACAGTTATTTCTGAAACTACTGTTAATTGAAAAGGACTTATAGCAGGCTTTTTGTACTGCTTTAATATTTAACAAGTGTGATTCATTAACTTGAAATCTGGAGTAGATTCTGTACCTAACTTATTTACAAATTGTTGTATAGTACTAATATTTGATTTTTCAAGAAGCTAGGCACACCTTTATTCTTTCTTCCCAGTCCTCAGTCCTCAGTCCCAGGTCTGTAGGAGTATTCGGGAATCAAATCCGATTGCTATATATGACTTCTAAGTTTGGCGACGTTAATCATTTTTAATTATCAGTTTGACAAACAAAAATAGTTGTTTCTCTTAACTAAATTTTATAGAATACCTGAGGGCGAAATCAACCAATAGATTGAGTTTCGCTTTCTAGTCTCAAACAAAAATTTTGTGGCGGGCGAAACAATTTGAACATCCTAGAATTTTCTCTATTAGTATGGTTCGGCTCGTTTATAGCTGGATTTTTAGGAGCACTAACTGGGTTAGGAGGTGGAGTAGTAATTGTCCCGTTTTTAACCTTAGTATTTGGGGTTGATATTCATTATGCAATCGGTGCTTCACTAGTATCTGTAATTGCTACATCTAGCGGAGCTGCATCTGCTTACATCAAAGAAGGCTACACAAATGTGCGGCTAGGAATGTTTCTAGAAGTAGCAACAACCTTTGGTGCAATAGTCGGAGCAATTGTGGCAGCTAAAATTTCCCCAGGTTCGCTTGGTGTTGTGTTTGGAATTGTTTTACTATACTCTGCTTACTTGTCGCGCCAAAATCCACCTGAACACCTCAATAATTTTCCGTCAAATTCTTTAGCAATTCGTCTTCAACTCAATGGCACTTATCCGACTCCCACAGGAGAACAGTCTTATAACGTGCGTGGAGTACCCTTTGGATTTGGATTAATGTTTGTAGCTGGCGTACTTTCAGGATTGCTTGGTATTGGTTCTGGAGCGCTTAAGGTGCTGGCAATGGATCAAATCATGCATATTCCCTTTAAAGTATCAACCACTACTAGCAACTTCATGATTGGAGTGACGGCGGCGGCTAGTGCTGGCATATATCTGAACCGAGGTTACATTGACCCTGGATTAGCAATGCCAGTAATGTTAGGAGTATTGTTTGGTGCTTTATTAGGAGCACGGGTATTAGTCAGAGCCAGAGTCAAGCTTTTGCGAAATATTTTCAGCGTTGTCATTTTGGTGCTAGCGGTGGAAATGATTTACAAAGGGCTAACAGGGAGACTTTAAAATGGCAAAAAGCAGCCGCATTAAATCCGAGCAGCGCTTTGAACAATTTATTAGCAACTTATTAAGAATTGGGGTGATTATTGCCACCACCTTAGTTTTAGTAGGTGGAATTTTGTATTTAATTCATCACGGTACAGAGGCTCCCAATTATCAATTTTTTCGGGGAGAACTGCCAGAATTTCGTACTCCATCAGGGGTATTGACATCTATTGAATCCGGTCGTCGGCGTGGGATTATTCAACTTGGACTGTTGGTATTGATTGCCACTCCAGTTTTGAGAGTAGCCTGTTCATTATTAGCCTATATTCGACAACGAAATTTTACTTATATTATTGTGACATTAATTGTATTACTTGGACTTTTATACAGTCTAATTGCAGGATAAATATAAAGTCAGACTTAATATAAATTTCGTGACTGTAGTTGCCTTGGGACAGGAGAACGAGAAGGTACTTTATTACGCCATAGAAGCAAAGGAATACAAAAAAGTCCTAAAATAATTACGACTCCAGTCATAATCCAAACAATTAGTCTACTTGGTTTATAACTTGCACGTTCAATTTGCCAAAAAACCTGGTTATATCGCCACGCAGCTAAGACAATCGTGAAAATTCCAGAAATTACCAAAGCCAGTCCCAAATTTTCGGAATTAGTTAATGGATTTACCCGAGTTTCTTGTTGAGTAATGGCCAGATTAAGCTGGCGCAAAAATATACCAAATCTGGCAATAGCAATTCCAAAACTAATTAATGCAATAGAAGTGCGTACCCAAGCTAAAAAAGTTCGTTCGTTCGCTTGATGCTCCCTTTGGCGGTCAATTTTTGGTAATTTATCCATAAATAATACAATTTTAGATTTTAGATTGAGGATTTCTTTGTGTTCAAAGGACTGGGTATTGGGTATTAGGAAACTCTCTCTAATACCCAGTAACTAGTTTATTACTACACTTTTGGTGAGGATTCTACGAAAACGCCAAGCGATCGCCACAATCTTTACAGCGTTAAAATGTCAAATAAGGTAAAGATGTATATTCAGAGTCAAAATCAATGGCACTATTCGGATTTGGCAAAAAACAAAATATGCCCACACCTGAGGAAGCTTTGCCAGGAAGGGCACAATCTATGTCAGTACCCGCTGCTCATTATGTCAACAAAAATCCCCTAAAACCTCCTTTTCCTGATGGATTAGAGAAAGCAATTTTTGGCTTGGGCTGTTTTTGGGGTGCAGAACGCAAATTTTGGCAGCTTAAAGGAGTTTACACTACTGCAGTAGGTTACGCTGCCGGTTTCACACCTAACCCCACCTATGAAGAGGTATGTAGTGGAAGAACCGGACACAACGAAGTTGTGTTGGTTGTGTTTGATCCCAAAGTGATTAGTTATTCCGAACTGTTGAAAGTCTTCTGGGAAAGCCATAATCCCACCCAAGGGATGCGCCAAGGTAATGATGCTGGTACTCAGTATCGTTCGGGAATTTATGTATACTCTGAAACTCAAAAGCAGCAAGCAGAAGCATCGCTGGAAGCCTATCAGCAAGCCCTTAACAAGGCAGGCTATGGCAAGATTACCACAGAAATCTTGGATGCACCGGAGTTCTACTACGCCGAAGCCTACCATCAACAATACCTAGCGAAAAATCCCAACGGCTATTGTGGTTTAGGAGGAACAAACGTTTCTTGTCCTGTGGGTGTAGTTGAATCGCAAGTGAGTGGATAAGATGGGGCAATGGGGAGATTGGGAGATGGGGAGAATAATAACTCCCAATTGCAGTACCCAATCCCCACTCCTCACTAAAACGCAGATTTGAGCAAAGCGATCGCCCTCAGCCACAACATAATACTAATAGGCGCACCAATTAAAATACCAGCGATCGCCCAGCCTCTTTGATGGGCTTTAAATTGTTCAATACTGCGCCAGCGTCTACTTTTCCAAGCCCATTCATTGCCTTTGGCACCAAGAGCGATCGCCATTAACCACCAGCCGTGGGGTATAAAGCAGAACAATCCATACCACACTTGGTTAGTCCACATCCAAAACCAAGGCATGAGAAATGCGCCCCAGTTCCAACCGAGAATTTCCTCTGGCACTGTTTCATTGTGATTGTTGATACCGCATCCCGAATTGTTAATAATTTCTTTTGCCACTAAAAGCTGAGATTTGTTTGCAGATTTGACAACCAAACCAGATTTGAGAGCATTCAGCGCTTGCTGAGCATTAGTAAATCGTTGTTCTGGCGCAGGTTCAATCAATTTTTCTAACCAACTGATAAAACTGCGGCTGAGGTTAACTCGGTCTGCAAATTGCAGTCGCAAATCTTGCTGGGGTAAATCAGATGGGCAAATACCAGTCAGCACATGAATTAAACTTGCTCCCAATGCATAGAGATCCGATGCCGCTACCGCACGTCCACCAAATTGTTCCATTGGGGCATAACCATAAGTACCAACAACAGTAAAGGTAACGCCTTCTTTTGCTGCTCTATCCTGAACTGCTCCAAAATCGACTAAATAAATTCGATTATCTTCGCCCCAGATTAAATTACTTGGTTTAATATCTCTATGCAATACTCCTGGATTCAGCTCGTGTAAATACGTAAGAATATTTAATACTTCAACGGCAATTTTTTTAGCTCGTTTTTCACTAAACCTTTTGCCACTAGCAAGTTTTTCCTTAAGCGATTCACCAGGAATATATTGTTGTATTAAGCCAAACCAGAGAGTGCGATCGTCGATACAAAAATAATCAATATATTGAGGTATGCGAGGGTGATTTAGCTGTTTGAGAATTTGTGCTTCCCTCTCAAAAAGTTTCAAATCATCCCACTGCACAGTACCACCGAAGGCCAAAAGTTTGACCACAACAGTCGAATTATCGCCATCATCAGCTTTTAAATCCTTTGCTAGCCAAGTTTGGCGAATTCCATTATTGCCAAGTTGACGCTGGATTTGATAACGGTCTTGTAATATCTGTTCTGCTTGCAGCATGTGACACCTGCTGGCAATTTACGCTAATCTTATTCCCTTACTATTCAAGGATAGTCATTATCTACAGAAACTGTGGGAATCTGAGAATTTATTGAAAAAGGAGTCCTCATTCGTAAGAAAATTTAGAACACTCGATGAATTTGAACCAGAGTACTTCTGCAATCACCCCGAAGAAATCGACGATTATTTAACTTAAAGAATTTGCTCAAAATTAAAATAGGCATCCAAGCATAATTATTGAACGTTAATATTATAATCAATTAATTACTTACCCATAAAAAATTGAGACTATTACTGATTAAGTTTTGTCCAATTAATATGTTATTTAACAGAATAATTTTTACGATAGTAAGCTTGATATTCCGCAGATAATAGAGGTTCCCACCAATCACGATGAGTGAGATACCATTCAACAGTTAAACGTAAACCCTCAGCAATTGTGACTGAAGGCGTCCAACCAAGCTCAGTTTTAATTTTATTTGCATTAATTGCATATCTCCTGTCGTGTCCGGGTCTATCCTTGACAAAAGTAATTAACTGCTTTGCTGGACGCACAGGTAAATCAGGTGCTAATTCATCCATCATCTGACATAAAAGTTCTACGAGGTTGATATTTTCTACCTCATTATTGCCACCAATATTGTATGTTTCCCCTGGTTTTCCATGATTGATTACTACATCTAGAGCTAGACAATGATCGCCGACATAAAGCCAATCCCGCACATTTTTTCCATCACCATAAACAGGTAATTGTTTACCAATTAAAGTGTTAATACACATTAGGGGAATTAGCTTTTCCGGAAACTGATAGGAACCGTAATTATTAGAACAATTTGTAATAATTGTTGGAAGTTTATAAGTATGGTAATAAGCACGTACTAAATGGTCACTACCAGCTTTAGAAGCAGAATAGGGACTATTGGGAGCATAGGGTGTAGTTTCCAAAAAAGCTGCATCATTAGGGCTTAAACTACCGTAAACTTCATCAGTAGAAACATGTAAAAAACGAAAATCAGATGGTTGTKCTTTAGCCTGCCAATGTTGGCGAAAAGCTTCCAGGAGAGTGAAAGTTCCTACCACATTAGTTTGCACGAAAGCAGCAGGGCCAAGAATTGAACGATCAACATGAGATTCAGCAGCAAAATGGGCGATGGTATCAATATTTTCTGTTGATAATAACTCATCTATAAGGGAGCGATCGCAAATATCCCCCTGCACAAACCGAAAATTCTCTGTTTGCTCAACTAGCGCCAAATTCAAACGATTACCTGCGTAAGTTAGAGCATCCAACACCACCACTCGGTCATCTGGATAAACCTGACACCAATGATGAACAAAATTCGCCCCAATAAACCCCGCACCCCCCGTCACCAATAATCGCCGACTCATTCAATTTCCTCTCTTCTGTGTGCGGTAGCCTGCAACAAGCCCTCCAGGTGACGCTCCTGCGTCGCTAACGCTGCGCTAACAGTAATCGCTCATGGAGAGCTAGTGTACCCTTGCGCTCTGCGGACTTGTTCGCTTAGCGTCTTTGATAGGAGAAGCAACTGGCGTGGAAACCCCCAAGACTGCACTGCTTCACCGCTGCGCGTCTACGTTTATTTCAACTTCAAATATTTTTTTCTCAGCTTACCATATATCTTTCGTGCGAGTAATTTCCCTCTACGTATTTTCGTCAAACTCTTAATATTAGATCGCTGTTGGAGCTTATGGTCAAAAAACTCATTTAGTTCATCTAAAATAACTTGTAAACGTTTAATAATATTTTCAGTTCTATACTCAGCGAAAAACTCTTCAGACAAACAAAGTGCTACTGAAGAATCAACCACCTTTAGAATACGCTGTACATCATATTCTTGTGAATATCCAGCAATTTTATAGCAATTAAATCCAGGATCTAAGTAATCTGACAATCCACCATTGACACTAGAAAATACTTGACAACCACAGGCAAGGGCTTCCATTGGTTGCAGACCAAATCCTTCACTAACACCCTGTTGTGCCCAGTATTCAGCAGAATCATAGAGGTAAACCTTAGCTCGGTTAAATAATCCAGGTAAATCTTCTACATAAGAATCAATAACCAATACTTTACAACGTTTTTCTAACACTGAAATCAATTCTTTAATTAAATACTCAGAAGATTTGCGAGCCTGAACTAAAACATCAATATCTCGTTCCAGACCTAAATTTTGAAACTCATCAGAAATTTGATTAGGCAAATAATAAATCAAAGAATTGGGAGATTTTTCTCCCCAATATCCCATTGTATAGCGACTAACAGTAACAATCGGAATACTCGCAGGCAAGCTAAATCGATAACCTGGGCTATGTGCATGGTAAACAAGATTGTATTGCTTGAGTTGAGGAACAAGTTGAGCTACATCAAATCCCCAATTAATTACAAAAATCACATCATTGAGATTTTTTTCTTTAAGTAAATCATCAATGAAAAGCTTACCTTTTTCTCGCTGACGGTAAGTTACAACATCAGCACTACAAACCTGCTGAACTAGATTAACAGTTTTTAACTCTGCCCAAAGACCACCGCAGGCAAATTTGCCATCTGTACCAGGAAGTAAGAAGTAAAGTTTTCTCATAATTTTTTAGAGGAGTGGTAGGAGATGAGGAGGCGGAGGGAGAATAACTCTTAGGGAACTCCAAAAAATAAATTATCGGGTTTGAAGTTGATGACTGATGACTGTTGACTGTGAAGAGTGGGATATTTTTTATTTGGCAGTCTTCTAAACTCCTAACCAAAGCTTTCTGAGTCTCTGGTTTTGCTCAACAGTTAACCAGTCAACATTCAACACTCATCTTCATTGTTGCCAGTTTACCGTTACAAAATGGGCTTCGCGTCCCCAAAGGTCGCGTGTACGGACTATGTTTTCAATTGCTAGGTTAAAAGGAATGGCAGTTGTTAAATAACGCTGTGCCATAGAACCTAAATCAGGTGCAAGTTCGGCAGCTGTCGTTGCGGCTAACCCTAAACCTATAAGCTGCTCGATTGGCCGGAATGGTAGCAATAGATGCACGCCTACAGCTAATCCAGCAGTTAAGAGCATTGCTACTGATAAATTTGTGCCACAACGGGGATGTACGGCTAAATCCCATTCTCCACTGGTAAGGCGATGTCGGGCAAGTATGACTGCACGCCGTAAATCACTGGTATTGACTTCGCCGTAGAGGTAAAATCCCTCCTCCGTAGACAAACCACTTAAGAGTCCGTTATCTAGTTTAAGTTTATTGGGTTGTTTTATAGTATGGTATGCACTATCTGATTCACTCAAAACCCAAACAGTGGCATGTTCTAAGGCGTGAACCTGTCGCAGCATCAAAATTTCTTTTAACCCTGGAATGAACGACAACTGCCTAAGTAAGTCAGCATCTTGTGTGGGATGCGGAAAGTCTGAGGATTGAGACTCTAAGGTTGGAACTTTCCCTGACAGAGGTGTTGTCAAATCAAAATTCAAAAATTCAAAGGGAAAAGAACCACCATGAAACCAAGCAGAAGTATTCATCGGAACACTGCTCTCCAAGCCGATGGAGCAACATAGATTTCTTTCAAATGTAGCGCTTACACTACTGAATTATTGCTAATTTTTGTTATTGGGGATTAGAGATTGGAAATTAAGGATTGGGGATTGAGAAAGTATTCCCAAATATTTATTTCCTATTTCCTAGTCCCCAATCCCTAACACTAAATCTGTTGCGTTGAATTTTCAAAGGAATTCCGAACTTTATAGTTTCCGAGCCCGGAGGGTCAGCTGGCTAGATTCACATAAACCCTGCTGAGTCAAGGACTCGGAACTTTTGGTAGAGTGTTCACACTGAAACAAAGGTGTGAGGAGAAAAGCATCAGTAAAGCTCAATATTGGCTTGTCAGCATACTACACCAGATTGATCGCTTTGTAATGAGTGAATTGTTTATTCGATCTGGTTAGGCAGAGGACAGCAATTGACATCATTCAAACAGACTTTGCCCCACTGTAAAGCCCAGCGGACAAGAGCTACTCGATTTTCTGTCTCGGTCTTCGTGAGAATATTACTGATATGGTTATCAACGGTACGCTTGCTAATTTCCAGTTTGACTGCAATCTCTTGGTTAGTTAAGCCAGCGGCCACTAAATCGATAATTTGCAGCTCTCTGTCTGAAAGACTAACAGGGGTCTCAGACTTGCCACCAGCCATGACTATTTCTATCCTCCCTTGGTATATGTACTTAATCGCTCTTTCTAATTCTAGAAGATTCTTTTGGTGGTAGGGGTTTCAAGTTGTTAGCAGTAATACGATTATCAATATTTCTTTCGATTTCAAGTTGTCAAAAATTTATTGAATAAATTTAACCATGTAAAAAATATAGCACATTATTATAATTTTATTTAGTTAAAATACTGACACAACTAAAGTGTGTATTAGAAGCATATATATTATTGAAGTAGTAAAAATTGCTATTGAATTCTATGAAGGACTGGCGACAGATTAGCAAAAATTATTGTAGATTTTATACTGGAAATTTTTAATCCCAAATCAAAATCTAAAATGAAATGAGCAATCCCCGTGTTTTGTGCCTTGGTGAAATTTTGTTTGATTGTTTAGCTGACCAATTGGGGCTAAAGCTGGAAGAAGTGAAATCCTGGACTCCTTACCCAGGAGGGGCACCAGCTAATGTAGCCTGTGCTTTAGTCAAGCTGGGGACACCAACAGGCTTTATTGGAGCTGTTGGCGAAGATGAATCAGGAAATGCACTGGTGAAGCTATTACAAGATGTGGGTGTAGAGACAATAGGGGTGCAAAGCCATCCTACAGCACCAACGCGGCAAGTTTATGTGACACGGGATCTAGCTGGCGATCGCACTTTCGCTGGATTTGGTGAGTATGATACCTCTGAATTTGCCGATACTCGCCTGCAAGCCAAACAATTGCCAAATTCGCTGTTTCAAGAGGCGGATTTTCTGGTTTTTGGTACTTTAGAATTAGCCTATCCTGAAAGCGAACAGGCAATTCATCGCGCCTTAGAATTAGCAGAACAATTCGACCTAAAGATTGTACTGGATGTCAACTGGCGTCCTGTATTTTGGCACGATCCAAACATCGCTCATCAAAAAATTCCAGAATTATTTAATAAAGTCGATTTCCTCAAACTCTCCAAAGAAGAAGCGGAATGGTTATTTGAAACCACAGATCCGGGAGCCATCACTTACCGTCTGGCTTCTATTGAGGGAGTGCTAGTAACAGATGGAGAAAACGGTTGCAGTTATTGTCTAGGCGAGAACGAAGGCAAATTACCCTCATTTTCTATCCCTGTAGTTGATACAACTGGTGCAGGCGATAGCTTTTTAGCAGGATTTATCCACCAATTGACTCAGCATGGTATCCATAGCTTGCGGGATGCAGAAACAGCAAAACGCATTGTCACCTATGCTAGTGCTGTTGGAGCGCTGACTACCATTAAACCAGGTGCGATCGCCTCTCAACCTACAGCTGCCGAAGTCGAAGCTTTTCTAGCCACACATCAACTTTAGGAAGTAGCAAAAGTGCTGGGAATATTAGCTTTTAAAGGTTAATATTCCCAGATAGAAAATAGATTGAAATTTGAATTTAGTATTGATTATGATAGCCCAATTCAATGAAAGCAAAGCATCTAATCAACTGATAATAACCTGGGAAGTCTTAACCAAAAATTTTTAAATAGAGGATGAACCAGTAAAGAATACAGGTCAGCCAATATTAGTTAGTGCTTTGGGTGAAAGTTGAGACTACTGAATGATATTTTTAAAACATGTTCTAATAGTAGTAACTGCTGTTAATTAGCGCCAAAATTGTATTCATCAGAGATTTTTCACCGTTGCCATAGAGTATCAACAGTCACAAACTTATAGCCTTGATGTAGCAGTTGGGGAATAAGAATTTTGATTGTGGCAGCAGCATCTTGTCCACCGCACGCACCATCATGCAAAACAATCAGTGAACCATTTTTGACTTGCTGCATAACTCGTTTTACCACAGTGTTGACGCCTGGTCGTACCCAATCTTCTGGTACAACGCTCCACATAACTGGGCGGTAATTCCACTGTGAGAATAATTTTAAAGTAGCTGGTGTAAATAAACCATTGGGCGGACGGACATCCCGCACTTGTTCTGGTTGTAAATTACAGGCATTGTAAATGGCAGCTTGGGTTTTTTCTAAACTCTCCTTGAGTTCATTTGGAGAAAGCATCGGAAAAGAGCGATGATCATACCCATGCAATCCAATCCAGTGTCCCTGATCGCTCACGGCTTTAGCAATGGCTGGCGAACGGTTAACGCAAACACCCAACCAAAAAAAACTAGCTGTAATATTGTACTGGTCTAAAACTGCTAAAACTTCTGGTGTGTATTCAGGATGAGGCCCATCATCGAAGGTCAAAGCGATCGCTTTAGAATCGGGATTTCCAACCCAAAGGCAATTGGGAAAACTTGGCACAAGTATGCGGTGGAAAATTGGAAATAGGGGAGCTAACTGCATTTTGCCTCGTAGCTGATAACTTTTTGTAGGTGTTAGTGCCGAAACTGCGATGTCTGCGAGGGGCTACGCCTATGCTTTTGGCAATGATTCATTATTTGATTAACTAGAACGTAGGAGACAGGAGAAAAAAGCTACTTCATGAGCAGATTTTATTATATTTAATTCTCTTAACCCACTTTAAATGATAATTTACCTTCCTCAGAACTCGGCGATTGTTGTTTAGAACTCGGCGGTTCGTGTTCGGAACTCGACAGTTTATGTTCAGAACTCGGCGGTTGGTGTTCAGAACTCGGCGGTTCTTGTTCAGAACTAGACAGTTCGTGTTCAGAACTAGACGGTTCTTGTTTAGAACTAGACAGTTCGTGTTCAGAACTCGGGGGTTGGTGTTCAGAACTCGACAGTTTGTGTTCGGAACTTAGTTATAGCAGTTGCCAGGTGGATTAGGACATAATGACAAGCGTGAATTTCAAGAATAGTAATTTACCTCCTGCCTTCTATCTCTTGCCTCCTACCTCCTGCTATTTCTGTAACAAAATCTGTAACAGCAACATAATTTGAGCTAATACTCGTCTAAATTGGGGAGAAATCTCCGGGTAATCCCTGAATTAATAGATAATGTTGCTCAAAGATATACGAGACTACCAAATTCTGTTTTTGGGCTTGTTCCTAGTCTTGGGAATCGGTACACGAGACTGGACACTGCGACCAGAGTTGATTGCAGTAGCGATCGCCACTTCTTTAACAACTCAATCGATATTGTCATTAGTCATTAATCATTGGTCTGCAAATAACACAGAACACAGCCTAAATCTTCGCAGTGCTTTAATCACTTCCTTGGGACTGAGCCTGTTGTTGCGGGCTGACCATTGGACAACAATGGTAATCGCCGTAGCAAGTGCGATCGCCAGCAAATTTATCTTTCGAGTCGGCGATAAGCATTTCTTTAATCCGGGCAATTTTGGCATCATTTGTGCGTTGATTTTCACCCGCGACGCTTGGGTTTCACCAGGACAGTGGGGTGAAGAGTGGTGGTATGGGCTAGTATTTGCTGGTACTGGCGGTATGGTTTTGCAACGAATTGGTCGCTGGGACACTACAGCAGCTTTTATGGGTGCATACTCCCTCCTAGAGGCGATTCGTAATCTTTGGCTGGGTTGGACTTGGGATGTTTACTGGCACCGATTAATGAGCGGCTCATTGCTGCTATTCGCTCTATTTATGATTACCGATCCGCGATCAATTCCCAATTCCCGGATTGGGCGTGTAGTTTGGGCAATCTGCATCGCCGGATTAACTTTTATCTTGCGGAATTATTTCTTCATTTCCACAGCAGTTTTCTGGGCACTGTTTATCCTTGCACCATTGAGCATTTTGCTAGATGTCCTTTGGTTAGCCCCAAAATTTTCTTGGCAAACAGGGGATCAGGGGGATGGAGAGAATTTTACCCCACTATCCCTAACTCTTAAATCTTGTACAGACGCGATTAATCGGGTCTCTTAACTTAAAAAATACAGAGGTATGATAATGAGATTTTTTCGATTTTTGACGCCATTATTATTGGCAATTGTAGTTGTTTTGTGCTTTGCACCGACAGCTTGGGCATTTTGTGGATTTTATGTAGCCAAAGCTGATACAAAATTGTATAACAAAGCTTCTCAGGTGGCGATCGCGCGAGATGGCGATCGTACTGTTCTAACGATGGCAAACGATTTTCAAGGTGAAGTCAAAGATTTTGCGATCGTGGTGCCTGTGCCAACGGTGCTGCAAAAAGAGCAAGTCCGCGTGGCTGAACCCAAAATTATCGAACGTTTGGATGCTTTTAGTGCGCCGCGGTTGGTCGAATATTTTGACTCAGATCCTTGTGCCCCAGTTTACGAATATGACCGACCAATGGCAGCACCAGCACCAACATCAAGCAATGAATCAGCACGTGCCAGAGGTGACGCTAGTTTGGGTGTCACGGTGGAAGCACGTTTCAACGTCGGTGAATACGATATCGTGATTCTCAGTGCTAAAGAATCTGGCGGACTAGAAACTTGGCTCCAACGCAATGGCTACAAAATTCCTAAAGGGGCGAAACAGTTACTTAAACCCTATGTCCGCTCTTCAATGAAATTCTTTGTTGCTAAAGTCAACTTAGATAAATTTGAGAAATCTGGCTACCAGTTCCTTCGTCCGCTACAAATTTCTTACCAGTCACCTAGATTCATGCTGCCAATTCGTTTGGGCATGATCAATGCCACAACAGAGCAGGATTTAATTGTTTATATCCTCTCGCCTGAAGGACAAGCAGAAATCACTAATTACCGGACGGTAAAAATCCCCTCTGATGCCAACATTCCCTTATTTGTCAAAGATGAATTTGGTGAATTTTACAAATCTATGTTTCAAACCGCCTACACCAAAGAAGACAAGAAAGTTGGTTTTTTGGAATACGCTTGGGACATGAGTAATTGCGATCCCTGTTCTGCCGATCCCCTAACCTCAGAGGAACTCAAGGAAGCAGGTGTATTTTGGCTAGATGATAATTCTGCAAGTAATGTCCCAGTATCCCCGAACTTTCGTCGTTCCGTTCCTAGAAGTAATGTCTTTATCTCCCGCTTGCATGTCCGTTACACCCGCGACAAATTCCCCGAAGACTTGATATTTCAACAAACTGGTAATCGTGATTCCTTCCAAGGGCGTTATGTTTTACAACATCCCTTCCAAGGAGAACTCAAGTGTCAGGCAGGTAGAGAATATAAGCGTTCTTTACCCAAGCGTTTTGAACAAGAAGCCCAAACTTTAGCTAAACTAACCAACTGGAATATCCAAGACATCCGTAACAAAATGAAACTGAGCATAAGTAATCTGAGATTTTCTTGGTGGGAAAATTTCCTGTCTTGGGTAGGATTGTATTGAGGGAAGATAGGGAGAATAGTAACTCCTCAGTCAACAGTTAACAGTCGCAATGCCTCATGCCCCATATCGTGACGAAAGGTAATTTTCTAAGGCGTTGTTATACGCAATACTAAGATATTCTTGCTTTGTTCCTCAAGATTGTCATGGTTCAATTAGATGAACAGCTACGCCGCTTAGTTACCGAAGCCTGTGGATACCCACCTGGAAGCCCTCAGCGTCAGAAGCTGCTCACGCAAATTATTCGTTTGACAGCAAGTAGACTCTGGAGAGATAGTACTCCCTATTATCAAGACGCACTACAACAAACTTGGTTGTATTTCTGCCGTAATGTTTGTGAAGGTTTGACAGGTCAAATATATGACCCCGCTTATGGTACTGTGATCACCTGGCTGAATGCTTACCTAAAACGGAGACTACAAGACTTTTACCTTAACCAAAACCGAGAACAAGCCATAACAGTCCCTCTTAGAGTTCGTCAGTCTACATCCGGTGGAACAACTGAAACCATCGATCCTGTAGATAATCTCCCGGCTAACCCGGAAGCACCCCCAATTCTGGAAGACTTGGAGAGTTGGGTGAGGACGGACTCTGAAGGAGAACTCCGCAGTATTTGCATCAAAGGGCGTTCAGACATAAATTGTCAGGTGTTAATTCTCAAACGCCTACCCCCGGAAGTTAGCTGGAGAGAGTTGTCTGAAGAATTTGGGCTGTCAATTCCGACCTTGAGCAGTTTTTATCAGCGCCAGTGTCTACCGCGTTTGCGTAAATTCGCTCAATCAGAGGGCTTGTTATGAATAAACAACAGGAGGTGTTAATCTGCTAACGATCCCAAAGTTAAACAAACTGGCGTGAAAACCATGCCAGTCTTTTTTATCAGGGAACTCCAAAAAATAAAAACAACCACTTGAACTTGCTGACTGATGACCGATGACTGATGACTGTTGAGTATCAGCAGGAGGATATTTTTGATTTCTCAGTCCCTAAAACAGAATACATACGTCAGTCGCGAGAAAATCAAATTGAATTCTGTGTCAGTGGCGAATGAATAAACGGTAACTCAAAAAAGATACTTAAGTTACATACACGATTCCTATTTGATTTGTGAAAATTGAAAAGCTTAGACCTAGAACTTCTTTGAGAAGTCTGGGATCTGGTTGCTCATGAATGATTTAGGTTTGATATAAATTTACATAATTATTATCAATAATAATACTTTTTGTTGATGACAAAATTTTTATTTTATGTATTTGGTTAAAGTTAAAAAAGGCTGCTTGGGCAACTAAACTGAGAAAGCTTAGGGTCTGAAAACATACTAGTGGACATAATAATTAAGTAGGTGAAAACCTTCACTAAAAATAAAACTTAGATAAAATAGCTCAAAAAGAATAAAACTATTATCAATCCCTGATAAATAAGATTGTAAAGGCTTAGGAATAGGTAATGAATATAAATGGTAACATTACCCTGTAGCCCAAGTACTTACAGTTAATTTTCTAGGTTATATTTATTACCTTTCTTTTGCCATGCGCGTGATTAAAAAAACTAGGATTCTTGGCGCAAATTTTCTAAAAGTTCAAAGGCAAAAAGTAATACATTTGTCTTTCTACTTCCTAATGGGTTTGTTATGTATTCTCGGTTCACCTGTGCTGGCAAAAGTTCCTAGCTCAATCAATTCCTCAATCCAACAGCCAATTAACAGTATTATATCCTCAGTCGTAGCTACTAATACGGCTTCCATAGTACAACAAGGCAAATTTTTATACGATACTGGAAAATTTGCCCAAGCAGTAGAAATGTTGCAGCAAGCTATCAAGGCATATCGCCAGCAAGGAGATAATTTGGAATTAGCGGCGACATTGAGTAATCTTTCGCTGACTTATCAACAGCTAGGTGAATGGAATCAGGCGCAGCAGGCAATTACAGAAAGCTTAAATTTGCTCAAAGGAGAAGAAAAAAAAACTCTGCAAATATTGGCGCAATCATTGAATATTCAAGGTAGTCTGCAACTATCAATGGGACGGGCTGAAGCAGCTTTAGCAACTTGGGAGAAGACGGAAGCAGTTTATAAAAAAGTACACGATCAAAATGGTGTAGTGCGATCGCTGATTAATCAAGCACAGGCATGGCAAGCCCAAGGATTTTACCCTCGTGCAATCAAAACACTCGAGAAAGTTAGTCAGACGTTAAAATCTCAACGAGATTCTAAAGAAAAGACAATGAGTTTGCGATCGCTTGGTGATGCACTTTTGGTAGTGGGCAATTTAAAAGACTCACGCCAAGTCTTAGAAGAAAGTTTAACAATTGCTCGAAACATGCAATCAAGCGCAGATATTGCCGCAAGTCTGTTCAGCTTGGGGAATAATGCTCGTAAACGACAAGATAAAAAAAATGCGAGCGCTTACTATCAACAAGCTGTTGCAACTTCTGCCTCACTCTTAACAAAAGTCCAAGCGCAATTAAATCTCTTGAGCCTACTCATCGAAGACCAACAATGGCCAGAGGTTCAAACTCTTTTATCATCGATCGAACCTCAACTCGACCAACTCCCCCTCAGCCGTGCTAGTATCTATGCCCAGATTAATTATGCACAAAATATACGAAAAGTCAACAAAAATAATTCACAAGTATTAATTAAAAATTCTTCCTCCTCACTCAACACTCAACACTCAGCAGTATTACTCGCCAATGCCATCAAGCAATCCCACACCTTAGGTGACAAGCGAACAGAAGCCTATGCCTTTAAAAGTTTAGGTGGTTTGTACGAAGAAAGCGAACAGTGGCTGGAGGCACAAGACCTAACTCTCCAAGGATTAGCTTTGGCACAGAGTAGCAATGCACCAGAAATTACGTATACATTAGAGTGGCAGTTAGGTAGATTACTCCGGGCACAAAAAGATATTAATGGTGCGATCGCTGCTTATGATGCAGCTGTAGAAACCCTTCAGCCTCTGCGTAAAGATTTAATAGTAAATAACGACATAGTTAATCAAGATGTGCAATTCAACTTTCGGGACAGCGTGGAACCCGTTTACCGACAGTCAGTAGAATTATTGCTGCAATCTCAACAAGGAAAAGCAGATGAGAAAATATTGGACAAAGCACGCGAGCGAATTGAAGCACTCCAACTAGCAGAATTGGATGACTTCTTCCGGGAAGCTTGTCTGCAAGGTCAAAAAGTAATCCTAGATAAAGTGGTAGACCGAGCTAATGCTAGCGCTGCTATTATCTATCCAATTATTCTTCCGCAAGAACTCCAGGTAATTGTCAAAATTCCTAAACAACCCCTGCAAAATTACAGTACTAAGATTTCCCAATCACAAGTAGAGGAGCTCTTAGTAAAACTACGAAAAAATCTTGTTAATCCCACTGCCACCAAAATTGTTAAAACCCAGTCACAAGAAGTTTACAACTGGCTACTCAAGCCGATTGAGTTACAATTGAAACAAAATAAAGTCAACACCCTAGTATTTGTTCTTGATGGTGTATTACGTAATATACCAATGTCAGCTCTCTACGATGGCAACCAATATTTGGTACAGAAATATGCAATTAGTCTAAGTGTAGGTCTGCAACTCATAGACCCGAAACCGCTGGTGAAACAGAAATTAGTAGCTCTCACCGCAGGATTAACTCAGCCCCCGCCAGGATTCAAGTTTTCTCCATTACTTGGGATAAAATTTGAATTCGACGGCATTACCAAAGCAGGAGTTTCAACAACAAGTTTGTTGGATGGGAATTTTAAGAAAAAAAATTTAGAGAATGAAATTGCTGCGACTTCATTCAACATTGTACATTTGGCAACCCACGGTCAGTTTAGTTCTCGCCTTGAAGACACTTTTATTTTGGATTTTGATGGTCAAATTAACGTCAAAGATTTCGATACTCTCTTCCGCACTCAAAGCAAAAGTATAGTAGAGCTATTAGTCTTGAGTGCTTGCCAGACAGCAGCAGGAGACAGCCGCGCTGCACTCGGTTTGGCAGGAGCAGCTGTTCGAGCCGGCGCACGCAGTACCATCGCCTCCCTCTGGCAAATTGATGATAAGTCAACGGCAATGTTTGTAAGTGCTTTCTATCAAGAACTCAAAAGTGGCAAAATCACTAAAGCCGAAGCAGTTCACCGCGCCCAGCTAACACTGCTGAAACATCCTAATTACAAAGCACCAAGCTTTTGGTCTTCCTATGTATTGATTGGCAATTGGTTGTAAAGGAACTTCAAGAAATAAATTATCTGGTTTGAAATTGATGACTGATGGCTAGCTCTTGAATCCTCATTGAATGTACTGTCATTTAAACAAAACGATCGCTCTTGGATATTATCTATGCACCACTACTAAGGTTCCTGTTGTAGCCCAGTTGTAAAGATTACGAGCTTGCTTAACAGGTAAGTTTACGCAACCGTGGCTGACTGGAGTCCCAAAACGATTATGCCAGTAAGCACCGTGGATAGCGTAGCCTCTGTAGAAATACATTGTGTAAGGAACGTCAGGAATATCGTAGCCCCTTCCTCGCATCCGGTGAGTGCGATACTTAGAATTAATCCGAAATCTACCTATGGGTGTAGGGGTTGATCGCTTACCTGTGGAAATTCGGTATGAATAAACAAGTTTATTACTTTCCCATCCACGTAAGCGTTGTTCTGATAAATCTATTTCAATCCAGCGAGATTGGGATTGACTGATACTAGATACAGTGATGCTGTTTTCAGCGAGCGATGTGGCTTTGGCTGTAGTCGAGTTAGGGGTACTTGTTAACGGCGGTGACCAAGAAAATAAAGTCGCCACCATTAGCGCCACACCTGTACAAAAAGTTTTTGAAGAACGAATTCCACCACTACCAATCCAGGTTTGCATTATGCCTCACCTTCTAAACTACGTAAAAATCATCAAGTGAAGTAATTTTCTAGAGCACTACAAATTTCTAGAAAAACTTCTAGCTGACTGTAGAGGATTTACGCAATTTATCCGTTGATATTGCAGATTTATCCTTTGTTATTTGTCATTTGTCTTTTTTTATTCAATAATGACTAATGACCAATAACAACTTTTGGAAAAAAATCTGTAATTTGATTACGCCAATGCAAACTTTCCCCAAACTAATATTTGCGTTGGTAATTTTACATAAAAGTTGTCAGGATTTACGCTTATTCATTTTAGGCAAATCTAGCGTATAAAAATGAAATAGATAATATCTTGGATACTTTTAGAATATATTTTTGATCCAAAATTTCAAATCTATAGCCTACTCTATATTTTACTTTAAGTTGAGTAATTTCGATTCCGAAGATTCCCAGCAATATTTGATGCTAGGAATCTTTCAATTATCTTGATTTGTCGTTATTTATAATTTTGTCAAAATTGCCTTTTAGCTGGTTCACTTATTATCTATGGATAACTACTGGTGTCCCTACCGATGCCCACTCAAATAGCCATTTAGCATGTTTAGGTGCGAGATTTACGCAGCCGTGGCTAACTGGAGTGCCAAATTTCTTATGCCAATAAGCTCCGTGAATACCGTAGCTACCTTGGTAAAACATTGCATAAGGAACGTTAGGAACGTCGTAGTTTTCTCCCCGCATTCGTGTGGTTTTAAATTTGGATTGAATCTTAAAAGTACCAATAAGAGTAGGAGTGGATTTCTTTCCTGAAGAAATCGCACTTCCATAAACAACTCTGTCACCTTCCCAAGCTATTAATCGCTGCTTGGAAAGATTGATTTGAATCCATCGTTTATCCGATTGTTGTAACGTCTGGATTGTTTGTGCAATCATTTGAGCTTTAGAATTTGCCCAAACTTCACTCGTTCCAGTAGTAGTAAAAACACTTAAAGACAATGCGGTTCCAACGAAGAGTATTTTTAAATGACGCACCCAGTCAGGATAAATCAGTCTTTTCATACTAGATACACTCACACTCTAATTATCTGTCTTCAGAAAGTTATCGGTTTTCACCTTATTCCATATCTATTACTTTTATAGACATGAATTTTTGATGATTTGATTCTAAGTTAACCTAATTGTTGGATCAGCTTTCTTGCTCCTGATGCGATCGCCTGCCAATTTCCCTCACGAATAAGCTTTTTAGGAAATAATTCACTGCTCAAACCCACAGCGATCGCTCCTGCTTCTAAAAATTCTTTGGCATTTTTTAGAGTGACACCGCCAGTAGGAATTAAAGGAATCTCGCCCAGTGGTCCCTGTAAACTTTTAATATAATCAGCCCCACCCACCGCTTGTACGGGAAATACTTTTACACAACTAGCACCTTGATTCCAAGCGGTAACAATTTCTGTGGGAGTCAACGCTCCTGGAATAATGGGCACATGTTTTTCTTGTGCTGCTTGAATCATTGCAAAGTCAACATGGGGTGTAAAGAGAAATTGCGCTCCACAAGCGATCGCTTGTTGTAGCTGCTGCACATTGAACAGCGTACCAGTGCCAATAGTACAGTCTGGTAATTCCGAACGTAATTGACCAATTAATTCTCCGGCGCGATCGCTATTCCACGTAATTTCAATTAGCTGCATTCCCCCAGAAGCTACAGCCATCGCCATTTGCCGTCCCAATTCGATTTCCGGAGCGCGGATAACGGCAATTGCTTGATGTTTTTCTAACTGTGATAACCAAATTTGATTAGGCATTTTGACGGGGATTGGAGAACTTGGGACTGGAGACTAATACCGCTTGGCAGAATTATTCAAAGGGTATGGGGGGTGCCATATTTGAAAACGTGGGATTGTAGCAGTGAGGCCGTTTGTTTCGTATTAGTACTATGTATTTTTCCTAATTACTGTTGTGTAACGCTTTTAGACATTTTATGTGGTTAGTTTTTGACAGTACTGTACTAAGTACCGCCGTGAAGTCAAAGGTATTATCAAATCAGCTTTTTAGAGGTTTTAAATCCTTGCTCGTCTTGCTCCTGTTCTGAGTTGCGGGAACCGCCGCACCCTGTGGGAAGCCGGAGAAGCGTTTACAGACTTTACACTATTGAGACCGTGACATACTAGTTTTCTTAATGGGCAATTTTCAATCCTAATATCTAATCCTCCACTCTTGTACTTGCTTCTTCCTTCAAGCTATGAGATATTAAATAAAACAACACTAATTCTATCGATTTACCGTAATTTGCAATTAACCCCTCAGTGTTTATGAATAAAAAAGTAACTAAAATGACAATTACACAGAAAAGTACAGCAATATCTTTTCATAATTCTAATAGCCTTAATCTAAGTAATTTATGGAAGTTTATACAACTAGGTACAACACAACTCAAAATACTTTGGTGGCATATTCACGCATACGGGACGATTTTAGGTGTCATGCTGTTAACTTTGAGCAGTTTGATTTATCTGATAATCCATCACTTTTTAAACAAGCTTCTGCCAGCTCTGACGCATCGAGATGAATGGAAGATTAGCAGTATTAAGTGAGAGATGGTTGTCATTGATCAAAATAATTCCTAATTATTACAAGAGAAGGTACAAGGCAGACGACGGTTCTGTCCTCCAGCAAGAACTGCCCTCTGTTTTAGAACTCAAAAGTTTACACTGAGCGAAGTCGAAGTGTGAAAACAACTGTATTTTCGGCTTTTGCGCTATTTTGAATAATCTGCTTATTTCCGCCGTGCTGTATTAGTCGAGTAGTAGCTCAACTTAGGAAGAGAGGACAAATGACACTTATAGTAGAGGAGATAGCTAAAGAAAAATGCATATACTGCAATTACCAAGCAATAGTTTGATAGCTCCCAGTTAAAGACCTGCTAGGAGCTTTTTTTGATTGATTATCTATTGAAATAGGTGGATAGATAAAAAAGTAGTACTAATTCAACTACTCCTTATGGATATAAATAATTAATTCTGATGATGGATGGAGTATAAATATTAAGATTGCTAATATAAGTTCGTAAGTAAAAAATCTTTATCGAGTCAGAAACAATGAATATTCTTGCTTGGATTGTTTTAGGTCTAATTGCTGGTGCGATCGCTAAGGCTATCTACCCTGGTCATCAAGGCGGCGGAATTCTAGGAACAATTGTATTAGGAATTATTGGTGCATTTGTTGGCGGTAGCCTGGGTATATTCTTCAGTACGGGAACCTTAACTCTAGCGGCTCCTACTCTCAGTATCCCGGGTATTGCAGTAGCAGTTCTTGGTGCAATTGTTGCAGTTTTCATTTGGAACTTATTAACTCGTCGCAGCGCTCTATAGAAGCAGAATTGCGGTCAATATACGAATGAAGATTTAGGAACTTCTTTGAACTATTTTATATTGGAATTAAATCGAAAGAATAGTGCCACCGTACAAATACGATGACACTATTTTTGATTAATCATAAATTAAATAATAATTATTAACCAGCAAAATAAACTATTAAAATCTCAAAAATTTGGTGTTAGATAATTAAAGTATAAATTCGAGCGAGCGTGGTAATAAGTTTATTTGAGACTTAATATAAGTATAAATACACTAAGATATAGAATTTTCATGAAATTTTCAATAAGTTGACTGATTCCTACACACAAATCGACGATGTTCCGTTAAGCTATAAGCTCTATGATTATGGTTTATTGAACATCTTATGCATTGGTTGTTATCTGGGCCGTTGAGTACAGAGAAATTGACGGTTAAGATTGCGGGTTTGCCTGCACCGTTACAAGGTAAGAAGTTGGTGCAGTTGTCAGATTTTCACTATGATGGTTTGCGGCTGTCAGAAGGTATGCTAGAAAAAGCGATCGCAGTTAGCAACCAAGCTGAACCAGATTTAGTTTTATTGACTGGTGACTACGTCACTGACGATCCCAAACCAATTCACCAGCTTATACTTAAACTAAAACATCTCCAAAGTCGCTGTGGGATTTATGCTATTCTTGGCAACCACGATATATATTACAAACACGCAAAAGCAGAAGTTACAGAGGCATTAACTAGCATTGGAATTCACGTCCTTTGGAACGAAATTGCCTATCCACTAGGAAAAGAATTACCACTGGTTGGACTGGCTGATAGTTGGTCACGGGAATTCAATCCGGCATTAGTTATGAACCAGCTAAACCCGACCACACCCTGCATTGTTTTATCTCATAATCCAGATAGTGCGGAGATATTACAAGCATGGCGAGTCGATTTACAATTATCTGGTCATACTCACGGTGGTCAAATCGTAATTCCTGGAATTGGACCTGCGGCGTTCGTCTACAGCAAGATTGCTAAAAAAATACCTTTGAAAATGCGGCGTCGAGTGCGATTTTTAGAAGAAAACGTTTATATAGTCAGCCATTGGGAATGGGCGCAAGGTTTTCATCGCTTAGGAAAAAATCAGCTATATGTTAATCGTGGCTTGGGAACTTACCTACCAGGACGTTTATTTTGTCGTCCAGAAGTTACTATAATCACGCTACAAAATGAGTAATTCCGAATTCAAAGTGTTCAGACACAGATCAGATTATTGCTATTTATAAAGTTGCATTTTGAATTTTTGGTAAGCTGTAAGCGCTGGTATGAGGAGTATCGGTTGCCTTATGCATTGGTTATTTACAGGACATTTAAAAGTAGATAAAGTAACGGTTAAGATTGCGGAACTTCCAGCATTTTTACAAGGTACAAAACTGGTGCAGTTGTCAGATTTTCACTACGATGGTTTACGGCTATCGGAAGACATGTTAGCAAAAGCGATCGCACTTACTAACGAAGCTGAACCAGATTTAATTTTATTAACTGGTGACTATGTAACTGATGACCCAACACCGATTAATCAATTAGCGTTGCGATTAAAACATCTCCAAAGTCGTTGTGGTATTTACGCCGTCCTGGGTAATCACGATATCTATTACAGCCACTCGCAAGCAGAAATTACAAAGGCGTTAACTAGTATTGGGGTGCATGTACTTTGGAATGAAATCGCTTATCCACTAGGAAAGGAATTACCATTAGTAGGACTAGCTGATTATTGGTCGCGGGAATTTCATCCCGCAGTAGTTATGAATCAACTAGATTCGATTACACCCCGCATTGTTCTATCACATAATCCAGATACAGCCAAAATATTGCAACAATGGCGTGTAGATTTGCAATTATCTGGTCATACCCACGGTGGTCATATCGTAATTCCGGGCATTGGTCCTGTAGTACTTTATTATAAAAAGCTCCTGAAAAAAATTCCGAAAAAATTACGGCGTTGGGTAACATTTTTACTAGGAGACTACTCAAAAGTGGTGCGATATTGGGAATGGGCGCAAGGATTTCACAATGTGGAAGAAAATCAACTATATGTCAATCGTGGCTTAGGAACTTATAAACCAGGACGCTTATTTTGTCCGCCAGAAGTGACTGTGATTACATTAATTAGTCATTAGTCATTGGTTTAAATAAATAACAAATAACTAATGACAGCCCTCTGTGGTGAGAGTGTAATTTAAATACATAACACTCAAAACAGAAACCGCCTGAAGCTACGATGGATACATATCGGCAGCTTGGGGCGGTTTCTTGAAGATTGGATAATTCAGAGTTAATTAATTCAACTAAGGTGGACAGTTTTCGCGATCGGTTTACAGAGAATTGTACATCCTTATATATTCTAACTAGGCAGGCATTTTCTGGCTGTGCTTTCTAAAACCTCCAATATAACTCGATCAACACAAGGCTAAAACACATTTAACGGATGCCACAACCTAAGAGCGATCGCCAGAAAATTAGAGCGGGAGGTACAGGCTCTAACTTAAAAGTTTTAACTTAACTTTTAACCTGTTTGTACCTTGCTCTTAATCTAGCATTGTGTTTGTTGGGGAACAATAGGCGTTTACTAAACTTGAGTACCATTAATTTCTCGTAACAATTTTGAAATATTGCTTAAAATTTGTCCCACTTGTTATATGTTCGCGTTAATACCAACATTATCAAGTGGGCTGAAAGTTCAGAAGCTATTATCGACCAGAACCATCTGTAGTAGTGTCACCTGCGGTAGAAGAACCACTATCAGATGTACTCTTTGACTGATCTACTCCTTGAGGTAGAGTAGTTTTAGATGTGTCACTTTTCGTACTCGGAGTCAGAGTATTAGTAGAAGTATCGCCCTTGGTTTGCGAACTTGGAGTATTAGTAGTTGAATTTGTGGCTGGAGTTGGTGTAGCTTTCGGGGTTAACTGGATTACAGAAGGTGCTTTTTGTGCCGCAGGCTGCTGGGGTGGAATAGTAATGTTAATATTCGGTTGGCGAGGTGGAGATGGAGGTGTGACCTGCTGTTGTGGGACAGGGACAGGAACAGGAACGGGTACTTCCCTAGTTCTTTCGATGATCGTCGTTTGTGGTTGAGGAGAAGCACTAGGAGTAGGACTGCTATCACTCGTCGGTACAGGAACCAAAACTGGCGCGGTATTGTCAACGGCTGTGTCAGTGCGCTGATTAAAATACCATACGCCGCCTACAACCAAACCCAGCACGGCAGTAACGAGAATGCCCAAGAGCAAACCACGACTAGCATTATTTTCATCACGTTCGGCTAAATCAGCTTGCTGGTATTTACGCTCAGTATTTCGACCTTGTACGTAACCGTTAGCGTAAGAGTTGGGCTTAGCTGTGTTGTTGACTGTTTCACTGGTTCGTGTCAAATGCGTGTGAGTATTACCATTAACATCAGTGTAAGATTCTTGCTTGACTTCACTGCTTTGTCTTTGGCGTTCATTAGGAATAGACATAACTGTTGATTTCACTCCTCAGATAGGATATTGACAAACTAAAGTTTTCTCAGAACAAAAGATTTTAATGAATTGAAAAATATATGTTGCTGATAAAAAATGAGTTCTATTTGCTACTCAACTGTTGGTAATTCTCAGGATAACCTCTACGATCGCCCAACTGGCTCTATCTTCAGGAAGCTAATACTTAATCAAAAGAAAGAGTAGCCCAAAGATAGATGTTATTATCCTGTCACCTGATATTTGAATCTAAAATCTAGTAATTTACATTAGGTAAACATGATTTATCTCGAAGTGATCGCTCATACTAAGAAATTAGCGCCAAATATCCCTATACTTAGTATTATATAAATATCAGTATTAACTAACTTCAGGTATGATATCGCTATTTGAAGCGTTAGTTGCTAATTTCATATCCAACGCCGATTTAGCCGCAGTAAAGACTTTATTTCTTGACAAAATCTTGTTAGCAGTTTAGGGTTTGATACGCGTCTTGGTGATGACGAACTACGCCTAGCACCCGGATTTCTTAACTCTTGTTCTATCTCTTTAGCTTTATTTAAATCTGAAGTAGCTCTATATTCGTATCCCAGTTGAGAGCAAACTAGCCCACGATATTTATATGCGTCAATATAATGAGGATTGAGATGAATTGCGCGGGTAAAATCAGCGATCGCATCCTCATATCTTCCATTAGTGGCATTCTCTACTCCTAAAGTATAAAAAGCTTCTGCATCCCAACGTTTGACAGAAACTTTTGTGGGATTTTTTGGCGAAGATGAGGATGGATTTGCGGTAGTAGGAGGCTTAGATGAATATTCAGACTTGAGTTGATTGTAAGCCGCGTTGATTTTTTTAATTTTTTCTTCAGCTTCCTGTTTTTGCTTTTGCTCAATAAAGCGATCAGGATGCCAGATTTTCACCAGTTTACGGTAAGCTCGCTTCAGCTGTGCCGGCGAAGCACCGGGTTCCAGCCCCAAAATTTCATAAGCATGATTGATATCGAAATCGTCGCGCATACTGAAAAAATCAGCAACTATCTAAATCCATGTTAACTATTCCTCTAAATCTCTTTGGGTCAACCCAAACACCTCATTCTGGTTATCACTGGGATGAAAGTAGTCGCCGCTTCTTTGAAGGTTGGTATTATCGTGTCACCTTACCAGAAATTGGGCAAACATTCGCCTTTATGTACTCCATTGAAGATCCCATCGGCGATAAACCTTATAGTGGCGGTGCAGCCCAAATTCTCGGCCCAGATGATGAATATTTATGCCGTACTTTTCCAGATGTGAAGAAATTCTGGAGTAGTCGAGATGTTCTAGCTTTGGGCCATTGGGGTAAGACTGATTTACAAATTTCTCCCTTGTACCTTCTACCAACAGAATTTGAGCATTATGTTCCAGAAGGTTATCAAGCCACAGCAACATTAAATCAGGGAATGATTCGCGATCGCGCTACTAATAATTATTGCCGTTGGCAGTATGAAATTCAACCAGTATATGGCTGGGGCGATCAAGATAGCATTCAGCAATCAACCGCAGGTTGGCTATCATTTTTACAGATTTTTGAACCTGGATGGCAAATTTTAATGGCTCACGGTTTAGCCAGGGGTAAAATTGACTGGAATGGCAAAATTTATGAATTTACCGACGCCCCAGCTTACGGTGAGAAAAATTGGGGCGGTGCTTTTCCCCAAAAATGGTTTTGGTTAAATTGCAACTGTTTCGAGGGCGAACCAGACTTAGCCTTAACTGCTGGTGGTGGACGGCGCGGTGTCTTATGGTGGATGGAATCTGTAGCGATGATTGGTTTGCACTATCAAGGCAAGTTTTATAAATTCGTTCCCTGGAATTCCCAAGTAAATTGGGAAATTCAGCCTTGGGGTAGATGGCAGATGAAAGCTAGTAACTCTGATTACGAAATCGAATTGATAGGAACCACCGATTTACCTGGTACACCGCTACGTGCGCCCACAGCCGAAGGTTTAAGCTATTGTTGCCGAGACACCATGCAAGGAAAGCTAAATTTAGAGTTACGAAAACTAAATGGTACAAAATCTCAAATCCTCCTCAAAGCACAAAGTTTTCTTTGCGGTCTAGAAGTCGGCGGTCACCCTTGGAATAATAGTTGGCAGTCTTAGTAAAAATGCTATAATTTCAAACATGGCATTTTTTGGGGCTGTAGCTCAGTTGGATAGAGCGAGCGCCTCCTGAATCATCGGGCACCATAAAGGAAACTTTATGAGTGAATGTGGTTGAATTCGGTGAACCCTAAAGAGTGAAAATTTCCTTCTTTTAAAATGGTTGTTGTTATTGTCACAAGCATCACAAAAGCTGTTTTGAGGAAGTTGGATTAGTTGTTTGTTGACACTTCATGGGAATACCGAGCCAAGCTTGATTCTATTCAAGAAGGTGTAGAGACTAGGTAGCCACCACCTAAAGCTTAAAAGTCTATGGTGAAGGTATAGTCCAGAGAGTGGGGAAACTCACACAAATCTGAAGCGCTAGGTCGTGCGTTCAAGTCGCACCAGTCCCGTTAAAATAATTCGTAATTCGTAATACTCGCCTTCGGCGAGAAGCAAGCTATGTAATTCGTAATATAAGATGTAGGGTGTGTTATGCCGTAGGTTAATGCACCATCAACAATTACAAGGTGTATTGCGATCTACGCTCAATAGAAACCGAGTAAATCGCAGATACTCTTAAAAAGCTGGCTATATAATAAAAACTAAAATTTTTAATTTCTTAATTGGACTGGCATAGCTAAATAAGTCATTTTCAAACCACCCAGTGGCGTAAAAATTACTGGAGTTAGGCTTTGATTCAAATGCATTTGAATTTCGGAAGATGGTATCTCTTTTAAGCCTTCCATTAAATATTTAATATTAAAAGCAATTTCTATATTTTCTCCAGAAATTTGTGCTGGCATAGGCTCTCTACCACTACCCACATCTTGAGCTTCACAAGATAAGATAATTTCTTGGGCTTCGCTATCAATGCTAAGTTTCACAATATTATTTTTCTGATCTGCTAGGACAGCAATTCGCTCTAATGTGCTGATGAATTGTCGTCTCTCAATTGTTACTTGTCGCTCAAATTGACGCGGAATCAATTGCCGATAAGTAGGATATTGCCCTTCTAATGTACGACTGGTCAAGCGCTGATTTTGCCATGCAAAGACAACTTGACCTTGTTCTAAATATAAAGCTACAGGTTCATCAGATGAAGCACTATGAGCTAGCATTCGTTGTAGTTCGCGTAATGCTTTAGCTGGTACAGTTACTTCTAGTTGACTAGTTCCATCTAGAGGACGCTCGTTGCTAGTTTCTACTACTGCTAGGCGATGTCCGTCTGTAGCTGCAAATTCTAAGATATCTTGTTTAACTGTTAAATGCACTCCAGTGAGTACTTGTTTGGTTTCATCAGCACTGGTGGCAAACAATGAACCTCGTAATCCTTCAATTAATGCAGCGCTAGTCAGATGGAGTACTTCGGTATTTTCAATTATCGGTAGTTCGGGAAATTCCTCAGCCCCCATTGCTCGTACCTGATAATATCCACTCTTTGGTGTGAGTGTAACAATTAAACCTTCGCTGCTCCCTGTTGCACCTGTCAGGGGTGATTCATCATCTAAAGTAATTTCTCCCTCTGGTAGACGAGATGTGATGTCTACAAGTAACTTAGCAGGAAGTGCGATCGCTCCTCCTTGCCATACCTCGGCGTTAAAACTAGTACGGATACCCAAGCTCAGATCAAAAGCTGTTAAGCTTACCTGGTTAGTTTGAGCATCCGCTTGTAGCAACACATTAGCAAGTACCGGATGAGTCGGTCTTGAAGGTACAGCACGACTGACGAGTGAGAGGTTTGTACTAAGGTCACTTTGGGCGCAAACTAATTTCATAAGTCAGATTTTGCTGGTGAAAGATATCGTAACATCCTTATTGTTTATAAGCGAATGGCAAGATCGACGAACTAGGGGAGACTTGGATGAGAATAAGGAAGTTAAAAGGTAAAACGCAAAAGTAAAAAATCTTTTGCTTTTTCTAAAATCAAATGATATGAAGTGGCTAGAACCCTTTGATGGATTGTCGGATACAGGTTAGGATAATCCTTCAATTAGAGGAATATCTTAAAGTAAAGCGCGATTAAGCGTGTCTCAACGAAAAATCGCCCCAATCAAAGTTTGGGTATATTCTTTTGGCAGGTTGCTACTCTACTATCAATTATCGTTTTTCTAATTAAAGAAAATTTTCGAGTCAGTAAATTAACTTATCGAGCCTTGAATAAGCTACTCTTTACAGGTAAATCTTTTAAATTTATGGTTTTTGTCCTACCGCTAGTCATGTGGTGGGGATACAAAGAAGTACAAAACCAATTTGTGCAGCCGCAAGCTGTGATTGTCTTAGGTGGTTCAACAAAACGTTTAGAGCGAGAAAAGTTTACGGCAGAATTTGTACAGAAGCATCCAAATATACCAATTTGGATTACGGGCGGTAGTCCACCAAAGTTTACGGAACGAGTGTTTACCAAAGCCGGTATCGATCGCAAACGTTTACATTTAGACTATGAAGCAGTTGATACAGTGACTAATTTTACTACGTTGGTGGATGATTTGCAAGCTCGTGGCATTAAGAGTGTTTATTTAATTACTTCAGACTTCCATATGCGCCGGGCTTGTGTGATTGGGGAAATTATTTTGGGTAGTCGGGGTATTTATTTAAAACCAGTGCCGGTTCCTTCAGAAAACCCCCCTGAATCTATTGAAAAATCTATTCGCGATGGAGCTAGAGCCATACTTTGGTTAGCAACTGGTTACACCGGAGTAGATCCAACTAAAAATAAACGCTAAATCTAATCAATTTTAGATTTTAGAATTAAGAGAATTAATGCTAATAATTCAATGATTAATCATTGGTTATTGGACGAATGATTAAGGATAGCCCTTAGTAATTGCCTGTGCAGTCGGAGAAAAAAATGCCCCACTTTCTCCCACAATTTGATACCCTAGCTTAAACAGAATTGAGAAAAGTTAAAGCGTGGAAATTCAACTTGGGCGAGGAAAAACAGCTCGCAGAGCTTACGGAATAGATGAAATTGCTCTAGTCCCCGGTAACAGAACTCTAGACCCTAGTTTGGCAGACACTAAGTGGCATATTGGCAATATTGAGCGAGAAATCCCGATAATTGCCAGTGCGATGGATGGCGTAGTAGATGTTCGCATGGCTGTACGTTTATCACAGTTAGGAGCATTAGGTGTCCTCAACTTAGAGGGTATTCAAACTCGCTATGCCGATCCAGAACCCATATTAGATCGGATTGCTTCTGTCGGAAAAGATGAATTTGTTGCCTTGATGCAAGAACTCTATGCCGAACCAATAAAGCCAGAATTAATTGAAAAACGTATTCAGGAAATTAAACAACAAGGTGGGATTGCGGCTGTGAGTGCGACTCCAGCAGGAGCAAGCAAATATGGTGAGGCGGTGGCAAAAGCTGGGGCAGATTTATTTTTTGTGCAAGCTACAGTGGTTTCGACTGCACATTTATCACCAGAGTCTTTAGTACCACTTGATTTAGCAGAATTTTGTCGTTCAATGCCTATTCCTGTGGTATTGGGGAATTGTGTAACTTACGAAGTCACTTTGAATTTGTTAAAAGCTGGTGCAGCTGGTGTACTAGTGGGAATTGGCCCTGGTGCAGCTTGTACGTCTCGGGGAGTATTGGGTGTAGGTGTGCCACAAGCAACTGCGATCGCTGATTGTGCTGCGGCACGAGATGATTACTACAACGAAACTGGTAACTATATCCCAGTCATTGCTGATGGTGGTTTAATCACTGGTGGCGACATTTGCAAATGCATCGCCTGCGGTGCCGATGGTGTAATGATTGGTTCCCCCTTTGCCAGAGCCGCCGAAGCCCCAGGACGCGGTTATCATTGGGGCATGGCGACTCCCAGCCCAGTCTTACCTCGTGGCACCCGTATTCGCGTTGCCACTACTGGGAGCCTGGAGCAAATACTTGTTGGTCCTGCAGGACTAGATGATGGCACTCACAATCTTTTAGGTGCCTTAAAGACAAGCATGGGTACCTTGGGAGCTAAAAATATAAAAGAAATGCAGCAGGTGGAAGTTGTAATTGCTCCTTCCCTATTAACTGAAGGCAAAGTTTACCAAAAAGCTCAGCAATTAGGGATGGGGAAATAGAATTGGAGCATGGGGTATGGGGAGATGAGGCAGATGAGGAAGTATGGGGAGTGTAGGGAGATTAGAAAAAAGCAACAATTTTTGGCATCCTTCCCACACTCATAATCCCCAATACCCAATTTCCAACATCAAAGTTCTTAAATAAATTTTTCAGGCCCCTAAACAATTCCTGGAAAAATCTTATCTGTCGCCTACAATAGAAATAGCGGAGACGCATGTTTCCGTTCACTCCTCACACCACACTCCGCCCGGACTACTGTTCGGGCGGTTCCTTATGTTTATGAATAAATTCTAAAGCTTCTTTGCAAATGTACATCCTCGACTCCAAAGCAGATGTTTTTGCTATGGTAGAATTTTCACGAAGCTCAGATATATTTGGCGAAGGTTTTAGGCATGTCAGCAGCCGCACAAGTTACGGATTCTACTTTTAAGCAAGAAGTACTCGACAGCGATGTACCCGTTTTAGTTGACTTTTGGGCACCCTGGTGCGGACCATGCCGTATGGTAGCTCCTGTTGTCGATGAAATCTCCGAACAGTACAAAGGTCAAATCAAAGTCGTCAAAGTCAACACGGATGAAAATCCTAATGTTGCCAGTCAGTACGGCATCCGCAGTATTCCCACATTAATGATTTTTAAGGGTGGACAAAAAGTCGATATGGTGGTTGGCGCTGTGCCTAAAACTACATTAGCTACCACTCTGGAAAAGTATCTTTGAAACTCAATTGGCAGGAAAATCCTGTTGAGTTGTATATTCTGTTGTAACTTTAAGTTAATTTTTGCAAACAAGTTTGAAAGATGTTAATTCCTCATTTTTCAAACTTGTTTACATTTGGAGATAATTTAATAATTTTTTCATATTTTCAGGAGTTTTCTAGCTCATAAGCAACTCCTCAATTTCCGTATGACCAATTATCACTGCTAGCGTCGCCAACAGAAAACCTAAAAGTCCAGTCCTAATTACTCCACCAAGAACAGGGTGCAGGGTTGCTAAAAAATTAGGTATCTAATTCTCCCCGCCGCATTTGTAAAGAAATTAACAGTAATAATCCTCTGATACTTGTAAAAATCTAATACTGATTTTTAAATAATTTAAAATTACCTGTACCGTAAAATCAAATAGCAAAATAAGTGCGATCGCGACGATAATTAGTTTATCTATAACTTTGCTTGTTTCTTCTGGCGTTATACCTTTAGTCAAAACTAAAACAACCACTCTATGTCCGCAGTGCTAAGACAAATACAGCCAGGAAGCGATAAGTGTCTAACTCAGAACAGAGATATTTACAACAGGTAACTTTTATCAAGGTTTGCTCACAACCTGAACACAATCGTGCTTAGTTTGCTAGAACTTAGAAGAAGATTATAAATAAGCAATGGCAATAATAAGCCTGTTTAAAAAAAGCAACAATTTTTGCATTTTTAATTAAGTTCCCCAAATGTTGAAGTAGCGATATATTTTGATAATCTATTTTCCATAAATCAACTATTTCGTTGTTGAATCTATGAAGTCTTATTTAGCCGCCGCTATTCAATTAACCAGTGTGTCCAATCTCCAAAAAAATTTGGCACAGGCAGAAGAATTAATAGATCTTGCCGTGCGTCAAGGTGCTGAATTAGTAGGTTTGCCAGAAAACTTTTCCTTTATGGGAGAAGAAAAAGACAGACTCGCGCAAGGGGATGCCATTGCTATTGAAAGTGAAAAATTTCTCAAAAAAATGGCTCAGCGCTTTCAAATCACCATCTTGGGCGGCAGCTTTCCACTTCCAGTAGACAATACAGGTAAAGTTTATAATACCACTCTACTCATTGAGCCAAGCGGTGAAGAACTTGCCCGCTATTACAAAGTACACTTATTTGATGTTAATGTCCCTGACGGCAACACCTATCGTGAATCCAGCACTGTTGTCGCTGGTACACAACTACCCCCCGTTTATTTTTCAGATAAATTTGGTAATTTAGGACTTTCTATTTGTTACGATGTCCGCTTTCCAGAACTGTACCGTCATTTAGCTGATAAGGGAGCCGATGTCTTATTTGTTCCCGCTGCTTTTACCGCCTTTACTGGCAAAGACCATTGGCAAGTATTATTGCAAGCAAGAGCGATCGAAAATACTGCTTACGTTATTGCTCCTGCCCAAACAGGCAACAACTATGACCGCCGCCAAACCCACGGACACGCAGTGATTATCGACCCTTGGGGAGTAATTTTAGCTGATGCTGGGGAAAAGCCGGGAATTGCGATCGCTGAAATCAAACCCACCAGGCTTGAACAAGTCCGCCGTCAAATGCCTTCATTACAGCATCGGGTATTTTAGAAACTGGGAATGTGAGAAGAATAATCGGGGTGGATAGCTTTTGATAATATCCCCACACTCCTAAGCATCAATGCTCAATCCTGAAGAATAAAACAAAAAACCGGGTAGTCACCCGGTTTATGCCAATATTAGAATCCTCAGTCTTTTAGGAGCATAGCAGTACTGTGCACCTTTTTATTCTTTAGAGAGATTAAACTTTGGCTGCTGACTTGGTAATAACATTGAGTTCACCTTTAGCATACTTAGCAGCAAAATCTTCCAAAGTAATTTGTTTAATCTTGCTTGCGTTGCCAGCCGTACCAAATTCCTTATAACGTTGAGCACAAACCTTCTGCATATATGTAATAGAAGGTTTGAGGAAGTGACGAGGGTCAAATTCCTTGGGATTTTTTGCCAAAGCTTCACGTACAGCAGCGGTAATTGCCAGACGGTTATCGGTGTCAATATTTACCTTACGTACACCGCTCTTGATACCTTTTTGGATTTCTTCAACAGGTACGCCGTAGGTTTCAGGAATTGCACCGCCGTATTGGTTAATCAGCGCCAGCAAATCTTCAGGTACAGAGGAAGAACCGTGCATTACTAAGTGAGTATTAGGCAAACGGCGGTGAATTTCTTCAATGCGGCTGATCGCCAAAATTTCCCCAGTTGGCTTACGGGTAAACTTGTAAGCACCGTGGCTGGTGCCAATAGCAACTGCCAAAGCATCTACTTGGGTTTGCTCTACGAAATCAACTGCTTGGTCTGGGTCGGTTAGCAGTTGAGAATGATCGAGTGTACCCTCAAACCCGTGACCATCTTCAGCTTCACCAGCACCAGTTTCTAGAGAACCCAAACAACCGAGTTCGCCTTCAACACTGACGCCTAGAGCATGAGCTACATTTACAACTTCGCGGGTGACACTGACATTATACTCAAAGCTTGCAGGGGTCTTAGCATCAGCTTCTAAAGAACCATCCATCATCACGCTGGTGAAGTTGTTCTTAATTGCTGAATAGCAGGTAGCAGGGGCATTACCATGATCTTGGTGCATGACAATGGGAATCTGAGGATAGGTTTCTACCGCTGCTAAAATCAGGTGGCGTAGGAAGTTTTCTCCTGCATAATTACGAGCGCCACGAGAAGCTTGCAAAATTACGGGGCTATCTGTCTCTACAGCAGCCTTCAGGATCGCCTGAATCTGTTCCAAATTATTAACGTTGAAAGCTGGGATGCCGTAGCCGTTCTCAGCCGCGTGATCCAACAGCAGCCGCAATGGTACAAGCGCCATAGATAGTCCTCCTAATGTGGTTGTCAGCTAGTCGGTGTGAGAGAAGCGTAATAATCACGCTAAATCTTAAGAGTTTTTTCAACTTATAGGAAATTATAACTAGTGTTGTGTGCTTATGTTGAAAAAGTTTAAGCTAAAGTTACTATAAATATGCCGTATAGTGCTGTAGAGTCAGTTACCCCAAGGTGAAAGGCTTTGGTAGCCCTGTATGCCAAATAATTTACCAAAAGCGATCACCTCAGCCTAAATCTGCTAATTTCTGCATAAATGCTGCGTGTTCGGGAGATTCCAAGCCTGCTTGTAAAATAGTTAACACAGTTTGCATATTCCCTGCTAATAACTCTGTAACTGCTAACCACAATCCTAGAAAAACCCGACTTTGCAAAATTCCGTTAGTATCATTAGCTAACTTTCATTAACTCTATGGGTCGCCCGGGATTCGAACCCGGAACTAATCGGTTAAAAGCCGAGTACTCTACCGTTGAGTTAGCGACCCCTTCGTTGATTTCGCAACTTTGCCATCATAGCATAGATATCTGTAGATTTGTAAAGGGGTTTAGAAAAAATTTGCTGTTAAGCGTATAGATGCTGTATAGCTACCCTGTGGATCTAATACAGTTAGATATTCACCAGTGTTTAGAGAGTTGCGAGGAGCGCTCCACGGTTCTAGACAGTAGAAGTCTTTGCCCCTAAGTGTCCAAAATACCAAAATGGGATATTCATCGCCATAATCTAGAGTCAACTTGAGCTTACGGTTATTGTCCGTCACTGTTGCTGATTTACTAGTTAATTGCTTAAAGGCAACATCAATTTCATCCTGGTTGAAATCAAAATTCCCATAAAATGAGTGACTTTCTTTGGTTATCTGGTTTTGATACTCTTGAGAGGGAATTTCAAACTCTAGCGCAGTTTTATCATGCGTTAGAAAATAAGGGTGAAAACCTAAGGAAAAGGGCAATGATGCAGATGAAAGATTTTTACACTGTTGGTGAATTTCTAAGGTATTACCTTGGAGTTCATAAGTGAAAACTAGTTGAAAGTCAAAAGGATAAACTATCCGTGTTTGGTCATTGCTGTTGAGAATGAGGGTAAGACTAACTTTATCTTCAGCTACTTGCTCAGTTACTTGCCAAGGTAAATCACGGGCAAAGCCGTGTTGTTTGAGAGTGTATTCTTTGCTGTTATAGGTATAAGCGTTATCCGGTAAATTGCCACAAATCGGAAACAAAATAGGATTTCCGCCCCTGACGCTTAAATCAGAATTAGTAAAGCGTTCAGCGTCTAGATAGAAAATTTCTTGCCCTTGGACGCGCCAACGAGTAATAATACCACCGCGTTCTGGGACAACTTCTAATTGAGAATTAGCGGTTTCATCTGAAAGGATGTAGGTTTTGTATTGTTGCTGTTGAAGTGCAATGGTAAACACAAGTTTTAGTCCTAATGGGGAGCGGGGAGATCAGAAGATAGGGGAGATGGGGAGAATAGCTCTTAACTCTTGGAAAGACTTGGGTTAATCCTTGTCTGTACTCAGCACTCCCAATGCTCAGTCTTTACTCCCTACTCCCTAAAGATTACTCATCTTCTGCGAAAACAAAACGATATAATTCGCTGGGGTCTGGTTCTGGGCTACTTTCGGCGAATTTTACTGCTTCGTCGATAAGTTCTTGAATTTTACGGTCAATGCCTTTGATTTCTTCCTCGTCCGCCAGGTTTTGTTTAATTAAGTAAGCTGCCAACTTTTTAATTGGGTCACGAGCAAACCAAAATTCTTTCTCAGATTTACTTCGCATTTCATCGGGGTCTGCTAAGGAGTGACCCCGGAAGCGGTAGGTAAGTGCTTCAATTAATGTTGGACCTTCCCCAGCACGGGCGCGGGCTACGGCTTCTTGCGCTACAGCACGCACTGCTAGCACGTCCATGCCGTCTACTTCTGTGCCCACCATGTTAAACACACTGGCTTTTTTGTAAATCTCTGTCTGGGAAGTTGCGCGATCGTGAGCCATACCAATTGCCCACTTATTATTTTCTACCACAAAAAGAATTGGCAGTTTCCAAAGAGCTGCCATGTTTAACGTCTCGAAAAACTGACCGTTGTTAGCTGCACCGTCGCCAAAAAAGCAAGCTGTCACTTGGTCAGCACTTTCGTCTTTTAGCACTTCGCGACGGTATTTGGTTTGAAAAGCCGCTCCAGCCGCTACAGGAATTCCCTCTGCCACAAACGCATAGCCACCTAGCAAGCGATGTTCGGCAGAAAACATGTGCATAGAACCACCGCGCCCTTTGCTGCAACCTGTGGCTTTGCCAAATAACTCTGCCATTACCTCTTTTGCTGGTACTCCCGCACTCAAAGCATGAACGTGGTCGCGGTATGTACTACAAACGTAATCTTCACCCGGTCGCATCGCCTGGATAACGCCAGTGGAAACGGCTTCTTGACCGTTGTACAAATGGACAAAACCAAACATTTTGCCCCGATAATACATTTCAGCGCATTTATCTTCAAACAAGCGCCCTAATACCATGTCCTCATATAACCGCAACCCTTCTGCTTTAGTAATACGCGTATTAGCAGCATTAAATGTGGGTAAAGTACGCTCTTGAACCATTATTTTTGAATATCCCTGTTGTACAACTTAAAGTTACGGTCTTAAATAAGTTGGCCTGATAACGCTTTAGGATTTAACAGTTATCAGTTAGCCAGTTTCATCGTTTGGGTTTAAGTTCACCACGATATGCCTGATAACTGTTCACTGTTGAGTGTTCACTGATTTAATTAATGCACCAAAAAAGGACTTTAGGGAATAGGTAATCGGGAGTGGGGGAGATAAAGGAGACCTTGAGTCCAGGGCAGAATAACTCCTCACCCTTGGAAAGACTTGGGTTAACCCTTGTCTGTACTCTTAACTTCTAACTCAGCATTCACAACTTTTTTGCCCAATGTCGTATGCTTAGTGAGGATTTAATACCGTAATAAATATCTACGGCTTTGGGTTTTTTATTTCACTAATTCCCCTTGATAGACTACCAATCGAGATAGACTGGTTTCTGCATATCCATTAACAATTTAAAAAAAAGAAGGCAAAAGTCTATATATCCAAATAGGTAATTGTAATTAGAGGTGAATTATGATATGATTTTGGTCTCGTGTTATCAGGGTCAACTCCCAAAAGTAGTAGTTTATTGACTGCATACTTAGAAAAATCCCGAAAAAATCAATCACTAGATTCTTGTAACCACAACATTTATCCCGTCATCATAAGCGGTAGTTGTGGTTTATGGCATTGAATGGTTGACTATAGTCGTATTAAACCAAAAATACTAAGAATTAAAACAAAAAGCTGAGACTTTCTAGGCGAAGGCAAAAAATTAGTACTAGAATGTGACTCAAAATTTCGGGAAGGTACAAAACAAGTAGTTGCAATATACACTTGTAGAGTAGATTCTACACGGCATTATTATGGCACGGTTTTACTGGCCTGGAACGCTCTAGGTAAATTATGTTGATCGCGGTGCAGGGGAAGTAGGCTGTGCGAATTCCGCTAGATTACTACCGAATTTTAGGACTACCGTTAGCGGCAAGTGATGAACAATTGCGGCAGGCATACAGCGATCGCATTGTACAATTGCCAAGACGTGAGTATTCAATGACAGCAATTTCTTCTCGTAAACAACTTATAGAAGAAGCTTACGTGGTTTTATCAGATCCAAAACAACGCAGTACCTACGATCACCTTTATCTTGCCCACGCCTATGACCCTGATAACGTTGCTACTGGCACAGTAGCAGCAGAAAATCCCAGAGAAAGCTACAAAAAAGGTGTCGATCCCCAGAATTTGGGCATTGATGTATCACAAGACGAATTAGTTGGTGCTTTGTTGATTTTGCAAGAATTAGGGGAATACGAACTTGTACTGAAACTTGGTCGCCCGTACCTGATAAATAAAAATGGTGTTTCAAATAACAACAAAGGCAGTAATTTAGTAGAAGAAGAAATCCCCGAAAGTGCCGAACGTCCGGATGTTGTTCTCACTGTTGCTCTTGCTTGTTTAGAATTAGGACGCGAACAGTGGCAACAAGGTCACTACGAAAATGCTGCTATATCCTTAGAAACAGGTGAGGAGTTGCTAGTACGTGAAGGGTTGTTCGCTACTGTACAAGCAGAAATTCAGGCAGACCTTTACAAATTACGACCCTATCGAATTTTAGAGTTATTGGCACTACCTCAACAAAAGACTGCCGAACGACGCCAAGGTCTGGAATTATTGCAAAACCTTTTAGAAGATCGGGGCGGGATTGATGGGACAAAAAGCGATCGCTCTGGTTTAAATATAGATGACTTTCTGCGATTTATTCAGCAATTGCGTAATCATTTAACAGTCGCAGAGCAACACAAGTTATTTGAAGCAGAAAGTAAACGTCCTTCTGCTGTTGCCATTTATTTGGCGGTTTATGCTTTGATAGCAAGAGGATTTGCTCAACGACAACCGGCTTTAATTCGTCAAGCAAGGCAGATGCTAGTACGTCTGGGTAATCGCCAAGATGTACATTTGGAACAGTCGCTATGTGCATTACTCTTAGGACAAACCGAAGAAGCAACTCGTGTTTTAGAACTTAGTCAAGAGTACGAAGCTTTAGCATTTATTCGAGAAAAATCTCAAGACTCTCCAGATTTGTTACCAGGGCTGTGTTTATATACAGAACAGTGGTTGCAACACGAAGTATTTCCACATTTTCGAGATTTGTCAAGCCAGCCAGCTTCCCTTAAAGAGTACTTTGCTAACCAACAGGTACAAGCTTATTTAGAAGCATTGCCAACTGACGCACAAACAACTAATGAATCAGGTGTAATTAATCCCCAGCTTTTTCAACAGACACAAACAAATAATCCATATTTTCACAACAATTCAACTGGGTTTCGACAATTTGATCGCAATCCAACGCCTGACCCAGATTTTTCAGAAGCACCAACAAAAGAAAAACTTGAATATCCTAATTTCTCACCACCAAGGCGGAATTCATCTGAAAGTGTCAAACCAGAAATAACTGCTGCACAGCTTCCTACTGCTGAACGCATGACCAGAGGTAATAATCAGCATTGGAATGGTTCAGCTAGAGGTACTGCACCCAGTCAAAACCAAAAGCGGAGGCGAAGAAAACCTACTCAACCTGTTAGTCGAGAACGTATACCAGATAATCGTCCTCGTCCTCGTTCTCGGCGGCGGCGAACATTTGCTAGCACTATAGAAGGGAAAACACGGCTAGTGTGGAGAGTGTTTATTTCTCTAGTGGTTATATTAGTTTTCTGGGTGTTAGCCACAGCAGCTTTTGGATGGATAAAAAATCTATTTTTTCCTTCACCACCTACGCGTGATTTACAGTTGTTAGTACAAATAAATCAACCACCAGTATTTATTCCTGACCCAAACAAGCCTGAATTATCAGATGGGCCTCTCACAAATGCAACAGCAGAAGAAGTAATTCAGGCTTGGCTATCTACCAAAGCCGCAGCTTTAGGACCTAATCATCAAATTAATAATTTAGAGCAGATTTTAGCAGGTTCAGCTTTGTCTCAATGGCGGCTAATAGCTCAACAAGACAAAGTAGATAACCGCTACCGCAAGTACGATCATAGTCTGAAGATTGAGTCTGTAGAAAAAGTTGATTTATTTAGCGATCGCGCTGCTGTGGAAGCTACAGTCAAAGAAGCCACAAAGTTATATGAAAATGGTCAATTTGAAGGTTCTTCTAATGATAAGTTGCGAGTTCGGTATGATTTAATTCGATATAGAGGTAAATGGCGTATTCAGAGTATTTCCGTTGTCGAGCAAATAAGTTGGAATTTTTAGGTGATGTTTACGAAAAGTCAAATAATTTGGGATTTTAAATTTTAGTAGATGCTTATTCCACAGAACTTTCCAACACCTTTAACAAACTTTTCAACATCAAATAAGCAGAAGTCCCTCCCGGATCTTGATGTCCAATACTTCTTTGTCCTAAATAACTAGCCCGTCCTTTTTTTGCCTGCATTGGTATAGTTTCCTCTAAGCCTCTTTGAGCAGCTGCTACAGCCTGCTGCATAGCTTCCACAGTATTCTGATTTTCTCTTACAGCCTCCCTAAAAGCCGCCACAGCCGGAGATAACACATCTAGCATTGTTTTATCACCTACTTGAGCTTTACCACGTTGCAGCACGCCATCTAACCCCGCTTGCAATAGCTCTAACATATCTTGTTCTGTTAATTCCTGCTTCATAGCTACTGCTGTACTGGCTCGCAAAAACCAAGTACCGTAGAGAGGACCACTGGCACCGCCAATAGAAGAAATCAAGGTCATACTCACGGTTTTGAGAATGCTGCCAATGTCTTTGTCTGCAACAGTGGGTAACTGAACGCTTACCTTTTTAAACCCGCGATCCATATTTATCCCGTGGTCTGCATCTCCGATCGCCGCATCTAATTCTGTTAAATATGTTTTATTCTGCTCGATTTCGGATGCAAATGCCTGTAACCATTGTAATATCTGCGCCTGAGTTACCATATTAAATTCCCCAGCGCCAAGTTGGCGTTTTTACTGGTGCATCCCATAGCCGGAGTATTTCATCATCTAACTTCAGCAGGGTAATGGAACAACCTTGCATTTCTAGAGATGTAATATAAGAGCCTATTAAGTTTCGGACAATTTGCAATCCTTGTTTTTGGCAGATTTGGGCGAGTTTGCGGTAAACAAGATACAACTCTGAAACCGGAGTTCCACCCATACCATTGACAAAAGCTAATAAGCGATCGCCTTTTACAAATGGTGGATCGATTAGTTCCACATCTGCCCATTCTCCTTTGTCTTCATCCCACTCCCGCACTATGCGAGTGTATGCTGTATCCTCAATGAGCGATCGCGTCAAAATTTCGGTAATCTCATCTACTGATTTGAAAATTGTACGTTTTCTTCCTGGCTCACCGTGAATACCGATACCTAATTCAATATCGTCATCACCTAATTCAAATATCGGCGTTCCTTTAGCAGGTGTGGTACAGGATGTCAGAGCAATTCCCATACTCCGCCCGTACAAATTTACCCGACGACACAAATTTGCTACAGATAGCAAATCGTACCCTTCTTCTGCCGCAGCACCACAAATTTTTTCTGCCAGTATTGTTGTTCCGACACCTCGTCGTCCTTGAGTATAAAGGCTGTCCTTGACTGCTACATCGTCATCAATCAAAATATTTAGCACTCGGATGTCTTCAGCACGGGCTAACTCCGTTGCCATTTCAAAGTTCATCACATCGCCACTATAATTTTTGACGATATAAAGGATACCAGCGCCTCCATCTACTTGCTTGGCTGCTTCTAGCATTTGGTCAGGGGTAGGTGAAGTGAAAACTTCCCCAGGACAAGCTGCATCAAGCATTCCTCTGCCCACGAAGCCAGCGTGCATCGGTTCGTGACCACTACCCCCGCCAGAAATAATTGCTACCTTACCTTGTACAGGTGTATCACTCCGATAGACAAAAGCAGGATTAAAGTTGACTTTAATTAAATCAGAATGAGCGACTGCCATACCTTCTAGACTTTCGCGTACAAAGTCTTCCGGTTTGTTGATCAGTTTTTTCATGGTTTGGTCACTTCTGACAAAGAGGAATTGAAATTAGTTAATCAGCCAGAGAAACATTATTTACGGTTAAGTCTTATTTACTACTCGTTGTTGATATTCCTGTTCAGTAATCATATCGAGAGTGTTCTCTAAGCGGTCTACAAATACGATGCCGTCGAGGTGGTCATATTCGTGTTGAAAAATCCGAGCAACGAAATCGGATAATTCTTGCTTTTGTAGATTTCCTTGGCGATCACTGTATTCCACTTCAATACTTTTATACCGAGGAACTAACCCCCTAATTCCTGGAACGCTCAAACAACCTTCCCAATCTTTGACAACTTCAGTCGAGTGAGCAATGATTCTGGGATTAATCATGGCAGTAGGTTCCATTTCCGGCGCGTTGGGATACCTGGGATTAGGGCGGGAAGCCACAATAAATAAACGATCAGAGTGTGCAACTTGAGGTGCAGCAATTCCCACGCCGTTAGCTTTGACAACGGTAGCCATTAAGTCATCGATTAATTTTTGGATATCTCGATCTTGAATATTCTCAACCAAAGCAGCTTTTTGCCGCAGTGTTGGATTGCCTAATTGAATAATTGATTCAGACATGAGAAAACTCCTTTGGAAAATCGGGAGATCTGAGGAGGCGGCGACGCAAAGAAAAACCAATGACAAATGGACAAATGACCAATTTTATCCTTCACGTCTTACAGGTAAAGGAGCAGGTCGAACTGCTACTTGGACAATTTGCCCATTGCGTTCTACTTGCATTGGGAGGTTGGTACCAATTTTGCTATTTTCTACTAGCTTCTGTACTTCTTCAATTTTAGTAACACGCTGGTTATTAATGCTTTTAATTACATCACCTGGTCGGAGTCCAGCTGCGGATGCGGGCGATCGCGGTACAATTTCAACGAGCAAAACCCCTTCATCTGCTGTTAAATTTAAGCGATCGCCTGCGATGTTTTTGATTCTTTCTTTGTTTTCTGGTGTCAGTGTCACCATTTGCACACCCAAATAAGGATGATCTACCTTGCCTTGAGCAATTAATTCCTGGGCAATTTTTTGCGCGGTGTTAATTGGAATCGCAAATCCCAAGCCTTGAGCGCCTCGGATAATGGCTGTGTTCATTGCAATTACTTGGCCGCGAGTATTTAGTAGTGGCCCACCAGAATTACCAGGGTTAATGGCAGCATCGGTTTGGATATAGTCAACCCGCTTATCACTAGCACCAATATCACTACCAGAACGGCCTGTAGCACTAATAATCCCAGAAGTAACCGTGTTATTCAAGCCCAAGGGGTTACCGATGGCGATTACTGGTTCTCCTGGTTGTAAGGCATCTGAGTTACCGATAGATAGGGTTGGTAGATTATTGGCGTCAATTTTAATTACAGCTACATCTGTTACTGGGTCTTCACCCAAAACTTTACCGTTAAAAGTGCGACCATCTTTGAGTGTAACAGTTACTCTATCAGCGCCGTCTACTACATGGGAATTAGTCAAAATTTGACCAGAGGAATTAATGATGAATCCAGAGCCGCTACCGCGTTCTACCCGTTGTGTCGGCTGTGGCGCTGCGTCTCCAAAAAACCGCCGCAATAATGGATCGTTAAATTCTTCTGGTACACGAGAAGTAATTGTTCTGGAAGAATCAATCCGAACCACCGCAGAACCCACATTTTGCACGACTTTTACCACAAAATTAGGATCTCCAGACGATGAAATAATTGGTGGAGGAGCAATTATCGGATTGGAAGCAATTGGCTTTTCGGCTTGAGGATCGCTTTGTTGACTCTCAAAGGTTTTGGCAGGTAAAAGAGAGCAGCTCCCCAGCAACAMCACTATTGAGAGCATCCACAACCTGTGGGGCAAACCCCTGGTATTAATATTTTTGAGTATTAAGTCATGGTTTGTTATCTTCATGTGTCGTTGCTTCTCCCTTGTCAGTCAGTGGGTGTTAGGATCTTGCCTACCGGGTATGTCCCAAAATGATTACAACTTAAAAGCTTGTTCAGGTCTAGCGTCTGGGGATGCTAAATTGATGCTTTCTTTTCTATTGTGACGATTAGCAGCAAAGGTGGTGGAGAATGGAAATTTCCATAGAAAATCTGTGGAGTCAGGTACTAGAGCGCTTACAACTTGAGCTATCCCGACCTACCTTTGAAACTTGGATCAAAACTACTAGTGCAGAACGATTAGAAAATAATTGCTTGGTGATACGTACTCCTAATCCATTTGCTCGTAATTGGTTACAGAAGTATTATGTCAACACCATTGCTCATGTAGTACAAGATATTTTGGGTCATCCTGTAGAAATTTACATTACTGTTGTTCAAGGTGATGAATCTCATGTTAATGAAGCAGAGGTTGCTTGGGAATCACCAAATCCTAGCAGTATTTATGAACCCATTTCTCATAACAACCAAAAAACTACGGAATTAAACTCTAAATATATATTTTCACGTTTTGTAGTTGGCGCTAACAATCGCATGGCTCATGCTGCTTCTTTGGCAGTTGCCGAATCTCCTGGAAGAGAGTTTAATCCTTTATTTTTATGTGGTGGCGTTGGCTTAGGTAAAACTCATCTCATGCAGGCTATTGGTCACTATCGCTGGGAAATTTCTCCAAATTGTAAAATATTTTATGTTTCTACTGAGCGATTTACCAATGATTTAATTACAGCAATTCGTAAGGATAGTATGCAAAGCTTTCGAGAGCATTATCGAGCTGCTGATGTTTTATTAGTAGATGATATTCAGTTTCTTGAAGGTAAGGAATATACTCAAGAAGAATTTTTTCATACTTTTAATACTTTACACGAGGCAGGTAAACAAGTTGTCATTGCTTCTGACCGTCCTCCTAACCAAATTCCTAGTTTACAAGAACGTCTTTGCTCTCGGTTTTCTATGGGGTTAATTGCAGATGTTCAAACACCGGATTTGGAAACGAGAATGGCGATTCTTCAGAAAAAAGCTGAGTATGAAAATATTCGTCTGCCCCGGAATGTAATTGAATATATTGCTTCTAACTATACTTCTAATATTCGAGAATTAGAAGGAGCTTTAATTCGAGCTTTGGCTTATATTTCTATTTGGGGTTTACCAATGACGGTGGAAAATATTGCCCCAGTTTTAGAGCCACCGAACGAAAAAGTGATGGTTACCCCAGAAGCAATTTTGACAGTTGTTGCTGAGAATTTTGATGTTTCAATTGATGACCTAAAAGGAAACTCACGACGCCGGGAAATTAGCTGGGCGCGTCAAATTGGTATGTATCTGATGCGTCAACACACCTCTTTGAGTTTGCCGAGAATTGGGGAGGAGTTTGGTGGTAAAGACCATACAACGGTGATCTATAGTTGTGACAAAATTGCTCAACTCCAAGAGAGCGATCGCACTTTAGCACAAACACTACGCCAACTGAGCGATCGCATTAGTATGACTAGCCGCTCTCAAAAATGATGTCATCACTCAAGCAAACTCAATATCTCGTTTTGAGTTTTCGATTCTATACTTTGCTTAGTTGGAAAATAGTTAATTTAAAGTTTTCCACAACCATCTTCCTAAATTATTAGTCTTGAAAGCTAAACTATTACTCGAAAATATTAAGTAACGTATAAAAATTGATTAAATTTAACTTAGCTTGTGGAAAAAATCTTACTTTTTGTGGAAAAATCTGTGGAAAACTTGAGATTTTTTTGATAAAACTTAATTAAGTATAATTACCTTGTGGAAAAACTATGGTATTTTTCCACAAGTTTTCCACAGGCCTTTAACTGGTTGAATTCAGATCCAACATAGCTTGTAATAGGTTTTCCACAATTTCCACAATACTAGCGATCAGCACTACTACTACACTCGAATTCAAATCGAGTAGATGACGATTCCGTCTAGTAGCCAGATGTAAAACCTGTTTCTGCTGTATGTGTTGTGGGAGCGATCGCACAACTAACAGTGACAGCTGTAACGCTACTGTTAATACTAAGGGCAGATGTTTTATTCAAGCTGTAAATCTTTTGAATAAATAGTTAGCAAAACTGATGTCACCACAAGCTGGCTTCATTGACAATTTAAAATTAGGTTAACAAAAGGTTATGTAACCTTAGCTACTGCTCTATAATCACCTTAAACTACTATATCTCGCGCAATTTACCGCAGTTTAAGGAAAAAGTTGATGAACCAGTGGCCAACAACTTCTCAATCAATCAGACGCTTCATCGAGTTAGTTCAAACTTATACCGTCATCTCTATGCAGGCTATCAGAAAATGGAAGCTACATCCAATCAGAAGTTGGACGCATAAGCTTTCTTTGTGGGGCTTTATTAGTTTATTTTTTATCGGAGTTAGCTTGAGTGTAGCGATAACAGCTTGTTCATCACGCAATGCAGATAACACAAGTAATGTGAATTCCACTGTCAAGGATAATATAAAGCTAACGCTTGTTTCCTACTCAGTTACCAGTGAAGCGTATAAGCAAATTATTCCCAAATTTATAGAACTGTGGAAGAAAGAACATCAACAAGATGTCACTTTTGAGCAGAGTTATGAAGGTTCTGGTTCTCAAGCATTAGCTGTGATTGATGGCTTAGAAGCCGATGTAGTACACTTGTCACTCGACCTTGATGTTCAGAAATTAGTTCAGTCAGGTTTGATTCAACAGGGTTGGGAAAAAGAAGCGCCTAATGATGCAATAGTTACTCAATCTGTAGGAGCGATCGCTATTCGTCAGAATAATCCTAAAAATATCAAAACTTGGGCAGACTTAACACAAAATCAGGTGGAATTAATTACAGCTAATCCTAAAACGTCTGGTGGCGCGCGCTGGAATTTTCTTGGTCTTTGGGGTTCAGCAATCAAAACTGGCAAAAACGAAGCTCAAGCATTAAACTTCATCTCGAATGTTTATCAACATGTACCTTTGCTACCCAAAACTGCTCGTAATGCCAGCGAACTATTTTTTAAAAAAGGTCAAGGTGATGCTTTGCTCAACTATGAAAATGAAATGATTTTATCGGCACAAAATGGTGAAAAATTTACATATGTAGTACCCGATGTCAATATTTCCATTGACAATCCTGTAGCTGTCGTAGATACAAATGTCGATAAACATAAAACTCGTTTAGTCGCAGAAGCATTTGTTAAATTTCTTTACACTCCAGAAGCGCAACGAGAGTTTGTCAAGTTAGGATTTCGCCCTGTTGATACCACAATTGCCAAAGAAGTAGAAGGCAAATATCCGAAAATAAAAACTATTTTCAAAGCTCAAGATTTGGGAGGATGGGACGAAATTCAAAAAAAATTCTTTAATGAAGGTGCAATCTTTGACCAAATTCAAACTAAGATTCACTTGAAACAGGTGTAGGTTGGGTTAAAAAGCGAAACTGAACTTCAAACCTTGATATTGTTGGGTTTGGTTGCGTTTAACCCGACCTACCCCTTTATTCTTTATTGTCAAAATTTCTTGGAACTCTTGGTAACTCTTTCTAGGGAGAATATACAGTCTCGTCTGACTGACGCCATGCAGGATCGACTATGCATATAAATACTAGTGGTTCAACCCCAGAATTCCGAATAAATTGTTTAGCATTGGGTGGAATATAGACAGCATCTCCTGGTTCTACTATCTCTAGTTCATCATCTATGTGCATTTCTCCTTGACCACTAAGAATGTAGTAAACTTCAGAAGTTGTCAAGGAATGAAGTGTAGAGGTTTGGCCAATGGGCAATATTGCATGAGCTAGACTGTAGCGTAATTTCAAAGGTTGCTTATCAGGATGCAACAATTCTCGCAAGATAGTACTATCACCTGCAATGAATTCTGCACATGCATTAAGTTTTTGTACTAACACTGTAAAAAGCCTTTAAAACAAGAAATAAACTTTAATTGTGGCTGACTACCAGCCATTAAAAAAGCCCAAATTTAATCTTCCAGCTAGCCCATAAACAGAGAAGGCCGATTCATCAGGGATGTTATTAGTTATTCATCTAGACATCACGGGCTTTGAAAAAATTGTAAATGGCAAGTGCAATAGCTAAAAGCAATACTGCATGAATTAAATTACCAGCAATATGAAGTGTTAATCCTAGTGCCCAAAAAGCAAACAGTACAACAACAATGCCCCAAAGTATACTCAACATATATTTACTCTTAGTAAAGTGATTTTTAGTTATTGAAATATTTTATAGCTTAACTTCAGTTTTACTGTATTTATCTGGAGATAGGTTTATAAATTTAAATCATCCTTCTTCAGGAATAAAATTTAGTAACATGAGCCTTGAGTGGTTTTCACCAGTCATTCTTGTTTAGTTACATAATAATAAAATAAGGTTCTATTTACTATCTCACTTCACAAGGGGAGTAAGGGACTTCCAATTAAAAAAATATTCCATCCCTGCGGGACGCTACGCGAACGCCTTGAGGGCAGGGGAGCAGGGAGCAGGGAAAGAGAAAGTCGTTTTGATGGGCATGAAATTGGATAATTTATTTTCTGGAAGTCCCTAAGCTGTTAAGTATTTAATTTACACATTGAGGTTGCTGGGTAGCAGGGAGCAAGGGAGAGGGTTTGCAGCTTTTTTGACAATGAAAATGGTGCAACTAACTTGTAGGCACGAGAGCTTACTATAACCTCAGACCAAAAAACTTGGATTTTGTTGGGTTTGGTTCGACCTAACCTCAATGGTTAATAGTGTGATTTGGTGATTTGTGTAATTGGAATTTCAATCCAAAATTCTGTACCTAATCCTGGCTCAGAATTACATTTAAATACGCCACCGTGTTTATCCACAACGATCTGGTAACTAATTGATAACCCTAAGCCAGTGCCTTTTCCCACTGGTTTAGTAGTGAAAAATGGGTCGCAGATTCTTGCTTTCAGGTCTTGGGGTATTCCTGGGCCATTGTCTGTTATGCGAATTACTACACTCTTAATATTCCCTTCTATCTTCCCAACAGCAGTATGGATAGTAATTTGACTGCTATGAAGTTTGGATGTAGAGCCTCTGTAATCTTCTAGGGCATCGATCGCATTGCTTAAAACATTCATGAATACCTGATTCAATGGCCCGGCATAGCATTCTACTAAAGGAAGGTCACCGTACTCTTTAACTAATTTAATCGCCGGACTTTCTGGTTTTGCTTTTAAGCGATGCTGCAAAATTAGCAAGGTGCTATCAATACCCTCATGGATATTAACTGGTTTTTTTTCTGCTTGATCGAGGCGGGAGAAGTTCCGCAAACTCAAGACAATTTGCCGGATGCGATCAACGCCAATTTTCATTGAGGAGAGAGTTTTGGGTAAATCCTCAGTCAAAAATTCTAAGTCTATTTCTTCTGCGCGCTCGCGAATTACAGGGTTGGGGTTAGGGGAGTTTTGCAAATACAGGTCGAGGATACTGAGTAAATCTTGGGCGTATTCACTGACATGATTAATGTTGCCATAAATAAAGTTGACTGGGTTATTAATTTCGTGGGCAATACCAGCTACCAGTTGACCTAATGAAGACATTTTCTCAGTCTGGATGAGTTGGGTTTGAGTTTGTTTTAAATCATCCAAAGCTGTAGCCAGTTTTTCTGCCTGCTCCTTAGTCTGATTGAGTAATTCGACTTGTTGGAGTGCAACCCCAAGCTGATTGGCAATTTGAGTCATAAACTTAATTTCTGAGGTTTCCCAGTGACGGGGTGCAGAGTTTTGGTAAGCTGCTAACAAACCCCACAGCTGTTGCCCAATAAATATTGGGGCGATCGCATACGCCTTTGCCTGAATTTGCTCTAGGCCTGCAACATGGCACTCAGAGTGACCAGCTTGATAGATGTCATTGACTGCAAAGGTTTCATTGTGGCGATATCGCCCACCTTGGGTTTCCTGCAAATAGGTATCTCGCCAAACTGTGTTAGTATCTGGACTTACTAGCTTTATCCAATCCTCACCCACAAACTCCGCAATGTATTCACCACTCCAATCAGTTTGGAAGCGGTACACTGCAACTCGATCCGCTTGTAGTGATTTACAAATTTCTTGAGTAGTTGTCTGAAAAATTGCATCTAAATCCAGAGATTCCCTAACTTTGGCCACAACTTCAAACAATACCCTTTGCTGTTCTGCTGCTTGTTGTAAATCTAAGGCCTGTTCTCGTGTCTGAGTGAGTAATTGAGCTTGCTGGAGTGCTACCCCCATTTGAGCAGCAATCTGACTGATAAAGTTGATTTCAGAAGCTTTCCATTGACGAGGACCTGAGTGTTGATAAGTTGCCAGTAAGCCCCAAAGTTTTTGTCCAACAAAGATTGGAGCAAGCACAAAAGCGTGAATTTTAAACTGCTCTAGATTGTCGATATGACATTGAGCAAACCCCATTTTGTAGATGTCATCGACTGCAAATGTTTGATTGTAACGGTAACGTCCTCCCTGGGTATCTTGTAAGTAGGTATCATTCCAAACTGTATTAATACCTAGTTTGGACTCATTCGACCAGTATGGAGTAGCAGCCTCGAAATCTCCAACAAATTCACCACCCCAATCACCATCAAAACGGTAAACAGAAACGCGATCAGCTTTGATTAATTGACAAACCTCTTTAGTTGTTGTTTGAAAAATCGTATCTGTGTCCAAAGATTCACGAATCTCAGCAATCACTTTAAACACAGCCTGTTGTTGTTCAGCCGTCCGTTGTAATTCGCTTGTGCGCCTCTTAACTTGGTGTTCTAAATTTTCATTAAAGACTTGTATTTGTTGATATAGTTCATACTGTTGAATTGCAGAAGCAAAGTGTTTACTGAGGTTTTTAGCCAGTTCAATTTCTTCGATTGTCCATTTTTGAGCTTGTGCTTTTTTTGCTTCACGCCAAACTTCAAAGGATTGTCGGGGGTACAATTGTCTTTGATCGCTGTCATACTGTCCCGCCCACAGGGTTTCTGTATCTATTTCGTTGCGGAAAATAGTTAAATAGCCTAGCAACTGCTGACGATATTGAAGTGGAATCGCCAACATACTGCGAATTTTAGTTGGTTGAAAAGCAACTTGCAAACTTCGCAAACTAGAAGTTAGATAAATATCTGAAATTGCCCAAACATCGTATTCTTCACTGGACTTATAGTGTTCTTGCCAAACATTATACTGCTCTATCAGTGGATATATCGTCTGTTCTGGCATTATAGGTTGCTGACCACAAGTATAAAGTTTGATGCAGGTGTTTCCAGGAATTAAGCATTCTGTGAAGCTCGCGACCCTGCTATGGTGAAAATCAAAAGGTGCATTTCTGATGCAAAGCCGACCACCAACACCATCAAAGGCAGTAACAGCGGCTTCTAGGGCTGGCTGTAATACAATTGTCGGGAGTGAATGTAGTAAGCTAGCAATGTGGTTAATGATGGTTTGTTGTTCGGCTGTTTTGCGGACTTGAGCCAGGAGGCTACTTTGAGCGATCGCTATTGAGAGCTGATCGACTACCATCTGCATTGCTTCTAGTTCATATTCTGAAATCAGACGCACTTGGGAATTATGAGACACCAACAGCCCCCAGAGTTGATTTTGATAAAGGATAGGGGCTGCAATGCTGGATTTGACACCCATTGCTGTCAAATACTCAATATGGCAGGGGTCTACAGGGCGGTAACGGATTTCCTCTGTTATGGTTTCTCCACTTTCTAAATCACGCAGGTGACTTTGACCAACTTCTTGAGTATCAACGTTGACAATAGAACGCACCCGTGATTTAATAAACAGTTCGCGGGCGGTGGCTGGAATATCATCAGCAGGGAAATTCAGCCCCAGTAGCGACGGCAAGCGATTGTGATAAATTGACTCAGCAATGACCTGACCGCTACCATCGGCATGAAATTTGTAAATCATCACTCTGTCAGTTTGCAGTAGTGATCGCACCTCTGCTGTTGTTGCTGTGATAATCTCTTCTAATTCCAAGCTTCGTCGAATACGGTTTGTAATCCGGTGTAGCAAACTTTCTTCATGGCGAGTTTGCCGCCAGTCTTGTTCTGAGTTCGAGGTCATTGCTGATAATATCTTTAATTAATAATTTTTAAACATAGATAATTAAATCTAATAATATTTTGAAATTTATTGAATCAATTTGTCTTCAGTAAAACTACGGCAAATCAATCAGAGAAAGTTTTATTTTTTTGAGAAAATTCAAAAAGAATATAAAAAAAGACGCTAATATAATTGCGTCTCTATCAGCTATTAATCAAGATTTTTACTTTGTAGTTTTAGTTTTTTGTAGAGATATAAGCATTCTACAAAATTAAACTCTGATGTTGTCAGCAAAGCTAATTTTCAGATAATCCTCTTCCATTTTTGCTCCTGCTGGTTGTAGTGCTGCTAAGGCTTGTGGCAAAACTAAGTTACGCCGATGATTGCCAATAGTAATATTTAATTCGTCCCCTGTTTTACTCAATTGAACTTGGTTTTTAGGAATACCAGGTAAGTAAAGTTCTAAGCTGTATTGATTTTGTTCTTGCACAACTCGAATCGTCGTTTCTTTATAATAAACCTGAGTCGGGTCTTCATCTTTATAAAGAGTTTCTTTCAAGCGTTCTAATGCAGCTAATCCACACATTTCCTCAGAGAATAATGGAACTTCTTTCACAGGTAGAGGGTGGAAATTATCGTGAATCTCCTGGCGATATTGCTCTTGACTTTTCTTCCAACGTTGAAAAAATGGGTCTTGGACTTCACTGGGAATAATCCGATTGGCCACAACTAAATCAGTGGCAACATTATATAAACTCAAATAAGCATGGGCGCGAAGAGACTCTTTAATCACCATCTTTTCAGGATTAGTCACCAGACGCACTGAGGTTTGAGTATTGTCTGTCAATACTTTTTCTAGAGCTTCGATTTGTTCATAAAACTCATAAGGCGCATCCATTACCTCTTTATCTGGTAATGAAAAACCAGCAATTGGTTTAAAAATAGGTTCAACTAAAGGCCGGAGTGCTGCTGAGATATTTTGAAAAGGTTTGTAAAAACGGCGCATATACCAACCACCGACTTCAGGTAAACTCAACAAACGCAGTGCTGTACCAGTCGGGGCTGAGTCGATAATCAAAACATCAAACTCACCTTCGTCATAGTGGCGTTTCATCCTTACCAAGCCAAAAATCTCATCCATACCTGGCAAAATTGCCAATTCTTCCGCTTGCACCCCTTCTAGACCTCTAGCTTGTAAAACTTGGGTAATGTAACGTTTCACAGCACCCCAGTTTCCTTCTAATTCTTGCAATGCATCTAATTCTGCACCCCACAAATTTGGGCGAATTTTTCGGGGTGCATGTCCCATTTCCATGTCAAAACTGTCTGCTAGGGAGTGAGCGGGATCTGTACTTAAAACCAACGTTTGATAGCCTAATTCTGCACAACGGAGTCCAGTTGCAGCAGCAACAGATGTTTTACCCACGCCACCTTTGCCGGTCATCAATATTACACGCATGGATGATTCTTTCCTGCCTGAGGATTTTAACAATTATTTACATTATCGACTGTTTAAGGAAAATAAATGCTGCTTTAGCACGTCTAGACGCGAACACTTCAATAATAAATATGGGAAATAATCCAGCCATATTGTCATACTGACTGCTATTTATATAGTAGTGGATTAATGAAATACGGTAGGAGGCGGTAATGTCAAAACCAAAAATTCTCCAACCGGATGGAAACTATTCGTTTCGTTCATACTTTGAGTTTTTCAGTGATACAGATGAAGTTTTAGCAGAGTTTGATTATGCTTTTGTGCGTAAGCGTTTGCAACTTCCGAGAACGAGTAATCAAATAGACGGACTCGATGAACTTCGACAACAACTTGAAGATACAATTCCCTACGTTACTCTTAGCAGTGAAACCGCCAAAAGAGAAATTTTGGTTGCACCAGTCTTAAGTCGAGTAGCAGTTATTTGTAAGCGACTGCTGCGGATTGAATACCCGTTGAAAATAAATAATTTACTTCAAGGTAATTTGGACTATTTCATTCAATCGCAATACAACTTAGTTGTAATTGAAGCAAAACGAGATGATTTGACACGCGGATTTACCCAGTTAGCAGTAGAAATGATTGCACTGTCGATGTTAGAAAATGCGCCAAATATAGTCTATGGTGCTGTGACAATGGGGGATGTCTGGGTATTTGGGACTTTGGAGCAGAATTTACGTACTATTACACGAGATATTACATCGTATACTTTGCCAGATGATTTAGCAGAGATAGTCAAAATTTTAGTGGGAGTATTGGAGTAAGTTTTATTACTAAATACATACACTTAATATAAATATTACCCTAAATTCTCTGTTGGGTCTTGCTGCAATAGTAGATCGAGCTTTGTTTCTATTGCTGAGAGTTTTTTAATAATTGTCGGACGATCGCCATCAACAGAAATTAGTAAGTTGGTTATTCTATCTTGTATATTGCTTAATTGTGCCATTGCATTCTGAAGCTGGATCATTCCTTCTCGGAGTTCCTGGCGTTCCTGTCGCGCTTCAGTTATTTCATCTAACATAGCTTGGACTGTTTTAGCATTACTCTCAATTAGATGTTTGAGTTCTTTATCAGTCATTGCGATCGCACTTTCAAGTTAAGTTTATTATTAATCATAAATTGTTGGTTGATTACTTTTTAAATAGTTGCCAACATTGTTGAGCGATCGCCCAGTCTTCTTGAGTATGGATTACTAATACTCTCACTGCTGAGTCGGGTGTGGCAATATCTTCATCTACAGGCTGCTGTTGATTTTTTTCTAGGTCTATTTTTAATCCCAAAAATCCCAAAGCTTCACAAGCGGCTTGGCGAATTGCTGGAGTGTTTTCACCCACGCCTGCGGTAAACACCAAAGCATCTAATCCTCCCAAACTGGTAAGCATTGCACCAATACCTGAACACAAGCGATGCACGTAGATATCCCATGCCAGTTTAGCGCGAGTATTGCCTTGGGCGATCGCTTTTGTGACTTCACGCATATCGCTAGATACACCCGAAATTCCTCGTAAACCAGAAGCTTTATTTAAAACTTCATCTAATTTTTCTACAGAGTAATTGCAGTACTGCAACAGGTAAATCAAAATTCCCGGATCGAGTGAACCAGAACGACTACCCATCATTAATCCTTCCAAAGGTGTCATTCCCATAGTGGTATTAATACTCTGACCATTTTTAATCGCTGCCAAAGAGCAACCATTGCCGAGATGACAGATAATTAATCGTAGCGATGCTAAATCTTCACCGAGAATTTGGGCAGCACGACTAGAACAATATTGGTGACTGATACCATGAAACCCGTAGCGGCGGATAGCTTGCTCTACCCATTCATAGGGTCCGGGGTAAATTGCTGCTGCATCAGGAAGAGTGCTGTGAAATGCAGTATCAAAAACTGCAACTTGGGTGACTTCTCCTAAGATATTTTCAATTGCTTCTATACCTGCCAAAGCGCTCGGATTGTGTTCTGGAGCAAGGTTAGACAGACGAGCGATCGCCTTTTTGACATCCTCCGTAATTACCACACTATCTCGATAATCTTGTCCACCATGTACTACACGATGTCCTACTAAATCAATTTCTGACAAGCGATTTATTACTTTAGTAGCATCACGAGTGAGTGTATTGAGCAGATGAGTAAGGCGTGTCTGTGGAGAGTCACCAGAAATTGATTCTTGTAACTTTGCACCTGTAGCAGTTTTCACTTCGATTTCTGCCACACCGTTGTCTTGAGTCCAGTTGACTTTTCCTTCCCAAAGGGGTTGGGCTGGTTGATTAGGGAGAGCCTGATCTGGAATTTCATACAGACAACTTTTTTGACTGCTTGAACCAGCATTTAGCACCAATATCTTCATAATCGGAAAAGGCAACCTGCTCTAATCATGTCACAATGCTACAGTTAGTCGCGACTGCGTGCTATTGGGCATTAGACGTATTTTAAAAATAGGGAACTATTGAGAGCTAACTGAACAAGCAGAAAGACTGAGGCGCAAGGGTGTTAAGGGACTTTTACAAGAGGTCTAATTTTTATACGTCGATGCAATCGCATTGCAGGTCGATGCACTCACATTGCAGAGCGATTGTGACTACAAGCAGAACGGAGTGAAGCGTACCACTTCCCTGCGGAACGCTATGCGAATGTGGAAGCAAGCTACCGGGAGCGTCTCGTAGAGAAGTAATCGCAAAGATTCTATTATCAAATATTAAAAGTCAAAATTCAAAAGTAAAACAATAGTTTGTTTATTCCTATTGAACTTTGACTTATAAGTTTAAAGTGATTAAATTACCTAAGCAGCAGTATTATTCAATAACTTTTCTAAGTTTTGCTTTTGAATAAAATTGAGATACTGTGACACAATTTCTGGACTAAGCAATTCTATCATCAGGTGGTTCTCAATCCAAAATTCAATCACTTCAAACTGACCCCGGCTACAATGCAGTACCCGCCATCCTTCATTAGCAGCAATTTCTTCAATCTCTTTTTCGCTAACAGGTACACTTATAGCAGCATGAACTGCATTGAATTGGCTAAAATTATTATTTTCACGAAATTGAACTTGTTGTTCGCCATTACCAGGAATCAACTCAGTACCCACTGGGTAAACTTCAATCAGAGTGCCTTGTTCATCAAGAGCTAATGCTACATAGCTACCAGCGTTGGGACGAAATGGAGCAGTCTTTCCGCCCAATAGTTTAGCTAAAACCTCAGCAACATGACGAGGATTATTCGCTGGAATAGAAATATGGTGAATCATTGGTGCTACCTCCAAATTTTAGATAATTTATAGTTATTTAGACCTTTAGTCGATAGTTAATATTGACTTGATATAGCGAGCTACTTCGATTTTCAACTTATTTGTGTAGGTAGTGAGGAGGAAATAATAAGTAATAAATTAACCATTTAGAGTTGAAGGCGGGTTTTTCACCCAATCTAAAGGATTACTATATATAATAACTATTTAAAAAATTGTTTTTTAAAATACTACTGACTTTTTAATAAAAGTTAGTATTAATTAAAATTAGTTAGAGCTTCTATTCTCTATAAATAACTTTAAGTCTTGATGACATCTATCTTTATTAGTATTTTTTTTAAATCTGTAGTAATATTTAAAATTTAGTTGTCTAGATTAAGTCTTCTGAATTTATTTTTATTCAAAAACTAGTTTTATGATTTTAGAAAATTATCAGTTTAATTATTCATTAATTAGTAAACAAAATAAATCAATAATTATATTTTTACATGGCTTCATGGGTAATAGTGATGAGTTTGATGAAGCAATAAAATTACTATCTGATGAATTTTCTTACTTAACACTTGATTTACCTGGACACGGCAATACTCAAATTTGGGGTGGAGATGAATACTATACAATGACAAAAACTGCCGATGCGATAATTAATTTATTAGATAAATTAAAAATTAGCAAATGCTTTTTAGTTGGTTATTCAATGGGTGGGAGATTAGCTTTATATCTAGCCCTACATTTTCCAGAACGTTTCTTTAAAGTTATTTTAGAATCAGCTTCCCCAGGTTTGGCAACAGAAGCAGAACAATTAGAACGAATTAAACGTGATACGCAAATAGGCAGGAAATTGACAAGAATTACTACTAAAATTGATTTTGCTGATTTTCTCTCAAATTGGTACAGTCAAGCAATTTTTGGTTATATAAAAAATCATCCACAATATGACAACATGCTAGAAAATCGCTTGCAGAACAATCCGCAAGAATTAGATAAATCATTGCGCTTCATGGGTATTGGATGCCAGCCTAATTTGTGGTCTAAGTTAGCAGAAAATACAATTCCTATGCTTTTATTAGCTGGCGAATATGATGAAAAATTTATATCTATAAATATAGAAATGGCTAAAACATGTAAATTTGCCCAGCTAAAAATAATTAGTGGTGCAGGACATAATATTCATTTGGAAAACACTTTGACGTTTGTACAAATTCTGAGAGATTTTTGTAAGGTGCTTTGAGGACTTACAAAAGAGAATTATCCCAAATTATTTATAATCATCGCTTCTCGTTTCCGTTAATTGCGATTTAAAGCAATCAGTAAAGCAATGATTTTGTTTTTACTGGGTGTCTTCGGCATGACGTTTCCATTAATTCCGATTTAAAGCAATCGGTAAAGGGCTAAGCAAGTTTTGGCTGCTGCTTTATCAGTTGGTTTCCATTAATTCCGATTTAAAGCAATCGGTAAAGATTATGAATGCACAGGTTGTGAAAGTGACGCCTAGGCCGTTTCCATTAATTCCGATTTAAAGCAATCGGTAAAGACAGCGTTTGATCGTGTCTATGACTTGGGGGTAAAGTTTCCATTAATTCCGATTTAAAGCAATCGGTAAAGGTGGTTCTGAGGTGCTTCGAAGGGGTCGCATTTTTGTTTCCATTAATTCCGATTTAAAGCAATCGGTAAAGCTTAAGAATAAGTAGGAAATAAAGCCTAAGAATCCCAAGAAGTTTCCATTAATTCCGATTTAAAGCAATCGGAAAAGGAAGATGATAATGAAGGAGTAGACCTTGGTTGTTTCCATTAATTCCGATTTAAAGCAATCGGTAAAGAAAAAGCGAAAGACCAAAAAACTAAATAATATTTAGGTTTCCATTAATTCCGATTTAAAGCAATCGGTAAAGTGCTTCTGGTGGTATTGACGGATCATGGGTATTTTTGTTTCCATTAATTCCGATTTAAAGCAATCGGTAAAGACAACCCCAAGTTCAGCAACAGGTTGAGTTAAAAAAAAGTTTCCATTAATTCCGATTTAAAGCAATCGGTAAAGGCGATTTTGCCTTGGTTGTCCTCCCAACCAAGATCGGGTTGTTTCCATTAATTCCGATTTAAAGCAATCGGTAAAGTCTCTACGTGTGTTCGCCAAGCATGGGATTGGCGGCGTTTCCATTAATTCCGATTTAAAGCAATCGGTAAAGAGTTAGTTCAGGAGCCTTCGCCCCATAAGGGTTTCAGCCGCCAAATCGACGCATCTCTGAAAAGGATTATATACCTTGTGCAAAATTAAGTAAAATACATACTTCAAATCCTTGTGCTGTAAGGCATCGACGCATGTCAACGAAAAATATAGGGTTTCGGCGATTTGGCGAGATGCGTCGATGAACATTTGAAAGTTCCCTTTGAGAGTCAAAAGTCAACACTGGCGTTGTACAAACTTTATAATAAGATTAAAGGGGAAGAATGCGCTAATTACAGGTGCAATATCAGGTTTCGACGAAGCGATCGCAATTGCTAAAAGTCGTTTATTTGAACATAAATTCCCCGAATACTACGATGGCAACAATGGTCGTTTGATTGGCAAAGAAGCCAGAATTTATCAAACTTGGAGTATTGTGGATTGTTAGCAGCAAAACAATTCCTCGCAAATCCAGATTACTTGAAATTAATTAGTTTTCCAGAGGGACTGGAAGGCCCTGGCTGTAGCATATAGTCTCCTACAGAGGCAAGATAGGATGCATCCTATCTTTGCCTCACCTTGTTTCCCTCATCTAGTATCAAGCAATGATAGTAAAATCAGCAGTGGTCAAACTAGGCAAATTCAGCAAATTAGCTAATTCCGCACCAGTACCAAACCCAGCAGCACTACCATTTTGGTTATAGTAAAGACTGCCACTACCGACACTGTAAACCAGGAATGCTGTACTAGTTGCAGCTAAATCATCATCCTCTACAGTAGTAAAATCAGAAGCTTGACTCAACCCATCGCCTACAACACTACTCAAAGCAGTAAAAGTCTGTTTACTCAACACCAACTTGTCACTGGCAGATGTAAAGTCAGTCAAGGTATCATTGCCAAAATCGCTACTGGTAAAAGCTCGCCCACTACTGTACCAAAAGCGATCGCTCTCCGTCCCACCAGAAAGAATATCATTTCCCGCCCCGCCAATTAAAATATCTGCACCGCTTCTACCTGTTAATACATCATTGCCACTGCCCCCATTGAGATTATTATTGAGGCTATTGCCAATCAGGCGATCGCTACCACTACCACTAACCACATTTTCAATGACATTATTAGCAGATAGAGTCAACTTCAAGTTACTGTTGACTGTCTGCGTAGTAGTGACACCTAAATTAACCCGTACATCAGTACTAGTGCTACTAAAACTGATAGTATCATTGCCGCCTGTGCTGGTTTCTTGTATGGTATCGCTACCCAATGGGGTGGAAGTATTGAATGCGTAGGTATCATTCCCAATACCACCTGCCAGAATATTATTGCCACTATTGCCCGTCAATATATTATTGCCACTATTGCCAGTGCCATTAATATTGCTCGTTCCAGTTAGAGTTAAATTCTCGATCCCATCAGCTAAGGTTGTGGTGGTACTAGCTTGCAAAGTGTCAGTTATGGTGACAGTCCCAGAAGCTTTTTGCAAATTTGCATTGGTAGGGCTAGAAAGGTTAACTTTAAAAGTTTCGTTGGCTTCGCCCTGACTATCATTCAGGATGGGAATGGTAATTGTGCGAGTGGTAGTATTGGCAGCAAAAGTTAAAGTACCGCTGCTGCTAGTATAGTCAGCATTGGCAGTAGCAGTCACAGGGGCTGTAGCGTATTGAACTGTGACTGGTTGACTAGAGGCACTGCTAAGAGTGACACTTAAGACTGCTTGCGGAGTTTGTCCTTCGACAACAGTGATGTCATTGATAGAGAGAGTCGGCAGAGTGTCATCATTGGTTATAGTTCCCACTGCCTGATTATCTGCAATGGTGGCATTAGCGGCATTGCTGAGATTAACAAAAAAAGTTTCGTTCGGTTCAATTGTTAAATCGCCAGTTACAGCAACGTTGAGAGTTTTACTGGTATCACCGGGATTGAAAGTTAATGTACCTGTGGTAGCGATATAGTCACTACCTGCTGTAGCTGTGCCGTTAGCAGTAGCATAGTTAACTGTAACAGCAGAGGTACTAGCAGCAGAAAGAGTTACAGTAAAGGTAGCGTTCGTTGTGCCTGTATTACCTTCAGTAACAGTAATATCTTTAATGCTAAGGGTAGGTAAGGTAGCTGGTTGTACCTCAAATGCGCCGATATCGACTGTACCGCCAACAATCCGCGTCAAACTGCGTTGGTCGTAGGGAATTGGTTCTGCTGTATCACCATCGCCATCAAGGTCTTCTGTATCAGTAGGAATTAAGCTGTTGTTACCAGCATTAATTGCAGGACTACCAGGAAGAAGAGCATGGGTAAGGGTGAGTCCACCGTTGTTTTGTAAAGGGCCGAGTCCGGGGTTGGGCTTAACGATATCTGTACCAGTGCCTACAGTACCTTTAGCACCAGTTAAGCTACCAATAAGGTTGTTATTGTTACCATTAAATAACGCTGAACTCAAAGTAGAAGAGAGAAGATCGGGAGCATTACTATTCGTATTCCCAGCTACAATCGTGTTTTTGAGATTAACTGTGGCACTAAGACTATAAATACCGCCGCCGCCGTAGCCGGATGCGGTGCTGACAGCAGTATTGTTAGTAACAGTGCTGTTGATCAAATTGAATACTCCATCAGTAGAAGCATATATACCGCCACCTTTAGAATCTGCACTATTGCCACTGACTGTAGTATTTAGTAAGGCAACTGAAGTAGCGTTACTTCTGATTCCACCCCCATTTCCCGCATTATTGCCACTAACAGTAGTATTGATTAAAGTCACCGATCCGTCGATGGTGGAGATACCGCCACCGTAAACTCCCGCTTGGTTGTTACTAATTGTAGAGTTAGTTGCAATTAGTGTACCGTTAACATTGTAGATGCCCCCACCTTCTTGACTAGAGCCTCCAGCAGCGATATTGTTACTAATTGTGCTGCCGTTACGTAGGTAGACGACACCACTGTTGTAGATGCCGCCGCCGTTATTATAAGAACCGGACGCTTTGTTGCCCGTAACTGTCGAATTATACAAATCGAGAGCGGCATTAGAATCAACCCTAATACCTCCACCATCACTAGATATATTGCCGCCCGTAACCACGACATTCTGTAAACTTAATGCTCCTCCAGTTAATAGATGAAAAACGCGATCGCTATTTAATAAACCTGACGCATTAATAGTTGCTTGCCCACCAACTGCCACAATATAAAGCACATTACTGCGACTTTTAATATCTAAATCTCCTGTCAGGGCTGCATCTTCATTAATCCCATTTGATGTGAGGTTGTAAGTTGTTCCTCCAGTTAAGTGAATTTCATAATCAGTAGTCGGATTCGCATTAGCAATTAAAATCGCATCCCGCAGAGATAAACCATTAGCAGCACTACCATCATTTTGATCGGCTGTAGTGTTGACTGTCAAAATAGTAGAAGCCATATTACTGTTCTTGCATCAAAAAATGCATCTTAGATTAACACAACCTACTGGATAATTTTTTTGGCGTTGCTGATTTCATGTATGAAAACGATTCTGTATGATATCAAAATCCTTGTAGAGACGTTGCAATTCAACGTCTCTACCCATGCGTTTTGTTAAGATTTGGGCTTATATGTCGAAGCCACATGCAATTCTTTTAATTGCTTGACATCTACACCAGAAGGTGCGTCTGTTAACAAACAACGGGCTTGTTGCGTCTTCGGAAAAGCAATCACATCGCGAATCGATTCTTCCCCAGCTAGCAACATTACCAAACGGTCTAAACCGTAGGCAATGCCACCATGCGGCGGTGTACCATATTCAAATGCTTCCAACAAAAAGCCAAATTTATTTTGTGCTTCTTCAGGAGATAAACCGATCGCATCAAATACCTGTTGTTGAATTTCTCGCTGATAAATCCGCAGACTTCCACCGCCAACTTCCACGCCGTTGAGTACTAAATCATAAGCTTGGGCGCGTGCAGTTTTTAAATCGCTCAAATCCTCAGGGTGGGGTGCTGTAAACGGGTGATGCAGTGCTTCTAGGCGTTTTTCTCCAGCGTTCCACTCAAACATCGGGAAATCTGTAATCCACAGCAAGTTAATTTTTTCTGGATCGATTAAGCTAAATTCCTTGGCAATAACTTGCCGTAATCTATCCAAAGTTTTATTGACAGTGGCAGCATCACCAGCTCCGAATAACAATAAATGTCCAGCTTTGGCATCTGTGCGTCGGAGAATTTCTTGTTTTTGTTCAGCGCTGAGGTTGTCTTTTATTGCCCCAATAGTGTCAATTTCGCCATCGTCTCTGACGCGGATATAAGCTAAACCTTTAGCACCGGCTTCGCTGGCTTCTTTGAATAAATCACCACCTGGTTTAATGCGGACATTAGAAATTACATCATTACCATTGGGAATGGGTAGGATTTTGACGACACCGCCATTGATTACAGTGTCTCGAAAGACTTTGAAATTAGAGTCTTTGACAATATCCGAGACGTTGACTAATTCCAAACCATAGCGAGTATCTGGTTTATCGCTACCGTAGCGTTCCATTCCTTCGGCATAAGTGAGACGGGGGAAAGGGCGCTGTAACTCAATGCCTTTAACCGTTTTGAAGATATGACAAACTAACTTTTCGTTGAGTTCGATAATTTCTTCTTGAGACATGAAGCTCATTTCCATGTCTAACTGAGTGAATTCTGGTTGTCTGTCGGCGCGTAAATCTTCATCGCGGAAGCAACGGGCGATTTGATAATATCTATCCAAGCCGGATACCATCAGCAATTGTTTAAATAGCTGGGGTGATTGGGGTAGAGCAAACCATTCACCAGGGTTGACGCGACTGGGTAAGATATAATCTCTAGCACCTTCGGGAGTCGAACGCGTAAGTATTGGGGTTTCGACTTCGATGAAACCTTCTAAATCTTCCAGGTAACGGCGCATGGCTTTGACTATTTGATGACGCAGTTGCAAATTTTGCGCCATACGTTCGCGCCGCAAATCTAAATAGCGATATTTCAGCCGCAAGTCTTCCCGCACTGTTTCGCTGTCAGTTATGGAAACTTGGAAAGGTAACTGTTTACGGACAGCGTTGAGTAGTTGAATTCGGTCGGCGTAAACTTCTATCTCACCTGTGGGTAGACGGGGATTTAGGGATTCTTCGGGACGTTGTGTCACCCTACCAGTGATTTCAACAACATATTCATTTCGCAGAGCGTTCGCCTGCTCATAGGAATCGGGGGTGCGTTGCGGATCGCTGACGATTTGGACAATACCAGAGCGATCGCGTAAATCTAAAAATATCACGCCCCCATGATCGCGGCGACGGTCTACCCATCCGTAAAAGGTAACTGTTTCTCCAATATGTTCTTTTCGGAGTTCGCCGCAATAGTGAGTTCGCATAATTGTTAGTTCTGTTTATCTGGGCTAGATTGGCAAGTAAATCTCAAAGCTTTCCCATTATCTAGCATCAATAGTAATTGTAGTAGTTTCAGTTCCATAAAAAATAGATTAAGCTCATCCCATGCCTAAAAGGGGATAGCATTTGACGTTGAGAGTTGACAGTTGACAGTTAATGGCGTCGGGAACACAAACTCTCTGCACGCCAACGAACTCTAATGCTTCAACATTTCTTGCTCAACCTCTAAAATTAGTTCGTTTAAAGACTTGGTTTAAATGTAACAGTGAACAAGACTAAGTACTGAGGCAATAAAATTAACTTCAGAGTCCGCTTCGATAATGACGTCAAATTCTCTGGTCATCTAAAAATTGTTATTTAAGTTAGATAGAACCAAGTAGTATAAAATTACTGTTTTATCATCCAAAACTGATAATTGTTAATCACTGTCTCTATAAAATTTTCATCTAATAATTGTTCAACAAGAAAAGGACAATCTAGTTAGTGAAAATTGAGGATGAGCAGTTTTTCTGACAGTGGTTGGAAGAATTACCTAAAATGACTGAAGCTGAAAAAACCTTTCTAGAAACACTGCGGCGCAGATATCTATATCACTGTGGTTCAGCTAATTTATTAGCTTCAACCGATTAATCAGGGTATTTTGCATTAGGAAAGAACCGCCGATAATGACTCGGCGATCCATAAAGACTTTTATAAAAAAACCAGGTATCAAGTACTAGCTCTAACAGAGAAATTAATAACCAAAATGCTAGAGTAAAAATTACAGGTAGGCTGAGATCGGGAAACTTACTTTGCAAATCGATAATGCCAAATAACAGCAAAAACAGCAGCGAAACTCCCAGCAGAAAAGACAACTTAACAATCGCGAGAATGAAACGGCTCATCTCCAGAATCCGATTGTAAAGCCGAGAAAATCTTTCCAGGATTTCTTCCATGTTATTGATCACAAGAAAGATTTGTTGCCTATGCATATGGGTAGCTAAGGAGTATTGTTGCTGCACTTGCGGCCGTTGATATTCATTCTTGAAATTATCTAAAAGCTTGTCCAAAGATAGCACTTGGGAGCTAGTTTCCCAGATTGGGAAATCCTTTAAATGCAAAGGAACTAAATAGTTAATCAGCTCTACCAAATTTTCATTAAAATTACTGAGTTCGGCAGGAAGAGACTGAGTTAGACGAATAAGTTGGTCAATCTGAATCTGAAGTGTATAGTAATCATCATACTGCCTTTGAGCAATTAGCTGACTATTAAACGTGAGAAAAACAATTAACACCCCCAATAAAGCAGCTAAGGACTGGGATACAGCAGAAAAGAATTCAATCGCCACCTGTTTAGGTACTGTAAGCCAAGGGCCGTTTTCCCGCATAGCAAAAAGCAAGCTGCTAACAAATACAACTCCTACAAACGCTAGCTGATGGCGGGTAAGAGTAGCTATGACTGTCCGCACTAAAGGAATGTTACTGAGTTGAACCAGGATTTTCAGACCTGGAACTGGCTCACAAATTTCAAGTCGTTGGGCTTTGCGCGTTGGCATGATTGAAGAAGAATACAGAATACAGAATTGGTGAATTCAGCAATTTTTAGTGTAGCCAACTACCACCAACACTGAGAACCACTAAATCAAAGATTTAGTGTGATGTTTCACCCTTTATTCATCCACCAGTCACACTTCAATTTAATTGGAGAATTCTGGTGAGTTATATCATGTCCGCTTGATTACTTACTGAATTCTAAGAACTCCAAAGAGCCAAACCTATACTTATTCCCCACGCTGTAAACTCACATGATTTGCCCCGGACTGAATCAATTTGTTCAGGTTAGCCACGGCAGTAGCATACTGAGGATCGGCTAATGTGGCCAAGGTTCGGTTTTGGATTAATGCTTTCTGTTGTGCCTGGGTTAACTCCACATTAATATCTGGTGCAATGCCAACATGATTGATATCTCGACCTTTCGGTGTATAGTATTTGGCGATCGTTAGTTTTAATGCCGAACCATCCTCCAGTGGCTCTACAGATTGAACTAAACCTTTACCAAAGGTGCGAGTTCCTACTAAGGTGGCGCGATTATCATCTTGCAAGGCTCCCGCCAAAATTTCGCTGGCACTAGCAGATCCCTTATCGACCAGTATTACTAGGGGTTTGTTGGTGAGAGGATGTCCTGATGCATTGTAGCTATCTTTAACTTGGTTTCGATTTACCAAAGACACGATCGCCCCTCGGTCTAACCACATACTGGCAATTTGCAAACTTGCATTTAGCAGTCCACCTGGATCGGAACGTAGATCCAAAACGTAGCCCTGCACTTGCTGTTTTTCTAATGCTTGAATTGCCCGATACATCTCTTGGGGAGATGTTTGCGTAAACTCTGGTAAACGAATGTAACCAATCTTGCCGGCTGTGGTTGTTTGCGTGTTGTAAGTTACAGGATGGATAGCGATATTTGCGCGGGTAAGTTTGAAAATTTGCGATTGATTGCCCCGTTGAATCGTCAGTACTACTTTGGTTCCCACTGGGCCGAGAATCCGTTTAACGGCATCCTCTATTTTCATTCCCTGAGTGATTTGACCGTTAATTTGGACAATTATATCGTCGGGCAAAATACCCGCCTTAAAAGCAGGCGTTCCTTCAATCGGGGCGACAACGGTTAAAGCTTTAGTTTTCTCATTCTGTGCTAGTTCCAGTCCTACGCCACTGAGGTTGCCAGAAAGGTCGTTATTTAGGGCTTTAAATTCCTGGGGGTCGAAAAACTCTGTGTAGCGATCGCCTAATTTAGCCACCATTTCTTGAATTGCCCCATAAGCCTGTTCCTTGGAAGTATAGGAACGGCTGAGATATTGCTGTCGAATTGCTTTCCAATCTTGATGGTTAAAGCTGACATCAACATAATTCTTATCTAGGATTTGCCATACCTCATCCACGAGTTTTTGAGGGCTAGATTGGGGTTTGCCCAAAGCTTTTGAAGCGTAGAGGCTACTTCCTGCCAGGATTATGGCGATAACGGCAAGTTCTATCTTGACGAGCAATTTTTGTTTGAACATACTTTAACTATTGAAGAATAATCCAGAATTCAGAATCTAGAATTCAACAATACTTGAAGAGGGGGATTAAATACCTCTAGTCGGATATAATTTTTTGAATTCTGACGACTGACTCCTAAATTTTATTTTAATCAAACTACTAAGAATTATTTTGGGATTGCCCTTTACGGTGTGGATAGGCAGTTTTAAAAATATTTTGAATTTTAGTCTTTTGTTCAGCCGTGAGATTCAAGCTTAACACTGCTTTACGCATTTTTTCACCTTCTTGCAATTTCGTTGACAATTGCTTTACCTGATCTGGAGTCAGAACTGCCTCAACTTGCTTGCGAACTGCTTCGCGCTTCTCGGCGCGTTCCGGGGTATTCGATGCCGGATTTTTTGTAGAAGTGTTAGTATCAGATACCTTTGTTCCAGAGTTGTCCCCTTGAGACACATCTGGAGACTTAGAATTGCTGCAACCCGTGATTCCTGCAATCAGGATAGTTGCAAGTAAAAACGCTGGTAAAACTATCTGTTTTTTAATCATTTAATTGTGTTGTTTTTCTTGTATACGATTATGACTGTTGTAATTCGATTTTAGTTGATGACTTTTAAGAAGATGTTTAAAAACTTGCTACTTGAGTAACATCTCCAGCTAATCTTAAAAGTTGAGATAGATTTGTGCATGGACTAGAATTCCTAAGCTGACCAGTAAAAAAGTACCTAATTTTTTGTGACTTTTTTCCTAGATTATGAATAGTTAATCAGTCGAAATAGCTCTATCGATATTAGAGAGAGATTCGTTATAGAAAAAGAAGAGTTTAATTATCCACTGCGCTAATTTCTTTAACTTCTTAAACAAATCAACTAATTTTGAAAAGTTCTGTAGCCTGTGGGATGGCAAAGCCAGACCTTGCAGAGTTGACTTCGGGATTTGTAATAAATAAATTACTACTACTTGTCGGGTAGAGATTTCTAGAAAAGAAATGATCCCTCTGGTGAAGTGGGCAGGAAAGCCCGCCCTAAATATAAAACGGATCTGGATACCCATCCCATAAGAAAATTTGGAATATTTTTATTTGTCAGTCTCTTACCCTACTCGCACTTTGCAATTTAAAGGACTAATGTGTTTTTTAACAATATTCCCTCTAAAATTGTGAAAATACTGATGGTTTTGTCATCGAGACCATTGAGTTGGAACAGTTCTATGGTTAGCTTAACCTACCCATCATTTCGTCTGTTGCTTTACTTAGAGTGGTTATTATTAGCCACGGCAATGTTCATGGAAGTTTTGTTGCCATTTGAGTTGTCCTGGTCATTGCTGCTACGAGTTCTGGCGATCGCAACTTTCAGCTTGATGGGCTTGAGACTACCAATGGTTAAGCTGGAAACAAAATTACTTTATACGGCCCTCGAATTTGGTTTAATTTTGCTACCAGCGACTCACCATAGCTTATCTAGTCGCTCCGTTTTCCTGCTGTGTCTGGTACTGGTGATGCGGAGTTGTCTAATATTTAAGCGTTTTGGACAGTTGATTGTCTTAGGTTTATCTCTGCTTTGTTATGGAACACTGCTTTTGTCAAAACCGATTGTACCTAAGAATTTTATCCCAGATAAACTGGTTGTCATGTCCTGGGACTGGCGATTAAGTAATATACTATTGTTTAGCTTAACGTTAGTATTCGCTTTACTGTTAATTAATGCCCTGCTGGCAGAGCGCCAAAGTAGAGAGCAATTAGAAATCGCCCATCAGCAATTAGAAATAACCAATCAACAACTGTGCCAATATGCGCTACGGATTGAAGATCAGGCAACCTTGCAAGAACGCAACCGAATTGCCCGCGAAATTCATGATGGGTTGGGTCATACTCTAGCCGCCCAAACAATTCAGATTAATAACACCCTGTTGTTCTGGGAATCGAATAATGATAAAGCATTGGCATTTCTCAAACAGGCAAAGCAACTGGGGGCTGAGGCACTGCTGGAAATTCGGCGATCGCTTTCTGTTTTGCGTTCAAATCCTTTGCAAGGACAATCTCTCAAATCAGCGATTGAAAAGCTGTTGACAGATTTTCAGCAAACCACAGGTATTGAACCGTCCTGTAGAATTGATGTCCCACACATGCCAACAGAAGTAAACACCGCTCTTTACCGTATAGTACAAGAATCGCTGACAAATATTTGCAAACACGCTCAGGCGACGACTGTCACGGTTAGACTACTGGCATACGCTGGAATGATTTATCTGTCAGTTGCAGATGACGGAAAAGGATTTAACCCAACTCAAAATACAACTGGCTTTGGGCTACAAGGGATGCGAGAACGAGCAGTTGCACTGGGTGGTCAGTTGAATCTCCACAGTCAACTAGAAACAGGTTGCCGTATTTGTGTTTCTTTACCACTATCAAAACTATTGTAAAGTTAATGTTTCAAAAGGCAGTTCTTGCAGGAGGTAAAACTATTACTGTTCCTAAAATTCACGCTTGTATTTATGTCCTAAAGGGTGTGACTACGGCTATAAATCCAGAACTAAAGTTTTAATTAATACTTCCTACCTTCTGCCTTCTGCCGACGCTCTCTACCAGACGCGCAAGGGACGCGGACATGGCTTAGCTGCGCTATCCTAACTCCTGCCTTTGTTAGTAACTTTGTACAAATATTTATAAAGGCCACAACAGTGAATTGGGCAATGAATATGCATTTTTACTTATGATTAACATTTTATTAGTTGACGACCAGCATCTTATTCGCCAAGGACTTAAGAGTATGCTCGAGTCGAATGCCCAGATGCATGTAATCGGTGAGGCAGAGAATGGGCAACGGGCACTCGAACAGCTTGCTGCGCTGCAACCCGATATTGTATTAATGGATATCCGGATGCCGATAATGGATGGAGTTGCCACCACAAAAGCGATCGCTCAACAATATCCTAATATTAAGGTTCTTGTCCTCACCACCTTCGATGATGATGAGTATGTTTCTCAAGCAATGCGGCTAGGTGCAAAGGGGTATTTGCTCAAGGATACCGAACCAGATGAACTAATGTTAGCAATTTTAGCCGTCTACAAAGGACAAACCCTACTCGGCCCAGGATTGTTTGAGAAAGCACTCATACCTATGGCCCCAACTATCGCGTCTGTACAACCTCCTCCAGAATTGGCACAACTTACACCTAGAGAACTAGATGTATTGCGCTTAATTGCTTCTGGAGCCAATAACCGTGAAATTGCCGAATCGCTGTTTCTTTCAGAAAATACTGTTAAGAATTATGTGACCAATATTCTCAGTCGCCTGAATTTACGCGATCGCACTCAAGCTGCTTTGTTTGCCCATTCGTTGTTTGGTGGACGGTAGTTGGTAATAACAGTAGTTCGCAAAATTCTCTGTTGAGGCTGGGTATGGGGTGTTGGGTGTAGGGAAGAGCTTGTATGTTCTGAGTGGCTATAAAAGTTAATTAATATTAGTAAATAATAGTTTTTACCAGCAAAAAACTATTATTTACTTAATTAACATTTTATATCACCAAAAAAACTATTTCCACCATCACTCTTTAGAACGTCCAATAGTATATGTTGTAAAAAATAAACAATAAGGGCACAATAATGTTATATTGTACCCTTACTAAAATGCTGTATTTTGCCTAATTTTAAACAGTTATAATTCATCCCCTATTTAACTTTGAGAATAAGGGTGATTAAAGGTTTCCCAAGCAGCTTGACCTGCTTTTTGGAGGCGAAAGCTAAAGTCTACTAAATCCTTCATTAATAAGTGCCAGTTTCTTTCAGCTTCATCCTGAATTATCGCCCAAGAGTCTTCTAAGCGATCGCCTTTGACAATTTTCCTTCTTTCAATCAATTCTCTGGCTCGACGCACAGTATTTAAATAAGTTTCGCGTGTAAGAGTACCTGTTGAATCCGTCTCAGCTTGGGCGCGTCTTAATGCCTCAATCAACGCTTCAGTTTCGCGCTTCACCTCATCACTTTCACCAACCATGTCAATTTCGAGTAATTCGTCAGTTGAAGAATTTATCTCTACAATTACTGTTGATTCGATTGATTCAATAAATGTAGCTTCAATGGATTCGATGTTGTTATTAGTCATACTTCAAACATCCTTAATTAGAAACTTTAGTCTCAAATTATAATTGCACGCCGTATTTAATAGTCATTTGTCATTGCTCGTTGGTAAATTACCAATGATTAATGACTAATAACTAACATTTAATAAGCTTTTGTTGTCAGTTTTTGCTCTAATTTCAGTAATGCTGTAACTCGTGCTTCTGTAGCAGGATGACTAGAGAATAAGTTACCCAAAAATTGTCCAGAAATGGAATTGATAATTAATAATGGCTCAAAAGCTGGATTAGTATTTAAAGGTATCTGTTTTGCTGTAGCTTCTAACCTTTGTAGCGCTCTAGCTAAAGCGCGGGGATTACCTGTTAATTTAGCAGAACCAGCATCAGCAGAAAATTCTCGCGTGCGTGAAATTGCCAATTGAATGATTGTTGCAGCTAATGGTGCAAGCATTACTGTTAATAAAACACCTAAAGGATTTCCACCTCTATTATCATTTCGTGAGCCACCACCAAACCATAAGCTGTAACTTACCATTTGGGCTAGGAATGAAATAGCACCAGCTACCGTAGCAGCAACAGCTTGTGTGAGGGTATCGCGATTTATAATGTGAGTGAGTTCATGGGCAATAACGCCTTCAAGTTCGTCTTCTGGTAATATATTTAAAATTCCTTCGGTGACAGCTACAGCAGCATTTTCTGGATCTCGTCCGGTAGCGAAGGCGTTAGCAGTTTGACTGGGGACAATATAAACTCTAGGCGTAGGAATATTGGCGCGGCGAGATAGCTTTTCTACCATCCGATAAAGTCCCGGTGCTTCCCTTTCACTTACAGGTTGTGCCCGATATACTGCAAGGGCAATTTTATCTGATTGATACCAGGAAAACAGGTTTGTTACTGCTGCTAAACCGATTCCGATAATCAAGCCGCTACTACCACCAATTACCCAGTAACTAATTGCAATTAAAAGACCACTTAGTGCAGCTAGCAAAGCAGCCGTTCTCAATTGATTTGTCATATTTTTGCTCTCCTGTTAATGCTGTGTATATGGTTTTTAAAGAAAACAGCATTAATTAAGCTACGCTTTGATTGTATCTAGATAAATTCAGATATATAGTGCAGAAAACCTATCTAATGAGTACGGTTCTCCCTATTTTATTGGATAAATGTCATCAAATTAATATCTTTATTTTGAACTTTTTCTATGTTTGTTTTATATCAAATAAAGACGAGATGATAAACAAGTGCATCTGTCTATAGTAAGACATTTTCTAAAGATAGAATTACTCTTTGATTATTACTCTTACTAAAACCCCAGAGGTTTATCTTTCTACTCTTGAGCTACACATGTATGTTAAAAAATCAAAGCAGATTATAAAAATTTAGAAGGTGAATTTAACTATCTCTATCTTCAGAACAGGGTTTCAAGCGAGCTGTAACTCTTATTTTAGTTAGCCTCTGCACTAGGTGCAAAGCTTGTTGTTTATATAATGCTTTTGGGAGATGAACAGGTAAATTATTCATCAATTTTCTTGCTGTGCCAATGTTACATCCTGAGATTATACTTATTTCATTCGCTCCATCAAAAATAGCATCTGGAGCTAATACCTTTTCAATCTCTACTTGCCAAGTTTGAGGAAACATTTCGCCGCGTTCAATCTGTTGCAGGCTGTTACTGTTAGCTAGAACGATCAGGCGATCGCCAACAGCAAGTTGTATATTATCAGAAGGCATTAACTTAAGAGGCGATCGCTTCAGGCTTTGGTATAAAATAGGTACAACTCCATAACCATAAGCAACCTCAGACAATAGTAATCCATTGAGTGTATCACCAGCTTCAATCATATACTCAACTACTAAAATAGTTTGAGTATCAAAACTAAACAAGCTGAGAATATTTTCTCCAAAAGCCGCAGCTACAAAAACTTCTGCGGAAATAGCAGAGGTGCAAATAACTTGGGCATAAGGAAATAACCGGGCGACATTATCACGAAAATATCGGTCGTAAGTCCGAATCACTACACGAGTTGTAGGACTTTGAGCATGGACTGTCAAAGCTATTTCCAGATTCTCTATGCTATCTTCTGTAACTACAACGACACTTTTACTATTAGTAAGATTCGCTTTCCCTAGAGCATCAGCAATGCTATCAATTATTATTGGTATTTTTTTAAAAAAATCTACATTAGGTGCTGTGCTGTTAATACCTAGTAAAGGTTGTTTAAATTCTTGTAATAAAGCTGCGACTCGTTGACCAACTCGATTAAATCCAATCAGTATAATATGGTCTTTTTGAGGTATTGATGGCTGGTAGCTATTGAAAAACCGGAACCTGAAACTTAAAAGAGCATCAGTAAGTAATGCATATAATACCCCAACAAAACCTATACCGATTAAAGTTAGTCCCAGACTAAACAATCGTAACCATCCTGGCATGTGTTCGGCTGGCTCTGGTGGTGTTTTAAAATTAATACCACCAAAAATATCTCCGTATCCTCCCAAAAGCAAAACAGCAGTAGCATAAAATGCTTCTGATATATTACTTTGAGGATAATTTAAAATATAAATAAGTGTTCCAAAACACCAGAGAAAAAGTACTGTAATTCCACAAATTAGTGCTACGCGCAAACTTTGATAATGAGATAATGTTTGTGAAAAATATACAATTTTTTGTTTAACATTATTCCAAGCATTACCAAATAAAATCTCTCGCCAGAACTGCTGCAAGTTGTACTTAGGCTGAGCAGCAATTTTTTTTAAACTTCTGATCTGCTCTGTAACTTCAATATAAATAATCGTATCACCAGGGTGTAGTGTTGCTTCTGGCTCCCACTGATGAAATTCTTTAGGTAAAAAAGATGAACTATGAGCGTGATTTAATACGCGACGATGTGGAGTATTTAGTTCATATATATGCAATTTGTTGTACCAGCGATCGCTCATTTTCATCTGATGCTTGACTACTCGAAATTGATGCCCTTCAATTTGAAAATAGCCAATACTCTCATCTCCAAGGGCTGCGATAGCAAAGCCAGAAGCGGAAATTTGATTTGGCTCAAAAGCGATAAAATTACCAAGAGTCTGACTTAAAAGTTGATTGAGATTTTGTTTATCAGAACGTATAACTAAGCGAACTTGAGGATTTAACAGTCGTGCTGCCAAGGCGGCTTCTATATTTACTCGTTCGTTACCAGTAGCTAAGATTATAGTTCGGCAGTGAGTAATGTTTGCTTGTTCTAAAACACCAGCCTGACGACAATCTCCGATTAGTAATTGTTCTAATAAACTTAATAAATTTGGTATCTGTAAATCTTTTGGTTGTTCTTGGTCGATAGCATTGACAACAACACCATACTCTTTGAGGATGGAAACACAATGCTGACCCAAACTTCCGAGACCACAAACTATAAATCGATCTAGTTTGATTTGAGAATCTGAAACTGACTGGTAATTGCTTTGTGATGATGGCAGCATATCATACCGTTAATGGTACACGCTTTACTGAGGCGGATCGTATATTGCTATTTTAATTGGGAAAGGCAGTGATTAATTTTAGAAACTAATACAACAAGGCAAAAGCAAAAATGGTATTCTTAATTTAATGTCAAATCAATGGCGATGGAGCTCGCCAAAACCGCCTTTCTAACCCGATAAATCATCAATGAAAAGGCTGATAGCTCCTACTTTCCTCGCTGACTGCGGGAGAGTAGGGCTTGGCTAAATGCATTACCTGACTCTTCTGTAGAAAGTACCTATCTACAAATCGCGCTTCAAGGAGTCATGGGATGCTAGCCAGCGTATTGTCGATTTTAATCATGGGCTTTTTTGCCGCTCAACTTACGCATCGTTTAGATATTGCGCCTTCTATCGGCATAATTTTAGTGGGGATTATTCTTAGCCCCCAAATTCGCAAGGTGTTCACTCAATTTGAACCGTTTATTGCACTACCCCACCTAATTAAATGGTTGCCGATTTCCTTTGTGGTTGGGATTTTTGCTGGAACTGCATCTGCAATTCTTTTAGCATCATTGGAATGGGCAACCGATTGGCGAGAATCACATCGATGGATTATCGCTTTACTTCCCCTTGGTGGCTTCTTGAGTGGTTGGATTTATCACCAATTTGGTCGGACTGTGGAAGCTGGAAATAATCTTTTGTTGGAAGAAATCCATAAACCTAAAGATATTATTCCCTTCCGGATGGCTCCTCTTGTTCTACTAGGAACAGACCTAACTCACTTATTTGGAGGTTCAGCCGGTCGTGAAGGTACAGCATTACAAATGGGTGCTTCTTTAGCAGACCAATTGACCAAAATATTTCATTTTCAAGGAGCTAATCGGCGAATTTTATTAACCGCAGGTATCAGTGGGGGATTTGCTTCAGTTTTTGGTACTCCCTTAGCTGGAACTGTATTTGGTCTAGAAGTTTTAGCGATTGGCAAAATTCATTACGACGCTCTTTTTCCGGCTTTAATTGCAGCGATCGTGGGAAATCAAGTAACTTTATTATTGGGTTTGCATCATACAGCATACCGACACGCTCCCTCTATACCGATACTAACAATTTGGGGATTAATTTCTGCAATAATTGCAGGTGTAATCTTTGGAATAGTCGCCAGATTTTTTGCTCGAGTAACTCACCAAATTAGTCACTTCTTTAAAGCCAAAATATCATATCCTCCAATACGCCCTTTAATCGGCGGTGCACTGATAGCAATAATTGTTGGATTGACTGGTACAACGAAGTACATTGGGCTTGGTATCCCTACTATCGTTGATTCTTTCTACACTCAACTACCTCCTTGGGATTTTGCTGCAAAATTAGGTTTAACTGCTTTAACTTTAGGTGCAGGTTTTAAAGGAGGAGAGGTGACACCTTTGTTTTTTATTGGTGCAACTTTAGGTAATGCTTTGTCTTTTATTTTGGGATTACCTGCACCATTATTAGCAGGAATGGGATTTGTAGGCGTATTTGCAGGTGCAGCAAATACACCTTTAGCATCAACCTTAATGGGAATTGAACTATTCGGTTTGGAATCAGGCGTATTTATTAGTATCGCTTGTGTAGTCAGCTACTTATTTTCAGGTCATTCTGGAATTTATTCATCACAGCGTATCGGGTTGAGTAAATACTCTGCTGTATATTTAGAAGAAGGAGTGAGTTTGGCTAATTATAGGCGGCCAAACATGGATTTACCTAATGATAGCGAACAAGAAGAAAGTAATTCTCAGAAATAATTTTTTAATTCAATTAATAAAGAAAACCGAACCTTTAATTTAACTAGTCATCTCAAGACTAATCATTTTGGTCATTAACTAAATGATTGCTTCTAATTCTTGTAAAACTTGATAACTTCCTACTTGCCAACTACGTTCCACAGCCGCAGGAATAATTTCTGTAATAGCTATATCCTCAAAATTAGGACTTATGTCAGATTTTATGTATTTTCCTTCTTTGAGCAAATAAATAGAAAGGCTACCACTATCGTATACCCATAATTCTGGGACTCTAATGGCTTCATAAGCATCAAGAGTAGTTTTTGATGTCACATCAGTCTCAATCGCTAAATCTGGCGGTGGGTCATCAGGTTGTAAACGGCGACGACCAATCATCTGTTGATAATTCTGAATATAAAAGCAAGCATCAGGCTCAACTCCTGCTAAACCTTGCTGTTTAAAGGTAGTGAAACCAAAAGGTTGATATCTGATATCTTTAGCCTTCAGCAATATTTTAACAATATCAGAAATTAAATCTTTGGGAATTTCATGTTCTGGCAAAGGAGCCATAATTTCTAAATTTCTCTGGCTATAAGCAATTCTTGTAGTTCTTTTTTCTCCCAATTCTTGCAAATATAGATTCAAATTCTTCCCAGCTAACATCAGGAATGGTTACGGTGCTACCAGGCGACAATTGCATCTGACTAACAGGTTTGAAAACGGTAATAGCAGTCATAACCAAAATATCAGTAAGCTGATTTTTAATAATTACCTATCAGGTTGCGGTGGATAATATAGCCCACCGTAACCTTAAGACTAATAGAATGAGTTTAACAAAAGCAGCAAAAAGCGATCGCTTTACACTTTAAACTTTTCAGTAATCCGCTTCATCGCTTCTTCTACATTCTCCCGACTGTTAAACGCGGAAATCCTAAAGTAGCCTTCACCCGCAGCACCAAAGCCAGAACCAGGTGTTCCCACCACGTTGACGGTTTGCAGCAATTTATCAAAGAATTCCCAGCTAGATAAACCATTAGGCGTTTTCACCCAAACGTAAGGTGCATTCACCCCGCCATAAACAGATAATCCGGCCGCTGTGAGTTTCTCGCGGATAATTTTGGCGTTTTCTAAATAGAAACTAACCAATTCTTTGATTTGTGCTTGTCCTTCTTGGGAGTAAACCGCTTCCGCTCCCCGTTGGACGATGTAAGAAACGCCGTTAAATTTGGTAGACTGGCGACGATTCCACAGTTTCCACAGTTCGACATCGGAACCATCGGCGGCTTTGGCTGTGAGTGTTTTCGGTACTACAGTTAACGCACAGCGAGTTCCTGTAAAGCCTGCATTCTTAGAAAAAGACCGAAATTCGATCGCAACTTCTCTTGCACCTTCTATTTCATAAATTGAATGCGGAATCGATGCATCGGTAATATAAGCTTCGTAGGCTGCATCAAAGAAAATAATCGAGTTATTAGCTTTGGCATAATCCACCCATGCCTTGAGGTGTTCTTTGGTAGCAGTTGCACCTGTGGGGTTATTAGGAAAGCAGAGATAAATTAAATCAACTTTCTGGGAGGGAATCTCAGCGGTAAAGTTGTTTTCTGCTGAAATCGGTAGATAAACTAAGCCTTCAAATTCACCTTTATCATTAGCATTTCCTGTATTTCCCGCCATTACATTTGTATCTACATATACGGGATAAACAGGGTCAGTAACGGCTATAGTGTTGTCATGACCAAAGATTTCCAGAATATTGCCCGTGTCACACTTGGAACCATCAGAGATAAAGATTTCTGAAGCATCGATTTCGGCTCCCCGTGCTTGGAAATCTTGAGTAGCAATTTTCTCGCGCAACCAAGCGTAGCCTTGCTCTGGGCCATAGCCTTTGAAGGTATTGCGATCGCCCATTTCTTCCACAGCTTTAATCATCGCTGTCCGGCAAGCCTCCGGCAGAGGTTCGGTAACGTCGCCAATGCCCAATCTGATGATTTTAGCATTACTATTCGCTTCTGCAAAGGCATTCACCCGCCGAGCAATTTCTGGAAACAGGTAACCCGCTTTCAGTTTTAGGTAGTTGTCGTTAATACTTGCCATACTAAATTATCAAAAACGCCCTCAAACAGCTTACTGCTAATTTATCGGGCGATAACTTTTGAGTGGGGAGTGGGACAGATGAGGAGTGGGGGAGGTGGGGAAAATTCCTAACTCAATACTCAACAGTCAACTGTCACCACTTCCAACACCCAATTTAGATATTTACTGGCTGTTTATTTTCTGATGTATAAATTTCTAACTCCGTGACTGATTCTTGACCTGTAATTAATCTTGCTCCACGATTACGGGTAAAATAGTTCCACGCCCACTGAATTATTACTACTAATTTGTTGTTAAATTCAATTAAGAAATAAATGTGTATCAATAGCCAAAAGGCCCATGCAAAGAAACCTTTGAGCTTGAGAAAACCTAAATCTACTACAGCGGAATTTTGCCCAATCATCGCTAAACTACCGCGATCCATATAAGTAAAGGCTGGCAAACTTTTACCTGCAAGGCGTTGTTGAATTAGTTTTGCTACATATTCTCCTTGTTGGATCGCTACAGGTGCAACACCAGGTAGTGGTTTATTATTTTGATGAGAAAAATTTGCTAAGTCGCCAATTACAAAAATATTCGGATATCCTTTAATACTCAAGTCAGGTTCGACAATAACGCGTCCAGCGCGATCGCATTCGCCAACTGTGCGTTCTACTAGCACTTTTCCCATTGCGGAAGCTTTCACACCTGCTGCCCATAATATCGTTTTTGAGGCGATTTCTTTAACTTCATCGCCTTGTTTGAGGCTAAGAATATGATTTTCAATATTGGTTACCAGTGTTTTCGTTTGCACAACTACCCCCAACCGCGTTAGGGATGCTTCTGCTTCTTGGGATAACTCTGGCGCAAAAGGTGGCAGAATCCGATCTAATCCTTCTAAGAGCAAAATCTGGGCTTCTGAAGTGTCGATGTTGCGGAAATCTTCTTTAAGAGTTTGGTTTGCTAATTCAGCGATCGCCCCCGCCAATTCTACACCAGTGGGACCACCACCAACAATCACAAAAGTTAACCAGGCACGGCGTTTTTCTGGATCGGTTTCTTTTTCTGCTGCTTCAAATGCCATAAAAATCCGGCGACGTATTTCTATAGCATCTTCTACAGTTTTCAACCCAGGGGCGAATTCTTCCCAGTTATCTTTGCCAAAATAGGAATGCTTCGCGCCTGTGGCAACAATCAATGTATCGTAAGGTATTGCCTCGTCGCCTACAATCACTTTTTGTGCTTCTGGATCGATATTATTCACTTCTCCTAGCAGCACTTTAGTATTCTTGCTCTTACTAACTATAGAACGCAACGGTGAAGAAATATCAGCTGGAGATAAGGCACCTGTAGCGACTTGATACAACAGAGGTTGAAATAGATGAAAGTTGCGTTTATCGATTAGAGTAACGTTTACTGCTGCCTTAGCAAGTGTTTTTGCTGCATAAAGTCCACCAAAACCACCGMCAACAATGACAACTTGATGAATTGAGTTCTTGTCAAGTGAGTTTACCATAAGAAATATTTCTCTAGATGACGATTATTGTAACTATTCTTAACAGATTTGTATCAAAATTGTCATCATGTATTTTGTATTGCTCTTTACATTTGAAATTTACCTCCTGCCTCATTCCAACTAGAAATATTTATACCGTTCTAGTTAGTTGACTTTGGTGTTTGTGTCAAACGTGATGAATGAGTTCGCTGCCAACGGTTAAAGCCATAGATAACAGCAGCAAGAATCAACAAATAGGGACTGTAAACAATTAACCAAATACCCAGCTTGAGTAAGCCAACGGAAAATGCACTCAAAGAATGGGTAGAGTTGTTCCAAGTTTCTTGAACTTGCAAACCCAAGGCAGGTTGGGGACTGGTGCTAGAAACTGCTGCTTCTAGGTTGAGCGTAATAGTGGAATATGCAACTTGATTTTGTAAGCTTTTAAGTTGGGCATTAATTTGTTCTATAGTTTCTCGGACATTACTTAATTCTTGAGCAACACTCAGCACATCTCTAACAGAACCAGCCCGATCCATAATTTTTTGCAAATTGGCTTCAGTTTTTTGCAAATTCGTTAATCTAGCTTGGAAATCCACAAGGCGATCGCCTACATCTTCGGCAGTTATATTACGACTCTCAAGAGTGCCCAATTTAGCTAATTGTTCTAGAGTAGGTTCTAGCCGATTCTCTGGTACCCGTAATTCTATTGTTGCTGTGTAACGCGGGTTGTCGTTTTTGGGTTGTTGTTGTTTCAACCCGATTAAATCCCCTTGCTGTTGATTGATAATTTGCGAAACGGCATCAATAGTCCGATCTACAGAGTTGACTCTCAAAGACATTGCTGCCTTTTTAATGAGTTGAGGACGAGAACGCGGTGCAGCTTCCACCTTTTGGGAAAGACTGTTTTCACGAGCAGATAATTGATTTACCGCGCCATTGGCTGCAATTTGAGGTGCAGACTTATTTGCCGTCTGTTCGGAAGAGGCGCAACTAGTGAAAATTACCCCTCCTAATAACGCACTTATAAATAAAGCAGATGTGCGCGGTAATTTAGTCGAAGTATACATAATCTACCCCCAGATGGATGAAGTTAATCCCAGTATCACTGAATAAAAACTCAAAATCTGGATTGTTGCAATTTATGTAACACGATTTGTTTATTTGTAATTTCTCATTTGTCCCCAGCCCCCAGTTCTAGAGTTCAAAGAGATAAATACAAATAAATTGAATGATTGACAGTTCATCTGTGTTACTCAATTTGGGGTACAATCAGAAGCCTGCCAAGAAATGATGATGCTTGCTGACAGGAGATGCTTCTATGGCGCGGATGTATTATGACGAAGATGCCAATTTAGACCTTTTGAGTGGAAAAACTATTGCTATTATCGGCTATGGTTCCCAAGGTCATGCCCACGCTCTCAATTTAAAAGATAGTGGTTTGAATGTGATTGTGGGATTATATCCGGGCAGTAAGTCAGTTTCCAAAGCCGAAGCAGCTGGGTTAACTGTTAAAAATGTTGCTGATGCGGCTAATGCTGCTGACTTCATTATGATTTTGTTACCTGATGAAGTCCAAAAAACAATTTATAAAAATGAGATTGAACCCAATTTAGAAGAAGGGAATGTCTTAGCCTTTGCCCACGGTTTCAATATTCATTTTGGGCAAGTTGTACCACCGCCAAATGTAGATGTGGTGATGGTAGCACCAAAAGGGCCGGGGCATTTAGTTCGACGGACTTATGAAAATGGAGAAGGCGTACCAGCGCTGTTTGCAGTTTATCAAGATGCTAGTGGTCAGGCACGCGATCGCGCAATGGCATACGCTAGAGGTATCGGTGGTAGTCGTGCTGGTATTCTCGAAACTACTTTCCGCGAAGAAACCGAAACTGATTTATTTGGCGAACAAGCAGTATTGTGCGGTGGTTTGAGTGCTTTAATTAAAGCCGGATTTGAAACTTTGGTAGAAGCTGGTTATCAACCAGAATTGGCTTATTTTGAATGTCTCCATGAAGTCAAGTTGATTGTTGACTTGGTTGTAGAAGGCGGTTTAGCCAAAATGCGCGACAGCATTTCTAACACAGCTGAATATGGTGATTATACGCGTGGACCGCGGATTGTCACCGAACAAACCAAAGCTGAGATGCAGAAAATTCTCAGTGAAATTCAATCTGGACAATTTGCACGAGAATTTGTCTTAGAAAATCAATCTGGTAAACCAGGATTTACCGCCTTGCGTCGTAAAGAAGCTGAACACAAAATTGAGGAAGTTGGTAAAGATTTACGCGCCATGTTTAGCTGGTTAAAAAAAGCCTAAAAATAAAAATTCAGAATCCAGAATCAATCTTTTGTAGAGACGCGATTTATCGCGTCTTTTGATTTATCACGTCTGGGTTTGACATTAAGTTAACATCTATGAACATTGCTGTGCTACTACAATATATATGCTTCAAATAATAATACCTTCGCAATTTTTCATTTAGGGTACTCTGACGCAAAAGCAAGCTATGCATAGTGTCTTGCACTAGAAGGTATTCAATGAATGATAATTGCTGTAACTAAACTCTATTGGGAGATAACCTTGTTTTTCAGTCAATATTTCCTAGAAATTATCCTCCGTACTGGAGAACATTTAATATTAGTTGTAATTGCGATGGTGGTGGCCGTTTCTGTCGGTATTCCTTTAGGAATTTTGATTACTCGTCAACCGAAACTCGCCCAACCTATTATCGGTCTCGCTAACGCTATTCAAACTACTCCCAGTTTAGCTATTTTTGGCTTCCTGATTTCTGTACCGTTTCTGGGAGGAATTGGCAAAATTCCCGCTATTGTTGCCTTGATTCTTTATGCTTTGCTCCCATTAATTCGCAATACTTATATCGGTATTAATAGTGTCGAGCCGGCAATTCGAGAGGCGGGACGGGGGATGGGGATGACAGACAGACAATTGCTGTTTCAAGTAGAAATTCCCCTGGCTTTAGGCGTGATTTTAGCAGGAGTTAGGGTAGCAACAGTTATCTCTGTGGGAATTGCTACGATTGCAGCAGCAATCGGTGGTGGAGGGTTGGGGGTGTTTATTTTTCGAGGGATTTCTACCCTTAATAACCAGCTAATTTTAACTGGAGCAATACCTGCTGCATTGATTGCGTTAAGCGCAGATTTTACTTTAGGATGGTTAGAAAAAAATCTCACTCAGCAAAAAGAAAAAAATATATTAGTTAATCGCAAAACTGCTGCTTATTTAGGTATATTAACGTTACTCATTGGGGCATTAATTGGCTTTACATCTTGGTTAACACCACCAACAATTGTTATTGGTTCAAAAAATTTTACCGAACAATTTATTTTAGGAGAATTGTTAGCTCAACAAATAGAATCTCATACTAAATTAAGAGTGAATAGAAGTTTAAATTTAGGAGGAACTTTTATTTGTCATGAAGCTGTTAAAGTAGGACAAATTGCTGGTTATGTAGAATATACAGGAACAAGTTTAACATCTGTTTTGAAAGATAAACCTATTAATAATTCTCAACTAGTATATGAAAAAGTTAAAAAAGACTACAGTCAAAAATTTAAATTAGAAGTCATGTCACCTTTGGGATTTAACAACACTTTCGCTATGATTATCCGGGGTGAAGATGCCAAACGGTGGCAGATTAAAACCCTTTCTGAAGCTGCTAAATATACACCACAAATGCAAGCGGGATTTGGTTATGAATTTCTGGAACGAGAAGATGGTTATCCGGGATTAGCTAAAACTTATAGCTTAAAATTCACCAAACCTCCCCGACAAATGGAATTGGGATTAATGTATCAAGCCTTAAAAGAAAAGAAAGTAGATTTGATAGCGGCTAATTCTACAGATGGGTTGATTCCTGTTTTGAAGTTAGTCATTTTAGAAGATGACAAAAAATATTTTCCACCTTATGAGGCTGTACCGATATTTAATCAAGCAATTTTAAAAAAATATCCAGAGTTACGAGCAGTTATTAATCAATTAGCTGGATTAATTTCTACTGAAGAAATGCAAAAAATGAATTATCAAGTTGATAATCAATCTCGTCCGGTTGAACAAGTTGTCCATGATTGGTTGAAGTCTCACAAACTGCTAAATCCAATGGGAACATAAGACTTCTATTTGATTTTTAAGACTAAAATAAAAATGATGATTAAAATTTGAGATTAATAGTCAAAAAAGTTTAATGGCTAAGGATCGCTTTCACAGTTGTAGTTAGAACCGCTCTAGAGAAAGAAGGGTGGACAATTACAGCCAACCCTTAACAAGATAAAATTAGTAAAGGCGATCGCGCTGGAATTACCACCACATTGTTCCAGCACTACCTTTAAATGGCCCAACAATATCAGCAGTAATCCATCCCCCATAAAAATCACCCGGTTGAGGTGTCACTAACTCATCATTGACATAACAAGCATCCATTAAACTGGCGGTGAAGCCATAGTATTTTGCAATCGAAATAAAATCAGGGGTGGGGTCAAAATATCGCCATGCAGCATATTTTAGATATTTATCACCAACGCTGACATCATAATATTGATATGCACCTTTCCATTCACACAAGCCTTTTTTAGACGTTTCAATCAAATGTTCTAGTTTAATGTCTTCGGGAGGAAAGTAATAGACAGGAGGATGGCTTGTTTCTAAGACTCTTTTACCTTTGTTGGTTTCTGCCAAAACAATACCATGACAAATTATTCGCAGCTGTTTATTAGTATCTTCTAAACAAGCCGGACGAGGATAATCCCAAACTGATTCTTGACCGGGTTGTGGTGGTATTGGATTCGGTCTCATGGTTAATAATCTCCTGTCTTGATGTCACTCTGAGGATTACTCTTATAAATGGAGGATGTAAAAACTGCTATTTCTGTAACTATTAGTCATCTTCACAAATAATTTATTGAAAATATCACCTCCATGCTAATGTTTGATATTTTCAACAATCCTAAAACCGGCGTGTTGATAAAAATTGGGGCGGAACCAGTTGCGATAATATTTTAAAGCTTCTGCACCGTTAGTTATCCAACATCCTCCTAACATCATATAATGTTTAGTATCAAAAAACATAGCAGAATTATCTTCGTACAGATAATGAGGTTTATATCCTGAAAGGGGATTTAAATTATCGCTCAACCATTCCCAAACATTGCCTCGTAAATCGTACAATCCAGAGTGACTTTTGGCTGTTTCTAACATGCCCACAGGACTAGGTGAACTAAGTTTTAAATTAAGATTATAATTGTCTATATTTTCTGATAAGCTATTGCTGTAAGTTGCTAAATGATATTCTGCTTCACTCATTAAACGGGTATCTTTACCTTGCCAACGACAATAAGCCATTGCTTCATAATGATTGACTTCTACTGGCCAATCTAAAGGTAATTCCATTTCATCAAACATGGCTCGATATTTATAATTACCATTTCCTAGCAGCCAAAATTTGGGATGTTTGATGTGATTTTGAGTTTTCCAATCCCAAGATTCTTTATCCCAAAAATCTTGATTTTGATAGCCGCCAGCCTTGATAAAATAAATAAATTCGGCATTGGTAATCAGATATTTACTGGCAAAAAATGATTGAACTTCAACGGTGCGATCGCCATAATCAATATCCCATCCATAAGTTGGGTCGTCAAAGGCTTTGCCGAGTTTTACTACCCCACCAGGAACTTCTACCATTTCATTTTCTGGAGTGTAACCATTAAAAGAAGCATATTCCCAATTTTGGGGACGTTTCACTCTTTCAATTGGTAGTTGGCGAATTAACATCGAAGAAGTTTCAATATGAATCCGCTGGTGTTCAATTGCCATTATTAACGCCCAAAGGTGATGAGCAGGATGAATTGGCAGAGTAATTTTAGTTGTTTTAATTACTTGAGAAATGATGGAAAATGCTTGTTTTCGATACTCCCAAGTCTCAGTAAGTGACGGCCAATTCAAATGAGCGATCGCTTCATTCAATTCCTCTGGTTTTTCTGGATCGACTCCAATTTCAAACAAAATTTCATAGTCGCAATTCAAACGTTTTTCTAATAATCCTACACTAATTAATTTATTAATGTAGAAAACAGCCGAATGTCCCAGATAAAAAATTAGAGGATTTCTCAGAGGGTCAGGATTGATATAGAATGTATCTTCCCCAACTAAACTTTGCATCAGAGTATCTTCTAGTTGCCAAGCGTTCTCAAAATAATCGAGAATAGCTTGAGAATTACAACTATCAAGTTTTAAAGGTTTAGCAGATTGCAGACTACTCATAATGTCACTTTATTGATATTGAGGAACTACGATTTAAGCTTGACAAAGAATTAACCCAAACCACTGCTGGGGATCTGTCCAAGTGTTCAGTGTCTTCAGTCCATGTATCTCGAGTTGTTGTTGCATATTTGCTAAATCAAATTTGCGCGAAATTTCAGTGAGAATGCTTTCTCCATCTACAAAGGAAACTTCTAAATTTAGCGCTTCTAGAGATACCCGATGACTCTTTTGACAGTGCAGATACATTTCAATTTGGGCATCAGCTTGATTATAAATAGCTTGATGAGTAAATAAATTCAGGTCAAAATTACCTTGAAAACGCCAATTTAAATGAGACAGCATATTCAAGTTAAAAGCAGCCGTTACTCCCTGACTATCGTTATAAGCTGGCTCCAAAATTTCCTTGGGTTTTTGTAAATCAATCCCTAACAGAAAGTAATCCCCTACTTGCAGAGTTTTAGCAATTTGCTTTAAAAACATATTACATTCTTGGGCATTAAAATTGCCTAGAGAACTGCCCAAGAAAAAAATCATCCGTGATGCTGCAAAAGTTGATTCTAATTTTGCTAAGGCTTGTTCGTATGTTCCGATTAATCCCTGAATAAAGAAAGCTGGATATTTTTGTTGTAGTTTTACTACGGTAGATTCAACGATTCCTCGGCTAACATCAACGGGTATATATCTACAGTAATTAGTAAGTTTTTGGTAAGCATCTAATAGAAATAGAGTTTTTGTAGAACTACCACTGCCTAATTCTACGAGTTCACAAGCACCTGTCATCTGAGCTATTTCATCGGCATATTGCTGCAAAATTAATGCTTCTGTTCGTGTTGGGTAATATTCTGGTAACTCACATATTTGTTCAAATAATTCTGAACCGCGATCGTCGTAAAAATATTTGGGTGGTAAACTTTTCGGCGTTTGAGTCAATCCTTGCATGACATCTTGCCCCTCACTGTTTAGAGCTTGATAATAGTCATTCAAAAATTTTAGAGATTTGGTCAACATTATGTTAATGTGTTAATTTCTTGATTCAATCCTTCAATATTACAGATTTAGAATTTAATAGCAAGTGTGATTTTTAAATAGAATTATAACTATTTTTTATCTACTACAAGTCAATCGGATTACTGTGGTAACCTATGGTATTTGAATAATTCAATGTTCATTTAATAAAGCTTTTTTATTACTGGTATTTATATTATTAAATAGATAATACATCATAGCAGAAATAAATCTACCATTTGGAATTAGTAACAAGCTTAGAGGAAGCTTAGAGGAAGCTTAAAATATAAGTATTCTTTCTTTTAACTTTAAAATTTTGACTTTTGCCTTCTTAATAGTAGGCATAATTAAACATCAAATATAATTCTAATTCTAATTATTAGCGAGCAATTCCTCGCTGATTTAGCATTATCAAGACTTTAATCTTGCTATAAACTTTAATTTATTTCTGCCTAGTTACTTAGTGTGTTTGAGCAATATTATGTAAGCAAGTCGGTAGGAAAAAACATAACTATGTTAACAAAGATAAACGAGGCTGAAATCCTATTTTTTCTGCCTCCTGCCTCATGCCAACTACAAATATTTATGCCGTTCTACTTAATTAGAGAAGCATACGGCGATGCCTTCACAATAGGCATCGCGAATTTTAGATTTTATCGATCTAAAATCCCAAATCGATTTAACGATTTAGCGCCGCAGCTTCCCTTGCTGCTGCTGCTTGATCTGGGTGGATACCCAAGCGTGTGAGATTAATCCGACCTTTGTTATCAATTTCCCGCACTTTGATAATCACTTCATCGCCAACTGCGACTTCATCCTCAACTTTGCCAACGCGGTAGTCAGCTAGTTGAGAAATGTGAATCATGCCCTCTTTCCCAGGCAGAAATTCGACAAATGCACCTATTGGTATAATCCGAGTTACACGCCCTGCATAGACATCTCCTTCGTGCAGTTTGCGCGTCATGCCTTGAATGATACTACGTGCTTTCTTCGCCTTACTCTCATCCACAGCAGAAATTGTTACTGTACCATCGTCTTCAATGTCAATTTTTGCACCAGTATCCTCAGTGATTCCCTTAATAGTTTTGCCTCCAGGCCCAATTACTAAACCAATCATGTCTGAATCAATCTTGATTGTTAACAGACGTGGGGCATAGGGTGAGGTTTCGGTGCGTGGTCCCTCAATACAAGCGAGCATTTTTTCTAGGATGTGCAACCGGGCTGATTTAGCTTCGTGGATGGCTTGGGCAATAACGTCTAAAGACAGACCGGAGATTTTCATATCCATTTGCAAGGCAGTAATTCCGCTATCTGTCCCAGCAACTTTAAAGTCCATGTCGCCCAAAAAGTCTTCAATGCCCTGAATATCCGTCAGCACACGGACTTCATCTCCTTCCTTAATCAAACCCATTGCTGCGCCACTAACGGGTTTAAGAATTGGCACGCCGGCATCCATCAAAGAAAGGGTGGAACCGCATACGGAACCCATTGAGGTGGAACCGTTGGAGGAAAGTACTTCAGATACTATGCGAATTACGTAAGGGAATTGTTCTTTTGATGGTAGCACAGGCAACAGCGATCGCTCTGCTAAGGCACCATGACCAATTTCACGCCTTCCCGGCGCGCGTAAGGGCTTGGTTTCTCCGACTGAGAAAGGCGGAAAGTTGTAATGGTGGATGTAGCGTTTGGATTGGTCTGTTTGCAAATCGTCGTTGAGGTTTTGAGCATCTCCTGGTGTACCAAGGGTACAAGCAGATAATACCTGAGTTAAACCCCGATTGAATAAACCGCTACCGTGGACTCGCTTTGGTAAAACATTAACTTGACAAGAAACTGGGCGCACTTCATCGAGTTTGCGACCATCAACGCGAACGTTATCTTCGATGATTTGACGACGCATGAAGTGTTTGGTAATGTCTTTAAATGTGTTACCAAGTGCCTTAGAGTTTGTAGTTGCGGCAACTCGAATTGGGTCTTCTTGTGGCAGTTCGGCGATCGCAGTTGCAATTCCTTCTTTGACGACATCTAAAGCAGCATCACGTTCGGGTTTACCCAAATCAAATTGCGCCAAAATTTTCTTAATTTCATCATTGGCGCGATCGCGGATATAATTTTCCAGCGTCGGGTCTACCTCTGGTGGTGCTTCTTGCACTAGTTGCAAACCGAGTTCTGCAACCAAATCTTGTTGGGCTTTAATTAAGTCCCGCACTGCTTCATAACCAAAGTCAATAGCCTCGATAATATCTCGTTCTGGCAATTGATTGGCTCCCGCCTCCACCATAATCACACCATGAGGTGAACCTGCGACTATTAAATCCAAGTCTCCAGCTTCAATTTCTGCATAAGTAGGATTAATAATGAAATCATCTCCTACTAAACCGACCCGCACAGCTGCCATTGGCCCGTTAAAAGGAATCTGAGCAATCAGGGTAGCAATTGATGCACCTGTAACTGCTAGCACATCGGGTGGCACTAACTCGTCCATTGACAGCGTTAAAGCGACAATTTGCAGGTCATCGCGTAACCACGAAGGAAATAGAGGACGCAGAGGACGATCTATCAGACGACTGGTAAGAATTGTTTTTTCTGGTGGGCGACCTTCGCGCCGCATGATTCCTCCGGGAATTCTACCAGCGGCATATAGCCTTTCTTCGTAATCTACTGTTAGGGGAAGAAAATCAATGCCTTCTCTGGCTTGCGATCGCGTAGCCGTCACCAAAACAGCTGTATCCCCTGATTCTATCAAAACCGACCCACCAGCCTGGGGAGCTAGTAGGCCTACTTTCAGTCGAATATCCCTTCCATCGAAGGATATTGACTTATCAACTTCAGCCATTCAGTTTTTTTTCCTTCTCTTTCGCTATTCTCTTTCTGTGGCAATCCTAACATTTATGCACTATGGCTGACTTCTGGTACATACAAAGTTAACTGATGAGTGTTGACGCCGAATAGTCATCAGTCAACAGTTAACGAAATCAGATTGGCATCTTTCAATGCAAAGTGCGATAGAAGATTAGCGCATCTACCACTTGCCCATTGTCTAGGTTTGCAGCAGCAGGAATCCGCCCAATAATCTCAAATCCTAACGACTGCCAAAGTGTAATTGAAGCTATATTAGTTTCAAAGACCAAGTTGAACATTACTGCCTCGTAGCCAAGGTTTGCTGCTATCAACAGCATTGCCTCTCCCATGAACCGACCTATACCTTGACCCCGCAAAGGAGCTTGTACAATAAAACCAGCGTTGCAAATATGGCTACACCGACCGGGAAAGTTTGGCTTTAAATAAAATGCTCCTAATATTTCTTTTGGTTTATATGTCGCATCCACAGATGATGCCCTAACAACAAAGGCATMCTTACTTAACCAGTAAGCGGAAAATTCTGTTTCAGATAAAGGTTGCTTTTGAGGATAAGTTTTCCCTTCAACAATTACACTATTTAATAATGCTCTCACAGCCTCCTCTTCTTGAGGATGMATATAATCTAGTTCAACTTTTATGCTATTTTTTAAAAATTTAATAATCGGGAAATACATTGTCAATAATATCTCAAATAACAGAATAAGTCTTAGTATAGAATTTGAAGAGAACAATATATACTTAATTAAAAAATAGTTAAAAAAATGTAGATATTCAAATATTAGTGATTGAAATTATTTAATTTTAGAAGAATTTGAGTAGTGACAAATGGCGATTTTACACGGAAATTGGGTAGTAAAAAATCAAAATGGGTGCTTGTTTATTTGGGGAGAAACTTGGCGAGCATCACGAGTAAATTCGGCGTCGAGTGAATGTGGAGAAATACCATTACATCCATTGGCAATGACATCGGTTGAGTTAAGCGAGTGGTTGCGTTCTCAGAATATACCAATCGCCAACTTCATCCAGCAACCCCAAGTTACTGTAACTACTACTGGGCCGACACGCAAAGCAACCAGTACTACTGAGATTAATTTGCCAACCCACTATCAAATTATTGCCTTACCAACTTATATCCCAGAAACAACTGCTAAAGATATAACAGCGATTTTTCCTGTGCATTCTGCTAGTTTTGGACTGGAAGCAGACTCACCGCAATATCTACAACCGTGGCGAGTTGAGGGTTTTTCTCTCACCCCCACCCAAGCAGTAAAATTTCTTGCTGCCATTCCCCTGAATGCTACTAGAGGGGAAGATGCATTTTTAGGCGGAGATTTACGCTTTTGGTCGCAGGTTGCCCGCTGGAGTCTTGATTTAATTTCCAGGTGTAAGTTTTTACCAGTTATCAAACGGCAATCCGATAGTTCTACAGTTACTAACTGGCAAGTACTTTTAGATAGCGCTTTAGACGGAACTCGCTTAGAAAAATTTTCTGCGAACATGCCGTTGGTTTGTCGCACCTATCAAGAGGGACTGGAGAGATGGGGAACTCGGGGCCCCCACGTTAGCAAAGCGGGGCAAAGCCTAGTGGGGATTAGGGGAGATGAGGGAGATAGGGAAAATAACCAATGCTCAATATATGTGGACTTCCCTACCGAACCTCAAGAATTATTATTAGGATTTCTTAATAGCACAATAAACGCCCAAGTGCGAGAAATGGTGGGTTTCCAATCGCCGATGGAAGCCAAGACCCCATCTTTACCAGCTGCGGTGCGAGAGTGGTTGCCAGCTTTAACTAGTGCATCTGGTAAAGTCAATGCAGATGCGATCGAAGTGGAACGACTAGAAGCGGCACTCAAGGCTTGGACTATGCCGCTACAATACCAACTAACTCTGAAAACACTCTTTCGTACCTGTTTTCAACTGCATTCTCCGGAATTTGGGGAAACAGATTGGACATTAGCGTATTTCCTGCAAGCAGCTGACAATCCAGAGTTTTTGGTAGATGCAGCAACAATTTGGAATCATCCAGTTGAACGATTGATATATGAAAATCGCACTATTGACCAACCGCAAGAAACATTTTTGCGGGGTTTGGGGCTAGCTTCCCGATTGTATCCAGTGCTTGCACCGAGTTTAGAAACCGAATATCCCCAATCTTTTCGTCTTAATCCCATCCAAGCATACGAGTTTATCAAGTCTGTGGCTTGGAGGTTTGAAGACAGTGGTTTGGGAGTGATTTTACCTCCCAGTTTGGCGAACCGTGAAGGATGGGCGAACCGTTTAGGTTTGAAAATTACTGCCGAAACTCCAAAGACAAAGCAAGGACGTTTGGGATTGCAGAGTTTGTTAAATTTCCAATGGAAATTGGCAATTGGTGGACAGAATATTTCCAAAGCCGAGTTTGATAAACTTGTGGCTTTAAATAGCCCCTTGGTAGAAATTAATAACGAGTGGGTGGAGTTGCGACCCCAAGACATCAAAACAGCCCAAACCTTTTTCGCTTCCCGCAAAGACCAAATGGCGTTATCTTTGGAAGATGCTTTACGTCTGAGTACAGGGGATACCCAAGTAATTGAAAAATTACCAGTGGTCAGCTTTGAGGCCTCTGGGGCATTGCAAGAGTTAATTGGGGCGCTAACCAATAATCAGGCCATAGCACCTTTACCTACACCAGCCAGCTTTCAAGGGCAGTTACGACCTTATCAAGAACGCGGTGCTGCTTGGCTGTGCTTCTTGGAACGTTGGGGCTTGGGTGCTTGTCTGGCGGACGATATGGGATTGGGTAAAACTATCCAGTTTATCGCTTTTCTTCTACATCTTAAAGAACAAGATGCATTAGAAAATCCAACTCTACTAGTTTGCCCAACTTCGGTTTTAGGCAACTGGGAAAGGGAAGTCAAGAAATTTGCACCAAGCTTAAAAGTTTTACAATATCACGGTGATAAACGTGCTAAAGGAAAGGCATTTTTAGAAGCAACTAAAAAGCATGATTTAGTCATCACTAGTTACTCGCTAATTCATCGTGATATTAAGTCAATGGAGAGCGTTAATTGGCAAATAATTGTTTTAGATGAAGCTCAGAATGTGAAAAATTCAGAGGCGAAACAGTCAAAAGCAGTACGGCAATTAGCAGCAACATTTCGGATTGCCTTGACAGGCACGCCAGTAGAAAATAGACTCCAAGAATTGTGGTCAATTTTAGATTTTCTCAATCCCGGATATTTAGGCAATCGGCAATTTTTTCAGCGTCGATTTGCTATGCCAATTGAAAAGTATGGGGATACAGCTTCTTTGAGTCAATTACGTTCGTTGGTTCAGCCATTTATACTACGGCGATTAAAAAGCGATCGCGACATCATTCAAGACTTACCAGATAAGCAAGAAATGACAGTATTTTGTGGTTTGACTGCCGACCAAGCCGCACTTTATCAACAAKTAGTAGAAGCATCTTTAGCTGAGATTGAATCTGCCGAAGGATTGCAACGTCGGGGGATGATTTTGGCTTTACTAATCAAACTCAAACAAATCTGTAATCACCCAGCCCAATATTTGAAACAAACCACATTAGAACAACATCATTCAGCCAAATTGCTGCGCCTAGAAGAAATGTTAGAAGAAGTTTTAGCAGAAAGCGACCGTGCTTTAATCTTTACCCAATTTGCTGAGTGGGGTAAGTTACTTAAACCTCATTTAGAAAAACAGTTAGGACGAGAAATCTTCTTTTTATATGGCAGCACTAGTAAGAAACAACGTGAGGAAATGATTGACCGTTTCCAACATGATCCCCAAGGGCCACCGATTATGATTCTTTCTCTAAAAGCAGGTGGAGTAGGATTGAATTTAACCCGAGCAAATCACGTATTCCATTTTGATAGATGGTGGAATCCAGCGGTAGAAAATCAAGCTACAGACCGAGTATTTCGGATTGGTCAAACTCGGAATGTGCAAGTACATAAATTTGTCTGCACTGGGACTTTAGAAGAAAAAATTCACGACATGATTGAAAGTAAAAAACAACTAGCTGAACAAGTTGTAGGTGCTGGTGAAGAATGGTTGACTGAACTAGATACAGACCAACTTCGCAACTTACTAATCCTTGACCGCAATGCAGTAATTGACGATGATGCAGAATAAATCAGGTCTGCACCATCATGTCAAACCACTTTGCCCACGGTTATACGTTATTAATTGGGGTTGGCAGAACAGCCCTAAGTAAAACTGTGCCAGAGAGTGCTAGAACTTACTTAAAGTAGAAGTTTATCTGACGTTTTATTCTCAGAAAAATGATTATCGATTGATGCAGCCTGATTTCACATAAACACTCTTTGTTCTAGTAGAAATCTTGAATCTATATTTTTTAAGGCTGGATACTGTAACCACTAACATCAACCAATCGATACCCTTGACCCACTAATTGGTCGAAGGTACTTTGATATTCAGATGAGGTCAAACCATGTCGTGCTACCCAAGCTGAACTACCAGATTTGTCCCAAATAGCGGCATATCTGTCTTGTCCATTGACATTGTAACCACTGACATGAACTAATCTATAGCCTTGTCCAATTAGTTGGTCGAAGGTGCTTTGATACTGAGATGATGTCAAACCATGTCGTGCTACCCAAGCTTCACCATCAGACTTCTGCCAAATAGCAGCGTATCTAGCTTGTCCGTTGACACTGTAACCGCTAACATCAACCAATTTATACCCTTGACTCACTAGTTGGTCAAAAGTGGCTTGATATTGGGCTGAGGTCAGTCCATGTCGTGCTACCCAAGCTGGGCCATCAGACTTCTCCCAAATGGCGGCATATTTATCTTGTCCATTTACTGCATAACCACTGACATGAACTAATCGATATCCTTGTCCAACTAATTGATCAAACGTGCTTTGATATTGAGATGAAGTCAATCCATGTCGTGCTACCCAAGCTTTACCACCAGATTTCACCCAAATAGCAGCGTATCTGTCTTGTCCGTTCACAGCATAACCATTGACATCAACCAATCGATAGCCTTGACCTACTAGTTGATCGAAAGTTGTTTGATATTGAGACGAGGTCATTCCGTGTCGTGCTTGCCAAGCTTCACCAGCAGATTTTACCCAAATTGCCGCATATCTATCTTGTGTGTTAGTGATCGCTTGGTGTCTGTGCAGAGGTATTCTCTGTGCTAGAATTTGATTTTGCTCAATTGCAGTAAGATTACTGAAATTACCAGCAGAGTGAACGGACCCTGCAAAAGCAGTACTTATTAAAGATGACAGTAAAACTGCACTAGAGGCAGTCACAGCTAAAGTGTATTGAAGCATAGCAGTCAAATAAATTTTTTAGAGTGTGTATGTTTGGCTTGTTCAGCCACACTAGCTAAATAGGTTGATGTGAAATTTTTTATGCAGTACTCACTCAGGAGCAGGCGCACAAGCAGCACACCGCCTGCTACGAATGAAATAAACAAGTCAAATCCTCTTCCCTTGTGCCTCGTCTGCGACACGCTACGCGAACTGCCTTCTGCCTCCTGAGTCTGAGGTGACTATCACAAAATGAGATTAACCTGTCTATTCCATAATTTTAAATTTATTTATGACTAATGACACATTACAAGCAAGCCGCGAATGGTGGTCGCAACAATGGCTAGATTTGCTAGATTCTTATCGCTTTAAAAAGCGTTTGGAACGTGCTAGAAATTATGCACGCCAAGGAAATGTTTTAAGCATTGAGTTTCAAGGCGCAAAAGTATTGGCTAGGGTACAAGGTAGTGAAGTCGAACCTTATAAAGTTTCCCTTTCCCTTGAACCTTTTAGCAATGAAGAATGGGGTTATGTGATTGAAACAATGTCCCGAAAGGCAATTTTTGCTGCCAAATTGTTGGCGGGAGAAATGCCGCAAAATATTGCAGAAATTTTTACAGCTAATGGTCTTTCGTTATTTCCTTTTACCCTTGCTGATGTCAAGAGTAAATGCTCTTGTCCAGATAAAGCAAATCCCTGTAAACATGTTGGTGCGGTGTATTATCAGTTAGGCGATCGCTTTAGTGAAGATCCGTTTGTATTATTTCAGTTGCGGGGACGCACCAAAGAGCAAATTATCAGCGATTTACGGCAGTTACGTAGTGGTAAAATTGAAGCAGATACCTCGGAAATTTCTAATGTTCAACAGTCAATTGCTCACAACAAATACTCGGTCAAAATTGACTCTTTCTGGCAATATAATGAGCCATTAGAGTCATCTCTGGTAGTAATTGCACCCTCCAGTAGCGAGACAGTATTAGATGTATTGGGAGCAATTCCCCTGGCAAAGGAAGAGGAAAATTTAGTGAATTCAACATCTAGTGATGTGGTCATGAAGTATTTGAATACCATTTACACAGATGTMAGCCAGAAAGCTGTTTTAGCAGCAATGAATGTGGGAGGAAGTTGACCGAATTTCAGATTTGAGATTTCGGATTGAATTAACAAAACAGTAATATTGGCGTCAGTCGCCAGAATTCAGAATTTAATTAGAGTCTGACTGGGGGATAGTCCAGTGATAGCGAGACACACTGAAGCTGCTGCTAATAACTTTCTGCACTTATCCTCCATTCATTGATTCTGAATTCTTCTTTAAATTTTTCAACCCATACCTAAGAATTTTCTAATATCTTCTAATTGTTTTAATTGTCTTTGCATTTCCTTCATTAATTTGTCATAATCAACATTATTCTCATCTTGATTATTCTCATTACTATTTATATTGCTATTGCTGAATATTGGATTGTAGTCTAGAGATTGAGACCAGGATTCTGGATTAAGCAGTCCATTATTATTTTCATAAGAGGTCAGAGATTTTGTTGTTTCTGTAATTGACTGATTTTTTGCAAAACTAATATCGTAATTATTAAAACTAGAGATATCTGGTTTCAGATAATTTACTGTTTCTGTACTTGGCTGATTTTTTGCAAAACTAATATCATAATTATTAAAACTAGAGATATCTGATTTCAGAGATTTTTCTGTTTCCGTAAATATTTGATTTGTGAGAGAACCAAAATTAGAATTATTAAAACTAGAAATATTCTTCGGTGTTAAATATTCTGCTGGTTCTGTAATTACTTGACTTGACAAAGAATTCACATTATAAGTCTTCAAATTAGAGGTTGTACTTTGTGTAGTATTTTCTGCCGTTTCTGTAACAATTTGACGTACTTGCGCATCAGTCAGGTTTGGATTAGCACTCAGCATCAGGGCAACTACACCAGCAACATGAGGAGCAGCCATAGAAGTGCCGCTATAAGTGGCATATTGATTATTTGGAACTGTGGAGTAGACATCGACTCCTGGGGCTGTAACGTAGCTGATTTGATTTGTTCCGGCGCGATCGGAGAAGTCAGCTAGGTTTTTATTTCTATCTACCGCCCCAACAGCAATTCCCGACTTGTATGCATACCGGGCAGGATAATCTGGTGATGATTCACCGTCATTACCAGCTGCCATAACCACAATCACTCCTTTGCTGCTGGCATAATCAATGGCTGACTCTAGAGTGCGATTAGAATATTTGCCTCCTAAGCTGAGGTTAATCACATCGGCTCCATTGTCTACGGCATAGCGAATGCCTTTAGCTATGGAATTATAACTACCGGAGCCAGAGTCATTCAAAACTTTGACAGGCATGATTTTGGCATCATAGGCAATGCCAGTAACACCGTAGTCATTATTTTCTCCGGCGATCGTGCCAGAAACGTGAGTACCATGACCGTTTCTGTCTAAGGTATCGTTGTTATTATCAGAAAAGTTCCAACCGTAATCATCATCAACGTAGCCATTACCATCATCATCTATACCGTTACCTGGAATTTCTTTGCTATTCGTCCAAATATTATTTTTTAAATCCTCGTGGTTGCGATCAACCCCAGTATCTACAACAGCAACAACAACGCCTTTACCTGTATATCCTTTTGCCCAAACTTCTGGTGCTTTCACAAGGTCGGCTCCCCAATTATTGCCACCAAGGTCGGGAACATCTGCAAAGGTATTTTGACCAGTAACTTTGGCTACTGCTGCTGCTGCATTAACTAAGCCATAACCTGTAGTAGGATTATAATTTCCACTGCTAACAGCGCTTTTATCAATCTTAATTTTTGAATGATTTTTCTTTGGCAAGTGCATATCAGCATCAGTTGAATTATAGCTACTATGACCACTAATATTCAGATTGTAGTTATCCTTGGTATTAAAGGTATCTAATGATGATATTGAAGTTGCATTTAATGTTTTGTTGGTAAATAAATTGTTATTAGCATTATCTTTGAGCATGAGTATTTTCTCTCAAAATAGCAATAGTTTTTGACAGCCGGAAGCATTAAAACCTTTTTTCAAAGATTTTAATTTACGAACAAACTCCATTGTCAATAATTACTATGTAATTTTAGAAAAAATTGCTAATTTTACTACAAAAAAGTATTTAAAAAATAGGGATTTTTATCAAGAGTACAATTATCAATTAATTATTAAGTTTTAATAGTAAAATTATATTTTGATACTTGTAAGTCGCAGATCCCTAACTTCACAAAAAAATTGGGGATCTTGTTTATAACCAATCATTTAGGACTGGTAGACAGCAGACTTCGACAAGTGTGAAGTACACTATCTAGGTTTGGTAGCTAAGCAGAAAGTTTATTCTAATTCTGAATTCTGCTGTAATTATTTTTTTAGTGTTGTAAATTCAAAAACATACAATCTCCATATATTCGGTATATTAAGTGTTGGATTTATGATTAATCATCTGATTTATCTTGTATTTGTGTATTCTTCTTGTAGCTTTTAGTATCTTTTTCCATCTTCCTGTTTTGCGTGCTGCTTCTGTTAGCAGATACTCAATTTGCGCGTTAACGCTCCTTAATTCGTCAGAAGACCGTTTTTCTAGCACTTCATTTAAACTGAACTTTTAGCCAGAAAATTAAGCTAACCATTGACTCATTGGCTTGGTAAGCTAAAACACATTTAATTTACAGATTAAAATTTTATCAATATCTTGTGGGATGGGCAATATGAGCGCCCTGATGATGCAAGTTAAACGCCGATTAGCTTAAGCTGTTGCACATTTAACTTGCATAGTTAGAGCGGGCAAGATGCCTACTCCACATGAGTTATATAAATTTTAGATATGCAAACTAGATGTGGTTTAGCTTATTAGACCTAAAAACCTGATGTTGGGTAGTTTAGGTTGAGGAACGTAATCTAACATTAAATATTAAAGGATTGTTACGCCAGACTATTTTCTGCTGTTGTTGTAACAATCTGACGTACTTGGGTATCAGTTAGACCTTTCTTTGCACTTAACATCAAAGCTATTACCCCAGCAACGTGTGGAGTTGCCATAGACGTTCCGTCTTTAAAACCATAGTCATTGCTTGGTAATGTAGAGTAGATATCAACTCCTGGAGCTGTGATGTAGGSGAGTGTATTAGCTCCAGCTTTATTTGAGAAGTAAGCCATCTCTTGATACTTATCAATTGCCCCAACAGCCAGCCCCCATTTCTTGGCGTAGCGCGCGGGATAAATTGGTTCTGACCCAGTAGAATTGCCTGCTGCCATGACGACAATTACACCTTTGCTGGCAGCATATTGAACGGCTGATTCTACGTCAGTATTAGAGTTCTCGTCACCAAGGCTGAGGTTAATGACATTAGCTCCATTGTCTACAGCATAACGAATGCCTTTAGCTACCCCACTATCCTCGCCATAGCCATCATCACCCAAGACTTTGACCGGCATAATCTTGGCATCATAAGCAATACCTGTAACACCAAAACTATTTTTTACTCCAGCGATGGTGCCAGATACATGGGTGCCATGACTATTTCCATCTAGAGTATTGTTATTGTTGTTGACAAAGTTCCAGCCATAAACATCATCGATATAGCCATTGCCATCATCATCTTTACTATTGCCAGCAATTTCCTTAGTATTCTTCCAGATATTAGATTTCAAGTCTGAGTGATTGCGATCGACACCAGTATCAACCACAGCAACGATAACACCTTTACCTGTGTATCCCTTTGCCCAAACTTCCGGAGCTTTTACTAGGTCGGCTCCCCAATTATCACCACCGAGGTCAGGAACATTAGCAAAGGTAGTCTGACCAAGGGCTTTAGCGACTGCGGCGGCTGCATTTATTAGTCCATAGCCATCAGTGGAGTTATAACCAATATTTTTGATAATGGTAATAGCTTTGGCAACAATATTGTTAGTTTCATTGCTTTCAGCAACATCCCCATCGCCATCAGCTTGATACAACAGGTAGTAGCTACCCACTGCGGTACTTTTGCTAATCTTGATTGAAAATGTTCCGCTAGTATAACTTCCAGATGCAATACTGCTAGTGTATTCAGAACTCAATAAGGTATCTTCATTGCTCAGAATTTGGTCTTTGGATAAGTAAAAATTAGTGTAAGTATAGCTAGCACTACCTGTACCTTGATTCTTCACTTGATAGCTAACTTGAATGCTAGCGCCTACTGACCCAACACTGGGATTGACGGCATTTTGAATGATTAAATCAGCTTTATTAATGGTTATCGCTTTGGCAAAAACATTGTTAGTTTCATTACTTTCGACAATATCTCCATCGCCATCAGCTTGATACAGCAAGTAATAATTACCTGTGGCAATGCTATTACTGATGCTGAGTGTGGTGGACTCAGAACTGTAAGCACCCGCAGCAATGYCACTGATGTATTCATAACCTAAATAAGTGTCTTCATCGCTGAGGGTTGTATTTTTTGAGAGAAAAAACTTGGTTTGTTGATAGCCAGCACTACCTGTACCTTGATTTTTGACTTGATAGCTGACTTGAATGCTACCACCCACTGACCCAACACTGGGATTGACGGCATTTTGAATAATTAAATCAGCTTTATTAATGGTTATCGCTTTGGCAAAAACATTGTTAGTTTCATTACTTTCGACAATATCCCCATCGCCATCAGCTTGATACAGTAGGTAATAATTACCTGTGGCAATGCTATTGCTGATGCTGAGTGTGGTGGACTCAGAACTGTAAGCACCCGCAGCAATGCCACTGATGTATTCATAACCTAAATAAGTGTCTTCATCGCTGAGGGTTGTATTTTTTGAGAGAAAAAACTTGGTTTGTTGATAGCCAGCACTACCTGTACCTTGATTTTTGACTTGATAGCTGACTTGAATGCTACCACCCACTGACCCAACACTGGGATTGACGGCATTTTGAATAATTAAATCAGCTTTATTAATGGTTATCGCTTTGGCAAAAACATTGTTAG
>NZ_SZNH01000099.1 GCF_005869855.1 Nostoc sp. PA-18-2419 | reverse complement strand
ATTGGTGTAGAAACCCTTATTGAAAATTGCTATGTAATGGGTAACGATAGCTATCAGACCCTGGAGCAGATTGCCCAGCTGAAATTAGATCATTCGCCTATCATGGGTATAGGTGAACACTGCCAGATCAGGAATGCCATTATTGATAAAAATACCTATATCGGTAATAATGTTAAAATAAACATGGGCAAAACACTGCCCGATGGCGATTTTGACACGCATACCGTACAGGATGGCATAGTAGTGATCAAAAAACGCGCGGTTATACCCGACGGAACAGTTATTTAATCAAAACTTAATACAAACAATTCATATTTAATTTGTTATAGATAAAATAACCATTTAAACGGAACAAGTATGAAAAAAGCAATTTGTATGATCGCTTTAGCCGCGATCGCTGTCAGCAGTGTTTTTGCGTATGCACCAGTAACCAAAAAAACGGATGGTACTATGCAAACGGATACTACCAAGAGTAAGAAAAAGTGGAAACACAAAAAAGAGAAGAAAGACAAAACGAAAAAAGATACCACAAAAATGTAATCTTCTTTTTTTACCAACAAAAAGGCCTCCCGATGATTTCAGGAGGCCTTTTGTGTTTAGTGATTCATTTATAAGATATGTCATTGCGAGCGAAGCGTGGCAATCTCCTCTCGTTTATACCGGGAACAAGGGATATTCCTGAGGAGATTGCTTCGTCGTTCCTCCTCGCAATGACATGGTGGTACTGGGGGGGCTTACAATTC
>NZ_SZNH01000055.1 GCF_005869855.1 Nostoc sp. PA-18-2419 | reverse complement strand
CTCTTCATCCATCAATGCATCAACTACTGAATTTAGCCAACATCGGGAGTGGGAAACGGGCATGACATGGAAAAGTTCACTGAATAACTTGAGACTAATTGTTCAGCCTTATATCTTCTACCATTTGCTGTTACCTTGGTTAGATGTATTCAACATTCATGGGATGAGACGCTGTTTCCTTAAGTTAATTGAATTGATGAATGGTTTTCGAGCTTTTCCCATTCCTTTCTCTATTGCTAGTTAATCTTCTCTCTATTTTTCTTTACCTAAAGTAACAAAAGAGGGTTAATACCAATTCTATGTGATGGTGCATAGAACTGTAGAATAGAGAGCGGGAAAGACTTAAATCAGAAGCAAACAATGGCACGCCCTTTCAATCTAGAAATCTCGATAGCTTAGTGGATAGCGGCAATACCACCGCACATTTAGTAGGATGATTTCGGGCAGAAAGTGTCCCCACTTAAACAAGGACTGGGCAGCCATTTAGATTGCAGTCAAAGAAAATTAAAACCCTTTTACTCTATCATTTTTGTGACAGAACCCCCATATGAGATATTATTTTATCTCTAGGTGATAAGTAGGTATGCGTGGATATTTATCTTTAAGACAAGGCAGCTATGAAGGTAAAAGACTTTTAGGCGTTTTAGTTTTCTTTACATAGTTATGTTTATTTTTACTTACCTACTTAGTTACTTCAGTTCCGCTGAATTTATATTTGTAATTATTTATGCTTCCTCGCCAAGAAATTACGGATATGTTTTCAACATTCGTGCAGTTGGAAAGAGACAGATTCAGCAAATGGTTAACCGATCCCAAACTATATAGAAATATCCAAAATCACTTGCAGCGTTCGTCATCAGCACTCAAATCAGAAAACTTTTGGGCGCTATACTGGCACAAACAATGGCGCTCTGGGTTGAACAACCTTGCCAGAATGCATTTGTTAGCTTATTTACAAGAACCATGTTATTGGGCTGCTTCAAAAACAGTTGCTAAATTTACTCTTAGCCAATACACTCTAGCAGATTACTTTCAAATGGCGCTTGCAGAAGTTGAAACAATTCTTAAAGACTTCAACCCAGAAAAATCTTCTAGCTTAAAAGCTTACACCATCATGGCAATGCCCAGTCGGCTGAGAGATATTTTACGTCAACGCAAAGAAGCTGATATTTGCACCAATTGGGCATTGTTACGCAAAGTGAGCAAAAAGTTGCTTAGTGAAGCTGTTAGTGAAGCTGGATTATCACAAAGCGCAGTTGCTCAATATTGTTTAGCTTGGACTTGTTTCAAAGAATTGTACACCCAAAACCAACCGGGAAGTACCAGTCAGTTACCAGAACCGAATCGCCAACTTTGGGAAGCTATTGCCAACCTCTACAACCACCAACGCCAAAGCCAAATTACTCAACCTACTCTCGCACGCAACGCCCAGACAATTGAACAGTGGTTAATGCAAACAGCTCTCTATGTGCGTGCTTATCTATTTCCATCTGTGAAATCTCTAAATGCTTTCAAGCAAAATGATGACACGACGATAACATTTGATTTGCCAGACCCATCTCCTGACTCACCAATGGCTGATATGATAGCCGAAGAAGATGTCCAAAATCGACAAAACCAAATATCTCAGATGTCTGGTGTATTGTTAGAAGCTTTACAGAGCCTAGATGTACAATCCCAAGAAGTACTTAAGCTTTACTATGAACAGGGATTGACTCAGCAGCAGATCGTGCAACAGTTACAGATGAGTCAGCCTACAGTGTCTCGCAGACTGGTTAAAGGTAGAGAATCAATACTTGCAGCACTCCTTAAGTGGAGCCAAGATTTGAATATTTCTGTGAATTCCAACCAAATTAAAGATATGAGTCTTGCTTTAGAAGAATTATTGAGAAACCAGTATGGTGGTACAACATAAAACCATAGTTTAAGGTAGTAAAAATGACTTGTGCATTTGCAGATCCAAGAGAATGGTTGTTAGAAATATCACCAACAATTCAGATGCAATCCTGGCAGCAAAGCCAGGTTTATGCTCAACCTAGTAGTCGCTGGTGCGCTTACATAAATCAAATTTGTCTCAATGCTTTCTTGGATTGGATTTCAACGGAAGATTTTCCAAGAGCAAGTGTTTGGTACAGTTTTCCTGGTACTCCAGCGTTTTGGGAATTTGTCAATGGTACAGCAATTTTGTTAGAGGGGAGGCGAGTCGTGTTGATCCCCAGTGAAGCAATTGATGATAGCGAGTTAGAAATCTCTCAGGAATGGGTAGATATTCCTAGTTGGGCAGCAGACTACTATTTAGCAGTGCAAGTCAAACCGGATGGCGAGTGGATACGAATTTGGGGTTACACAACCCATAAAGAACTAAAATCTCTGGCTCAATATGACTCAGTGGATAGGACTTATTGTATAGATGCACGGCATTTAACAAGAGACCTCAATGCTTTCTCTTTGAGCTACCAATTTTGCAGAGGAGAAGAGCTAAAAGCGGCTATAGCTCCATTACTACAATTATCTATCGAGCAAGCAGAAAATCTTGTCCAACGGTTAGGCAATGCCTCTTTTCGTTTCTCTAGATTGGCAGTACCATTTATGACTTGGGGATCGCTACTAGAAAATGAGCAGTGGCGGCAGCGCTTGTACCAACAACGGCAGCAGCCACAATCTTCCCAAGTGCAAGTGAATCTGAGTCGTTGGCTAGAAGGTATATACGATAATACTTGGGAAGCAATAGAAATATTTTCGCTTTTCAATTCCAACAGTATAGCTTTTAATTTTAGGAGTAGCTTTGGATTAAATGCTGGTAGTATCAAACGAGCCAAGCTGATTGACTTGGGAATGGAAATAGAGTCTCAAAAAGTGGTGCTGTTAGTTGCCTTCATATTAGAGGATAGCCAACAAATTAGTATTCGCGTGCAACTACATCCTGCCAATGGAGAATATCTACCTGTTAATATCAAGTTAGCTTTGCTTTTAGAGTCAGAGGAAATCATTCAGGAAGTGCAAGCAAGAGAACAAGATAACTACATACAATTGAAACGTTTTGATGGAGAAGTAGGAGAACGTTTTAGCATCCAAATTACTTTTGATAATCACCAGGTAATAGAAAATTTTGTTATTTAATCGTTAGTCATTAGTCATTAGATCAGGGTGAACGCATCCAAATTATACTTATTTGCCACTGAGGTTAAGAATCAACAAAAAAATCAGCATTTATCACTTGATTTATTTTCTAAACCTCGATGCAATCGCTAAAATCTTTATCAAGAAGCAGGGATTAATGAGATTCTTTTGAAATTTATTGAGAATATAACAGTTTTATTGACATGATGCAGCCGCCCTGGTCATTAGATAAGCACAAACAATATAGACGCCCAGAGGGTGGCTTCCCGAAGGGTAGGACAAAATGACAAATAAACAACAAATGAGTAAGCTAGTTATCTTCAGCTTATTGGGAGGAGACTTAAATCAAGGATTTCCTATTGTCATGGCTCAACTTTGGCACAATAAGCAATTATTTAAAATAACAGGGAGTTTACCAGCAATACCAGAACTTTCCGAACTCTACAAAAGATGGAAATTACTCTATGAAGCTATCCATCAGCGTTTAGGTAGCAATCAACGTATAAAAGTACATTTACAAGATATTACCAATATTTCTGTGAATGATTTTGATGAAGTATGTCATCAGTTACAAACACATATCAACACTTGGTTAAAATCTGAATCCTTCCAAAATATTGAACGGCAGTTAAGAACTCTACTCAGTCGAGATGATGAAATTCGAGTTATTTTTGAGACAAATCTAGCTTTACTACATCGGTTACCTTGGCATCTGTGGGATTTTTTTGAGGATTACCCGAAAGCAGAATTAGCTTTAAGCAATCATGAGTATGCATCTCCTCAAGTTGTGCAAAAATGTACCACACTTCAAGTCAAGATTCTAGCAATTCTCGGTAATAGTTTTGGTATTGATATTGATAAAGACCGTTCTTGGTTGCAAGGTTTAACTGATACTCAAACTACGTTTCTTGTCGAACCTACACGAAAAGAACTTGATGAGCAATTGTGGAATCAGAATTGGGATATTCTATTTTTTGCCGGACACAGTGCTAGTATTGCAGATGGAGAGATAGGGAAAATTTACATTAATCAAAGCGAAAGTCTAACAATTTCCCAATTTAAAAATGCACTGAAGACAGCAATTACACGCGGTTTAAAACTAGCAATTTTCAACTCCTGTGATGGCATTGGTTTGGCACGAAATTTGGCTGATTTGAACATTCCCCAAATGATTGTGATGCGGGAAGAGGTGTCAGATTTAGTCGCACAGGAGTTTTTGAAAAACTTTCTTGTCGCTTTTACTCTTAATAAACCATTTTATCTGGCTGTGCGAGAAGCGCGGGAAAGACTTCAGGGGTTAGAGAATAATTTCCCTTGTGCTAGTTGGTTGCCAGTCATCTGCCAAAATCCCACAACTGTTCCGATAACTTGGCAAGAACTGCACAGTCGTTGTGGTGACACCGAGACTCGCAGCAGAATTTCAATCGCCAAGACTAAAAGCACAATTGCGACTCGAAAGCGCAAACTTTGGACTGTACTGCTGAGTACTGCTATTGTGACTCTTTCAACGATTAGTCTGAGATACTTAGGGGTTTTTGAGAACGTTGAACTGCAAACTTTTGACCAAATCTTCGTCCTGCGACCAAAGGAAGATTTAGATCCAAGATTGCTCGTTGTTGAAGTTACTGAAAAAGATATTCAATCCCGACAAGAGACGACTATAGGAGTGAAATCTATTTCCGATAATACGTTAGCTCAATTACTCCACAAATTACAAAAGTATCAACCGCGAGTCATTGGACTGGATATTTATAGAGATTTTGCTGACCCTCCAAATGAATCAAAGCCGATACAACTCGCTACTGAACTGAGCAAAGAAAATGTGGTAATTGTCTGTAAAGGCAGAGATCGTAAATACGACCCTGAAGGTGTTAAACCACCTCTTGAAGTTCCTGTAGAACGTCAGGGTTTTACTGATGCAATTCAAGACTCAGATGGTATCGTTCGTCGCCAAATTATGATGATGGCACAAGAGCCTGCGTCTGCTTGTACAACGCCTTACTCTCTCTCGTTGCAATTAGCTGCTCGTTATTTATCTGACGAAAATATTCAACCCAATTTGAGTGAAGATTATATACAGTTTGGTTCTAAAGTATTTGAACGCTTAAAGCCTGGTCGGAGTGGTGGCTATCAACAAAAAGTTGATTTAGGCGGATTTCAAATACTTGTTAATTACCGTAATGCAGATTACCAAAGAGTTTCTTTGTCAGATGTATTGAGCGATAAAGTTAACTTTGATTCGCTCAAAGATCGGGTAGTTCTCATCGGAGTGACAGCTAACAGTATCAGCGATACTTGGTCAACTCCCTACTCTGCTGCACAGCAACCTTACCAGGAAATACCAGGCATATTTATCCAAGCGCAAATGGTCAGCCAAATTGTGAGTGCAGTTTTAGACAAACGTCTAATTCTTGGGGTTTTACCTTTCTGGGGGGATATTCTCTGGATATGGGGATGGTCGAGCGTGTCTGGTCTAATTGTTTGGTGCGTGCGTCATTCGCTACTTAATCAGGGATGCGCCATGTTTGTGACAGTTATCATTTTATATGGAGTTTGTGCGATCGCTCTTTGGGCAGCTCCTTTTGGAAGCATCGCTGTTTTAAAACAAGGGTTATGGTTGCCATTTATTCCTTCTGCCTTTGCTGTGGTTGCAAGCGGTGTCGTTGTAGTGTTGATTCAACGCCGTCAACATAATTCGTAATTCGTAATGCAATTAGTGTTGGCTCTGAACGCACCACTAAATTATAGACCGCTAAATTTTTCATTTAGCATTGCTACCCTGTATTGCTTGGGTTGAGGGCTGCTTGAGTGCGATCGCGTTTAGCAATTGCCCCGAAAACAGCTTGTTTTAGCCGCTCATTTGTTTTTTCTTGGGCTTTATAAGTGGCTTTTTGCGCCTGTACAGCTTGTTGTTGCTGTTTCACAGCCAGCTGGACTTCTTCTAGTTGGTCGCGGGATAATGCCCCTTGTTTAGCTACACTTTCATATCGGTTCTCCTTTGACGTTGCTGCTCCTAAAGCCGCCTCAGTTGCGTGGAAATTAGCTAATGCTGATTGTAACTGTGCTTGCCCTGAATATAATTCTTCTTGGGCCATTTTCACATTGGCTGATGCTTCTTGAAGTTCAGTAATAGTGGTAATTTTTTTGTCTTGATAATCACGATCGCGTCCCTGCAATTCAGCTTTAGCGGAGGCGATAGTCCGATTGGTGTGATCGCTTCGACTCAAATTTGACTATCGATTGCATTTATTTCGGGAACGGTTTGAATTAGTTGTAACCTAGCTTGTTGAATATTAGTTTGCAGCTGGTTTTTTTTGGTTTGCAATCGAGACTCATCAATAGTAGCAATTATGTCTCCTTTTCGCAGTCTTTGATTTCCTTTGACGTAAATCTGCATTACCTGTCCTTCTATCGCCGCCTGCACAATTGGCAATTCACCCCCAGGACGGATAACCGCTTGCCCTTTGACCGTAACTTTATATTTAGCGATCGCAGCCACAGGAACAGATAACGCCAAGGCAAACACAATAAATAGTCCGCCAAATGTAATCCATCGACTAATTGGTGGGAGAAACTCGTTGTCTTGAACTAAGGGTAAAAAAGTTGATTTACTCTTGCCTTACACATTTGGTCAATAATCCCTGCCACTATCCCACAGTGGTCAATACTTGTACTCTTATTTCTGATACTGTTGGTGTCATGAATAAAAAATACCATCAATCTCCTCGCTTACCTGCGGAATGTGGGTTATAAAGTCCCGCTAAGCATCCGGCAGGGGAAGGAGCGAACTGGCAAAAAGCGCTGCTTGGGTGCGATCGCGTAAACCTAACCTACTCAAAATACTGGTAACATGATTTTTTACAGTTCTTTCTGAGATGTAAAGTGCCTGTGCAATTTCACGATTGCTCGCTCCAGAAGCAATTAACCGCAATACCTCCCACTCCCTAGGCGACAGATGCGCTAATTCAGGAGGAATGGCTGGCTTAACGGGAGCAGCGGTGCTTTGGTGTGGAAGTGCTTTTTCAAACAGTCCGGGTCCAAGATAAGTGTAACCTTGGTAAACTGCCCGAATAGCCATCGCTAAGTCCTCTGACGGAGTATCTTTGACTAAGTACCCCTTTGCCCCAAAGCGCATTGCCTGCGAAACATATTCATCGTCATCAAAGGTGGTCAAAATCAGAACCTGTGTTTCCGGAAAGCGTTGGCAAATTCGCTGGGTCGCTGCGACACCATCCATCACGGGCATTCGCACATCCAGCAACACCACATCCGGTTGTAGCGGTGTTCCCTGTAGGGACTCAAGCAGATCCAGTGCCAGTTGACCATTTTCGGCATCTCCAATCACCTGTAAGTCTGGCTTAGACTCCAGCAAGCTCTTGAGTCCTTGGCGAATGATAATTTGGTCGTCTACTAGCAACAAGCGAATCATGGCAGAAATTTTACAAGTGGAATATCAACAGTGACACGGCAACCCTTTCCTATTTCACTTGCTAGCTTGAAATGACCTCCCAGAGCTATCGTTCTTTCTTGCATTCCCTGAAGTCCAAAACCCGTTGTGTTTTGTTCTGGGTTGAAGCCTCTACCATTATCAGAAATCAGCAGATGTAAGTGTCTATGTATCGTTTGCAACTGAAGACTAACTTGTATTGCATCACTGTGTTTGCAGATATTCGTTAAGGCTTCTTGAACAATGCGATAGACAGCAGTCATAACTTCAGCCGTCAGCGGATAAGTCAGGCTGATGTTGCTGTCTAGGGTGATGTTCGTCCTTTTGTAAAAGTCCTGAATCAGGATAGCAAGGGCTGATTCTAAAGTTCTACCTTGCAATGAATCAGAACGCAGCCTAGAGACTGATTGACGAATCTCTTTGAGAGCTGTTGCTGCCAATTGCTTGGCTTCGGTCAAAAATGCTTCGGTTTTATCTGGGTTGGAGTGACAAAATAACAACGCATTTTCTAACTGAATACTTTGAGCCGTCATTGCATGACCCAAGGAATCATGAATTTCGCGGGCAATTCGGTTACGCTCCTGTAAAGTCGCCTGGTCTTCTGTCCGTAGGGCATATTGGCGTAACTGGTCGTGGGCGAGTGTCAGTTTTTGCCGACTTCGGCGTTCTGCTACTAATGCATTGACCAGCGTTAAAACGAACACCAACACCAATCCAAATAAAAATGCCGTGTTGATACTACTAATAATAAACCAAATCCTGATTTGGTTGAGCGTTGCAGGTTCGGGTTGTGTCAGTTCCAGTTGAATCGCTGGAATATCTTTTACCGAAATTACCAGTGATAGCAAGAAAGAGATAAAGACCAACCCAGTAGCTAACACTCGTCCCGTTGGTTTAAAAATTAGGCAACTGCGGATGACGACAATTAGATAAGGAGACACAAAAGATATATGCCAGCTTCCCAAGGCATTTACGAGCCAAATTAGTCCTAGTTCCAGTGCAGTGTAAAGCCATTTGCTCATGGTTGTGCCTTGTGGCAACCGCAACCCCATTAACCCGAAACCTACAATGCAAAATATATTTAGCAGCCAAGAGTACGGCAGCAGTTTTGGTGTATTAGAAGACTCTCCCAGCAGCGTTTCTAGGTAGGGAATATTTTCCCACGGTAGCTCACCCAGAACTGTAATTATCAACAAAATCCATTCCAAGTAGAGCAGTAAACGAAAAGGATGGGTTTTAAGTTGCAGAAGACGGTTCACGGTGTTGGCGGCTTCACAAAAGGTTCTCACCTGATACTGTACGCGATGGAAGTTTCTCTTTACCAGAGTCTTTGGTCGCGATTTACTCTAAGAGTATAGTACCAAGGTTCTATTAGTTGTAGTACTTTGGTCACAAGAGCTTTTGGGAACTTAGATCCATGTGGTGAACACAGGCAAGCTCCTACGATTGAGGCATTGAACTAAACTGGTTCGCTTCTCAATTCTCTTAAATAAAATATACTAATGCAAATTTTACCGTTGAGTCGGGTGAAGAAGCTAAATCTCTGGATACCCGCAATCATGCTCATCGGAGCTTTAGGAACCATCACAACTTTAGTTTACCTGAAGACCGAAGATACTTCCTCTCAGCAAGACCTAATTAACCAGACTGTATTGGTACAAACCAAAAATTGGGTGGTGCAAATCCAAGCCAGTGGGCTGGTGCAGGCTGTGCGAAAAATTAACCTAAGTCCTGAAGATTCTGGACGCATTGCCAAACTATATGTGATTGAGGGCGATCGCGTTACCAAAGGACAAATCATTGCCCGTATGAGTGAGGAGAAAGTCCAAGCGCAGGTCAATCAGTATCTAGCATCACTGGAAAAAGCTGTGGCTGACTTAGAACTAAAGCGCTCTGGAACTCGTCTTGAAGAAATTGCTGAGGCAAAAGCCAGAGTTGCTACAGCTTCAGCAACCGTAGCAGCAGCCCAAGCAAGGCTAAACCGTGCAACAGAAGAACTCAAACGCAATTCCAAGCTAGCTCAAGAAGGTGCAATCTCCCGGAACGCCTTTGAAGAGTTTATTGCTAAACAATGGGAAGCTAAGGCAAATTTGGAAGCAGAGCTAGCGCGACTCAAAGAACAGGGAGAGAATTTGAAAAAAGCCTACAACGGACTGCGCCCTGAAGAAATTGCTCAAGCAGAAGCCGAAGTGGCTCAGGCAAAAGCTCAACTTGCTTTTTATCAAAGCCAATTCAACAATACGGTTATTCGTGCGCCTTTTGCAGGCATTATCACCCGCCGCTTTGCTCAAGAGGGAGATTTCGTCACACCTACCACATCAGCCTCTTCCAATGAAGGTGCCACATCCACTTCCATTGCTGAACTCTCCAGTGGCTTAGAGATTGAAGCCAAAATTCCTGAAGCCAGCATATCTAAAATGAATCCAGGTCAGACTGTAAATATTCAAGCAGACACTTATTCTAACGAAACTTTTAAGGGACAGGTTAGCCTAATTGCACCTAGGGCTGTGCAAGAAAACAATATTACCTCCTTTCGAGTGAAAGTGGCACTCTCTACCGGGCAGGCAAAGCTTAAGTCAGGGATGAATGTGAGACTCATGTTCCTGGGTAAGCCAATTAAGAATGCTCTAGTTATTCCCCTGGCTGCGGTTGTGACTCAGCCTAATGGTCAAACAGGGGTGTATGTTGCTGATGAAAAAACTAAAACACGCTTCCAACCAATTAAGGTGAGCGCAGCCAGTGGTGACCAAGTTCAAGTGTTAGAAGGTCTGAAAAAGGGCGATCGCGTGTTTATATCTCCCCCAAGCAACGAGAAAATTGAGGGCGTAGATACTGTTGGATTTTAGTTTCAATCCGTATAAACCAAAACCATGAACGTACTTGAATGTACAAATATGGCAGTTAAAACGCTGACTGCCAACAAACTCCGTAGTACACTCACCATGCTCGGTATTATAATTGGCAATGCCTCCGTGATTGCGATGGTTGCAATCGGGCAAGGCGCACAGCAGTTTACTCAGCAAAAGCTGGAATCCATTGGACCAAATCAACTCTCTGTCTTTCCTGGTGGTGAAGATACGCAGGGATTGAATACCGAAGTTGCACAATTGGTTTTGGCAGATGCTGAGGCAATAGCAAAGCTTGCACCCGCCGTCCGAGAAGTCGCACCGCAGATTAGTACCAACTTGCAATTATCCCATCAGGAACGCATCAGTAAAGTAAACGTGACAGGCACAACATCGGGAATTCTTTATGTGCGAAACCTCCGCGTTCGCCAGGGGCGCTTTTTTGACTCCATTGAGCTACAGCAAAATACCCAAGTTACGATTTTGGGATCAGCAGTTGCACGCAAACTATTTAGTAGCGAAAATCCTCTTGGTCAATCAGTGCAGATGAATAACTTGAGTTTTCAAGTTATTGGCGTAATGCAAGCCAAAGGCGCTTTTATTGGTACTAATCCTGATGAGATAGCCTACGTCCCCATTACTACTATGGCAGTTCAGCTAGCAGGAAAGCGATCGCCATTAGGTATTCCCATCGACTACTTAGAACTTTCTGCCAAGGACAAAGCTAGCGTCCGAGCAGCAGCTTTCCAAACCACCAATATTTTAACGCGCAGGCATGGCAAGAAAAACTTTATAGTTTCCGCGAACAAGTCAGTTCAAGACTTGGTGAGTCAGGTGACAGGAGCTTTGAGTTTAGTCTTGGCATCAATAGCGGGTATTTCCCTACTGGTTGGTGGTATTGGCATCATGAACATCATGTTGGTGTCTGTAACAGAACGTACACAGGAAATTGGACTACGGAAGGCAATTGGAGCAACTCAACAGGCAATCCTCACCCAGTTCTTGATTGAGGCAATTATCCTCTCAATAGCTGGAGGCTTAATTGGCACAGGCATTGGCGTCAGTGGTGCACTCGTTATTGGTATCCTCACCCCTTTGAAACCGACAGTACCTGTGGGGGCAATTATCTTAGCAGCAGGCGTTTCCGGCAGCATTGGTTTAATCTTCGGTGTTGCACCGGCGCGACAAGCAGCTCGACTTGATCCTATCGCTGCGTTGAGAGGTGCATAACTATGAGCATTCACTTAGAAAACATCACAAAAGTTTATGGTTCTGGAGAAACCACAGTTCATGCTCTTGCTGGTGTCAACTTGACTGTAGAAGCAGGAGAATACTGCACTATTATGGGAGCTTCTGGCTCGGGTAAGTCTACGATGATGAACGTCATTGGCTGCTTAGATCGCCCCTCTTCTGGAAGCTACTATTTAGATGGGATGAATGTTGCCCATCTCAATGACAAAGATTTGGCTCACATCCGTAACCAAAAACTGGGTTTTGTGTTTCAGCAGTTTCACCTGTTGCCCCAGTTGACTGCTGTGGAGAATGTGATGCTGCCGATGGTATACGCCAGCATTCCCCAAGAGGAGCGACGAGATTGGGCAACTGAGGCGTTGATGCGAGTGGGACTGGAAAAACGCTTGCACAATAAACCCAATCAGCTATCGGGTGGACAGCAGCAACGAGTGGCGATGTCTAACGACAAGCCGCTAAGAGCGTCTACGCCCGTGCTATTGTCAATCGCCCTGTTCTCCTGCTAGCAGACGAACCCACTGGCGCATTAGACTCTTATACCACTCGATAAATCCTCAATATCTTCAGTGAGTTAAAGGCTAGTGGTATGACGGTAGTTGTGGTCACTCATGAGCCAGAGGTTGCCCGCTGTACCCATCGCGTCATCTGGTTCAAAGATGGGTTGGTTGTTCATCCCTATCTTGCTCCAGAGGATTTAGGACGTATAGCTGCGGCTTGAATAACTATCGTCAAACTCACGTTATTATTCAACTACCTTGCAATGAGTGGCAGAAATGGCGTAATTAGTGACAGCTTACAGCGCCGTCCAACTATATCTAGTTAATTTTTGCAGACTGCTCATAATCAGTTGCGAAACTACTCATAAAAACAAATAAATATCCTATTCTACCGCAAGATTTTCCATTGAGGTTCAGTTGCTTAACTCTTACATTAATAGTGTGGTTGATAAATTCAACTACAAACAAACACAAATCTTTTGAAGGACAAAGACATGACTAAGAAACAATACTCGAAGCCCCAATTAATTGCAATAGGTAACGCGATTGAAATGACACTCCGGCTTAATCATGGCCACCGTCGGGACCGTCCAAACGCTCTTTTCTATTGGCGCTAAACTTTAGTTAAATACCATCAATTTAATTTGTTGGGAACATMCAAAATGCATAAAAATACATTTTGATCGATTTGCAAACTTGATATGCTCCCTAATTTGTGTTCTTTTGACTAGACTAGAATTTGTCAGTGTCTAGTTAGGGCGTGGTGAAAAGCCATGTAAGAAAGAGAATAGGCAAGCAATGCTTGCCTATTCTCTTTTACAAACAAACGTAAATCTTTTGGAGGTTAAGTCCATGACTATCAAACAATACTCGAAGCCCCAATTAATTGCAATAGGTGACGCGATTAAAATGACACTCCATGGCAACGGACGCTTCCGTCGGGACAATCCACCCCGCCTTTTCTATTGGCGCTAAACTTTAGTTAAGTACCACCAACTTAATCTGTTGGGAACATCCAAAATGCATAAAAATACATTTTGATCAATTTGCAAACTTGAKATGCTCCCTAATTTGTGTTCTTTTGACTAGACTAGAATTTGTCAGTGTCTAGTTAGGGCGTGGTGAAAAGCCATGTAAGAAAGAAAATAGGCAAGCAATGCTTGCCTATTTTCTTTTTTCTTTCTAATTGATTGATAGTTCAACGTTAGGGAAATAGTTCAGAGAGCATCTCACTTTTACAACTACCTTGCAATGAGTGGCAGAAATGGCGTAATTAGTGACAGCTTACAGCACCGTCCAACTATATCTAATTAATTTTTGCAGACTGCTCATAATCAGTTGCAAAACTACTCATCAAAACAAAGAAATATCCTATTCTACCGCAAGATTTTCCATTGAAATTGAGTTTGTAATCTCTTAAATTAAAAGTGTGGTTGATAAATTCAACTACAAACAAACACAAATCTTTTGAAGGACAAAGACATGACTAAGAAACAATACTCTAAGCCCCAATTAATTGCAATAGGTGACGCGATTGAAATGACACTCCGGCTTAATCATGGCCACCGTCGGGACCGTCCAAACGCTCTTTTCTATTGGAAGTAACTAGACTAGAATTTGTCAGTGTCTAGTTAGGGCGTGGTGAAAAGCCATGTCAGAAAAAAATAGGCAAGCATTGCTTGCCTATTTTCTTTACTTCAGGCAATTGAAAACTGCTATCAACAAAAAACAGAAACTTTTGGAGGTTAAGTCCATGACTAGCAAACAATACTCTAAGCCCCAATTAATTGCAATAGGTGACGCGATTGAAATGACACTCAGTACCGGCCGAGGCCACCGTCGGGACCGTCCAAACAATCTTTTCTATTGGAGGTGACTAGACTAGAATTTGTCAGTGTCTAGTTAGGGCGTGGTGAAAAGCCATGTCAGAAAAAAATAGGCAAGCATTGCTTGCCTATTTTCTTTTTTCTTTCTAATTGATTGATAGTTCAACGTTAGGGAAATAGTTCAGAGAGCATCTCACTTTTACAAATATAGCAGTAGCCAAGCTGATTAGGACGAAGATTGTTGGCTTATCCTTTCCGATAGCTTTTCCCAAATGTCCTAAGATTCCTGTCCACTGCTATATATATACCTGGCGATTAAAAATCGCGGCTACACAAGGGTAGCTGGTTGACTGACAAAAGTTCATTGCCCTCACTCTAAATCCCTCTCCCAGAACGGGAGAGGGACTTTGAGAGTCTTCAGGTTTTCCGGCTCCTCTTCGCCCCTTGTGGGAGAAGGGGTTGGGGGATGAGGGTTTAAAGATTTGTCAGTCAATCAGGCGATCGCACTATCAACTGCTTTTGACCGCGCCCTTATTAGACTGCAAACAACCTTCTAAAATCCTTTTCAAAATAATCTACTTCACAGAAAGGTTTCCCATCAATTTCCACCCAAGCATGGGCACGAAATGGGTCAGCTGCTACTCCCACACACCAGGTTGCCGATAAACGTTTGGTTAGAGCGAAAAGTACAAACGCCAATGATAATTCTAAGCAAGCTACTCTTCCTGAAAAGAAAAAACTGGATTTGCGTACTGCTGCCCAGGCAATATTCGCCTCATCAATGCCTATTTCACGAGAGCAGAAACGCTTAAATACGTGGAGGATTTTACCAATCCTTGCCAGAGAAAAAAGACGTAAAGCTACATAGGCAATTAATACAGTAAATAGACCTTTCAACCGATCTGCCCAACTTAAGCTTACATTAATTGGATTTATTGCTGTTTCGACATCCATGCCATTTCTTCCTATTTACTAATAATCATTCAGAGTCGAATTTTGAGTATTGATTCAGATTTATACCCTACTTTATTACTGGCTCAAGTAGTCCAACTTTAGCAAGAGAAAAAACAAGATCTTGCACATCTCTTCTAATAATATCTGGAGAATCTTGATATAATTCCAACATCTTTTGAAGCGCATCTTCACAAGAACCTGTTTGTGTTAAAAGCTTCCAGAAATCTGCGGCAGTATCATTTAGAGCATGATAAACATTTTTTCTTAAATCTAGTAATACAGCACTATCCTGAAAAAATGTTATAGTTACATATGATGGAACGCGAAATTCTTCCATTTGATTTTTCTCCTTTTGCTACTATAAACTTGAGGTAGTTGTATATGTCACTCATCTCAGCACCAAAAACTATGAGAGATTCCAAGTGCAAGCTTGTAGATGTTTAGCATCTTTAATTTTTATTTGCCTTCGCTAGAATATTGTCTGCAACTTGCCATCTGGTGGTCTATTTGCCAAGGTGGTATATTCCCAGAAACTGTTACTAGTTTCCATCACGCTTCTTAGCCAGAGTTCCGTTGCCATCGTCTGAGTAAAAGCCGAAAAACCATTATTAACAATTCCCATATTAAACTGCTCGATCGCAGCGCGAAATTCTCTAATATCTATCAAACCCCTGTCAGCCAAGAGGGAAGTCTGGAATAATTCGTTGATCGTAGCCAAATTTTGTCGGAGACCAACAAAATCATTAGCTGTGTATTCACCCTTTGTAGTTCGTGTAAAAACACTTTTCGGCAAATCGTGCTGAAGCGCTGTAGAGAGGAGTGGTTTGAATTTAAATGGAGTTGTCCGTTCCTCTACTCTTGCAGAAAGACAAGCATCAATCACCAACGAATCAAGATAGGGAAACTCTATATTAACATCATTAATGTCAGCTATTTGCTGTAGAGTTTTATTGTGGAATCCGTTCAATTGGATCACAGATATAGATTGATGTTGCCCAGGAGAGTCGGCAAAAGGTGCTGCTACTGTTACCCAACTCTGTAACTCTGCCTCAACTAAGTCTACTAAGTTTTTCGTACACCAACTAACAACATCTGGCGCAGGATCCCAGCCTATGCTCTCGATTGTACACGGCAGGTTTGTAAGCAACTGGGACGGTAACTGTCCAGCCATAAGGTTTTTAACTTGTTGAAGTAACCCTTGACGATATGAAGTCAAACTTAGTTTTATAACACTTTTTATTAAAGGTATTGGGGAGGAACGTTCGAGTCGAGAACGCCCATAAATGTGCTGGAAAAGTTTTCCTATCTGTGCATTTCTTAATAGGTCTACCAAATACGTATGAGCAGCTGAAAGAACCGCATCTCCGCCCTCTCCATTCATATGAAGTAGGGAGCCTTTCGACCTGATAATTTCCAGCTCGTAACTAATTATGCCGAGACTAAGGATAGTTGGTGTTGGTGTATCTATTAGAGGAATTGACTCCAAGTTACTGTAGTCTCCGGGCAACTCGTAATTTTCAATCATCACAGGTACAATATTTGGGTAAAGACTAGCTGCATGTTGCGCGCATTTCACATCTTCAGATGCAGTGTTTGAGTCAGGTTTAATGGTGATTGTATGTAACTTTTGACCTCGCTTTTCTAAACTCTTAGCTGCTATTAAAGCCAAGCTAGTTGAATCAAATCCACCGCTCATGTCACTAGTTACATTACCGTACAAGCGCACTCTACCCTCGACAGCAGTTAGTAGCTGTTCGCGCAACTGTTCAGCAGCCTCAGATAAGCTTTTGTATTTCTGGGGTTCATGCCAATATTGCTTACACATTGGCTTACCAGAAGATATTTGTAAATAGTGACCAGGGGGAATAGCTTGGACGTTGCAAAATGGAGAGCGCCTCTCTGGTAAGCTTGGTGTCGGAACCCACGTTAAGCTAGTAGCAAGGTACACCAAATCGACTTCTGCCTTTGTCAATTGCTGTAGGGCGACCCCCAAAGAGGAGTAAACAATAAAAGAATCATATTTGGCATAAAACACAGATTTAAGACCAGCAGCGTCTACAAAGACATAAGTATCAGCCTCTTCTTGCACAATTAGGTTATAGCTACCAGGCAATCTCATCAGTCGGCTGTAGTCGTGATTCCTGATAGCGTTCTGGAACAACTCAACTAAAGTCTCATAAGGTGCTAAGCAAGTACCAACTATAGCCAGCCGCACAGGACCTTCAGCAATTGTAATAATTTGCTGTTTGCCCCAATTTCCGCATACCCAAAAAGGATTCGCTCCCTGCCAAAGCATTTCTCCATTAAGTGGTTTAGGAAGGGTTGCTAGAGAATTATCAATTGCTGATGAGAAGCCACAAAACCAACGTTTCATAATTTTTTATGCTGTTACTAATGGAATGAATTAATCGTGTTACACAAGATTTTCTCAAGAGGTCAAAAGTTCTTGCTAAACAAAAGTGATATCTACAATTGAAGTCATTAATTACACTATTAATTTAAAGGGTACAAAACTCAGTTTCAATGGAAAATATCTCGATCAAATGGGATATTCTTTCGGCTTTGCTGAGTGCCGAACGGTTCCGTCAAGTTATTTGAACACCATATTGCTCAGCTTGCATGTTCCAAAGCGTGGCATACTCTCCTCCTCGTCGCAAAAGTTCCTGGTGGGTGCCCTCTTCAATCAGCCGCCCACCCTTCAAAACCAAAATGCGGTCAGCCATACGTACTGAAGCCAGTCGGTGGGTGATTAAAAGCGTAGTCTTACCTTGAGCTAGTTCAACAAAGCGGCGGTAGACCTCATATTCGCTACGCGGATCAAGGGCAGCTGTCGGCTCATCAAGGATAAGTAGCTGGGCTTGTTCCCGCATGAAAGCGCGGGCGATCGCTAATTTTTGCCACTCTCCTCCAGACAGTTCTGTACCGCCAAATTGCTTACCTAGAGGAGTAAGTTCTGCTTGGGGAAACTTTTCGACCAGTTCTTCTATACCAGCTTTTTGAATTGCCCGCCGGAAGCGTTCTGAGTCATCCAGTGCGGCAATGTCTCCCAAAGCAATGTTCTCTCCCAACGTGAGTGCATAGCGGCTAAAGTCTTGAAACACTACAGCAATATTTTGCCGCCATGCATCCAAGTCTAATTCCCTCAAGTCCACACCATCGACCAGAATACCTCCCTCTGTAGGGTCATATAACCGCGTCAGCAGTTTTACTAGCGTCGTCTTGCCTGCACCATTTTCCCCTACCAAAGCTACGGTTTCACCAGGTTCCAGAGTAAAGGAAACATCTACCAAAGCAGACCGATTGTCTGGATAGCAAAAGTGTACCCTGTCAAAAATGATGCCCGAACGAATGGGAGCAGGCACTGGTTTGCCAGGAATGCATACAGGCATTATTGGTTGACTTTCAAGGAAACCAAAAAACTGTTGCATATAGAGCAGAGTTTCAAAGGTAGTTAAGGAGACAGCAATACATTGTTCGAGATTCTGTTGTAGGTAAGCCAGTGATTGCACGAAAAGAAGTACGCTTCCTGGGCTAATTTCCCCTCTAAAAGCCTGCTGCACCACCCAATAAAAGGCAAAGCCATTCCCTAAAGCACTCATCACAGACAAACGCGCCGCCCAAAAAGCTTGTTTCCCCCGCAAGTGGCGCATAGTTTGATGCAAAGACTGAAATTCTTTGACATATCGGCTAATAAACAAGGAACCAAGTTTAAATAACCGCACTTCCTTAGCGTAGGTATCAGTAAGCATGACAGACGAGCAGTACTGCATCCGCCGAGCTTCTGGACTTTTCTCATACACGGCTCCCCAAATGATCATTTCATACTGAAAAGAAACATAAATTTGGGGTAGGGTTGTAATAATAATTACAAATGGAATCCAAAACCCAAGTGGGAATAGTAGTACTACCATAGTTACCAAAGTGAACAAACTGCTGCCTCCTTGAGTCAAGTTTCCAATGAAATTCATTGGCTGGTAGCTTATTTGTTCTTGAAGAATCCGTAGCTCGTCATAAAACTTTTGGTCTTCAAAACGATTCAGGTCGGGAAAAGTGTCAGCTTTACGCATCAAAAGCAAGTTAATGTGAGCCGTTAGCTTTTCGCCCAAATTTCCCTGAATTGCTGACATCCAAGGTCGCAGGAGAACCTCTAGCAGTAAAGCCCCAACCCATGCTGCTACTAGGCTAGCGAGGAGTACAGAGCTAATTTCTTTCTCTTGGTTTAAAGCTGTTGCGACTGTATCTACTACTTGTTTGGTAATCCAGACGCTGATTGCGGGGACAGTTCCCTGCAACAACACACCAACGACCATAAAGATTGTTTCTCTTGATGCTGCTGTCCACAAAAATGGTAGAGAACGGCAGAAAGTTTTTATGTAGCTACGTACAACGTCCAGCACTTCTTTAAACATAGAGTTGTTGCGAAATAACCGAATGTATATGCAACGGGAACAACCTAACTAGTTACAGAACAAGACAACTATGGACTATCGATTAGTTCAACAAATTTATATGCTCTAAAGCATTAAGTTTAAGTGCCTCCATACCCCATTTCAATGGAAAATTTTGCTGTAAAGTAGGATATTTATTCTTTTACTCAGGATTGACGCGACTTCTTTGCTAAGCACTCGTTTTATCCCTGATGGAGACCAAATTATTAGTAAAACATATATGACACGTGTGGAAAATGAAAACACACGATTGCGTCATTATCTTGCACGCCTTCACCGAAAAACCTTATGCTATTCTAAGTTCGAACAAATGCTGAAGTACTCAATTAAACTATTACTTTACTATTAAAATATCAAATTATACCTACATAAATGAAATCATCCTTTTATTCAGCAACACCCATCTCTGGATTCAAAGAGTTTTATTAGTGGGATAGGTTCAAGCCAATGGTGGTATTTCCTTGATTATCCTGAAGTTCTTCACAATAACAATCAGGCCGAACGCTCACTTCGTTTGGCTGTGACAAAACGCAAAGTTAGTGGTGGTTTCCATTCAATGGAGCTGTTTTGTCATACTGCTAATTTGTTGACGGTAGTGCGAACTTGTCACCGTCAAAGTAGGTCTGTGATTCATTTTTTACACAAGCTCTACTGGCTGACTCGAATAATTATCTGTCTCGCCCTTCTTTACTTCCGCAATATTAGACCTGAATCCTTACGATTATACTTTGTAGTAACAAAAAAGGGATAAAAATCAGAAGGCTCAACTAAAAACTTCTGATTTTCCACAGTGAATAAACTCATTTCACAGCTACCAATTAAGAATCAGAAGGCTCAACTAAAAACTTCTGATTTTCCACAGTGAATAAATTCATCTCACAGTTACCAATTAAGAATCAGAGGACAGGGTACCTGTACCAAGGCAAACGCATCTTGATTTTTTTGTCAACATTCTTAGCATTTTAAGGAGTTAATCATGAGCCTCGAAGCTAACTCAACACAAACAAGACTGACTCCTGCACAGGAGGCTTTACAAGCGCTTTGGGAAGAACACATGGCAAGCGAGTTTGTCAAGCATGATGCTGAAGCAGCCATTGCCACAATGGTTCCCGATGCCTACGTAAACGATATTCCGGTGATGACTGGAGGCGTTGGATTAGACGAGGTGCGCGAGTTTTATGCCAAGCATTTCATTCCGAAGACGCCACCCGACACAGAAATCATCCCTGTCTCCCGCACGATCGACACCGAGCAGCTAGTAGACGAATTTGTGTTTAAGTTCACCCACACGGTTTGGATGGATTGGATGTTACCGGGTGTAGCCCCAACAGGTAAGCAGGTTGAAGTTCCATTTGTTGCGATCGTGCGGTTTAGAGACAAAAAGGTGGCACACGAACACATTTATTGGGATCAAGCGTCTGTGCTAGTTCAACTGGGCCTGATTGATGCAGCTGCCTTACCCGTTGTGGGTGCTGCCAGTGCCGAGAAGCTGCTCAATCCTAATTTACCATCCAATGCATTGATTCGTCGTCACGCCCATCAGAACTAGTTCCCCACCATAACTGTGACTGAGCAACAAAACTAGCGCAATCAGCAAATAAGTACACTCTCTTTAGGAGTTCTCAACAACAACAGGAGAAAATGATGAATATAGACTTGCCACGGATTGCGATCGAGCCGATGACGAAAGTCAACGTTGTTATGCACGAAGGCTACTTTTCAGATCCATACCCTATTCACTTCGCACCCAAGATACAGGACTCTGTGCCTCTAACATTTTCAGGGACGACTCAGAATCTACTGAGCAGCTCAGGAGCAATCCGCCCAGAGTGTTTTCAGAAGAGGAAGATTGAGGTAGCGAAAGACCTTCTACAGCAGCAAGCGCATGAGGCAAATACAAAAATCGCATCCATTGCGGCTATCCATCCTTATCAGAACCGACGCGGTGAATGGGATATGGTTCTAGCGTTGAAAGTGGAGTCTCAAGCGGCTAACACGGACGCCAATGCCAAGCAGGATCAGTCTTGGACTGTGATTGCACATGCTATGCCGACCGATAACTCGCTGCCTGTCCCGACTACGTGGAAAGCTGACAAGCTGCTGGTCGGATCGTTCACGACAAATCAAGATGCCAACTACAACGGTAAGTATTTCGAGGATGACGGCAAACTGTATCTGATTTATAGCAAACGGCTTTCCCCGCCGACGAAACCAGCTCGTGACGGCATCGTAGCCCAGTTGATGCAGTCACCCACCGAACTCGCGAACAAACCGCCTGTCACGCTACTGATGCCTAACATGGGTGCTAATTCGCTGAATTCAGAGCTGTACTTTGAGAATGGAGCAGACTTCAAGCTTGTGGAAACTGGCAATATTATAAAGATCAATGGTAAGTACGCTATGGCATACTCGACCGGTGCCTATAACAAAACAAACTACAAGCTAGGGATTGCCTGGTCTGACACGTTTGTGCCTCGATCTGGCTCCTTTTACCGGAAAGTACTCGCACCCGATCCTTCTGGCGTCTGGGGCAACACAAAACCTGAAGTCAAATACCTTCTCCAGTCGCAAAAACCTAATTGGCCTAATTATGTTGCTGAACAGGTGATTGCGCCTGGAGTTCCTTCCATTGTTGAAGACAAAAATGACATGGCACACAGACAGGGCGGACAGGGCACTTGGCACCTTTACTTTGCTGGATATGCGCCTGACGATCACCCTGTCAAAGCCAATGGAAATTTCCAAGGGAATCACAGACGACCCTATTACACGACGATTAAGGTAGCTGTGCCAGACAATATCACAGTTGATGCTGCATCAGATTCCGAATTAGCTAAGTGGGTCACCCTTGTTACTAGATAAGCGGTGGTGTCGTAAATTATCAGTAATGTCACAACAACTCCCCTAAGACTTCATTCCACAGATCCCGCCAGACACCGAGATGATTCCAATCTCGCGGATGATCGCAAGGCATCAGCTTGTCGATGAAATGGTATTTAAGTTCACGCATACCCTCCAACTCCTAGCAATTAAGTTCCTGTGAATTTACAAAGAGGAAAATTAAGTTATGAATTCTATTGAAACTATAGAAGGGATGAATTTGATTAAAGGTTACTGGGATAAAACGTACTCTCCGAGTCACCCTTTTGACCACTCAACATTAGGCATTGCTTTTAGTGGATGGGCTAAACCAGATCAGGCTTTATCAGATAGTGCCAAAATCAAAAATAGGTTGGTGGGTCATAAATACATTTCCTTAGGTGGAGGAGATTCTGATGGTAATGGTTCCTTCACCCAGGAAATTCTTCATTCCATTATCACTCACATTAAAAATGGCAAATTCTCCGATTATAGGGGTATTGCTTTTGACATCGAACAGGGCGAAGCTCACCTAACCTCACATTTTGAACACGCTTTTGCTGCTGCCAAAAATAAAAATTTAAAAGTTTTGGTTACGACTAGCCACTCAGCCCCTTACAGAATTCCTGATGCACACACGATGATGAAAACCTTCTTTACGAACGAGAATATAGACTATCTTTCTCCACAACTATACACCTCTGGAACGGAGACTGAAAACGACTTCCAAACAAGCCAGGGAGTATCTTGGGAGGATTACGCACACATTAAACCTGCTATAGTTCCTAGCATTGTACAAGCTCATATGTACCACGATGCAAAAAATCGATTCTCCAGACATGGAGTAAACACAAGGGGGTTTATTCAATGGGCAAACTAAAGTTAAGTAAAGGCATCCTTAAGCGGAAATTTTCAGGCGTAAGGCACTAAGGAAACGCCTGACAATAAGGGACATCGTCGAAATATTCTTAGCCTCAATTATCGTGAAATTAGCATTGGGTATGCATTCAAGGATGCGCCTCAGGACGAATAGTACTAAGCACTGATGTGAAACCTCGTCTGGGCAGGCTGTTGGGGGTAGCGCAACAGGTGTAATGTTAATCAACATTCATCTCTAACAGATGAAACAGAGGTTATTTCTTCATTCCCTACACCTGATACCGAACACCCCATAACCAGTAATATCAATGATTTCTGCTTATCTCAGTGTCATAACGTCTCAGGAAAAATACGCCCTATACTGAGGATTTTAGTACACCTTGGTAAGTGTATTTTCAATTCAAAATATTCTACAAAACTCAAATTTCCAGGAAGAACATAATGAAATTTTCATTTACCAACAATACGAATCACAAATTTCCTTCAGAGAAATTCACTTTGTAATTACTGGTTTAAATGAATCGAACCAAACTTGTCACCTTAATCAAAACGGTCACTTAGTTCCATGTGATGTTAGGGATAATAATGAACAAGATCATCTAACTAAAAATGGGCAAAATTATTCTAATTATTTACACACTCTTAAAGAGGTTTCTGAAATAAAAGTTCCGCATATTCGTTCAGGTAGGGTTTATATTAGTCTCGGTTCACCGATATACTTAAAAATCACTGACAATAACACTATTGTTCAACCGAATACGGCTAATCCATCTGACCCCAATGTAGACGTTTACTTTGATTGGATAGAGTTTACCTTTGATGATGCAGGCTTCCACGGTAATACTACTCAAGTAGACCAATTTGGATTTCCAATAGTGATGAAATCAAGTGGTCCTAATGGTTCAAAAAAAGTTGGTATAACTGAATCAAGGAGTGCTTTATTCGATAAATATGCTAGTAATGTCCCAGCCCCATTTAAATCTTTGGTTCAGAAACCCTACAGAATAGTATCGCCATTTAAAGGAGATTTTGATAAAGGTGGTAGTCAGGCAAAATACTTCGATGATTACATTCACGATGTCTGGCAGCATTACAAGACAAATAAACTTGAACTGAAAATACCACAGGGAACATTTATCGGAAAAGTAGAAGATAACGTTTTCATTTTTACCAAAGCAGATTCACTTAATGGAAAGTATAAAATACACTATCCAAAATCTTGGGAAGTCTTTCAATGTGATGGAAACTTTGCCGAAGGTGATGAAATTCAAAAGGCAATTCAAGCTCAAGTTAGCGCCATGTTTAACAGGCACATAGTCAAGAATCCAGCAAATAAGTGTAAGCCCTCGGAATTCTATAAAGATGCTCCAGCTAATTTCTATGCTGAATTCTGGCATCATCATAGCATAGATAACAAAGCTTATGGATTCCCATTTGATGATGTGTGCGAGCAAAGCACTCTAATTGAACATCCAAATCCTCAAGAATTAGAGGTAATTATAAATTGGGATTAAGATATCTAGTTTCTGTTTAATCAGGTGGAAGTCTTTATGCCATAACCAACTTCAATGTCGGTAATCACAGTGATATAACGAGTTTAAATGTAGCTTAGGCTGTATTTAAACTGAGAACAACAATTAATTTTTATTAAACTTTTAGGAAATGTAGGCTATGAAAATTAAAGCAATTTTAGCAGCACACAATAAGTACAGAACCAAAGTAGATGTTCCACCACTGGAATGGTCAGAAAATTTAGCAGCAAGCGCTCAAAAGTGGGCAAATCATTTGGCGGCAATAGGAAAATTAGAACATGGTAGCGCTGGAGAAAACTTAGCAAGTGGTACAGTAGGCGCCTATTCTGTAACTCAGCTAATAGATTTGTGGGGTCATGAAAAGAAGCATTTCAAAAATGGTATTTTTCCCGATGTTTCTACTACTGGACGTTGGGAGGATGTGGGTCATTATACTCAAGTTGTTTGGAGAAAAACAAGAAAAGTTGGATGTGGTTTAGCAAGCGGACATGGCAACGATTTCCTTGTTTGTCACTACAATCCGGCAGGCAATTTTCTCGGGGAAAAAGTTTTTTAGTCTTGTAAATTAAGAGGTAGTTTGATGAAAACATCCAGTTTTAGAACAAAGTTCTTTGTTCTAATAATGCTCGGTGTTTTGGTAGTCAATGTGCTAATATCAGCAACACAAAAAGCTTTGGCCCAGACAAGTAAACCCAATATCGTTTTCGTTCTAGTGGATGACATGGACACTTACACAATCAACAGAGATCCAGTTCCCAACCTTTGTCGATATGGCTGGAGTTAAACCACCCGGTTTTGTTGATGGACGCTCGTTTTTACCTTTGTTAAAGGGTACGACACTAGAACTCCCTAAGTGGCGCTCTGCATTTTTGATAGAACACAAAGAAGATCGCAAACGGCAACTTGCACTTGAGAATCAGACAGAGCGTTTTCAGAATCAGTTAGAACTTCGGGATAACAAAGAGTGCCCGGATCGCGTAGAGTTTCCAAATCAGTCGGAGCTTAAGGAACAGTCAGAGCTTGAGGATCAGTTAGAGCTTGAGGATCTATCAGAGTTTAAATCGCTCCAAAAAAAAGGTCAGATACCGAATTTCTCTAATTACGAGGCTATCCGGACACAAGATTATACCTATGTGGAATATAAAAATGGCGCGAAGGAACTGTACAACATCAAAAAAGACCCATATCAGCTGAACAATCTGGCTTCTACAGCCGATCCAACTCTACTCAAACAGCTTGCCGAGCGACTGAGTAAACTGCATGATTTGTAAAGCCGATTCGTGTCGAGCAATTGAGGAGGAGCCATTCACTCCTTAGGCGGGTTCTGCTGGGATACATAATGCGTATGCCGATACTCACAGAGCTTTGCTCATCAAGTTGCTTTGAACTTCACTCCCCATCCAAGACTCCGCCCAATTTTTTTAATTGAAGGTACTATTATGTCTCAATTTCTCGGTGTTGCCTTTGAACCTTACGTTGGTCACTGGAGAGGAACACCTCCAAATGCTACAACCCCGCAGTGGAACTCTTACAGCCAGCAAGAGATTGTGGATATGCTGGAGGTGATTGCATCCAAGTTTACCAAAATCAGCACCTACAGTATGGGATATGCCGTGTATCACCCACCGACAACGCTCTGGAATCAAGTCGATTCTAACTGTCATGTTGCAGTTGCTGCTGCTGATTTACAGCAGTTTTCAAATGAATAGACCACAGTGGGCAAACCAACCCCAAGCATCATCAGAGGAAATTTGCTGATTCACAATCTGAGTTAAAAGTTGATTTAGTGCCTCATGTGTTGTAACTTTTGCTGCTCGCAAACAGTGCTTCAGTTTTGACCAGCATAATTCAATTGGAGATAAGTCAGGTGAGTAAGGAGGTAAAAAGACAAGACGTGCGCCAACTGCTTCAATTGAGTCTTGAATCACCGCAGCAGTATGTACTGATAAATTATCCATCACCACAATTGCTCCAATCCATAACTCCAATCCATAA
>NZ_SZNH01000054.1 GCF_005869855.1 Nostoc sp. PA-18-2419 | reverse complement strand
ACTGTTAATAAATTCTCGACTGTGATTTTAGCGATCGCTCCACCTGCATGAGGTTTTGGAGTCACTTGTCCTATATTTCGGTAGCGACGAATTAACCGTTGGACAAACGATAAGCTTACTTGAAAGCGGTCTGCAAGTTGTCGAAGTGACCCTTCCTTGGCTGTATAAGCATCAATTACCCGTTGGCGTAGATCATTTGAGTAGGCAGCAGGCATTACTGTGAGTATTTTTATTACTCTTCTAGTTTATACATTTTGTAGTCTACTCAATTGAAAACCGCTGTATGAAATGAAGAGACTTAATCAGTAAGCTTGAAGAAATGGGTTGTATCTTTGTTTTTGCGTCGGCTCAATTTTGCCGCTAGACCGGATTTTCATGCCCATATTGTACACTTCAAAATGTAGTATGCAAATATTCAAGAATAATTTCTCACAATCAGTAACAATTAGGTATTTATTAATACTGCCAAATATTGATCATTTGTGATTGCCAAAGTTCTATAGGAACAAGTACATTCGTTGTTTCTGCATCTATGTTGGTGACATAACAAATCTGACTGGCAATTTTTGCGGTTATCATAGGTTATTTCTCCTGTCATGCTTTTTTGCACTAAATTGCTTTTTTAGTCAAAAAAGACTCCCAATCAAAAAATCGGGGATCGGCAATTTAATTAAATCAACCTAACGAGCAAGACCAAATCCCCAAAAAGCTGTTAGTTAATAACTAGTGACTTTTTGCCAAACATGATTTTGATAGCAGACGAATTGCGATGAATACAGCTCATTTCCCCTGGCTGACGACGATTATTCTGTTTCCGATAGCGGCGTCACTACTGATTCCCATCATCCCAGATAAAGACGGCAAAACAGTGCGCTGGTATTCCCTGATTATTGGGCTGATAGATTTTGCACTGATTGTTTACGCTTTTTATACTGGGTACGATTTCTCCAATCCAAATTTGCAGTTGGTGGAGAGTTACCCCTGGGTACCGCAACTCGATTTGAATTGGTCAGTAGGGGCTGATGGCTTGTCCATGCCTCTAATTATTTTGACTGGATTCATTACTACCCTCGCGACTCTAGCAGCTTGGCCTGTGACCTTCAAGCCCAAGCTATTTTATTTTTTGCTGTTGGCGATGTATGGCGGTCAAATTGCCGTCTTCGCCGTCCAGGATATGCTGCTGTTTTTCCTGGTGTGGGAACTGGAATTGATTCCGGTTTACCTGCTGCTGGCAATTTGGGGAGGCAAAAAGCGACAATATGCAGCGACCAAGTTTATTTTGTACACTGCTGGCGGTTCGCTGTTTATTTTGGTTGGTGCTTTGACAATGGCCTTTTATGGCGATACAGTCACATTTGACATGCGATCGCTTGGCTTAAAAGACTACGCCCTCAATTTCCAACTTTTAATTTACGGTGGCTTCCTAATTGCCTACGCTGTCAAGTTGCCAATTATTCCTTTGCACACCTGGCTACCGGATGCCCACGGTGAAGCTACAGCCCCTGTACACATGCTACTAGCAGGTATTCTCCTCAAAATGGGCGGTTACGCTCTGATTCGGATGAATGCCCAAATGCTACCTGACGCCCACGCTTATTTTGCACCAGTGTTAGTAGTTCTGGGGGTAGTAAATATCATCTACGCTGCCCTGACATCCTTTGCCCAGCGCAACCTAAAGCGAAAAATTGCCTACTCCTCAATTTCTCACATGGGTTTTGTTACCATTGGGATTGCTTCCTTTACCGATTTGGGATTGAGTGGAGCAGTATTGCAAATGGTTTCCCACGGGTTAATTGGGGCGAGTTTGTTCTTTCTGGTTGGCGCAACTTATGACCGGACACACACCCTGATGTTGGATGAAATGGGCGGTGTCGGTAAGAGAATGCAGAAAATTTTTGCCATGTTCACTACCTGTTCAATGGCATCTTTGGCATTGCCAGGAATGAGCGGTTTCGTAGCAGAATTAATGATATTTGTGGGCTTTGCTACTAGTGATGCTTATAGCTCTACCTTCAAAGTTATTGTGGTTTTCTTGATGGCAGTTGGGGTGATTTTAACTCCAATTTATCTGCTGTCGATGTTACGAGAAATTTTCTACGGACAAGAAAATGAAGAATTGGTTTCTCACCAAGCTTTGATAGATGCTGAACCCCGTGAAGTATTTATCATTGCCTGTTTATTAGTGCCAATTATTGGTATTGGTTTCTATCCGAAATTGCTAACTCAGATGTACGACTCCACAACTGTACAATTGACAGCAAGATTGCGTAATTCCGTGCCGACATTAGCACAACAAAAACCAGAAGCGCCAAAAATTTCTTTGAGTGCGCCGGAAATTGCTAATTAGATAGGTCACTAATTTCAATTAATATTATTTTTAGGGCGGGTTTTGTACCTGCCCTTTTTGGTCATTGGTCATTTTCCAATCCCCAGTATCATAAATTTACGTATACAGAAAAATTATACTTATTTATGTTTGACTACTGAAGAAAAGACAGCGATCGCTCAAAATACTTTTAGATTGTTACTATGCGAACGCATATCAATTGATTATCTAGAAATTAAAATCAGATGTAGCAAAATAACTCATGTTAAACTACAATCCGCTGCACTGTTTGCCATCTTCCGAAGAACTACCCGACTGTGATGATATTCCTGTGGATAATGAACTACAAAATTCAATTCCGGGCTTGCTGAAAACAATACTGGCTTTAGCTTGGTGCGATCGCTGGGATTGGTTCTTTGGCGTTAATATGGGTATTTATTATCACCCAGACAAACCAGCTATCGCCCCTGATGGGTTTCTCAGCTTAGGAGTCCAACGTTTTATTGATGTAGGCAAAGCCTTCTCCCAAGGATTAGACTTACGCTTGAGTTATGTATTGTGGGAAGAAAAAAAACTGCCAATTTTGGTACTGGAAGTTGTTTCTCAAATCCATCGAGGAGAATACACCACCAAGCAACAATTCTATGCCAAAGAATTAGGAATTTTATACTACGTTGTCTACAATCCCTTACGGCGGAAAAAGTCGCCTTTGGAAGTGTATCGCTTAGTTGATGGGGAATATATTTTAATGTCAGATTTAATGTCAGCAGACCCTGTTTGGCTACCAGAAATTGGTTTAGGAATTGGGCGAGAACGAGGAATTTATCAAGGTATAGCGCGGGAGTGGTTGTACTGGTATGACCAGGAAGGACAAAGATTGTTGACACCAGAAGAACGCATCCGAGAATTGGAAGAACGCGCGGCTTTTGCAGAACAGCGGCAGGTGGAAGCAGAACAACGGGCAAAAATCTTGGCAGAAAGCTTAAAAGCTTTCGGTGTCGAACCAGAAACTTGAGTCTGAAATTTGCGACCGTTCAAACTGCCCCATTAATGTGAAATCAAAATATTAGTCGAGATGTCAAGTAACCTAAAGACGTATGTTACTTGAGATGAATCTCAGTTTACTCAGTTTATTTATTTGAAGCAATCAAGATACATTATCTTCTAATTCCTTGATTTCCTGTAATGTTTGCCAGCCAGCTTGCCACTGAGAGTTATCTTGTAATAATTTGGCATTTATCCAGAAACGAACTTTAGGATCGCAGGCAGCCACCATTTCAGCGTACACCCACTTACCTTGATTTTTACGGTTGACTACTTGGAAGTGTCTCCATCCGTCTACTTCTTGCTGTGCTGTCCATTTAGAACCAAGTAAGTAAGGAAATTTTTGTTTTTTTGTCATCTGTCATTGGGCAACTTGTTAATTATTTAGGTTTGGCTCTGGATTATGTTTGGATGGATAGATGGTACAAACATCACCATTAGGAACAAAGGTATGCCAAGGTTATATACACTGAGATCAATTCGTAATTCGTAATTAAAAAAGTCTGATTTAGTTTGGGTTCCTGGGTTTGGATCTGTATCATTATTTTTGGGAAATGGTGTGACACGAAAACGTGTTCAACGGGAATATTACAATGTAAACTACCCCCACTAAACGACTCGCTTGGCTTGATCACTATAGTGGGGGCTTTTTGGTAGCCCTATAACTATTTGGCATTTGGCTGGCTCAATCAAAAAACCTCTAAGAGGTTTTACTAGGCAAAACTCTCCTTCTCCGATTCAAAGAGGGACAGACTTTAACTAAAGTTCAACACAGAGATAGGTTCGTCAAACTCACGTTAAAGTAGTACTTACAACATGATTAATATGTTTTAATCTTTTGTATAAGTAATTGGCTTTTGACGAGATAGAATATTTTTTTTATTATCAAAAAAGCCACCTCCAAGACTGCGGAAATATAGTCCGCCAATGATAAGTAAAAACGCTACATAGCCCACGGCTTGCACAAGATAAATATTATCGCTATAGCCAAATAAAGATTTGAGAATAATGCCAGGAAACTGTTCGTCAGGTAAAATTGCGGAAGTATTTGAAACCATTGGCCCCAAAATACAGGAATGGACTTTAGTAAAGCGTTCGTAATAGAAACAAAGGCTTTGGGTAGCACGACTGCTGAGGGCAAAGTTAGCCACAGCATCGTCAAAATTTTTCAAAGCTGAAACTACTAACCCAGCGACAATTAAGACTAATAAAACGCCCATTACTCGGAAAAACTGGCGGATGTTAATCTTAATGCCCCATTTAAATAAAAGCACACCTATAGCGATCGCCACTCCTAAACCTGCAAGTGCGCCAATGCTAGGTACTAATCCTTGTTGAAAGTTAGCAGCAATGAACAGAACTGTTTCAAACCCTTCACGAACAACAGCAATAAAAACTAAACTAAAAACACCCCAACCTGCATTTGAGTTTCCTGCCAGTGCTTGGGTAACTGCTCCCTCAACCTGCGCTTTCATAAATCTGGCTTGTTGAGTCATCCAGATTAGCATCCAGCTGAGCATTGCGATCGCTAATACACTAAACACACCTTCCAATGCTGGTTCAACTACGGAAGTATATTGAGGATTAGCAGCCCCCACTACTTGAATTATCCAACTGAATAGCACACCTATCAAGGCACTAATCACAATACCAACGGCGACACCAGCATATACCCAAGAATTCAATCGGGATTTTTTAGCTTTTTCAAGCAAAGCTAGCACAATTCCCACAACAAGGGCAGCTTCCACTCCTTCTCGAAGTGTAATCACAAAAGTAGGTAGAGCAGTGGTAAAATTCATCTTTTGTCCTTTGTCGTTTGTCCTTTCTTACAAAGTTGAGGCAGTCCGTTGGCGGGGTTCCCCCGCTTAAAGGAACTGCTGTCTGTTCAAAGGAAAGCTCCGCTCAGACTTTGCGTGTCATTAATCATTAGTCTTTTATCCTCTCCTGCAAAGTTGAGCCACTGCGTTAGACGGTTTCCTAACTTTTTCAGTGGCATGTGTTCGGCAAAAGCTCCGAGTCGTGACTTTGCGTGTCATTAGTCATTTATTTTTGACTAATGACAGACGCGATTAATCGCGTCTAATGAGTATTAACTAAAATCGCGTAACATCTTTTTCAGTTCGAGATTATGCATCTCTTCTTGTCCAATCATGCCGCGAGCAAATTCTTCTAAATAAACGCTGGCATTGTTGACAGTTTCAAGGAGAGTTTTATACAGATCCAATGCCTTCTTTTCATGCGATAAGCTTTCTGCCAAAATATCTTTGACTGTATGCTTATAGGTTTCTTCCATTGGAGCAATTTTTAAGGAGGGATGCCCATCTAAACCTGTGAGAATTTCTCCTACTTGTTCAGCATGAAGTAAAGATTCGCTTGCTTGTGCTTTGAAGAAAGCCACGATGGGAATGCGATTAGGACCAGTCACCATCAAGGAATAATGTGTATAGCGTACTACTCCTGCTAGTTCAAATTCCATGATGGCATTCAGCAGGTCAATGGTTTTTTTCTGATCGAGTTCTTGCATCAGTTGTTAGTCAAAGTGACAAATAGAGTACAGTTAGTTAAGAGTTAGGAGTTAGGAATTGGGAGTTAGGAATTGATAATTTTTAACTTTTAACTCCTAACTTTTAACTCTTAACTATTTCCTCATTTTAAACTCCTGAGACTAGGCTTCCCATTAAATCAAAATATAATCCCTATACTTGGGAACTAGATTTATCAATCACTTTTTGAGAGTTTTCCTCAATCGTTTTCACTAATTTGGTAACATCCTCTGGAGTCTTGACTGGTTTAGCTGGTGGAATGGCAGCAGGCCAAACTTTTATCAGTTCAGTGAAAGTAGCATTAATCGCTTTATCTGCTTCGGCATCTTGTTGAGCTACTTGGCTAGTAATTCCTTTGTATAATTCATTGGCATAAATGACAAATCCCCGAGAGTCTTGATACTCTATTGCTGCGGATATTTTGCCATTTGCGATCGCTGCGCCATATTCTGAGTTCGCTGAATCTAGTAACTCATTAATTACCTGTAATACAAATCCTGGTTTTGAACGCTCAGCTGGTGGTAATGCTGCGATCGCGGAATCTACTGCTTGCACTGAAGAAGTAAAATTAGTTTTAACTTTGCTATCCTTGGGATTAGATTTTACTAAATCTTGCAAACTCACCAAAGTTGTTTTAAATTCTTTGACTTTGCGCTCATTAAGTTGGTCTTCTACATCAACGTAAATCTCTTCAACTGGATGCCCAATATGAGGTTCTGCCTGTTTCGGCTGATTTTGATCTAGCAGTTCTTGTGCTACCAAAAGATGCCCTTTCATTAAGCCTAATTTAGACATGTAGTCAACATCTTTTGCCTCACCTGTTAGCACCACTTCTTGAACACTAACTTGGTCTTGAATTTGGTCGAACTGCTCTTGAGTTATTACTTTTTTAGTCACTAAATCTTGTGGACTGCCATAAGGGCGATTTGCCTGAATTTTATTAGATAAAGCTGGTATACCTAACTTGGCTTCAAATTTATCTAATTCCGACAAGATAGCAGAATTAATGTTAATCTTTTCTTTGCTACCATGACCGCTATGATTGCTATTATTTGCTGCCTCTGTAGCTTGCGGGCTAGTATTGGGTGCTGAGGGGTTTTCTGCGGTTGGTGTACTGCTACAAGAACTTAAAGTAACTATTGCCGCAGCTGCCACTGTTAAACAGATGTAGCGAAATTTTTTCATTTCTGCTCCTCGCACAATTTAAAAGGTATTGGTTCAAATGCTGCAAACTATTACTAAAAAATAGTTTGTTTGACAAATTGTCATAGATTTTACTTTCGCATATAATGATATTCTTTATCAACTATTTGATTTAAAATTTTATTAATTATGAATTATCTACCTTGTGCTTAACTTGACTAAGGATTACCAAAATTTTGTTATGAATTGTTAACATTATTGCCAGATTTGCTCTGAGCAATTACTTCAAATTGACCCATGCAACCGTTTTCGGCGATCGCATCCTGATGAGGATGAAACATATACTTACCTGGATAACGAAAAGCAAATTCCAAAATATGCCTTTCAGCGATACCCATCGTAATCACATCTGTTTTCTCGCTAGCAGTCATACTCATGCCATAGCGATAGACATCAAAGAAATTGGCGTGGAGGTGAAAGGTTACTGCTGGATCGTATTCAATAATGTTGAGGACATACAGCCGAATCAACTGATTTTGATAAATAGGAATGGGATGATGCATGAAATGATGAGGCTGGCCGTTGAAGGCGTAATAATCATTATGGCTATCGTCATTCACGTCATACCCAGACATCACTAATACGATTTCGTCAGCGGCAGGACGAGGAGTAGGTGGATCGATGATGAACATCCCATACAGTCCCTTAGCAATGTGACGAGTAACTGGTTCAATATGACAGTGGTATAAGTGAACGCCATAAGGTTCAGCATCAAATTCATAAATTGTGGCTTTTCCATTGCTGACTGGACGAATACCATCCATTTCTGCCGGATGAACGCCGTGAAAATGCAAAGAGTGAGAATGTCCAGCGTTATTGAGAAAAAGCACTCGCACGCGATCGCCTTGTTTTGCTCTTAGCGTTGGCCCTGGTATGCGACCGTTTAAATCCCAAATATTATAAGAGACAGCACTATTGAGTTCGATGATGGAAGTACCAGCAGTTAACTGAAATTCTCTGACAGTACGTCCATTTTCTTGCTTCACCGTCCCATAATCAAAATCCCTTAGCATCTTCATTGGGTTAGCAGCGTCGTCTGATGCTTCCATATCGAGTGGCGGTACTTTGACGATTGACTGACTTTGTAGATTCAGCATTTGCCAAAGTCCGGCTACACCAGTTACTCCTACTCCTGCTAAGCCCAGCTTCAGTAATTGACGGCGACTCCAAAGTTGCTCTTTACCCAGAGCTAAGTTGTTGGGCATGATATTAAACAGTTAGCACCAAAAAATTGAAAATTATTTGCAATTGCTTCTATTTAAATTATAAATCAATACGGTTCACTCAAGCCTGTAGAGGTACGAAGTCAAACCTAACAAACCCCAAAAAATGTTGAGTTCTCCTATGGGAATGCTAAAAGCGAACAAGTCGAGCCACTGCCTTGCGTATTTTACCTCTGTGTGGCAAGTAGTGTGGGTAACCCGCCCTACGCAGTGGCTCCTTAACTTAGGCAGGTTAAGGTTTTTGGCTTTAATACCAAGCGTATTGAATTATAAATAATGCAACTCATAGTATTTAAGAACTAAATGGCAGCAATAAATTATTGATCAGGTATAAGCTATTTACAGCGTTTTACAAGTACACAATGTCTATTGACATGGCGGTAGAGGTGGAATGCGGGCGATCGCTCCAGCTCTGAGGAGTTCCGGGCGCTTGGTGTATGGTAGCAAACCATCTGGCTTGGCGTGATATTGACTAGCGCATTCAAGTACGGCTGTTGCTGTATTCTCTACACATTCAGCATCACTAGGCAGATCGCCGAATAAATAAGTGTGTTTGTTAAAACAGACGAAAGCAATTGCACAAGCCTGGTCACAAACACCCATGCATTCAACGGGTTGAATCGAGAACTCGTCTTGCAACATCCAATCTTGATATCGGGTTTGTAGTTTCTCTAAAAGCTGTTCACCACCGCTTTTAGCAACATCCTGTTTTGTGCGATCGCTACTTCCACAGATTGTGCAGACAAATATAATGTGTTGATGATTCATAGATAAATTAATCCCGTTCAATTTCTCATCCTGTATTTATAAAAATCCATGTCGAATCATCAATGGTATCCGACATGGATTTTAGGCTATGAGTTTGTTCGGTCATTGAATAAAGAAACTAAGGGCAAATGTATTTACAACCAAATGGCACAGTAATAAAGCCCGTTGCACACTGACTTAGGAAACACTACGTTTCCAAGTTAAATCGTTACGCGGAGTCTGCCTATGTCGCAGCCACAGTCCTAGCAGCAAACCAATTACCACAATTGCTGTGAAGTAAGTTAGCGAAATCAACCGGACAGACATCGGCGGGGCGACACCTTCAACTGGTATATTCTCTGCAACTTGGAATGGTTGAAATTGCCGAGTGGTGTTTGCTTGCGGTGCAACTTCGACAATAATGCTATGCGGGGCACCGTCAAAGAACTCCTGCTCCCACACTAATTTTCCATTGCTGTCTGGAGTACCTTCATAAGCAAATGCCACCCAGTTATTTTCCAGTTGGGTAGTTGTTACCTTCAACACCACATCTGTTACAGGTTGGCTAGTTTTGGGATCGCTGACGCTAACCTGCAACTTAGCAGGTTGACCCACCGTTGCACTTTGGTCACCCGATAGTTGCATATAAAGTCCTTGAGACTCTAATTTAGCAGGCTTACTAGAGGGCGGAACTTCTTCTGCCATTTCTGGCATCGACATATGATGCGATTCGGCAAGTTCAGCACTGATGTTGACGAATAGAAGCGCAGCGATCGCAACCACAATCAATCCACTTAACAATAATCGCACCTGCTGCGGGGCAATTTCTCCCGGTTGAATCGCTTGTCTACCACCAATCACCCAACCTCCTAGTAGCCCAACCAAGAGCAAAATTACAACCAGGATACCAAAGTAGCGGAACTTTAAGGGATTTTCAGGCAGCGTCAGCGTCAGCTTTTGCTCAATTGGCTCAAACGCATTCGCAACGAGGGGAGTAACTGCTACCAAGAGTTGATATGTTCCCCGGATTGGTAGGGTTTGTTGAACCTGCAACTGACCTGTTGGTGCATTGCCCTCAATGTCTAGCAACTTTGTTCCTTCAACAATTGGAAAATCTGTTGTGAACCAGGGGTTTTTCGGATTGGTGAACAATTGCAAGTGGATTTTGGCATTCTTTAAAGATTGCCCTTGAGCATCTACAGCTTGCAGCATCAGTTGCACTGGCGGATTGTAGTGCCCCGAACCCAACACTGTGGTGGCTTCAGCTTCAAGGGGTCGAACCTGATTAATCGGTGGATTAGTTGTTAGCCGCACCGATGGTTGAGGGGATTGGGAAAGCCCGATTGAACCATACAGGATAATTGCGATCGCGCAAATCGCACCGATCAGCTTAGACCACTTAAATAAAGTCATTTAATTTCTCAACTCCTGCTAATCATTGACTCAATCAACTAATGGCAACTTACCATCAGTGTATGGTGACGCAGAGTATGAGTTGTGTCATGAATAGCAGGGTATGTACTGAAATAAATTGTCCACAAAGTCAAAGAACATAGTGCAACATAGAGCGCTGATTGTACTGGTACTGATAGTACTTGACGGGTAACCTGTTGCTGAATAGAACTAGAAGATTGAACTGTCATTTTGTACCTCGTAGATAAAACGATATTAATGATTGATTGGGTAGGCGTTCTGACTTCTGCTGTTAGCAGTCAATATTAAATCCCTAAAAACAGATGAATAAGACTCTATATGAGCCGTAATAGCATACTGAACCAGCTATTTCTTTTTTATTCATCAAGATTACCTATATTAACATTGACGTAAGGTTTAGTAAAACCTATCTAAATGACAGAGGCATTGCAATCTTATGTCTTAAGTGTGACTAGTCGTGTCACTTACTACTCACGGCTGGTGCAAGAGTTAGGAACTGACAAATAAAAAATATCCCATTCTTTTCCAGGCAGGGAGAGAAAATTGTACTGAAGTTCGGAAATTAGATAATTTATTTTTTTAAAGTTGCCTTACTCTTAAGCTTTTTAGCTATTTTATTAGTTTTACTTATCTTGCATTTATCCAGAAAATTTTGAAAAAATGTATTTTATAATACGGTTTGTTACACAATAATTGTGTTTTAAACTATCTTTTAAAAAGCAATATCTTCTGTGCTAGATGCTATGCGTAACTTGCTTGTCCGCAGAGGTACAGTGAGCTGATCGTAGAGAAGCTTTGCAAAGAATATAACAATGTGTATTAAGTAAGCAAAAATAAATCTAAACTATATTATGCAATGTCAAACTAATGCAATTAGCCCTTAGTAAGCGGCTCCAGCCCTTAATACAAGCCTTTAATTATTAACGCTTGATATTTATGCTCAATAGACAATCAGCAATTGCAAAATATTTTCCTCCTATTTGGCTACGATTTTTAATCGTTATTTTATTAATATTAGGGATATTTTTTCGCTTCGCCTATCTTGATCGAAAAGTCTACTCTCACGATGAAGCATATACCTCATTACGAATTTCTGGTTACACTAAGACAGAATTTGTTCAACAAATATTTAATGGCGATGTGTTTGCGGTTGGAGATATACAAAAATATCAACAGCCTAATTCTGAAAAAAGTTTAATCGATACAATCAACTCTTTGGCGGTGGACGATGCTCAACATCCTCCACTTTATTACGTGATGGTTAGATTATGGATGCAATTTTTTGGCAATTCAGTAGCGACTACAAGAAGCTTGTCTGCCATAATTAGCCTGCTAGCTTTTCCTTGTACTTATTGGCTGTGCTTAGAATTATTTCAGTCACCCATAACGGCATGGATAAGCATAGCTCTTCTAACAGTCTCACCCTTCCATGTGCTGTACGCACAAGAGGCAAGGGAGTTCGGTTTGTGGATGGTGACTATTTTGCTAGGAAATGCCGCACTGCTGCGAGCAATAAGGCTGGGTAGCAAGCAGCTTTGGGGGATTTACGCAGTGACAGTGGCACTAGGATTGTACACCTTTTTGTTTTCTGGGTTGCTGGCGATCGCCCACGGCATTTATCTATTTACCGTTGAACGCTTTCGATTCACTAAAACCGTTAAAGCTTATCTAATAGCGACTAGCGCCGGCTTTTTAGCTTTTGTTCCTTGGATTTTAATTGTTATTAATAACTTGTCTGAAATTGAGCGCACAACAACCAGCGCTCAAACCAAACAATCTCTCTCAGTTCTGGTTTCTGGTTGGATTGGTAATATTTGCTATTTATTTGGTGATTTTTGGCGCTACGAACCATTTTTTTCGGATTTGAATTTACCAGTCTTGCGCTGGGGTCGATTTTTAATTCCTTTAATACTAATCTTGGTAATATATTCATTTTTATTTCTTTATCGTCAAACAAACAAACAAGTTTGGTTATTTATTTTTATTTTAAGTGCAGTACCTGCTTTAGCTCTGATATTGCCTGATTTAATTATCGGAGGTAAGGTCAGTCTGCGACCTAGATATGTTACTCCATGTTATGTAAACATTCAGCTAGCTGTTGCTTACTTACTGGCAAACCAAATTATTTCTTCTAATTTAATAGCCCGCAAATTTTGGCAATTAGTAATGTTAGTAGTAATTTCCACTGGAGTTGTATCCTGTGCTGTCAGTTCTCAAGCCGAGACATGGTGGAATAAAAGTAGCCATGCCAACCCTCAAATAGCTCGTATCATCAATAAAGCTAACAATCCACTATTAATTAGTAGTAATTATTCACTAAATATTGGCGATTTAATGTCTCTCACTCATCTGTTAGACAACAAAATACAGATACAATTGGTAATTGAACCAAACATACCAAAGATTCCTGATAGTTTCAGCAATCTATTTGTGTATAATCCTTCTCAAAGATTTAGATCTGAGCTTGAGAAGAAATATAAACTAGGCGATGTTTTTAAGTATAGTAGGTTGTGGCGGTTAGAACAAAAAAGGAGCTAAATTTTATACAGCTTCTGATGGAAATTTATAGGGATTAGTGTATTTATTTAAGTATAATTTTATTATTTTCTAGAGCGTAAAATTAAGATATATTGAGAAATTAAGAAAGTAATGTTGACAAAAATTACTGTTGAAAAAATTCTTGAGCGTGCCTTGACAGGTTATGATTTATCTCCCGAAGAGGGAGTGTTATTGTTACAGCAAACTGAACCAGAGGCGATCGCTGCCATACGTACTACATCTGATACACTCCGCCATACCCAAGTAGGTGATACAGTTACTTACATAATTAATCGTAATATTAACTTTACTAACATTTGCGAGCAGCATTGTAGTTTTTGTGCTTTCCGTCGAGATGAGGGTGATGCAGGTGCATATTGGTTAGATTGGGCACAAGTTTTAGAAAAGACCACAGATGCAGTGCAACGGGGTGCGACGGAAATCTGTATGCAGGGAGGATTAAATCCACAAGCACGAATCAACGGAAAATCTTTGTCTTACTACCTCAAACTAGTAGAAACCATCAAACAGGAATTTCCGCAGATACATTTACACGCTTTCTCTCCCCAGGAAGTAGAATTTATCGCCAGACTTGACGGACTTGAATATGCTGATGTAATTGCTGCTTTACGAGATGCTGGTGTTGGTTCAATGCCAGGAACCGCAGCAGAAGTTTTAGATGATACAGTCAGGCGGATATTATGTCCAGAAAAGATTGATACAGCAACTTGGTTAGAAATTATCAGCACGGCTCACAAGTTAGGCATGTATACCACCAGTACTATGCTATCTGGGCATATTGAGAGCCACGAACAGCAAATTGGGCATTTAGAAAAACTGCGATCGCTCCAAAAAATTGCCATTAATCAGGGATACCCAGCACGGATTACAGAGTTTATTTTATTACCCTTTGTTGGACAAGAAGCACCCAAACCCTTACGTCGCCGCGTTGGACGCGACCAACCAGTTTTGCAAGATGCACTCCTACTAGGTGCTGTAGCCCGGATTTACTTAGGTAATTGGATTCCCAACCATCAGCAGAGTTGGGTAAAACTGGGACTTGCAGGTGCGACAGAAGCCTTAGTTTGGGGTTGTAACGATATCGGCGGCACCCTAATGGAAGAACACATTACCACAATGGCAGGTGCCTTGGGCGGTACGTGTATGGAAGTGGAAACCTTACAAGCTGCGATCGCTTCTTTAGGACGACCTTACCAACAACGGGATACTCTTTATCAAAGTCTGATTAATCATTAAGTAGAAATGTGATTAACCCTTGTGTGTACAGTAGTCATTGGTCATTAGTGATTTCTCTTTGTATCTCCCCATCACCCCATCTCCCCACTAAATTGATCCCCAAGATACCAATCCAAGATACGATGGACGTTGATTTACGTATTCTTTTAGTTAATGCATATGAAGCGCTATTGGTCGCGTCTGCTTGCGCTGGTTTTGGTTGTAGCTATCGGCTTGATGGGCTGTTCTGGTAGTCCAGATACTTTGAGTGGCGATTATCGCCAAGACACTTTGGCTGTGGTCAAAATTATGAGACAAGCCATAGAATTATCACAAGATTCACCAAACAAAGCAGCAATTCAAGCAGAAGCGCGTCAAAAAATTAATGACTTCTCAGCTCGCTACCAAAGGGCTAACTCTGTTTCTGGTCTTAGTTCCTTCACAACTATGCGAACAGCCCTCAATTCCCTAGCTGGACACTACAGTTCTTATCCTAATCGTCCTGTACCCGAAAAACTCAAAAATCGTTTAGACAAGGAGTTACAGCAAGTAGAAATGGCGCTCAACCGTGGCGGTTAACTCTTAACAACAGGGAGTGAAGGAGATGAGGAAGCAACAGAGGCTCTTGAGGCAAGGGGAGAATAACTTCTAACTCAGAACTTAGCACTTCCAATTCCCTTTCCCTATCCTCTTGTTTTATTTATAGCGGGTGTTGCGCCGCCAGTCCTCCGATCTTAACTACTACATTATTATTTGATGGTTAAGAGCCACAAGTTCAAAGTGTTGATTTTTGAATCCTGAGTGGAGCTGGAGACACTCTGCCTTCACTCTTGAATAGATTCTGAACTTACAATCTAAGTCTGAGTAAAAATTTAAAATTTTACACTAAACTAATTGATACTCCCTTAGGTGTAACTTAATAGGCTCCTAAATTCCAAAATTACCTTTATTTTGGCTAATTTTCACCAATTAAGGTAAAAGCAGAGTTTATCTAATAGTAAACTAAACTTGCTTTGTATTTATATCTTTTATAGTCCAATTTATATATATATGTATTTAAAAAATATGGCAACAGTAATAGATGTATAGCAGTCTTGAAAAAGTAGGTTTTAAAATCCTGATTACTCAAATATATAATTTGATACACTCCACCCACAAAATATCTGAGTTGGAGTAGTTGATTTTTTGTGTCCATATACTAGCAGGTATGTATAATCGTCCTTTGAACGTTGCAAGAACAACATTATTTTGGCGACGCCTATTCGCTGTAGTTTTCAGTAGTAGTTCTTTGCTCTCTAGCTTTGCAAGCCAACCAGCAAGGGCACAAGTAAACCAGTATTGTCAGTTATCATCAGCGACGGCGCAAGAAAAAGAAAACTTACGTTTGTCAGCTTTCAAAAGCAATCAAAATGCTCAAGCTCGATATCAAAAAATATTACAACAACAGGCACAGGAATTAGGGAAGTGCCGTACTCGGACTTGGCCGCAAATCCAAGCTATCTGGTTACGCTTGTATCCCTGTGATATTCAACCGGGAATAATTGATCACGTTATGGATCGGATTGTCAACGGTGGCTATAACCAAGTTTATTTAGAAGTATTTTATGATGGGCAGGTATTATTGCCGAGAACTTCTAACCGGACGGTTTGGCCTTCTATAATTCGTACCCCAGGAGCAGAAAACATCGATTTACTTTCTGTAGCGATTCAAAAAGGTCGGCAACGGGGTTTGAAAGTCTATGCCTGGATGTTTACCACAAATTTCGGCTATACTTACGCTCAGCGACGAGATAGAGAAGCAGCGATCGCTCGCAATGGCAAAGGCCAAACGAGTTTATATGTTGTAGATAATGGCTCTCAAGTATTTATCGATCCCTACAACTTGCAAGCAAAACGGGACTACTACCAACTAGTACAAGAAGTATTGCGCCGCCGTCCAGATGGCTTGTTATTGGACTACGTGCGTTATCCCCGACAAGCAGGAAGCGATTCCATCGCCACTAAAGTTTCAGATTTATGGGTATTTACTCCTGCAACTCAAGAAGCTTTATTTAAACGGGCACAGAATTACAAAGGGCTGGACTTAATTCGCCGCTTTTTGAGTAAAGGATTTGTTACTGCTGGAGATATAACAGAAGTCGATAAACTTTATCCTCGAGAAGGCGAACCTCTCTGGCAAGGACGCATTCCCCCACCAGTCCAAAAATCAATTCAGCCTGCAACTTATAGACAACCACTTTTACAATGGGAGTTGTGGCAGCTGGCTGTTGCCCACGCCATGCAAGGAATTCTAGATTTTGTCACCATTGCTAGTTATCCAGCAAAGCAACTAAATATTCCCACAGGAGTAGTGTTTTTCCCTGATGGTAACCAAACTGTTGGACAAGGCTACGATTCTCGTTTGCAACCTTGGGATAGATTCCCCACAACACTAGAGTGGCATCCCATGTCTTACGGAGCTTGCGGTAATGTCAGTTGCATCGTCTCACAAGTGCAACGCGTTTTGAGTATGGCGAAACCGGGTACGCAGATTGTTCCTGCTTTAGCCGGTCAGTGGGGAAAATCTGTTAGTAATCGTCCAGCACTAGAAGTACAAATGCAAGCACTTCGCCAATATGCTCCCCAACTCAAGGGAGTTAGCCATTTTGCTTATTCTTGGCAATATCCTCAGAATGATAGCGATCGCAAATTCTGCCGCACTCGGTAAACAGCGAATATAGCAGAATTGAGGAGTCAGAATTGGTAAATTCACCAATTCTGTTTTCTGCAATTAACTTAAAGCCAAATCTGCTGGTGTATTACAGTTAAACAGCATATCTGGTTCTGGCAAAGGTAAAACTTCCACAGGATATTGCTGCAACCACTGTTGAAACGATCGCCCCCCTTGGTTGATAAAATCTAGGAGTTCTGGCAAACAGCAACGGCGGTAAAAACCACACAGAGGTTCCCAACCCTTGGGATGATGAGCTAAAGCTGCGATCGCATTATCTGCGACGTTATCAAGTTTAGTTGCCCATTCTTGCAATACCTCAACCCGCAATCTCGGCAAATCGCAAGCCAGCAGAAGCACCCAATCTGTTTCGACTTTGAATAGTCCTTGAGCAAACCCAACTAAAGGGCCGTGTGTCTGGACGGAAGACGCGGCGAGTGGGAAATCCAGTAAAGCTCTTAAATCATTCTCCATATCAAAGCAAAAACTCTGTGCGTCAGAGCGTAAGAGCGTACCTGTGTCTTCTTCTAACAAAGGCATTTCCCGAATAAACTCACAACCAGGCAAAACCAAGTGTTGATAGCGTTCTGGCCAGGAAGTGACTATATAAACAGTATCAGCACAACCTTTGGCAATTCCACAAACCCGCTGCAACAACGGCACTCCTTGAATGGGAATCAGGGCTTTATCCTCACCCATGCGAGAACTTTTACCTCCAGCTAAGACAATTGCGGTTAACTTGCAGCAGCTAAAGCTAACACCGCTATCTTCTTCATCTTTGTACACTTCCTACTCCGCGACTCTGGCTTTGCTGGACTTGCTGCCATAAACGTTCTACACTTTCTGCTGGTGCAAGGCACTTCAAACCTTGGCAAACTAAACCAACGCTTCCCTCTGGTAAATCAGATACCATAGCAAACACAGCACTTGGCACAAACTTGGGGACCAGAGAGTTTAATTGCTCTGTTGTGCTGCGAATCAACGTAGAATTACGATACCAATCCAAGGCTGTAAACAAGCTCGGACAAGCTTGGGGGGCGCGATGCATTACGCTCTTAAAAGCTTTTAGACCTTGCTCGGCTAAATCTAAATAATGTAGATTATCGCTGAGTAACGCCAGACGCACAAGGTTAGCGATCGCTACTCCATTGGCTGATGCTGTGGCATTATCCGCATAACTGCGTTCGCGCACGATTAAATCTTGACTGGAATCGCTGGATGCGTTATAATATCCACCTAGCTCTACACTCCAGAGAAACTCATTAAATTCATCTTGGATGGTGATCGCTTTTTCTAACCATTGCTTGTGTTCAGGGTTAGAAGTTTGTAAATCCAGCAAAGCTTTAATAAAAAAGGCGTAGTCTTCAGATTGAGCGAAAACGGTTGGTTCTCCTTGATAGTTGAGTCGATGGAAATGCCCATCAACAAACTGACGATCTAAAATAAAATTCGCTGCTCGTGCTGCTAATTCCAGGTATGAGGATTGTTGAAACACACCCGCAGCTCTAGCCAGCCCGGAAATCATCAAGCTATTCCAGGCAACAATCATTTTCGTATCTGTCACCGAAGGAATGCGGCCTGGCCAGTCACTAGTTTTTGCTTCCTGATTGTTGCGAGCAGGAGGAAAAGTTTCAATTGACTCAGGACTAACTCCATAGCGGACTGTAAAAAGTTTATTTAGTGCTGTTTCTAGGGTTGCACTCAGTTGCCCTAAATGCCGTCTTTGCAAAACATTCTGGCCTTCAAAGTTACCGTTAGGGGTTACCGTAAACTGTTGTTGTAATTCTGTAAGTTCTTCAGGCGTTAATAGTTGTTGTAGTTGGCTGTAACTCCAGACGTAAAAGGCTCCTTCTTCTGGCTCGACTTCTGTAGGTTCAGTGAAGCTATCGGCATCTTGGGCGGCATAGAAATAACCTTCTGGTGCGGTCATTTCCCGCTTTAGCCATTGTATGGTGCCAGCGATAGCTCTTGCAAAAGCTGGCTCTTGTATTCCTGCACTCCACAAACAAGCCAGATATTCCACAATCTGTCCATTGTCGTAGAGCATCTTTTCAAAGTGGGGTACTGTCCAAGTCGGGTCAACAGTATAGCGATGAAATCCACCACCTACATGGTCATAAATTCCTCCCAGTGCTAGGTCTAGTCCGCGCTGAGTACAAACTTGCTTGCCATCATACTGAGATTCAAAGTTAAACCGAGTTCCCCGCAGTGCCAATTCTGCATAGGGAATCATGGGAAAGCTATTGCCAGATTGATTAGGAGTAATTATCGCTGTGCTGGTTTCCCAGCCTTGTCGGAGTAATTCATGGTCTTCTAGCTCGTTGGTTGTCGCATCTTGCAACACCGCAGACGTAAGCAGCGACTCAATAATTAGGGCTTTGCGTTGCTGTAAATCTTGTTTTTCTGTGTCGTAGTAACGGCGGAGTGCTTGCAACACTTGCAAAAAGCCAGGACGACCATAGCGTTGATCTACAGGGAAGTAAGTACCTGCATAAAATGGCACTAAATCCTCCGGTGACAAAAAGACATTTAAAGGCCAACCCCCTTGACCGCTCATCATCTGCAAAGCTTGCATGTAGATACTATCGAGGTCGGGTCTTTCTTCTCGATCTACTTTGATCGGCAGAAAGTTGGCATTCATGTACTGAGCGATCGCTAAATCGGAAAAAGCCTCGCCTTCCATAACAGTACACCAGTGGCAACTAGAGTAGCCAATGGAGAGAAAAATCGGTTTATCTTGTGCTTTTGCAGTTGTAAGTGCTTCGTCACACCAAGACCACCAGTCAATCGGGTTTTCGGCGTGTTTGCGGAGATACAAACTCTTAGCTTCAGCGAGGCGATTAGTCATAGTCAAATGCAAATAGTTGCCTTCTTTGCTCAGTCTACCCTGTTGCTAAGAGGTTAGTTTAGATTGCTATATACATATAGAAATAAACCCTACAAGAGAATTATATCTTCAGTATGAGGCAGCATTGTATTTTGTTGAATATCGCCTACACTTTTACAACTTCTAAAATATTCTTACTGAAAAGTACGTAATAGCAAACTAACGATATTTGTTGGCATTTCCGGCACAGGTAATGCTGTTTTTGTCTTAACTATATTATTGGGGCTAAGTCCTGCTATCAGGTGGAGCAAGAAGGTGATGATGACGGCTTGTACAAGTTTTTCCAGCATGGCACGTCTCTCTCTAGATAGATAGCTTTTATTAAGACTGGTTATTGTAAATACACCTTGTATTATCGATTTACCGAATCTAGCAAAAATAATTTGACAACTGCTTAGACAAATCCTAAAAAAAAGTTTAAGATGTCTCCCCAATCAAACAGAATTTTCCCAGCAGGTCGAATTTCGGTTATGAGTCTCATCGCTACATTGCGTGTAGCAAACGCCGAGATTTGACGTTGGTGAGAGTCGGGGTTTTTTCGTTCTTCCCTAGACAGGGACATTCTCAAAAGACAGCTTTTGCAGTTAAAAAGTGCCCTGACTAAGTACAACTAATTTTATAAAGAATTAGAATTAGATTTTTGATAAATTAATTTGAAGTGCGGATTGAGAAATTAGAACTATTGCAAAGTTATGTTTTGCACTCTTGTCAGTCAAAGCAAAACAGAAAAAGTCTAAATCTGCCAGAGAAAGGAGAGATAAACCCCAGTTTGCTTTTGTCGTCGATAAAATGTATTTAATATAGCCATAAACACCTTTCCATGATTCCTATCGTTATTGAACAATCGGGTCGAGGTGAACGCGCCTTTGACATCTACTCACGGCTGTTGCGTGAGCGCATCATCTTTTTGGGACAACAAGTTGACAACAACATCGCTAACTTGATTGTCGCCCAACTGCTGTATTTGGATGCTGAAGACTCGGAGAAAGACATTTATATGTATATTAATTCTCCCGGTGGTTCGGTGACGGCTGGCATGGGCATTTTTGATACCATGAAACACATTCGCCCTGATGTTTGTACTATTTGTACTGGGTTAGCGGCGAGTATGGGGGCTTTCCTTTTGAGTGCTGGTGCAAAGGGTAAGCGGATGAGTTTACCTCATTCTCGAATTATGATTCATCAACCTTTAGGCGGCGCTCAAGGACAAGCGACTGACATTGAAATTCAGGCGCGGGAAATTCTCTATCATAAGCGGCGGCTAAACGAGTATTTAGCCGAACATACCGACCAACCTATTGAGCGGATTGCTGAAGATACGGAACGCGACTTTTTTATGTCGCCAGAAGAAGCTAGAGAATATGGGTTGATTGACCAAGTGATTGACCGTCACGCTGCTGGTAGTCGGCCGGTAGCTCTTGTTTAATTATTAGTCATTGGTCATTAGCAAAATACAAAAGATTAATGACAAAGTGCAAAGTCACGACTGGTAGGAAACCTCCAAGTCGTGACTTTGTAATATTTATCATTTGTCCTTCCAATGACAAAGGACAAATGACTATTGACTAATTAAAATCCCGCTAGCGGGTCTGGTTGAGATTGGAGGTATTTCAAAAATCCGTGTAATTCTTCTTCAGTCAATAAAGTACGCCCTCGCTTACCGTACGTTTTAATTAGATGTTCCCGTCCTTGTTCTGGTGTCCAGCCTAAGCGCTGAAGTTCAACATCTGTTTTAGCAATTACATCAGATAAATCTACAGGTTCAACTTTCTTCTTTCTCTTTCCTGTGCTTGTCTGGGGAACTGCATCCTCTTGAGGATTATAATTTCGAGGTGTAAACGGTGTGACATTACTGGCAGAAATTCCTGGAAAGGTTTGATTCTCCATCTGGTTATCAGAAAAGGTTTCCAAGTTTTCCCCTAGAGGCTCAAATTCTAGCTGTCGGTTAGCAGTCAGAGCATACTGTTGACCTAAATCTTGACTGTAGATATCGCTTGTACTTGACGTATCTGTTGTCAGTTGTAGTCTACTGGTAACAACTGCGGCCTCTAAATTGTCAGATGTGACTAGTTCTGTTTTCGTGTTCCGCCCTCTAGTGGATGGTAGAGATATTTCTTTATCGCTGACAACTGACCACTGAGGAGCAACAAAATCCTCATTCTTTGTAGAGGAATAAGTAGATTCACTCAATCCACCTTTGGTGTTCAAGGATGGATTCGGCTGTGCCTGAGAAATTGATTCTTGTGGTGCATTAGTAATTCCCAAAACTATTAACGCCCTAGTTCTGGCTTGGTCTTCTGCTGCTTCTATTGTTTCTGCTGCTGCCATACCCGTAGCACGGGTTACACCTTCAATTTGTACGCTTGCTCGGACAATATATTTTCCTTGAAAAATTTGAACTAATTCAGAAATCAAGCTGCCGTTGGGATACAAGCTCTGGAATTGAGCCAACATAATACTGTTACCAATCTAAAGGGGACTGGGGACTGGGGACTAGGAACTAGGAATTAGGAACAAGGAGGGCAGAGGAGAAGTTGCAGTAAGTCTTTCCCCTGTGCCCCTCTACGCTAGACCTCTGCCTGTTGTGCCCAATCCCCAATCCCCAATGCTGAGTCCCTAGTCCCCAGTCCCTTTGAAATTAATATTCTTGGTTTGTCTTTTGTCCCAATTGTAGCAGTAGCTCTTTTTTGAGGAAATTGTTGGCTAATGCTAACTTACTTGGGTAGTCTTGTCTGTAATGCTATACTATTTACCCAACTTAATGTCTAGAACTATTTTCTGGAAGTGCGCTCTAAATCTACAATAATGAAGATAGGTTCGCCCTCACTGCTTATTAAGCTGCTCGCCTAATTGTTACCGATTCTACGTGTGGAAAAATTGGGTTTACCAGCAGTTCCTCCTAGTTAAAAATCAGAGTCTAATGGCGTAGAATTACCTTTAATCTAGACAATCAAACACCTGTGGTTTACCCTGCATACCGCTTTGGGCAGCATGGAGAGTTCTCCAAACGCAGCTTCTCAATAACCGTCGCGTAATTACCTAGCAAGGCTAAATCTTAATCAGGCGTACTTTCTAAGTTTGGTTAGATAAAGGGATTTAAACCCAGACGAACTTTGAGAGCATCGTGCAGTGAGAAGTCCAAAAGACGCCCAGAGTTGTCCGTGGGTCGGCTGACTCGGCTCAATACAACTTCGAGGGCTGTTTCTCGCAAGGGTAGGCAAAGCTTCCTTTCCTCGGAATTTAGGAAGCTTTACCTCAGGGCTATTCGTTTGGGAGCTTGTTTCTGTAAGCCGTCAAAACCCTTTAGGCTCTTAATCAGGGTAAAGGTGAAAGGGAAAACACAAGAAGGGAAAGGTTAAAACGAAAAGGGGAAAGGTCTCAACGCAGGTCTTTTTCACGTTTGTGCTTAACCCTTTGTCAGCCGACAGGGGTTACTTTTCGCCTTTTTTGATGAAGGCATACAGGAAAGAACCAGATTAAAAAATGATGTTTTGACCAAAGGTCGGTTCACTGCATGGAATTTTCAATCGCTACACTTCTTGCCAATTTCACTGATGACAAATTGGTGGCTCGTAAAGTTTTGGAAAAAAAACTCGGTTGTGAAGATGAAAAAAGTTTACAAAAACTTCACATAGCTTTAGATATTTTAGAAAAAATCGGTATTCTGGTGAAAGAACGGGGCAAGTATCGCCGTGTTTTGGAAGAGGGAATCATTGAAGCAAAACTCCGTTGTTCTAGTAAGGGTTTTTGCTTTGCGATCCAAGATGTGGAAGGAGCTGAGGATATTTACATCCGTGAAAGTCATTTGAGTAATGCTTGGAATGGCGATCGCGTTTTGGTAAGAGTTCTCAAAGAAGGCAGTCGCCGTCGCTCTCCTGAAGGAGAAGTGAAGCTAATTTTAGAACGTTCCAACCACACATTGCTGGCACGAATTAAGCAAGTAGAAAATGGTTTTCGGGCTGTGCCTTTAGACGACCGCTTGCTGTTTGAACTTAAGATTCAACCTAATGATGGAAAATTAGAACAAGCGATTGATCACCTCGCTCATGTGGAAGTCTTACGTTACCCGTTAGCTCAATACCCTCCCTTGGGTAGAGTTGTGCAAATCCTCGGTAGCGATGCGGAAGCTGCTGCTGATATAGATTTGGTAACATGTAAACACGATCTATCCCGCATTTTACCGGATAACGTCCTCGAAGCGGCTACGAAGCTGCCCAAAAAGCTCTTAAAAGCAGACTTAAAAAATCGCTTAGATTTACGTAAGTTATTTACCATCACCATTGAAGGAGTAAATGGTGACAGCAAAGTAATTGAAAACGCTTTGAGTTTAGAAAGAAATCCGAGCGGAAATTGGCTTTTAGGAGTTCATATCACTGATGTTTCTCACTATATCCAACCTGACGAAGCTTTAGATAGAGAAGCACTCAAACGAGGCAAATCAGTGTATTTGGGAGAATTAATCCTGCCGATGTTGCCACCAACTGTGGCAGAACGCTGTTCTTTATTACCGGGAAGTGATCGCTTAACCATCTCTTTTTTAATTACCATCGATCCGCAATCAGGACAAATAGTAGAGTGGGAAATTCAACCTAGCGTCATCAACGTTGAGACCGCACTGACTACAGAACAAGCCGAGGAAATTCTCTCAGGTGAATTTCACAATCAATCTCCTGAGGTGTTGGAGATACTACAAAACCTCCAAGCCTTACAAACAGATTTAAAACAGGTAAGGTTAAGTCGTGGTAGCCTCCAGTTAAACCTGCCGCCTAGCCAAAACCCGTATTATGATGAGGGAATTCTTGGGGCTGTGGTGGTAAACGATTTACCAGTGCGATCGCTACTGACTGAGTTGGTGCTGCTAGTTAATCAACTAATGGCAACTCATTTAAATGCCCTTGGTGTTCCGGCTATCTGGCGAGTCCAAGGTACACCCGATATCGAAGATGTCCAGGAAATGTTGAAATTAGCAATCAATTTAGGCGTTGATTTAGCCCTAGACCCAGAAGTAGATATCCAACCATTAGATTATCAACATTTGACTCGAGCTTTTGCTGAATCTCCCTCTGAGCAAGTTCTGACCTATTTGTTGCAAGATACCTTAAAGCCATCTGCATACAGCACCACCAAAGGATCTCACTTTGGTCTGGCACTAGGGCAGTATGTCCATTTTAGCGCTCCCTTGCGACGTTATCCAGATTTGTTAATGCAGAGAGTGTATTATAAACTACTGGAACATGGACGCGATCGCCGTAACACGCGGGTGAGAGAACGAGTTAACTTGCGCCATTCCTCCAGTCACGCAGAAATTAACTGGAACGTTCTACCCCCAGAATTGCAACAAGAACTGCAAAGCGATTTGACTAGGGTAATTGTCCAAATTAATGATCGAGAAAAAGAAGTCCAAGAAGCCGAAGCTGATTTAGCAGGACTGCAAAAAGCCCAATTGATGAAGCAGCGGATTGGTGAGGTATTTCAAGGCGTGATTACTGGCGTTCAATCCTATGGTTTCTTTGTAGAAATTGAAGTACCAGCAGAGGCAGTTGAATCTAGCAGTAATCCTGGTGTACCCCTGAGGGTAGAAGGATTAGTACACGTCAGTTCTCTCAAAGATGATTGGTATGAATATCGCGCCAGACAGCAAGCACTATTTGGTCGTAAAAATCGCGCTTCCTATCGATTAGGCGATCGCGTCGCCGTCCAAGTAAAGAGTGTCGATTACTACCGTCAGCAAATTGATTTGGTGACTGTTGGTAGCGATGGTGTAGCCAAAGGTTTAGCTGGTAGTGCCTCTAATGACGATATTTCAGATTTATACTTGGCAAATGACATTGAATCTGATGACCTAGACCCTTATGCTGAGGATGAGTAAATACTTGTAATTTATTTGTGTTAAATAGCACTAAATCTCTGATTTTAGGCGTATCGGGCGCATCTGGTCTGATTTACGCCGTTCGCGCTCTCAAATTTCTGTTACAAGCAGAATATAGTATTGAACTGGTTGCCTCTAAATCAACTTACATGGTTTGGCAGTCGGAACAGGAAATTCGGATGCCAGCAGAACCAACTGGGCAAGAACAATTCTGGCGAGAGCAAGCAGGAGTCCCACTTTCTGGTAAACTACGCTGTCATCCTTGGGGTGATGTTGGTGCTGGAATTGCCAGTGGTTCCTTTGCCACTCTAGGAATGATGATTATTCCATGCAGCATGAGTACAGTGGCAAAGCTAGCAGTTGGCTTGAGTTCTGATTTATTAGAACGCGCTGCCGATGTCCAACTCAAAGAAGGGCGAAAACTAGTAATTGTCCCCCGTGAAACCCCTTTGAGCTTGATTCATTTGCGTAACTTAACTTCTTTAGCAGAAGTTGGAGTCAGAATTGTCCCCGCTATTCCCGCCTGGTATCACAATCCCCAAACGATTGAAGATTTAGTTGATTTTGTAGTTGCCCGTGCTTTAGATCAACTAGATATTGACTGTATTCCAATTCAGCGGTGGCAAGGAAGGAAGTAAAAAGGTAAAAGTAAGAAGGTAAAACAAACATAAAGTCACTTTTTACTTTTACCTTTTGCCTTTCGCCCTTTACCTTGTATCTTTTACCTTTTGCCTTTGTTATGGCTGTAATTCGCTTAATTCTATTGGTGACGGTACTGGGGGGACTAACACTGTTGTTATTTCAAAATTGGTCACCTCCCCTATCACTAGTATTTTTGGGTCTGCGGACTCAACCATTACCCCTAGCGATATGGGTTTTATTCAGTACTGTCGCTGGTGCTTTTACATCTATATTAATTGCTACGTTGTTTAGATTATCCAACTATTTTGCCGCAGGACAACGCCGAACTTCTGACAGACCGACAGCAACTTCAGCTCGTGGTCAGGCAAATCGTAGAGAAGAACCTATATCTGGTCGTTCTAGTCCTCCACCAGCTAGTAAAAAAGAAGAATCTACTAGCGATGTCTTTGATGATTGGGAGACAAATACGAGTGAAGATGATTGGAACTTTGATCGAAAGTCAGAACCAGCACCTACCCCTAATCCTCAAACTCAACAGTCTAGAGACTCTAAAACTTACGAACGTCAATCACAACCTAAAAGCAGTTCTGGGTCTGGTTCAGTTTATTCCTACAGCTACCGTGAGCCAAAAAATACAGCTGCGGGAAAAACTGAATCAATTTATGATGCTGATTATCGAGTAATTATTCCTCCTTATCAGCCGCCAGCTACAAATCAAGCAGATGATGATGATTGGGAATTTTTCAATGACGATTTTGAAGATGACGATCGACGCCCCCGCCGATGAAAGGTCTTAAGCTATGTCTTTACTTGATACCACAGCGCTCTCTGGACTCTTGCTTGACTCTACCAGTCATGGCAGCTTCCTGCAAAGTCATAAAAGCATTAAAATCTTCCAAGTCATAACGGGTAGTCAACAGTTGTCGTAGTTGATCTTCAGCTTCCAGTGTCAAATAGCCAGTTGTTAAAGCTTTTTGTACAACGTCACGAATTCGAGTCATAGCTGACGCCTCATTCATCCTACTATTTTTTAATTCAGGCTTATTCAAGTGAAATATGCAGTAGTTTTTGTATCGAAACTTCCAATTTGCAAATATTTTTTGGCGATTTACGGGTAATAAGTTATCATTTACACCTTTGTCTTAAACTAATAATTTTCCAGAGCTTGTTATAACTCGATTATTAAAAAAATTACTTTGTGCCCTTAAAAACACAGTATTATATCTACTTTAAATCAGCTACAAAAGAACAATCCAATTCATCTAAATAGACAGAACTTGTTTCGATAAAGTTTCAAACAAGTTGTGTTAAATTTCTATGAAATATAAAGATAGCTAAACAATATTTGCTAACTCACCCAACAAAAGTTATTAAATTGATGATAAATTTATAGTTTACTTATACTAAATAATTATCAATTTAGTGGCTAAGTAATTTTAAATACACAAATAGTAGTGAAAAGGACAATTGATTTAACTCAAATATCTATAGTGATGAGCTTTGATTTTTGAACTTAAGTAGGTGGGTAGAAAAATTTATCGTTGAGATATGGCAGGAGCAGAGGGTAGGAGGTAGGAAAAAAGAGGGTTTTAGCCTAGTTAATTTTTATTTACATAGTTTGATTTAATTATGCCAACTAACTTGTTTCCCAGCAGGGAGCAGGGAATAGGGAATCGCACTTTTCGAGTAGAGAGCGAGTTTTTTAGACAGTTAAATAAGATTTCTATAGTTAATACCTTCGCCATTTTTTGGAGATTTGGGTGATAAAGCCAAACCAACCTACAAATCCAGGCATTTTTCGATTTGCCGAAAGTATTGATACTGGTAATGTTTAAATACGTAGAATAAATGCTAAGTAACTAAATCTTGATACTCAATAGACCTCTTGCAAAAAAGTTTTGTGGTATGGTGGAGGATTGAGTTAAATTCAACAGGAATTTAGGCTTTTTGAATTTCGTAGTTATAAAGCCCAGCAATTAAATGACAGCGCAATCCAAAACGTTTCCTGCGATTACGGTAGCGCTGACTCAAAATCCGAAAAACTTTTAACTGCCGATTAACATGTTCAATCAGGACTCGACGACTCGCTAAAGTCCGGTTAGATTGCTTTTGCTCTTTGGTTAACTTACCTCCTCTAGGTTGTTTGTGAGGCAACTGACTATTTGTATGTACCTATTTGTATGTAC
>NZ_SZNH01000053.1 GCF_005869855.1 Nostoc sp. PA-18-2419 | reverse complement strand
CAATGGATTGTAATGTATTTGCTTCCCCCAAGCGAGAACCAGTATCGCGGAAGAATTGCAAAGCAGTTTCGTAGCGTTGTAAAGCTTGTTCGCGTCGGTCAAGAAACTGCAAAACATCGCCAATGGCTTTTAGTGTATTTGCTTCCCCCAAGCGAACGCCGATATCGCGGTAGAATTGCAAAGCAGTTTCGTAGCGTTGTAAAGCTTGTTCACTGCGTTTGAGAAACTGCAAAACATCGCCAATGGCTTTTAGTGTATTTGCTTCCCCCAAGCGAACGCCGATATCGCGGTAGAATTGCAAAGCAGTTTCGTAGCGTTGTAAAGCTTGTTCGCGTCGGTCAAGAAACTGCAAAACATCGCCAATAGCTTTTAGTGTATTTGCTTCCCCCAAGCGATCGCCGATATCGCGGTAGAATTGCAAAGCCGTTTCGTAGCATTGTAAAGCTTCTTCACGTCGGTCAAGAAACTGCAAAACATCGCCATAAACTTGGAGTAAATCACTGTAGGATTTTAATTCATCTCGATTTTCTGGCTGTTGCCACTGTTGATATAAACGTTCGTATAATGTTAGGCGCACTGAGTAATAATAATTTCTTCTTAAAAACTCGTCGCAGTCATCGCGATTATTTTCAGGATAAAAAACGCTAGCAAAAGCTTGAAGATATTCCCCAAGTTCGCAGTGATGATGAAATATTTCTAGATATTCTGCGACTTCATCGAGTTTATCTGTGGTCAATTCTGGCTTTCGGTGTTGTTCGTAGTAGGCGATGGCGTATTGATGCGCTGCTGGCGAACAAAACTTTTGTAAATAGCTTTGAATTAACGGTTGAAAAGAAAACTTCCACACCCCTTGCTGTTTCTTCTCTTGTAACAGAGAACGTTTTGCTAATTGTCGCAGTTGTAATTCTACTTCCCTTTCGTTGGTGGGGTTGTCGCCAGACATGGCCATTGCTGCTGAACAGTCAAAGGGTAAGCGATACACACTTAAATCCTGCAACCAAGTTTTTAATCTCGCTTCTAAACGCCCAAGACTAGCATCTAAAATTTTAGCAATACTCGCTTGTGGGTCATCTCGGTGCAAACCTAATATCTGAAAAATATCTTGTTGCAAAACACTAATATCTGCTGCTTCTCCTTCCTCAGCTTTTAGCAAACCCGCTACCAGCTTTAGCAACAAAGGATGTCCATCTACACGATGCACAAATCCTTCTAAGTTCTCATTTAAACCTTGAATTTCCAAAGCTTCTAACAACGCCACACCTGCATCTGTGTCCAGTCCACGCAGGGGTAACCAACGACTTTGGTTGAGAGTATTGTTTGGTAGCGTCAGCTGTTCGCGGCTTGTCAGTAAAATTTTACTTTCACTGCGAGAACCGAACCAACGCACCCAAAATTGAGCATAAACTTCATCCCGCCATTGTCCATCATCTTGCAGCAAAGTTTCCAGGTTATCCAAAACCAGCAAATATTTTTCTGTTTGCAAACAATCACAAACTGCAACTAATAAATCTTCTGGTTTTTCCGGTGCTGGTTTCTCCAACTTATCCAGCAGCCAGCGTCCCCAAACTGCAAAAGGATAAGCATCACTAAAAGTTACCCAAAGTTGTTGGGGAAAATCAGCCGCTACAGTTTCACATAATTTTGCAACCAACGCCGACTTCCCATAACCACCCGCAGCCGTCACACCAATTAAACGCACGTTGTCTTCTTGTAACCATTGCTGCATTTGCTCAAGTTCCTCACTGCGTCCTTGCCAATTGCTAGTATCAGGACGCAGTGAGTTAATAACCGGACTAGAAGCATTTAACTTAGTCCGTTGCCCTACGGACGACTTTAGTCAAGGCTGTGGCGGATTGCCATAGTAGTTGTTATTAGTTACATTACCAAATTGATTTGTATTGTCAGCACCCGTCTTGGTTTGATAATTCTGTCCGCCATAGTTGTACTGATTCTGACTGCTGTTATCTTCCACGCGATGAATATTGATTTCATCAGCAATTTTTTGCACATCTGTAGCAAAATTAGCATCGGCTTGCATCTCATCCAAAAGATAAACCGCGACTCGCTGTAACGCGTCCTGGTTACCTCGTTCAACATCGGCTAAAGCATTGCTAGCGCCAGCATTACCGCTGAGTTTTTTGCGAATCTTCTGATACAATTCGTCAATCTTCTTCAGTCCCGCCTCAGTAAACTTCTCGCCTAACTTACCCACACCCGACTCAAAAAATTTGTTAAAGGCAACTTTGGCGATCGCTTGTGCTGCTGCTAAGGTAATGAGGTCAGCCATATCTGTAGAATTCCTCAATCACTAATTAATGCTTATAAGTGTTTATACGGCTGATTACAGTATAGCTATTTTGCACCTCACACCAGATTTTCAATATTTTTGCAACAAATAAACTAGCTGTGAGTTAGCACACTTATGCATACATGCCGCTCCTCACGCTCAGTGTGCGCTAATCTAGCAGAAGCTTGGAGGAAACGAAAATATAAAGCTGCTTTTATTGCCAAATTGAATGATTGTGTTCGCGAAGCGTGTTGCAGACAGGCAGAGGCAGCAAAAACTCAAGTTTGGTTAAAGTTTGCTGTGAAATGTCAATATCTCACAGTCGAACAAGGAAGAGAACTCTACGTTCCTTACAATCAAATCCTTAGTCGGTTAGTCAAGATGATTAGCCACCCAAATGATTGGTTACTCTAACCTCTCACACTCCCCACACTCCCCACACTCCCCACGCCCATTCCCCAATTCCCAATCTCTTTTGTCCCACCATTTGGTAAGTTAATACATAGTCTGAAACAATAGCAATTATTGCAAGAGGGGATCTACGTTGAGTCACCATCCAGATGCAATTGCCCCCCACGGTGGACAGTTGGTTAACCGTATCGCCACGCCAGAACAAAGAGAGGAATTTCTCTCCAAAGCTGAGTTTTTGCCGCGAGTGCAACTTGACGATCGCGCCGTTTCCGATTTAGAAATGATAGCGATCGGTGGTTTTAGTCCACTCACGGGTTTTATGAACCAGGAAGACTACGATCGCACTGTCACAGAAATGCGATTAGCTAACGGTGTTGTGTGGTCAATCCCAATTACACTATCGGTAGCCGAAGAAATAGCTTCTCCTCTCAAAGAAGGTAGCTTGATTCGCTTAGATAACCCCGCAGGGCGGTTTATCGGAGTTTTGCAACTCACGCAAAAATATCACTACGACAAATGCCGCGAGGCAATAAATATTTACCGCACTGAGGATGCCAATCATCCTGGCGTGCAAGTACTTTATAACCAAGGTGCAGTACATCTGGCTGGGGATATCTGGCTACTGCAACGCGAAGCCCATCCCCAGTTTCCCACTTACCAAATCGACCCCGCAGCCTCACGGCAAATATTTAACGAAAATGGCTGGAAAACCATTGTCGGTTTTCAAACTCGCAACCCCATTCACCGCGCCCACGAATACATCCAAAAGTGCGCCTTAGAAACAGTAGATGCTCTATTTTTGCATCCATTGGTCGGGGCAACGAAAGATGATGATATTGCCGCCGACGTGCGGATGCGCTGTTATGAAATTTTGCTAGAACACTACTACCCCCACGACCGGGTAATTTTGGCAATTAATCCCGCAGCCATGCGTTATGCTGGCCCTCGTGAAGCAATATTCCATGCTTTAGTCCGCAAAAACTACGGCTGTACTCACTTTATCGTCGGCCGGGATCATGCTGGCGTTGGTGATTATTATGGCACTTATGATGCTCAATACATCTTTGATGAATTTGAGCCAAGTGAATTAGGCATTGTGCCGATGAAATTTGAACACGCCTTCTACTGTATGCGTACCAAACAGATGGCAACGACTAAAACCAGTCCCAGCAAGCCAGAAGAACGCATTCACCTATCGGGAACCAAAGTTAGGGAAATGCTGCGACGCGGTGAGTTACCTCCACCAGAATTTTCCCGTCCAGAAGTCGCCACAGAATTGGCGCGAGCAATGCAAATACAAGTGGCGGTTTAGGGCATTGGGCATGGAAAAGGCAAGGGAGCAGGGAGCAGAAGAAGGGGAAAAAGAAGGGGGTAGGGAGGAGGAATTAGTTAAGATTGAAGATTGCTAGAGAGCTTATTTCTTCATCTTCCACTACACCCCCACCCCCCACCCCCTGTCTTGACAGAGGTTTTAGGACTTCCCGTGAAAAGTCAGCTGCCTCCCCACTTCCCCTTTACACCACAGACCTCAAACCTTTAAGCTGCTAGCTGGTAGGCTGAGAACTGGGAGCTAATTATGAAACGGCGCACGTTTTTTAATAGAATTGGCTCAATACTTGCGGTATTGGGATTAACTGAAGCTGAGTGGTTGACCTTGGGAAATCGCTATTACTCTGCTTTGGCACAACCTAGTCGGCGCAAATTGGCACTATTAATCGGTATTAATCATTACCCACAAATTTCTGCCCTCAGTGGTTGTCTCACTGATGTGGAACTTCAAAGGGAACTTTTGATGCATCGCTTTGGTTTCCAAAGGTCAGATATTTTAACCTTAACTGAGGAACAAGCTAGCAGGGAATTCATTGAGACGGCTTTTTCAGATCACTTGGGCAAGCAAGCTCAAGCTGGCGATTTAGTTGTGTTCCATTTTAGCGGCTATGGCAGTCGTGTCAATTTGGAAACGTCGGCAGATGCAATGCAAAATGCTCTGGTAGCAGCGAATAATAGCCAAAATACACAAAATAAAAAAATAGTCAATTATTTATTAGAAGAAACTTTACTACTATTATTASGATCGCTCCCCAGCAAGCAAGTCACAGCAGTATTAGATACTAGTTATTATGTTCCGAGTTCAGCGATCGGATTAAAAATTCGCGCCCTCCAGGAGTCGCCAGAAGCGAAGCTGGTAACAGAGGAATTGGATTTTCTCAAACAACTGAAAACTCAAAAAACACTCAGCACTCCTGTTGTCTTAACAGCTACTTCCAACTCGAAGCAGTCAGCTAGGGAAGGATTTTTTTCTGGTTTTAGTGCTGGATTATTTACTTACGCCTTAACCCAGTATTTATGGGAAGCTACCGCAAGCACGAAAATTCAAATTGCTCTTTCCCGTGTAGAAAATTCTCTGTACAAATTGGGTAGTAAACAGCAACCAAAGTTATTAAGTACACAGAATCAACCGCAAGCATTACTACTTGATAATTTGCTCCCAGACAGCAGTAGTGGTGGAGAGGGCGCAGTCACAGACATTGAAGAAGACGGCAAAACAGTGCAATTGTGGTTAGGAGGATTACCTCCCCAAGTGCTGCCATACTACGGAGTTAATTCTCGATTGACTCTACCAACCACAGAGCAATTGATATTGCGATCGCGCAGTGGATTAACAGCAAAAGCCCAAATTGCCAAAATAGAAGGTGCAACCCCCGTGCAAGTCGGGCAACTTGTGCAAGAAGCAGTCCGGGTTTTACCAAAAAATATTAATTTAATCATTGCTCTGGATACTCGACTCGAAAGAATCGAACGCGTAGATGCTACAAGTGGCTTTGCTGCTATCGCTCACATGTCCATCGCCGCAGGAGAACAACCAGCTGATTATATATTTGGTAAGCTCCAGCAAACACCTAGTCGTTACGGATTATTTACTCTCGATGGCGAATTAATTCCTAACACTGGCGGCGAAGTTGGCGAAGCAGTAAAAGTGGCAGTACTGCGCTTAGCGCCGAAATTATCTACCTTGCTAGCTGCCAAATTATGGCGACTCACAGAAAATGAAGGTTCCTCCCGCCTAGCAATCAAAGCAACCCTAGAGATGATTAGCGATAACTCATCTCAGGTGTTGATGCAACGCCAAACACAGCGAATGACTTCAGAATCACTTCGCACAGACGCGATTAATCGCGTCTCTACCCAATCTCCAGTTTCCACTCCCACTGTTCCTATTGGTAGCCAGATGCAATATCGGCTGCAAAATCAAAGCGATCGCCCAGTATATCTAATCTTGCTAGGATTAAAAAATAATCAGACAGCATTTGGCTTCTACTCTTGGGACACCTCCTCAGAAGCAAACGCCACCGACACCAAGCCCCTGTTCAAAGAAGTTGTCATCACCCCAGGCCAAACCCTCACCTTACCCCAAACTAATGACGATTCTGAGTGGGTGATTCCAGGCACAACCTTCTTTTCCGAACAACAACTAATTTTTAGTACTGTTCCCTTCAGTGCAACTCTCGCCGTCTTAAACACCGCCAAGTATCCCACACCCGAACAGCAATCAATCGCCCCATTATTGAATTCTTTATATGTAGTCCAAGCTTTGCTACTAGATTTGCATAACGCTAGCGCCATTAAAACTGAGAGTAACACTACAACAGCTGATTTATATATTTTGGATGTGAATAATTGGGCAAGTTTTAGCTTTAATTTTCAAGTTGTGTAATCAAACGAGGGCAAAAACAATAAGTGCCTGCTATACTCTAACCCATYTCAACACTTTTGGGTCTTTATCATAGCGGTAGGTAAAGCCGTCCGTAGTAGTGATAGACTCACCTTTACTTGCTTTACTTCTGATAGTTTTAATAGAATAAGAAGTCAATTCAGTGATTTCCTTATGAGAAAGTCCTTCAATTGTAGTTTTTTGAGTCAATATTTCTGATTTATTTAGGGATTCCTTATTAGGCAAACTGTCTATAGTAATGCGAGTATTTTCAGTAGAGTTCTGGATAATTGTTTTTTGATTTTGATAATCTTGCACAGTCAAAAGTTGCCAACTGGAATCTTGTGAAAGTTCCAGAACCCATTGATGATAATTAAATAAACTTTCCCTATGCCCAACACTTATAAAAGTTGTTTTTGTCTGTTGTAACTGTTGATATAAACTTGCTTCATTTCTTAAATCCAAAGCACTTGTTGCTTCATCTAATATGGTGAACCTTGGATGAGTAACTAACAGGCGTGCAAAAGCGAGGCGTTGTTGCTCTCCCAAGGACAATATATTCTCCCAAGGAACTTCAGTATCAAAGCCTTCAACTCGACTTAACAAGTTTTGCAGGTTTACTTGTTGCAAAACTTCTTTGAGTTCTGCCTCGGTCATTTGACGATTAGTTTTGGGATAAAGTAATTGTTCGCGCAAAGTTCCCAAAATGATATATGGACGCTGGGGTAGGAATAAGACTTCTTTTAGAGGAGGACGCACTAGACGACCTGTTCCTGCGTTCCACAAACCAGCGATCGCTCTCAATAGAGAACTCTTACCTCGACCACTTGGCCCTACAATTAATAAACCTTCTCCAGGCTGAACGGCGAGTGACAAGTTTTCGACGATTACCTGCTCATAGTTTGGCGTTTGTAAGGTGACATGCTCAAAAGCGAAATGATTCTCTTCAATTGTTTTAATAGTACTGACATTCTCTAGTTGTTTAGTTACTGCTTCTAACGCATCTGAGAACTCAGATAAACGCTCAACATAACTAGAAAATCTTCCAGAAATGCCAAATTCAGCTATTAATTCTTCCACAGCACCAGCAAAAAAATAGCAAGCTGTAGTAGCTTGTCCAATTTCTCCAAAATCAATATCACCTCTAATAAATAAAGGTGCGAGTACTAAAAGCGTGAAAAATTCGATAGCAGCACGGTATCCTCTGTTAAAAATTGCCTGATTTCTCTCCCAATTCACTTTATGTTTAGCATTCTTTATAAGATTAATAAATCGCCTTCCAATTATATTGAGTTCCTGTCCTTCTCCTTGAAAAAAAGCTATCGACTCAGCGTGATTGCGAACATGAGTTAGAGAATAACTATAATCTGCTTTAGATTCGAGTTCTGCCTGATTAATTTTAATCAACTCTTGATTTAAATAAATAGCAATCAAGTTGCCTATAATTGTATAGCCAAGCAGAGCAATAGCTACTTGTTGGGAAATTGACCAGACAATTATTAAAAAAGTTGTCATTTCCAGGATTTTTTCTAGGAAAATAGCTGAAAAACTTAATGCACTACTAGTGATCGGTTCAATTTCTTGAGATAAACGTTGATCTGGATTATCAATATTGGCTTGAAAATTGATTTTATAATAAGCCCGTTTATGTAAATATTTATTTAAAATGTGATTATTGAGCCATTGATACCAATCAAGAGCAATTTGTTTCCTAATAAATTTAGAAAATCCTACTAAAAGCGTTATTAAGACAAGTCCAACAGCATAAATTGATATAGTATAAGTGAATTTAGAATAATCTTTTTCTTGAATAATGACATCGATTAAATAGCGATGAATAAAACTATTAAAAGTATTTGCACCTACAAGGAAGATTATTAGCAATATTAGGAGAATAAGCATTCCCCAAGCACGAATAACGTCTGAGAATGCTCTTTCCCCTGGCTTTGTTGGATACCAGTAAGGACCTGCGATCGCCTTTACATCTTTCCAGAATTGAATAAAATCTGAAAAAGCATTAGTTGAGGGTTTAGCTTGAACAACTTGGGTTGGCATATTGAAGTTTGACTCCCAGTTCAGGGTGTTGATTGACAACGTAGAACGCCGCACGTTCATACATAGTTTTTTAGTCGATGTCTATTGATTGATTACTCTGTGCTTGTTCAAGAAATTTTTCGAGTTTTTGAACTAGGGTCATGACATGAGGTGTTTTCACCATGCTTAGATGATTACCAGGAACTACAACAGTTTCTATATGTTCTACAAGTTCACTCCAACCAAATTCAAAGTCTGCATCAGTTTCACTAGCTTTAAATAGAACAATTGAGCTTGAGTAATGTTGAGCTTTGTAATTTTGTATGGCTTGAGCGTTGATTTGGGAAATTTTCAGAATCAGGGGAGCTTGATCGAAATCAAAACCTTCTAGAACTATATTTTTCTGTTTGGCTTGTTCCAAGACATAATTTATCTGTTCCTCTGGTTCAAATTGCCGCAGTTCCTCTAAACAAAGGTCTAAATGTTCTTTAAAAAACTCTAGTAATAGAAAAGCATAGTCTATTGGTTCTTTGATCATGAGAACAGGTGGAGAAGTATCTAGTAGAGCCAACAGAGCTATCTGTTCACCTTGCTGGGAAAGTTGTTGAGCCATTTCAAAAGCTACCAGACCACCAAAAGACCAGCCAGAGAGAAAATAAGGGCCATGAGGTTGAACAGTTTGTAACTCTTGGATATAGTGAGTTGCCATTTGTTCAATACTAGTATGAGGCTGATTTTCAGGATTTAAACCAACAGATTGTAGTCCATAAAATGGTTGTTCTGAATTCAAATAATAAGCAATATGGTGATAGCAAAGAACATTTCCCCCACCAGGATGAATACAGAATAGAGGTGGTTGATTGCCATTAGTTTTGATAGGGACTAGGGCAGACCAAGGTAAAGGATCTGTTGAAGAATCGAGAAAATGTGCTAGTTGTTCAATAGTGGGATATTGGAACAAAATAGCTAAAGGTAAATTTATCTGGAAGTGTTTTTGAATCTGGGACATGAGACGGACAGCCAAAAGGGAATGACCCCCAAGTTCAAAGAAGTTATCTTGTATGCTGACAGGATGAGTGCCCAGAATGTCTGACCAAATTTGTACCAGTTGAAATTCACAGAGATTTCTCGGTTCGTTAAAGCCCTTTCGCGCTTCTTGTTGAATAAGTTTCTGAGGCGGTTTAACTTGCGGAATTTGATCTGCTGAAATTCTTTCAATCAGTGTTCCCAAAGACTGCTCTGGAAGGTCAATAATACTATTTAACAAAGTCTGAAAATGTTCCAGAATCAGAGTTATAGCCGAATTGTCATAACGCGATCGCTGATAGATGATGCGAAAATCTAGCTCTGAACTTGGGCTAGCTAGAATAGTGAGAGCATATTTCGTTTGTGCGCCTATAGAACGAGTCTGAGATTGATTCTTCTCATGGTTTACAGGCTGTTTTGCTGATGAATCGACCGCATAGTTTTGGAAAACTAGAAGACTCTCGTAAAGAGGTAATGAACCAGGAACTTCACTCCATTCGTGAATTTGCCCTTGAGAACAGTATTCATAATCTCGTTGCGTGAAGTTTTGATCCTGAATATCTTTCAGCCAAGACCAAAGTGATGCTTGGGGAGAAACCAAAAGCCGCATCGGTAGGGTATTAATAAATAGACCTAAAGTGGATTCAGACCCTACCAATTCCGGGGGACGACCAGAGAAAGTCGCGCCGAATACCACATCTTCGAGACCACTATAGCGACTCAACAGCAAAGCCCAAACGCCTTGAACTAGAATATTTAAGCTCAAGCGATGTTGCCGTACCAAAGACTGTAAAGCTTCTTTTGCCGAAGCTGGCAAGCTGGCTTGTTGTTCACTATACCGTTCTTCCTGATCAGAAAAATTAACAGGTTCAGCTTCTCTTCCTAATGGGGTTGGGCTTTTGAACCCTTGAAGTTTGTTCCGCCAGAATGCCTCAGCCTCCGATAAATCCTGCTGTTTGAGCCAGACGATATAATTTCTGTAGGGATGACTGGGTTCCAGTAATAAATCTTGACCTTTGCTGAATGCCTCATAGAATGCGAAAACCTCTTTGAAGATCAGAGGCACGCACCAACCATCTGTAAGAATGTGATGAGAAGTCCAGATAAATTGATAGGTATTCGTGTCTACTTGAAAAAGTGCAAAACGCATTAATGGTGGTTGAGTCATGTCAAAACCACGCAATCGGTCTGCACCCAGATAGGTTTCTAATTTTTCTTGCTGCTGGGATAGAGAAATTCTACGCCAATCTTGCTGCTCTAGTGAAATTTCCACTTCCTTTAGTACAACTTGCAATGGCTCATCTTGATTTTCCCAAATAAAGGCTGTTCTGAGAACTGAGTGGCGATCAACAAGACTTTGCCAAGCTCTTTCAAAAGCTAATGAGTCAAATTCTGCAAATTGCAAGTTTAAAATGCACTGTTCAAGATGTATCCCTGACTCAGAAGCAGCTAGAGTCTCGAAAAGCATTCCCTGTTGTGAAGGAGACAGAGGATAAATTGATTCAATGTTTTTAGTTGGGAACCGAGTTAATAACTCATCCAGTTGTAATTGATTTAACTGTGCTTCAGGAAAATCACTCGGTGTATATCCTCTATTTTCTGCTAACTGACAATGTTTTATGATTGACGCGATCGCTTCTATATAGCTCTGCGCTAATTTCTCTACTGTGGCATGGGTGTGAACGTGACTATTGTAAGTCCAATCAATTTGTAATTCACCTGCTACTACCACAGTATTAATATCTAATAGATGGTCACGAGATTGCTTTAAGCTGTGGATAGCTCCAGCAGATTCAGGCGCAAATTTCCAACCAGTTTCTGATTCTACTTGGTCAAATTGTCCCAGGTAATTAAAGCTAATTTCGGAAGCAGGAATTGCCTGTATTTGTTCTTGAACAGTCTTATCTTTGCATAAGTAACGCAATATCCCGTAGCCAATTCCACGATTAGGAATTGCTCGTAATTGTTCTTTAATTGATTTGATAATTTCTTCTGGCTGGTTGATTGAAGGCAGTTGCAATAATACGGGAAATAAACTAGTGAACCAACCTACCGTCCGTGATAAGTCTACATCTGAAAATAGTTCTTCTCTGCCATGTCCCTCTAGGTCAATTAGTACCGTTGAATTTTTTGTCCACTCTGCTATGGAAACTACTAATGCACTTAGTAATATATCGTTAATTTGTGTATTGTAAGCTTCGTTGACTGATAGCAAGAGAGTTTGGGTTTCTTGTTGACTTAATTTTATTGACACACGAGCAGTACTACTTACTGTATTTTCTGTTTGAATCTCAGCATAATCTGATGGTAGGGGCGTTATCTTAGACCAAGGTTGGTTCAGCCAATAGTCTAACTCAAGTTTGATAATTTCTGATTGTGCATAATTATTTAACTTCTCTGCCCAATCAATAAATGCTGTAGTTTTTGCACTGAGTTCAATTGGTTTTTGAGTAACTAATTGTTGATAAATTCTTTCTAAATCTGGTAATAAAATTCGCCAACTTACACCATCTACTGCTATGTGATGAATAATAATTAGTAATCTGGCATCACTATCATCACCTAAATAAAACATTACTACTTGTATTATTTGCCCTGTTGACAAGTTTAAACTTGCTTGATATTTTGTGGCAATTTTTTCTAAGGCTTGTGGTTGTTCTTTTTTAGGTGTTGATGATAAGTCAACTACGGTAAATGGTACGCTATCATCTAACCCTTGATTTATTTGTTTGTATTCATTTACAACAGATGTAAATCTTAAACGCAAAACATCGTGATACTCTAGTAATTTTTTCACGGCTATTGCTATTAATTCACTTTGCAAATAATTTGGAATTTGCAATAAAACTGATTGGTTATAATGGTGTGCCTCTGGCCTATTTTGCTCAAAGAATCTGTGTTGAATTGGTGTAAGGAGTGCTACTCCAGTCACTATACCTTGTTTACATTCAACACTCGCTGTTGTATTAGCAACCTGAGCAAGTTCGGCGATAGTTTGGTTTTGGAATATTTGCTTGGGAGTGATTTGTATTCCTGAGTTTTTGGCACGAGAAACTATTTGAATACTGAGGATGGAGTCGCCACCAATTTCAAAGAAGTTATCGTGGATGCTAATTTTTTCTTTAAGTAACAGTTGTTGCCAGATATTGGTTAAAGTTTGTTCTATTGCTGTACGTGGTGCTACGTATTCATCTTCCCGGTTAATTTCCCCATCAGGTCTTGGTAGTGCAAGGCGGTCTACTTTGCCGTTGGGTGTTAATGGTAGTTTCTCTAAAGTGACAAAGCTACTGGGAACCATATATTCCGGCAGCTGTTGCTTGAGAAATTGCCGCAGTTGGTTGCTAGTAGGGGATTCATCACTCTTGACTACATAAGCAACTAAGCGTTTGTTACCAGGAATATCTTCTCTGACAATGACTACAGCTTGTTGAATTTGGGAATGGGTGTTGAGGACTGCTTCGATTTCTCCGAGTTCGATGCGGAAACCGCGAATCTTCGCTTGGTTATCGATACGACCAATGTATTCGATATTACCATCCGGTAAATAGCGTACTAAATCCCCAGTTTTGTAGAGGCGACCAGAACCAAAGGAGTTACTGATAAATCTTTCCTGTGTCAACTCAGGACGGTTGAGATAGCCTTTTGCCAAGCACACACCACCAATGTACAATTCTCCTGGTACACCAATCGGAACAGGCTGTAAATACTTGTCTAGAATATATACAGTCCTGTTAGGCAGAGGACGACCAATAGGCATTTTTCTCAGATTACTGTCCTCACTCAACTGGGGAAGAATTTCAAACAGGGTTGCGGTGATAGTCGTCTCTGTGGGGCCGTAAGCGTTGACCAGACGAACACAAAACATTGGGCTTTTTTGCCAAACGGTAACATATTCGGGTAACATTACGTCTCCACCAACAATCACAAGTCTCAGGTGGTTATTGGTATCTAACACTTGTGTTTTGACCCACTCTTGAGCTAATTGTTGCCAATAGACTGTTGGCAGATTAACAACAGTAAGTTCAAAATCAGAAATTATTTTTTGAAAGTTTGTTGGAGTCCATACATCTGAGCCTCTCAGTACCAAGGTCGCGCCAACTATGAGTGTGGGAAATATCTGTTCTAATGAGGCATCGAAGTTGATTGAGGCGAACTGGAGTACCCGATCGCTCTTTCCAAGTGCGTAAGCTTGTTGAATAATACAGCAGTGGTTGGCGATCGCGCCATGTGCGATCATTACCCCTTTGGGTCTGCCTGTAGAACCAGAAGTGTAAATCACATAAGCCAAGTTAGTTGCTTGCACATCGGCGATTGCATTATCCTGATTTGACTGAGAAATAAATTGCCAGTCAGTATCTAAACATACAATCTCTGCTTGATGCCCAGGCAACTTTTCCACAAGTTGCTGTTGTGTCAGCAGCACTTCAACTTGAGCATCTTCAAGCATAAAGCTCAAGCGTTCTTGAGGATACTCAGGGTCGAGTGGCAGATATGCACCACCCGCCTTGAGAATACCCAGTAGTCCCACTATCATTTCTAAAGAACGTTCTACACACAATCCCACCAGCACATCTGGTTTTACACCCAAAGCCTGCAAGTAATGTGCTAACTGATTAGCGCGACAATTTAATTGGTGGTAAGTCAGTTGTTGGTTTTCAAATATAACTGCCACAGCCTCTGGGGTGCGCTGAACTTGCTCCTCAAATAACTGATGGATACACTTATCAAAAGCATAGTCTACTTGAGTATTGTTCCACTCAACAAGTAACTGTCGTTGTTCTACTGCTGTCAACAGTGGCAATTGTGAGATTTGCTGTTGCGGATTAGTAACAATACCTTCAAGCAATGTCACAAAATGCCCAGTCATCCGCTCGATAGTGCGCTCATCAAACAAATCAGTATTGTACTCCCACACGCCCACCAGCCCAGCAGGGGTATTCTGCATTGATAAATTCAAGTCAAACTTGGCTGTTTTACTTTCTATGAGAAAAGAACTGATACTTAACCCATTTAACTCTAGTTGAGACATAGGCGTATTCTGAAGTGCAAACATCACTTGGAATAGTGGTGTATGACCTAGATCCCGTTCTGGCTGCAATGCTTCTACCAGCATTTCAAAAGGTAAGTCCTGATGAGCATACGCGGACAACGCCACTTCTCGAACACGCGCCAGTAATTCACTAAAGCTTGGATTACCTGCTAAATCGCTACGCATGACTAAGGTATTGACAAAAAAGCCAATTAATCGTTCAACTTCCAAGCGATCGCGGTTTGCAATTGGCGACCCTACCAGAATATCTTCTTGTCCTGTGTAGCGATAAAGCAGAGTATCATAAGCTGCCAACAGCGTCATAAAGAGAGTACAACCTTGCTCCTGGCTCAGTTTTACCAATTTATCTGTTAACTCAACTGAGAGTGCAAACTCTTGATGTGAGCCAACAAAAGTCTGCACAGCAGGTCTTGGTCGGTCGGTCGGTAGGGACAATAAAGCTGGTGCATCTTTTAGTTGTTGTTGCCAGTAAGAGAGTTGAGCTTGCAGTATATCTCCTTGCAACCATTCTCTTTGCCAAATGGCGAAATCTGCGTACTGAATCGGCAGTGGGGTCAACGATGGGGATTGACCTTCAGAATGAGCATTGTACAGCGTTGCGAGTTCTTGGAGAAACACACCCATTGACCAACCATCAGAGACAATGTGGTGCATACATACTAACAAGATGTATTCTGTCTCATTCAGAACTAATAATTTTGCCCTGACTAATGCAACACTGGCCAAGTCAAAAGTTTGAATGCCTTCTTGTTGCGCTAATTGTTGTAAAGCGCTTTCTTGTTCGGTTGTGGGTAAATGGGTTAAATCAACAACAGATACTATTCCCTGTTCTCTATTCCCTGTTCCCTGTTCCCTAATAACTTGAGTTGGTTTTCCATCAACTGTAATGAAGTTTGTCCGTAACGCTTCGTGGCGATGAATAATTTTTTGTAAGGTTTGCTGTAAGGCTGTTTGATTGAGAGTTCCTACTAAACGCAAAGCTAAAGGAATGTTGTAGGAGGGGCTGTTCGGTTCAAACTGGTCTAAAAACCATAAACGCTGTTGAGAATAAGACAGTGGTATATCTGTATTCTTGGCTCTTGGTAGAATGGGCGGTGCAGACAATTCTAAGTCATATTGCTGTAACTGCTCAAGCGATCGCGCCAATTGGGCTACTGTTGCATTAGTAAACAACTCACGCAATGGTAGTTCCACTTTGAAAATGTTGCGGATACGTGAAACCAGTTGCGTTGCTAGTAGCGAATGTCCCCCAAGTTCAAAGAAGTTATCATGAATACCCACTTGCTCTACTTTCAGGACTTGCGCCCAAATTTGTGCTATGAGTTCTTCAATTGGGTTACGTGAGGCAACATATTTGTCTGTAATTTCATTATTTAAATCTGGTGCTGGCAAAGCGCGGCGGTCTACTTTGCCGCTAGGAGTCACTGGCAGGAAATCCAAAATGACAAAAGCATTTGGCACCATGTAATCTGGCAACTTTGCTTTCAGGGCTTGCTGCAGTTCACTAACTGTGGGTGTAGAGTCTTGATGTGCTACCACGTAGGCAACTAGGCGTTTATCACCCCTGTTATCTTCGCGGGGAATGACACAACAGGCTTGTACATCGCTATGCTGGCTTAATGCTGCTTCAATTTCTCCCAACTCGATGCGAAAACCGCGTATTTTTACTTGGTTGTCAATGCGTCCCAAGTATTCAATATTGCCATCTGATAGATAGCGTGCCAAATCCCCAGTTTTATATAGGCGTTCTGAAGAGGCAGAGGGGCAGAAGGGATAGAGGGCAGAGGAAAAAGACTGCTGCAATTTATCCTCTGCTTCTCTGCTGACGCCAATTGCTATAACGGAGGAAGCCTCCGCAACGCAATGGCTCCCCTGCTCCCCTGCTCCCTTGCTTTGACCAAAGGGATTAGATATAAATTTTTCCTGTGTTAACTCTGGACGGTTGAGGTAGCCTCTAGCTAAAGCGGCACCACCGATGTATAACTCTCCTGGCACACCGATGGGTACAGGTTGTAAATATTTATCTAAAATATAAATTTGTGTATTGGCAATTGGCTTTCCAATTGGAGGAAGTAGCGGCCAAGTGTCCATTGAATTAGTCAGTGTAAAAGTAGTGACTACATGGCTTTCCGATGGCCCATAATGATTGTGCAGAATATAATTACCTACTTTGCCCAACCATTGAGAAATCGCAGGAGTAATCTGCAACTGTTCCCCAGCAGTAATAATTTCTCGTAGATGACTAACAACTAATTCACCACCAACAGCTACTTCAGCTAGTTGCTGTAAGGCAACAAAGGGAAGAAACAATCTTTCGACAGCATTTTCTTCGAGAAAACCTAATAAAGCCAAGGCATCACGGCGTAATTCCTCTGTAATTAACAGCAATGTGCCTCCAGAACACCATGTAGAGAACATTTCTTGGAAGGAGACATCAAAGCTGATAGGAGCAAATTGCAGAGTTTTTGCCCCATGAGAAACTGTCGTGTTTTGCAGTTGCCATAATATCAGGTTGCAAAGGGGAAGCTGATTCATCGCTACACCCTTGGGCTTACCTGTAGAACCAGAGGTATAAATTACATACCCTAAGTTATTTGCTTGCACGCTAGAGATAAGGTTTTCCTGACTGGAGTGGGAAATTATTTGCCAGTCAGTATCTAAACAAACAAGTTGTGCTTGATAAGAAGCAGAGGAACTCAAAACCTCCTCTTTTCCTTTGGTTGAAGTCCCATTCCTTGTAGGTGGCTTTTCTCCCCTGCTCCCTGCTCCCTGCCCCCATGCTTTTTCACACTGGGGTAGTCTGTCAACAAGTGGCTGCTGGGTCAGCAATACTGAAACTTGAGCATCTTCTAGCATGAAAGCCAAACGCTCTTGAGGATAGTTTGGGTCGAGTGGTACATAAGCACCACCCGCTTTCAAAATGCCCAACACTCCTACGACCATTTCTAAGGAACGTTCGACACACAACCCAACTAGCACATCTGCTTTTACTCCCAAAGACTTGAGGTAGTGCGCCAAAGAGTTAGCACGACAGTTCAATTCATCGTAGGTAAGTCGTTGATTGCCAAACTCCACCGCCACTGCATCGGGTGTACGCTTCACCTGCTCCTCAAACAACTGATGAATAGATTTATCAATAGGATGCTTAGTTTGAGTATCGTTCCACTCGACAAGTAATTTTCGCTGTTCGGCTTCTGTCAGCAGGGGCAATTGGTAAATTTGCTGCTGTGGGTTGGCAATAACACCTTCTAGCAGGGTTACAAAATGGCCTGCCATTCGCTCAATGGTAGGCGCATCAAATAAGTCTGTGTTGTATTGCCACGCAGCTACTAGTCCATTAGCAGTGTTTTTTATGAATAGAGTTAAATCAAACTTGGCTATTGTCCTTTCTGTCGCAAATGAACTGACAGTTAACCCACTCATTTCTACTTCAGACGCGATCGCACTTTCGAGGATAAACATCACCTGAAACAGTGGTGTATGGCTGAGATCGCGTTGTGGCTGCAATGCTTTGACTAACTCCTCAAAGGGTAGGTCTGGATGAGCGTAAGCTTCCAGTGTCAGCTGCCGCACTCTATGAAGTAATTCCTGAAAGCTGGGATTGCCTGATAAATTGGTACGTAGTACTAAGGTATTGACAAAAAAGCCAATTAACTCTTCAAGTTCGATGCGATCGCGTTTAGCCAAGGGTGTACCAACTACAATATCATCCGAGCCTGTATATCGATAAAGTAAAGTAACATAAGCTGCCAACAGCGTCATAAATAGGGTGGCTCCCTCTTGCCTACTAAAATCGGCAAGCTTTTGACTCAGTTGCTTTGAAATTTTTATATATTGAGTTGCACCCTGGAAAGTTTGAATCGCAGGTCTTGGTCTGTCTGTGGGTAATTCTAGTAAGGTAGGAGCGTTTTTGAGTTGTTGCTTCCAGTAGTTAAGCTGGGTTTGTAGGGGCGCAAGGCCTTGCGCTCCTACTTGCAACCATTGCCGTTGCCAAATAGCAAAGTCAGCGTACTGAATTGGTAGCTCAGGCAGCTCTGGGGACAAATTATTGCAGATATCTGAGTAAATAGTTGCTAATTCCCGCATAATTATACCCATTGACCAACCATCAAAAACAATGTGGTGTATTGTGAGTATAAAAACATGTTCTTCTTCTCTAAGTTTAATCACAAAAGCTCGGATTAACGGAGAATTAGCAAGTTCAAAGGGTTGAGTAGCTTCTTTTGCGGCTAATTTTTGGCAAGCGATCGCTCTTTCACTTTCAGGTAATTCTGTTAAGTCTACTACTGGTACACTTAAAGTTAAGCTGTCAGCAATTACTTGGACTGGCTGTTCGTTGATGGTGCGGAAGTTGGTACGTAAAACTTCGTGGCGAGAGATAATTTTGTTGAGGCTTTGCTCTAGCGCCACGGTGTTCAAATGACCGTGAATTTTTAAAGATACTTGTTCGTTATAGAAAGGATTGTCTGGTTCTAATTGGTTTACTAACCAGAGTTGTTCTTGAGCAAAAGACAGAGGTAAGTTCTGAGGACGCTCGGTTTTAATCAGGGGTAACTCTGTATCAGTATCTACATTTTTGTCTTTCAGTAACAAAATAAGTTCTGCTTTATTTTTAGCTAATAAGTCACGAGTTTCTGGTGTCAATACTCCTTCTGGAGCATCAACGCACAAGCGATTGCCTTCAACCCACAACTCCACATCCTGATTAGAGAGTTCTACTATAAATTGCTTGAAATTCATAGAATCATGTCCTTTATATTGTCAACGATTTCAGCAGAATGTGTGCGCTAATCACAACTTATTTTTTCAGGTTAGATATTTATATTAAACCTATTTTATCTTGCTCATATTTCTATTTTTTCTCTACCAATCGTACCCTTCTTAGTATTTTGTTTTAATTGTTGCTTTCCTAGCTTTGATGCTATTTCGGCTATTGTAAGAGACTCAAGTAAACTTGCTACAGTTAATTTAATAGAAAAAGTATTTTTTAGACGAGATATAATTTGAACAGCTATTAAAGAATCTCCTCCTAACTCAAAAAAGCTGTCATAAATTCCTACCTGTTTAATTCCCAATAGTTCTTGCCAAATATCGGCAATTTTTTGCTCAATCTCATCACGAGGAGCCACATAAGAATTAGGTAAATTAGGTCTTGAATGGAGTGCAGATAATTTTGCTAACTGAACAATATCCGGCTTTGTTTGTAATGAACTATCTAACTTGGTGTCAGTCTCTTTCTGCCCAGATTTTCTGCTAAATGCAGCTGATGCAGAAGCAACAGCCATAATAATTTGATGCTCAATCGCTTCAGTTTCCGGAAAAGCTGCAACTTGAACAAAATCTTGATTGCGTAGTGCTTCAAACCACTGATCTAGGATAATAAAAGGCTGACCAGGGCTGCGTCTTTTATCGTTTAGAGGTTTTAATAGCAGACCCCAACTAATATCAAAGTCAATTTTTGGCTGAGTTATTTCCCACACTAAGAGGAAACCACCAGGAGCTAATAAAGAGCGTACATGGTTGAGGGTTTGATCTATGTTTCGAGTTGCGTGCAATACATTAGCAGCTATTATTACATCAAAGCTATACTTTTCAAACCCTTGCTCAGTTGGCGACTTATCTATGTCTAGTAATCGATATTCAACAAATGAATATTCCTTAAACTTTTCTTGAGCTTGAGTCAAGAAGCCACTACCAATATCAGTAAAAGTATAGTCGGTTTGTTTGGGCGGTAACACAGGTAGTAATGCTTGCGTAGATAAACCTGTACCAGCCCCGATTTCCAGAACTCTCAGATGAACGGATGATGGCAATGACTTGACCACCTGTTCCAAGCTTGAGCGCAAGATAGAGTTGTAGTAAGTATTTAAAGAAGATTCTGGCTGTGAAGCGTTGTTTTCCCTTTCTAAATTTGAACCGTTGTTTTCTTTTTGGTAAATCAGTTCATTGAAAATCTCTAATGGTTCTTGTTCACCAGCAACAATAGCAGCTAAATTTTCACCGCAGCGTTGCACTAAATCTAAATATACAAAAGATGAAGCAGCAAACCTCGCTCTAACTTCTTCTAAATGTTCATGAATATAATTTTGTGAACATGGCACTAGTTCAGTAAATAACCCATCCTGTTGCTGTATTTGTTCTTGTTCTACCAATATTTGCAACCATCTAGACATCAATTGCTGATAACGGGGAGAAATATGGCATTGCACCAACAAACTCTCCAAAGAATATTTTTCTTTGGGATTGCTAAAAGCTCCTAATTGCTGGAATGCAGAGTTAATGTAGGCTGTACATAAACGTTCCAACCATTGTCTGTTTTCTTGATAGGTTAACTCGTTGAGTTCTGTATTTCTAACACTTGCTTGTTTTTGACCTGCTTGTGTAAGCGATGTCCACAATTGTGATGTTGGAGGTAAAGTTTGCAATTGTCCCCAAGCTGCTTTTTGTGGGGGGTCAATCCAATAACGTTGACGTTCAAAGGGATAAGTCGGTAAGGGAAGACGATAATACTCATCCTGACTATAAAATCCAAACCAATCTACTTTGACTCCAGCCAACCAGAGTTGGCCGAATGTGTTAAATAGAACATGAATATCGGATTGTTTTTCTTGAGGATGACGTACCGAAGTCAAGACCGTTTGTGCAGCTGCTTTATCTGGATTTCTCTTGACTAATCTAGCTAGTGTGTGTCCTGGCCCCACTTCTAGTAAGACTTGCTCAGGTGTTGCCAATAATTTCTCGACACCAGAGGCAAACAGTACTGTAGAACGCAGATGTTGAGTGTAATACTCAGGATTTGTGGCTTGGGTGACTGTAATCCAAGTACCAGTCAGGTTGGAGATATAAGGAAGTTTTGGAGGATTTAAAGTAACTTTTTTGACTCGTTCTGCAAATATTTCTAAAATTGGTTCCATCATTTGCGAATGGAAGGCATGGGAAGTATGCAGACAACGGCACTCAATGCCTTGAGCAGCAAGCTGATTTCGTAATGTCTCTACTGCTGCTATGGAACCGGAAACTACACACTGCGAGGGTTGATTAATCGCGGCAACAGAAAGTTCTTGTCCTAATAAGGATTTTACTTTATCTGCGGGCAGGGGAATTGAAAGCATTGCTCCAGAGGGAAGTTGTTGCATCATCTGTCCGCGTGCGGCTACCAGAGATAAAGCATCTTCTAGGGAAAAAACCTCTGCTAGAGTGGCTGCTACATATTCGCCAATACTATGACCGATCGCAGCTTGTGGCTCGACTCCATAAGACTGCCATAATTTAGCTAGGGCGTATTCAATGACAAAAATAGCAGGTTGAGCAAAGGCTGTTTGTTGAAGTTGCTGCGATGCTTGATCAAGCTTTTCTTCACTAGGATAAAGAATATGACGTAAATCTAGCTCTAGTAAAGGTTTAATAATTTCTGAGCAATAATCAACTTGTTCTCGAAATACTGTTTGGGTTTCATAAATTTCCCGCACCATGTTGACATACTGAGAACCTTGACCAGGAAACATAAAGACAACAGGCCGTTCTGTAATCTCTGTATAATTAGTAGAAACTTGTTGGGCTGCTAAACTACTAAGAGCTTTGACAGCATCTTCTAAGTTTTGACAAATTAACATCCGTCGGTAACTAAAACCCCGGCGACCACTATTGAGCGTATAAGCTACATCACCTAAATTAAGTTCTGGATGCTCTTTTAAATGCGTAATTAAATTAGCCGTCGCTTTCTCAAGCGCACTTGCAGTTTTAGTTGATAGACACAAAAGTTGATAATTTCTCCCCTGCTTCCTGCCCCCTCCTCCCTGCCTAAAAACAGGTGCTTCTTCTAAAATTACATGAGCATTAGTACCCCCCATACCAAAAGAACTAACCCCAGCACGGCGAGGAGTGTTATTTGTTTTCCATTCAGTTAGGGTTGTATTAACATAAAAAGGACTGTTGGCAAAATCAATTTTGGAATTAGGTGTCTGGTAGTGCAAACTAGGAGGCAGCATTTTATTTTGCAGTGCTAATACTGTTTTAATCAAACCTGCCACACCTGCTGCGGTATCTAAATGTCCCAAGTTGGTTTTGAGCGAACCAATAGCGCAGAAACCTTTTTTATCGGTAATTTGATTAAAAGCTTGAGTTAAAGCGGCAACTTCAACGGGATCTCCTAAAGGTGTAGCGGTACCATGAGCTTCGATATAGGAGATTGTTTCGGCATCTATACCAGCTAAAGTTTGAGCTTCGCTAATGACCGCCGCTTGACCACTGATACTAGGAGCAGTGTAGCCAACTTTTATTGCACCATCATTATTGGTCGCCGAACCTTTAATGATTGCATGGATGTGGTCGCGATCTGCGATCGCATCCTTTAATCTTTTTAATACCACAATCCCAGCACCGCTACCAGCAACAGTTCCTTGCGCTTTAGCATCAAAACTACGGCAGTGTCCATCAGGAGAAAGAATCATTCCCTCTTGATGCAAATAGCCTATTTTTTGGGGAATGGTAATAGAGACTCCACCGGCCAGAGCCATATCACATTCACAATTTAATAGACTTTGGCAAGCTAAGTGAACAGCAACCAAAGAGGTAGAACAGGCTGTTTGGACATTTACAGCCGTTCCAGTTAAGTCGAGTTTATAAGCGACTCGTGTCGGCAAGAAATCTTTTTCGTTAGAGATTAATAATTGTAGAGGGTCAACTGTTTCTAATAATTCAGGGTGAGAATAGAGATTGTGAAGCAAATATCTATTTGTTCCCACACCCCCATAAATACTTATTAAACCATTGTACTTTTGTGGATCGTAACCAGCTTTTTCTGTTGCTTCCCAAGCCAATTCCAAAAATAGGCGTTGTTGTGGATCTATTAACTCAGCTTCTTTGGCACTATATGCAAAGAAATTTGCGTCAAACAATTCAATATCTGACAGAACACTGCTAGCTTTTACATAATTAGGGTTATTTAGTAAATCTTGGGTAACGCCAGAATTCATCAATTCTTCATCCGTTAGCCGGGAGATGGACTCTACACCATCTCGTAAATTCTGCCAAAAAGATTCAATATCTTTTGCTCTAGGAAATCTACCAGCAATAGCAATTATTGCTATTTCCGAATTGTTGAACTCATTATTAACTAAATTTACTGTCATTTTCTACCTTTTCTATGAGAAAGATACTGCTGCCTAAGTTGTAATTGTTGGTTTCTGAAAGCTTTACTTTCACTAAAAGATTGAGGGCGTGAATTATTGTCTTTTAATGTATCATTTTTGTAAGTTTTAGTAACTAAATATTGGCTGAGGCTATGTATAGTTGGATAATTAAACATATCAAAAATTGATATTTCTAAGCCAAATGTTTCTTGCAATTGCTGATTAATTCTTACTAGTAGTAACGAGTGACCTCCAAGCTCGAAGAAATTACTATAAATTCCTAGCTTTTCTATTGAGAGTGCTTTTTGCCAAATACCAGCAATAATTCTTTCTACTTCTGTATTTGGCATTACATAATCTGATAGTTCCTGTTGTAAATCTGGAGCAGGCAAAGCGCGACGGTCTACTTTACCATTAAGTGTTAAAGGTAAAGACTCCAATATCACAAAAATACTTGGAACCATATACCTAGGTAATTTACCAGAAACAAATTGACGGAGTTCGTCCGCTTTGAGTGTTACATTTTTTTGTGGCACTACGTAGGCGACTAAGCACTTACTTCGACTTCGCTCAGTACAAGTACTACCTGTAGTTCCTTCATGGGTGATGACACAACATGTTTGCACCTCGCCATGTTTCTGTAGTAACGTTTCTATTTCTGCTAATTCAATACGGAAGCCTCGAATTTTTACCTGATTATCAATGCGCCCCAGGTATTCAATGTTGCCATCTGTTAAGTAACGTGCCAAATCCCCGGTTTTGTAGAGGCGATCACAACCAAAGGGATTGCTGATAAATCTTTCCTGAGTTAGTTCTGGACGGTTGAGATAGCCTTTTGCCAACCCAACACCACCAATGTGCAACTCTCCTGGCACACCCACAGGCACTGGTTGTAAATTTGCGTCTAAGATGTAAACTTGTGTATTGGCGATCGCTTTTCCAATGCTCGGTGATATCTGATTTTGTTCCTTAGCAACTATTAGCCCAGAAGTTGTGACAACAGTATTCTCAGTTGGGCCATAATTATTCACTACTTGGAAAGGGATTAAATCTGATGGATACTGCTGAAGCTTATCTCCTCCAGTCAGTACGGAACGCATTGCTAAACTTTCAGTTGGCCATTCCAAAGACAATAATTCCTGTGCCAATGGTGTTGGCAGAAAACTGATAGTAATCTTGTTTGAAATCAACCAGTCTCGTAGCTTCAATAGCGAACTAAGTAGCTGAGATTTAACTAAGTAGATACTTGCTCCCGCAGTTAAGTAAGGCCATAATTCCCAGACCGCAGCGTCAAATGCTGTTCCTGCTAGCTGAGTGGCTCTATCTAATGAAGTGACTTTAAAAGTACGTTGATGCCAGAACACCAAATTTAGCAATCCTTTATGAGGAATCATCACACCTTTTGGTGTTCCCGTAGAACCAGAAGTATAAATTACATAAGCTAAATTAGTTGCTTGTACCTCAAGGATGAGATTGTCTTGATTGAACTGAGAAATTACCTCAGCGTCAGTATCTAAACAGACAAGATGTGCTTTCTGCTGGGCTAATCTATCAACAAGTCGCTGCTGGGTCAACAAAACTGGAACTTGAGCATCTTCTAGCATAAAGCGCAAACGCTCAGTAGGATACTCAGGGTCAAGTGGCAGGTATGCTCCACCCGCCTTAAGAATGCCTAGTAGTCCCACCAGCATTTCCAATGAGCGTTCTACACAAATGCCTACCAGCACATCTGCTCCCACTCCCAAAGACTTGAGATAGTGCGCCAACTGGTTAGCACGGCAGTTTAATTCACCGTATGTAAGATGTTGATTTTCAAAGACCACAGCCACTGCATCCGGGGTACGCGCTACCTGCTCATCAAACAACTGATGGATGCACAAATCTTGTGGATAATCCACTTCTGTATCATTCCACTCTACTAATAGTTGATGTTGCTCAACTTCTGTTAGCAATGGCAGTTGCGAAATCTTCTCCTCTGGGTTAGTAATAATACCTTCAAGCAATGTGACAAAATGACCAGTCATGCGCTCAATGGTACTAGCATCAAATAAATCTGTGTTGTAGTCCCATACTCCCACCAGCCCACTGGCAGTGTTTTCCATTACTAAGGTAAGGTCAAACTTGGTAGTTGTACTTTTAACCATCAGTGGACTGATAGTTAAACCAGTCAACTCCAATTGAGAAATAGGAACATTTTGGAGGACAAACATTACCTGAAACAGTGGTGAATGACTGAGATTCCGTTCTGGCTGCAATGCTTCCACTAGCATTTCAAAAGGCAAATTCTGATGAGCATACGCGGATAACGCTACTTCTCGAACACGAAGGAGTAATTCGCTAAAAGTGGGGTTATCTGCTAAGTTAGAACGCATGACTAAAGTATTGACAAAAAAGCCAATTAACCCTTCTATTTCAGAGCGATCGCGGCTAGCAATTGGCGAACCCACCAGAATATCTTCTTGTCCTGTGTAGCGATAAAGCAGAGTATCATAAGCTGCCAACAGCGTCATAAAGAGAGTACAACCTTGCTCCTGGCTCAGTTTTACCAATTTATCAGTTAACTCAACTGAGAGTGCAAACTGTTGATATGCCCCAGCGAAAGTCTGCAAAGCTGGTCTGGGTCGGTCGGTCGGTAGGGATAACAAAGCTGGTGCCGAAGCCAGTTGTTGTTGCCAGTAGTCAAGCTGCGTTTGCAATACATCTCCTTGCAACCAGTTTCGCTGCCAAATTGCGAAATCTGCGTACTGAATCGGCAATGGGGTCAACGATAAGGATTGACCTTGAGAATGAGTATTGTACAACGCTGCTAGTTCTTGGAGAAACACACCCACTGACCAGCCATCAAAGACAATGTGGTGCATACACATTAATAAGGCGTATTCTGTCTGGGACAGTACGATTAATGTCGCCCTAACTAATGGTTCAGTTGCCAGGTTAAAAGATTGAATAGCTTGTTGTTTTGTTAATTGCTGTAAAGCATCTTCTTGTTCGCTTGTAGGTAAATGGTTTAAGTCAACTACTGAAACTGTCCAATTCGTCTGAGTTTGGATAACTTGAGTTGGTTGTCCATCAACTGTGATGAAGTTTGTCCGTAAAGCTTCGTGGCGATGAATAATTTCTTGTAAGCTTTGTTGTAGCGCTGCAACTTTGAGAGTTCCGACTAGACGCAAAGCTATGGGTACGTTGTAGAAGGCGCTATTCGGCTGTAACTTGTCTAAAAACCACAAACGCTGTTGAGCAAATGATAGTGGTAATTGAGCATCACTTGCCCTTGGTAAGATAGGCGGTGCGGACAGTTTTAGGTTTTGTTGCTGTAACTTCTTAATCTCTTGCGTGAATTCGGCAACTGTTGCTGCTGCAAACAAGCTATGCAATGGTAGTTCTAATTTGAAAATGTTGCGGATGCGCGAGAGTAGTTGAGTTGCTAGTAACGAGTGTCCCCCTAGTTCAAAGAAATTATTGTGAATCCCAACTTGCTCTACTTTGAGGACTTGCGCCCAAATTTGTGCCAAAATTTCCTCAATGGGTGTGCGCGGGGCTACATATTTTTCTAGCAGTGTGCTGTTTAAGTCTGGTTTTGGTAAGGCACGGCGGTCTACTTTGCCGTTGGGAGTCAAGGGTAAGGATTCCAGTAGCACAAAAGCACTTGGTATCATGTACTCTGGTAGCTTCTTTTGTAGGAAGCTGCGAAGCTCACTGACTAATAAACTTATATTGTTCCAGGTCGGTTTTACAGAATCATTGACTAAGCTGCTACTAGACTCTTCTCGGAGGTACTGGTTTATGGATGGTCGTCTGGCATAGATATTGTAAAGTACAGTATCTTCTAGTAAGGTATCCTGCTCAATAGTTAGATTGTATCCATGTTTTTTAAGCAGGGTTGCAATCTCCTCTAACCTGCCATTAATGTTATGAACCTCTACAACTATCTGCTGGATCTTTTGCCAATCTTCTTGCTGAATTCCAGACAGCACATCCTTCTCACTTTTCTCCACATCGATTTTTAGCAAATCGATTTTCTCAACGCCATACTCACTAATCACATCAGAAATTGTTCTTAACTGGCAAGTGAATTGCTGACTCTGCAATCGTTCTGCTAGCAATTCATCAATTGCTTGACTCGAGATTTCTGTCTCATTTGCTACAATATTATGTTGGTTGAGCAAAAAGGATTTGACCGTCTCACGCTCTTGATCGGCATCAGCAAAACGCCCCGAAATGACTGAAAGTTGAGGATAATATGTAAAGGTATCACTCTTTGTCTCGCTGGAAAGACCAATATTAAATAGCTTCACATTTAAGCCATAGTTCTCAGCATTTATGCGTAGCAGATTAAAAACAGGCAAAATTGGCTCAAATGCGTAAATAGAGATATCTTTATATATTTGACCCATGAAGAGTGTGAACAAACCGATATTAGCACCCACATCAAAGATGCAATCCCCTTCATTGATAGTGATCCCGTGTTTTAAATAAGCCTGTTCCTCCCAAAGTTCTTTGTAGACAAATTCTGTCTCGCTTTTGTTCAGATAAGCAACAACCATACCATTCGGCAACTCATAGAGTAATTCTTTACTCAGCAGACCTTTATTTTTAAAATGAAGTAGTTGTGAAATTGGAAAAGCATAGTTTTGATCGGGGACAATATACGCTACTAGACGTTTATTGTCAGGCTCGTCTTCTCGGACAATTACTACAGTTTCCCCCACAGCCAAATGTTGTGTTAGCGCTGCCTCAATTTCGCCTAATTCGATACGGAAGCCTCGAATTTTAACTTGATTGTCAATTCGTCCTAAATACTCTAACTCGCCATTGGGCAAGTAACGCGCCTTATCCCCTGTTTTATATAGTCGTGCTTGAAGGTTGTTGCCAAACGGGTTAGAGATAAACCGTTGTTGTGTGAGTTCGGGACGATTGAGATAACCACGCGCCACCCCAGCACCACCAACATACATCTGGCCTGGAACACCAATCGGCACTGGCTGTAAATGTTCATCTAGTACATATAGCTGTAAGTCGGGAATCGGACGAC
>NZ_SZNH01000007.1 GCF_005869855.1 Nostoc sp. PA-18-2419 | reverse complement strand
CTGATATTTCCCACTCACTAGCAATGTGGAAGTAAGTTCGGTATTCCCGCCAATATTGTAAGCAAAMTAAAGCTTGGTCTTCCAAGCTTAACTTGTTTGGATAACCTCGTGTTTGCTTCAAATTAGCTGCATCTTTTAACACCTTAATCATTTCATCAAACGTGCGTTGTTGCACCCCAACCAAACGTTTGAACTGCCGATTCGATAACTTTTTTGTTTGCTCGTATCGCATAAGTAGATTGATTCAAGCGACAAAACCCAATATCATACCATAAAATATTTTTGCAAGAGGTCTAATAAAAGTTGTGGCTCAGACAATCTTTGAAAGCGCTACATGAGTATAAAAAATCAGTTATAGAATTTTTATAAATTTATAAAAAATATTAGCAATATTAAGTGGTAACGAGAAAAAAGTATTAATAATATATTTTTCTTTTTGTCAAGGGTAATTCAACGTACATATAATTTTTTTTGCTAATTCTCTAAATTCAACATATATATTTACTGACTTTCAAAAATAGATAATCTTCAGCTTTTAGGAAAATTCATATTTTTAATAAAGACGTGACATTTATCAACGTAGTAATGTAGTAGTTAATATATAACTTAAGAACTAAATTATTTTACTTACTTATTAATTTAAACTAATATTAATTGTTAAATATTTCTCTAAATAGCAGTGATTTTTTTTAATATAAGTATTAATATAATGTAAATAATAGAAATAGCAATAATTATTCGATACAAGCAATAATTAATTATTGCTAAATCAAAATAAATAGTTTTTAAAAGTATTGTGTTAAATAAATTTAATTTGAGGCTTAAATAAATTGTAATAGCTGATAATTATATTTACTTGAGCATCTAAATTTTAAATTAAAAAGCTAACTTATATTTTAGAAAATCAAGTTTTGCCTTTGGGAGGCGATCGCTCTAAGAATCTTGTTACAGAACTGCGTGCTGCTGAAGCATTTCTCGACTCAAGATTGCAAGTCATAATTGATCAAGAAGCTACTCAAAATTTATTCAACCAAGTTTTTTCCTTAAAATTGCGTCGGCAACAATTACAAGATGCTTTAGCTGAAGCAAATTCTCAAGAACTGCTGCAAGAGATACAAATAATTCAAGAACAGTTAGAAAAAGCAATTGCTGAGTATCGCCAGGCTTTAAACACAGAAATAGAACAAGCTCGACAAATTCGCACTCAGGCGATCGCTCGCACTCGCGAACAAGCCCAAGCAGCGATTAATGTAGTTCAGAATCACTTAACTGCCATTGAAAATCAACTCGAAACAGCTACAGACAACCTCAATGAATTGCTAACAGAGGAAAACCGTTTTCGCTCTCAGTATCTAATCATTTATCCTACCTTGGTTACTGTTGCTTTATTTGCCTTGTTGATTCTGAGCGGAATTTTTAGTCAATCAACATTGTGGGGATTTTTGCAACAAATCTGGGCTAACTTTATTAGTTATTTGCTTTGGACTGCGGTAACAATTTTTACTTATTTAGGTATCGTTTGGCTGAAATACAGCACTAATATCCGCGATCGCATTCAGAAGGTTCAAAAACAAATTCAACGATTAGAAAGCAGTTTAAAAGCAACTGCTGTAGAATTGCGACGTAGCTACAACGAACAATTAAAGTTAGAGTATGATTTATACGCCCAAAACCTCCGTGTTGAGGCGTTAAATCATTTGATTAAAATAGCTAAACAAAAATTTGAAACTTTACGACAAGCCACATCAAATTTTTCTGAAGTATACAATAATTTGGTTGCTCAACGCAATCAAGCTACGACGAACTTTTCAGAAATTAAACTCACAGTTTTGACAGACGCAGATATTGATGCTTATTACCAAAGTTTCCTTACCACATTACCAACTGAAAAATTTACTCAAGAACAGGTGAGTCGTTCTCAGTCATGGAAAATCTCTGCTGAAGAATTTGAAAACAAACTTATGCACTTTGCTCGCCAACAATTTGAAAAGTTGCATAATTTGTCTATTGGAGAAGTGTTAAAGCAATCAGATTTAATTGCGGTAGATACTGCTACTAAACGCTTGAATGAACTTTACAATCGTGCTAACTTGTTGCTGCGACTTCAAGATATTGATGCTAACTTAAACCCTACTTCTCAACGAGAAACGACTCTCTGGGTAGGAGCAAAAGATAAAGAACAAATTTTTGGGCTTTACAGTCGCTTTAGTCGTAGTTTAACTGCCTTGTTAGCTGAAGATGAGCAACGGTTATGTATTCTGATAAATTCATTGGGTTTTCCAGCTTATTTTCTCAGTCAAATTGAGTTTTATCGAGATTGCTATGAACGTACTCAGGGCGAACAAATTGAGCAAGAGGAAAACTTTCCTGATTTAATACCAGAAGAAATTGGTTCAAGTAGAGAATTAAAGCTAGCTTATCAAACTCTATTGTTAGCGATTGCCTTAGGAATATTATCCTAAGAGACTTAAGGTAGGTATCAGTTCAATAGTCAATTACTTGGTGGAGAACGCCAACAAATTGCCTCAGCTTTGGCAACTGAGTTTGCCTTCCAAAAGATACACGCTCAAATCAAAGAACGTATAGAAGTTTTTGAACCTGATTTGATTTATCAAAAATTACAGGAGTTCCGAACATTTGCTTCAGATTTCAATCATTATGAACGTAAACTTTTAGATTGTCTACTCTCAGAATATAATACTCTAAATTAAAAATTAAATTACTCAATTCTAAATTTACAAAAAAATATTTAATTAAATATTTTTACAGAATTTATGTGTCCTAATATAGGAGTTTACTTAATATTCAAGCTATCTAACTCAAGCTTTATACTTCCACGCATTTAAAAAGTAAATCTCATGAGAGATTGACAAAACATTTATTCACTTAACGTATCCTCCCTTCGTAAGAAAGTCGTTATAATTATTTTCCATCCCTCTCTAAAACCAAATTCTCATCTACACAGTATTAATATGGGACGTGTCCGTTCTAAATCTGACCTACCTACAAAAATCTGTCCGGTATGTCAACGTCCTTTTACATGGCGTAAAAAGTGGCAAGATTGCTGGGAAGATGTGAAATACTGCTCAGAGCGTTGTCGTCGTCGCCGTTCTGAAGCTCAAAATGAAACTAACCGCAACACAGACGCAAATAGCGCAAAGGATTAATGGAGTCACAGGTGCAACCTAAATTAATTATTCATGGCGGAGCTGGTAGTTCTCTCCACGGTAAAGGAGGATTGGAAGCGGTACGTCGATCGCTTCATATAGTTGTAGAACAAGTCTATTCTTTACTATTGTGCGGAAAAACTGCCTCTGAGGCGGTAGTACAGGGTTGCCAAATGCTGGAAGATAACCCCCGCTTTAATGCTGGTACTGGTTCAGTGCTGCAATCTGATGGGCAAATCCGCATGAGTGCTTCGTTAATGGATGGCACTTTAGGGCGATTTAGTGGTGTAATTAATATTTCGCGGGTAAAAAATCCCATTGACTTGGCACAATTTTTACAAAGCTCGCCAGACCGAGTGCTATCAGATTTCGGCTCGGCTGAATTAGCACGGGAAATGCAAATTCCCAGCTATAACGCTTTAACTGATTTACGATTGCAAGAGTGGATCCAAGAACGTGAGGATAATTTTAAAAGTCCGATGGCTAACGTGGTGGCAGAACCCGAATTAGCGGAAACCAGCAATGCGGGACGGGGTACCATCGGGGTGGTAGCTTTAGATGCCTATGGCGGACTAAGTGCAGGAACTTCCACTGGTGGCAAGGGCTTTGAGCGGATTGGGCGGGTAAGTGATTCTGCCATGCCGGCAGGTAATTATGCTACTAAAGAAGCGGGAGTTAGTTGTACTGGTATTGGGGAAGATATTATTGATGAGTGTTTAGCAGCCAGGATCGTGGTACGTGTTGCTGATGGTATGTCCCTCAAAGATGCGATGCAGCGCTCCTTGACAGAAGCGTACCAAAATAAACGCGATTTAGGAGCGATCGCCTTAGATGCTAGTGGAGCGATCGCTTGGGGTAAAACCAGCGAAATCTTACTTGCCGCTTACCACGACGGCGACAAAATTGGTGACACCTTGGAATGGACTGGCAATGAACTAATAGGGTATTGCTGAAATAATGGGGGGTGTTGACTGTTGAGTAAAGTCGGAGACGTTCTTTGGTAAGGAGTTATTCTCCTATACCCTCTGTTCCCCATCTGTTCATCTCCCAGTCGCTATTTTGAAGTTAGACAGTGATACGACAAATCAGACAACGAAGGCAAAAAATACTTCTTTCCTCGTCATCACTCAACAGTCAACCCTATTTTTCAGACAGGAATCAGCGATCGCAAATATTCGCCAAGTCTAGGTCACAATTTGTGTGACTGAGATTTTCATTGGCACTTTTTTACTGAAAGACAGACCGTTTTCATTTTTTTCAATGAAAATCGTGTCTCCAGAAATAAAAGTATTTTCCAGTAACTTCGTAGCGAGGGGGTTTTCGACTTCTCGCTGAATTGCTCGTTTAAGTGGACGAGCGCCGTAAACTGGGTCATAACCTGCTTCTACCAAGTAATCACAGGCAGATGAGGAGATTTCAAAGAAGATTTTTTGATCGCGGAGCAGATTTTCTACGCGTTTGAGTTGAATCCGGATGATATGCCGCATTTCTGAACGGCTGAGGGTATGGAAGAGAATTAAATCGTCAATGCGGTTGAGAAATTCTGGACGAAAATGCGATCGCAAGGCATCCATTACCCGTTGACGCATGGTTTCATATTTTGACTCATCACTAGATATATCTAATATATGTTCGCTGCCTATGTTACTAGTCATAACGATAACGGTGTTGCGAAAATCTACTATTCTCCCTTGAGAATCAGTAATTCTACCATCGTCTAAAACTTGTAACAAAATATTAAATACATCTGGATGTGCCTTTTCCACTTCATCCAGCAGCACCACTGAATAGGGACGACGGCGAATCGCCTCAGAAAGTTGACCGCCTTCTTCGTAGCCGATATATCCTGGAGGCGCTCCTACTAACCGAGAGACAGAGTGTTTTTCCATGTACTCGGACATATCCAAGCGCACTAATGCATCATCAGAATCAAAGAGAAATTGAGCTAAAGCACGTGCAAGTTCGGTTTTCCCCACACCTGTAGGCCCCATGAACAAAAATGAACCAATGGGACGCGAGGGATCTTTCATTCCCGCACGGGCGCGGCGAATTGCAGCTGCTACTGCTGCTACAGCTTCTTCTTGCCCAATGACTCGCTGGTGCAAATGACTTTCAAGGTGCAGTAATTTTTGTCGTTCCGATTCCAACAGTCGATTGACAGGAATTCCTGTCCATTTGGCAACGATTTCGGCAATATCGGCTTCGGTGACTTGTTCTCGCAGCAAAGTGGAACCTTGACTTTGAATTTCTAAAAGTTTGGTTTCTTTGGCTTCGCGATCGCGTTGTACTCCTTCCAATTTCCCATACTTTAATTGGGCGGCTTTATTCAGGTCATAAGCACGTTCCGCTTGTTCGATTTGCACTCGCAGCCCATCTTCTTCTTTCTTTAAGCTACTTATCGCCTCTAATAGCTGCTTTTCACCTTGCCATTGATCGTTAAATACGTGCTGCTTTTGAGTCAAATTGGTGATTTCTTGCTCAATTCGCTGCAAACGTTCCCTTGTTTGGGGAGTACCCTTTTCTTCGCCAGCTAATGAGAGCTTTTCCATTTCTAACTGCATCAGGCGGCGGTCAATGGTTTCCAATTCCGTTGGTTTGGAGGTAATCTCCATTTTCAACTGTGCTGCGGCCTCATCTACTAAGTCAATAGCTTTATCTGGCAAAAAGCGATCACTAATATAACGCGCTGACAAAGTTGCTGCTGCTACTAAAGCGGAATCAGAAATTTTCACATTGTGATGAACTTCATAGCGCTCTTTCAATCCCCGGAGAATGGAAATAGTATTTTCCACACTTGGCTGATCGACAAATACTTGCTGAAAACRGCGTTCTAGGGCGGCGTCTTTCTCAATGTGTTTGCGGAACTCATCTAAGGTAGTAGCGCCAATGCAACGCAGTTCTCCCCGCGCCAGCATGGGTTTGAGTAAATTTCCCGCATCCATCGCTCCTTGTTGATTGGAACCTGTGCCGACTACGGTGTGCAATTCGTCAATAAATAGAACGATTTGCCCGTTAGATTCCATCACTTCCCGAAGAACAGATTTCAAGCGGTCTTCAAATTCACCCCGGTATTTAGCCCCAGCAATCAAACTGCCCATATCTAAAGAGATTAGCTGGCGATTTTTCAACGATTCGGGAACATCACCGTTGACCATCCGTTGGGCTAAAGCTTCGGCGATCGCAGTTTTACCTACTCCAGGTTCGCCAATCAATACCGGATTATTTTTGCTGCGGCGGGACAATACCTGGATTACCCGGCGAATTTCGTCATCCCGTCCAATCACCGGGTCGAGTTTTCCAGATTTTGCCTGTTCTGTCAAGTCCCTGCCAAATTTTTGTAAAGCTTCATAACGGGATTCTGGATTTTGATCTGTAACTTTTTGGCTACCGCGAATAGTTTTGATTGTAGCTTCCAGCTTCGCTGCATCGACATTAAAGCCTTTGAGTATCCGCCGTCCAACACGTTCATCTTCAGCAAAAGCCAGTAGAATGTGTTCCACAGAGATGTAGGAATCTTTCATCCTGGCTCTAATTTCCTCGGCTTGGTCTAGTAAAACATCTAAACTACGACTAAGGTAAAGCTGATCGCTTTTGCCAACTTTCGGCTGACGTTGGGTAAAAGCTTCTAATTGCTGTTGCAAGCGGATTGGATCGACCTCAGACCGAGCCAGAATACGTATTGCTAAACTAGTAGGTTCTTCTAACAGGGCAATTATTAAATGCTCAACATCTAATTGCTGTTGTTGATAAGCACGGACTATATCCTGAGATTTTACGATCGCTTCCCAGGCTTTATCTGTAAATTTATTTGGATCTGTAGGTTGCATCTTTAAAATTTTCGATTTGAGATTTTTAGCTTCAGGCTTGGGGAGTGCGGAGTTAAGAGCAAAGCTAGAGACTGTGAAAGCTTTGGTTAGGTAGTGCTGAGTTAGGAGTTATTCTCTCCCTACTTCCCCTGTTCCCTCATCTTTCGGTTGGTGAGTTTCGACTACGCTCAACTACTGCGAAGTCGAACTACATCTCCCAGCCCCCAGTTCCTACCTATTCCTTAATTTAAAACGAAAACATGCTGATGAGCGTAGTTTGCCAGATGTTGCTATTGGAACGATGTTTACGACGGGCTACACCTACGCTATTGGTGTTACTCATCAACAAGTAATATAGATTTTTACTTTTAGAGTTACTGACTTACAAATTGCTCTTGTGATTCGTGTTTGATTGCTGACCCTTGAGTTACCAACTGAATCAGTTCAATTTTATACCCGTCTGGATCTTCCACAAAAGCAATTACTGTCGCACCATGTTTCATCGCCCCTGGTTCTCGCACGATTTTACCGCCCTGATTGCGGATTTCTTCACATTTAGTATAAATATCATCAACTCCAAGAGCAATGTGACCGTAAGCATTACCCAATTCGTATTTTTCTACTCCCCAGTTATAGGTTAGTTCGATCACCGTGTTATCGCTTTCGTCACCATAGCCTATAAAAGCTAGGGTAAATTCTCCTCCTGGATAATCTTTTCGCCGCAGTAATTTCATACCCAGAACTTCACAATAAAACTTTAATGACTCTTCAAGGTTACCCACTCGCAGCATTGTATGTAGTAATCGCATATTGCCCTTTGGTGACTTAGTTAATTCTTATATTTTATATCTCATGAGCATTCTACACAGAAGCGGCGTTCAGCTATACTTTTAAATACTCAATTATTGGCTATTGTAGTATTTGTGTATTTTTATAATTTATCAATTATATAAAGTTTAAAACTATACAATCAAATATTCTTCAAATATTCATTTGATTGTTTTATTTGATATTAAAGTTGTAAATAGCTGCTGCTCAAGTCAAAAATTAATTTAAAAATATCTTTTTATTCCCTATTTTAGTAGCTTGCTGCAACTAAATTAGGTGAGAGTTACTCAATAAAAATATCCTCCCATTCACACTTAGGGACTTCCAAGAAATAAATTATCCAATTTCACGGTCATCAAAACGACTTTCTCTCCCCTGCTAAGAGCCCCCTGCCCTCAAAGCGTTCGCGTAGCGTCCCGCAGGGATAGGATATTTTTTATTTGTCAGTCCCAAATACTGGAGTCAGAATTCCGTCTTGCCCTCTGCCTCCAGCATAGCTGCCTTATTTTGATAATTTATTTCTTGGAATTCTCCTATTTTCAAAGTAGGTCTATTATTCTCCTCTTTGCCCCTTGTGCCCTATGCCCATTGTTTAAAGAATTTTCTTGACAGAAGTAACGCCAGAGCCTCGTGCGATCGCTACAATCTTAAAGATAAACAATACTCAATGGTGCAGCAGATGCTCAAGCGGCTAGTTCAATGGCTCAAAAAGCTTTTTCAGAGCTTGTTTGGTGGAAAACAGACTGCTTCAAAAGTTAGGGGGAATGTGCAAAAAGAACCAGCACCACTCCTAAGTGATACAGACCTGGAATTTCTCTTTAACGAACTGTTGCAAGGAGTTCATCAAGCCAGAGGGGAAGCTTGGGCACGCAAGTGGCTAGATAATATTGAACATCGCATCCCATCTGAACGCTGGGTTGAGTGGTTGAGACGCTTTGGAGAAAGATTGCTAGCATCACCCACACCTAATAATGAAATGGCTGCCCGATTGGTCGAGCTAGGTGAGCTGAGCATCGGAGAAATTACAGATGTTGCTTATAGTATTGGAATGCAATTGCTAACACGCAATCAAGGTGAACCAATTTGGGAATATGAAGGTCCAGATGCTATGAGTACAACTTTGCCACCTCTCCCAAATACCCCAGTATATGAAGAAGTAGATGGCAAAGAAAACTTACCAGAGGGAGAGTATCAAACTGTTACCCTAGAAGAACTGTTTGTAATGTTGCAACAGGATGAAAACTTACGTCAACAGATTGCCCAGCAATTGGCTGTTGAGACCGACGACCCACAAATTCTTGTACAGGCATTGATTAGTCAATTATATCCTGCGGGTCAATCGATTCCAGACCAAACAGAAAATTAATTAGTTGCCAAATAAAAAATTATCATTCTAAGAAAAATGGGCACGGAATATCTGGTCTGCAAAACTCCATAGTTGAATCTGATAAAGAAACTTTAAGAAATAAAAACAACTACTTGAAGTTGCTGACTAATAACTATTGAGTGTGAGCAGGGGGATATTTTTTATTTGGAAGTCACTAATTATAGCGCTATAATGCTGTAATCTTGAACTTTTGTGTATTTTTTGCTAGCCTCCCTTAGAAGCACTGTACGGATATAATGGGTTTTTACGTAATTCATGACTTTTTTAACACAACGATGGCTACAATCTAGAAAAACAAAATCCAAGAGTGTGGCAGATGCTCAGGCGGATATCGCAGTCGCTTAAAAGGTTTTTAAAGCGCCTCATTAAAAGTAAGCAGACTCGTTCTCTCAAGGATACAAGAGGACACAATCTGGTAGAGGTACTACCAGAACTAACTAATGCCGATCTGGAACAATTGTTTATCCAATTGCTGGAAGGCGTGCATCAAGCACGAGGACGACAGTGGGCATTGAGGTATCTACAACGAATCGAAAATCGCATTCCAGCTGAACGCTGGATCGCTTGGTTGGTGATGTTTGGTGAAACCTTGCTAGCTTCACCCACACAGAATCAGCAGTTAGCAGCACAGATGGTGCAGCTAGGAGAACTTGGTATCGGCAGAATTGGAGATCTTGCCTACGAAATTGGCATACGGCTGATGCAAAACTTACCCACACAGATAGAAACAGAAATATATTATGAGGACGACCAGGCGCAATATGTCATAGAAACTACTCCTGGGCAAGAATTGATCCGGGAATTAGGCGAACAGTTATGGGAGTATGAAGAGCCAGATGTCCTAGAAACTACTCCTGGGCAAGAATTGATCCGGGAATTAGGCGAACAGTTATGGGAGTATGAAGAGCCAGATGTCTTAGAAACTACGACTGATGAAGAAATTATACCAACTTCGCCTGGGCAAGAGCTAATCCGTAATTTAGGCGAACAGTTATGGGAGTATGATGAACCAAATTCCCAAACAATAGCGTCAGCACCAGAAGTCTCTGGAGAAGAAATATTTAGCCAAGACTCAGAGGAAGTGATATTTGAGTATCAAGAAGAAGATGCCCAAAGCACAATACCTACACTTCCTCTCCCCCCAGCAAAAGATTCAATCACTACATTAACTCAGCTGAGGTGGGATGATGAACAGGAAGATACTCAAACTAAAACACGAGCAAATCTGCTTTCGACTAGCCAAAGGGCTGAATTAGCAACAACTGATTCCGATCAAACCTGGGATACCAGTTTGGCGAACTTAGAGCCAAATGTCGCAAATACTTTAGATGAACTGTGGGTGAGGTTGGATCAAAGTAGCAATTTAGTCCAGCAACTTGCTTCTAACTTAGCAGTTCAAAACAGCAATTCTTCAAGTATTATTGAGCGATATGGCAACGAGCCGATTACCGAGGCTCAAGTGTGGTTTTACCAAGGTCTTGGACAAGCGAAAACAGGTGATTTGTTAGGGGCGATCGCATCTTATGATCAAGCTATTGAACTGCAACCGGAATTCTCAGAATATTGGTTTAATCGCGGCTTGACCCTGTTTCACTTAGAACGTTTTCAAGAAGCAATTGCATCTTACGAAACAGCCATCGAACTCAAACCCGATTTTTATAAAGCTTGGTACAACCGGGGTGGAACCCTGGGAGAATTAGGATACTTTGAAGAAGCGCTCGCTTCCTTTGATCAAGCCATCGAAATTAAGCCAGACTACCAAGAGGCTTGGTCTAGTAAAGGTTTAGCACTGCTGAAGTTAGGCTGGCTACGGGAAGCAATTTCTAGTTATGACCAAGCCCTCGATCTGCAACCACAAGACCAAGAAAATTGGTATCACCGAGGCATAGCACTAGCCGTAGGCGAACAATTTGAAGAAGCGATTGCATCTTATGATAGGGCGCTAGAAATTGACCCAGACTATCATGAAGTGTGGATAGACCGGGGTGTAGTGTTGTTTAATTTAGGACGCTGGTCACAAGCCATCTCCTCTTGGGACAAAGCACTTTCGGTTCAAGCCGACTTTTATTTGGCTTGGTACAACCGGGGTGTGGCGTTAGATAATTTAGGACGCCGCGAAGAAGCCATCGCTTCCTATCGGCAAGCGATCGCCATCAAACCCGACTTCCATTTAGCTTGGTATAATCAGGCAGTAGCTTTATTTTATTTAGAACAATTTGTCGAAGCGATCGCTTGTTATGACAACGCTTTGCAAATTAAACAAGATTATTGGGAAGCTTGGATTGGTCGTGGTACTGCTGTTGGCAATTTAGTAGATCCACAGCCATTGCTGAATTTCTCGAGTAGTATCACAGCAACCAATTCTGACTTACAACAGATAGGTTACGAGGGGAAATTAGCTAGCTTCGAGGAAGGATTAAAACATCTGCGTACAGATACTCACCCAGAAGGTTGGGGTAGATTGCATCTGGCGATCGCTAACACCTACTACGATCAAGGTAGGAAACACCCTAATCCTCGTGATTATTGGCGTAAAGCTGCATCTGAGTACCATCAAGCGTTGTTAACTCTCACCTTAGAATATTTTCCTCACTTCCATTTAGAAGTTTTGCAATCCCTAAGCAAAGTATTAATGGGTTTGGGACAAACAACACAACTTCAAGAATTACTGCAACGAGGCAGAGATTTGTTGCAACAATTACTAAGTGAAGAAACTCGCTCTGAAGAAAGTAAAAAACAGTTAGCCCTGAAATTTGTAGGCTTTGAGCAACTAGCGGTTGATTTAGCCGTAGATTATGGTGATGTAGTAGAAGCTTGGGAAATTGCCGAACAAGGCAAAAATACTTGCTTACATTGGCTGCTTTTTGGTTGGAATAATTATCTTTATTCGCCCCGTTATGACACAATTCAGGAACTATTCAATCCTACAACAGCAATTATTTACTGGCATATTAGTCCAGTAGCCCTACATACCTTCATTCTCAAATACCAAGCGCCATCACCGATTCTACTTTTTACACCTATACAAGATGTTGGGGCAATAACTTTAGGAGAAGAGGCTATCCGTCTGAATGAATTACCCTTACCTGAAGCAGTGCGACGCTTGATTGAATTTGAAAATTGGTTAGAAGATTGGCATCAAAAATACCAAGAATATCGCGCCACGGCTCAAGATAAAGAAAGTAAAATTCAGCATTCTTGGCGAGTGGATATGGAACAAAAGCTGTTGCAGTTGTATGAAATTTTGAATATTTCCACAATTGTTCAGGAACTTGAAGGCATCAACCAACTGATTTTAATTCCTCACCGCGATTTGTGCAGATTACCTATTCACGCCCTTTTTCATTTTTCTTCTCTATTTCCAGAAGATTCACCAAATGTTGAGTCAAATTTCACCGTTAGTTATTTGCCTAGCGCTCAAATAGGTTTATCAATAAAAAATCCAGCTATCTTACCGTGGCAAAATCAATTATTGCTCAGTATTGAATCTCCTGAAAGTACAGGTTATCCGGCGCTGAAGTTTGCCAAACTAGAGTCTGAGATTGTCAGCGAGATGTTTGATAATATCGAGCGCATTCAAGGGTCACAAGCAACGAAAGATATTGTCAAAAGTGCATTATTTGATAATTATAATATCTTGCATTTTTCTGGTTATGTCACGAATCATTTAAATGAACCAAAAAAGTCAGAACTAGTATTAGCGGGTGAAGACAAACTGACTTTAGAAGAAATTTGTCAACAAAGTTTAGGAAGTTACAATCTTATTACTCTTTCTACCTGCGAAAATGTCAGTACCAACACCTTCATTACCAGCAGTGAATATGTAACTATAGTTAATGGTTTTTTGAATCAGGGCGTTCCTCAGATAATAAGTACTCTCTGGACTGTAGAATCTTCAGCTAGTGCTTTGGCCATCGCAGAATTTTACCGAAGACTACAGCCTAATAAATCAGCAGTGACAGCCTTAGCTGAAGCAACATTATGGCTCAAAGAATTAACTGCTGGAGAATTGACAAGATGGTATGAAGATGTACTCAACAATTTGCATCCAGAGGAAGTACGAATTAGAACTTATTTAGCAACACAATTATATAGAAATAGCAAAATGGCATCAGATAAAAAACTTTATAATCATCCCTACTATTGGGCAGCATTTACGATTACTGGTAAGCCAAATTAGACTTATTGCAGAAGTCGGGAAAAGGGAAAGGTGTAAAGAATAAAGTTTTTCTTTACCCCTTTAATCGAAAGCTATTGAGTCCCTAATCCTTCATTCCCCACTTAATTTAAAACCTGCCATTTCCCTGAACAATGTGCTTAACAGTAGTCAAGGTTTCCAGGCTAATAAATCCTCGGCGATGACCTTTTTGGTTAGACATGCCCAGAAATACAGAATCTCCCCGCGAGGGGTTGCGAGAAAAACGCGGGGAACTGTTGATGTAGGTAGAGGCGCTATTAACTCCTAAAGCAAACTGCCGACTTTCCTGGTAGGATTCAGTAACGATGCAGTCGGCATGACCACTGCTGTGTTGATTAATCCAAGCGATCGCCGCTTCTAAGCTATCCACCAGTTTAAAAGCTACTGTCCTAGTTAAATAAGGGTTTCCCCATTCGTTTTCCTTCACTAACTGCAATTGAGGAAAAGCTTCTACTAGTTCTGCATCGCCTTTGATTTCAAAACCTTTTTCCATTAAGCTGTTCCACAGAACTGCTAAGGATGATGGCAAGGCTTGGCGATGAATTAGTACTTTTTCTATGGCATTGACTGGATCTGGTTCGCTCTGATGGCTATCGATAATCATCCAGCGCACCATTTCTAAACTGGCATTTAGCGACCAGTAGAGGTAACAATTACCCATTGCTGACTTTAAGACTGGGCAAGTTGACTGTCGTACTACCTGCTGTATTAAGCTAGAACGTCCGTAGGGAATCACTAAATTCACGTACTCGTCTTGGACGACTAAATCCCGAATCGAAGCACCGTGTTCGGTTGCGATCAGTTCTAAACAGCCGAGTGGTAAACCAACTTCACTGAGCGCAGTTTGCAGTACTGAAGCAATGGACGCATTAGAATGGCTCGCTTCAGTACTACCTTTAAGAATTATACTATTGCCAGTTTTGATACAAAAACCCGCTGCGATCGCTCCTAAATCGGGAAATGCTTCATAAATAAATCCAATCACTCCTAAGGGCATTAACTGGGAGTAACTCTGGGAATCTTCCAATTGATAATCAGCATTCCTGACGCGCCGCAGTGGATCTGATAATTCCCCCAACCGTTGTAAAATGTCCACGGTCGTCTCTAGCCTTGTGGGAGTCAGCTTTAGCCAGTCCAATATCAATTCTGGCACTGCCATTTCCCGACTGGCTTCCAAATCCAAGGTGTTGGCTTCTAGAATGTCGTCAAATGAGCGCTCAAGCGCCCGTGCCATCGCCAATACCGCGCGACTCCGGTCTACCCCCTTGGTGATTCCCAATTTTAGGGAAGCTTGATACGCTCGTTGGGCACTACTAATGGGTTCGGGGTGATCGTCCAAAACTTCAACAGTCATTGAGTTAACGTCTGTAGGTAAGCCAGACCATTAGTGCTGGCAGGATAGCCAACAATACCGCCACTATTGCCCAAGCAATAATGCTAGAACCATTTGCCAATCGCAGTGCTAATGGCAGCCATATAATCACTAGCACGAAAATAATGCCAAGTGCTATAGGCAGATAGCTTTCTCCCAAACGCGGATGGACAACATGCCAACTATTTCCCATCCAACGCCAAGCTCGCTTGTAAGGATAGGTAGTAGAAAGCTGTTCTAGGATATGACCATTATCTTCTACTACAAAGATTTGCTGACAGCGATCGCAACCAAATGCTTCTGTCAACGTAATCGGAATTAGCTGACCCCGGCGACGACAGGGACAGGGGTATTCGGTATTGAAATCTATTTTTTCGGGTTTTTGAGATTGCACAAGCGTTCTAATAACTTGAGCGTGTTTTTATAGAAACGGTGGGAATAAGATCCCTTGGTAAATGCCTTGGGGACTTCTCGTGTTTATACTTTCTATAAGTTGGCAGGCGAAACAGACATTGTCATAAATTACAAACAGTAGATGCAGCAAACTCTAAGTAGTGTAATAGTCATTTCCCGGTAGCTGGTAATTTTGTTTAAAAATTTCCTTGTTTTCATCTGTTGCTTTAAAGGTAATGTGGTTAGGTCTGTGCCATTGATTGTGCCGACATACTTGGTACAATTTTAAAGCTACGTCATGACCACTCCTAAAACAAATCATCTAGTAAGGCTACGCTGATAAACAACACTTTAATAATAAACCCTGATTTTCCTTCGGGTCACTATATATTAGTATGCAGTTATCAAGGTTAGATCGGAATCGCTAGAAATTTTTACAGGTTGCAGTTAACAAGCGTTTCCAGAGCGGTAATTGCCAAAACACCGATCAATATTTGACTATTCGTATGGAGTACATAGACTAGTATTTGGTAACGTGTATGATTCTAGTCTGACTGCCATTGCCTCCTTGCACAAATATAATTTTGTCTTACACAGCGTGTCTGGTCAAAATACCCTTACTAGGTTAAGCATATACTCCGACAGGTGCTTACTTTCTATAGGCAAATAGCTATTAATCTACAAGCTCTGTCTTGCAACAGACTACAGTATTTACCTGTGAGCTTCTGTATGGTCTTTAGCTTTTTTCTTTTCTGCTTTGACAAGTTTGCTGACAACTGCTACTATCGTTTACCGAATAGGGGTTTGCACTACTACTAGATTACCACGGAGATAGACAAATACTCAACTTTGCCCAGTCATCAACTGACCGTGAATATTATCTTAGAGGGTTTCGGTTTTTGTTCCAACATCCCGTAAAGACCAACTAAGTTATATCTCATGTTACCCTTGGTCAGGGGACACGAGCTTTGTGGGCAAATAATCTAGTAACAGATGTATTACACTCTCCAACTTAAAAAACTTTTTTCAAAAGCGGGTAACGCGATTCGAACGCGCGACATTCACCTTGGCAAGGTGACGCTCTACCACTGAGCTATACCCGCAATCATTTATCAAACATCACTATCTCAGATTTATTCTAAATTGTCAACTCCTGAATTTGAACAGGGAAACATGGGAGCTTCAAGTCCACAGAATAAATCTGTAGCAAATCTTTACCCTCTGCCCCTGAAGCTCTTTGCCATGCCCTGTTTGGTCAATGCTTCATACCCAATAACCAATATTTCTCTACCAGAGGCTACGCTCTTCCAAGACTCAGTACAAGTAGACCAATGATCAATGACATACTAACTTAATTCTTCTGACTCTACTGTTAAATTGCCGACGCTGGCATTTGGAAAAGAAGGTGGTAATGACTGGCTATTACGAGAATATGGTTCTGCCAAGTTAGAACGCAGTTGCCGCATCAGACTAGCCATTTCTAGGGCATTTAGGGCGTAATCCCAACCATGATTACCTTTGATCCCTGCTCGTTCTAAAGCTTGCTGCATAGTGTCTACCGTCAAAATGCCAAAAATGACTGGCACCCCAGTTTGAAAGCTAGCGGTAGCAATGCCTTTAGAAACTTCGGCGGATACGTAATCAAAATGGGGTGTTTGTCCTCGAATGACTGCACCAAGACAAATTACAGCATCGTAATGATGGGAAAGTGCTAGTTGGCGAGCTACTAAAGGCACTTCAAAACTTCCCGGTACCCAAACGTAGTCTACCTGATTCCCGTGAGGATTGGGGTCTACACCGTGGCGTTTCAAGCAATCTTGACATCCCTCTAGCAGCTTTCCGGTAATCAGGTCATTGAATCGACCGATCACCACTGCAAAACGCAAAGGTTCCGTTTGAGTAAAAGTTCCTTCAAAAACTGCCATGACTGCCTCTTAATCAACTATACTTCTGGCCAATATACATTTCTTATTTAAATCAAGAGGAGCAGGAAAGCATGGTCAAAACGGAGGAAACAGGAAAATTTCTGCTTTTTTCCCTTAACCTTTGACCTTGGCTTTACTGCCCCTCTAATTTTTATATTAAGTGCCCGCCCTAGAGCCAAGCCGTTGCCTAGACGACAAAAAAGTTTAACAAACCGACTAAAAATACCAAAGCAATCCAGACGCCAGAACCAAGCCACAGCAGCTTTTTAGATTCAACCCAATATTGGGGAGTAGCATAAGCAACGGGAACGCCAACAACTAGAACAAAAGACAACAAGACTAAACCTATCAGAGCAAATTGGAATATTATGGTCATTTTTGCTTCTCCCACGACAGCTAAATACTAAAGATAGAATAATCCTAAAGGGCGACACTGAGACTTTCTTCTTATTTTTAAGCTACCAGAAATTGCAACATTTTAGTCAAACGTCCCAAGTTAGCAGTCCAAAGTCTAGGGTGTAAACTTAGACTCTTGATTTTTGACTTTTGACTCTTGATTCTCAAATTATGGATTTAATTCTTTGCCACACAACAGCTGATTTTGACACACTTGGGGCAGCAGTAGGACTAACGCGCCTACTTCCGGGAAGCAAGATTGTACTTAGCGGTGGTTCTCACCCTGCTGTACGGGATTTTTTAGCGTTGCATCGAGATGAATATCCGCTAATTGAACGCCGTTCGGTAAATCTAGAAAAAATTCGTTCTTTGAATGTGGTGGATGTGCAACACCGCGATCGCTTGGGTAAAGCTGCCGAGTGGTTAGATTTATCTAATGTCAAAGAAATTATAGTTTATGACCATCACTTAGGACAACAATCAGATATTCCTGCCACGCGATCGCATATTTCTTCAGTAGGAGCCACCACAACCTTAATTGTGGAGCAATTGCAACAACAGCAAATTTCTCTAACTCCTGCTGAGGCCACAGTCATGGCTTTAGGTATCCACGTTGACACTGGCTCGTTAACTTATGACCAGTCTACACCACGAGATGCTTTAGCTTTGGCTTGGTTAATGCAACAGAGTGCGAGTTTATCGGTCATTTCCACCTACCGCGACCCTGGATTGTCTCCTCAATTGCAGCAGCTACTAACTAAAGCATTGGAAAATTTAGAATATCTCTGTTTACGAGGATATACAGTTGGGTGGGTAACTTTAAAGACAGATGGCTTTGTAGCTGGTTTATCAAGTTTAGCTTCAGAACTTGTAGAATTAACCGAAATTGATGCCATACTTTTGGCTAATGAGTATTTTTTAGGTGATGGTGATTCACGCTTAGCAGTAATTGGGCGATCGCAAATTCCTAAAACAAATCTGAATCTATTATTTCAACCCTTCGGCGGTGGCGGTCATTCCCAAGCTGCATCAGTGAACTTAAGAGGAGTAGATTCACAGGCAATATTACAACAGCTCCTTGATCAGCTAAAAGTCCAAATCCCTCACCCTCCGATTGCTAGGGACTTGATGTCTTCTCCTGTCCGCACTATTTTACCTGAAACCACAATTGCCGAAGCCCAGCGTATTTTATTGCGCTATGGACATTCTGGTTTATCTATAGTCGATACCCAAGGGCAATTGGTAGGTATTATTTCACGGCGGGATCTCGATATCGCCCTACACCACGGGTTTAGTCATGCGCCAGTTAAGGGCTACATGACCACAAACCTGAAAACGATTACACCAGATACGACACTGCCACAAATTGAGGCGCTAATGGTGACATATGATATTGGGCGTTTACCAGTATTAGAAAACGGGCAATTATTTGGTATCGTCACACGTACTGATGTGTTGCGGGTATTACATGAAGAAGACGCAGGGACGCGGGGACGCAGGAATTCGGGGACTGGTTCACTGTTTGCATCAGAACGTCTTAATCTCTCCGTGTCATCTTCTCTTGCTCCTCAACTGTGGCAATTGCTAACTACAGCATCGCAAGAGGCAGAAAAACGCGGTTGGCATCTTTATCTTGTCGGGGGTGCGGTGCGAGACTTGCTGTTAGCTGACGCAGCAGGCAACTTGATGATTAAAGATATTGACCTAGTAGTTGATGGCTTTCACAAATCAGCAGATGTTGGTGCTGGTGTGGAATTAGCAAAAGCACTCCAACAACTTTATCCAACGGCTCGTTTAGAAATCCACGGGGCTTTTCAAACTGCGGCTTTGCTGTGGCACAAAGACCCAGAATTAGATTCTCTATGGGTGGATATTGCTACGGCTAGGACAGAATTTTATCCTTACCCAGCAGCGAATCCGGAAGTTGAAGCGAGTTCTATTCGTCAAGATTTGTATCGTCGGGATTTTACAATCAACGCCCTGGCTTTGCGGCTCACCTCTCCCCGTAGTGGTGAATTACTCGATTTCTTTGGTGGTTTACTCGATTTACAAGCTAAACAAATTCGGGTTTTACACGCCAACAGCTTTATCGAAGACCCCACGCGCATTTATCGCGGTGTGCGCTTTGCTGTGCGCTTCGACTTTGAGATTGAACCGCAGACACAAGAGTTTATTCGTTATGCCATCAACAGTGGTGTTTACGATCGCACTACTCAAGAGAATAGCAAAACTCCAGCCCTGCAAATTCGATTAAAAACAGAATTAAAGCACATCTTAGAAGCCCCCTACTGGAAATCGGCTTTACAGTTACTCGATAACTTAGGGGCATTGCAATGCATTCATCCGACACTGAAGCTAGACGCATTACTCCTGCGACAATTACGTTTGCTAGAACGGTGTTTGCAGCGATTTGACCCCCAACAAACCTTAATTCACTGGGAAATGCGTTTAGAAGTGTTAATTGCCCATTTAGAACCACAGTGTCGGGCAAAAGTGGCAAAAAATTTGCAATTGCAAGAGGACGGCATTAAACGCTTGCAAAACCTAGCTCAGGCTCAAGCTAAGATTTTAGAAACTTTACCTGGCTGTCTACGCCCTAGTCAAGTTGTTCAATTTCTAAGGCGGTACGATTTACCAATGTTAATTTTAATTGCCTTACAAACCCAGCAAGTAATCAGGCAGCAGATATGGCATTACTTAACAGTTTTGGCTAATATTGGACCGATTTTAAACGGTAATGACTTAAAAAAATTAGGTTACAAACCAGGGGCACAGTATCGACAAATGCTAGACGATTTACTGGCTGCAACTTTAGATGGAGTGATTAAAAATAAAGCTGAGGCTGAGGAGTTTTTAGCCAAGTCTTATCCTCTGTAATTGATATTGCAATCAGGTAACTATTATGCAAATTTAAATATTAAAAAATCCCACACTCACAACTCACTGTAGCTGCAAAGTATGGCAAGAATAGTGATGAGTATAAAATGACAGGGGGCGTTCGTCGAAGCTATGTCTACGACGGGCTATGCCTACGTAAGCGTCCAATGCGGAAGCCTAAGCAAGGAGCTGTTGCCTAAAAGGGACCGGATAGTGTGGAGGTTTACCTTGCGCGGCTGGTAGAGAAGCTATACCGTACCCCTACTCTTAAGCAAGTTAGCAAGAGGTCTCTGTGAGGATAAAGCTTTACGCTGCGTTATCGCGGTGACCAATTGAAGTTAGCACACTGGTACTATCTTCAAATTCACTCAAGAGTCAGGATTAGGTCGCGGTAAACTTATTGAAAACATATGTCATTAATCTTAATTCGTAGTAATTATGACTGTCACCCTAACAGAGAAAGAGGAGTGGGAACTGTGGGCAGAAGCTAATCACAATAGCCCACAACAACTGGAACAAGAGCCATTTACTATCCTCCACAAAGTACCCAACCAATTTGGCAAAGGCTATGTGCAGCAGATCGAAGTGCATCCTCATCTCTGGCTGGAGATTTGGGACTATGAATATCACGATGATGTGTTATGCAAAATGCCTGAATGTAATCACCTAGTGCAATTTTCCGTCCTCCTTTGTGGAAAAGTCATAGACGAATATGGAGGACAGGTTGGAGAAGGATACACAATGATTTCTGGTAGCGGTGTTCAACGCCAAATGCTGGTAGAGTACCCCAAATCTCGATATGTAGGCGTTAACATCCATATGTCTCCAAGCTTGTTGGCAACCTTTTTCCCCAATGAAGTATGGAAAATCCCCCATCAGTTGAGTTTGTTGGCAAAAGGCAACGATTGGCAGACCTTGCTCTACCCAGAAACTACAATGGCTATTGGGGGAATAACACAGCAAATAGTCAATTGTCCTTACCAGGAAATGACGAAGCGGATATATTTACAGGCAAAGGTGTTAGAACTAATGGCGTTGCAGTTGGCTCCTATCTTAGCCAATCGGTATGGACTGCAACCATCACCGCGACTGAAAGCAGAAACTATCGCCCGGATTCATTACGCAAAGGATATTTTATTGGCACATTTGGAGAATCCGCCGTCATTGCTAGAATTAGCGCAAATTGTTGGGGTGAGCGATCGCACCCTGCAACGTGGATTTCGGGAACTCTTTGGCAAAACAGCATTTAGCTACTTGACAGAGAAACGGATGGAATCAGCAGAGCAGTTGTTGCGTCAAGGAAATATAACAATTGCGGAAGTGGCTCACCGAGTTGGTTATTCCGAGCCAAGACGCTTTGCCGAAGCCTTTAGGCGTAGGTTTGGTATTACGCCGAGTGGATGTTTATTGGGGAAAAAGTCGGTTTCAGGCACATAATGCGGTTTTGGACATAGACTCAGTTGCAATTCATTCTCTATACTCAGCTTGATTGAATTAGAAACTATTGGCAGTAATGCTGGTGTATCAGGAGTTGTGATGAAGCGTTGGTGGTTGTCTGGTAGTGTGCGACTGTGGCTTTTAGTTAGTCTATCGGGATGCTTGAGTGCTGTTGTGATTGAGCCTGGACGGGCAGAAATTAAACCAATGCCACAGAAACAGGAAATTCAAAGCCAAGAAAATTTGAAACCTCTGCCAAGTAGAAAAATTCGCCAATTGAGTGAAATCTCACATCCCAGCACTAGCGCCCAAATGCTAGTACAGTCGCCAGTCCCAAATAACCCTCCTCAAGGAAGTTCAGTTATACCGATTACTGGAGTTAAAGCCAATCCCACTCCCCAAGGTGTGGAGATAATTTTAAAGACACCTATTGGGACTCAACTGCAAGTTACAAATCACAGTGCTGGCAGCAATTTTATTGTCGATGTATCTGGCGGACAGTTACGTTTAGCCGATGGCAATAGTTTTACATTTCGCTCAGAAAAACCAGCTGAGGGAATTACTCAAATAACAGTTACAAATATTGATGCAAATACTGTGCGAGTAACAGTGGTCGGTGTTGCAGCTTTGCCAACAGTTGAGTTATATGATGATGATGCAGGTCTGGTTTTTGCGGTAGCAACCACAGCAACGGCAACTTCTCCACAACACCCACCCCAAACACCCCAAGCACAGCAGCCTCTAAATCAGACACAACCAACTCAACCATCAACTGGTGATGAACCAATTGAATTGGTGGTGACAGGGGAACAAGATGGATACAATGCAACGGATGCATCAACTGCAACCAAAACTGATACTCCGCTACGCGACATTCCCCAGTCGATTCAAGTTATCCCCCGCGAAGTGATTCAAGATCAAGGTGCAGTTCGTCTGACCGAAATCGTCCGTAATGTGAGCGGTGTGGCAAATGCAGGAACTGCTGGGGAGCGTGGAGAAAATTACACAATTCGGGGATTCGATGCCAACGTTTACAAAAATGGTTTCCTTGATGATTACTTTACTACTCGCGGTTTTCGAGACAGCGCTAATATTGAGCGAGTTGAAGTTCTTAAAGGACCAGCGTCGGTGTTGTTTGGACGCTTGGAACCTTCGGGTATCATCAACTTGATAACCAAGAAGCCATTAGCCGAGCCCTATTACAATTTCAGTTTTACCGCAGGTAGCTATAGTTTTTATCGCCCCACCCTAGATTTTTCAGGTCCATTAACCCAGGACGGAAAATTGGGTTATCGTCTCAACATTGCCTACGAAAATTCTGGAAGTTTCCGCGACTTTGTTAACAAAGAAAGATTTTTTATCGCTCCTGTACTCAGTTGGAAAATTGGTGACAAGACAAACCTGACTTTGGAAGGTGAATATCTCCACACCGAAAATTCTTATGATGATGGGCTATATCTAATTGGCGGTAAGATTATTCCAAATGTTCCGATTAGCCGCAATCTCAACGACCCCAGAAGTCAAATCGGTATAGATGCATCACAAACCTACTTGACTCTCAATCATGAGTTTAATCAAAATTTATCCCTGCGTACTGCTTTTCGGGTGACGACTGCATCAGAAACAGTTAATCGTTTTGCCCTTAGAGGATTTGGTGCCAGTGACGACGGAACTGTTGATCTTCTTAGTGTGCCCTATAATTATTATTTTGAAACTTATTTTCTACAGAATGACTTAACTGCGAAATTCAACACTGGCTTCCTCAAGCATACACTTTTGTTTGGTCTGGAGCTTGGTCGATTGTATGACAGACGTCTGTCCAATTATCAAAGTGTTGGTAGTAGTAACGTTTTTAACCCTGTCTACAACTTTTCTTATGGTTCATATCAACCGCTTGACAATACAGCAACCAATACCAACTCTTTCGGAATTTATCTTCAAGATCAGATAAGTGTTTTTGACAATCTCAAACTTTTTGTGGGTGGCAGGTTTGACACTTATCATTCGGAAAGACAAGATTTCAACAATGACTCAACTACAGTAACAGATAGCGATGCGTTTTCACCTCGTGTGGGAGTCGTTTACCAACCGACGAAAGAAATCTCACTGTTTGCCAACTATAGTCGCTCATTTGTTCCTGTAAGTGGTTCTAGTAAAAACGGTAATGCTTTTGAGCCTACAAGGGGAACTGGATACGAAGTTGGCATCAAGGGAGACTTTTTAAATAATCGTCTCTCTTCTACCCTCGCCTTCTACACAGTTACCAAAACTAATGTCTTAACTGCCGATCCCAGCGATCCCACAGGTACCTTTTCAATTCAAGTCGGCGAACAACGCGCTCGTGGGATTGAGTTCGATATTGCTGGAGAAATCTTACCTGGTTGGAAAGTCATTGCTTCCTACGCTTATACAGATGGACAAATCACTGAAGACAATACATATCCAGTCGGAAATACTCTGGGTAGTATACCCCAGCATAGTGGCTCATTGTGGACGACCTATACCTTTCAAAAAGGAGCATTAGAAGGGTTTGGTTTTGGTGGAGGTATCTTTGCTGCAAGCGAGGCTTATGGAGATGTAAGTAACTTTAACACCGTACCTGGTTTTGTACGGACTGATGCAGCACTTTTCTACAAAAAGGATCGCTTGAGAGCATCTGTTAACTTCAAGAACTTATTTGATATCAGATATTTCGAGGGCGCAACTACGGGTGCAGTCAATCCGGCTGAACCGTTTACCGTTCAAGGAACGATTTCTTGGGAGTTCTGAAATCATCTCAGTAGCTGTCATGAAGAATTCGTCACCAGAACTAATGAAAAAACCATTATCCTTTTTTGTTGACTTAGAAATATTTGTCGTCAGGATAAGGCAGTTTTGATTGGGAAAATTTCAATCTCATTTATGCAGGAGTACCTACCATGAAATCTAAAAAACTCCGTAACTTTGCATTCACCCTGCACCGCTACATCGGTTTAGCTGTGGGATTGATTTTGGTGATAGTCAGCTTGACAGGTAGTGTGTTGGTGTTTGCCGACGAAATTGGGCATATTCTGTTTGTCCAACAATTCGGCACTGTCGTTCCTCAAGGGCAGATGTTATCTCCGACATCTGTGGTGGATACCCTCAAAGCAGCGTCAGACTGGGAACCAAACACTAAATTTTCGCGTTTATACATACCCATAACACCAGACGCACCTTACGTGCTTGACGTTTTGCATCCACCAGATAATTCAGTGACGGAAATTTCACTTGCTCAAATCAGTAGCGTTTTTGTCAACCCCTACATCGGCACTATTATGGGTAAGCAGAGATGGAACGAGCAACTGATTTCTTCAGTCGTTGATTTGCATTGCAATCTGCTAGCTGGTAACACTGGGAAAACCATAGTTGGTATCGTATGTTTTCTAGTTCTAGTTCTCAATATTACAGGTTTGTTTCTGTGGTCTGGTTGGCGCAAGTTGATATCTGGCTTCAAAATTAAGTGGAATGTCCATCTGAAGCGACTCTATTTTGATATTCACAAACTTGCAGGCATCATTACTGTAGTGTTTCTTTGCTTTACTGCCTTTACAGGCGTGTGCTGGAGTTTCTATGAGTTTAGTGAGCCTGTGATTCGAGCAATCACGTTGAGTCCAGCGAAACTTGAACCAGTTTCTCAAATCATTCCTAATCAGCTTTCACTCAAGCTTGCCAATCAACTGAAAACCTCTCAAGCTGAGTTACCCGATGGAAAACTTAGAGCCATTGATTTTCCGCAAAAACCAGATAGTCTTTTGATAATTCGCTACAGTATGCCCCAAGAATATACATATAATACTGGACAGAGCAAAGTTTATCTTGACCAATACAGTGGTAAGGTTTTGCGAGTAGACAACTCCCAGAAAGAGTCTTTGGGGCCCCGTGTCCTAAATTCTTTTCCTTCCCTACACTACGGTACATTTGGCGGCTTGCCTACTCGCATTTTCTACATTTTCGTAGGACTTGCACCGTTGATCTTGTTAGTTACTGGTTTTGTCATGTGGTGGTATCGCTACAAAGGAAAAAATCGCTCCCCGCAGACAAGAGAACTGGCTGGTTAAGATTAAAGAATTATATTATATGTTAGTTATCAGTCAACAGTCATTAGTCAGCAACTCAAACGGAATCATTTATTTTTTGGAGTTTCTTAATACAGATAAGGATTTGTCTTTGGTTGATAGTCAGAACAATCAATAGCTTCTTCTGTGTTAGCAACAGATGGGCGTACAGTGCATTTCAGACGGTAATTGTCAGTAAAATATTGGCAACCAGTACAGGGAATTTGATGCATTTGCTTGGCTGTTGTCACACTATCTCGTGCTGCTGCCCAAAGATTCAAAATAATTAGAAGAATTACTGCCCAGGCAACAACAAAGCAAATTGGGACTAACAGAGGTTGGATTACATGAATGAGGAAATAGATCAGTTCTAACACGGCATTTCCTGATACAACTTAGTAATTAAAAGTATATTAACTCCTAACATTTAATTCTTAACTTCTAACTATAGAAGTATAAGTTTATTAGTTGAGTGTTTAAGGAGTGAGGGAGATGAGGCAGTGTGAGGAGAATAACAGCTAACAGTTAAGCTGTTCTCGCATTTAAAAAAGCACATCTTTTTGTGTTGGCTGTTAATTATTAACAGTTAACCATCAGCAGTCAACGAACTTAGGAAGCAGTGGTGCAATTTAAAAGCGTAATAGCTTAACAGTTAACTGTTAACTTCCTACTCAGCAGTCTTTTGTTAAATGCCAGCATGACCCAAAGCTAAACCAACAACGAGCATTCCCAGAACAAGGAACGGTTGGGCGCTGGCTTGGTATTTAACGTCATTAGCCACAGGGTCACGCAAGAAATAAATATTCTGCAAGACCATTTGTGGGATGATTAACAGTACAAGTATGGCTGCGTACAAATACTCATTGATGCTGACCAGATAAGCTGCGATCAATCCTTGAAATATATCAATTGTGAGTACGCAAATCCAGGCAGCAGTGGTGATGCCAAACATGACGGGTAGTGAATTTAATCCTAGCTGGCGATCGCCTTCTACACTCTTAAAGTCGTTGACAATGGCAATCCCCAATCCAGCTAAGCTGTAGAACATTGTCAAAATCACAACTGTAGAGTTGAGGTCGCCAAACAAAGCGTGTCCTGTAGACCAAGGCAGGGTAATATAGCTTGCACCCAAAGCGTAGCTACCCAGCCAACCGTTTTGCTTGAGTTTTAGGGGAGGTGCAGAATAAATATAGGCGATAAAAGAACCGATAATCGCGATCGCTGTGATTGTCGGGAATTGATGACCAGCCCAAACATCTAGCAAAAATGCTAAACCAATACCAGCAATTAATAATACCCAAATCTGCGTAATTACTTGAGTTAGAGAAATTGCTCCAGAGGGAATGGGGCGATAAGGTTCATTGATGGCATCGATTTCGCGATCGTAGTAATCATTGAGGATTTGGGTGTAACCTGTCATTAATGGCCCAGCCAAAAACATACAGGCTGCTACCTTCAACACATTTTCTAGCGTCCAGGTATAGTTACCAGAAGAAGCCGCACCACAGACTACCCCCCAAATTAAGGGAATCCAAGTGATGGGCTTCATCAGTTGCAAACGGATTTTCCAAATTGAAGTTTCTCCTGGCGATGCACCTTTCATCCCCAGTAATTGCCTAGTTTTGGCAGTGCGATCACCAGAGACTATTGCTGACTCACTAGGATTATTCCCTACTGAGTCTAAGGCCTCAGCCGATGTAGAATCTGGGGTAATGGGAGTTAATTCTGACATAACTTCTATTTATTAATAGAGCATTGGGCATAGGGGATTGGGTACTAGGTATTGGGAATTGGGTACTAGGTATTGAGAAAATTGTTTACTAGTTCTTAGTCCCTATTCCCCATTCCTATTCCCTACTCCCTATTCTCCATTTTCCATACCCGATACTAAAACGAAATTATCAAATAATTATTCTGAAACTTTGCCCCTGCAACAGGCCTACCATTGAGAGCTGGGGGTAGGGAAATATTCCGCCGTTGGTCTCCTGCTTCCACTGTGACTTCTGGCCCATACTGGGTGAGTTTTACCTGTTTTTTGTCAAATCCTGGTAAGAATAGGCGTACCTGACGATTTTGGGTATCGATTTCAATTGGTTTAGGAGCCTGTACTGCTTGGGCTTCAAAATTGGGTAAAGCGTCTATGAGTGTTTGCCAATTATCTGTTGACAAGTCAGGAATGACGCTCACAGGTAAGGGTACAAATTCTTCTGATAAGTTAGCGCCTACATCTGAAGATACAAGCAGAACGCCACCCACAGTTAGACCAATTTGCTGAGCGCTACCCCACAAATAACGGGCACTCGCGACCTCGATCGGGTCTTGTGTGGTCACTAAGAAAGCAGCAACACGCTTGGGATCGCTAAGGGCGGCTCTCCCATTGTCTAAAAGATTATTGACTTGATTGGTAGGTTGAGCAAAGTTATCTGCTGTCCAATTGATATTGAAAAAGGTGCTAATCAGGGGTTGAACTAAAGGCGATTCAGCAATTGTCTTGCCTAAGTCGGAGTTGACAAACAATTGGCGAAATCGCCGCACATACCAACTCAAAGACTCTGGCAAACCCAGGGTCCGTAGGGCTGAAGAGTCACCCGTGCCATCATAGACAATCGCATCATATTTGCCGGTGGCATCATATTCGCGAATAGCATTTAGGGCAAGGGCACTGTCCATTCCCGGCAATGCTACCAATTCTTGACCAAAAACGTTTTTGAAGATGGGGGTGCGGAGGTATTGAGCCTCAAGTTTCTTTAGTTGTTCCCAGTTGCTTTCTAGTAGTACAGATGCTTGAAACTGTACTGCTTGCAAATTAGGTGCAATTTCTTGGGGTTCAGAACCAATGGGAGTACCTAGCAGAATTGATAGTGCTGGTTCTGCTAGTCCTGCTAAAAGTACGCGCTTGCCTTGGCTTGCCAATAACTTGGCGGCGGCGATCGCAATTTTGGTACGAGCGATGCCGCCTTTGCCCAAAAATGTCAATATTAGAGCCATTACTTGATTCCTATTTTCACCGCCAGTCTTTTCAACTCCAACTTAGCACTCAACAAAGATTCTCAGCTTATGCTTTCAACTTTAGATTCCAATAAGAATCTCGATTTGAGTTTTTTCTCCTACACAGGCTTGATTTCATCTTCAAAAAACCAAGTCGAAGAATTATCCTCAAACAGCACTACTACACCGATACCTTGACCATCAGTAACTTTATAGCCTTGGATAGTACCCACTTGTCCTAGTTTTTTCGCAATGGGAGGAGAAACGCGATCGCGCAAACGATAAACTTTAACCTTTTGTCCGATTTCCATGCCTGATTACAATGCAATAAACCAAGTCTCAGTTTAGCTCAATCCCTGACTCACCTCTCACAAATTCCAATAGAAGTGGGGAGTACAGGGGCAGAGGGGAAAAACTAATAACAAATGACAAAAAGCTTAAAATTAAATCAACAACCAAACAGGTATATACCCAATGTTTGTCACAGCGCAACAGCTAGAACAACATGATGCCCGATGCAACTCGGTTGTTAAGTGATGAGCCGGAGATGGAAACTTCATTACACTACATGCAGTTACTTCTTTTAGTAACTTCCGTTGAGTGGCTGTGGCGTGACTGTGATAATTTTTTTATAGGTGCGAATCTCACAATCTATTTTAGCCGTCAACAACTGCGAAATCGGGATTTTCGGGGACCAGACTTGTTTTTGGTCAAAAACACCGAAAAGCAATCGTGTAATTCTTGGGTAGTCTGGGAAGAAGATGGTCGTTATCCAGATTTAATTATTGAATTACTTTCAGAAAGTACGGCTGATATTCACCGGAATTTGAAGAAGAATCTCTATGAAAATCGATTTCACACACCAGAATATTTCTGGTTTTCGCCAGAGAATTTGGAATTTAGCGGTTTTGAATTGGTAGGCAATAAGTATCAGGAAATTACGCCAAATGCGCGAGGATGGCGTTGGAGCGATGTCCTGAGCTTGTATTTAGGCATAGAAGCAGGTAAACTAGGCTACTTTACGCCTGATGGTGATTTAGTTCCAACGCCAAAGGAAGCTGCTATTACCGCCCAACAGGTGGCTATTGCAGCACAACAACAAGCATCACAAGCATAGCAACAGGCATCTGAGGCACAATTGTGGTTGGAACAAGAACAACTGCGATCGCAACGGTTGGCGGAACATTTGCGATCGTTAGGAGTAAATCCAGATAGCTTGAGTTAAGCAATAAAGGTAGCAGTCATGTATCGAACAGATCCTCCTAAGTGAGAAGTATATGAGCGCATTTTGCGGGTTCCCTACTACGTTATCTATGACTGCTATGAAAATCATTTCTGTGCCTTTCAACTGATAGGCACTTGCTACGAGGCAATTTCTTTACCAGAAAACCGCTTCTGATACCAAGAATTAGAACTACGATTAGGTCTGTGGCAAGGTTATTATCAGCAGACAACAGGCTTGTGGTTGCGTTGGTATAATTCAACAGGTTGGGTGCCGACATCAAAAGAAAAAGCTGAACAAGAACGCCAACGGCCTGATCAATTAGCAGAGTATTTGCGTTCTCAAGGAGTTGATCGAGATAGTTTGAGTTAGGTTATGGACTAGTGCGTAAATAATTCAATAATTTTAATAATCGTAGATATCCTGAAATGGATGATATTTGACTTTTGAAAAATTTTATGATAAAAAAAGCCTGCTGGTTTGTGCTAAAGAGTTCTTAGGAACCAATTGATAAATTAACTAGTCTTCCAGGAGGAAGATGCGCTTAAGAGTAGAAAAATGGTAGTTAATACTGTATTTAACAATACTTTTTAAAGCAAAGTTATTCATAGTAGGCTAGTGCAGCAAAGTACACTCTAATAGTATAAAATTCGCAAATAACTCCCGTGTGGTGTGTGGTAGTTTTTAAGGATGATAATTTCACTTAAAGATAGTTCAACTTGGTTGCAAGCGCGGCGCTACTGGGAATTGCTCCACGTTTTGGTAGCGCGAAATCTTAAAGTACGTTATCGAGGTTCGTTCTTAGGGGTTTATTGGTCGTTGTTCAACCCGCTGATTATGACGGGGCTGTACACAGCGATTTTTGGTACAACTTTTGCCTCTTATTACGGTAACTCAATACTGAACTATGTGTTGGCAGCCTTTACAGGACTGGTAGTAATCAATTTTTTCTCAGCTTCTACCTCTCAGGCATTGAGTAGTGTAGTCGGTAATGGCTCACTATTAAATAAAATTAGTCTGCCAGTTAGCGTTTTTCCTGTATCAATGATTGGTGCAAACATATTTCAGTTTTCAGTCGGGACATTTCCGTTGCTAGCAGTAATGACTTTGATTAATTCCAAAAGTTTAGTCAATGTATTTGCGCTAGTATTTCCGTTTCTAGCCCTAATTTTAGTTTCTACAGGAATAGGTTTTTTAGTTAGTGCTTTATATGTATTTTTCAGAGACTTACCTTATTTCTATGAATTAGTTGTATTTGTAATTTGGCTTAGTAGTCCGATATTTTATCCAGCAGCCATTGTTCCACCGCAGGTAAGGCAGTTTTTAGGTTTCAATCCATTATCACCAATTATTGAAAGTCTACGTCAGATTACATTATCTCATTCTCGACCGGATTTAAGTTTAATTTGGGGTGCTTTGCTCAGTGGAGTAATTATTTTAGCCTTGGGATGGACTTGTTTCCACTTATGGCGACATCAATTTATGGATTTGCTGTAAATGGAAGTAATTCGCCTAGATAATGTTTCGCTGTTGCGACGAACACAAGAAGAGTTTTCTTATGATCTTAAAAAGACAATTTTATCATTTGTTGAGGGTAAATATCACCAGCCTGTAAAAAAGTTGGTGCTAAATGAAATAAATCTTGCGGTAAATTCAGGTGAGAAATTAGGAATTATTGGCGCCAATGGTTCGGGAAAATCAACACTGCTCAAGGTGATTTGTGGCATTTTGCAGCCGACAAGTGGTGTGGTGAGAGTTCGTGGTCATATTGCCCCGTTGATAGAGCTTGGAGCAGGGTTTGATTCAGAAATTTCTGTGTTAGATAATATTCTACTGTATGGTGTCTTACTGGGATATTCTCGAACAGAAATGCAGGAAAGAACGCCGTCAATTTTAGAGTTTGCAGAGTTAGAAAATTATGCACTAGTACCATTGAAAGGATTATCTTCGGGTATGGTAGCGCGATTAGGATTTGCGATCGCTACTGATGTCCAACCAGATATTTTGATATTAGATGAAGTTCTCTCAGTAGGAGATGAAAATTTTAAAAATAAGTGTAAGCAAAGAATTGATAATTTTTGGGATGGCAATGCCACAGTGTTGGTAGTTTCACACGATTTAAAATTTATTGTCAAATACTGTAATCGTTTAGTTTGGTTAGATAAAGGAAGGGTGAACTTTATCGGGAATGCTGAAGAAGCAGTCAAAAAATATTTGAATACACTAACTATACAGGAGTAGGTAAAGATGGTTAAGTTAGAATATCAGAATTTTTATGATGAAAACTATTATCTACAGATGGTTCCTGGTATTCCTTATGATAGGACAGCTCACGATGGACACTGGTTGCGTTTTTTTAATGCAGTTGCGGATAAATTAATAAATTATGTATCGCCTAGTTCCGTATTAGATGTTGGATGTGCCAAAGGTTTTTTAGTAGAAGCATGTTACAATCGAGGTGTTTTTGTTCATGGTTTTGATTATTCTGAATATGCAATATCTTGTGTAAGAGAAGATCTAAAATCTTGTGTTTTTGTTGCTTCTGCTGCTGATTCAAATGCTTTTGATAAATTTAAAGACTCTTATGATTTAGTAATATGTATTGAAGTGGTAGAACACATGCCACGGGATGAGGCATTCAATGCAATTAAAAATATGTGTAAATATGGCAAAGTCATATTTTTCTCATCTACTTCTGAAGATTTTGGAGAACCAACACATTTAACAGTTTTACCTCGGATTAATTGGCTCAAAATATTTATCGATCATGGTTTTATTCCTGATTACAATTTTGACATATATGATTTAATACCTCATGGCATTTTACTACGTAAAATAGAAGATGAAGTCATAGAAATTAATAAGCTTTTGGAATTTAATGAGTTATATTTTGATAACTTAAACAATGAATTAAAGAATAAAAATATTATTCAGTCAAAGATAGTAAATTTAGAATCTAAAGTAAGTTCAACTCAAGTAGAATTAGAAAGCTCTCAACATCAACTCCAAGCAATTCAAGTAGAATTAGAAAGCTCTCAACATCAACTCCAAGCAACTCAAGTAGAATTAAAAAGCTCTCAACATCAACTCCAAGCAACTCAAGTAGAATTAGAAAGCTCTCAACATCAACTCCAAGCAACTCAAGTAGAATTAGAAAGCTCTCAACATCAACTCCAAGCAACTCAAGTAGAATTAGAAAATTGGCGAAATCTTGTCTCTTGGATGGAAACTAGCAAGTTTTGGAAGTTGCGAAAAATATATTTAAACTTAGTACAGAAAATACAGAATACTAATATAAATTTACCTTTGATATCAATTGCTATTAAAAGTATTACCATAATTCGTACAGAAGGTTATGAGGTATTTAATAAACGTGCATTAAATTTTTTAACATATAAAATGATGGGTTTCCGTACTAAGATTAGTTTCACAGATACACTAGTAGCAGAAGTTTTACAAAAATTAGCTGATTCTTCAGAATATACACAATGGATAAAAGACTACGAACCAACTAATGACGAACTAAAGCAACAAAAAAATCAAACTTTATCTTTAAATTATCAACCTGTTATCAGTGTAATACTTCCAGTCTATAAATTACCCATAACTATTTTAAAAGAGACAATCAATAGTGTATTGCAACAAACTTATACCAACTGGGAGTTGTGTATTGCATTCGCAGATATTAGTAATTTAGACACGATTGAATACTTAAAAGATTTAAGTTTGCAAGATAAACGAATTAAGATTGCCATTTTACCAGAAAATAAAGGAATTTCTGGTAATTCAAATGTATCTTTAGAAATCGCTACTGGAGAATTTATAGCTTTACTCGATCATGATGATTTGTTAACCCCTTGGGCATTTTATGAAGTAGCAAAGAAATTATGCGAGCAGCCAGATTTAGATTTCATCTACTCAGATAAAGACTGTGTCTGTGCAAACAGTACGACCAGGTCTCGGCTCTTACTCAAGCCAGAGTGGAGTCCAGAAATTTTGTATTCAGCTAATTATTTAACTCATTTATGTATTGCTCGTCGAGAGCTTGTGAATTCTTTAGGGGGATTTCGTCCAGAAACCGATGGAGCACAAGATTGGGATTTATTTTTACGTATTACAGAGCAAACATCACGTATTGCGCGAATTAATTCTGTACTTTACCACTGGCGTATTATACAAGGTTCAACTTCTTTAGGGATAGATTCTAAACCCTATGCACTTGAAGCGCAGCTAAAGTGTCTTAAAGATCATCTAAGTCGAACGCAATTACCAGCGATAATTTCACCACATACAGAATGTGGTTTTAGATTACAGTGGAAAACTCCACCTGCGAAAGTATCAATTGTTATTGATGGAGAAGTACCTTGGAGCTATTTATCAGCTTGCATCAGTGCTATTTCAGTATTTACTGACTCTAACTTGCATAAAGCCAAAATCGTTTTGCCAGAATCTAATTATTATTCACAAGCAAGTGAAATCAAGACACTAACAAAACATATTAATTTACCTATTGATTGGTTGGTCTTTAGTGAAGGAAATTCTAAGTTAGCAACTTTAGCAGAAGCAGCGAGACAGGACACTCCTGATGTGGTCTTGTTTGTATCAGGTCAAATCGCCAGATTTCAAGAGGGATGGATAGAAGAATTAAGCGGTTGGGTTCTTAATCATCCAGCTATCGGATTTTCTTCAGCACTTATTTTGACAAATAAAAATATAGTTGTCGAAGCTGGATTGATTGTTGATAAACATAATAATGGCTTTCCGTTATTTTATGGTAGAAACTTATATACTTGGGAAACATTTGGTGGAGCTTTATGGTATCGGAACTGTAGCGCTAGTTCTCCTTGGGCTGTAGCTTTTAATTATAAACATTACTTAAATGTAGGAGGATTACCTACAGATTCTCCTTCTGTGGTGCATTCAACAATCAAACTTTGTCAAGCTAGTGGAGCTGCTAATAAACGTGGTTTGGTAAATCCTCATGCGAGAGTGTTTTTAGCTGATTTACCAGAATATAATCTGCCAAAATTTAATGATTCTTTAGCAAACGATCCTTATTTTCATCCTGCATTTGCATCTGTAGTTCCTTTGAAATTAAAAGTAAAAAAGGGAGAACTTTGATGAATATTCCAGTATTTCTGAAAAAGTTAATTAAAGATAAGCTAATTCCTTTAGATAAGTACACTAAAGATGCAACTGCATTAGCCGCAGTTATGGATTTTTCCTTAAGTGATATTGATCAAATTCAGCAACATCCAGAAAGAGTTATTTTATCTGGATCTCATATTGTCAATTGGTATCTCCCATCCTTTGAAAATGCTTTTTATGGCGGAGTCATGACAATACTCCGGACGGCTGATTATTTACTTCAAAAAGGAGGAATGCATCAAAGATTTTTGATTTGTGGAGAAGCAAAGGCTGATGTGATTTTTGGGAATATTATTCAGGCATTTCCTGAATTAAGAACTTGTGAGGTTATAGTACTTAATACGATACAAGCAATTCATAATATACAGCCTGCCGATTTTTCTATAGCCACACTTTGGACAACTGCTTATATATTGTTAAAGGTTCAAAATACTGGATTGAAATTTTATTTTATTCAGGATTTTGAACCTTTATTTTATCCAGCTGGTTCCACTTATGCTCAAGCTGAAGCAACATACCGTTTTGGATTTTATGGAATTGCTAATACTATTAGTTTAAAAAATATATATGAAAGTGAATATGGGGGAAAATCTATTCACTTTACGCCTTGCGTAGATACTAGAGTTTTCTATGCCGATAATAGTTCCAGGAAAGATAACCCCAAACGAATCTTTTTTTATGGTCGTCCTGGACATCCTCGCAACGCTTTTGAGCTAGCCATTACAGCTATGCGTCAACTCAAAAATCGTTACGGTTCTAATATTAAAATATTGTCAGCTGGTGCAAACTGGAAACCTAAAGACTATGGGTTAGAAGGAGTAATAGAAAATCTTGGTTTGCTAAGTTATGAAGCAACAGGAGATTTATATCGCTCCTGTCATATTGGACTATCTATGATGATGACTAAGCATCCCTCTTACTTACCATTCGAGATGATGGCGTGCGGTGTATTAGTCGTTTCTAATATCAATAACAGTACAAAATGGTTATTGAAAGATAGGCAAAACTGTCTTTTATCTTATCCAAGCGCTACATATATAGCTGAAACAATATCAGAAGCAATCGAACGATACGAAGATTTAGAATATATTAGAGTTAATGCTGCCCAAGAAATAATAAATAACCATGCAGATTGGGATGTTGAAATCAAAAAAGTTTATAATTTCATTCTCAATCCTGAAACTAAATTTATCAATCGCGAAACTAAATCTAGTGGCGTTTTAATGCAATCTAATGGCAGTATTTTCGGCTCAATGGTATTTTATGTAAAAAATGGATATCGTCACTATGTGCCAGATATACATTGGATAAATAATAATGGGTATACTTGCCCTGATGATATTCAAATAGTAAGTGACGAAACGTTGCTAAACTATCTTCCCGCTCACCCTACACCACATTTTTGGTCATTTGCCGATTGGCAAAATCCGCCAAGAAATTGTAGTAGTATGCAGATGCGGGAAATAGCTGCGTCTAGGCTTCGTGGTAAAGGGATAGAAGTTGGAGCTGCTGCATCTCCTTTTCCTATACCTTTACACTGTAGTGTTGAATATGCAGATATATATTCTCAAACAACAATCAAAGATCAACTATATACAGGTCAAAATCCTCATAGTTTAATTGAACCAACTTTGATTACAGATTTAGAAAAGCTTGAAAGTATTGAAGATAATAGTCTTGATTTTATAGTTGCTTGTCATGTTATTGAACATGTGAAAAATGTTTTATTAGCTCTCAAAAATGCTTACAATAAACTTCGTGTGGGAGGTTATTTAGTTTTAGTGATACCAGACAAAGAAAGAACCTTTGATAAACAGCGCAAATTGACGACACTAGAACACTTGATTTTAGATTATCAAAATCCTTCATCAGAGCGAGATAGAGAACATTACGTAGAATTTTATCAATTGGCTTTTCCCACAGAACCCGATAAATTGTATGAAAAAGTAGATAAAAATTTCCGTGAACAACTTAATATACACTTCCATACTTTCACTTATAGTAGTTTTACTTTAATAATAGATTACGTATGCAAAAATATTAATCCTTGGTCATCTGTGTGGTCGCAACCTACTCTATCTAATCCAACAGAGGATATAGAATTTTATTTTGTTTTAACAAAGTAGTTTCTGCAATCATAGGGCAATCATATTGCAAAGTAACCGAGTGAGTAACTGATTCATGGAAACTAACCGCGCTATTTATTCACATAATCCTAGCGGACGCAGATTACTGTATGTTCATACAATAATGTTTCTACTTGCTTTTATATTAATTATCTCTAGGCGACCTGATGCAATTTTAAATCCTCAATTTTGGGCAGAAGATGGAACTGTATTTTATGCCCAAACATACAATAATGGAATTATAAATTCATTATTCTCACCTTACGCAGGATATCTAGATGCTATCGCTAGATTAACAGCGGCATTTAGTATGTTGTTCTCTTTCAAATCAGCACCACTTGTTTTTAATTTGATTGCTATTATAATTCAAATTTTGCCAGTAAATTTTTTAATTTCCTCTAGATTTTCAAAATTAATACCAAATATAAATTATAGAATTTATATATCGTTTCTCTATCTAGCTTTACCTGGATGCTATGAGGTCAATGCAAACATTACTAATGCACAATGGCGTATAGCACTTTTAATCTTTATGGCTATTATTTCTAAATCTTCTAATTTTTTGGTTAATTTATTTGATATTCTAATCATTTTGATAGGAGGATTAACTGGACCTTTCTCAATTTTGATAATATTGGCAATTTTATTTTTAATTATTTTTGAAAAAAAGAGCAATCAAAAAAAGAGAATCAATAATTTATTTTATATAAAGCTTGTCCTGCTACTAGGTACAGCATTAACCCAAATTTTAGTTCTTACTAATAATCAAATTGGTCAAAGTAGAATTAGTAAAATAGGCTCAATTTTTTTATCTTTTAATGATGTAAGAAAAATATTAGAAATTTTAACAAATCAAGTTTTTTCAATGTCTTTTTTTGGTACTCATATTACTAATTATTTGATTAACAGCTTGCCAGAGTCATTGTATATTATTTTGAATATAACACTTCTAATTGTAGGTTCTATTATATTGTTTTATTTGTTACTTAAATCTTCTATAGAACTAAGAGCATTTATTATATTTGCTACTCTTATTCCTTTTACAGCAATAGCTTTAGAGTTTCCTCACGTAACTCTGTTTGAACCTGTTGGTGTCGGTGGACGTTACTGGTTTAACTTAGTATTAGCTTTTTCATTAGGAACTATATGGCTTTGTTACAAAATCTACAGTATAAAAACTCATATGGCGAAGATATTTGCAGTAACGATACTAGCAACTATGTCCATTGGCATAGTAACTGACTGGCAACATCCTGCTTTTACTGATTTCAAATTTGCTAAGTATGCTGATAGATTTATGGAATTACCAAGTGGACAGGAAATTATAATTCCAACTAATCCAGAACCTTGGTCTATGAAATTAATTAAACATTAGCTACGAGTTCTAATTATTAAGTTTATTAAATAATATTTATTACTGATGATTTTAATAAACATGATTACCCTAAAAAAATTATTCCAGCCCAAAATACTAAAGTTTCTGATAGGTGGTGGTTTAGCAGCAGCACTCAACTTAGCACTAATTTATTTAATAATTGAAAAGTTAAAATTTAATACCCCTTTGTTACGAAATATTGCTAATATAATATCTATTGAAATTTCGCTTATATCTAGTTTTTTTATATACCGGATTTGGGTTTGGACTGGTGGTATTTGGACAATTCAAGAAGTATTTTTACGACAACTTCCTCTTTACCATGTCTCTGCTGGAGTTTCAGTATTTACTCGCATTTTATTTATTTTTCCAATTTTAGATTGGTTGAAAGTTAATTATGCAATCAATACTATAATTGGTGTAATTGCGAGCGCATCGATTAATTACTTGATTAGCGATCGCTTCGTATTTAAAACCCCAAAAGAAAAAATTTATAATAATTCACAGTCAGAAAAAATCTCAGTTCCATATTATCCAGAATCATTAGCTCCAGCTCTATCAGTAAATCATACTTTAAGAAAAGATGAATCAAGAACGATAGATATTTCCAAATCTGTAAAGACTTTATCAATAGTAATTCCTGCATACAATGAAGAAGACTGCATAATTCAAACTCTTCAAACTATTTGCCAAATTTTAGAAAAAGAAAAAGTAGATTATGAAATTTTAGTTGTTAACGACAATAGCAAAGATAATACAGAGAAATTATTACAGCAGATAAATTCTGAAAATAGTAAGCTGCGTTATGTCAATAATTATTATCCTAATGGCTTTGGTTTTGCAGTTCGTTGCGGATTAGAAAATTTTACAGGAGATGCTGTAGCGGTAGTTATGGCTGATAGTTCGGATGCACCAGAAGACATCGTATCTTATTACCGTAAACTACAAGAGGGATACGATTGTGTTTTTGGTTCCCGCTTCATTAAAGGAGGTAAAGTTATTGATTATCCTAATCACAAGTTAATTGTAAATCGTTTAGCTAATTTATTTATTCAAATTTTATTTGGCTTAAAATTTAATGATACTACTAATGCATTTAAGATTTATCGTAAAGATGTTATTCAAGGTATCTCACCTCTAGTATCTCATCATTTCAACTTAACCGTAGAAATGCCACTTAAAGCTGTAGTAAGAGGATATTCTTATACAACTATTCCTATTATTTGGAGAAATAGAACTACAGGTGTTTCTAAGTTAAAGCTTAAAGAAATGGGAAGTCGATATTTATTTATAGTCCTCTACATCTGGCTAGAAAAACATTTATCGCGGGGAGATTATCATCTAAGTAATAATAGAGTGCTAGTAAATCAAAGGTTAAAACGAAATGGCTGAGAAGATTCTAATCTTAGGAGGTGCTGGTTTTGTTGGTAGTTCTTTAGCAGTTTATTTAAAAAAGCATTACTCTCAGTGGAAAATTATATGTTTTGATAATCTCCGAAGGCGCGGTTCAGAATTAAATCTTCCTAGACTGAAAAATTTGGGAATTGACTTTATTCATGGTGATGTTCGTTCTTCTAGCGATTTAGATCCTGGAATTTTTAGTGTCGATACCATCATTGATTGTTCTGCTGAACCTTCTGTACTTGCAGGATTTGTATCTCCACAATATGTCTTGCAAACAAATTTGGTGGGAACGATAAATGTTCTTGAACTGGCTAGACAAATTCAAGCTCGTTTGCTCTTTCTATCCACTAGTCGTGTTTATCCAATTGAAACACTTAAATCTGTTAATCTAGTAGAATTACCGACCCGCTTTAACATTACTGTTGAACAGACAATACCAGGAGTGTCTCATTTTGGTATTGCAGAAGAATTTCCACTGCAAAACTACCGTTCTTTATATGGTACTACTAAACTAGCCTCGGAAATGCTGATTGAAGAGTATCGGCAGGCTTATAATATTCAGGCTATAGTCAATCGTTGTGGTGTAATTACAGGACCTTGGCAAATGGGTAAAGTTGACCAAGGTGTTTTTGTTTTGTGGTTAGCTGCACACTATTTTGAAAAATCTTTAAGCTATATAGGTTATGGCGGAACAGGTAAACAAGTAAGAGATTTATTACATATTGAAGATTTATTATGCCTAATTAATTATCAGTTAGAACATTTTTCTGAATTAGAAGGAGATGTTTTAAATGTTGGTGGAGGTGTTGATAATAGTTTATCTCTATTAGAAACTACTAAATTATGCGAGGTAATTACTGGTAAATCTATTCTGATAAAATCAGAAGAAACAGCTAGACAAGGTGACATCCCCATCTATGTTACTGATTGTTCAAAAATAAGTCATAAGACTGGATGGAAACCAATAATGAATCCAGAACGAACTCTTAAAGATATTTATAACTGGATTGTTGAATATGAAACAATGCTTAAACCTATATTATCTTAAATTATTTAGTGAAAACTAGCTTTTTAGCTCAAAGACTTATGAAACAAGAAGAATATCTAAAAAAACTTTACTCTAACCGTTTTGATCATCAACAGAGAAGAGCTAAAATAGTGTTGTGGAAAATCTTAATTGAGGATTTTTTACAAAAGCACGTGGGAAAAGACTCAATTACTTTAGATATTGGGGGAGGCTATTGTGAGTTTATTAATAATATTCAAGCACAACAAAAATACTTAATAGATCTTAATCCTGATTCTCAAGCATTTGCTAATTCTGACGTAAATGTTCTCAATCTAGATATTTTGAACTTAAGAGAACAGGAGAAAATAAAAGAACGGTTTGATAGAATTTTTGTTTCAAACTTTTTTGAACATTTAAGCAATAAAGAAGAGCTAATTGAAGTTTTGTTATTTTGCTTTAACTACCTCAAGCCTGGAGGAGCAATATTAATCATCCAGCCAAATTTTAAATATTCGATTAAAGAATATTATGATTTTATCGATCATCAATTACCAATAACGCATCTTTCACTTCAAGAATTACTATATACTATTGGGTTCAGAATTGATATTCTAATTCCCAGATTTTTGCCATATTCAACTAAAGGTAGACCAGCATCGCCTAAATTATTAAAACTTTATCTCAAATTACCGTTTGTTTGGAATTTTCTGGGAGGACAAATGTTTATTAAAGCAACTAAACCGTTCTAATTTAACTTCAAGTAAAAGGCCATTTTATCCTAAACTAATAGTTGTACTATGACGTGATTCAAAATATTATGCCCACCGTTTTAATTACTGGTTCTTGCGGTTTAATTGGTTCAGAATCGGTTCATTTTTTTGCTCAGAATGGTTTTCATGTTCTGGGTATCGACAATAATATGCGGGCGGTATTTTTTGGTGAATCAGCATCAACACAGTGGAATCGCTGTATCCTAGAAGATAAATACGGTGACAGCTATCGTCATTATGATATTGATATCCGCGATCGCTCTGCAATAGAAAACCTCTTTCAAGAATATTCCTCCGATATTTGTCTAATTATTCATACAGCAGCGCAACCATCTCATGATTGGGCAGCAAAAGACCCTCATACAGATTTTACAGTTAATGCTAATGGGACTTTAGTATTACTAGAAGCAACTAGACAATATTGCCCTGATACAACTTTTATATTTACCTCAACTAATAAAGTCTATGGCGATACTCCTAACTATTTACCGTTGGAGGAGTTAGAAAAACGTTGGGAAATTGAACGAAATCATAAATACACAGAGGGTATTGATGAGTCAATGACAATTGACAACTCTAAACATTCTCTCTTTGGTGCTTCTAAAGTTGCTGCAGATATATTAGTTCAAGAATATGGTAAATACTTCGGCATGAAGACTGTTACCTTTAGAGGAGGTTGCTTAACTGGGCCTAACCATTCTGGCGCTCAGTTACATGGTTTTCTAGCTTACTTAATGAAATGTACTATTACAGGTGACACTTACACCATATTTGGCTATCAAGGTAAACAAGTTAGAGATAATATACATAGTTACGATCTAGTCAATGCTTTTTATCATTTTTATCAAAATCCCAGATGCGGAGAAGTTTATAATATTGGCGGTTCTCGGCATAGCAATTGTTCTATGTTAGAAGCAATCTCAATTTGCGAAGATATTGTAGGTAAAAAACTGCAATATACTTATACAGAAGAGAATCGCTCTGGCGATCATATTTGGTACATTTCAGATGTAAGAAAATTCCGTTCTCATTATCCAACATGGGAATATAAGTATAATCTTCGAAAGATATTAGAGGAAATTTATAATGCTCAAGTATCCAGAAATGTTGGTTATTATCAAAAGCTGTTTTAAAAGTATCTAGATTGTGATTTGCGTTAGTTCGTTTTGATAAGCAAGCTTGAAGATTAGAGAATTAAAATATAAAATACCTAAATAGAGTTGTTAGATAACATCTAAATTAATGAGAGCAAAAGTGGCAGCTTATATAACCCTTTATCAAGATAAACAAGCTGCTAACAAGTGTATACAAGCTATTAAATCTCAATCTATACCAATAGATATTGTTTTTGTAGTAGATAATTCTGAACAAGAATTACTAAAATTGAATAATAGTGCATCGGTTTTGATACATCATTATCCAGAAAATATTGGTATTGGTCAAGGTTTAGTACTTGGGGTGGAATGGGCAATAAGGGAAGATTATGATTTTTTATGGACTTTTGATCAGGATAGTTTACCGACTAAAAATTGTTTAGAAATTTTGTTAAAATTTTACAATAAACTGTCTTTAGAGAATGATAAGAAAATTGCAATTATTGCTCCTACTTCTATCGATGAGAAAACAGGGAAAGTTATAGAAGGAGCAGTTTTTGTAAAAGACCAGTTTAAAAGTTGCAAACACAAGGATAATGTCGATTTTTATGAATGTGATTCTCCTATAACTTCTGGTTCTTTGATTTCCATTGCTGCTGCTAAAACTATTGGTTTGCCTCGTGCAGAATTATTTATAGATGGAATTGACCTCGACTATGGACTAAGATTACACCAACAGGGATTCCGTAATTTGATAGTTACTAAAGCTATTATGTATCATAATTTTGGTAATCCAGTCAAAGTAAAATTTTTTTGGCGAGAAGCGATTGTTCACCAATACTCTGTTCTACGTAACTACTATATCAATCGAAATCACACTTATTTAGAAACTCGTTATGCCCAAGGCTTATATCGACTAACTAGTTATAGTCAGCGGATAAAATATTTACTCCGCAGGATAGTTACAATTTTGCTTTATGATCATGAGGAAAAAACTATAAAAATATGGGCTTGCTTGCTAGGAACATTTCACGGTTTTCAAGGAAAGCTTGGAAAAACTTGGTTTTGAGTTGATAAAAGTAATTGGAGATTATGAATTTTCAAATAAAAAATTATGTGTTGACCTTTAACAGAAAACATCTATAATTTGGATATTTGAGTAGTAATACTAATTTCAAGAATAATTATGACAGATACAAAGTGAGTAAATATATTTCCTAAAAATTCTAATTCTTTTTTTAACAAGATTAGTTGAGATATAAAAATAATATAATTACAGTGATTTATTTTTTAATTGTTAATTATTATTCTACAAAATTAATTTTTAAATTAATTAATTCTATCCAAAAAACAACCAATGTTGACTACAAAGTAATTATTATTAATAACTCATCTGATGACCGTTCTATTGATGTTCTGAAAACTGAATCTATATTGATTTTTGATGCTGGAACTAATTTGGGTTTTGGTTGTGCTTGTAATTTAGGCTTAAAATGGATTTATATTCAAGACTCCCAAGCCTATGTTTGGATAATTAATCCCGATGCTTATTTAATAGAAAACACTTTAGATAAAGTTAAGTCATTTTTTGAATTGTATCCAGAAATTTCAATTCTTGGTACTCTTATCTATACACCCATAGGCAAAGTTTGGTTTGCTGGTGGTCACTTTATTCCTAAAACAGGTGCAATCATTACTCAAAAAAAATTAATAAATACAGATTTGGGTTATGTTAATTGCGATTGGGTTTCCGGGTGTAGTCTAATTGTTAATTTGAATAATTTTCTTGAATGTCCTAATTTTGACTCTGCTTACTTTCTTTATTATGAAGATGTAGATTTTTGCTTACGCTATGCTAATCAAGGACATATAGTTGCCATAAATAGTTTTTCAATAGTGCATGAACCATCATCTATTACTAATAGAAATATTTTTCATAAAATTAGAAATAGTACATATAGTTATTTACTAACGCTTGATAAATACACAAATAAAAATATTTTTAAAGCTAGATTAATTCTTCAAATGTTTAAAGCAATCCTTGCGATTGTGCTAAAGCCACAAGCTGCATTAGGAAAAATTTGTGGAATACGGGATTATATCACAAAAAAGCAGAGCAAATAATTGATTGAAGATTTAGTATAATTTGAAAATCAAATATTAAAATATAAAATTTAGAAAAATAATTTTTAAATATTTTCTGATTAACAATCGTGGCATTATTAATTAATCTGTCATTTTTACTAACTCAACCCACAGGTATCACTACCTATGCTCTCAATTTATTACCTCACTTACAAGAACTCGACCCCACACTTTTGATTTCCCAAAATATTTCTGGTTACAACTGCTATCCAGTTCCCCCTAATCAAACCGCAGAACAAGGGGTAAAAGGCCATTTAAAACGGCTTGTGTGGACGCAATTTCAACTACCAGAAATTTATAGAAAGCTAAAACCCCAAATTTTATTTTCCTTGCTTCCAGAAGCACCTCTTTATACCAATTGTCGTTTTGTGGTGATGGCTCACGATTTTATCCCATTGCGTTTTCCGAAGCGGTTTTCACCACTAACATCCTATCACCGCTACTACATACCCCAAGTCCTCAACCAAGCACAACACATTCTCTGTAACTCTCAAGCTACAGCTTGCGACATCACCAATTTTTTTCATATTCCCACTAGCAAAATTACCTCTATCCCTCTTGCTTACGATCCCACTCACTTTTGTTTGCTCAATCTCCCCACCCGCAACTATTTTCTTTACATTGGACGCCAAAACACTTACAAAAATCTACATCGATTGATTGCAGCCTTTGCTGCGCTACCCAATAACGACGACTATGAACTTTGGTTAGCAGGCCCAAGCGATCGCCGTTACACCCCAACTTTAACAGCCCAAGTTGCACAACTTGGTATCACCGATCAAGTAAAATTCCTCGAGTATGTTCCTTATAGCGAATTGCCAAAAATCATCAATCAAGCGATCGCTCTTGTTTTCCCTAGTCTCTGGGAAGGCTTTGGTTTACCCGTCTTAGAAGCAATGGCTTGTGGTACCCCAGTAATTACCTCCAATCTCTCCTCCCTACCAGAAGTAGCTGGAGACGCGGCAATTCTGATTAATCCCTACAATACTAGAGAAATTACAGAAGCAATGCAGGCAATTGCAACTGATTCGGGATTGCGATCACGCCTTTCTAAGCAGGGAATTATTCACTCCCAACAATTCAGTTGGGAAAAAACAGGAAAAGCCACCGCCGAAGTCTTATCTCGCTACGTGTAGAATATTACCGTTGAGCAGAGGATACGGCGAATAACAAATGACTAATATTTATGAAAGCATTAATTCTTTCTGGCGGTAAAGGTACACGCTTACGTCCCCTCACCTATAGCGGAGCAAAACAACTTGTACCAGTTGCTAACAAACCTGTTTTATGGTATGGAATTGAAGAAATGGTGGCTACTGGTATTACTGATATTGGTATCATCATTAGTCCGGAAACCGGTGCAGAAGTCCAAGCAAAAACCGGAAATGGAGAATACTTTGGAGCGAAGATTACCTACATATTACAAGACAAGGCAGTCGGACTTGCTCACGCCGTCCTAATAGCCCGTCCGTTTTTAGGAGATTCTCCGTTTGTCATGTACTTGGGCGATAACCTGATTCAATTAGGTGATTTAAGTTATTTTCTGCAACAATTTAGCCAACAGGAGCCTGATGCTTTAATTCTATTACGTCCTGTTGCTAATCCTAGCGCCTTTGGTGTGGCTGAGGTCGATGATAGAGGCAGAGTATTACAGTTAATTGAAAAACCCAAAATTCCGGCTTCAAATCTGGCATTGGTAGGAGTTTATTTCTTTTCTCACGTTATCTTTGATGCGATCACTAATATTCATCCTTCTGCCAGAGGGGAACTCGAAATTACTGATGCTATTCAATATTTAATTAATAAACAAAAGCACGTCGTCGCGCATAAACTCCAAGGTTGGTGGCTAGATACTGGTAAAAAAGATGATTTATTAGAAGCTAATCGATTGATTCTTGACACCTATATGACAGCATCAATTTTCGGCGAAGTCGATACCCAAAGTCAAATTATTGGACGAGTTAAAATCGGTGCCAAATCTCAAGTTATTAATTGCACAATTCGCGGGCCGGTAATTATTGGTAGCAATTGTTATTTAGAAAACTGCTTTATTGGTCCTTATAGTAGTATTGCCAACAATGCCACACTTGTGGATACAGATTTAGAACACAGTGTAATTTTAGAAGGTGCTAAAATTGTCGGCATCCATCAGCGGATTATCGATAGTGTGATTGGACAACGCGCACAATTGACCATTGCACCCCGTCGCCCGAAAGCTTTACGATTCCTGATTGGCGATGACTGTCAAATTGAACTCACATAATTTACTGATTAAAAATAAGGAAAGCTACAGTCAAAATGTTATGCTACTACCTGTAATTCTTGGGTTAATTTCTTGCCAAAATTAACACTGTGGCAAATTACTCGCAATAATATCAATGAGCATTACATATACCAAAATTCCTGAAGTTATACAACTTGAACCCAAAGTATTTGCAGACGATCGCGGTTTCTTCTTTGAAGCCTATAACCACCAAAAATTTACTCAACAGACTGGTATTGCTGCGAACTTTGTCCAAGATAACCATTCTTGTTCTAAGCAAAACGTCCTGCGTGGATTGCATTACCAAATTCAACAACCCCAAGGTAAACTCGTTCGGGCGATCGCCGGCACCATTTTTGACGTAGCCGTTGATATTAGAAGAAGTTCGCCTACGTTTGGTAAGTGGGTAGGTTATGAACTCAGTGCTGAGAACAAACGCTTACTTTGGATACCGATAGGCTTTGCTCACGGCTTTCTCGTGCTTTCAGAAACAGCTGAAGTGGTGTATAAAACTACAGATTACTACGCACCCCAAGGCGATCGTACAATTCTCTGGAACGATCCAGATTTAGCTATAGATTGGCCCTTGAGTGCGCCACCGATTTTATCAGCTAAAGACCAAGTCGGTAAATCTTTAAAAACTGCTGAAATATTTAATTAAATACTTTTAATATTAATCTGGACATTTTACTGTAACTTTCACTTTGAATAGTAGAAAGTATAAATTTCTAGATTACACAAATGAGATGTAAATTAGTACAAAAGTATTTTTGTATTGATGTAAATTCAAGAATTAATTAGGATGAGTAAATCAATTCTACTGATTGGTAGCAATGGGCAAGTAGGTCAAGAATTGGAACAAATTCTTCCATCCTACGGCAATACTATCTCAGTTGCACGCCCAATAGTAGACCTTACCGAGCCTGATACTCTCCGCAGGATTATCAAATCAAACCAACCGCAAATCATCATTAACGCTGCTGCTTATACCGCTGTAGACAAAGCCGAAAGCGAATCTGAACTTGCTACTGCTATTAATGCTACTGCACCTTTAATTCTCGCCGAAGAAAGTCAAAAGTTAGGAGCTTATCTAATTCATATTTCCACCGATTACGTTTTTGATGGCAATAGGTGTCACCCATATCAGGAAACCGATGCGACTAACCCCTTGAGTGTCTACGGAAAAACCAAACTTACAGGAGAACAAGCAATTCGAGACAATTGCACCCATCATCTCATCCTCCGCACAGCTTGGGTTTATGGAAACTTTGGCAAAAGTAACTTTGTCAAAACCATGTTACGACTGGGTGCAGAACGTCCAGAACTGCGTATCGTCGCCGATCAAATTGGTAGCCCGACTTGGGCAAAAGATATAGCCGCAGTCATCGCTGAGATAATTCCCCAGTTAAAGATAGAGATTGTAGGCACATACCACTACACTAATAGCGGCGTTGCTAGCTGGTATGACTTTGCCGTTGCCATTTTTGAAGAAGCCCAACAGCTAGGATTTCCTTTGAAAGTTAAAAATATTGTCCCCATTGCAACTGCTGAATATCCTACACCCGCCCATCGCCCTGGTTATTCTGTACTTGCTTGTGGCAAAATTTCGGCACTTCTAGGAACATATCCCCCCCATTGGCGACAAAGACTCCGCCAAATGCTCTTAGGAATTGGGAGATGAGGGAGATAAATCAATTCAAAATTCAAAATGACGCTCTCTACGAGACGCGCAAGGGACGCGGACACGGCTTAGCTGCGCGAACAAAATTCAAAATTAAAGAACTTTTTGCCTTCTGCCTTCTGTTGGCCAATGACTAATGACCAATACTTCTCTACGAGACGCTACGCCCAGGCTTGCCTCTCCGTAGGAGTACGTCGCCAACTGCCAGATGTGGTTCGACTTTGCTCAGCAATCAAGGGATGAGAGAGATTGGAGATGATTATAAAAAACCTTCTCACCTTTTCAACCCCTCTGACAGCCCCAATGCTTTAGTCCCCAGTCCCCAGTCCCTATCCCTTTTTTAAAACTCCTATCTCTGTTTGTATTGGCAAGATATCCAAAACATCAGTTTGGGAACAATATTTTAAATCTTCTTGACATTGAAGACGCAATAGGCGTTTGCCGTGACTAGCTTGGTGAAATAATTCCAATAAGTTATCTTGCCATTGAGAGTAAAGAGCGATCGCATCAATTACTTCATCGTTACCAGCTACTTCCTCTAGTGACAACTCAGTTTGCTGTAAAAGACTATGAGCGATCGCACCCGCACAAACTGTATCCTCTAAAGAAAAACTGCCTTCCCAGCCCGAACCGACAATCCATATTGTCTCTGGTTGCTTTCTCTTGAGAAATTCCACTACTGCTGCTCGATTGATTAAAGCTGCTGCAATTACATTTGGGGAGTCTTGCACCCGTTGTAACGCACGAGTACCATTTGTGGTACTGATAAATAATCGACGCCCCTGCACCAATTCGGATGTGCAATCGAGTGGGGAGTTACCCAACTCAAAGCCCTCTACTTTTGCGCCGCCGCGTTCTCCAGCCCGCAGACGTTTTTCAGGAGGCCATTTTTTACTAACTGCGATTAGTTGATCTAAATCGCTGAATACTTGTACAGCTTCGCCTCCAGCTGCCAAAACAGTCGCTATTGTGCTAGTGGCTCGCAAGACATCAACTGCGATCGCACATTCTGGCACTTTATCCGTTGGAGTCAATTCCGGAGTGTGGTATACAAATAGCTTCACGCGCTGGATACACCTGCTTTTATACTACTGCGGCAAACAAATAACATTCTACCTAGGTTAGTGTCACTAACTATAGTTATAATTATTCCCACAGCATTTTTTAGCATTAGAATACACAATGTATCTCATTAGATAGATAAATAGGAGATGAGGGATGGGGGGATGGGGAGGTAAGAGTACAGACAAGTTTTTAACTAAATCTTAAGAGTCCTTAATCCAAAATAAATGCTTAAAAAGCTGATTTTTATATTTTTAGACTTTTAGACTGGCTCCAGGATCTTGTAATCTAAAACAAGAAAGCTAACAGTCATTGGCCAAACAGGGCATTGAAAAGAGGACGCGGGGACAAGGCAAATTCGAGACATGGAAAAAGATTTGTTGCAAGTCATCATCCCACCTCCCCATCACCCCACCTCCCCATCACCCCACCTCCCCACCTCCCAACTCTCCTTCAAAACTATGGCACCTTTACCCGACTACCGTCCTAAACAACTGTCTGTAGGCCCTTTGGAAGCGGAAATACTAAATATCATCTGGGAACTTGGTTCAGTTACAGTCAAAGATGTCCATGATCGCATTCTCTCAGATCCTAACCGCGAATTAGCTTATACTTCTGTAACCACTGTTCTCCGACGCCTCACAGATAAAGGTTGGCTAGCCTGTGACAAAAAAGGACGGGCATTTTATTGGCGGCCATTGCTGAGTAAGCAACAGTCAGAGGTAATCAAAGCCCATGAGCAGTTACAGCGATTTTTGGCGGTAGGTAACCCTGATGTGGTTGCAGCCTTCGCCGATAGTCTCGATGAAGCAGCCAGCGAGCAAATAGCAGCCATCGCCAAACGCATACAATCTGCACGCCAAGCCAGGGAGGAAAAATGATGCATCTCATGATGATTTTAATTGCTTTGGGAGTTGCCTGGTGGTTAAGATCCTCTTGGAAAGAACCCCAAGGTAGTTGGAGTTTGCGGTGGCGGCGATCGCTATTTATATTTCTCTTCCCTCCCTTGTTAATTTTCATGACAGCGATCGCTGTGTTGTTCATGGGAGCCCAAGGAAAAATGGGCGGAATGTACACAGGTTCAATCAGTTATCTGCTGGCATTAATTTATTTAGCAATTTTTGCCATTTTATGCCTTAGACTTGCTTTTCAAGGTTGGCAGTCTGTGGAATCTGCCCGTAACTGTCCTCTAGTGAATTTGGGCGACACAAGAGCCAGACTACTGCAAACAGAAGCAATGTTTGCCGGTCAAATTGGTTTTTGGCAACCTGAATTAGTAGTTAGCGAAGGATTACTGCAAACTCTCTCACCAAATCATTTAGAAAGCGTCTTAGCACACGAACAAGGGCATTACCAGTATAGGGATACATTCTGGTTTTTCTGGCTGGGTTGGGTGCGTTCCTGCACTGCATGGTTGCCAAATACAGAGCCTTTGTGGCAAGAACTGTTAGTTTTGCGCGAACTCCGCGCCGATAGTTACGCAGCATTGCAGGTAGATCCTTTAGTCCTGGCAGAATCACTGCTGTTAGTGGTTAGTAGCAGCCCTCTATCATCAGAAATTTGCTGTGCTGCATTGGGTTCTCCTAACGCGGGCGATAGATTAGAACAAAGAGTAGAAGCTCTTTTAGCACCACCAGAAGCAAACACAGAAGCTCAATTGCATTCCTGGCATAGCTTTTTATTAGCATTTCTACCTTTAATAACTGTGATATTTCACACTTAAGTTAAATTTAAAAAGCGACTATAGCCCAAACCTGCAACGGTAGTCACTTGGCTTATATCTGTAGTGACTTTGGTCAAGTCTGTAGCCACTCCGGTTGAATTATCCACCGAAGTAGAGAGCGATCGCCCTCTGCTAAACTCTTCGTATTTCGCTATCACTATAGAAATTAGTTTTAAGATAAATTGCGAACTCTTCGCTCAACCCAAGCTTGTATCTTCACAGATTTCACGCTCAACTTGAATATTAAATTTGGCAAAACTCTGCGTAACTTTGCGTTTACTCTGTGTCCCTTTGCGTTTAAAAATACTACCTTTTTAAAAGCAGAGCGCTCGCCACAGCGAATGCGAATCAAGATGGTAGATTTTCGTACAACTTGGGTAACCTAAAACCAAGCATCACCTGAGTGTATGAGAGTTTTTATGCTTTTTTATAATGCCTTTTAAATTTGGCCTAAATACAGAGTGCTTTGTCGCAGACATGGCAACCATTCAATTAAAATCAGGAGCCATCAAAGCATAAATGAGTCTAATACTAAAATGTCTTTTAGCGGTCAACAACAAGCACCTGAACCTTTATAAAAAACTACTAACTGGCTTTGCTCTCTGGCTGTGCTGCTTGAATATTGGAATACAATCTGCTCAAGCTGAAGGTAGTCGCACACTGTATCCCAGTAGCGCCGCAGCCAGTAGTAGCAGAGCTAACTTAGAGTGGCGTACTGATACTTATGGCGGTCTTGTGCTGCGACGAACGTTACTTAAGGTTTATGCCAATAAAGATGAGTATATTCTTTTGGGTTCCAGCGCAGTTGGGGTAGGTAGCGGTGATATCCGTGTTTACAATCCCAATCGTATCACTGGTAGTATTGGCAGTGAAACTGTTCCTAGCACACCTGATTTTGTGTGTACTTCTCAAGCTGGAAGTGGTGTCATCTCAACTCACCAACAGGAGTTAAATGGTCCGCGTGCTATTTCTGGTGGAGGCAATCCCAATGGCTATATTCCCTGCTACTACAAAGCCCCATCCACTGGAGTTTATGACATAGTTTTCTATGGACCTACTGGGGGTAACTCATCAGCTAATGGTGCCCCTACTGGTGAGATTAATTTGACCAGTCCAAACAACTTTAATACTCAACAAGGAACGAGTGTTGCAGCTTGGGATGTAACGGTACGCAGTAGCAATCAAACTTCAACAACCGATTTAAACGGACGCTTATTCAGCTATTATCTAGCTTTATTTACTGGTAATAATGGTCGATATCTCAACTTCCCAGTCTATCCTGTAACCACAGATGGCTTCCAATATAAAGTAGAACTTAGAGGCACAGATCCGAATGGATTCGTTCTCTATGGTAATCAGGTAGGCTTTTTTGACAGTGATGGTAAAACCCCTCTCTATCACGACATACTAGGGGCAGATAGTCAGCTAACCAACCCCCAAGGTAGTGTTAGCTTGGCTCGTCCCCAATACGCTACTTTTTTTAACTCCATTGACACCAACGTGCTTCCATACGTTGAGCGTTACAAACCAGATGGCACTTTAGATGGAACTGGTATTCCCCTTAGCCCAATTATTCCTGCTGTTAGTAATTTACAATTCAACGGCACAGTTACAGGAAATAATAGTTCATTCGGCACAGGCGGTACTTTTAATTTTGGCAGCAACGTCACAGGGACTTACGAACTGATTATCAGCCGAGATGGCAGCAATTTTGATCCCACTAACTCCCAAAACCGTCTTCTACGAGGGACTATGCCTACAACAGGACAACAAGCTGTTAGTTGGGATGGTAAAGATAACACTGGCAATTTTTTCCCAGTTGGTAGTGATTATAAAGTTCGTGTCAGAACCTTTGGAGGTGAATATCACTTTCCCTTGCTGGATGCAGAAAACAATTTTACTGGCGGTCCTACTATTACAATGTTGAATGCCACTAATCCTATAGGCAACACTAGAGGATTTTATGATGATCGCGGTTACAAAACCATTGGTGGTACTCAAATCGGTACGTCTGGTCAAGTACTTTGCGGTATTAGTCCACCAAACCCAGCCTTTAGCGACCCAATTAACGGTTTTGACACCGCCAGCAATGACCGGAAATTTGGTCAGTCTGGTAACCTTGGTAACGCTGGGACATCATGTAACGGATCTTTTGGAGATACGAAAGGGTTGGATTTATGGACTTATTATCCCGGTCAAACTCAACCAACTCCATTTAATATTATTGATGCAGTTTCATCGAATGTCGGCAAAGTCATAATCAACGAAGTTTTATATAGCGAAACTGGCACTACTACTAGCACTAACGATGAATTTATTGAACTTTATAATCCTTCTTCATCGACTGTAGATTTGAGTGGTTTGAAGTTAGCAGACGGACACCTGACTGCTAATGATAATGATGGCACTAACGGCTTTACTTATACATTTCCAAACGGCACAACCCTACAAGCGGGAAAATATGCTGTAATTTGGATTGGAGATAACAACGCCAACCATCAAGCAACAGGAGCAGCTTTTCAAGCTTGGTTAGGACAGACTCCCAAACTCAACAACTTGGGTGATGATATCTGGTTGTAMGATAATCAAAATAAAATTATTGACTATATCGCTTATGGCAGTGGTAATGAAATTAATACGCCTCCTGCAAGTGTTCTCAATCTCTGGGACAACACATATCAGTCTTCGTTAATCGGAGCTAGCAATGGTCAATCTATCAGCTTAACTCCCAATGGTGAGGATACTAATGTCAGTGCTTGCTGGGAAGCAACCACCAGCAAGAACGCTAGCACACGGTGTACAAACTACCTACCAACTAGAGACACTGATACTACAGGTAGTCGCATTACCAGTGTTGGCGAAAACAATAACGGTGCTACTGCTGTAAATGCAAAGCTTTTGTTAGTCAAACGTATCACTCGCATCAATAATCAAGATTTAACCGACATTGTAGATGGTCGCAGCGACGTGGCCACAACTGCTGCCAACTATATCCCAGAACCCTATGCTTCTGATGATAACGATGCAAAATGGCCTGTTGGCTATCTGCGGGGATTGATTAATGCTGGGACTGTGAAGCCAGGAGATGAGTTGGAATACACTATTTACTTTCTTTCCAAAGGACCGAATGATGCTACTAACGTTAAATTCTGCGACTTAGTTCCCAGTAATACTACTTTTATTCTCAGCGCGTTTAATAATAATACTCCCAGTGATGGCGGCTTACCAGTAGCAGACAGAGGTATTGCCCTTGCAATTGGTTCCAGCACTCCTACAGTTTACCTGAGCAACGTTGAAGATGGCGATCGCGGACGTTTTTATCCTGCTAACGAGTCAGCACCATCATCCTGCGGTACTAACACTAATGGTGCTGTGGTGGTGAATATCACGCGCAGTCCAGATTTACCAGCTTTAGTCAAAGATGTTTACGGCTTTGTCCGCTTTCACACCAAGGTGAAATAAGAAAAACTGAGGAATAATAAGTAGTTAGGAGTTAACTCCTAACTGTTTTGCTTAACCGCCGCTAACCGGGGGAATTAACACAACTTCATCGCCATCTTGTAGGAGGGTATCTGGTTCAACAAATATCAGATTAATTCCGAAGCGGGTGATGTCCCGCCATTGAGAGAGTTCCGGGTGTTCAGCTATGAGACGATCGCATACTGCCTTAACCGGCGTACTATTGGGAAATTCCAGTACTAGTTCTGAAATCTGAAAAGCTTCTTGATAAGCGGCGAATAATTTGACAGTAACGGTGATTGCATATTTAGACATACAACATGCTTTGGCAGCGCTAGCAAGTACTTTAATGCTTGACAAGCACCCTGACTTCTTGAAATTTATTATACATTACTAAGCAGGTGGATACAAATAAACATTAATAATATTGCCTTTCTCAAGTAATAGTTTTAGCTCTATGAGTTATTGCCTCAATCCAAAGTGTCCAAATCCTGCTGATTTAATGAATGCCAACGGTAACATTTTCTGTCGTAACTGTGGGGCAAACTTGTTACTAGAAAATAAGTATCGAGTAATTAAGTTATTAGGTAATGGAGGATTTTCTTGGACTTTTGAAGTAGAAGATAACGAGATTAAAAAAGTCCTTAAAGTTTTGAATTTATCTTTAGTTAGCGAGAACAATAAATCTAAGRTTGTCAATTTGTTTAAGCGAGAAGCTGAGGTATTAATTCGCTTAAATAATTCAGGAATTCCTAAAGTTGAACTAGATGGATATTTTGAATTGAATTTCCCAGATTCCCCAGAGCCATTATACTGCTTGGTAATGGAAAAAATTGATGGTTTAAATTTACAACAGTGGTTAAAAAACCGGAATAATAAAACTATCACACCAGAATTAGCGATCGTTTATTTAAAACAAATACTAAAGATTTTAGACCGAGTCCACGCTCAGGGGTATTTTCATCGAGATATTAAACCAGCAAACATTATGGTAAAACCAGATGGACAACTGGTGTTAATTGACTTTGGAGCAGTACGCGATTTAGCACAAACTTATGTGCAGCAACAAAACGAAAATACAATCGTTGGTACACTGGGTTACTCATCACCCGAACAAATGAAAGGCATAGTAGTAAAGCAATCAGATTTTTTTGCTTTAGGACGAACTTTTGTGCATTTACTAACTGGAAAATCTCCCTTACATCTGCAAGAAGACGCCCAAACAGGTAAGTTAATTTGGCGCAACCAAGTTTCATTTCACTCTAATCATTGGAGAAATTGGTTAGATAAATTGAGGTGGCGGTCGCTTTTCGATTTGCTCGATGAAATGATGCAGCCATATTGGAAAGATCGTCCAAAAAATACTCAAGTAATTTTACGACGCTTAAATTATCCAATTACTTTACCACAGATTTCACTTCGCTTAGCTGGTACAGTTATTTTCTTGGGACTGGGGTTAAGTGGTAGTTATTGGTATTTAAACGGAGTGAGTGGATGTTCAAAAATTTGGCTGAGGCATTTCTCCGAAGATGACAGTATCAGTTGTGGCGAACAAATTCTGTTACCAAATATCAATATGAAAGTAGCAGAAAAAGAACGAGGAGTAAAGGCGATCGCAATGGGTAACTACCAAGATGCAATTACTTGGTTGGAAAAAGCTTGGCAAAAAGATCGTGACCCGGAAACCTTAATTTATCTTAATAACAGCCGCTTAGAAGTCAATAAAATTAAAGCTTACACTATCGCTGTTGTCGCTCCAATCGGTGATAATAATGACAACATCAATTCTAGTAAAGAAATATTACGTGGTGTAGCACAAGCACAAAACGAATTTAATCAAAATTACAAAACCAAAAGTATAGGGTTAAAAGTATTAATTGCTACTGATAAAAATCAAACTGAAGATGCTAGAAAAATAGCAAATTATTTAGGAAAAAAACATGATATTTTAGCTGTTATTGGTCATTTCAGGAGTGATACGACTTTAGAAGCTATTAAAGTTTATCAACAACGTCACCTCTTATTAATTTCGGCAACAGCCACATCAGAATCTCTATCTACATCCTGTCAATCAAATTATCCTAATTGTTTTTTTCGTGTTGTTCCTAGTAATCGGGCTATTACCCAAACTTTAGCTAAATACCTGAAAAAGGAAAATAAGCTAAAAGCAGCAATATTTTTTAATCCTAATAGTAATTATAGTAAATCTTTACAAGTACAAATGAAAGGTAGACTTGATGAATTAGGTGGAAAAGTAGTAGCAGAAATTCCCTTATATGAAAATGTAGAATCTAGTATAAATAAAGTGAAAGAACAGCAAGCAAATGTAATCATTTTATTTACAACTACAGATGGACTAACCTCTGACTCAGCACTTCAAGTGATTAGATATGCAAAACAATACAAATATTTAATAGTAGGTGGAGATAGTCTAGATAATAATAAGCTTCTTAAAGAATTAGTAGGTAATCAAGCAGGTGCAGTAGTAGCCATACCTTGGCATTCCAAAAGTATTCTTAATCGAAATTTTTCTAAGCAAGTAGAGAAAATTTGGGGAAAAGTAGATAATTGGCACACTGCATTATCTTATGATGCAACTCGTGTATTGTTAGCAGCTTTAGAAAAAATACCATCACCTAGTCGGGAAAATCTGCAACAAGCGATCGCTGAGACTAATTTTCAAGCAAGTGGTGCTACAGGAGTAATTTCTTTTAAACCAAATGGCGATCGTCAACAGGAAAATATCTATTTAGTAAAAGTTGTATTAAATCCGAATACAGCAAAAATTGAATTTATCCCTTTAAATTTATCAAAGTAGTTTGCCATTCATTAAAATTTGCTAAAAATGATGAATAAAATTAATATTTATTAACTAAAATTCCTGAGTTTGACAAAAGCAGGAATCTTATTTTTCTGAATTTTTAACTTTAATAATTAAAGAATCAGTAATCAGAATCCATGCTTTAATTTATTGATTGTCTTGTTGGTTATAAAGCCTGGTTTGCAAAGCCTTCTTAATTTTGATGTTTTACTGGTAAAACTTTGAGTAATTTACATCATTCATCTATACGTAGCAGCTTGCGATAAAAGGCTTGTGAAAAATCGGTGGCACGATAACGTTTATAGTTTTCTATAAGTTCAATTAAATAATTAATAAACTCGAAACTGGCTAGCATTAGTTCGTAACTCAGTTCTGCATTGCCATCAAACTGTACTCGGCAACGCGTTAAGTCTGAAGGTAGAGTAGCAACATTCCAAGAGGCGACGAAAGGGACATGTTCACTAGCTTCTATCTTTCGGTGTCCCTCCAAAACTCCTTTTTGATAGAGACTAATGGCATAGGGTAAAAAATTCCTTTTAGCACCCTGAACGTAAGGTAAATAAACACTGGCTTGTTGTTGAGTAGCTGGCTGGAGTTGGAGTTGCTCAATAGACGACATTATTAAATATTCCTCAAGTTAGTTGGCAACTAGCAATAGGCTCTTAGTAGTATTCCCAAAAAATGTGTCTAAAGCACATAGTGGAGAGTCGAGAGTGGGGAATCGGAGGATGTGGTTCGACTTGTCTACCAGAGGCTACGCCCAGCCTTGCTTAAGAACAGGGTACGCTCACTAACCGTGAGATGGGGAGAAGTCGCCACTGACCAATGACCATACCCAATAAATGAAGTTACTGCTAAGAAATATTAAAATTTCGGTTACAATAAGGCTGCGTTAACTTTTATCGAAAGTTGGGGGCAATAGATTAAAAAATCCCTGCTATAAAGTAGTGGACGTATTTATTGCTGTTTTTCCAAGGAAAAGCTGCCCAGTTGCGATCGCTTTGCCTAATCTGGAGTTTACATTAGTCAAACTCTTATCCTACAAGCTTCCTGCCCAAGTGGCGCTCAAAGGAATCAAGTATATTCAGAGTGGCAAATGTGGTTAATGCCAAGCAACTAACCGCAGTAGCGGTAAAAATAAGGTAGTCCCAGCTGCTTTTAGCTTAGGGATAGTGGGTATTCCAGTTTGCCCATTCCGATTAATATCGGTAAAAGTAGCTTAAGGATATTTGTCCGTAAAATTACTAACTGTGAACAAATAGTGGTTTTTGAATCAAGCAAGCCAACTTATGCCAGCGAATTCCTGGCCCGAAGAAGATTCTTATCAAGAGCTTGATCCACTCAACTCCTTATTGTCTGACCTCTCAGTAGATGAGGAGTCTGTGTTAGAGACACAAAATATGTCTCTACCATCCCGGTTTCAAGGTCGTAGAGGTAAAGCAGCTCTAGTCTTGACTATTGTCTGGAGTGGAACGATCGCTCTGCATTTAGTTTCTTGGGCATCTATATTCATACTAGGATTGACCACCGTTCTTGGCCTTCATGCTTTGGTGGTAGTGTTTACTAAACCCCGTTGTCATCCAAAAGAAATGCAGGGAGATTATCCCTATGTATCTGTGTTAGTAGCTGCAAAAAATGAAGAAGCGGTAATTGCTAAATTAGTCAATAATCTTTGTAATCTAGAATATCCAGATGGCAAATACGAACTATGGATAATTGACGATCGCAGCACCGATAATACACCCCATTTATTAACAGAATTACAGCACAAATATGATAAACTTAAGGTACTCACACGCTCAGCAGAGGCTAGTGGCGGTAAGTCAGGAGCCTTGAATCAGGTATTACCGCTGACAAAGGGCGAAATCATCGCTGTATTTGATGCTGATGCTCAAGTGACACCAGATTTATTATCACAAGTAATACCTTTATTCCAAAGAGAAAAGGTGGGGGCGGTGCAAGTGCGAAAAGCGATCGCCAACGCCAAACAAAATTTTTGGACTAAGGGTCAAATGGGGGAAATGGGGCTTGATACCTGGTTTCAGCAACAGCGGACAGGTCTTGGTGGAATTGGTGAACTGCGAGGTAATGGTCAATTTGTCAGGCGTTCAGCCCTCTTAAGTTGCGGTGGGTGGAATGAGGAAACTATTACCGATGACTTGGATTTGACAATCCGCTTACATTTGGAAAAATGGGATATTGAGTGTGTTTTCCATCCAGCAGTGCAAGAAGAAGGAGTGACAAAGGCAGTTGCACTCTGGCATCAACGCAACCGTTGGGCAGAAGGCGGATATCAACGTTACTTGGATTATTGGGATTTAATTCTTAAAAACCGCATGGGAGGACGCAAAAGCTGGGATTTGCTGATGTTTGTGCTGATTATGTATATCTTGCCCACAGCAACAGTACCAGATTTATTAATGGCGATCGCTCGTCATCGTCCACCGATATTAAGTCCGATTACAAGCTTGTCCGTTACTATGTCGATGGTGGGGATGTTTACAGGTTTGAGGCGGATACGCCAAGACCAGAAATTCTCATTACCTACGTATTTTATTTTGCTGCTACAAACTATCCGTGGCAATTTGTACATGCTGCACTGGTTAGTAGTTATGAGCAGTACAACCGCCCGAATGTCCGTCAGACCGAAGCGCCTGAAATGGGTTAAAACTTTGCATACAGGGAATGGGGACTAGGGACACTTCTTGTGCTTCAGTGGATCGCTGGGGACTGGGGACTAGAGAAAAGTTTTCTCAATGTCCAATACCCAATTCCCTATTCCCAATTTATTCATCATCCACTTCTGATTCTTCTACCCATTCACCTGTAGTCATGGAATCAGAAAAGTCTGTTGAATCATCTGTGAAGCGGATAACTTGTCCGTTGAAAAATTCTGCGAAGCGCTGAGCTGCGATCGCTACTTCATCCGGTTCCCAATTAGCTGGGGGTGTTTGGATTGGGGGTGGAGGCATTTGTAGCCCATTTCTATTCACTCCATTGCCATTTCTGACTGACGATTCGGTTTTTACTGCTGGGGTTGTTGCTGGTGATCGAGTAACTGGCTGCGATTGTGATGTTGGAGGTGAAATCTGTCTGTTGTCAATGGAAGTAGTTATTTGCTGAAGGCGAGGAGAATCTTGCCGTGCAGGAGCAGGAGCTTTTTTACCTGGGGTAGAGTTTAATAAAGTTCCTTTTTCTAGATTTACCTTGACTTCATGTTGGAAAGTCTGCTGGAAAGCCGCCACAATTATAGGTAGATCGGATTTAACTTTTTCATACCATGCTTGTTTGATGGCAATATAAGCCACTGCACCATCGAACTCAGTGAGTTGGCACATTTGACGTAGTAATTCTCGCCTTGAGATTGGTTGAAAGTTAGTAAGTACTTGTTGCCAAACTTGAGTTAAGTCATGTTCTGGTGTTCTGGCAACTTCTGAGGTTGCTGGTTCAGTTTTGCTAGATGGTATAGATTCTGGGGTTGGTGATGAAACCGAACTAGCAGCAGAATTGTGATTTGTTTGCCTCTCATCTGGAGAAGATGATGTGACAAGTTGATTTTGGGCTGTTGTTAGATGATGGTTTGACGATGCCCAATTGTGGTTTGTTTGCTGTTCATCTGTGGGAGATGATTTGGCAGAGTGATTTTGGGCAGTTGCTAAATTTTGGTTTGCCCAATTGTGATTTGTTTGCGGATCAGCTGAAGATACAGTAGAGGCTGAATGATTTTCGGCAACTGCTGGAGGATATGCAGATACAGCGGGTGTATTAAGTCGCGGCGGTACGCTTGGGGATTGTGTCTGAATATTTGTTGCACTAGGTAACAATCCCAATAATGTTACCTCCAGCCATAAACGCGGCTGGGTGCTGTTTTTGATTTGCACTTCAGCTGTTCGTAAGTGTTGCTGCCCCGCCAAAATCATGCTCATCTGCAAGTGTTGGGCAAACTCCACCAGTGCTGTCCAAGTTTGCTGAGTACAAGCAACCAAATCGTGGCGGTTGGGTGCTGTTTTGGCAATCAGTAAATCGCGATAAAAAGCGGCGAGATTTTGCAGAATAGTTAGCGGTTCTCGACCGCGCTCTAAAATGTAGTGGGTACAGTCGAGAACCGCTTCTGGTTTATCTTGAGCGATCGCATTTAAAAGCCCCAATAAATCTTGTTCGCTTACCGTCCCTACCAAATCCCAAACTTTATCTGGCGTCACTTCACCCGCTAATAAAGCCAATTGATCGAGCAAACTTTCGGCATCCCGCAATCCCCCTTGAGCAAGTTGGGCTACTAAAGTTACAGCATCGAGTGAAATATGAATGTTTTCTTTTGAAGCGATCGCACTTAAATGTTTAACCATCGCCTCTAACTGAATACGTCTAAAATCAAACCGCTGACAGCGGGAAATAATTGTTGGTAATACCCGTTGTGGGTCTGTTGTCGCCAACACAAAAACTACATGCTTCGGTGGTTCTTCTAGTGTTTTTAATAAGGCGTTGAATGCCTGATTGCTGAGCATGTGGCATTCATCAATCACATACACTTTATAGCGACACTGTACAGGAGCAAACTGAGCTTTTTCAATCAACTCGCGGATATTATCTACACCAGTGTTGCTGGCAGCGTCGATTTCAATTACGTCTAAGGAGTAGCCTTTGGTGATTCCCTGGCAAACATCACAGACACCGCAGGGGTTTGGGGTGGGCTGGTCACTTTTAAGACAATTAAGAGATTTAGCTAGAATTCGGGCACTTGAAGTTTTCCCCGTACCTCTAGGCCCAGTGAATAAATAGGCGGGGGCAATCTTGGATGTAGCGATCGCGTTCGTGAGGGTAGTGGCGATCACCTCTTGCCCTACTAGTTGAGCAAAACTCTTGGGGCGATACTTGTGGTGCAGGGGTTCGTAAGACATGGAAATATAGACTTCAATGCCTTTCAACGTTGATTAATAGCACCGAGTCGAGTTTGGGATTCAATTATTTTAATCTCTTGCACCTGCCTTGTTTGTCGATGTTGCCATACCAATTGCCCTAAATTTATTTTGTAAATTTTGGCACTAAGAGAAGCAAGCCCAGAGAACATATTTTTAACTATGATTTCACCATCAATGCATCCAAATTATAGCATATTTTTTAGTACATTTGTTCTAAAAACTCATTTATTATTTCCTTGGGCATTGGGTATTGGGAGTTCTGCTGGTTTGGACTGTAGCAGCCGAGTAGCGCCATCGCGATATTTTATTGCCTCTGCATCTTCAGGTTTGAGACGAATCACTTCATTGAAATCGGCTATTGCTGCTTTGTAGTCTCGCTGTACTACCAGAACAAGCCCGCGAGCTTTAAGAATCTCGGTATCTTGCGGCTGGAGACGAATTGCTTGATTGAAATCGCTTATCGCCCCTTTGTAGTCTTTCTGTTCCAGGCGAGCTTTTGCACGAAGTTTGATCGCGTCAACATATTCGGGTTTGAGACGAATTGCTTCGTTAAAATCTACTATCGATCCTTTGTAGTCATGCTGTAGCAAGTGAATAGCACCACGATTTGCTATGGCTTCAGCATCTTTAGGGTCAAGACGCACAGCTTCACTGTAGTCAGCCAGCGCTCCTTTTAAGTCTCCCTGTTGAGTGCGAAGCGCACCCCGAACAGAGTAGGCTGCACTTTCGATATATTCTGGATTTAAACGAATTGCTTCATTTAAATCAGCCATCGCTCCTTGTAAGTCTCCCGTGCCATAACGTGCTGCACCCCGAGCAAAATACGCCCAAGAACCAGGATTGTTTTTTATAGCTTGGTTTGATACCTTTAGTGCTTCTGGAAAACGTTTTGCACTAAATAGTATTAGACTACGCAATATCTGAACACTAGCATCATCTGGATCTAGTTTTGCTACTTGGTCAAAGGATTCTAGCGCTTGTGGGTATCGATTCAAACTAAGAAGTACTAGACCACGCAAGCGCCAAGCAGGAGCAAAGTTCGGCTCAATTTGTGTGGCTTTATCAAAGTACTTTAGGGCGGCTTGAGATTCTTCACGAGCCAACAGCACGAAACCGCGTAGATACCAAGCTTGATAAAAGTTAGGCTCAAGTTGAATTGCTCGGTCGATAGCGTTGATTGCCTCGTTGCTATTGTTTTCACCAAGTGGCTTTTCTGGCGTGCTTCGCGCTAATTGCCAGCCATAATTTAGCAAATCAATGGCATCAGCATTCTCTTTGGGTTTCTCTACTTTAAATAAAGCTTCCAGAATTGATTTTGTCTCTTGGGTTGTCAGTTGCGGTGGTGGATTATTCTCTACTCTCAAAATCGGAGCCATACCTACTGACTGTGCCCAACGGACAAAGCTACTGATGGGGACGCCCCAACTCAAACCCAATGTTATCAAACGTCTTTGACCAGCTTTATCTGTAATTTCTTCAACTTCTGCTTTTCCATGAATCCCAATGACGCGTCCACGAGTATCTAATACTGGACCGCCGCTCATTCCTTGGTCTGTGAGATTAGTGTATATTAGCCCATATCCATAGCTCAAAGACAAAGAGTTTTTCGCTAAAAAAGAACCAATTTGTTTTGATGCTACATTCCCAGCTGTAAACTGACGCTGTGTTTGTCCAGTTCCGGGTTTTAGCCCCAGCCACCCGGAAACAAAAATGAATCCATTGTCTTTAACTATGTCGTAATTAGCGAGAGTTGCCACACGGTAATTTTGATCGCTAGTAAACTGCAATATGGCTAAGTCTGTCTCTGGCAAGATTTTAAGATTCTGATTATTTACTGTGACTTGATGTTGTTTGCCATCAGGGGTGATTACCTCTAAAATGCTGCGATCGCATTTTTGAGAACTGCGAATAACGTGTTCTGCTGTGAGGACGCTATAAGTATTTCCCTGTTTGCCAATAATCACCCCCGAGCCGCTACACTGCCGTAAAGTTGGCACGTCTATTCGCACCGTAATTTCTTGGGCAATGTTGTTGACTTCATTGGCGATGGGAGGAAGACTTGGGGTTGAGGGTACGTTTGCTGCGGGTAAGGATTCTTTGGATGTGTACCCAGGAGCTAAGCGAGCAAATGTTTGGATGGGAATTCCCCAACTATAACGGCTCATTAAATCTCGTAGAGCTTCAGTCGGTTGGGAACCATCTTCATAAATATAAGGGTTACCCCAAAGCGGATAGGCATGGATACCATTGATCCCAATTACTTGCCCGTGACGATTGAGTATCGGGCCGCCGCTCATTCCCTTTTCGATTTCATTGCTGTAGCCTATCTGATATCCTTCTTTAAGAGCTCGCTCTGGCACTAACAAAACTTGCCCTGTTTGGAAGACAAATCCCCCAGATGCAGACGGATTCGCCTCGAAGGGAAACCCTGCTGCGTATATTGGTTCGTTAACTGCGATCGTTGATAAATTCCCCAAGGGAGCTAAAGTATAGTTTGCGTTAGCCCGGAATTCTAACAAAGCTAGATCCTTGCCTTGAAAGTTTACTCCTTTAACCAAATTGCCTGAGTGTATTTTCCCATCTTGTGTTTGAATTTTAATAGGTTTGCCTGATTCTATAACGTGTTGATTAGTAATAACCGTATAAATTTGACTATTTTTTTTAAGTAAAATACCTGAACCTCTGTTCTCGCCAGATAAAATTTTGACAGTTATCGAGCGAGCCAACTGTTTGATTTGTTCTGGCGATCGCTTCTGAATTGACTCTTGAGCATCAACTCTTGGAGAAATGCTCAGATAAACAGCTTGTATCGGCAACGTCAACAGTATGCCCATCCAGGCGATCGTAGCCAGTGAGCGACGATACATTAGTTTTTGTCTCATGTTGCTTTTAGTGCTTGTAAATCTCTATACAAATATGCTTAAACGAGCATCCGATTACTTACTAAATTTAGTATGAATTTTGTCCCTGTGCTGCTTTTTCATTCAGTAACATACTCATATCTATGTATACTTGAGAAGAAGCATCTTCAGACTGAAGAATGGGCCCACGAGCCCGGTAACCAACTTCTACAAGCTTCTGAAGTACTGAACTGGCGTCTTGATAGGATTTGAGTGTAAATAGTAATTGACTACAAGGGCCACCATATTGGCCAGCTGCACAAATCACAGCTTGATTATTAGAAATACCAGATGTCAGGTAATTCAAAACACCTTTCTCATAGGCCTTTTGAAATCTGGAAGATACGTTTTGACAGCGCACTTTTGGGGTATATTCCCCTAAAGTCTTAACCCAGCGAATAATAGGAATCTTCTTATTGTTGTAGTTTTTAGCATATGTAGTCCATACGCCATCATTACTTTTTTCACAAAAGTAAGTTTGAGCTTGAGCCAAACTAGGTGGATTGATGCTAGCAATACTACTCAGAACAATTGTACCTGCCGTTAGTACTTGTAAAAATAACTGGGGTTTCATCGTCGGTAGTTCTCACTTAATTCTTATGAATACATAGATACTATGTATTTACCACAAAATTAAAAAGATATTACATTACTACATCATAAATTCATGTAAATATTTATTTACGTGTAAATGTCATTCGTCAATTAAATTTGTCGGCTTATAGCGCAGTGCGATGCACCATTAATCTCAGTGGTTAGAGCTTACTTATAAAATAGAAATAAAATTTATGTATGGTGTGTTAAGAGCAGATTTTGACCTGATTTTTCACGAAAAACATGATTAAAGCGCTTAACGCACCGTCAATAACGTGGTACGTTATGGTTTTAACCTAACGCACCCTACTTGAGATTTACTTGATAAAAAACCTGTTACTTAATTTCCAAAGAATTAATTATTGTTCGTGCTGTGGGAAGATGCTCAGAATATTTAGTAACATTATCTGTATAAGTCATGATATAAGCTTTATTATTTTTGATTGTCCAAACTTGCAAGCGTTTAATATTAATTCCTTCTTCTTCAAGAGTGTAACTAACTTGATAAGCTGGTTGATTGGCTAGTTGGGTTTTACCCTTTTCACTAATTTTACTATTTGGATAAGACTGCTGAATTTCATCTAAAAAAAACTTAGTAAATTGTTCTAATTCTTGATGGTTTTCTGGTAATTCTTCAACAATTAAATTGACATTTTCTAAATATATATCTGTATTATTTTCTTTTGGCGATATAAATTTAACCACATTACCTGTAATGTGGTCTGGAGTTCCAGTTTTTTGCCAATTAGTTGGATATTTGATATTAATGCCATAAGGAATATTATTATAATCTAATAAACTTTGATTACGAGGTATGAAGATAAAAAAAGCAATGATGGTGGCTGCGGTAGCCATTCCTAAACCAATAATAGCCTTGCGCCAAATCGATTTTTGAGGATGATTACCTACTTTAAATTGTTGTAGTGCTTGCAATACTTCTGTTGCCGATTGATATCTTTGTCGAAAGTCATACTTGACCATTTTCTCAATAATTTCTGCGAACTGTTGGCTAACCTGTGCTTGCTGATGCCAGATAATTTCACCTGTAAGATTATCTCTCGGTAATTGCATCGGATTTAAATTAGTCAGGGCTTCGATCGCAATGATTCCGACTGCATAAATATCACTGCATAGCCTGGGCTGACCTTGACTTTGTTCACTGGGTATATAACCAGGTGTGCCAACTACAACTGTTGCTGTCATTTGTCCCTGAGTATTGATTGCTGGAGAACTGATTTGTTTGACTGCTCCAAAATCAATCAGAACAATCTTTTCATCCTGTTGGCGGCGCATTAAATTCGATGGCTTAATATCTCTGTGGATGACATGATGCTGATGCAAAAACTCTAATGCCTCTAAAATATCCTCCAACAGCACAATTACTTTTTCTTGACTCCACTGTTTGTGACGATTGATTTCACGACTCAAATCATACCCAGGAATAAACTCCTGAACTAAATAAAAGTTTTGGTCTTCTTCAAAATGCGCCAATAAACGTGGAATCCGGTCGTGATTCCCTAAGCGATTGAGTACTTTAGCTTCATTTTCAAATAACCGTCGCGCATGGGACAAAGTATTTGTATCTGTTGCTTTCGGCGAGAAGTGCTTAACAACACACTGGTCTTTATCAGGCAATTTCCTATCAATAGCTAGGTAAGTAGCACCAAAACCACCTTCTCCCAGTTTGCTGATAACTTCGTAGCGTCCATCTAGGATTTTGCCTATCATCAGATTTACAAGTATGTTCAATTCATCTGAATTTTGATATGGAATACTATTTGTACATAGTATAAGTAATTGTAACTATAGCAATCAACTTTGATTTTTGAACTTATTTGTTCTCAACACATAGTAGAGAATGGAAAATCAGCTGAGTCAGTTTGATAGCGAGTTCTTTGACGCAATCAAATAGGAGTCCTATATTTATATATTTAATACATTGTTTAACCGTATTGTTATTTATAAAAAAGTATTTTATTTTACTTATTGATTGAAGAATAACAGTGAAAATTGGGATATGAAAGCAAGTTGACTCAAAAATATAAAATTAAAAATTCATTGACAAAATCTCTGGAAATATTCTTTAATCTCAGCCGACAAAGGTCTTTAAACGCCTATGCTTACGATTGGGCTAGGCCAGTGGACTATATGCTAAGACACTTGAACAAAGGACAAAATACAAATGAGTAATCTTCTAGATACTGCCATTGAAGCGATCGCAGCTCGCGAAATTCTCGATTCACGCGGTAGACCAACAATTGAAGCCGAAGTGCATTTAGCCAACGGCGCTGTAGGACTAGCACAGGTTCCTAGCGGTGCCTCTACTGGCTCTTTTGAAGCCCACGAACTGCGTGATGGCGATAAAAGCCGTTACGGCGGCAAAGGAGTCCTCAAGGCAGTGCAAAACGTTAAAGAGGTATTTGCCCCAAAATTGCTCAACTTGGATGCTCTCAACCAAGAACTATTAGACCGCACAATGATTGCGATCGATGGTTCTGCCAACAAATCCAATTTAGGGGCTAATGCGATTTTGGCAGTTTCCCTCGCCGCAGCCAAGGCTGGTGCTGAATCTTTAGCAATTCCCCTGTATCGCTATTTGGGTGGCCCTTTGGCAAATTTATTACCAGTACCGTTGATGAATGTAATTAACGGTGGGGCGCACGCCGCAAATAACGTGGATTTTCAAGAATTTATGATTGTCCCAATTGGGGCGACTTCCTTCAAAGAAGCCTTGCGCTGGGGTGCTGAGGTGTTTGCTACCCTGAGTAAAGTATTAGACGAGAAGGGTTTGCTGACTGGGGTAGGCGATGAAGGTGGCTTTGCTCCTAACTTAGAGTCCAATCAAGTGGCTTTGGAATTGCTGGTTGCTGCTATTGAGAAAGCTGGATACAAGCCAGGAGAGCAAGTAGCTTTGGCGTTAGATGTGGCGGCTAGCGAGTTTTACAAGAATGGGCAGTATGTTTATGATGGTCAGCCTCACGCGCCCAGCGAGTTTATTGATTACCTCGCGCAACTAGTTGACCAGTATCCCATTGTCTCAATTGAAGATGGTTTACACGAGGAAGATTGGCAAAGTTGGCAATTGCTCACCCAAAAATTAGGTTCGCGGGTGCAGTTAGTTGGAGACGATTTGTTTGTAACCAATACTACTCGCTTACAAAGGGGTATCCAAGAAAAAGCTGGTAACGCCATTTTGATTAAACTCAATCAAATTGGTTCGCTCACGGAAACCTTAGAAACAATTGACTTAGCAACTCGTAACGGTTTTCGCTCAGTAATTAGCCATCGTTCCGGTGAAACTGAAGACACAACCATCGCCGATTTAGCCGTAGCCACCCGTGCTGGTCAAATCAAAACAGGTTCCCTATGTCGCAGCGAACGGGTAGCAAAATATAATCGCTTGTTGCGAATTGAAGATGAATTAGGTGATCGCGCCGTGTATGCTGGTGCTGTAGGTTTGGGGCCGAAGTAGGCACTAGGTACTGGGGACTAGGGACTGGGTACTGGGGACTAGAGAAAAGTTTTCTCAATACCCAATACCCATTTATAGATAAAACCCCAACTTAGGCAACCCTAAGGTTTCATCCCAGCCCATCATCAGGTTTAAACACTGAATTGCTTGACCCGCTTGCCCTTTTATCAGGTTGTCAATTGCTGATATGACAATCACCCGACCTGTGCGCGGGTCAACTTCTACACCGATATAACAAAGATTGCTGCCATTAGCCCATTTTGTTTGGGGGTAAACGCCGCTACCGCAGACTTTTAGCCAAGGAGAGTTGCGGTAAAAAGCGGAAAAAATTGTAATTAAATCATCTCGTACAAGACCGGGATCGCGCATTCTAGCATATACAGTTGCCAAAATACCACGTACCATTGGGATCAGGTGTGGTGTAAATTGGATCGTCAGTTCGTGACCAGCTAAATCACTGCAAATTTGCTCAATTTCTGGGGTATCACGGTGACGACCAACGTTGTAAGCTGCAATGGAGTTGTCTGCTTCAGCTAGTAATAAGTTGGTTTTGGCTTGCTGTCCGCAGCCATATGTACCAGACTTGGCATCGATGATAGTTGTTTCTGGAATAATTAAGCCTTGTTTTAATAGTGGTGAAACTGCAAGCAGACTCGCAGTGGGATAACAACCAGGACAGCCAATAAGTTGAGCTTCGGCAATGCGATCGCGATAAAGTTCTGGTAATCCATAAACAGCAATTGCAGCTGTTGTGCGATCGCTTCTTTCTATGCCATACCAATTTGTATAAGTTGTCAAATCACTGAATCGATAATCTGCACTTAGATCCAGTACTTTACATCCTTTTTCCAATAGCATGGGCGTAATTTGCCAAGCCAGACCATCTGGTAAAGATAGGAAAACTACTTCACAGCGGCGAGCAATTATTTCTGGTTCTACGGCCTCTATTGGCAGATTAGCTGCGTGAGCCAAGTGTGGGTAAAGATCCCCTAAGGATTTTCCAATACTGTTCTCACCACCTAAATAAACCAGTTCGACTTCTGGATGATCCATCAGTAGCCGTACTAACTGTACTCCGCCATAGCCCGACGCGCCAACAATCCCAACGGGTACGCGTCTAAATTTGCCCATGATCCCAAATCCTTATCCCATGAATGGTTAATTCGTTCTCAGCTATCAACAATATCAGCCACCAGACGCAGATGAAACATAGGGACAGATAAGGGACTGACAAAATAAAAAATATCCCAAATTTTCTTGTGGGATGGGTGTCCTCACCTGTCCTATATTCAGGGCGGGCAAGATGACTATTCCACAAGAGAGATAATTTATTCTCTGGAAATCCCTAAGCAAGAAAATACTTCTTTATCCTCCGGTTGGTGAGCGTACCCCTGCTCTTAAGCAAGGCTGGGCGTAGCGTCTGGTAGAGAAGTCGAACTACATCTCCCCCATAGTGGCAAAAATTTTTGCCATGTTATCAAATCATTGCTAGTCTACTTCTCTGCCTTATAAAGGAGCTACAATCTAAAAGAAGAAATTGTTAAAAAAATTTACGTTGGTAGCTGGAAATCTTTCTGTGTCACAGCCTAAGACTACCCAAGTATTTCAATTCGATCCGATTGATGCCGCCTTGGCAGACCTAAAAGCTGGTCGTGTCATTGTCGTGGTGGATGATGAAAATAGAGAAAATGAAGGCGATTTGATTTGTGCTGCTCAATTTGCCACACCTGACATGATTAATTTTATGGCAGTGGAAGCCAGAGGATTAATTTGTTTAGCAATGATGGGCGATCGCTTAGATGAATTAGACTTACCATTGATGGTAAGCAATATTACAGATACTAACCAAACTGCCTTCACTGTGAGTATTGATGCTGGTTCAGATTTGGGCGTGACTACAGGCATTTCAGCCGAAGACCGCGCTCGCACTATCCAGGTTACTCTCAATCCAGCCACAAAACCTACAGATTTACGTCGTCCTGGACATATTTTTCCAATTCGAGCTAAGGCTGGAGGCGTACTCAAACGTGCAGGACATACAGAAGCGGCTGTGGACTTAGCTCGGTTAGCAGGGTTATACCCAGCTGGGGTAATTTGTGAAATTCAAAACCCTAATGGTTCAATGGCGCGGTTGCAGCAGTTAGTTGAATATGCTAGGCATCACAATTTAAAAATTATTAGTATTGCAGATTTAATCAGTTATCGCCTCAAGCACGATCGCCTGGTGTATCGTGAGGTGATTACTAAGCTGCCTAGTCAGTTCGGTCAGTTTGAAATTTACGCCTACCGCCATACCTTGGATAATACAGAACACGTCGCAATTGTCAAGGGCGATCCGGCTAACTTCAAAGATGAGCCGGTGATGGTGCGGATGCACTCAGAATGCTTAACTGGTGATGCTTTGGGTTCTTTGCGCTGCGACTGTCGAATGCAGCTAGTAGCAGCATTGAAAATGATTGAGAATGCTGGTCAAGGTGTAGTTGTATACCTGCGGCAAGAAGGGCGGGGAATCGGCTTAATTAATAAGCTCAAAGCCTACTCGTTGCAAGATATGGGACTGGATACAGTCGAAGCCAACGAGCGTTTGGGATTTCCTGCTGACTTGCGAGATTACGGCATGGGGGCACAAATGCTGATGGATTTAGGTGTCAAAAAAATTCGCTTAATCACCAATAATCCTCGTAAAATTGCTGGAGTCAAGGGCTATGGGTTAGAAGTAGTCGATCGCGTGCCATTATTAATTGAGGCCAATGACTACAATTCTTATTACCTGGCAACAAAGGCTAAAAAGCTGGGTCACATGCTGTTACAAACTTATCTGGTCACAGTAGCAATTCACTGGCAAGACGATCCCCAGTTAGTGACAAAACGTTATGAACGCTTAGAGAAACTGCGACATTTAGCAAGAAGCCACGATTTATTATTGCAGGAAGAGGCGCGTCCTTTAGGGATCGCTCTATTTAACGAGCCATCTTTAACAGTACACTTGGGTTTCGATCAACCAAAAGTTGCTAGTTCTGACTGGTATCGCCAAAGTGGTCATCCTTACTTACAAGCAATTTTCCAAATTTTGGATCAACTAGCAACTTTACCATACATCCAAAATCTAGAATTTCTGATTTCTTCTGGTTGCGATCCTTTGAGTAATTTACAAGTCCAACTAGATCGGCAGATGTTCTCGGATGGTACACTGCCTTCAGCAATTAGCGATCGCTTGGAGACACAGCAAATTTATAGCTTTAGCAAATAGGGACATATGTCCTCATATTGGTAGCATTTATCTGAATTTATCATCTAGCTCTAGCTCTTTAGCTAGAGCTATTTGTTTATGATGCTTATATGCTTAAATTAATAATCCAGCTTAAAAATACTGCTTATAACTCTGAGAAAGAAATAGAATTTGATATGGATGATAAATATGATGGTACACAACGTTTATTTGAAATGGCTGGGCTTTGACTGTATGTATTAGAATACGGAGAAGTACTTTTGGTAGATGAATTAGATAGAAGTTTACATCCAATCCTCTCCAAAACATTAGTTAAAATGTTTAACGAGCCAAAAATTAATAAAAATAATGCTCAATTAATATTTACAACTCATGACACCATACTCTTAGATGCAAAAATGCTAAGCCGAGATCAAGTATGGTTTACTGAAAAAGATAAAAGTATGACCAAGCTATATTCATTATCAGATTTTCGATCTCGTGAAGACGAATCATCACAAAAAGGTTATCTCCAAGGCAGGTATGGTGGAATTCCTTTTATTAATGGGCTAAGTATCAAAGGATTATGCCAAAAGGAAAATCTATGAATGATTAATGATTTGTTGATTTATTTCATCTATAAATTGGTCTGACCTGACGGTAAATATTAAGTAAATTTAGAAACTTATTACCATCAAAATTAATCGGATCAACTTTTTTACCAGAACGGTCTACTAGTTTGTGGGTAGTGATACGATCGTCTGGAACTTGGCTTTGAGCAATTAACCAAGCAAGAGAATTATATTGAGCTTCTGTATAGCCGCTGTGGGTTTCTTGGCTATTACTGTCATAACTATCTGGCGGTGTTTCTAAAGAAACATGATAAGCAAAATTATTCACAGACGCCGGCAAATTCGGATTAGTCTGCACAGTTTCTAAACCCTGGGAACCCTCAAATACTGAGTTAGCTGCACCAAAAGCTCGCTTTTCTGGTGGTACTAAATAAATTACCGTCCCGTCTAGCTTGATTAAAGCATGGTAACTTGCTTGCACGTTTTCATCAGTATGAGCTACTTGAAAAAAATTAATCGCGCTGGAAGCTGAATAACCAGTTTCATGAAGGACGATAATTGGTTGATTATGGACAAGTTTACCATTCGCATCTGTGGTGTAACGTTCTCCATAGTTAGTAGGGTCAACTGAAACAATTTGGTAATGAGGTCTGTAATATGCAAAAGCTTGAGTGGTTACATACCTTCCTACAGGCTGATTCATCTTGACTGGAGACTTAAGAACATCTTCAGATTTCTGCTTTGGTTCTTTAGCCGATTGGAATTGCGCCTGCGGATATTGACTCCAAACTGTAACCTCTGGTTTTGATGTATTAATAAGTCTAATTGTATTATTTTGTACTTGTCTTCCTCGTCCAATAAGCAGCACTATCATTAGAGCGGCGAATATCAACGAGATCAGCATTACTCTAGTCACCCAGTCTGTAAACCTCATTTTCCTTATACTCGTACAATCGTAGATATTAACTGATAGCTAAAATGAACTTTTTAGGGAATCTGAAAAACCTCTGTTTTGAAAAGCTTTGATACAAAAAAATCTCTGCTCAAACTTTTGCTCTGGAAACCTTTGACATACAAGAGCTATCCATTAGTTACATCTTTCTTAACAATTGAAAAATTGTTATCAAATGCCTGACACTTATTCAGGCGAATTGGCTTATTCTCGTAGGATAGTATAGCTAGCTATGTTACCCTACTGCCTATGGTATCCAAAAAATAATCTCTATGTACCTTAATTTTAGTGACAAATACGTTACTAGTATATGTTGGAATTCTAGGTAATTGTTTAAGAAGCTTCCTCTGTCTGCGGAACTATTTAAATATGGTCAAAATTATGGTGCTGTTATTTTCAGTATTTTTCTGGGAACCCTGTAGTTGTATACCGACTGCTATCACACCACCAGATTAGGTAAGCGTTATTTATGCAACTCATCACCTCGTTAGATATTAGGAATTCAGAATATTTATCCAAAAATCGGCTTATCAGTTACCACCACCAATTACGTCTAATTTTTTCTCTGGGTAATCAGGTAAAAAATGTTTTGGAAATTGGGATTTTTAATTCGTTGTTAACAGACCTCTTGAAAAACAATGGATACAACGTTACTACAGCCGATGTTGACCCCAACCTCAAGCCAGACATGATTTTGGATCTGACCACAGATTTTTCTTTGCCAAAAGATAAATTTGATGCGATTGTTTTGTTTCAAGTATTGGAACATTTCCCTTATGAACAGTCAGAACAAGCCCTGAAAAAACTTGCACAAGCAACAAACAAATTTTTAGTGATTTCAATTCCCTATTGCACTCAATATTTGGCATTTCAAATTAAAACTTCCTTCTCAGGTAGACCAAGGCATTTATTACTGAATGTGCCAAAATTTTGGAGTACAACACCAGTATGTAACGAGCATTACTGGGAAATGGGTTTGAAAGGATATCCCAAGAAACTGATTTTAAACTCCGTTGCCAAAGCTGGGTTAACTGTTAAGCAAGAATTTATCGATCCTACCTATCCTTATCATTATTTTTTGGTATTAGAAAAAAATTCTCATAATACTTAGACAGCAGTCTTAACTAAGGTAATAAATGTATTGAGAGTGGGAAGTAGGGAAATCCGAATCAGAAAATGGGGGCAAACAATGCTCAAAAAAGCAGCGATCGCTTAAGTTATGCTTTTAAAATCCTAATTGGTATCATGCTCTCATGTGTTCTCCGGGTTTATCCTTGGAAGCAGAGGGCAATATGATCATTTCAGATACTAACATCAAAGATTACGAATTATGTTAGAACAAGGCACTATCAGTATTCATACTGAGAATATTTTCCCGATCATCAAGAAGTCGCTCTACTCAGATCACCAAATCTTCTTGCGGGAACTGGTATCCAACGCTGTAGACGCCATCCAAAAGCTGAAAATGGTATCCCGCGCTGGAGATTACACTGGAGACTTAGACGAACCAGAAATCGTAATTGCGATTGACAAAGATAACAAGACACTCTCGATCTCCGATAATGGTATCGGGATGACCGCGGAAGAAGTCAAGAAATATATTAATCAAGTTGCCTTTTCTAGTGCTGAAGAATTTATTCATAAGTATCAAGGCAAATCAGATCAACCGATTATCGGTCACTTCGGTCTTGGCTTCTATTCCTCCTTCATGGTGGCACAAAAGGTAGAAATTGATACTCTTTCATACCGAGAAGGAGCGCAGGCGGTTCACTGGACTTGCGATGGTTCTCCTGCATTCACCCTAGAAGAGTCATCCCGGACAACTCGCGGCACTACTATTACTCTCACCTTGCAAGGAGAAGAGGAAGAATTTCTCGAAGGATCACGAATTAAAAATCTTGTCAAGACCTACTGCGACTTCATGCCAGTACCAATTAAGCTGGATGGGGAAGTATTAAATAAGCAAAAAGCAGCGTGGCGAGAGTCCCCGACTAATCTCACTCAAGAAGATTATTTAGAGTTTTACCGCTATCTGTATCCTTTTCAAGAAGAACCATTGTTGTGGGTACATCTGAATACTGACTATCCGTTTATCATCAACGGGATTTTGTATTTTCCCAAAATGAGGCCGGATGTAGATGTTACCAAAGGGCAGATTAAGCTATTCAGCAACCAAGTTTTTGTTAGCGACAACTGTGAAGAAATTATTCCGCAATTTTTGATGCCGATGCGGGGTGTAATTGATAGCACGGATATCCCCTTGAACGTCTCTCGGAGTGCATTGCAAGGCGATCGCACTGTGAAGCGAATAGGGGATTACATTGCCAAAAAAGTCGGCGATCGCCTCAAAGAACTTTTCCGCGACAACCGTGAACAATATACTAGTGTTTGGAAAGACCTCGGTACTTTCGTCAAGTTTGGCGTTCTTAACGACGACAAATTCAAAAAACAAATCGAAGACATCATCATCTTTCGCACCACTGCTAAGCTGACAGAAAAACCTCCAGCCCAAAGTCCAGCAGTTGAAGTACAATCTGCTGAAGGGGATGCTTGGCAAGATGTCACTCCCACAGCTAATAGTGAAAACTCAGCACCCACTAGTCCCTACACCACGCTCAAAGAATACTTAGAACGCAATAAAGAACGCCATGAAAACCGGGTTTTCTATAGCACTGATCAAGCAACCCAATCTACATACATAGAACTACACAAAAATCAAGGCTTAGAAGTCCTGTTTATGGACTCCTTCATCGATACCCATTTCATCAACTTCTTGGAGCGTGAATATAATGATGTCAAGTTTACACGGGTAGACTCCGACCTAGATAATACTCTCTTAGAACAAGACAAAGCTACGGAAATTGTTGATCCCAAAACCAACAAAACTCGCAGTGAGACTGTCAAAGAATTATTTGAGAAATCCCTCAACAAACCTAAACTCAASATCCGCACCGAAGCCTTGAAATCAGACGATCCCCAAGGAACACCGCCGGCGATGGTACTTTTACCAGAGATTCTCCGCCGCTTGCGAGAAATGAACGCTATGATGCAGCAGCAGACAGCAGAATTTCCCGAAGACCACATTTTGCTAGTGAATACAGCTCACCCATTGATTCAAAATCTGGCACATCTTAGCCAAGGCAGTATTATTCAAGGTGATGGTCAATCGCCTACAGATCAATTAGTAAAATTGATTTGCCAGCATGTCTACGATTTAGCGTTGATGTCTCAAAAAGGTTTTGACGCTGATGGGATGAAATCTTTTGTTGAGCGATCGAATGAAGTACTTACCAAACTGACGGAACAAGCTAGTAAATAGTGGTGAATGGGGCAAACAGGAAGTGTGGGAGGTGTGGGAAAATGTGAAGAAATCTTGCCCCTCTCTCCCCACACTTTCCACACTCCCCCATCATCCCATCTCCCCATCTCCCTTATCCCCTCTCCACTTCTGTTGCCTAAGTCCTAAAATGGAAAGGCTGTACTAAAATAACAATCTGGAGATAGTTGCTATGTCTCGTCGCTGTGAACTAACTGGTAAGAAAGCAAATAACGCTTATTCTGTTTCCCACTCGCACCGCCGTACTAAACGCCTTCAACACGCGAATCTACAAATAAAGCGCGTTTGGTGGGAGAGTGGAAATCGCTGGGTAAAATTAAAGCTGTCTACAAAAGCAATCAAATCCCTAGAAATTAAAGGGTTAGAAGCAATGGCAAAAGAAGCTGGTATTAATTTGAATCATTACTAATTAATCTGGATTTATAAACCTGAAACTCTCGTAAGATAGAATACAGGTGATTTTTAGGGTAGTATATTTGTATTACCCTAATTTTTATATTTTTGTCCCGGTGGAATATGGATGCGCTTTAGTTCCAACAACATCATCTTCACTCCCAGTTGCTCAAACTTAAATTTAGCTTACTCTAGTTGGCTAAGAGGCTGTGACAATTTTTGTTGGTTCATTGCTAAAATTGTCGAATGCTCAACGGACGCAAAAGCTTGTGGTTAGCGGTAATCGGCTACTTAAAATTTATGCAAGTGTCTGGTTCGGCTCGCTGCCACAGAAAAAAGCGCAATCTAAAAAAAAACCCCTGGAATCTCCAGAGGTTTCGGTTCCTGATTTAGTTTCTACTTTTACTACAATTTGTCTTCAGTCATTTCCTGATACGGAAGAAAATTATTTTATTTGGAATTTAACGCCTCGAATGTACTGGTTTTCGTACATTACGGGAGTTACGCCATAACTCATCGATTATTGAGAATGGTGAAAGAGATTAAATATTAGCAAAGCCTATTTATTTAGATTTTACTATTATAAATATTAATACTACAATAGTAATACGCTATGTATCCAAAAAATCAGGAACAGTGTAACTAAGCTTGAATCAGTAGCTTCTACTCTCTTGGAGAGAAACTTGCAAAGCTGGGTGCTGATAACTCTTAATTCAAACCCAGTCCTCTAGGAATGTCATACCATTACTATTTGTCTAAAATCACATTCGACCATAGTTAGATTTTTTAACTCTAACTTTAAGAAGTATTGGCAATGTTCCCCAGCAATAAAAATTATTTTCATCCTCAAGATAGATATAGATATAAGAAATATAGCAGATATTAATAGATGTATTTTTATTTCTATTGACAGATGTCAACCTGCTATAAATTGAATGATTATATCGTAACTTATTAGCAAATAATTTATCTAACCTGCTTTGATTTTAAACTTAGTGTCTAGCCAGGGAAAATGCAAATGGCTTAGACAAAATTGTGTTCAAAAATTAAATAGAATACTTATATATTTAAAGATGAGATTTGATAAGAAATTTCAAATTAACTATTATTTTTAAATATAAAATTTAAGACATAAAGTCATTATTTTTTTATTAGTGTGCAATATAAAGTTATTGTTAATATTCTATAAATAATATTTTATTTTTTATAAAAACTATTGACTAAATATAGAAATATTTTTAAATAAATAACAGTAGATGAAAAACTGGAATAGTTGTTACTTTTTTATTGATTTTCTATTCGATATATGTTCAAATCTATTATTATCTACTGATGAAAAATAACTACTTTTAAGGTAGAATAAGAAGTAGATTTGTAGTGACTCACACCTGACCTTGACTGTTTTTAGACTTTAATTAACGAAACAAGTTCAACCTCTTTTTGGGAATCAAAACTCTGAGCAGGTTGACCTCAAAACCCGTATTGCAGAATTTAGTAAAATCCATCAAAATAAGGGCTACCCCAAGGCTCGAAAGTGTTTGCCTATTACCATCAATCAGGGGCGAATGATCTTAATAAACACCATTACTACATTGGGCTTTAGGAAAGTCTGTCTAATTTTGGAATTTAACCAGTGAGTAGTTTACTGGTTTTAAGTGTTTTACCAATAAGTGTGACAATTTTGATTTTTAGTGTTTGCGCCTTTTGTGAGCGTAATCAATCCAGATAAAAAATCAAAAATTGTTTTACTGCTGTTTATTAACGCAAATAAAAGTTATGTCTGAGAGATAGTTTTGTCAAGGCTACTTACTATTTGCAGAGGATATTACTCTGCTAACTTTGTAGTATGATTTAGCTGCAATATTTTGCTCGATAGACATAATGAAAATCAGATGATATAGCTGATAGTTTTTATTCCAAGTAAAGACCATTGACATCGAGATTTGATTATTAGAGCGGAAATCAGAACAGAGAGAGAAGTTCGAGATCTGAAAGCTATCTGGCGCTCCAAATACCTGTTTACCAGACGAATAATTGTATATTTTACCTTCTTTGAAATCTGCTGTATCAGCTCACTAAAGATACCAATATTCAGCTAATTTCTGAGGATATTAGCGAAGTAATTTTTAGCATTATTTGCACACCAGGTAAATATTTAATCAATTTTCTAAGACTAATTAATTTTGCAGCTGTATATCAGGATTTGAAAAACAGTTGCAAAAAAGAACTTTGCCCACATTTGATAATTGACGGCAACTGGTAATAACTATGTCAGAATACTCCGGACAAAACAACGCTTCTGAAAACTATGACATGCACGAAAGCAAGTTTTTAACACCTTTTCAACGGAAAGCACTGCTAAAAAATTTGCAAGCTAATTTACAGCCAGAATATCGTCGGCGGATTGAAATTATGTTATTGGCGGATATGAGTAAATCTCAAAGCCAAATCTGTGAAATTTTAGGTTGTTCGCAGGAAATGGCACGGTACTGGATTGGCATAGCAGAGGCAGGTTTAGCGCATAAATGGAATGAGCGACCTATAGGTAGACCCAAAACTGTTAATGATCGCTATATTGAACGTTTAAAAGAATTAGTCAGTAATAGTCCCCGTGAATATGGCTATGCATTTACTTACTGGACAGCTCAATGGTTGAGCAAACATTTAGCAAATGAATTTGGCATTGTAATTACCGATCGCCATATTAATCGTTTACTCAAACAAATGGGACTTTCTACCAAACGCAAGAACTTGCAGTCCCAAGAAATTGACCAAAATAAGGATGCTGGCATTATAATTTCTGACTTGCAATCTAACTCTGAAGCTAGTATGCATTGGTCTTTTAATTTAATTCAGACTAACAACTAAAGTCATTTTTCATTGGTCATTTGTCTATTGACTAATGACCAATGCTCCATACTCAATGCCTAAATACTGTTTTGGAGGATAGAAAATGCCGTCAGCGTTTTCTCAGGAATATTTAGCTGAAAAACTCACCCAAAGTTTGGGTGAGTCGCTGTCAGATGAACAAATTTATCGGTGTCTGCAAGTTCTAGAAATTATTGAACCACCTGTAGCAAAGCAGTTCTGGGAAGCAACCACAGCTAAGCCAGGAATTTTTATCATTTTGAGTGGTAAAGCCAGACTGCTAGATAGTTCTAATAACTTAATTACTAGCCTTTTGTCTGGAGCCTCATTTGGCGAATTGACTTTATTTCCCCAAGAAAAATTTAGCCCTTATATTGCTAGAGCCTCAGTAAATTTAAATCTTTGTTATATCAGAGGAGAAAATTTAGAAGAGGTAATTTCCACATCGCTGAGTATCCGCGATCGCCTTTTGAAACGCGCCGAAATTAGAGATTTGCTGCTGTTATGTTCCGAAAATTTATTAATGGGACGTAATGGTTATATGGAGGAGATGTTAAAAGCACTATCCCTATTTCATCGCCACAATTTAGAGAGTGGTTCTTTAAATACTAATCTGACCAAAGATACTAAGCTTTGGTTACTTTACCGAGGAGAAATGTTGGATTCCAGTGGACGAAAATTGACACCTGGAAACATCTACCTAAATCCCAAACATGGAAATTGGCAGGTAGCGCAACCAACTATCGCTTACAGTTTGAGCAATGCCGATTGGCAAACAGCACTACAACATTGGCCCCAATTAGCAGACTTAATAAATTTCCAAGAGCGTCAAGCTGGACAAAAAAGTAGGGAGCAGACATTAGGGAATGGGGAAAGTTTTTCCCAATATCCAATACTAAATACCCATTACCCCTTATCCCCAAAGGGGGCCCCACCTTCCCCAACACCCATTAGTGCTAATTCCCAGAGGAAGCCGCGAACTCCCCAATCCCTAATCCCCAATGTCGAGCCGAAACAAAAGAAAAACAGACAACGAGTTTACTTTCCCAGTCCAAAGGTAAGGGTTAGACATTTGTTTGGGCGTTTGACTAAACGGTATCCGTTCTTTGAACAACAAAGCGCCTCAGACTGTGGAGCAGCTTGCTTGGTGATGATTAGTCGCTATTGGGGGAAGCGCTTTAGTGTTAACCGTTTACGAGATTTAAGCAACATTAGCCGCAGTGGCGCATCATTACAAGGTTTAACAGCAGCCGCAGAAAGTATTGGCTTTGCTACCCGTCCGGTGAAAGCCAGCTTGGATAAATTAGCACAGCAATCGCTACCAGCGATCGCTCACTGGGAAGGTAAGCACTATATTGTTGTCTATGAAGTCAATAAAAAGCGTGTAATTGTTGGTGACCCCGCCATCGGTCAACGCAGCCTGACTCCTAGTGAATTTCAAGCTGGTTGGAGTGGTTATGCTTTGTTATTACAACCCACAGCTTTACTCAGAGAAACCCAAGAATTAATTACACCATATTGGCAGTTTTTTGATTTAGTTAAACCTCACTCCCAAGTATTGATAGAAGTGTTTATCGCTTCGGTATTAATTCAGTTACTTGGATTAGTTACACCTTTATTTACTCAATTACTGTTAGATAGAGTGATTGTCCAAGGTAGCACTCTAACTTTAAATGCTGTTGGTTTAGGGTTGCTAATTTTTGGTTTTTTTCGCGTTGCAATCAACGGACTACGGCAATATTTATTGGATCACACAGCAAATCGCCTGGGACTAGCACTTTTGGTAGGTTTTATCAAACATACTTTTCGTTTACCCTTAGCTTTTTTTGAGTCGCGTTATGTTGGCGATATTGTCTCTCGTGTCCAAGAAAATCAAAAAATTCAGCGCTTTTTAACTGGAGAAGCACTATCTATTATTTTAGATTTGCTAACAGTATTTATCTATGTGGGATTGATGTTTTGGTATAGCTGGCAAATGGCATTATTCAGCTTGGCAATTATACCGCCTTTTGTCCTTTTAGCACTGATTGCTACACCTTTTTTACGTCGCATCAGCCGCGAAGTTTTTAATGCCTCAGCCACAGAGAACAGTTATCTGATTCAATCCCTCACTGGTATTCGCTCAGTTCGCTCAATGGCAATTGAGCAAACAGTACGCTGGCATTGGGAAGAACTGCTGAATAATGTTATTAAAAAGACTTTTAGCGGACAAGTAATTAGTAACCAACTTCAAGTTTTCAGTTCTAGTATCGAATCGCTGGTAACTACGGGATTACTTTGGTTTGGTGCATGGCAAGTAATTCAAAACCAACTGACTATCGGACAATTAGTCGCTTTTAATATGCTGTTAGGTAACATCATTCGACCTTTCCAAAGGCTAGTTGTACTGTGGAATCAATTACAAGAAGTGATTATTTCTACAGAACGTATTAATGATGTCTTAGAAGCAGAACCAGAAGAAGATTTACAACATCAACCCCGCCAGTCTTTAAGTCATTTAAATGGTCATATTAAATTTGAAAATGTGACTTTTCGTTATCACTCAGAAAGCGATATCAATGTGTTAGAAAATCTCAATTTTGAAATAAAACCCGAGCAAACTGTTGCAGTTGTTGGGCGTAGTGGTTCTGGTAAAACTACCCTTTCAAAATTGATTTTAGGACTATATCTGCCGACAGATGGCAAAGTATTAATTGATGCCCAAGATGTAACTAATATTTCCCTGCGATCGCTCCGTTCTCAAATTGGTGTTGTAGACCAAGATACATTTTTATTTGGCGGTACAATTCGGGACAACATTTGCATTGCTCATCCAGAAGCTCCCCAAGAAGAAATGATTGAAGCGGCGCGTCTAGCAGGAGCAGACGAGTTTATTGTGCAAATGCCAATGGGCTACGAAACCCAAATTGGTGAAGGTGGAGGTATGCTGTCTGGTGGACAACGCCAACGCCTAGCGATCGCTCGTGCTTTGCTTGGAAATCCCTCTTTCTTGGTATTAGATGAAGCAACCAGTCACTTAGATGCTGAATCTGAGCGGATTATTCAAAACAACCTCAAAAAAATTCTCCAAGGACGCACAAGTTTGATTATTGCTCACCGTCTCTCTACTGTGCGTCATGCTGACTTGATTTTGGTTTTAGATCGGGGGATCTTAGTTGAAAGCGGTACTCACGAGCAATTAATCGCCAAAAAAGGTCATTATTTCTATCTTAATCAGCAACAACTAGGAAGGGGACTAGTGGCTGGAGCTGAAGAAAAATAGATACTCGTATATTTCCCTCAAAGGCTCATTAATGAAGTTCAAAGGCTCATTAATGAGGTTCAAATCCTCATTAATGAAGTTCAAATCCTTATTCATGGAGTTCAAATCCTTATTAATGAAGTTCAAATCCTCATTAATGGAGTTCAAAGGCTCATTAATGGAGTTCAAAGGCTCATTAATGGAGTTCACAACCTCAAACCTCTTAATCTCTAATCCCCATTACACCTTATCCCCATTCCCAAATCACTAGTTCCCCATTCGCTAGTCCCCAATTATTATGCCAAACCCATCTAATAATTCATCATCTGCGATCCCCATAAAAAAGCAGGCTGAGTTTTTCTTGGCTGGAGACACGAGTAGCGTTGTCAATCCTCAAACACAGGAAACATCACAGACGAACGATTGGTTTTATGGAACTGAGGAACTGTTAGATGCTTTACCAAGGATCTGGACGCGCTCTTTATTGTATTTACTGATTGGTTTTGCTGTAATTGTTATACCTTGGGCAATGCTTTCTAAAGTTGATGAGACAGGAAGCGCTAGAGGACGGATGGAACCCGAAGGAGCAACGCAAAAATTGGATAGTCCTGTTACTGGTAGTGTAACGGCTGTCAATGTTAAAGAAGGCGCAACAGTAAAAGCAGGACAGGTTTTAGTTGAATTAGAGTCTGATGTGCTACGAACACAGCTGCAACAGGTACAGACAAAACTAGAAGGTTTATTAAGTCAGCGATCGCAATTGGCTCTGCTAAAAAACCAAATTTCATTAACCATAAATATCCAAGAGCAACAAAATAAATCCCAAGAATTAGAAAAACTCGCTCAAGTTAGTCAGGCGCAGCAAAACCTTGATGCTAAACAAAGTACCTATAACTTACAACGACTGGAAAAACTGGCTCTGGTAGAACAAGCTAGCCAAAATATCAGTTCTACCCAGATTGCTCAAAAATTAGCTAAGAGTCGTTTAAGTCGAGATTTCACGGAAGTTACACGTTATCGCCAACTTTTGCGACAAGGTGCGATTCCCGAAACCAAACTTGTGGAACTAGAAAAAACAGCACAAGAAAGTCAACGGTTGCAAGAACAAGCAAAATCTGATATTACCCAAGCCCAGTTACGCTTAAAACAAGAACTCAACAGCTATCAATCCGTAATCAGTCAAGCTCATTCAGATATTCAACTGCTCAAACTTCGCCTGCAAGAAGAACAAAGCAGCTATCACAGTGTGGTGCAAGCTGGTAAACTAGCACTGCTGAAAACCCAGGAACAACTTAAAGATTTACAAACACAAATTACTAGCGTGCAATCAGAAATTGCTCAAACCGGAAGCGAGATTACATCCTTCAAACTACAGTTACAACAAAGAATGGTGCGATCGCCTATTGATGGGGTAATTTTTGAATTACCTATCCAAAAACCAGGCTCAGTAGTAGAACCGGGACAAATGATTGCCCAAATTGCCCCCAACAATAGTTCTTTGATTTTAAAGGCACAAATGCCCAGCGAACAAAGTGGTTTTTTGAAGGTAGGAATGCCAGTTAAAATCAAATTTGATGCCTATCCCTTCCAAGATTATGGAGTGTTGCAAGGGCAAGTTAATTGGATTTCACCCAACTCCAAAATTCAGACGACTAATCAAGGTAATCTCGAAACCTTTGAATTGGAAATTTCCATAGCTCACCCTTATATCCAAACTGCCAACAAACGTATTCCCCTGACAGCAGGTCAAACAGCAACCGCAGAAGTAATCATCCGCCAACGTCGCGTTATGGACTTTATTTTAGATCCATTTAAAAAGTTGCAACAAGGCGGTTTACAGCTTTAGTAATTAATAACAAATAATTCAAAGCTCAGGAGCCATAATTGATAATTGGCAAATAAATAACTGAGTTTAAGTATCAACTTTTGTTTGCATTGGCGCAGTTTATACTGCTGATTTGGCTGCCGCTACTTATCTGCGCCGATCACACCAACTGTCATTACTTAATCATTCATAGACAACGAGACCCCCAACTTTTTTAAAAAAGTTGGGGTCTTAATTATGTTTATTTAATATTACTAATTATTTACGTATAAATACTAAACTTTAAATTTTTCTATTTTTAGATAGAGATATTTTTACAAAAATCCAGACAATTATTTTTTAAATTAGCAATCAAAACAAACTTTAATATTAAAATAACTTCAGAAATATCTTTGATTAAAGATATGAAAGCTATAATTAGTAGTATTGAAATAACAATAAAATGTCCTAATTAATTTAGGTGAATAATTGGAGGAATTAGATGATGTCAAAAGTATTGACTGTTTCTCCTGAGGATATTCTTGACCACATCAAGCTTTCTTGTCAAATTCCTAATATATTGGAGGCGATCGCCACTCGCAAAATTGTTGAAGATGAAGCTAAAGAAGCAGGTATTCAAATTGATTTAGAAGAACTGCAACATGCAGCAGATAACCTACGTTTAGCGAACCAACTGCTAAAAGCTGAGGATACCTGGATGTGGTTACAAAAATATCATCTTTCTCTAGATGACTTTGAAACAGTCGCTCAAACAAGTCTTTTATCTGCTAAATTAGCAAATCATTTATTTGCAAACAAAGTTGAACCATTTTTTTATACACATCAACTCGATTATATTGGAGCAGTAACTTATGAAGTTATTTTAGACGATGAAGATTTAGCTCTTGAACTTTTTTATGCTCTCCAAGAAGGGGAAATTAGTTTTCAAGAAATCGCCCGCCAATACATCGATAATATTGAAATTCGCCGTGCTGGAGGATATCAAGGAATGCGTCTCCGGAGGGATTTTCGACCAGAGATTGCAGCAGCCATCTTTGCTGCAAATCCTCCACAAATTCTCAAGCCAATAATTACTCCCAAAGGAGCGCATATAATTGCAGTTGAGGAAATTATTAAACCTCAATTAGATGAACAGCGACGGTTGCAAATTATGGGAGACTTATTTGCTAATTGGTTAAAAACACAAATTGCCGCTATGGAAATAGTGGCACTCACAAAATCTGTCAATCCGGAACCATCTAAAAATATAGTAATGCAAGCTTAAAGCGATATCAGCGAGGTAGTATTAGTATACTACCTCGCCGTATATTGCAATTTATAAATGAGTCATACTTATTTAGAACTGCGTTTACCGTAACCTTGTTGAATCCAGGTTGATTCTAATTTCAAAAGTCCAAAATTTTGAGTATCAGCTTGTTGACGGTTGATTTTGCCAAGTAAACAATTACTTTTTATCAATCGAATGTAAGTGCGGGAGGGTATATATTTGAGAGGATCGTAGCTAATAAAACGCAGAATTAAAACACAAGCCCAAGAATATTTACCAAGTGTTACAGCTCTGAGAATATGTTCTAATTCTTCATGATTGAAGTGGAATTTAGGAGTTAATATTTCGTCAGACTCGGAAAGCTGTTGAGCCATATATTTACCTCATAAATGAAAATCAGTTTTATTAAATTGCTAGGAATTAAAAAAAGTGTAAATATCATCCGAATTGGCATTGAGATAAGGACGTTGTAAGTCGATTTCACACAACGAAAAATGTTGGATAATCGATGCTATGCGTCCTGCAGGAGTATTATTTCCTTGATGCCAAGCCTCAAACAAACCGTTAGCAATAACTTGGCAACGGTTTGTACCAAAACTTTCTTTGTCACCAAATTTGTGGTTTGGTTCTTCAGCGATCGCCAATCCTGGTGCTACCATCTTAGTAAACAAAGGCACTTGCTGATTAAAATTTGATTGATGTTGTGTATACAACTTCTCTAATATTGGGCAAACAACTTTGTAGTTATTTTTATCAAAGTAAAGCACTGCTGAATCGTAACGCCCATATTCGGAAGGATTGTATAGTGCTTTCAAGGAAAAAGAAATGTTTATCGCGTTGAGTTGGGTAGTCAAACTATCCATAACTCCAACTGCACCCTCTGGATTTAAATTGAAGTAGACACGTACTAGATTTTTTTCATTTGGCGAAGTACCTGCATTAGCAACCGCCATATAAAATCCTTTTTGTACAAGATTCTTGGGCATTTTGATTGCTACCAAGTCACCGACGTTAGCGTTCTGTTGTAAAGTATGGGGTTCGATGTGTAGCTTCAACCCATTTTTCTTTACCACTAACATGCCATCTGTTTCTTTTTTTACTAATAGCCAATTATGATTCCAGTATCCTACACCTCTATTACTTTCATGCAAGCGATCATAGAAAGCTACATCTACACCAAAAAATGTATTGTTTTCTAGATTTTCGTTCAAAGCCAAATTCGTTACTTCTGCATCCAATGCTAAGCTATTTTTTAAGGAGCCATTGTAATAAATGCCATATATAAAATTACGCAGTTGCTCACTCAAAAACTTCTTCTGGAAATCTAGAGATAATTTCTCAAAGCTGAAAACTACTGCTTCTGGCAATTCTAAGAGGTTATAGTCTGGATGCTTAATATAACAATAAGACTGGATTTCAATCTTATAAATCATGTCTTGCAGTGATATCTGCAATGACTCTGGAATATCTGCCAATTGACTTGGCAGTAAATCTAATAGTTGCATAAAGACTAGCCTATCAATTGAATAGAAAGATTGGGAAGTAATGAAAAATGTCCACGCTTACCTGACAGCGATTTTCAGGTAAATGAATCACATTATTTTTATCTCACGCACTTGCTCGCCTTTGCGTGAAAAATCTGGGACTCAGCCACGCTTAACAGATAAGCTTAAGCTATGGTGGCAAAGATCTGATGCTTCCACACCAAAAATTGTTTTCGTAGATGCTTGGGAACTGCACAGCAAACTCTTGGCAACTTGGAGCATACAGATACCCAAATTACCAAAGTTTTTTTCGTGCTGAAGTTGAGCTTGAATAGCTCTAATCAAGGCTAAACCGCAAAATTGTATAACCCGTTCTAGGAAATCAGGACGATATTCTAATATTTCTGGAAAATCAGTTAAATAAGCAATCATCAACTCTCTCATTGAAGGCTGGAGCAGATGTAGGGGAGTTTTAGCTAAGCTTAAAGATTCTTGAATCAATACTGATTTACTGGTAATTATGCTGAAAAGCCAGATTTGTAAATAACTGGCAATCAATGTTCCTAAATCATTCGCTGGATCTCCCCAAGCACCGCGTTCCCAGTCAATTAATCGAATGATGTTGTTACCTAATAAAGATTCATGGGTAATCAATTCTTCCCAATTAAGAGAGAGGAGGATATTATTTAGCTTCAAATCGTTATGAGTTAGACAACATGGAGTAAAGGCATTACTCAATTCAGCGATCGCTTCTCCTAAACTTTCATAACGTTGATAAAGAGCTAAGAATTTTAGTCCATCTGCAGGCATCGTACCAAAGACTGCCGGAGTAATCCGATCCATCCCACGACTCAGATTAGGATTTCCCTGGCTGAGTTGGCGATCAGTATTTTTGAAGAAATCTTGATAGTCTTGACAATTAATCGATATGCGATGAATTGATGCCAAAGTAGTTCCAACTACTGTTGCAATCTTTATTGGAAAGGAATTTAAATTATCCTGATTGTAAAAATCCATTAAATCTCGATAGTTAGTCAGATAATTAAAAACCATGATGGAATTTTCAGCATCAAAATATATTGCCTCTGAAAAACATGGGCGAATTTGGCTCAATTCTGGGAATCTTCCTAAAAACTCGTGAACTCGCCATTCTTTTAAAAACTCGCCAGCAGTGTTTCCATCACGTTTATGAGGCTCTTGCTTAATGAGGAGTTTTTGTTCATCTGGTAAACTAATTAATAAGTTAAAGTTTTTAGCAGTTTTTAACTCAAATTTGCTCAACGACTGCTCATTTTTCGTACATATTCCCTGAGCAATTAGGTAATCAAAAACATTTTTAGAACTTAATAAAAACGGTGCCATAGCTTCAATTTATTTCCAGAAATAAGGTAAATGACTGTTTCCACAAGTTAGCTTGATTTCTACTGACGTACTTATTGAGTATTGAATGATTTTGCTAACTGTGCAATCTCATAGATACTAAATGCCAACAACGCCAGATTAAGACTTTTCTCTCCATAGTTAAAAATCTGAGAAAGAGCATCGTCTACACTGCCATAGATAGATATATAATCGAAATTACTCACGTCTATGAGGAAACTTTCTGAATCAGCAATATACAGATCAGAAATCTTAATTTTTGACATAGATTTTGATTCCCAAAAAACATTGATCAATTGGTTAAATGAGCTAATTTAAGTATCATTACTTAATCATCTAGCTCAGTAGTCAGGAAATAAAAAAACTTACAAAATTGATCAACTGCACTAATTCCAGGAGATTTCAAGGAATTTGAAGTACATAAGCTCAGTCTATTCCCCAGGTATAAAGGGTGTTTTAGTCCTGAATTCTGCTGAAAGTTTGATGAAGCTGTAAATTTCCAAGTCTGATTGACTATCTTGGTGTTTGGTAATTAAGAAAGCTAATTTTAAATCAGATTGAATTATTTACAGCAATTTTGGTGACTACTATAAATTGTCACAGTTGAGTAGAATTTTGCTGCGATTAAGCTGTGTATTGCTTAATCGCTAATTGCAAAAGTCCCACAGAGCAATCTAGCTCAGTAGTAGTTTAGTAATAATTAGTACCGTCGCTGAATGACTTGACGATGTGTGCAGTCAAGCTAGCGCCAAAGGCTAACAATCCGAACTCTTGTCCCTTAATGCCGTAAGCTAAAAGTGGGTCTAGACCATAGGCAACATTAGAAACATCACTACCACCACCATAAATTGTGATGGAATCTACATTATTGAGGTCGTTGAGAAAGCTTTCAGAATCTTGAAACAGTTCAGAACCAGTAGTATTTAGTTGAGAAAGAGCGATACTTGCCATAATTTTCTCCTCAGATAATTGTCACAGTTGAGTAAAATTTTGCTGCGATTAAGCTGTGTATTGCTTAATCGCTAATTGCAAAAGTCCCACAGAGCAATCTAGCTCAGTAGTCAATTAGAAATAATGAGTACCGTCGCTGAATGACTTGACGATGTGTGCAGTCAAGCTAGCGCCAAAGGCTAACAATCCGAACTCTTGTCCCTTAATGCCGTAAGCTAAAAGTGGGTCTAGACCTTCGGCAACACTAGAAACATCACTACCACCACCATAAATTGTGATGGAATCTACATTATTGAGGTCGTTGAGAAAGCTTTCAGAATCTTGAAACAGTTCAGAACCAGTAGTATTTAGTTGAGAAAGAGCGATACTTGCCATAATTTTCTCCTCAAATAAATTGTCACAGTTAAGTAAAATTTTGCTGCGATTAAGCTGTGTATTGCTTAATCGCTAATTACAAAAGTCCCACAGAGCAATCTAGCTCAGTAGTAGTTTAGTAATAATTAGTACTGTMGCTGAATGACTTGACGATGTGTGCAGTCAAGCTAGCGCCAAAGGCTAACAATCCGAACTCTTGTCCCTTAATGCCGTAAGCTAAAAGTGGGCCTAGACCATCGGCAACACTAGAAACATCACTACCACCACCATAAATCGTGATGGAATCTACATTGTTGAGGTCGTTGAGAAAGCTTTCAGAATCTTGAAACAGTTCAGAACCAGTAGTATTTAGTTGAGAAAGAGCGATACTTGCCATAATTTTCTCCTCAGATAATTGTCACAGTTGAGTAAAATTTTGCTGCGATTAAGCTGTGTATTGCTTAATCGCTAATTGCAAAAGTCCCACAGAGCAATCTAGCTCAGTAGTAGTTTAGTAATAATTAGTTGCGTCGCTGAATGACTTGACGATGTGTGCAGTCAAGCTAGCGCCAAAGGCTAACAATCCGAACTCTTGTCCCTTAATGCCGTAAGCTAAAAGTGGGTCTAGACCTTCGGCAACACTAGAAACATCACTACCACCACCATAAATTGTGATGGAATCTACATTGTTGAGGTCGTTGAGAAAGCTTTCAGAATCTTGGAACAGTTCAGAACCAGTGGTATTTAGTTGAGAAAGAGCGATACTTGCCATAATTTTCTCCTCAGATAATTGTCACAGTTGAGTAGAATTTTGCTGCGATCAAGCTGTGTATTGCTTAATCGCTAATTGCAAAAGTCCCACAGAGCAATCTAGCTCAGTAGTACTTTAGAAATAATTAGTTGCGTCGCTGAATGACTTGACGATGTGTGCAGTCAAGCTAGCGCCAAAGGCTAACAATCCGAACTCTTGTCCCTTAACACCGTAAGCTAAAAGTGGGTCTAGACCTTCGGCAACATTAGAAACATCACTACCACCACCATAAATCGTGATGGAATCTACATTGTTGAGGTCGTTGAGGAAGCTTTCAGAATCTTGAAACAGTTCAGAACCAGTGGTATTTAGTTGAGAAAGAGCGATATTTGCCATAATTTTCTCCTAAGATAATTATCACAACTGACCAGAATTTGGCTGCGAATTAAGCTGTGTATTGCTTAACTACTGATTCCATTTTTATTGATAAAAATTAGAAAATTCAAGCTCGAAAACCTGATTGGTAAGACATTAATATATGGGTTAAGTCTTTCTGTATGAGTTAAATAAATTGGTAATATTTATAAAATTTTTCAGTTTTATCGACTATGAATCTGAATCATGCTGTAATTTAACCAATGCCTCAATAATTTTGTTGATTTCAAGGAATTGCAAAAATATCTAAATAAAAAACCTGCGCTCTTAATTAAGAGCGCAGGTTTTTAAGTAATATGAAATTTTCCGTGTTCAACATTATTGTTAAACACTAAGCTGATTTCGCAGATCTACGATCTGTTTATCTATGTTAGCTAACCAATCACTAACAGTCTGTTTTATATTCTCTGATGAAAGCATTCCGGAATTATCTTCCTTGGTTATTCTTCTGATTCCGCCCTCTACACTTCTCATTTGCCAAATGGTTAGTTCAGTGAGCAGATTCTCTTCACTATTAGGAACTTGTAGGTTTGATATTATTATTCTCGTCATTTGATTGCCTCCTAAAACATAATGAAATTATTTAATATAGCTTTAGATAGCATTAAGCTATAAATTCATAATTTCTCTCTTTCATTGTGAAATACTAATTGAAAAAATTAAGCTTGAGAGAGTAAAAATATAGACAAAAATACTGTAAATTTGTCCATAAAATAAAGTGAATTAGATAAATATTGAATAACTTCTCTCTAAACCTCTCCCCGCTTCAGGGAGAGGCTTATAGCAGTTTTCACGTATTTAGGTACTTCCAAACAAAATTAATTTTTGACTTGTGGTTGTGAGTTAGGAATTGTGACATCTATTGGTGTTACCTGTGCAGCTAGCTGTGTCAAAGGCGGTTGAATGGCAGTTTGATTTCCCACCACTAAAGTCACGATATTTTCTGGCTTGAGGTATTTTCGTGCTACCCGTTGCACATCGGCGGCTGTAGTGGCGGCGACAGCTTTTTGATAGCGAAAGAGGAAATCAGCCGGATAGCCGTAATATTCGTATTGCATCAACCGTGATAAGGTTTGACCGGGGTCTTGGAAGTTGAATACAAAGGAGTTGAGGGTAGATTCTTTGGCAAAAGCTAGTTCCTTTGGTGTGACTGTTTGAGCTTGGATGCGCTTAATTTCCGCTTGTAAAGCGACGACAAACTGCACAGTAGCATCCGATCGCGTTTGTCCACCAGCAATGAACATTCCCGGATAATCGTAACGGGGACTCCAAACGCCGTATACAGAATAAGCTATACCTTGGCGCGATCGCACTTCATTAAATAAGCGTCCGCCAAACCCATTCAACACATCGTTCAATACACTCAACGCTGGATAATCTGGACTGTCGAGCTGTCCGCCTAAATGTCCGAGCAACACACTACTTTGCGTGAGTTGCGGCTGATTGACAAAAAACACTCCGCCACTATTAGCTGGCGAAACCTCTGGTAATTGGGGTTTGGCAATTTTAGGGTTTGGCTTCCAGTCGCCAAATTTAGCTTGAACGAGCGATCGCATTTTCTTGGCGTCGAAATCCCCCACAATCCCCAAAATCATATTATTCGGGTAAAAATACTGCTGATAAAACTTGAGCAAATCCTCACGCTCAATTCGGTCTACCGTTGCATACTCTGTGGTGCGACCATAAGGGCTATCTTTGCCATACAGCAACTTGCGAAATTCTCGACTAGCAATTCCACTTGGGTCGTCATTGCGTCGCGCAATACTACCTCTAGCTTGGGTTTTTGCCAAATCTAGCTTTTCTTGAGCAAATACAGGCGATCGCAATACTTCAGCAAATAGCCCAAACACCGTTTCTAAATCTTCACTGAGCGCATCAAAACTTCCACTACCGGCTGTTTCACTAATACTAGTTTCCACCGACGCCGCCCGTTGTTCTAATATCTCATTGAGTTCATCGGGCGAATGCTTCGTAGTTCCGCCAGTCCGCATCACCGCGCCTGTAAAACCAGCCAAACCGACTTTTTCCAAGGGTTCCAAACGATTCCCAGTCCTGACCAACGCCGTACCCTTCACCAAGGGTAACTCGCGATCCTCCATCAAATAGACAACCATGCCGTTTTGCAGCACAAACCGCTCATACTTAGGTATCTTAATCTCAGGTAGCGGTGGTAGCTGTAACTCTGTGTAATGCTTCGCCTCTACTGTCGCCGCCACAGAAAAGTTAAAAGTTAAAAGTAAAAAAGCAAAAGCCCCAACCAACGCATAAATAAGCCTCTTGCCATTTGGAATTTGTGATCTGAGATTTTGAATTGTTCTGAAGCGAAATTTGAGATTTATGCCAGCAAAAGACTTTCTTACCATATTGCCTTATCCTTGTTTTGACAACAGCTTACCAATTGTGCGATTTTCCGGCGTAAACGTCGTCTTTGCTACCCGCTGAATATCATCAGGAGTTACCGCCGCAATTTCATCCAACTGCTTAAACAAATTCCGCCAAGAGCCAGTTTTGACTTCAAATTCCAACAATTGTTGAGCCATTCCGGTATTAGAAGTCAGGGTGCGTAATAAATCTGCCCGTGCTTGGGTTTTCACCCGTTCCAATTCAACCGCTGCTACAGGCTGAGTTTTTAATTTGTCAATTTCCTGACGCAAAGCCACCGCCAACTCATCAAGCGTGTGACCGGGAGCAGTCAGAGCGTAAAACAACATTAAATTTGAATATTTATCTCCAGGAAAACCACTGAAACCTTGAGCATTGAGCGCCAAACGCTGCTTTTCTACCAAAGACTTATACAGTCGCGACGTGCGCCCATCGCTTAATAAACTGCCAATGATTTCATAGACTACATTATCTGGATGAGTAACTGAGGGACGGTGATAACCTTCTAAATATAAAGGTTGAGCAGGTAGTTCTAAAGAAACTTCCCGTGTTTGTTGTTGTCGCGGTTCCACGGGGATTTGTTCAGTAGCTTTAGCTTTGGCTCGATAGCGTCCAAAATAAACTTGTGCCAGTTGTTTCACCTGGGCGGGATTGACATCTCCAACAATGGCGATCGCTAAATTACTTGGTACATAATAAGCATCGAAAAACTTTTGTACATCTTCTGGGGTTAAGTTACGGATATCTTTGTCATAACCAATCACTGGACGCCTGTAAGGATGAACCTTGTAAGCAGCGTCAGTAAATTTTTCCAACATCAAGCCAATGGGTGAATTATCCACCCGCATCCGTCGCTCCTCTAAAATCACATCTTTTTCTTTATAAAACTCACGACGAATTACAGGGTCGAGAAATCGCTCCGACTCCAGTGACATCCAAAGTTCCAACTTATTAGCAGGAAAGCTGTAAAAGTAACGGGTAGCTTCAGTTGAAGTAGTAGCATTTAAACCCACACCTCCGGCTTGTTCGACAATTCGCCCTAGTTCGTTTTGCTTGACTAATTTACCGGCTTGGGATTCTACTTGCTTAAACTCAGCTTCTAACCGTACTACTTCATCTTTTTTAGCATTAGCTTTTGCTGCTCTTATTTGGGCATCCAACTGTTCCAAGCGTTCGAGTAGCGGTTTTTCTGCTTTGTAATCTTCTGTACCGATGCGCGTCGTCCCTTTAAACGCCAAATGTTCTAGAAAGTGAGCTACACCAGTTTTGCCATCAGGCTCATCCACACCACCGACATCAGCATAAGTCAGAAAAGAAACTACAGGTGCTTGATGTCGTTCTAAAACAATAAATTTTAAATTATTCTCTAGGCGAAACTCAGTTAACTGATCGATGACTCGATCTAGATAAGGTTGAATCGAACTTGCAGCTGGCATTTGAGTTTTGGCTGGAGGAGATATTGTTTGAGTTTGAGCCAGAGCAATTTCTGGCTGCAATCCCCAGTTAAACACGAGCAAAGCCAACAAGCTAATAAGCAGGCGATGGAATGTCAGAGATAGTTTTTTAGTGAACTGCAAAATCGAAGTTGTCCTGTGAGTGCATCTTTGCTGCCACCTTAAATCTAAAATTGACCGAGTGAGTTTGTTCATAAGCCAAAGTTAAGATAAAGTTACACTACCGAATAAATAGGCTAATTAGCAAACAGAGCATTAATGTTGTATTAAGCTTTTTCGGCTTTTTGTACTTGACGTTAGACAATTAATGCTACAAGTCCTGTTCCGGATATTTCACCATAACAGTTATGCGAGTTTTTAATTCTTCCCCACCTTCAGAGGCTCAGACACGCACCCGGATTTTACAGGCAGCACAACGCTTGTTTGCCTCTCACGGATTTGATGGCACTACTACCCGTGATTTAGCACAGGCAGCAGGTGTAGCTGAAGGCACTCTATTTCGCCATTTTCCCAATAAGAAGGCAATTTTGATAGAAGTAGCTACCAGTGGATGGGTAGAGATTTTAACGGATTTACTTACAGAATTAAGTGAAATGGGCAGCTATAAAGCTGTAGCGCAAGTAATGCGGCGGCGGATGTGGAATTTCCAAAAAAATGCTGATATGATGCGCGTTTGTTTTATGGAAGTGCAATTTCATCCCGATTTGCGCGATCGCATTCAATTAGAAGTGATTACCAAAATGACCGATGTTGCGGAAGTGTTCTTTCAAACAGCTATGGATAAAGGCATTTATCGCCAAATGGATGCCAATCTAGTCGCCAAAGTTTTTTTAGGAATGTTCGCGATCGCCGGTTTTTCCAACAACACCCTCATGGAACCGAACGCCTCCCCCCAAGAAATGCAACAAATGGCCGAAGGACTAGCTGATATCTTTCTCAACGGGGTTTTGATGAAAGATTAGGAATGGTTGATGGTTAACGATTGATGGTTGATTGGGGAATAGAAAGATCAGGGGATGAGAGAGCAGAGGAGCGAATAATAACTTCTCACTAAATAGTCATTAATCATCAGTAGACCTTTTGCAAGAGGTCTATTGACTTTTTTGGTTGATTACTTTGTCCTCGTGTCACAGACTCGATTGTGAGATTGATGGTATTTTATTTTTGCACAACTCCTTTATCCCAATCGCTATACAAACTATGACACTCAATTTATATTTACTGCGACATGGAGAAACTACTTTTAGTCAAAGTGGTAATTTCTGCGGTAAAACCGATGCCGAGTTGACTTCTGAAGGGACGCAGATGGCAGAGAGTTTTGCCGATGTTTATCAAAAATTGAAGTGGGAGGCTGTTTATGTTAGCCCGATGAAGCGCACAATTGCAACTGCCAAGCCATTTTGTGATGCTATCAGTATGGATATGCAGTTGCGTGACGGACTTAGAGAAGGTAGTTACGGCGAATGGGAAACTAAAAGTAAATCGTTTGTCCAAGAGAATTACGCAGAAAACTATGTAAAATGGTTGACAGAACCCGCTTGGAATGCACCACTAAATGGAGAAACTGCGGTAGATATTGCTAACCGTTCTATACCTGTAATTGCTGAAATTCAAGAAAAACATGCCAAAGGTAATGTTTTAGTAGTTTCCCATAAAGCCACGATTCGGATTATGATTTGCAATTTACTGGGAATCGATCTGGGACGCTATCGCTATCGAGTGAATATATTGGTCGCGTCGGTAAGTATGATTAAATTTGACGTTAATGGCCCTTTGTTAGAAATATTAGGCGATCGCCATCATATACCCGATTCTATTCGCTCTCGTCCGGGAACATAATCGTCAATTCTAACAATAGGTATACACAGTTAGTGACAAGCGACCCAGAGTGAACCTGAACACTAAATCGACATGTATTAGGGGATTAAAATACCTCAACCCAGTCGCATTGCAAGTAAGTCTGTGCCATTTGTTTTTTACAAAGTCCTATAAGTCATCAGTGACTAGTCAGCATTCATCACAAGCCAGTACGTTGCGGGGGTTTCCCCGTTGAGGTAACTGGCTTTCATCAGTTATCATTCACCACTCCCCACCATCTTTGCTTCCTGACTCCACTGCTGTACTAACTCAATTGCTGGACACAAATCTCGCCGCTGGATTGTTGCTACCTGCAAGCGCAAAATCTGTCTGTGCAATCTGTGAGCTGGAGTCTGAGTTAACTGTGCCACAGAACCAATACCCGCATGAAGCAATAAACCGCAATATTGCGTTCCGACGCTGGGAATACGCGCCAAGTCAGCTAAAGCCATCCATTTATTTACATACTGAAGATGAATCTGGAGTTTATTTGCTAACGCCAGTCTTGCCTGTGGAGTTTTTCCTTGTTTAAGTAGTGCTACTGTAGTGGGAATCCCACAATTTTGCAGTCGAGATTGTTCGTCTTGGCTGAGTCCAGGTAATTGCTCAATTGGCCAGTCACTAGATGTGACAGGACTTCGATGATTTGTCTGTTTAGGAAACATTTGTAAAACTAAAATATAAGCTTATTTAAATATTGTGACAACTGCTTTTAAGGTTTTGTATTAACGTGCAATTTTAATACATCGACCTGCATTGTTAATGCATCGGCTCGCATTGTTAATGCATTGGCTCGCATTGTTAATGCATCGGCTTACATTGTTAATGCATTGGCTCGCATTGTTAATGCATCGACTCGCATTGTTAATGCCTCGGCTTGCATTGTTAATGCCTCGGCTTGCATTTTTAATATCATGTGTGGGAAATTACTTGTGATATGTCGGAAGCGAGTGTAGCTAAGTGAAATGCACCACTTCCCTGCGGGACGCTACGCAACGTGGAAGCAAGCTAGCAAGAGCGTTTCGTAGAGAAGCAATCACAAGCGCTTAGCGTTAACATAAAGTCAGATATCTCAAATTTAACTAGTTGACTGGGGATTGCAGAAAATTCATGACCCCAATTCCAAAAATCACAGCCCAATTGTATGAAACAGATTTTGTGGCATGGACAAAACAGACTGTGCAACTCATTCGTGCTGGAGAATTTGAACAAGTAGACTGGGATGCTGTGATTGAAGAGATTGAAAGCTTGGGACACTCAGAACGGCGGGAGTTGAAAAGCCGCTTGGAGGTATTATTACAACATTTGCTCAAATGGCAATATCAGTCTAGTTTGCAAAGTGGCTCCTGGCAAAATACGATTGACGAGCAACGCAACCGAATTACAGATTTGCTGCAAGAGAGTCCCAGCCTCAAGTCCTATTTAGAAGAAGTATTAGCTCAGTCCTATAATCGGGGGTTAAAAGCTGCTAGTAATGAAACTAAACTACCAGTAAATACCTTTCCAGCAGAATGTCCTTATTCTATTGCCCAAGTTCTTGATGCTGAGTTTTTGCCGGATGCAATTAATTTGTAGTGCAAGTTTAAGCAGTGGTTAATTCGCCTCGCAGAACAGTTATTGCTTGTCCGGCAAGTAAAACGCGATCGCCCCCATCATAATACACTTTCACCACGCCACCGCGACTCGAAGCTTGATAAGCTAAAAACTGCTGTTTGTGCAAGCGATCGCGCCAAAAGGCAGCAAGACAACAATGAGCCGCCCCTGTCACTGGGTCTTCATTAATACCTAATCCTGGTGCAAAGAAGCGCGAAACGAAATCATATTCAGAATCAGGATGAGTAGTACTGGTAACAATCACATCAGAAATGGGCAATGTTTTTAATAGCTGAAAATTGGGCTGTATTTGCCGCACTAATTCTTCAGATTCTAATTCCACTAAATAGCCGAGTGAATTTTCCAACACAGATTTGTATGGTACACCCAAAGCTTGGTTTAATTGTGGAGGAGCGATCGTTGCTTTGGAGTGATTTACGGGAAAATCTAACTCAATCCATTCACCTTGTAATTTAGCAATGAGTACTCCGCTTTTAGTGTAGAAACGTGCGATATCATTTTGTGACAAATGTCCTTCTGACCAAAGTACATGGGCGCTAGCTAAAGTTGCGTGACCACAAAGCGGTACTTCCACTGTTGGCGTAAACCAACGCAGATTGAAGCCATCATCTTGTTTAAATAGAAAAGCTGTCTCAGATAAATTCATTTCCTGCGCCACATTTTGCATCCAAACATCATCTTGGGGAGTAGGCAAAACACAGACAGCAGCAGGATTACCTGCAAACGGTGTATTCGTAAAGGCATCAACTTGAGTAATGATTTGTCCCATGAAATTAGTCTTAAAGTAGTGTTAGTTACTGTTCGTGAATCCTGACAACCAGAACTAGGTAGCAAAAGATAACTTTTACATGAGTTCTACTAATGTATCAAGTCACCTATCTTTAGACAGATATAGGATATAGATGATAATGACAATCTTTGTGGCGGTAAAAGGCAGACATCGCTTCCTTTATAATACACTTTCACTTCTCCATCGCTACTCATAGCAGGATTATCTGCAAAGGATGTATTCATGAAAGCAGTAAACCGAAGCATGAAGCTAAAAATCTTCAAAGGCATCTTTGCTAGTTTCAACTTAGTATTAATTTGTGCAGGATTAGTTAGCTGTATTCCTCAAGCACCGAAACCACTTTTTCCAATTGAGCAACAAAAACCAACGGTAGAACCTAACCAGGCGAACCCGAATAACAAAAATAAAGATGATAAACACGATGATGACAATGACGATGGAGACAATGATGATAAAAAGAATGATGATAAAGACTAAATAACCTTTATCCTTTTTTCGAGTTTCTATTTATGCTTATTCCCCAAACTTCTAGTTCCCTGGTTGATACTTTACGCCAGCGACGGCAAAAACTAGCCAGCCTGATTGATTTTCCCGCAATTCTCTGGTCAGGTAGCAACAGTCCGCGTAACTTTCCGGCAAATTCCTTTGCTTTTCGCGCTAATAGTCATTTCCTCTATTTCGCGGGACTACCTCTAGCAAACGCGGCAATTCGCCTAGAAGCGGGCAAGCTAGAATTATTCATGGAAGACCCTTCACCCAGCAGCGCCCTTTGGCATGGAGAAATGCCAACGCGAGAAGAAATCGCTGAGCAAATTGGGGCAGACGTGGCTCGACCAATGGCAGAATTAGGCTCTTGGTTAGAAGATGCTGCAACGATTGCTGTCCAAGATGCCGCTACTTGGACGCAGCAATCACAGCTTTTAAATAGATGGGTTTTGCCCCAAAGTCTTCCCCAAGAAATTGATTTAGAGTTAGCGAAGGCGATCGTTTTTCTCCGTCTCACCCATGATGATGCTGCATTAACCGAGTTGCGAAAAGCTGCGGCTGTAACTGTCCAAGTACATAAAGCTGGTATGGCTGCAACACCTCAAGCCAAGTTGGAAGCAGAAGTTAGGGCAGCAATGGAAGGGGTAATTATTGCTAACAATATGACCACTTCTTACAACAGCATTGTCACTGTTCACGGCGAAGTTTTGCACAATGAACACTATCACCATCATTTGCAACCAGGCGACTTACTGCTTGCTGATGTTGGTGCTGAAACCGAGACTGGTTGGGCTGCTGATGTGACTCGCACATGGCCGGTTTCTGGTAATTTTTCATCTACCCAAAGAGAGATTTATAATGTTGTTTTAGCAGCTCACGATGCTTGTATAGCCAAGATATATCCTGGTGTAGAGTATGGGGATATTCATTTGTTAGCTGCCACGGTAATAGCTGAAGGTTTAGTGGATTTAGGAATTCTCCGAGGAAATCCGCAAGATTTAGTAGAAATGGATGTCCACGCGCTGTTTTTTCCTCACGGTATTGGTCATCTATTGGGTTTAGATGTCCATGACATGGAAGATTTAGGCGATTTGGCAGGATATGAAGAGGGAAGAACAAGAAGCGATCGCTTTGGCTTGGGCTATTTGCGTTTGAATCGTCCTTTGCGTCCAGGAATGCTAGTTACAATTGAGCCTGGTTTTTACCAAGTACCAGCAATTTTAAATGATGCCAATGTCCGCTCAACATATCAAAATGTAGTAAATTGGCAGCGGTTATCAGAATTTGCTGATGTCCGCGGAATTCGGATTGAAGATGATGTTTTAGTTACCACAGAAGGCAGCGAAGTTTTAACAGCTGCATTACCCAATGATGCCAATATTATAGAAAATCTAGTTAATAGCTGAGTCTATTCTTAGCTAACAAATCCAGCAAGGCTTCTAACAAAGAGACATCACGCTCATCGTTGGTGTTAGAGTATTCTGCTGGATTTCGATTTACCTCTACTTGGGCAATTTTGAAGCTTTCTCCAACTATCTCAAAACGCACTTTAAAAATACAAAAACCAGTCCAACTACGATGCAAGTATAACCAAGGAGCCTCATAGAAAATAAACCACTTATCTTCCATCTGCTGGGGAATTACTCCAGCGGCAATTCGGTCAAATTCTTTGTGGGAATAAAGCTTTTCTACGTTTATATTTGTGGATGCAGAAGGCATAGGTTCTGTTTTCCAATTATTCCGTTTGGCTATTGGCATAGTAAAAATAAAATTACTCTGGTGGCTTGGTAAAAATATAATATGATACCTCCTGATATCTAAAATAATTTCAAATTCATGACAAAAAACCCTATAGGATTACTACTGAGTGGAGTTATTCTCAGCTTCGGAGTATTACCATCATTAGCTCAAGCACAACAGCCGATTTCCGATGCCCAAGTTGCAGCAATGGTAGAAGCGTTACGACAAGCTGCACCGCAAACAAAAAATCCCAACGATGGACTTTACAGTGAATGGCAAGTGAAACCAGAAACCCTCAAAGGCTGGTCAAGAACTTGTCTCAAAAGAGAATTAACACCAACGCAGTTTGAAAACAGTCCGGCGATCGCCCGTTCTGTTGTATCATGTATCACTCGGCGCGAGTTAACCAATCAGTTCGCCGTCACTAAAAATAATGAAATTGCATCTGTGCGTGGCGTCGCTTGTTGGTGGATGACTGGTAGCTATACAGGCTGCAACAAAGGCTTCACTGCTGACTATGTGCAAAAAGTTGTCAGTTTTTACCAACAACAGCACTCAAAACCAGCAGCAACCCAACGCTCAAGAGGAAGTTCTTAAGAAACTCAGCAAGTGGGCAAAGAGGGTGTTTACTTATCTCACTTTTCACAACTGCATAGGCATTGCTGACTGGTACCAGGGAGAGCGAGAAATGCTTTAAAAAACCTCTAAAGTAAGAAACTTCAGAATTTAATTTCTTACTTTAGTTGGTACAAGCAAGCTGTATCAATACTTTTGAGAGCTAGTGCTATTCCCACTTCTTGTTCGGTCGCGGCTGGAGGCGAGCTGTCACCAGATATTTGACGAAATGTAATCATCTAAATGCTTACTTTTCTTGGAATAGTTTCGTTTCAGTGTTGCTGAATGAAAGAATGAATATTAAAAACTTAATTTCTCAAACTCTTTCTTCATAAATTGAAATTGTAACAGATAGTTTATTTAGTTGAAGAGTTAATAAATAATTATAAAAAACTAAAGATTTTATGTTCAAACTACTCAAATACCTTAATATTTTTATTATTACCACCTATTTGCTATTTGCTTGTAATAGTTCAGCACCAACCGAATTAAAACATCCTCCTTTAAAAGTAGAATTTGCATCTTTTATTGGGGAGTATCCAGGTATCATTGCTCAAAAAAAAGGATTCTTCAAAGCCCAAGGGGTAAATGTGGAACTCATTCATAAACGATACACCCAATTGGAACAAGCAAATTTCAATGCGGGTAAATATGATGGTATTACATTATCCTTGGGCAGTTTTATAATGTTGAGTGCCACAAATCCTGATATACAAAGCGTGATAATCATGGATGAATCAACAGGAGCAGATGTGGTAGTTGCCCAATCACAAATTCAAACTGTTGCTGACTTAAAAGGAAAAAAGCTGGGTGCAAATCTAGGCGGTTTTAGCGAAGTTTTTGTGACTGAGATGTTGAAAAGTGCCAACTTAACCAGCGACGATCTGAATTTGCTTAAATTAGATGCTTCAGAAATTCCTCAACGTCTGAAAAATAATGTTATTCAAGCCGGACACACTTGGGAACCTTATCTTTCTGAAGCTATTAAATCAGGAGGACATGTCCTATTTAGCAGCAAACAAACCCCTGGCTTGATTTTAGATATGATTATCTTTCGCGGTGAAATAATCCGCGATCGCCCCGAAGATATTCGTGCATTTATCCGAGGATGGCTGCAAGCCGCAGCCTACTGGAAAGCAAATGTTCAAGAAGGAAACGCGATTGTCAGCAAAGCCTTAAATATTCCTAGCAATACACTCTCTTTGGAAGGAGTAAACCTAACCAATCTAGCTGAAAATCAAAAATTATTTCAAGCTAGCGATCCTAACTCTATTTACAAAGCAGCCAAGATATATGCAGACTTTTTTATTCGCTCTGGAAATATAACCCGCATTCCTGAACTAAAAAGTTTGTTCAATTCTTCGTTCTTGAATCCTCCCTCCTAGTTTAAAACTATGCAGCAGCATTTTTTGGGTGGTATCCGTAGAAAGTTGATCGCCTCGTTTCTCATTGTTGCTTTAATTCCTTTGCTGGTGTTGGCATTTATCAACAAACAGACAACCGAAAAAATACTAACTAACAACGCCCGACAAGCCTTATCTGTGGCTGCTAACGAAACCGCTAATAGAATAGATGCCTTTATTGATGGAAATCTCAATGCCGTACGTGTAGAGGCGATTTTACCAGGTTTGGCACGCTACCTCAGCCTAACTCCAAAACAGCGAGATGACAGCCCGGAAATGCAATTGGCGATAGAAACATTAATTCGTCTCAGCCGCAAAGATATGCTCAATATTCTCTCCTATGCTTTGCTCGACTTAAATGGCAAAAATGTATTGGATACACGTACATCGAATATTGGCAAAGATGAATCAGTTGAAAATTATTTTAAAAAACCGCTGCAAACTGGGTTATCGTTTGTTTCTAGTATGAAGCGATCGCTGACAATTCCTGACCTTGTCAACCTCTTTTTTAGCAGTCCGGTTCGCAATGCTAAGGGAGATATCTTGGGTGTATTGCGTGTTTCATACAATGCTACTGTTGTCCAGCAATTAGTAACTCGAGAAACTGAAAGGGCTGGGGCAAAATCATTTGCTATTCTTTTAGATGAATATAATATTTATTTAGCACATAGTAGTGCACCAAAACTGCTTTTTAAATCAATTGTACCACTGCCTTTAGACGTTGTAACTCAACTACAAAGTCAAGGGCGTTTGCTTAATTATTCTCTCAAAGAATTAGCAACTAATGAGTCCAAACTTAAGCAAGCATTGGATAATCAACAGTCGTATTTAATTACATCTTTGTCAGCAACAGGCGATCGGCTGAACCTGATTGCGATCGCTCGTTTAAAATATAAACTTTGGTCTGTGTTGTTCGCACAGCCCCTTACTGTTGCCCTAGCACCTGTAGAAAAGCAAATTCGTGACGCAATGTTTCTATTTGCAATTATCGCTTCAGTAGTCACACTCATCGCTTTTGCCATTGGGCAACTACTAACAAAGCCGATAATTTACCTTACCAATATAGTCTTCCAGTTTACCGCAGGTAACTTAGATATCCGCGCCAAAATTAGTTCAAAAGACGAAATAGGTCAACTGGCAAAATCGTTTAACGACATGGCATTTGAGTTACAAACATCTTTTGAAACTTTAGAACAACGCGTACAACAGAGAACAGCAGAGTTAGTAATTGCTAAAGAAAAAGCAGAAGACGCAAATCTAAAACTAGAACAACTGGTAAATCTAGATGGTTTGACTCAGGTAGCTAACCGTCGCTGCTTCGATGGACGACTGCAAGCAGAATGGAAACGCCTTGCCCGAGAACAACAATTCCTGTCACTGATTTTATTTGATGTTGATAAATTCAAATCATATAATGACTATTATGGTCATCTAAGAGGTGATGATTGTCTAATCACAATAGCGCAAACAGTGCAACAGGCAGCTCGTCGTCCTGCCGATTTAGTAGCGCGTTACGGTGGAGAAGAATTTTCGGTACTCCTTCCCAATACTGACTTAGTGGGAGCCATCAAAGTAGCACAAAATATTCAGCAAGCAATTCACGACCGGGTCATTCCCCATGCAAAGTCTGATGTCAAGGATATCGTCACCGTTAGTATAGGAATTAGCTCTCGCATACCCACTTTGGATGTAAAGCCAGATGCTCTGATTGCTTCAGCTGATAAAGCACTGTACGATGCCAAACAAAAGGGGCGCGATCGCTATTGTTACTCATTAGATGGTGTAGCTCTCACAAGGGGCAATATAGGCTGAAACTATTACTGCACGTACAAAATTGTAGACTCAGCACAAAGTGATTGCAAAACAAGAAAATTTATAAACAGAAGTTACAACGTTACTTAAAAAGCAGGCTTTTATTTAATAACTAACAGTTAGGATAATTGTTTTACTTTTTCAGTCAGCCAATCGACACGATCCTTGCCCCAAAACTTTTCGCCTTCCACCACCCAAGTTGGTACACCAGGACAGGCAAATTGCTCGTATTCTGCTAAAGCTGCCACTGCGGCAAGTCCCGCTGCTTCACCGTGGGCTAATTCTAAAATGCGATCGCCATTTAACCCGACATCATCAGCAACTTTTCTAATTACAGACTCATCATTCACATCAAGCAAGTCAACATAGCTGGCTCGATAAAAAGCAGCATCCAGAAGATGCTCCTTCCCACTTCCATGAGCCGCGTAATATGCTCTAGCGGGAAGTTCTTCCCGACTAAATTTCATTTTTTGCCAGCGCTTTACCCACCTCCGAAATTCCTCAAGTTCCTTAAATCGAATTTCAATACCGTACTTTTTTGCCCACCGCAGACAATCTTCTTTGTGATACAACGATACAACCGCACTTTCACTTCCTCCTTGGAGATCGGCTACTTTAATACCTCGCTCCTTGGGAATGTAAATCGGTCGTCGTTCAATATCAACAGGTAACCCCTGCAACGCTCTTTGGGCAAGAATGATCCCAATGTATGAATTCGCTGAGTGGTATATCGAGTATGAGTAAACTTTGATTCGCTGGGACATATGTTCTTTTAATAGCTATCTCAATTAATTCGCTATTTTGATATTAAATTTTGCTTTTAACCCATTGGCGAAATTCTTTAACTAATTCCAAATAATCTTTTTTGCCCACCTGTTCTAAAAAATTAGAAATTTCTGTTAGTGGCAAATTGGGAAATGCTAAACTCTGTTCAATAGATATATATTTCTGATTTTGTAGAACGTTAATACTAAAATCTTTACCATCATATCGCCATATTGCAGGCACCCCCATATCAGTATAGACTTGAAAGCGATTTTTAGAACTGCTAGTAATATCAATTTCTACTACTAAATCTGGCGGTGTATCTTGGGCTAAATCTATTCTTTTTTTGCCTCTGATGACATTAATATTTTTAATATAAAAGCATTCATCTGGTTCTATACCACTCAGTTCTGGAAGCTTGAAAGTAGTAGAACCAAGAGGTTGAATATTGACTTCTAATTCTTCGGCTAGAGTTTCCACAAATCGTCCCAAGACTTTTTTGCAACTCTCGTGTTCAGGTGAAGGAACCATGATTTCTAGAGTACCTCGATTGTAAGTAAGCCGGAGGCGGCGATTAGCACTAAGTTCGGTTAGCAAGTTTTCATAGGTTTGCCAACTGATACCTGATAAGTGGATGATTTCTGTGGGTTGAATCAGAGTGTTGCTAGTCATAGCTATTTTTTGAGTATTTTGTAAGTTGCTGGTTTTTGGATGTCAATTCAACAAACGTAGGTATCTAGTTGCTACAGTCGAGGTGAAAACTACTAAGCTGGTAAATAGCACGTTGAAATTTTACTGGAAACTCTGAATCGCATTTAGGGGTGGTTCAGAATTCCTCACTGGCGAACTACTTGTAATTACATTATGTTTGATGCTCTATCTGACCGTTTAGAAGCCGCCTGGAAAAAACTGCGGGGACAAGACAAAATTTCTCAAGCCAACATTCAAGACGCTTTGCGAGAAGTACGCCGCGCCTTGTTGGAAGCAGATGTCAATCTCCTGGTAGTCAAAGATTTTATTAGCGAAGTCGAAACCAAGGCACAGGGAGCCGAGGTAATCTCCGGCGTGCGACCTGACCAACAGTTCATCAAAATTGTTCACGATGAGCTAGTGGAGGTAATGGGGGATGAGAATGTTCCTTTAGTAGAAGCCCAACAGCAACCTACCATTGTGCTAATGGCTGGGTTGCAAGGTACTGGTAAAACCACCGCTACTGCGAAGCTAGCTTTACATCTGAGGAAATTAGACCGTAGTTGCTTGTTGGTAGCGACAGACGTGTATCGCCCAGCAGCCATCGACCAGCTCGTAACGCTGGGTAAGCAAATTGACGTACCAGTTTTTGAACTTGGAAGTGATGCCGACCCTGTAGAAATCGCGCGGCAAGGCGTAGAACGCGGCAGAGCAGAAGGTGTAAATACAGTTATTATCGATACCGCTGGGCGTCTGCAAATTGACGAAGACATGATGGCGGAATTAGCTCGGATCAAAGAAACTGTCCAACCTGACGAAACTCTGTTGGTGGTAGATGCCATGACTGGTCAAGAGGCAGCCAATTTGACCCGCACCTTCCACGAGCAAATCGGGATTACAGGAGCGATTCTCACTAAGTTGGATGGCGATAGCCGGGGTGGTGCAGCGCTCTCAGTACGACGAATTTCGGGAGCGCCAATCAAGTTTGTGGGCGTTGGTGAAAAAGTCGAGGCACTGCAACCGTTTTATCCTGATCGCATGGCATCGCGGATTCTGGGAATGGGTGATGTATTAACCTTGGTAGAAAAAGCCCAGGAAGAAATTGATTTAGCAGATGCCGAGAAAATGCAGGAGAAAATCCTGACGGCAAAGTTCGACTTCACCGACTTTCTCAAACAGCTACGTTTGCTAAAAAACATGGGTTCACTGGGAGGGATCATGAAGATGATTCCAGGGATGAACAAGCTATCAGACGACCAGCTAAAACATGGAGAAACCCAACTAAAACGCTGTGAAGCGATGATTAACTCCATGACCCGCCAAGAACGCCACGACCCCGATTTATTGGCAAGTTCTCCCAGTCGGCGGCGACGGATTGCTACTGGTTCAGGCTATAAAGAAGCCGACGTGAGTAAACTGGTAGCCGACTTCCAAAAAATGCGATCGCTCATGCAGCAAATGGGTCAAGGAGGCTTCCCTGGGATGCCGGGAATGTTCGGCGGCGGTGGTATGGGCAACGCCTTCGCAGGTGCAGGCAATCGTCCCCCTGCCCCCGGATGGCGGGGTTACAATGCTGGCGCCCCAGCTACGAAGAAGAAAAAGAAAGATAAAAAGAAAAAAGGATTCGGTAATCTTTAGGGATTGGAGATGGGGAAGCAGGGGAAGAAATAAGCAATGACTAATGACTAATGACAGATGACAAATAGCAGCAAACACGAGACGAGTGCTAGAATTAGCATTTCGGTATACTTAACTAACAGGAGAATGATTCTTCAGCCATGATCAAACTGCGCTTGAAGCGATACGGTAAAAAACGGGAAGCAAGTTACCGCATTGTCGCGATTAACAACCTCGCTCGTCGCGATGGTCGTCCCCTAGAAGAATTGGGATTCTACAACCCCAGAACCGATGAAGTGCGACTAGATGTTCCCGGCATCGTCAAGCGACTACAACAAGGCGCTCAACCCACTGACACGGTACGTCGCATCTTAGTAAAAGCCAATGTTTTTGAACAGGTCAGTGCCACAGCCTCATCATAATTTCGGAACAAAATCCCTAATAGCTAGTCCCAACTATGTTGGGCTGGTTAGATTTTTGGTGCAACCGTTTTTAGAATCTCCAGAGACTTTAAGCGTCGATAGTGAAATTTCTCATACCCTGAATCGGGTTTGGATTCGCATCGCCTTTGAAAGCACGGATAAAGGAAAAGTGTTTGGTCGAGGAGGACGCAATATTCAGGCGATTCGTACAGTAATTGCCGCAGCCGCAGCAGCAGTTGGGCAATCGGTATACCTGGATATCTATGGCAGCACTACTCCAGGACGGGAGGGGATGTCTTTTGATGAAGATACAGAAGACCGATCGCCCCCACCACCAAAAACAAGAGAACCGCGAATAAATGGGCCTAAACCCATTGTTAAACCCCGCATTCGCTAGATTAAAACTAAAGAAATCTGAGCGGTTGTGGTTAACTCCGCTCAGAATTATTGTGAAAATGGAAAAGTGGCACAAAGATTTTTATGTCTTTTTTCAGCCTCTTCACCAATCCCATATTTTTGAAAGTGGGTAATATGTTCTGAATGTCAATCAGTTTTGGATTTGAGATTTGTTATAGAGTAGTGATTTGCCGTGTTAGTGAGCGTCTTTTAAATTGACTGTACCCATTCTTGGATTGCAGCTTAAGAATTTTAATTTGCTAAGCCTAGCTAGGTCGAGTACTGTCTGCGACAAGCTACGCTTAGCTTGCTCATTTAATAGAGGTATGAGTGTAATTAAGATTTATTCCATGCACAAGGGGTAGGGCATGTCGCAAGCTTTAAAAGTAAGGGTACTAAAAAAGCAATTCCAAAATCCAAAATCTAAGTTATGCTCTCAGCGCACTAAAGGTGCGACCAAAATCTAGAATTACTATGGTAGGTGCTTTAACAATTCAGTTGCCGAATATTCCGAGTGCGATCGCTCTAGCAGGAGATGGAGAAGAAAATCTCAAATACCTATCTCGGCAAACAGGAGCTAACTTGGTACTGCGCGGGCAAGAATTACTGATTTCTGGTACAGATAAGCAAATCGATCTGGCTAGTAAATTAGTGCGATCGCTTGAAGAACTCTGGACTAAAGGCAATACTATTTCCACTGCTGATATTTCAACAGCTCGTCAAGCTTTGGATAGCGATCGGCAAGGAGAACTGCAAGATTTACAGCGAGATGTCCTTGCCAAAAGTCGCCGAGGCGAAGAAGTCCGCGCCAAAACCTTTCGCCAACGTCAGTACATCGACGCAATACGCAGGCGTGACCTCATCTTTGGCGTTGGGCCTGCCGGTACTGGCAAGACTTATCTCGCTGTGATTGTCGCCGTTCAAGCACTTCTGGCTAACCAGTTTGAAAAACTCATTTTAACTCGCCCTGCTGTGGAAGCTGGCGAACGACTCGGCTTTTTACCTGGAGACTTGCAGCAGAAAGTCAACCCCTACCTCCGCCCACTTTATGATGCTATTTATGAATTCATTGACCCAGAAAAAATACCCAACTTAATCGAACGCGGTGTGATTGAAGTTGCACCACTCGCCTATATGCGCGGACGTACTCTCAATAATGCCTTTGTAATTGTAGATGAAGCCCAAAATACTACACCGGGTCAGATGAAAATGGTTTTGACTCGTTTAGGCTTCCGTTCCAAAATGGTGATTACTGGTGATATTACCCAAACCGACTTGCCACTTAACCAACCATCAGGCTTAACAATAGCGTTGCAAATTTTAAAACATGTTGAAGGCATTGCCTTTTGTGAATTTTCTCAAAAAGATGTCGTTCGCCATCCTTTAGTTCAACGAATTGTGGCTGCTTATGAACAATATGAAAAATAAGGATTAGAGAATTGGGGGAAATAAATTAATTAACTAATGACAAAGGACAAATAACAAATGACTACAACATTAAAAGAATTTTTAGCAGCTTGTGAGAATCTCGGAACTTTGCGTCTAATTGTTACTAGCAGCGGTGCTGTTTTAGAAGCAAGGGGTAAGTTAGAAAAGCTATTTTATGCTGAATTACCCAAAGGAAAATATGCAAATATGCACACAGAAGGCTTTGAATTTCACTTGAATATGGACAAAATTACTCAAGTGAAATTTGAAACAGGTGAAGCAAAAAGAGGTAATTTTACAACCTATGCTATTCGATTTTTAGATGATAAACAAGAACCTGCTTTAAGTTTATTTTTACAATGGGGTAAGCCAGGAGAATATGAACCAGGTCAAGTAGAAAATTGGCAGACTTTAAAAGAAAAGTATGGGCAAATTTGGCAACCTTTACCAGCAGAAATTTAATTTATCTAAACAGATAGCGGTGGAGGAAATCGGATATCTGCACTGAATTGTTCGACGTTAACGCTGTGATAAATTGGTAAAACATATTCTAGATTTTCGTGAGGGCGGGGAATAACATGATGAGAAAGCACCTCACCACCGTTTACTCGCAAGGCTGCCTTTAGTCCTGCCGTTATTGCTACATTCACCTCGCCTATAACCCCTCGAATTAATACGGTAATTCGTCCCAAATCAGTATTTTCATAACCAACAAGAGTGACACGGGCAGCTTTACACATAGCATCTCCCGCTTCCACTGCTGTGGGAACGCCGTAAACTTCAATCATGCCTAGTGCCAATGTCATGCTTGTACCAAAATTTAAGATTATATGTGGGTAGGGGCGTACAGCTGTATCCCCCTACAGTGAATTTATTTTGTTGCAAAGATTTTTGTAAACTGTATAAAGTTAATGATTAAACCATATTTTCTATTTAGATAATATGCAATATCTTAAGTGCTTTATTATCCAATAAATTAATATTTATTCAATTAATAATCAACGTTTAATAAAAAACTGCTGATGTTTATAATCAAGGTATTTTTTAGTTTTTGCTTGGTAATTTTATTTCTATTGGGGAGTGGTGAGGCTATTGCGGGAGAGTTATCTCAACGTTTAGCTAATTTTCCTCAGTGGGAAAAATTAACTTCTGTGCAACCAGCTTCGGGTGATTTAGTTTACCCAGAATGGATGGCTGGTACTTGGCAAGTGACAAGTACGTTGGTAGATCTGGTTGCGCCTTTAGCACCAGATATCGTTACGCCAGGGTTTGAAGGTAACCGCCGACAATTAAATCAACCTGTGAGTTTTCTAGTAAAATTTGTAAAAGAGCAACCACATCTCACTGGGTTAAAAATACTCCCTTGGATAGATAAAAAATCATCAATTTTAGTAGCAGATAGAGCATTTAATAGTTTGAATTTAGCACGGGCTTCTTTAGGAAAGGAAGCGGTGTTAGCAGTTAAAGTAGATCCAGATTCACCTAATCGTCAAATTACATTCTTACGTAGTAGTCACCAACTAGTTTCTATTGTGACTGCACGGGCTACAGAAACTACTCCTAATAGCAAGTTCATTACCACAGAGGTATTTCAACAACTATTTAAAGGCAATTCTCGCCCCTATTTAAACTCTGTAGAATCTACTACGGCTTACCATAAACTTTCTCCAAATAATCCAACAATTGAAGCAGATCAAGTGACTGCTGTTTATCTTTCACCGCAAGATCCAAGTTACTTTACCGCAGGTTCTCGGCCAGTTGCTCTTTATCGCTATCACCTAAAATTTGTCCCTGCATAAATGCTTACTACTTCAAAAGAGTGATTTCAAATTTTAACCGTGGAAATTTTTGTAGTATAATTGTAGTTTATAAGTTCCAAGTTAACGATCGCGCTCTTGGAAGGTGTGCATCATGGCGACATTTCGAGATATTGTCAATTACTTTCATGCTGACTGGAAGTTGAGTATTTTCAGTATTACAGCATCTAGCATTTACGAAGTTATTGATTTAGTTGTACCTTATGCGATTGGGCAGATTTTAAACGTTTTGTCCAATCAACCCTTGGATAAACCACTTGCAAGTGCGATCGCAATTTTTTCTGACATCACCAATTACCCAGTTAATAAAACTTTATCTTTAGGGGTGTTACTGGGTTTAATTTTCCTTGTCACCGTAGTGAAAGCGCCAACACAGCCCTGGTTGACTGTTTGGTTTCATTGGGATATAGCTCTTAGGTCGCGTCGAGAAAAAAATCAAGCAGCCATCGCTAAAGTTCTTACTCTCCCACTGGAATTTTATGATGAAAATAACCCCGGACGCATCGCCGGTAGAGTATCTAGAGGTGTTACTAACCACACTTGGGCATATCCCGAAATCGCCGGACAGTTGATTCCGAAACTAATTCGTCTAATAGGAATTTTTGTGTTTATTTTGGTGATTGAGTGGCGAATTGCGATTTTATATCTAATTTCTTTTGTAATCATTCTCAGCTTAACGCTGAAAAATTTACAGCAATTGATTGAGTACGAAAGTCGTTTGGATAAATATTCAGAGAACACTGAAAGCCGCACTTCCGAACTGATCACTAATATTAAAACAGTGAAAGCATTTGCTACAGAAGCTAGGGAACTTAAGCGCCAAGAGCAACGTTTAGATCGCGAACTAATAGTGCTTGATTATCGCATCCATAAGGGGTATGTAAAATTACATACTTGGCAAACAACCGTAATTCAGTTTTGTGTATTTACAATTCTGGGTTTGACTTTAGCAGCAACACTAGACGGGAGAATTTCTCTCGGTCACTTTATCATGACCTTAACTCTTTCTAGCATGGCATACGCTGAATTAGAACCTATTAGCACTTTGGCAGAAGTTTTTGCCCGTCGCTATTCTCCCATGCTGCGGTTTCACGAATTTCTGCAAGAGCCAGCTGCGTCTGATTCAGCTAATCTTTTAGAACAGAATAAGCAGATAGAATCACCTTATAAATTTAGCGGCAAAATTGAGTTAACTCATGTGAGTTTTGGATATCATGTCAACCGTCAAGTTTTGCAAGATATTAACTTGTTGATTGAGCCATATCAAACAGTGGCATTAGTGGGACGTTCTGGTTCTGGGAAGTCTACTTTAGTGAAGTTGCTATTGCGATATTTTGAACCCCAATCAGGTGAAATTTTAATTGATGGTCAAGATATTCGTACTTTAGATGTGGGTAAATATAGACGAAGATTAGCGATCGTTCATCAAGAAGTAGACGTTTTTAACGGTACCGTATTGGATAACCTCACTTATGGTAAGCCGGATGCTAGTTTGGAGGAGGTTCAAGAAGCCTGTAGAATTGCCAGAGTCGATGAAGTAGTGCAGCACTTACCTGAAGGTTATTACACTGTCGTCGGGGAACGAGGCGTTCGCTTATCTGGAGGACAAAGACAACGCTTGGGAATTGCCAGGGCGTTGCTAGTAAAACCAGACGTGCTAGTTTTTGATGAAGCCACCTCTAGCTTAGATTATGAATCCGAACGTTCCATTCAGCTAGCGATGCGATCGATTCAGGGTACTTGTACTACGATTGTCATCGCCCACCGTCTGAGTACAGTACGGGAAGCAGATAAGATTGTAGTTCTAGATCGAGGAAGGATTGTAGAAGTGGGTAGCCACAATGAACTTTTACGTCACGAGGGTATTTATCGCCGCTTGCACTCCCTCCAAGAAACTGGAGAACTTTTAAGTTAACGTCAGTTTGATAGATTCTCAAGAACCCCGCTTCCGCGAGAGACTTAAAAAACCTATTCTTTGGTATCAAGTTGGAGATTTTTTGCCCCTTCTCTACAAGGGAAGGGGTTAGATTTTATCGAACTCAGGTTAAATTAATTCGTAATTCGTAGTTAAGAATTTAAGAATTATGAATTAGAGAATTCAGCAAAAAAGTCTAGGGTTTCCTTTAGTGCTTTGATAAAAATATCAATTTCCTCACGGGTGTTATAGAAAGATAAACTTGCTCGTGCGCTTCCAGAAAGCCCTAAGTAGCGGTGTAATGGTTGAGTGCAGTGGTGTCCAGAACGAATGGCGACGCCTTCTTGATCTAATAATGTAGATAAGTCGTTGGGGTGAACTTCTCTGGCGGTGAATGTAGCTGAAGCGACTCTACCTTCTCCTTGAGCGTTTGGTTTGGGGCCGTAAATTCTAATTTGGGGAATTTGCTCTAATTGTTGAAATAAATAAGCTGTTAATTCAGCTTCGTAGGCGTGGATTTTATCCATGCCAATATTAGTTAAATAATCTATAGCAGCACCAAGGGCGATCGCTTCCCCGATCGCAGGTGTACCGGCTTCAAATTTATGGGGTAATTCTGCATAAGTAGAATGGTCTAAAAACACTTCTGCAATCATTTCCCCACCACCAAAAAATGGCGGCATTGATTGTAATAATTCCAACTTGCCATACAAAAATCCGATGCCAGTTGGAGCGCACATTTTATGACCGGAAGCTACTAACCAATCACAGTCTATTTTTTGGACATTGATGGGAAAGTGGGGTACACTTTGACAAGCATCGACTAAGAATTTCGCACCGTAACTGTGAGCGATCGCCCCAATTTCTGCTACGGGATTAATACAACCCAAAGTATTAGAAATATGCACCACTGATACCAATTTTGTTTTCTCGGATATCAGCTTTTTAAACTGCTCTAAATCCAAAGTTTCTTCAGGCGTTAGTTCAATGAATTTCAAGACTGCACCAGTTTTTTGGGCAACAAATTGCCAGGGCACAATATTACTATGATGTTCCATCACCGAGAGAATAATTTCATCTCCCGGCTGCAAATTGTTCATTCCCCAACTGTAAGCAACTAAATTAATTGCCTCACTAGCATTGCGGGTGTAAACAATTTCCTGACGCGATGCAGCATTAATAAATTTAGCAACTTTGTCTCGTGCAGCTTCATAAGCATCGGTAGCCTTAGCACTGAGAGTATGGGCACCCCGATGCACGTTGGCATTATATTGCTCGTAATAATCCCGCAGGGTATTTAATACGAGCAAAGGTTTTTGGGATGTTGCGGCATTATCGAGATAAACTAGCGTTTTCTCATTGACTTCCTGATGCAAGATTGGGAAGTCAGCGCGAACTTTATCGGCAAGGGTTTTAGTAGTGGTAAAAGTCATTGGTAGATTAGTTATTAGTCTTTGATAGAGACGCGATTAATCGCGTCTGTACAATAGTCATGGGATTAATCACGTCTGTACAATAGTCATTACTCATTAGTTAGAGACTTAAGACTATTGACTGTGTTTAGTAATAGTTCTCTAAGAGAGGGAATGGGTATTTGGTTGATAATTTCCGCAGCGAAGGCGTTAATTAACAGTTTACGAGCATCATTTTCGTCAATTCCCCGACTTTGCAGGTAGAAGATTTCATCATCCTCCAATTGACTGACGGTAGCGCCGTGAGCGCATTTGACATTATCCGCAGTAATTTCTAATTGGGGTTTGGTATCGACTCTGGCTTTTGATGATAGCAGCAAATTGCGATTTAACTGGGCTGCATCCGTCAACTGCGCCGGCTTGGGAACAAAAACTTTACCATTGAATACTGCATGAGCGCGATCGCCGACAATACACTTATGCAATTGTTTACTTGTACCATAAGGATAATTCAGAGCGATCGCACTGTGGGTATCCGCCAGTTGTCTGCCTGAAATCATCGTCAACCCATTGAGAGTCGTTTGGGTTTGCTCGCCAGTTTGCAAAATTTCTAAATTATGCCGCGATAATTTTCCACCGAAAGTTATCGCATGACAAGTATATCGACTATCACGAGCTTGAGCGATCGCACTCTTGCCAATATGAAAAGCCTCTCTACCTTCTTGCTCAACCCTAGTGTGACTTACTTCAGCATTCTCACCAATCCAAATTTCCGTAACCGCATTAGTCAAGTAAACCTTTTGTTCTGTACGGTTCCTATACTCTTCAACCAAAGTCACTTGCGAGCCACTTTCCGCTACAACCAAACAACGGGGTTGGGAAATCGTCGCACTCTCACCCGTAACTGCAATAAATACTAGATGAATTGGCGTCTCAACTACTACATTTTTTTTCACCCAAACCACTGCTGCATCAGTGATTCCCGCAGTATTGAGAGCCGTAAAAACCTCCTGCGCTCCTTCAGCTTGAGCTAAATACTGTTGTACAGCTTCCTGTTCAGCCACAGGTAACCCAGCCAAATTACTCACTACCACCCCAAGCGGTAAATCTGCGACTGCGGATAATCCAGGTGCATAAACACCATTTACAAAAACCAAACGACTATTAGCCGCTTCTGGCAAAATCTCGAATTGTGGAGATGTGAGATTTGCTGTTTCTACATGAAATTGCACCTGTCGCAAAGATGACAAATCAGTAAATCGCCATTCTTCTTCGCGGGTTTTAGGGATACTGGAGTGACGTACCAAATTAGCAGCACTTTCACGTAAATTTTGCAGCCATCCTTGTGTGTTTGATACAGCTACTTGATTTAACAAGTTAGTTAAATAATCATCTTTATCCAACACAGTTGCTGTCAAACTATCTGCATCCGAGTTAGGAATTGGACTAGGAGAAACTTGAATAGTCATTAGACACCCACCTCAGCTGCAAATTCTGCCAGTACCCAGTCATAACCGCGAGACTCCAATTCTAGTGCCAATTCCTTACCACCACTAGTGAGAATCCGTCCGTTAGCCATTACATGCACAAAATCTGGCACAATATAATCGAGTAACCGTTGGTAGTGGGTAATTAAAATCGTGGCATTTTCTGGAGTTGATAGCTGATTTACGCCATTGGCCACAATTCTCAGCGCATCAATATCTAAACCTGAATCTGTTTCATCCAGAATTGCCAACTTCGGTTCTAGCAACGCCATTTGCAGAATTTCATTGCGCTTTTTCTCACCACCAGAAAACCCTTCATTCAAACTCCGATTGAGGAAAGCGGCATTCATTTTTACGACATCCAGCTTTTCCTCAATTAAATCGTCAAAATCAAAGGCATCTATTTCTTCCAAACCCTGTGCTTTTCGCCGGGAATTGTACGCCACCCGCAAGAAATCCAAATTACTCACACCGGGAATTTCCAAAGGATACTGAAAAGCCAAAAACACACCACTTCTGGCGCGTTCCTCTGGTTCCAACTCCAGCAAATTTTGTCCTTGGAAAATCACTTCACCACCAGTCACTTCATACGCTGGGTGTCCAGCTAATACCTTAGAAAAGGTACTCTTACCAGAACCATTCGGCCCCATAATCGCATGAATTTCACCCGATCGCACCTCTAGATTCACACCCTTGAGAATTGGTGTTCCATCAACATTAGCTGTCAGATCCCGTACTGACAGCACAAGTTCACTATTTTCAATAATCATCTTCTCTCTCTTCTCTTAGATTTGTAGTCGGCGCTAAAGCGCTTTTATCCAGCACTAAAGTGCCTAACTCCAAGGGTTGATCTTTTCGGTTCGTAGTGATTTTCCAGCACTAAAATGCTGACTACAAGCTTTATCCAACACTGCCTTCTAACTTCAAACTCAACAACTTATCAGCCTCCACAGCAAATTCCATCGGTAGCTGATTGAAAACATCCTTACAGAAGCCGCTAATCATCATCGAAATCGCATCTTCTGAGGAAATTCCCCGTTGAGCAAAGTAAAATAGCTGATCTTCCCCAATCTTGGAAGTAGAAGCTTCATGCTCTACTTTGGCAGTATTATTTTGCACCTGGATATAAGGGAAAGTATTGGCATGGGCATTATCCCCAATCAGCATTGAGTCGCACTGGGAATAGTTTCTCGCTCCTTTAGCGTTCGGGTTGACTTTCACCAAACCCCGATAACTGTTACTAGATTTACCTGCGGAGATTCCTTTAGAAATAATTGTACTGCGGGTATTCTTGCCAACGTGAATCATCTTTGTACCCGTATCGGCTTGCTGCATGTTATTTGTCAGCGCCACCGAGTAGAATTCACCCACAGAGTTATCACCTACCAACACGCAGCTAGGATACTTCCAAGTAATTGCCGAACCTGTTTCTACTTGAGTCCAGGAAATCTTGGAATTTACCCCCTGACACAAACCGCGTTTGGTGACAAAGTTGTAAATACCGCCTTTGCCGTTAGCATCGCCAGCGTACCAGTTTTGCACGGTAGAGTATTTAATTTCGGCGTTGTCGAGGGCGACGAGTTCCACTACAGCAGCGTGCAGCTGGTTGCTGTCATACATTGGCGCGGTGCAACCTTCCAGGTAGGAAACATAGCTACCTTCTTCGGCAACAATCAAAGTCCGCTCAAATTGCCCTGTGTCACCGGAGTTGATGCGGAAGTAGGTAGACAGTTCCATTGGGCATTTGACGCCTTTGGGAATGTAGACAAAGGAACCATCGCTAAATACGGCAGAGTTAAGGGCGGCAAAATAGTTGTCTGCTGTGGGAACGACGCTACCCAGGTATTTTTTTACTAGTTCTGGGTGTTCTTGCAACGCTTCGGAAATCGAGCAGAAAATAACCCCGTCTTTGGCTAGCTTTTCCTTAAATGTAGTGGCAACAGAAACGCTATCAAAAATCGCGTCCACAGCAACATTTGCCAGTCGCTTTTGTTCCGATAAGGAAATACCCAGCTTTTCAAAGGTTTCTAGGAGGGTGGGATCGACTTCATCCAAACTGTTGAGTTTTTCTTTTTTGACTTTTGGTGCTGAGTAATAAATGATATCTTGATAATTAATTGGCGGATACTTGACATTAGGCCAAGTTGGTTCTGTCATTTTTTGCCACTGGCGATAAGCCTTGAGGCGAAAATCCAACATGAACTGTGGCTCGTTCTTTTTCGCCGAGATTAAGCGGATAACGTCCTCGTCCAGTCCGCGAGGGATAGTGTCCGTCTCAATATCGGTAACAAAGCCGTACTTGTAAGGTTGGTTGACTAAGGTTTTGACAGTGGCACTCATCGGTAATAATCTCTCGTGTTCGGTTCTATCTCTTTAAGAATGGGAGACAAGCTCTTATTTTGGTGACTCCCATCTGGCATTACGGAATAGTTACACGGCTGCTAGAATGGTAGTGGAGAGTAAAACAACAACTATGTTGTTTTATGTATCTTCATTTTACGCTAAATTAACAACAACAATGTTGTCAAAGTCAAATTTTCCCAGAAATTTTTGGGACGTTCCCGCAGCGTCTGACATCAGAAGATGGCGACTATTCACCAGTCCTCAACCAAGCAAGAAATCCTAGAGTATCTGCACAAACACGAAAAAGCAACGGCTATTGAGCTAGCTGAAGTATTAGATGTCAGCAAGCAAGCGATTCGTCGCCATCTCAAAGATTTGGAGACAGAAGAGCTAGTTTTGTTTTCGACATCAGAGCAAGCTGGAATGGGGCGTCCGCAGCACGTTTATCAACTGAGTCATCAGGGACGCGATCGCTTGCATCGTACCATGAGCGATCGCTTTGGTGATGCCAGTGGCAATTTTGCTGTTTCGCTGCTGGATACCTTAGCTCAAACTGTGGGACACGACCAATTCAAATCGATTTTACAGAAGCAGTGGGAGCGTAAAGCTCAAGAATATCGCGATCGTTTGGGTAATGGTTCGCTCAGAGACCGTGTTGCCAGTTTAGTAGAATTGAGAAAAGCAGAAGGTTTCATGGCGGAGTATCACCCAGTAGATGTTAATGACTCCTCTAGAGGCGAAAGCTTTATTTTCATTGAGCATAACTGCGCTATTTCCAACGTTGCTGAATCTTTCCCCACCATCTGTGGTCATGAATTAGAAATGTTTGCAGCTGTCTTACCTGATTGTACCGTAGAACGCACCCACTGGATTATCAACGGCGAACACCGTTGTGGTTATTTAGTAAAAGTTCGTAAGTAAAAGTTTCATTTAGTTTTTCTCCCTATCTCCCCTTATCCCCAGAGGGGGCCCCACCTTCCCCATCCCCCATCTCCCTCATGTGGCACAGTCGCCAATTTCCACTCCCCAATAATCAACTAAATTTGAGATAGCGTTTTATGGATGTAGCACCACAGCAACCATCAACCCAATTTTTAACATTGGAAGAGTCAGCAAAAGTAGATGCGGCTTTATTATCTTCTCCAGAAAAATTTTTAACAAGATTGACAATTTCATCACTTAAACTTTTAAAATATATTGCTCAAGAATACGGTATTGCTATAGAAGACTTGACAGCACAACAAGTAATCATCTGGTTTGAAAAAGATAGCAAAATTAGACGCGAGCAGGGAATTGAAGCTTCATATTTGAAGTGGTAAGCTACAGCAGTGGACTGGGGAGTGAGTGAAAAGTCTATAGGTATTTAGGTTTTATCATTTGTTGATGTCTTAAGCATCTTCGCCATTGCTATACAAAGCCCAGCCTTAAATAATAAACAAAAAGCACCTTTTTTCAAGGTGCTTTTTTTAAGAAAATAATATTTGATTTTTCAGACAATTCTTTAAGGATTATAAGTGTTAGTAGTCCGGGGACTGCGAGTACCAGTTACAGCGCCTATCATTGCGGCTACTAAACCCAACAAGGAACCAAACACAAACCACCACAACCCCGAACGTACATTTCCTGCAATGTCACGAGCTTCTTGAGCAGTTACATTTGTTCGCGGTAAATTAGCAGTACCACCTTGCTGTTGTACCTGGTTTAGGACTTCCCCTGCATTGGAAGCAGCAACACCAAAAGCACCAGATACTCCACTTGCAAACAGCCATGAGCTAACTGCCAAAGTAGTTGCCCAAAGAATTGCGCCGTTAAGAAGAGCTGTATTACGGTTCATTGGCCCACAAGCACGCGCTGTAACCCAACCACCAGTAAATAGGGAAATTAACAAAGCAATCGTTGACCAAAGTCCTGCGTTACCCGCAGCGTTAGAGGCAATCGTTCTAGGCGCACCCGAACCTTCAACTGTACCAGCTGCAACAGCGCCAATTATAGCGCTCAAAATTAATTGAGTAGCTAAAGCAACTAACAAACCAGCAATAATTGGCCCCCAGCGAACAAGATCGTGATATTCAACTACTCGGCCTGGTACCACAGACCCAGTAGGAATAACATCGTCGCCTGTTCGATTCACGTATGACATAAATTATGCTCTCCAGCGCTGTTTCAGCAAAGTTTCTATTCAGGTATATTCTTGTTGTATCCTTAATTAAATAACTGAATTATCTGCTTTACTATCCATCAATAGAAAGAATTAATATGTCTATCTTTGGTCAGAAAAAAAATTATTTTTTTAACAATTCGTAATATAATCTGGTGTAAAATTAAAGTCAAGAATAAATATTTATAAAAAATTGTCGGCGTTTAAATAAAATTAAGAGAAAAATATTAATTTTTTGAAAAATAGCTTAACAGTAGATGCAATTAGATTTAAGGCAAAATATTCTCAGCATTGTCAAAAGCAAAATAATCAAAAAATTAACGCGTTCTCACAGCAGTACCTGTGGCGGTAATCAGCAATAGAACTCCTGACTGGTCAACATTGATTGTGCCAGTATCAATTTCAATCCCAATTACAGCATTTGCTCCTAAACGTTGTGCCCGTTGTTGTAATTCTTCTAGCGCTTTGCGTTGACCTTGCTCAAATAAACGCTCGTAACTACCAGTGCGTCCACCAACAATATCGCGAATGCCGGCTAAAAAATCTCGTAAAAAATTGCTACCATAGACAACTTCTGCTGTGACAATACCTAAATATGATTCGATAACAGCTCCTTGAATCACATCAGTGGTAGTTATAATCATAAATTAACCTCATGAATATTATATAATTTGATATTTATTAACTAGGTGAAGATAATTAAACTAGCGATTGAAAGTTATTTATACCTATAAAAATGCCCTGTGTTGTAGAAGGGTTTAATAAATATACTCTCACAGAATTAAGAAAAGCGATCGCCACTTTACTCTAGATTATTGTCTAAGCACAAACTGACTTTCAGGAACATTTTGCTTGTTGCATTTATCTTATCGTCTAATAACTAAAAAAAGATGTAAACACTTGGATATTAGTTTACTCAAGTTAACGTCAAGGATTAAAAATATTATCAAATTGGATACAGACTCAGTAAGTTGTTAAATAAAATAACAAACAGCAGATGAATATTCAACTCTTCCTAATATTGGTGCACTGTCTATTGATAATTAACTCAGACACCATTAGTTTGTAATCCTATACGTATAAGCACTGAAAAACAATGTAGTTTTTTCTGTTTGACTGATTTATATCTGGAAGAATTTACTTTGTTGATTGAGAACTTACACTTCCTGATTCAGTAAAAACTCTGTGATGTAGCGTTGATTGTAAAGTAAAGAGCAAATGAACTATCAACATCTTAATCAATGCGAAAAAATACAGTTTTCAAAAGTCCACATTTTTGTTTTAATGTACAAGAAAAAAGTTCTCTAAAATTTCAGGAAATTTACTGTGTACAAGCCAACATCATTTGTGTTTAGTGTGGTGTTACTAGGATGCTTTGCCTTTACAATGCCGATGCCGACTCAGGCTCAAGTATTAGTGGCACAAACCAAAAATCAAGAGTTAAAGCAACTACTAGAGGAAGGACGGAGGTTAGTTGATACAGGCGATTTTGGAGGAGCGATCACTGTTTATCAGCAAGCAGCTGGCTTAGATCCCAAAAATGCTAAAATTCACTCAGGTATTGGATATTTATACGCTCAACAAGGAAATTATCAAGCAGCATTAACGTCTTATCGTAAGGCGATCGCTATTAATCCGAGCAATAGTGATTTTTATTACGCCGTCGGTTACATCAAAGCCAATTTGGGAGATACCGCTGGGGCAAAAGAAGGTTACCGTCGTGCCATACAACTCAACCGTAACAACGTTAACGCTTACTTAGGATTAGCTGTCACTCAATCTCGTCTAGGAGATTATAGTGCAGCTAACTGGGCATATCAGCAAGCACTCAGCTTAGATAAAAACAATGCCCAGACTTATGAATTGATGGGTTCGATGTATAAACAGCGACGGCAAACTAAACAAGCGAACACTGCGCTTCAGAAAGCCCGTGACTTGTATCGGCGACGCAATGACTTAGATGGGGTAGATAGAGTAGAAGCCATGCTGCGACAGTTAGGAGGATGAAATCAATCTAACTGGCGTCCCGTTAATTCCACAAAAATATCTTCCAAGTTAGAGGGACGCACCATCATTCCAGTTTTATCCGGCTGTTCATTCAAGTAGATATTTGCTTGTTCCAACGAAGGAAAAAACAAATATTCCCAAGCTAAGGCACTGTCACTTCCTACTTTAGATAAACTCAATTGTTTCATCACCAAACCTTCACCGTGAGCAGAACGCAGTTGATTTAGCGTTCCCAAAGAAATCAGCTTACCGCCATCCATAATACCGATGCGTCCTGGCTTGGTAGAGCCGAAGGCATTGCATAAAAATTCGACCTCATCCATATAATGGGTCGTTAGTAGCATCGTCATTCCCTGCTTATTCAAATCTCGAATAATTTCCCAAAGGCGTCGCCTGGTTTGGGGGTCTAGTCCTACCGTTGGTTCATCTAAAAACAAAATTTGCGGTTGATGTAATAAAGCTCTCGCTATCTGCAACCGCCGTTTCATACCTCCAGATAGGGTTTTGACCAAATGATTGCGTTTTTGTGTTAATTCTACATACTCTAGCCATTGATTAATCAATTGTTGTCGCTGCGGGTTGCTAATGTGATGTAGTCTTCCATGCAGTTCCATATTTTCCCAAACAGTTAAATCGTTATCCACACTGACTTGTTGCAAGACTACGCCAATACTGTTTTTCGCCAACATTGGTTGGCTGACCACATCATATCCATTTACTTCTATCCGTCCTTGGGACGGTTTGGTTAATGTAGTCAGCATCCGAATTGTGGTGGATTTTCCTGCACCGTTGGGGCCAAGTAGAGCAAATATTTCCCCGGCTTCAATTTTGAATGACAGGTCATTAACTACAGGTATGTTGTTGTAAAACTTGTAGACGTTTTCTAAAAAGACAGCAGTCATGGTCATGCTCCAATTAAATAATTCCAAATCACCTAAGTTTTGATGGCTGCAAGCCCACCCTCTGACTTCTGAATTTAGAAGTAAAACAGGCTTTACTCCAAGCTTTTAGACTCACGTTGTCTATTTCACTTTCCTTAAAATCCGCACTCAGCCCATATTTTACACCTACCTCATGTCCCTGGAAACTCTTGAGGCCGCCGTAGTTTAAAAGACCTCCTTTAAGAAGAATGAAAACGTTATGGAAACATAATTAATTGACTACCGTGCGTAATACAACCATTGCGGAATATGACTGCGAAGCTCTACTCTGGAAAACTTAGGCAGTCGGTATTTTGGATAAATGAAAAATTGTTTAAAATTTACTTTTGATAGCGGACAAACAGCATTAGCTATTCGAGTTAATCAGCAAGCAGAATTGCCCAATGCTTTAGAGCAAATAGGACTTAGTAATTCACGTCCTGTTTTAGTAGTGGTGGGAGGTGCAAGTAATATCAGTGAAGCCGACTTTCTGCGTATCCAACGCTTGTTTGTAGAGGTTTTAGCCCCGATTGCAGAAACTTTGGGCACTTATGTTGTAGATGGAGGTACGGATGCGGGAGTCATGCGATTGATGGGTGCGGCTCGTACCCAGATAGATGCTAGCTTTGCTTTGGTTGGTGTGACACCTGAAAGGAAAGTGGCTTTACCCAATGAGTTAAAAGCTGCTGATTTGACGCCCTTAGAGCCAAACCATACTCATTTTGTGCTAGTTCCTGGTAGTGATTGGGGGGATGAGTCTCCTTGGATATCTGAAGTTGCAACGGTATTAGCTAGTGGTGCACCTTCACTAACAGTGCTTTTAAACGGTGGTGAAGTTACCTTTAAAGATGCTTTTTCTAGTATTAATACTGGTAGATTAGTTCTAGCGATCGCTGGCAGTGGTAGAACCGCAGATATACTTGCTAGTGCTTTGGTTGGAAAAGTAACGGACGATCGCGCTCAAGAGTTAGCAAAATCTGGTAAATTACAATACATCGACTTAATCGACATCGAAAAGGGAGTTGATAACTTAGGAGAAATAATTAAGGGTTTGCTTTCTACCAAGGAGTAAATAATGGCAAAAAAAGATAGTTATCAAGAATTTTTAAAGGAAGATTTTCACAAATTATTTGTAGGCATGAACTTAGGCGACGTGCAAAGACATTTTTTGCGCTCGCGCTGGTTAGACCAAGTACTTTGGATGGAAGGTAAGGCGAATTTAGCACGCGATCGCTATTATTTTTTGCGATTAACAACCATTATTGGTGGTGTAATTCTCCCGGCATTAGTCAGTCTAAATATTAGTACTACTTCTGAAATTAAGATTCCCAGAAATTTAATTATTGGCTCAACTTTTGCGCTCAGTCAATTAGTTGCTATTAGTGCTGCCATTGAAGAATTTTTTCACTATGGAGAACGCTGGCGACACTATCGCCGCACCGTGGAATCTTTAAAAACCCAAGGATGGCAATTTTCTCAGTTGACAGGCCCTTATCAGAATTATACAAGTCACGAACAGGCTTTTAATTTTTTTGCAGGTCAAGTAGAAAATATTATTCAGCTAGATGTGGAAGTATATGCCACTCAAGTTGTACAAGAGAAGAAAGAAGAACACCAGAATCAACAAAACTATATTCTCATGCAAAATCCTAAAATAACTAATGTTGAAGACAAGAAAGAAGAATAGTTATCAGCTATCCTTGCATTTAACTTGTATATCTTTTTATATTAATTGTTAACTGTTAAAGTTCAACAAACTTAGGGAGTGATTATACAACTTCAAAGTGTAATAATTCAACATAAAATGTAATAAATGAAGATACAAATTATATTAAACTTCATATCAATTCTGAATTTTAACTTTTTCAAATAAACTCTCCCCTGTTAGATAAAAACATGGGGAGAGCTAAAACTAAAGTCCGGTAGGGTAATCGGGCTATCTAAGTTTTTATTATTTATCAACTTTATCTTATTCCTCCTAAAGACAGATAAATATTTCATCAGAATTCTACTTTGGTAGCTTTTAAAAAAATTCCCCATTACTAGAAAGAAATGGGGGAATATGGAGTTAAAGTTCGTCAGGTGATCGGAATATCTGTTTATTTTGTCTTGATAATATCTTTCTCAATTCCTTCGTTAGATAGATAAATAACCACTCAATATTCTGATGGATGTATTCTTCAGCACTCTAATCTTAAAGGACATCTCTTGTATTCCATATCAGAAAAATCAAGAATTCTTCTCCATACCTCTCCCCGAAACAGGGAGAGGCTTAAAAATTCTATTTTTTTGTAGTTGGAGTGTTTGACTTTGCTCCTAATATCATGTTCGGGTAAATACTTGTGATTCCCTTCGCTCCTGGCGTTCCTGTAGGGTAGGAAGTGAAGCAATCGCATAGATAAAGTGATTGCTTATTCCCAACTCGTTACACTCGCTTCGGATATATCATAAGTGATTAGCCAAACATGATATAACTGAGCACTCCCCACTTCTTAACTGTTTTATTTACCTTTGGGCACAGTATCTCCAAGACCAGCGGTGACAATTACTAGATTTTCTGGCTTAATTAAATCCTGAATTACTTGTTGGATTTGAGTCATAGTAATTGCCTGAATTTGTTGGGGAAATTCGATAATTTCTGCGCGTGGAAGTCCCAAGGCTGCATTATCCAAAATGATGCTAGAAACATTACTAGGATTGGCTAAATCCACAGGGTAGCTGTTAGTAATTGAGCGTTTTGCTGCGTTTAATTCAGCTTCAGTAACTCCTTGTTCGCGTAATTGTTTGAGTAAAGCAACAGTACTGACGATCGCTTTTTGGGCATCTCCAGGAGCAGTCTGCATTTGAATTAAGAAGGGGCCGGGATTAATTCCGGCGGCAAAAGCACTGTAGATACCGTAGGTTAAACCCTGGCGATCGCGCACTTCCGTACCCAAGCGGCTTGCTAATGTATCACCACCCAAAATTTGATTCAGCACTAATGCTGCATAAAAACGTCGGTCTTTCCTGGAAATGCCGTTGTAGCCGATGTAGGTCACAGCCTCAGCCTTACCAGGAATTACCTTATTTAAACGTGTCGAAGTTTGCGGCAATGCTACGGACGGCACTTTTAGAACAGGCGGCTTACCTGTGGCTTGCCATTTGCCAAATACCTGATTGAGCAATTCTTTGACTTTATCTGGCTGGAAGTCTCCCACTAAAGCGATGGTTGTGGTATCCGGTCGGTAATGTGTTTGGTAGAAGCCAAGCAAATCATCACGAGTAATGCTTTTTAAACTTTCTTCTGTAGGAAAACTGTGGAATGGATGATTTTCTGGGTAAATTGCCTGTTGAAATACCCGTCGTCCCAGACCACTGGGGTCATCTAGCTGGATTTTGAGACTGGTGAGTGCCCTTTGTCGACTCAGTTCTAACTGGTCACCGGGAAAAGTCGCTTTTTGTAAAACATCTGCTAAAGTTTGAATCAAAATTGGCAGGTTTGCTGACAAGCCCTCACCACTGATATTTACGCCTTCGCGGCTAGCGCCAAAGTCCAAACCGGCTCCTTGGTCTTCTAAAGTTTTTGCTAGGGTGAGAGCATTTTTAGTCTGCGTTCCATTCATTAAGTTGATTGCAGTTAGACTCGCTAATCCAGCTTTTTGATTACCGTCAAACTCACTACCAGCATCAATTTTACCGCTGAGATTAATAGTAGGAACGTTGTGATCGCTTAACAGCAGAACCCGCATCCCATTATTTAAGGTAAACTCTTCTGGAAGCGATTGTTTGGTGGAATCTGTAGTTGATGTGGCAGGTGGTAGATATTTAGCCAGTTCTGCTGGATCTACAGGTTTACCAGGGCTGAAATTCTCCACAGTGCGACTAGAACCAGCACTAGAGGCTCCTGGTTGACCATCTGGTTGAGTCGGCTCAAAGTAGCCAATGGTTTGTTTAGCTGGATTCAGGTAAGTTTTAGCTGCTTGCTGTATTTGGGCTGGAGTAACTTTGGCGATCGCAGCTAGATACTTTTCAATAAAATGATAATCCCCCGCTACAGTTTGGTTATATCCTAGTTGGTTGGCCTGACTAGTAATATCTTGGTTACCCAATATGTATGAGGCTTGCAGTTGCGTCTTTGCTCGGCTTAATTCTTCTGGGGTCACTGGCTGCTGTTGCAGTTTTGTCAAAGATTCCTGGAGTACCTGAGCAATTTTGCTTAACTGTTGACCCGGAGCCGCTGTAGCATTAATTTCATACCAACCTGGCTCAATGAGTTCCGCAGCACCACCACTAGCTGAACTAGCGAGTCCAGATTCCACCAAAGCCTGGTAAAGCCTAGAACTCCGTCCACCTGTGAGGATGGCATCCATCACATCAATTGCTGGAACATCAGGATGCTTGATATCTGGCAGAGGATACATCGCTTGTAATAGTGCTGCACTTCCAGGTTGCTTGAGGACAATGGGTGCTTTTTGATTAACACCGGAGGAAGATGCAGGCAGTGGGGGACGCGCTGACGCTGTTAATGAACTCTCCGTGTCCCTGTGTCCTCTTTTTGCCAATTTTCCGTAAGTTTCTTTGACAATTTTCAGTACAGGTTGTGTGGCAAAATCCCCGGTAATTACCAAGGTGGCATTTTCTGGGCTGTAGTAGGTTTGGTAATAATTCCGCACCTGTTCTAACGTAAATTTTTCGACATCAGCTTTTGTACCTCCTACTGGTAAGCCATAAGCTCGATTGGGGAAAGCATTTCGTATAACTTCCCGATTCAAACGATACTCAGGTGAATTTTCGTACCCTTGTAATTCAGAGATTACTACTCGCTTTTCACTTGTGAGTTGCTCAGCCCCAATTAAAGCATTTTCCATGCGATCAGCTTCTAGCGTCAGCAATGCTTCGAGTTTGTCTCGCTGCACTGTACCAAAATAGGCTGTTTCGTCATAACTCGTGAAGGCGTTGAACTGGCTACCCAAGGCACTAAATAACCTGCCAAACTGTACTGGACGGTCGGTTGTGCCTTTGAACATCAAATGTTCTAGCTGGTGGGAAATACCATTTTGTCCCTTAACCTCATTGCGTGAACCAACTTTATACCAAACTTGCACGCTAACTACAGGAGCAGTATGGACTTCTTTAGTTAGCACAGTTAAACCATTGTCCAATACGGTTTCTTGCACTCCTTGGGTGAATGAGAGCGCAGATACGGGTGTGGTGGTTGTTGGTGTTGCTCCAATGGTAAAGTTGCCTGAAAACGGCACTAAACTTAGGAGAATACTCAGCAAAAATCCGATAAGCATGTATGCGCGTGGCTTCATAAGCAGTGGAAAATGAAAAATTCAAGTTGATAAAATATAATTTCTTTTGTAAAGAAATCAGAGCGTTGTTTTGAACGTTCAAAGATTGAGCCTCGTAATCATCCTAATATAAAAACTTTGAAACGTGAGCTATCAAGTTCTTATATTTCATGAATGTAACTATTAGGATATTTGTAAAATAGATAATATTTTGAATCAAATAGCGATAATTTTGATTCACTATTGAAATATAGTTAATAAATAATTTAGAGATAATTTTTAAAACAAATAGTTTGGGCTATTATCCTTAATCAAAAGAATATTTTCTTTTTCCTGAACTCATAATAATTTAACTGTATTTACTTCACTTTTCAAGGTAGATTTTGTGATTGTTTATCCTTACCAATTTTTAACTATTTGATAGATAATATTTCCCTATAATCATTAATTTAACGAGAATAACCAAGGAATTAGCGGTCATAATTCAGAATTTACCTAAGTACAACTGGTGAATAAACTGTGAAACACTTCATCAAATTTGAAAAATTTGTGGTGGGGACTTCCAAAAAATAAATTATCCAATTCAATCAGGTGATATTTTTATCTCCCCCCTGCTCCCTGCTCCCCTGCCTACCCTATCGATAGAATATTTTTTAATTGGAAGTCCCTGGTGCTTCTAAAAGGCAAGTCTAAATTCCCACAGATTACATTCTGAATTCTGAATTATGACTTCTGTTTTAAGATTGTATTCTTCTAAACTTCAACATTTAAAGTACGTACCAAAAAAGCCCATTTATCGGCGGCTTCCTCGATAATTTTAGCTGTGGGTTTACCTGCTCCATGTCCTGCCTTAGTCTCAATTCTGATTAATACTGGCGCATTACCAAGGTGATTTGCTTGTAAAGCTGCGGCAAATTTGAAACTATGAGCAGGGACAACGCGATCGTCATGGTCGGCTGTAGTAATCAAGGTTGCGGGGTAAGCTGTATCTGGTTTGAGATTGTGCAATGGTGAATAAGCATAGAGTGCAGGAAATTCTTCTGGATTATCCGGCGAACCATATTCGGAAGTCCAAGCCCAGCCAATAGTAAATTTGTGGAACCGCAGCATATCCATCACGCCAACTGCTGGTAAAGCTGCACCAAACAAATCAGGACGCTGTGTCATACAAGCACCGACTAACAAGCCGCCGTTACTTCCACCTGCGATCGCCAACTTATCAGTTTTAGTATACTTATTAGCAATTAACCACTCAGCTGCACTAATAAAATCATCGAAAACATTCTGTTTTTTCTCCTTCATTCCTGCTTGATGCCATTCTTCACCATACTCACCACCACCACGTAAATTCGGCATTGCATACACACCACCCATTTCCATCCACACCAACACACTCACAGAAAAACCAGGTGTCATTGAGGCATTAAAACCACCATAAGCATAAAGATATGTCGGATTATTTCCGTCTAATCTAATGCCTTTTTTGTGAGTGATAAACATCGGTACTCTAGTACCATCTTTGCTCTGATAAAAGACTTGTTTTGTCTCGTAATCATCAGGATTAAAATCTACCTTTGGCTCACGAAAAACCTCACTTTTTCCCGTTACCATATCGTAGCGATAGATAGTCCCTGGTGTGGTAAAGCTGGTAAAACTATAAAAAGTTTCAGTATCATCACGCTTACCACCAAAGCCACCTGCTGAACCGAGTCCAGGTAATTCTACCTCGCGGATCAATTCACCCTTGAGGTCAAAAATTTTGATTTGGGTATGAGCATCTTTCAAAAAATCAACAACAAATTGGTTATTGAGTATTCCAATACTTTCTAGAGTTTCTGCTGACTGAGGAATAATTTCTTGCCAGTTCTCTGGAGTAGGTTTTTTTGTATCAATAGCAATTAATCTGCCTCGTGGTGCATTTAAATCTGTACGAAAATAAAAGACACTACCATCATTATCAATTAAGCTATAATCAGCTTCAAATTCATTAATTAGTTCTACAACTTCAGCATCCGGATTAGTCAAATCTTTGTAAAAAACTAAGTTTTTGGAATCAGTTCCTAGCCAAACTGAAATTATCAAATAGTGTCCATCTTCAGTAACATCGCCACTAAAACCCCATTCTTTTTGATCAGGACGATGGTAAATTAGTATATCTTCTGATTGAGATTGACCTAGTTGATGATAGTAGAGTTTTTGATAATAATTAACATCTTCTAATTGAGTTTTTTCATTTGGTTCATCGTAGCGACTATAGAAAAAACCTTGCCTATCGTGTGTCCAAGATACACCAGAAAATTTAATCCACTCCAAGTGGTCTTCTAAGTCTTTTCCAGTTTCGATATCCCGGACTTTCCACTCTTGCCAATCAGAACCAGATGTGGAGATACCGTATGCTAAAAGTTTACCATCTTCACTAATAGACAACCCTGAAAGCGCAACAGTACCATCTTCTGAGAGTTTATTAGGGTCGAGTAAAACTCTAGGTTCAGCATCAAGAGATTTTAGAGTGTAGAGGACACTTTGATTTTGTAGTCCATCATTTTTGAAATAAAAGTATTGCTCACTTTCTTTAAAGGGGATACTGTATTTTTCATAATCCCAAAGTTTAGTCAAGCGTTGTTTAATTTTTTCTCTAGCAGAAATTTCACTCAAGTAGCCAAAAGTGATTTGATTTTGTGACTCAATCCAAGTCTTTGTTTTTTGGGAGTCAGGATCTTCCAACCAACGGTAAGTATCTGTAACTAAAGTACCGTGGTAGTGATCGACTTGATTGCTCTTATGACTGGGTGGGTAGGCGAGGGATTTTTCAGACGACATAATATCAGGTTAAAAGTACTATTTTACATATTACAAAGATAGACCCAAGATTTGGAGTATATACTAAGCTAATGTGTACCAAAGTTGCAGATTGTTTGGTTAAGACTATCATTACTCCTTTGTTACAAAGTTCTGTTCGCCGGGAGTTGATGCTGCTGACTTCGCACTTTGTTATTTGCGAATGGCTAGTAAAGTAATTGTGCTGAATGGAGACGAATTAATTATGACTTTAACTCTACACTTACCCCCTAATCTTCAATTTACAGATGAAGAATTTGAACAGATTATTGCTGTCAATCAAGATTTGCGTTTAGAATTAACGGCTCAACGATAACTAGTAATTATGCCACCCACAGGAGGAGAAACTGGTAATCGTAATTTTGATTTATTAGGACAACTGTGGTTTTGGAACAGCAAAAATAATTTAGGTAAAGCCTTTGATTCTTCCACTGGTTTTAAACTTCCTAATGGTGCAACTAGTTCCGCCGATGCTTCTTGGATAAAGATAGAAAGATGGAATGCTCTCACGCTACAACAAACAAAGAAATTTATCCCTTTGTGTCCAGATTTTGCCGTGGAATTAATTTCTGAAACTGATGATTTGGAAGATGCTCAAGCTAAGATGCACGAATACTTAGCAAATGGCTTACAACTCTGTTGGTTAATTAATCCTAAAGATAAACAAGTAGAAAATTATCGTCCTCATCAAGCACCAGAAGTTTTACAGTTCCCCACAAGTTTATCTGGTGAAGATGTTCTTCCAGATTTTATTTTAAATCTCCAACCAATTTTGGGATAAATCACAGGGCTAACAAAAATTATAATCGTTCTAAAATAAAAAGCCCCGTCAGAAGCCGGGGCGAATACGTGCTATTTTCACCTATAGAACAATAGTACTACTAAATTGAATTAAAAGCAAAACTTAATACCTTGATACTTCCTGGCAAACTAAACCTTTATGCGGATTTCTATATACCTGTATTAATGCTTGATTGAATGCTGCTAGTAAACATACCGAATCGTAGCCAAAGCTTAGTTCGTTTAGCTAACAAGTTTCTCTCCTTTGACCATCCGCCCCGCAGCTTCCAATAGCGCTTCTTCGAGATAAGGCTTGGTAAAGTAGCCACTTGCACCGAGTTGAACTGCCATTTGTCTGTGCTTGTCTGCACCTCGTGAGGTGAGCATTGCGATCGGTAGGTGGTTGAGGTTAGAGTCTTTCTGGATGCGAGAGAGTAACTCCAGACCATCGCAACGGGGCATTTCGATGTCGCAAAAAACGATATCGCAAGGCAAACCGGAGCGGAGTTTATCCCAAGCTTCCTGACCGTCACGCGCCTGTTCTACACGATAACCTGCCTTGCTGAATGTTAGAGAGAGCAATTCTCGGACTGTAATTGAGTCATCGACAATTAGCACTGTTGGGTCAATCTTAGTAGCGGGAGTGTCTGTAGGAGTAGTTTTTTGTTGCCAAGAACTGCTACCAACTTGTGTAGAAATTCGTCCTTGGAAGATGTCAATAATTTCTAGCACGTCAGCGATGGGCATAATCCGACCATCACCGAGAACTGTAGCACCTGCTACACCTATAGGTTTAGGTGCCGGGCCTTCAAATTGCTTAATTACAATTTCTTGTTCGCTTAACACCAAGTCAATCTGTAAGGCAATTAGAGTATTTGCCGATCGCACCACAACCACAGAAACCATATCATCATCTCGGTTACCGCCATACACATTACCGCGAGTAATTTGACGATTAAAGGTTAAAAGTTCCTTCAAAGGTCGGAATGGCAGCAGAGTATCGCGCCAAGATATAAATGATTGCCCATTGGCGTTATGTTGAATATTTTTGACTGAGATATCGAGGGTATCTTCTACGCCGTCCATTGGGAAGGCAATTCTGGCTCTATCGGAGACACAACACAGAGCTTTACAAATACTCAAAGTCAGTGGCAAACGAATGGTGAAAGTGGTTCCTTTGCCAATTGCAGAATCAGTGTTTACTGTGCCCCGAATTTCGCTAATTGCCGATCGCACTACATCCATACCTACGCCGCGACCAGAAATTTCGTCTGCTTGGTCTTTGATGCTAAAACCAGAGTGGAATAGTAAGTCGTAGACTTCTAGGCGAGAGATAGTTTTTGCCTGGGCTTCCGTAATCATACCAATTTTGACTGCCTTAGCCTTAACGCCTGCCGGATCGATACCTGCGCCGTCATCGCCCACAGAAATTACAGTCTGGTTACCTTGGTGAAAGGCACGGATAGTAATAATTCCCACAGGTGGCTTACCAGCAGCTTGCCTTTGTTCTGGCGTTTCAATACCGTGAGCGATCGCATTATTGAGCATGTGTGTTAGCGGATCGGTAAGATGATCCAAAATCATCTTGTCAATTAAAGTATCGCCACCTTCAATTACCAACTCTACTTGTTTGCCACACTTAATGGCATTGTCACGTACACCCCGCCGCCAGCGATCAATAGTTTGGGCAAAAGGGACCATTCGCGCTCTTGTTAGTCCCTCTTGCAGCTGGGTGGTTACTTGACGAAATTGCCGTGCTACTCGTTCAGTTTCTTCGGTGACAAAATCAATGTCACTAGCCGACTCACGTACCCGTACAATGCGCTCAATCATTTGCTGGGACAATGTATGGAAAGGAGTAAAGCGATCCATTTCTAGCTCGCTAAAACCTCTGTCAGAATTAGAGTCTTGGGAATCGAAGCCAGAGTCTTTGGCTTTGCGTCCAGCCAACAGAGAAGCTTCTAAGAGCGATCGCTCGTACAACTCTTGCATCCTTGCTCCCACATCCGAGAGTTGTTGTACCTGAATCAGCAAGTTATCTAGTGATTGTCGCAGCCGTTCGTGATCCTGCTCTAAGGTGTTGCGATTTACCACCAACTCGCCAACTAAATTACTCATATCGTCCAGTTGCTTCACTGGAACCTTCATTGTTTCTTCAAATCTCGCAGCACGACGACTAGAGGGACGTGGAGTTTTATTCGTATTCGATTTTGTCAGTGCCGAGTGTGATATTGTTTGATCCGCTTCTGCCAGCAACTTTTCCAAGTCGCTAAATTCATCTATGCGTGGTGAGAAAGCAGCATTTTTGGCTGAGATTGATTGAGTTGATGGCTGGGCACTAGATACAGCAGCTTGATTGTTATCCGTACCTAGCAATTCTTCTAGAGCAGCAAAATCTACTTCTGGTATCTCCTTAGCTTTAGCAGGTGGTACTTCCTCTTTTAGTAATGCTTCTAAGTTTGCAAAGTCATCTTCTAGAGTAACTACTTCAATAATTTCTGTGACTGTCGATTCTTCAGTTACGCCAACAGCATTTTCTAACGTTGGTAGTGGTGCAGTTACTAAATTTTTGTCTAAGTTTTTATCTATTTCTACAGTTACTTGAATAATCGTTTGTGCAAATTCATTTACAGTTGATAATTCTTCGACTATGCTATTTACTTCTACTTCTAATAAAGGAGTTTCTCTCAGCAATAAATTATTTTTTAAACTTAGCTCTGTACTTTCCAAAGCTGCATTATCTGCAAACTCTAAAGCCGCTTCTAAACTATAATTTTCAGTATTTAAAACTTCTAGATTTCTTTGCAATGAAGTGGAAGTTTCTGGAGTCGATAGTTCATCCAGTACATCATCTGTAATCTCCATCTGAATATAGGTGGAGTCATGAATAGCTACATCCTCAAACAACAGTTGTGTATTCTCATCAAAATAACCGAACAAATCACCTGACTGTGTTTGGGCTAATTCTAAAGCTTCTGGAGTCGATAGTTCGTCCACCACATCATTTGTAATCTCCATCTGAATGTAGGTGGAGTCATGAATGGTTACATCCTCAAACAGCAGTTGTATATTCTCATCAAAAGAGCCGAACAAATCACCTGACTGTGCTTGGGCTAATTCTAAAGTTTCTGGAGTCGATAGTTCGTCCACCACATCATCTGTAATCTCCATCTGAATGTAGGTGGAGTCATGAATGGCTACATCCTCAAACAGTAATTGTAAATTTTTATCAAAAGAACTAAAGGAATTAAGTTCGACATCAGAAGATGTTTGAGAATAATCAACAGTAGATATCTCTGAGGGTTGATTAGTAAATTCTGGAATAAAATCTACAGTTTCTGGCTGTTGGGATAAATTATGAATTTCCTCTTTTACAGGATGTTGCCCGAACAATGGAACTGAATCTTCTAATGTAGCTGATGACCCTTCAAGACTGGTTAAAGCTTCGCTCTGGCTAATTTCAGGATAAATTGTCAAATTTTTTGGTGCTAAATCCTCAAATAAATCATCTCCATAATCAGATGATAATATATCTAATTGCTCATCTTCTGGAAAATTTAAATTAAAATTGTCTAGATCAAAACTGTTGTCATAAGAAGCTATAGACTCTTGACTTTCAGTAAAAATATCATTATCAATTCCAATGAATAAATCTTTTTCTAATGTATTTTGTAAATTATTTTCAACTATAGAATCGAATTCATTTTCTGGTTTTCCTGTAGTTTCTTGATTCCAGAAGTTACTAAAATCATCTTCTGGTTGAGAAAGTTCAGTTGTTGTTTCCAGAGATATATCAAATAAATCACTAAGTTTTGAATCACTTGTGGCTAGTAGTGAATTTTCTTCTATATCATCACCAAATAAGTTGTCTAAAGACAAGTCTTTTGGCTGAGTTAATTCTATATAATCACTAGAGGTAATTTCTTCTACCCAATTTCTATTTTCAGTTTCTAAAAATAAGTTATCAAGACTATTTTCTTGATTGCTAGATAATTTTATACTGGCTGACGCCTCATTTTCTGGTTCAGTTATTTCGCCTGTAATTAAAAGTTCATTGTCATCATCTAGTGTCAGTGCCAACAAATCTGCAAGCACATCGTTTTCGTTGTCATTCTTTTGGTCAATATCTAAAGAGGGCTGCTCTGTGTTAATAAAACTGTCAGAAATTTGATATATTTCGGCAGAAAAAGAGTCGAAATCTAGGTTATCTATAGTGATATCATTTAACTCTTTAGTCAGAGGAGATGTTTGTTGATTTTGCAGATCATAATTTTCTTTTTCTATAAAGTTCTCACCAAATAATAAAGATAAATCTTCTGTATTAGCTGTGATTGTGGTTTGCTGCTCGTTATCAGTATCTTCATCGAATGAAAGTAAATCTGATAAATCGCTATCGTTAGTTTCACTGCTGCTGAAATCAATTCCTAATTCATTAGTAACAGTAATATCTAAAGTTTCTTCTTGTTGCCAATTTTCATCTAAGTCAGGAGTTTCACCTTCAAATAAATCAGCCAAGGTATTTAACTCAGCTATTCCTACCTCTGGGCCATTGGGGTCAAGATTCTTACTGATTGGATGCACTTCCTCATGTGGAATAAGAGTGAAGTTAGTTACAGGTGTAGCGTTTAGTGATATTTGTTGTAACTCTAAAGATGGGTATTCATTGATATCGTCGTCTAGCTTAAATTCTTCAATTGGCTCAGATAAGTTAGTGATGGCTAAGTGTTCGGTTTCTTCAATTTTTTGAGAAATTGGCTTTGGTGGAGACTGTTCGTCAACTAAATTAAAGGGAATTTCTAACAACTCAATTTCTGCAAAGTTCAAAAGTGCTTCTAGTTGTTGACTGATTGCAATTTCTGCTTCCCTATCTTGCAAAACTAATTCTTGAGCTTGCTTGATTTCGGTGATGACGATTTTAGCTAAAGTTAGATAAGTGTTTTGAGGATTGGTGATCGCACTGGCTGCCGCTTCACACAAACCGCACCACTTGGATAAATTCCAAGTTAACCCAAGTTTGACCAACTGGTAACAGCATTCCTCGAGGTTTTGGCGAGTTGAAGATGTTGTTGTTTGCTTAAACAGTTGCAACATTTGCCGCAGTATTTGTAGTACTTGGGCTTGAAACTCGCTCCAATTTTGATTTTCTTTGGCGTTGGCTGACGATAACACCTCCTGAGGTACTACAGAAATATCTTTTTCTATAGATTCCTGATGGGCGTCTTCTGCCAAACTGGGAATATCTCGCCGTAGAAAAAGTTCTGTGAGTGTGGAGACATTCTCTATAGAACCAGTCACTTCTGTTGCACAGGGAGTGGTTACTCCACTGTTTCCTTGTTGTACAAGTTGTTCTAGATGCTCATTTAGCCACTGAAAGACAGGCTCGGTTTCTGACATCAGTGTATTAGCTGTCTCTTCAGAAAGACCAAATGGCGCACTCAAATGCTCTAACAGTGCTTTGAGGGTATCAGAGACACCTAAGAATAAAGACTCTAACTTTTGGTCAATCTGAACCGGATGTTCTTTAAGAACTTTGAAACAATCTTCCAGACGGTGCGATGTATGCTGGATACTTGTCAATCCAAGCATTGCCGCTCCTCCTTTGATAGAGTGAGCCGCCCGGAAGACTTCGCTAATCATTTCCGGGTCGTTGAGGGTACTCTCTAGATTCAGCAACCCCTGCTCTATAGTATTTAGGTGGTCTCTGGCTTCTTCGATAAAGTAACCTAAAATCCGCTGTTGTTGTTCCGGCAGCATAGTTTTTTAGTCAAGAGTCATTAGTCATTAATCATTAATCATTGGTCATTGGTCATTGGTCATTGGTCATTGGCAGATAACAAAGGACAAATGACTAATGACAATTTATCTAGTTTCAAGGGTTTCCACTCGGAAACGTTCCACAGAAGCGATCAAGTCACGAGATACACCTACTAGGTGTTGTAGGGCACCGGAAACTCGCTGTGCTTCTTGGGAAGTTTCTTGGGCTGTGAGTTCTACTGATTGCATTACGTGAGCAACGGCGCGGGAGGTTTCCGTTTGTTCCACAGTATCGGTAGTGATAGAACGCACTAGAATATCAATCCGATTTGCCACTTGAATGATGTTTTCGAGCGATCGCTTGGCTTCTTCTGCCAATTTTGTGCCTTTAATTACTTGTTGCGTACCTTCTTCCATCGCGGTCATTACGGAGCCTGTTTCGCTTTGGATTTGCATGACAATTTGTTCAATTTCCTTCAAAGATTTGGCAGATTTGTCTGCTAACTGGCGCACTTCATCAGCGACAATTGCAAAGCCGCGTCCAGCTTCTCCTGCCCTTGCCGCCTCAATACTGGCGTTGAGTGCCAGCAAGTTAGTTCTGGAAGCAATCTGAGAAATCAACGCCACAATTTTAGAAATTTCTTGGGAAGATTCCGCCAGCCGCTTCACTTTTCGAGTTGTTTCGGCAACGGTTTCGCGAATTTCTAAAATCCCCGCCACAGTATTTTCTACTGCTTCGCCACCTTTGAGAGCGATCGTACTCGCATCGCGGGCGACAGTTTCGGCTTCCCGCGCCGCCTCTGCTACCCGTTGAATCGAGTCGGTCATCACCTGTACAGAATTCAGCGTGACTGCCAACTCTTCTGCTTGGCGTAAAGCATCACTAGATAAGGCTCTAGCAAAAGTTTCCGAGTTAGTTGCACCTTTGGTTACTTCCTTAGCTGCCACTTTTACCTGTTGGACAATATCCCGCAGGTTTTGAATTGTCAGGTTAAAGGCGTCGGCTACGGCTCCTAGTACGTCGGCTGTGACTTCAGCTTGGACTGTTAAATCACCTCTGGCAGCTCCTTCCACATCATCCAACAAGCGAATTACCTGACGTTGGAGATTTTCCTTAGCTTCCTCTTGTTCATCGGCTTTGCGTTGGGCTTCATTTGTGGTCGTGAAAATTACTCGCGCCATTTCATTAAAGCCACTAGCTAAGTGCCCCAATTCATCTTCGGAATACACTGTGGCTTGAGCATTCAAGTTTCCTTGACGTACAGCCTCAAACTGAGTTTGCAAATCCTTGGTTGTGCGGCGAATTTGCTTGAGTGTGAGATTCCCCATCAACCCTGCGGTAGTAAAACCGGTCAGTCCGGCTGCTAGTGCCATTGCCCAACCTGTGTTTCGCACACTTTCCCTTTGTTGAGGTGGAGAAAATGTGGTGGCGACAAAGCTGACTGCGGCTACAACCAGTGCCGAGGCAATACCCACAGTCCCAGCAATTAGCCATTGCTTTCTTTGTATGGGGGCATTTTCTAATGGTGCTAACCAGCCTTGCTCAACGCTGACATTCGGTTCTAGCTTCGAGGCATCTGTTTGATGAGTAAAAACTGGAACTGGTTCGTGTGAACCAGTAATTGTAAATAGTTCCTCTTCGCGATCTGCTGCATTACTTATAAAAGCCTCCACAATTTGAGGGCGTCCAGTACCAGTAGTTTCTGCTACGGCAGAATGCATTGCCACATCAGCAAAATCAGCATCTCCTTCGATTAAGTCAAACCCTGGAATATTACCTAAATCATCAAATTCTTCAAAGTCATCTAAAAATTCTATATTGCTCTTAGAATTTTCTCGACTCAGTACATTGCTTAAGTCTTCATCAGAAGTGATGTTATCTGATCCAAAGGCAGACTCAAATGCTTCTATATCAAAACTTTCATCGTCATCAAAGTTATTTTGCTCTAATAACTCAACTGATTTAAACTGCTTTTTGTCCAAAATTAAATTTTTGTCAAAAGATATATCATCAGAAAAATTTGGTTGAAATTCTGAGTCTGCATCCAAATCTTTTTGTTCTAACCAATTCTTAGGTTTGGTTGGTGACAAATTCTCTTGAGTGTTATATCCTAAGTCTTTGGTTGGAGACTGATTGCTTAGTTCTTTTTCAACAATCAGTAAAGTTTCATCTTCAAAATTAAGCTGCTTATTCTCTAAACTTCCAGCACTATAATTTTCAGATTGTGACTCACTAAAAAAATCAGTAAAATTATTTTTAGTATTACCAGTTTGTGAATTAGAAGATAAAAAATTATGATTGTTAATAGCTGAATTTTCGTTAGTAGAATTTACTTCATTATCTGTAAAATGACTATTCACTAATGATTCTTCTAGGCTTTCTTCCGAGGTATCTTCTTGCCAGAAAGCAGGTAACTCTAATTCTGTTTTTTCCTCCCCACTGCTGCTATTCGACTCTGGGTCCTCTAATTCTTCATTTAAAGCAAAAGGATCTTCGCCAAAGATTGTAGCAGAATCTGATGTTTTTTCTGTACTAACATTGTCTTGTGTAGGTATATCAAAAGGATTATTTGAAGATAGTTTTTCACTTGAAGAATTATCTTCAAAAAAGTTCAAATCCAAGTTTGTGCTGTCAAATTCCTCATTAGCAGCCAATTCTTCTTTGCCATATGTCAGCGCATCAGATATATCTAGGGAATTTATTTGCTTTTGGCTTGTGGATGTATCAACCTGACCACCAAATGACTCTAGGTATTGATTTATATTTTCAATTCCATTATTAGCAAAACCAATAATTTCTGGGTCATTAGTCAAGTGTAATACCTGTTGATATTCTTGTTTTGCGACATCGTACTGCTGCAAAACGTAGTAGATGTGCCCCCTTAACAAATGGGAGTTCGGGTCATTTGGTAAAGTTTGCACCACTTGGTCAACTAAAGTGGCGGCAACATCGTAATTTCTCTGAACATAGGCGGTCATCGCCTGCTGATATGTTGGCTGGTAATCATCAATACTTGCTGCCATTTCCTCCTCCAATTTCATCCTGCCCACCGCGCACTCCGTAAAATTGCTATTTGATCAAGCAGTCTTAGACACTGATTAGTTTTAGCACCTAATACCCACTCTCCACGTAAAAAAGGAGCCATAGTATCTGGAACACTAGTCGGTGGAATGAGATTTTGGACATCTAGCCAGTCCATACCACCAATTTCCTCTACTGCTAAACCTACTATTGTGTCTTGTTCTTCAATGGCAATCACCGGAATTTCAGCTTTATTTGTGTTTAATGCACTTGGTTCGCCTAAAAATTGCCCCAAATCAGCTACCCAAATCACTCGACCTCGTAAATTTAGAGTACCCAAAAGTAAAGGAGAAGCATTAGGAATCGGGGTGATTCTATCAGGACTTAATTCAATTACTTCCCGGATGCCAGTTGCTTGTAGTGCAAACTCCTGATGCGAGGGAATGTAAAACCTCAAATGTAACTCACCTTCAGGACTTTCTACTTGTAATTCTGGTCGAAAATGATCTTGACCACTGCCACTTAAAAAGTCCGGTTTGCTGACCATATTGCTTTTATCCTTATCTTCGCAGCAGTTGTTTGACTGTACCTACCAACTCAGTTGGTTGAAAGGGTTTAGCTATGTAAGCGTCTGCACCCTGCCTCATACCCCAGTAGCGATCAAATTCTTCGCCTTTGGAAGAACACATAACTACAGGAACATTTTGGGTTTTTGGATCGGATTTTAACCGCCGACAAACTTCGTAGCCGTTCATCCGGGGCATAACAATATCCAATACCACTAAATCGGGGGGTGCTATTTGAATTGCCTCTAATGCTTCTAATCCGTCACTGGCATGGGTGACCGTTAATCCAGTTGCTTTCAGGAGGTCTGTAATCATCTCCCTTTGCGCGATACTGTCTTCTACAATCAGAACTGTACTCATAAGTGTCTATCTACCTCCTGATGTAACGTTCCTATTTGGAACATTCCCTGATTCCCCCTTAAGTATCAACTGTATAAATTAAATTTAGTTTTTCACTAATTTCCTGTATATTGATATTTCACTGAGTTGATTCATTCTGTGATAACATCTTTTACCTCATCTTTTCGTAGATCCACAAGTCTTAGATTTTTATATACCCCATAGACTGAGAAGACAAGGGAGAAATAATCAATTGGCCCATGCCCCATGCCTTTTTTCATTGGTTATTGATATACTTCCCTACAAGGATGAGTAATTCAGTGTCTGTAAATGGTTTTGTTAAATAATCTGTTGCGCCAACCATGCTAGCTTTGACTCGATCAATAAATCCATCTTTACCAGTAAGCATGATAATCGGTGTGAACCGAAATGCTGTTGAGTGTCGCAGCATGGCGCAAACCTCGTACCCTTCCAATTGGGACATGGCTATATCACATAAAATTAAATCGGGTTTGAGTTGAAAAATTAGACTAAGTGCCTCTAGGGGATTGGTGAGAACGATCGCTTCATAACCTTGTGCTTGTAAGATGGAATTTACAGTCTCACCGATGGCGATCGCATCGTCAATACATACTATCTGCCCCCTGCTTTTTCTCTTCAATTCCCAGTTATCAGTGTGAGTATCTGGTTTATTTGTCGTTGAATATACTAGTTGTAGCCAACTCTGTTGGACGTATGGATATATTGCCTTAGCGACTGTCAAAATGTCTCGGTTGAGATAACGAGCTAGTTGACGCAGGGATGTTTTACCATCAGCCCAATGTTGTAGTTTATTGACGGTTGCAGCTGGTAGCGACGACTCTATCTGAAGTTTGTTAGATAGCACTGGCAATTGTTCGGGAGACTGAATGTGTGGATAAAGTTGCTTCCACTCCTGTAATTCTTTAGTAATTTTTATTACAAAGTAAGTAATTTCCAAAGTATGTAATTGGGGAGCAAGTGCCGCACCTTGACGGAAAATGAAATTACCTTGGTGTAAACTCAGTAGGTCAAACAGGGTTTCATGCACCAAGTTGTAGATAATACTAGCAGCTATCTTGGGGTTGATGATGTTTTGCTCTAAGAGTGCCCAAAGATACGCATACTCCGGGGCGTCGGTTGATGATAAGGAGGCAATTTGTTTATCGGCAAGTTGCATCTCAACTCGGTAATGACGTAAATAATCGCTAATCCTGGATAAGCTACTTTCCCCTTGTTGGCAATAGATAATTTGACCATTGAGGAAAAAAACGAACCAAGACTGTTGTTTTAGGGTATATTCACTAACTATAGTTCCACTAGGTTTGTTGTTACGGTAACTATGAGCTTCTACCCATAATTGCCCAGTTCGCTGTCCCAACTCAATTAATTGCAAGATACTGCAAATATCAATTTCACTTAAATTTCCCTGCATTTAGCTAAAAAACACTCCTGATAATTGCATTTATATTATTTATTAATTGTGTGCGTCAATTTTTGGAGTTTCGAGCAGGTAATTGAATTTAGAAGTTAGGAGCGATATCAAGCTCGGATAATTATTTATGATTAAAATTTCTTTGCGTCAGAGTGTCTTTTTTTCCCCGCATCAGTCCTAATGATAAATCTTTAACCGAACATGAGGTTATTTCTCTTACCTGCTTTCCCCACTTCAAGTATTGCTAAATTCTGACTTCTTGTTTAAGTCATTGATTATGGAATATTGGAAAGATTTTTACCCTATTCCTTGTTCTCATCAAGTTAGAAATTAAGCTATAAACCTTAATCTTTCGTAATACACTTTGACAAAGCTAGTGTTAACACGGAAGTCATCGTCACTGTCATCAGTACAGAATATAAAGGCGCGGCCAAGCCGCCTCTATAAATATCAAGACGTAATATTTCGCGTCTATAAATAGTTTTATCTGTTGTTGTTTTCCTAAGCCTCGGTTTGGTGAGACAAGTTAACAGAATTATCTTAGGTATATTCAAAACGAACTTTAAGTGCATCAGTAAGGACTAACAGTGTGCTGTATTTAGCAGAAGTACAAAAACAGAAAGGTGGTTTACTCAGTGGTGGTGGCAAAACCGAACTGAAACTACTAGCTTGTCAGCGAACTGACCAGAATTGGAGTACTGTGTCGGAAGAAGTGATTGCTGGTGAGGACGCAAGTAAGTTAAATGATGGCGCCTTGGTACTGGCTGAACTCAATCCGAATCGTCAAGTGCAGCGAATTCAAGAAGCAGGGCGTCCGCTAGTCAATATTTTGCAGAATTTTTCTCGCCAATTGGAGAAATTTAAGCTCAAGGAAGATGAGATTGATCAGTGGAAAGAATCGTTGACGTTTCAGGCGCAAGAGTTGAATCGCCGTGAAATGGAAATGGAAGCACGCTTGGAACAGTTGCAAAACATGGAAGATGAGTTGCAACAACTAGAGCAAGAAAAACAAGAAGTTGATACATCCCGCGGGGAGATTGAACGCTTACATACAGAAATTGAGCGCAACCGTCAGGAATTAGAAGGTGCTTGGGAGCATTTGCGCGGTGAACAGCGTCGGCTAGAGGAGCGTCAAGCAGATTTACAACAAGGAACGGTTTTGGATGAGGAGCAAAGTCGAGTGATGAGTGAGTTACTTGATCGCTTATCAAGTCGCATTCCTGCTACAGAAACAGTAACACAACACCTTCAGCTTGCCTTTGAATTAATAGAAAAGCAGCAAGCTATTCTAATTCCACATTGGGAACAACTCCAACAACAAAAAACTGGGATCGCTCAACAACAAGAAGAAGTTGAGCGCTTGTCACAAATATTGAGCGATCGCCAAAATGCATCGCAACAAGGCCAAAATTCTCTAGTCCAGCAAACAGCCCAATTGCAAATAAGTACAGCAGAACTTAACACCAAACAAGAGTATATTCAAATACTTAAAGAACAGTTACGCAATCAAGAAGATTTATATCAACAAATTCACACTTTGGCTTCAACATCTGGTGATGTAGTTTTCGGGCGGCAAGTTGATGTAAAAGCTTTACAGAAAATGCCTCTCGAAGAACTACAAAAAATAGTTCAAGACTTACAGCATAAATTAGAAATAGACGCTAGTTTTGTTCATGACCAAGAACAAGAACTCAAATATAAACAAGAAGCTATAGAAGAATTACAAAATAAAATAAACCAAGCATCTGACCATGAGCAGATCAATTTGCAAATGGAACTGACGGATGAAAACGACCTTTATCAGATGCTAAACTCCAGTTTGGTGGGACAACGCCGCAATATGCTACAGCATCAAAAGTTTCTCAAGCAACACCAAAATGTCTTGCTGCGGCGGCAAGGACATATTGTTGCTGAGGAAAAAGAAGGTAATCAAATTAATTTAGAACCAATTCTGTTACAAATTGAAACCCAGCGACAACAATATTCACAGGAAATCCAAAAATTGGAACGTGATCTCGAGCAGATGCGTGCTGGTATCGAACTAGCTCAGGGAATGATTGATAATCAAACCCACGATTTGGATGAAAAGCACCAAGAACTTAAAGCAATCGAGGAAAACTTGCTATCTCTAAGAACAGCAACTGCTCAATGCTGTGGTCGAGTGAATCTTTATGAAGAAGCACTACAACCAATTCAGGATTCTTTAGACGGCTTACGACAAAAGCTCCAAGGAATTGGTGAATCTTTGGATCGATTCCAGGAAACTGGCGCTCATCAACTCCAAGCGATCGCTCAGATGCGCTATACTCTTCAAAGTTTGACATCTCAACCAGAATTGTTAGCGTCTTAAAATTACATCAGCATCACCTAAATTAATCAAGAGTAATATATCTAATCCTGTGTAAGATAATTCAAGAACAGTAATAAACTTAGGATAGGAACTATTTTAAACAGATCCAATCGCCTTGGACTTGAGCGATCGCACCCCCAGGAAATGGATCGGTTTGTGATCGATTTGGCGCTGTAATTAAAGCCGTTAATTTTTCTATGTGTTCAAAACTAGGGGCATTAGTTAGTACTTGCTGCAATACCTGACGCATCACCCGACGTTGCAAGGCTAATGGCGCTTTCTGCAATACCCGACGATTTAGCCGCAAGGGAAGAGGAACAGTTGAGGGGAGTGGGGACATAAATTGCAACAAGTCTTTCCCCTTGTGCCCAATTCTCCTTGTCCCCTTGTCCTCTTCTTCATGCCCCATGCCCCAGACCATCGCCTCTTCCCGCAACTGCTGAGCAGCTTTTTCCAAATATTCCACTTCTGCTTGTAGAAGTTCTGCTGTTTGGGCTAAGGCTGATTCTAGTTGTGGGTTGAAATTTTCTTGTAAATATGGTATCAACTCTTGGCGGATACGATTACGGGCATATTGCAAATCTTGATTAGTGAAATCTTCCCAAACTGGTAGTTGAAAATCTTGACAAAATTGCTGTGTTTGGGTGCGAGTAATTTCTAAAAGTGGACGCACTAGGATAATGCCTGTAGTTAGGGAGCGTTGCCAAGTCAAGGCTTGCAAACCATCAGCACCAGTACCGCGAATTAAATTGTAGAGAAGAGTTTCGGCGCGATCGCTTGCGGTGTGTCCGGTAACTATATATTGATAATTATTAGTTTGGGCGATCGCACTTAAAGCTTGATAGCGCCAATCGCGTGCAGCAGCTTCACTTTTTATCGGTTCGTTTGCTGTTTGTAAATAGAAGGATACACCCCAACTTGTAGCTAAGTTTTCTACATGATTAGCATTAGCTTGGGAGTCTGAACGCCAGCGATGATCGCAATGAGCAATGCCTAAATCCCATCCCCATTTTGGTTGTAAATCTAACAGCAATTTAATTAAGCACAAAGAATCTTGTCCACCAGAAACAGCGACTAATAACCTTTGATGACGCTMAAATAAATAGCGCGATCGGATAGTGCGATGTATTTTTGCATGTAAAGTAGTCCATACCATTTTGAGTTTTTCACCACAGATGGACACAAATAATTTTTTTGTATTAGTGTATATAAATTCTTTTATTCACATCCTAAAACACTACTTAAAATAATTCGTAATTCATAATTTAAGTATGAATTACGAATTACGAATTATTTTAATTTTCTACTTGTTTGAGCTTTTGAAAAATTTCATCAAGTGGTGATTCCGAACCCTCAGGACAAAATTCTAAAGCAAGTCTAACTTTTCCTTTTTTCCATCCCTGAGTACTAAATTGCAAAACTTCACAATTTAATCCTTGAGTATACAAATTTACTTCATCTGTTTGCTCGGCTCCAATATAATCTTTAATTGCTGTAATCAAATCACGAACTTTAAAAGTTTTAGCAATATTTAACTTATTAAAAGTGTCTGGTTGTATAGACACAACTTCATCGTGATTTAGTCTCTCGAATCCATCTTCCATAAAAATCTCCTGTTACTAAATCTATACTTTCCAGAGATTTAGCAGTTCATCCGAAATAAAATGATGATTTTATAGATTTAGTCGTTGTAATAAGTTATGAGTTATGGAGTGCTAAGTGATTAATAAAAATACTTAACACTTAGCACTATTTTAATGAGGTTTTTAGAAGAACCAACCATAAGAATGCAAACCTTTACCCAAAAGATTTACACCGAGATAGCAAACCCAAACAACAACAAACCCAGTGGCAGCTAAAATTGCGGGACGACGGCCTTGCCAACTGCGAGTAATTCTGGCATGGAGATAGGCTGCGAACACTAACCAGGTAATTAAGGCCCAAGTTTCTTTGGGGTCCCAACTCCAATAGGAGCCCCAGGCTTCGTTAGCCCAAACGCCACCAGCAATAATGCCAATTGTTAGTAGGGGAAATCCCAATCCGATGATGCGATAGCTAATGTTGTCGAGGGTTTCGGCAAGGCTAAGGCGTTGGGGTGAAAGGGGTTGTGAATTTTCGATTTGAGATTTGGGATTTGCGATTGGAGTTGTTGTGACTAAACCTAAAACAGCGGTATTACCGTTACCGTTACCGTTGCTACTACTTTCAAAACGAGCAAAACCATTATTTTCCACAGGGGGTGCTGGTGATTCAGAAACAAGTTCAGTTGCTTTGTGCAAGCGGTAGCCATTGGTGCGATAACCACCATTACCGACAGAACTGCCTTGTAGTTGGATATTTTGACCGCGAGTAACAATTAGAAAAGCGATCGCTAATAGCGAACCTACCATCAAAGCGGCATAACTCAACATCATGACACTGACATGCATCATCAGCCAATTTGACTTTAAAGCAGGTACTAAGGGTTCTGACATTTGCATTTGCGATGGTAGTGTCAGGGTAGCAAAAGCAACAATTGCCATTGCTACTGGAGCTGTAGCAACTCCTACTAAGCGGCTACGACTACTATTTTCAGCAATCAGATGAACTGTAGTAATTCCCCAAGTTAAGAAAAACAAAGATTCATACAAATTGCTTAAAGGAAAATAACCAGCTTCTATCCATCGTGCGCCTAATAATGTAGCTATAGACAAATTAGTGATCGCCATGCCAGCTGTCCCAAAAGCGGCTAGATAAGGTAGATTTGGAAAAGCTGCTCCTACCCAATACACCAGCATTGTTAGGAATAATACCGCGAAGGAAGCATTGTCCAGCCAGTTCTGGAGTACAACCAGATTCATAAAATCTCCTCTGTTGTCGATTCTTAAAAATATCGATTTTGACTGTTCCGATCCTATCCGCTTAAAGGAAAATGGGGAATAAGGAGTGTTGAGAACCAGTTGCTACCTGAAGGCAACGCTAAAAGCAAACAACTGTTGGAAAATGGGCAACGCACCAGCTCCAGGCTGAGCAAAGCCAAAGACGTTTGGGTTGCTCCGGTGAGGAGTTATTATATCAAGTTCGGATAATTACTTATGATTAAAATCTCTTGGCGTCAGAACCTCAGAGTGTCCACTGTTAGCGCATGATAAGTCTTCAACCGAACATGATATTATTCTCCCTTATCTCCCTTATTTCCTGGTTGGTGAGTTTCGACTACGTTCAACTACCGCCAAATCGAACCACATCTTCGACATTCCTTTATCTACTCACTTTCTTGAGTGATATAAAAATGTCATAAACGTTACTACGACTGTCGCTGACAGCCGATGTCATACCGATTGAGCGGGTTGCACTTAACAAAGTTTGTTGATTGGGGATCACAGTTGGTAGGGGAAAATTTTTCACAGTTCGTTCCACATCTAGGAAAAATTGACCATTTGTGGGATTTGGTTCTGTAGGAACTGTTTGCTGGAAGGAAAGAGTATTAGCTAGTGTGTTAGCAGGTTTGGAAACAATTTTATCGCTGATGGGAGCGCCCACTGCAAAGAAAGCCACATCTCCATCTAACCAGCCGTGGGTGGCAGTTAAAGTGCCATAAGGTGATATCCAGTTAACAACAGGTTGAGTTGCGACTTTTCCTGGTTGGACTTGGAACTGATATTGATTTTTCATCACTTCATCAAGCTGACTAATGGATGCTTCAGCTGATTTGCGATTGCTTGTATGTACCATGAACAGCAAACCCGCACGAAAATTATCTGGTGAATCTTGTTTTGGGGTATTGGGAATCACTGATAACGAAAATTCGCCTTTCATCCAACTGAGCAAATCTTTATCTAAATCCAAATCGGTAATAGATTTTACAGCACTTCGCAGTTGTTCTGGTGCGATCGGTGATAGTGGATTTCCCTGAGATGTTAAAACATATTCTCCCCATAACCGCTGTAAGTTAGCGCCAGAGAGCATCATTAAGGTTTCTGCTGGTAAGCGGCTTTGCATGTTTCCAGCTTTGTTTTCTACTGCTAGCACCCGTTGACTATTAGGATTGAGCCATGAAACACCTTTTAAGCGGATTCCTGTTGGCTCTAAGGTCATCGTTGCTGCTAAACCTTGATTATTTTGCAGTTGAGATAAAACTTGAGCAGGTAAAGGATGGTTTGGAGAAGCAGCAGCTATCTTTGCTGCTATTGGTACATTTACATAAAACTGAGCAAAGGTTTGGTTATTGGCAATTTTCGGAAAATTTTCTGCAAAGCCTGCTGCTGTAGCTAGGGATGTTTGACTTTTGTAGGTATCAATCGCTTGTTGTGTAGCTTTGAGACTATCAGTTATCACTAAGAAACGCGTATCCAGCAGTGCAGCCGAAAAGTTTTCCCCTGGTTGTCCTTGATTTTGTTTAATCGCGATTCCTTCATAAGTGCGGTCAACCCATTTGCCTTGTTTGAGGGTTTTGGGTTGTGCAAAAATGCTTTTAGCTATTTCTGGATTTTTTACTGGCAATACCATTACCATTGATTGCTGATCGCCAGCAACATCTTCGTTGGTGGTAACTGGTTTGGGTGCAGATTTACTCACTGTTTTTGACGGCAGAATTGCGATTGTAACGTCATTGCCTACCCAAGGAGCAATATCTTTCTGGAAGTCATAACCATTATTAGTTAGAAAGCGATCGCGCAACTGTACTAAATTTTTGTCTAGTTCTGCTTGGGTTTCTTTTGTCCCAAACTCCTGTAATTTCTGCCATTGCTGAGGATCTGTTGTTAAGGAAACTGCAAACAGAGCATCACTAGGAATAATATTTGCACCTACTAGCAAATCATTCCAAGATGGTTGTCTTTGGGCGAACAACCAATATGCTGCACTTGCTGCACCAATTAATAACCCAGCAGATGATAATGCCAGCACCAAAAACGGCTTCTTATTTTTCTTCATAGGAACAGACACAAGAGGCGGTGCCATTAAAACCTAATACCTCATACTTGCAAACTCATTACTTGCTTGATTGGTTCAGTCAACCAAAAAGCTTCTCGTTCTTTAGGGCAGCTAAGTGCATAAATTTCTCCACCCTAGACATTGATGATAATGCCGTAATTAATTTTTCTATTGTTTCAAAAGCGGTGTTTTAGTGGTTAGTTACCTTTTTTAGCACGCTTTGTTGAATTTCGCAGGACGCTTCCTTTGAACAGATGCCTCTAAGGAAAATCTTCGATAGTTCTATCGGTTATTCCAAGCACTTTGAGAATATAACTAACTTGACAAAGCTGCAAGTCATCAGTAATCTACACTACCTTATATCTATAGAAGTGGTATCTGTTATCTTGACTCCATATAACCTAAAATAATTCCGTATCTAATATTGGGTATGTTTATCTACTTAGTAACCCAGATATATTGTTGAATTATAGCGTTTAATAATTTGTATCGTTTTGAACAAAAACAGTTGTTATTTTTGCTGACAAACAACTGCTATTTTTTCATCAAAATTAAATAATTAAGATTTAATTTGGCTTTTCTAGTTAAATAATCTTTTATGACAAGCGAATTAAAGGTTAGAACATCTTGAAAGCGTGGATGTTCGGAATAGTAATGTTTTACCTCCTGCCTTGTCTTCGACACGCTACGCGAACTACCTCCTGCTATAATCAGCAAAATTTAGTAGAGACACAAAATTTTGCGTTTCTGCTATACCTACCCAAATCCTTGCTTTTTCCTGACTATGCGTCATTCCTGGCTTGAATATTGGCCTGAGCATTCACAGCACTCAACTGCATAGGGCCTAAATATTTAGTCAAATAAGGTGAAAAAACTTCATAAATCAAGGTAAGTGGCTGTCCATGATGCCAAAACAAGTAGTGGCGACCCCAGAAAGGCCCCGTTACATTAAAACCTGACTCTAGCGCCGAAGAATAACCATAATAAATTCCTCGCACATCTCGATACAACTCTGTGCGGAGACGAGCTAAACTCGCCCAAATTGGTAATGAGCGATTTTGCAAATACTCATCTACATGGCTGGCTTCCCACCACGAAGTGGCATAGGCTAATCGCTGACCAGAAGCGGTACGCAGCCACACTTGTCGCCGTAGTCGCGGCCCTGGTACAGCTTCTATTAAGTCTGGGGCATTATCCAAGTTTATGCCAATTAATGACATATCTATGACATCCACTTCTGTTGGCTCACCTGTGAGCAATTCTAAGTGACGTGTTGGCGAACCGTCTCCTAGAAGCAGTAATTGCCAAGCTGGTGCAAGCTGAGTGTGAGGCAAACTTTGTTGAATTACTTCCTCCCCTCCTTGCCAAATCGGAGTCAGGCGATGCCAAGCTGGTGGCAGTGTTAAGTTGTTCGTTGGCGTAAAAGTAATAGTCAATATTTTTTACAAAACTTCACCTATCTCTATAAAAGCATAAAAAACCTTAGACTCATTAGTTATTAGTCATTAGGCATGGGCAGAGGATGGGGAAATAGGGGGAAAGAAGAATCACTTTCTCCCTCATCAGGCCACCTCCTCACTTCTTTGCCTCCCTACTCCTCATTCCACTGTAGATTTAAGGGTCAACCGTCTTAGGTGTTTTGCCCCTTTGACTGTTGACCCTTGATTAAATAAACAAAAAATGCGGATGGCGAGACTCGAACTCGCAAGGCAAAGCCACACGCACCTCAAGCGTGCGCGTATACCAATTCCGCCACATCCGCGTAGGTTGTCTAAGCATAGACTATAGCATAAGAAACTAATTATAGTAAGGTGAGTTCTCAGTTTCAGTTTAGAAAAATTTCAGTGAAGGGTTTGATAAATTTCCTCAAGGCGGTATCAGGCTGACAGAAATGTCGCAGATGCACAAGTGATATTAAAAAGGGTAAAGCTACTGTAAGAAGCACGGTCAAGCACAAAAGCTGTCGCTCAAACGGCATATCTTTTGAGTGGAAAAGCAATTCGGGAAACTGGCAACATTGGCAACAGTAATGTTGTTAATCTAGTTAAGACCCGTAGAGGCAGCAAGCCCAATTCTTGACTTTGGTGAAGATGAAGGTTGGGAATCTCCTGTCATAATTTGAAATAACGCCAAAGCGTTGTTAGAAATTAGATGGGAGAAAATGTCAATCTGCTGGTACTAATATCGAAACTCCAAAATGAAGTTTGACAAAATATTAATTGCCAATCGGGGAGAAATCGCGCTTCGCATTCTCCGCGCCTGTGAAGAAATGGGAATTGCGACAGTTGCGGTTCACTCTAGTGTTGACCGTAATGCTCTCCACGTTCAACTTGCTGATGAAGCAGTTTGCATTGGCGAACCTGCTAGCAGTAAAAGTTATTTGAATATTCCCAATATCATTGCTGCTGCATTGACTCGTAATGCTACTGCCATTCATCCAGGTTATGGGTTTTTGGCAGAAAATGCCAAATTTGCAGAAATCTGTGCTGCCCATGATATTGCCTTTATTGGACCAACTCCAGAAGCTATCAGGTTGATGGGGGATAAATCCACTGCCAAAGAAACCATGCAAAAAGCTGGAGTTCCGACAATACCAGGTAGTAATGGGTTAGTAGAATCCGAGCAAGAAGGATTACAATTCGCTAAGGATATCGGCTATCCAGTGATGATTAAAGCTACAGCAGGTGGTGGTGGCCGGGGTATGCGCTTGGTACGTTCGGAAGACGAATTTGTCAAACTTTTCCTCGCAGCCCAAGGGGAAGCAGGAGCAGCTTTTGGTAATTCTGGCGTTTACATAGAAAAATTTATTGAACGTCCTCGGCACATTGAATTTCAAGTTTTGGCAGATAACTACGGTAATGTTATTCATTTAGGCGAACGAGATTGCTCAATTCAGCGCCGAAACCAAAAGCTTTTAGAAGAAGCTCCAAGTCCCGCTCTTGACTCAGACCTGCGTGAGAAAATGGGACAAGCTGCTGTCAAAGCTGCCCAATTCATTAACTACACTGGGGCGGGAACTATTGAGTTTCTTTTAGATAAATTCGGTAAATTCTACTTTATGGAAATGAATACCCGGATTCAAGTTGAACATCCTGTAACAGAAATGATTACTGGAGTAGACTTGGTTGTCGAACAAATCCGGATTGCCCAAGGGGAAAGACTCAAGCTTACCCAAGACCAGGTAGTTTTACGGGGTCATGCGATCGAATGCCGGATTAACGCTGAAGACCCTGATCGCGATTTTCGCCCATCTCCTGGACGGATCAGCGGTTATCTTCCCCCTGGAGGCCCAGGTGTTCGCATTGATTCCCACGTTTACACAGATTACCAAATTCCCCCCTATTACGATTCCTTAATTGGCAAGTTAATTGTTTGGGGAGCGGATCGCCCTACTGCTATTAACCGCATGAAACGCGCACTACGAGAATGTGCAATTACAGGATTACCGACTACCATCGGGTTTCATCAAAAAATTATGGAAACTCCACAGTTTTTGCAGGGTAATATCTATACAAATTTTGTGCAAGAGATGAACGGGTAGGGAAGTGGGGAGATGGGAAGATGAGGAGATAGGGAAGTGTGGGGAGTGTAGGGAGAGAGGGGGTAAGATTTCTTCCCCACCCTCCTACACTCCCTGTTTGCCCCATGCCCTATGCCCCACATTTAACTCACATTAGCCAGCATGGTTAGTAATCCTTGCTGGCCTAAGAGAATTTCTCGTATTAGGCTAAAAATACCAACCCAAATGATGGGGGTAATGTCTACCCCGCCGATGGGCGGGACGAGTTTTCGTAAAGGGATTAAAAATGGTTCAGTAGGCCAAGCTATTAAATTGAACGGCAAACGATTCAGATCCACTTGGGGATACCAAGTGAGAATAATGCGAAATATAAATAAAAATGTCATCAGCCCTAACACTGGGCCAAGAATCCAAGCAGTCAGGTCAACACCAGTCATCGGTTTAAGCAGCTATTTGTGAATAAACAAAACACTTGGGCGATGCCAAAAAATTTAAAGCTTTGTAAAGCACTCTCATTACAATTTTATTTGAATAGAGAGGGACTTAGCACTGAATTTACTAAGCAGCACTTAACAAAGAGCAATTATCAAGTTTGGCAGTTCTTACTCAAAGGCTTCTCAAGAAAGTACTACACCATTAAAATTAGGATGAAGTGTGTAAAAAAAGGTTGAGAAGTATGACGCCTGCTTTAGCAAATTTTCTTTGGAGTCTGTTTTGGGGTGCTGTGATTGTTGTGGTACCAATAACAGGAGCTCTGATTTTCATTAGCCAAAAAGATAAAATTCAGCGCTCATAATGCTTACAAGATCTTTTGGACTCTTATAAGCGATTTCTCAGCTATCTACTTAAATAATTGCACCAAAAGCAGCAGTTTTTGGTGCAGGGGCATTTGTAGCTGAGAAAACATGTTTTTTATTTTTGGGTGAACAGCTTCAGAGCTTCTTTGCTAGAGGCTTTGAAGCTTCAATATATGATGACTAATTAGAGTAGTGATTTTAATTGTGACTCGCTAACATAGATTTGATATTGGGAAAACAGCAATGATAAATTTTGGGCTGAACTCAGCCAGTGTTCTGGCTCAGGTAAATTTTGGGGCAAACTCAGCCAGTATTCTAGGAATTTTCCTGGCTGTGGCTGGGGCAGCATTGTATTTTCTCCGTACTGTACGCCCGGAACTGTCACGAGATCAAGATATCTTTTTTGCAGCAGTGGGTTTGCTGTGCGGCTTCATTCTCATCTTCCAAGGATGGCGACTAGACCCGATTCTACAATTTGGTCAATTACTTTTAGTCGGCACAACTGTGTTTTTTGCGGTTGAAAGTATTCGCCTGCGGAGTATAGCTACTCAGCAAGCTAAGCGTAACACTCCGATTGTGGATGATGAGCGAGAGGTAAGCACAAATTATTCCTACAACCGCAATCGCAAAAAGTATCAAGCTGAGATGGATGCAGGCTTAGAGCCACTGCCTTATGAAGACGAGGAAGAACGCTCTGTACGTCCCCGAATTCGCGGTAGCAGGGATGAAATTTCAACTCGTGATGACTACTACGAGGATCAACCCCCCCGTCGTTCAGAACGTCGTAACAGCAACAATAATGAAAGGCAGAGTCCAGGAGATAGAACACGACGGCGTAGTTCCGGGCGTCCAGTAAATCGTCCTTCTGAAAGTTTTGAAGACGAAAATTGGGGTTCTTCATCTAGAGAAGTTGATGATTGGGACAGTTCGGGTGAAGAATCGAGAAAACCGTCTCGCCGGACTAATAACGGGTCTGGGCGATCAGAAAGCCGCGAAGATGATGTTGCTCCCAGACCAAGAAGGCGTCGTCCAACCACTGACTCCGCTCCTCGAAGACCCCGCGAAGATGATGACGCAATCCCAACTGAATATGTACCATACAATCCAATTGAAAGGCCAAGTGAGGGGCTAGATAATTCAACGGATTTTGATAATGATGTTTAAAATAGCTGGCGTGGAGATAGATTTGGAGGCAACGAAAAACACTTGAGGTGAAAAAATTTACGCCTAGATTCTGGCTCCAAAGACCAATTCATTGGAGCCTGGTTTTTAGTTTTACAAGTTTGCTTGTATCTTGTGGTTCTAACGACATCCTTATTGGGCCTACTTCCCTTAACAGTCGCTACACCGAGGAGCAACCTGCTTTGAGTGGAAATGKGCGCTTTTTAGCGTTTGTATCTAATCGCAATGGTAATCAGCAGCTACTAGTGTACGATTTAGAGAGACAACTATTTATCCCCACACCAGGCATAAACAGACAGGAAACCATTGCTGAAAGTCCTAGCTTAAGTTACACCGGACGTTACATTGCTTATATTACTAGCGACCAAGGTAGACCAGTAGTAGCGCTTTATGATCGTGCCACCCAACAATCGCAAATCCTCACCCCAATCTATCGTGGTTGGGTGAKAAAGCCCAATATCAGCCCAGATGGACGTTATGTTGTCTTTGAAAGCGCCAGCCGTGGTCAATGGGATATTGAAGTCCTAGACCGGGGGCCGAATGTAGAGTTAGATATTCCCAATGGTGCAACTGTAGGCTCGCCTCCGTAGTGGAGTGCGGAGATGGGGAGGTGGAGAGATGGGGAGGTAGAGAGATGGGGAACTTGGGGTCTCTACGTTAGCAAAGCGAGGCCGAGCCCAGTGGGAATTAGGGGCAATGGGGAGCAGGGAGTTAGGAGTTGGGAGTTATGAAACTCTTGACTAATGACTAATAGGAATTATTATGAAACGTATTTTTTTTATACCTGTATTTATATGCTTAAGTTTATTGACTGGGTGTTTTGGCTACCCACGTATTTTAAGTTATCCGTTTGATTCGGGGGGGCGTAGTCTCAATAGTTTGGCTTCGGAATTAGATCCCCAAATTTCTGGGAGATATATTGTTTTTGTCACCGATCGCCGGGGTAGCCAAGATATTTATATGTTTGATACGCTAAGTCGTGATTTGGTTGATTTACCAGGCTTAAATTCTTTTGATATGATAGCCAATCATCCTAGCGTTTCCCAAGATGGTCGCTTTATTGTGTTTGCAGGTAGTCGCCAAGGGCGATCAGCTATTTTTCTTTACGACCGAGAAACACGTCAATTACGAAATTTGACTTCTAACTTGCAAGCGGAAGTCCGCAACCCCACAATTAGCGCTGATGGCAATCGGATTGCTTTTGAATCCAGTAACAACGGGCAGTGGGATGTTTTAGTATATGACCGTTATGGACAACCGTTAAATATACCCCAGGAACCGCGTTAGAGATGGGGACTGTTAACTGTTGACTGGGGATTGAGAAAGAACTTTTTAATTCCACAATACCTAATACCCAATCCCCACTCCCTAGTCCCCAGTCCCCACTCCCTCTTGTTGTTGCACAGATTCAATAAGCGATCGCACTTGTTGTGTCCCCTCGGAAGCTTCAAATGATAAGGGGAATTTTCCTCGAGATAACATCCGCAATCCTAAAGGCACAAGGCTAAGTAGTCCTTTGAGGTCACGAAAATAATTGCCGACTACTTGTAAACCAAATTGACGTTCATCGATCCAACCACCTTGTTTGACTAAATCGATTAATACTTTGCGGTGGCGAATTGAGCGAGTGTCACTGGCTTGCTTTTCGGTGAGAATTTCTTGTTTAATTTTGGTGATTTGTTCTAACGGTGCAACTTCCATTGGACAAACGGAATCGCAGTACAAACAACGCGTACAACCCCAGACACCTTTAGTACCTTCGTTGTAACTTGCTAAGCGATTTTCGGTGTCGCTATCTCGTGAATCTGCTACCATGCGGTAAGCTTTCGCAAGGGCATGAGGGCCAACAAAATCTGGATTAACTTCGCGGGCATTGCACTCAGAGTAACAAGCACCGCACATAATACAGTTGCCAGTTTTATCGAGGCGCGATCGCTCTTCTGGTGTTTGCAAAAATTCTCTTTGTGGTACTTGTCGGGCTGCCGTACTCACATAAGGAGCAACTGCTTCTAAATTGTTCCAGAAACTGCTCATATCTACAACCAAATCTTTAATCACGGGCATATTCCCCAGAGGGGCGATGGTGATTTCACCAATGGCATTTACTTTACTTTCGGATGATGGTATTTGTTGTAATCTAGCAAGTTCGCTGCCAATATTTTCCTTACAAGCTAAAGCTGAACGCCCGTTAATTCGCATAGCACAGCTACCACAAATAGTATTGCGGCAATTTTTGCGATATGCCAAAGTTCCATCTTGCTCCCACTTAATATAATTGAGGCAATCCAAAATTGTATTACCTGGTTGAGCTTCCACAATATAGGTTTGGACAACAGGGGAGGAATTTTGTTGCTGTCGAATCACCTTAAAAATAACTTCCATTGCTTTTAACCAAAATTTTAAAATTGCTTTACCAGTCTCGAAAATTATCACTCAAGCGCGCTAGTTGTCACTCGTGAGCCATATTCTTTTTGCTCTTAATCATAAGTCTGATGTTAATAAGCTGACGATAAAAGAGTGACTGATTTTAGTTTAAGGATAACGATTAAAGTTTGACTTGTAGTACTGTTGTATAACAAATTTGTGTCAATTTCTGAGCTAAAACACTAAAATTATCATCGCAGCTAAAAATTGAATTTACCTGTTGGGAAGTGTGAACAAAAGACGGTTTGCTTGGGAGTAACTTACGTTCATCTCCTACATAGCGAGCGGATCCCAATTTAATCCATGTCAACTTGTATTAGAGCAACTGGCTCTCAAAATCCTTTAACCAGTAGCGAAGGCACAATATTTTGATTATATAGAAGTGTGAAAGCTTACCTCAATAGATGCTGGTGATAATTAAGCACTAGGCACATGTTAAGAGATTTATTCTTCCCACAGACAGACGTGCAGAATCCTCTAACCACTTTTTACTTGACGGTAATAAACCTAAAAAAAATCTCATCACTTTCAAAGAAAAGTTTTTGCAGTGGAAAACCTAGACAGATGAGACTTTTTGCTTTTTACCTCCTCTGAATCAAAAAAATCTTAGATTTCAGTGATTGGTCAAAACTGCTCGTCTAAATTAGATAAATTTTTCTAAAAGCCATCGGCCAATACTCACGCTTGCAATTAAGGGTTAAAAAATCCTGACTGCTTTTTTATGACGAAGTCCAGTGATTTAAATAAAAATTTACCACCAAGTTTAATTCAAAATTAAACAACTATTTTGCTATTATTAGTCCATGCTAGTATTTAATATAAAATTACGAACTCACAAAACCAGAATCAATAGCTGTATCAGCGCAGCTACTACTGCTTTGTTGATTCGTAAAGTAGAGATAAGAAAATTCACATCTCTACTTGCAGGACAAAAGGGTGTATACCCATAGGACTCTATTAAAATACTATGCTGTCCTCAGCTTTTGAGGATGAGTGGAGAAAACTCTACTTGCTCATTGGCAATCAGGGCAACCACTGAAAGTGAAAAACCTGCAATTTATTGGATCTACGACTTATTTGTAGTAGAACTTAGCCAATTTGTAAAGGTGGCTGAAAATTACACCGCTACACTAGCGCCAAAAGAGAAAATAGTTTGCTTTCTGATGGCGAATAATGGTTAAAAGTACAGTAAAATCACCAAAATTAATCTCTTTGGTAACTCTGACCTCTAATAGGTTGTGAACAACCATAATAGAAGTGCTTTTGGCTTTGTTCAGCAGGAATTCACGCCTCACACTAGTGTCCCAAGTAGCTTTATGCATATGCTAAAAAACCGGATACTGGCATGAAACTACATCGTTTATCAGTTTGGAGAGAGTAAGGAAAAATTGAGCATAATGAGTGAAACTGCAACCGCGCCATTAACCGGAAAAGCGTTACTTGCTAAAGTAAAAGAACTTTCCACTTTACCACGCCGAGAAAGAGCTAAGCAGTGCGGCTATTACACTGTTACAAAGAATAACCAGGTTCGGGTCAATCTCACTGATTTTTATGACGCTTTGCTATCAGCTAGAGGGATTCCTCTAAGTCCTGAAGCACCAAAAGATGGTCGTGGCCGTGAACCGACATATCGCGTTAGCGTGCATCAAAATGGTCAAATTGTCATTGGTGCTACATATACCAAAGCAATGGGTTTAAAGCCTGGAGATGAGTTTGAAATTAGGTTGGGATATAAACATATTCATCTGATTCAACTTGGTGAAAGCGATAAAAAACTAACCTCACAAGATTTAGACTCTGATGACGAATCGGACGAAGATTTGGATGAGGAAGAGTAAAGAAAGCTGATGGGAGGGATGAGTTTCAGGTAAATACTTGATAGCTTGTCCTTACCCTGAGGGCAATTGGTAGCTGTGTTAAGAGAATTTTATCGAGGGAAAAAATACGATTAGACCCCTTGCCAGAGTGAATAAATTTAGTAGAGTCTTGATTAATCAGCAGGAAATCTATAGTGCAAGAAGTCTATCGTATTTTTTTGTTTGTGTTGATAAATTTTTTTGAACTTTCAGTTAACGCCTTACTGGCATTTATGGAAAATGCACCTGCACCAGTTGTAGCGATCGCATTTCTAATTTGCTGGATAGGGTGTTGGTTACCAGTGGTAACAATATTAGGAATATTGCTCGATTGGCAACCAACAAAATTTTTGCAGCCAGAGCAAAAGATGCCATTGTTAGTGTCACTTTACCTGTTAGCTCCCCCGATTGTCTGGGGAGTTAGTTGGTTGGTGAATAGGTCTTTGTTAGATTATGGCTTTGTTGGTAATCTTTCAATTGTAAATTCTTTAGCACTAGGTTTCTGCTTAGGAGTGCTGAGCTTAGCTATTGTATTTAGTGGGGAATTTGGGCTAGGTTGGTGTTCTTTTCAAAATACGAATATTAAGTTATTACTACCTATCTTGCTACCAATTTTCTTGATAGCGTTATTAGTTGGTGGGATAGAAGAGTTAGTTTTTCGTGGTTTTTTGTTGACTGAATTAGCTCAGGATTATCCGGTTTGGTTAGCAGCAATAATTTCTAGCTTGATTTTTGCTTTGTTACACCTCGTTTGGGAGCAACGCGAAACTATACCTCAACTCCCTGGATTGTGGCTGATGGGAATGGTGCTGGTGTTGGCACGGTTCGCTGATCGCGGTAATTTGGGTTTAGCTTGGGGACTACATGCAGGATGGGTATGGGCGATCGCTACCATAGATACAGCAGAACTGATTACTTATACTGGTAAAGTCTCTGACTGGTTTACAGGTAAGAACAAAAAACCTCTAGCTGGCTTGTCGGGAATTATTTGTCTACTGGGAACTGGAGTAATTATCTGGTTTCTATGTAAATATTTTTAATTAGGTTTGAAAGTTCAATAAATTACAAAATTTTAACTAATAACTCCCAAGACAAATTCACCTTCATTCACAGCTTGATTAGTTGCAACATCATAAACTAATCCATCTTGTTGAGCGCAGACATCAATTACAGTAGGTAAGTGACTTTCTTTATTAAAACTGAGAATTTGATACAATTTTTCTCCAGCTTTGACAGTGGTACCTAATTTGATTCTTTCTTGAATCATACCACCAGCGATCGCATAATATTTTTTTCGGTTGCGGCTGCATACAAAATTCATTTGATAGTTTTTTGTATCAGATAAATTACGAACTTGTAGTAAACCTTTTTGGGCTAAATAATTTTTTATGCCCCGTACACCTTTAGTAACTGAATCAGGATTCATTTGCATTCCTGCTCCCAATTCTAAAGTCCAAGCCTCAATATCAAACTTGATTTCTCTACCAAGCTCTTGAAAACAAGCTTCCAGTGCTAACCAAGGTTTGATAAATGCTTCATCAAAAGCATCACCATCATATTTATCGAGTAAGATTCCGAAATCAAGCAGAAAGTATTTTGCACTTTCTTCTCGATTTCGGAAGTAATAAACATAGTCTAAAGCTTGATTAGTAGAACTATGTAAATCAATTAAATAGTCTGCATCTAAACTCAGATTTTGTAGTTTGTAGCTAAAAAGCTCAGTGTAGGGTACAGCACTAGGAGAATTAATTTTTGATAAAATTTTGGCGAATTGTTGCTTAATTATAGTTAGATAATTTTGTCGAATGATCTTTATATCAAGATGAAGTTGAGATTTAGCAAAAGCTACTAAATCATCAGCTTTTTTCTCGTAATCCCAAAATATGCGATTCCAGTCTTTAGCTTCGTAAACGCAGTAACGCCCAGGAGAAAAATGTTGAGCGCGTTCATTTGTACCCATTGGATTACAAACGGGAACAAGCCAAATTTCTCCAATTAAATTTGTATCATTTATTGTTGATAAAAATTCAATTAGCTGGTAAATAACCGCATTACCAGCAATTTCTGCACCGTGCAAATTAGATTGAAGGTAAACCTTTTTACCAGGTTGCGCGCCGATGAATTTGTAAACTTGGAGAAAAAGGCGATCGCCTGAAGCCATTTGACGTAAAGGAATGGTTTTAATAACTGGCAGCATGAAACAACTCGGTGATAATTTGAGTACATTATCGCTGTTTATCTACTCAAGTAAAGAAACCAGAAGCCAAAAACCAATATGATATTGCTCCCTTTGGTTGCGGCAGTATTTAAAGAATATATTATTCCTTCTACCTCTTGCCCTCTGCCTTGGAGTTTTTCTGATGTGGAAGTGATTATTCTTCATTCCTCAATACAGCCCACACCCTGCAATCTACTCTTAGAAGGGAATGAGATTGCAGGGTGTGGGAGTCTGAGGATGAAACTAACTTAATGATTTAGAAATTTATTCACCAACAATTTGCTTCTTCAGTAATCGAATCTCTTGGGCTAATTCTTGCCGATTTGAAACCCTAAGCAGATAACGGAAAATAAACCAGGTGGTGTAAGTGATTCCAATTAGCTCAAAAATTGTTGAAAGCAGTGGGGTATGATGGATAGCATCTAGAACTGCTAATGTTACCTTAACTGTGATGATCGCTGTCAAAATTAAACCAACCGTTATTAAAGGCTGCTTGTAGTCCTTAAAAAAGCTGCTTAAGTATTCGGGCAACTGCTCAAAAAATTCAGCAACTTGCCTGCTAATTTTTTGCCACTGAGATTCCGATGCTGGTGGTAGCTTTGGTAAGTTTGCAGTGTTTGTCCCTTCAAGTGCTAGCTTAGTTTCTAATGGAGAGGGGTTGATAGATTCGAGTTGCTGTTGTTGGGATTCCATAGTTTTAGTTTTTAGCAATTACAAGAGTTTTTATAACTGTTTGAGCATTAATAAATATAATTAGCCAGTTTTTCAATTTTGCATAATTTTTTGTTTCTGGTTAAGTATAGCACTTGTAGGATTGCAAGCGAAAAATCAAAATTTAAAACTATATTTAGCGATAATTATAGAATCTTTAAATAATTGCTCTACTTATACCATGACGTGGTACTTGATTTTTAAATTGCCTTTCAGTTATTTCTATAATTAAGAGTGTAAAAGATTAAAATTCAATTAAATTCTGTACTTGTATGATTAATAACTAACACTGAGTAGGAGCATTTAGAGCAGAATCACTACTAGACTTAGTTTAGTTTGTGAAATTAGCCAAATTCAAGTCTGCTGTAAGTCTTCTTTATAGCTGCCTACTCACTTATCTAAATTGTTGTTAGCTGACTCAGTTTTTTGGCGGGGCAACTACAGCTTTTACAACTACACTTTTGACACCTTTAATTTGCTTGGACAACGGTTCAATTTTACCAAGTTGCTCTTTATTGTTTACGGTTCCTCCTACAGTTACAGTTCCATCTTTAGCTGCATCAACTGTTAGTTGGCCATTGGGTATATTAGCTTCCAACTTAGAGCGAACTTCACTTGCTAGGTCGCCTTTATCTCTATTTGCATCGCCACCAGTAGCGTTATTACGCTGTTCCCGGGCGCGAATATCCTGATTTAGTTGTTTTCTACGGAGTTCACTTTGTGCGTCTTTTTGAGAGGCTTCTGTTGTTTGGGCAGTAGGTGTTTGTGGAGCTTGATTAGGATTACCAGGTGCAGATTCACTTGTTTTAGAAGCGTTATCACAAGCAGCAACACCAAAAACTAAAAGGCAACTAATTACGAAGGGAGTTAGCTTTTGCATATGTTTAATCTGAGTCAGAAAGTGAAATTTGTTCAAATATCACGGCACAAGTGAGGAGCAAGGAGTCAGGAGGAAGGTAATGCAGTCTAGAGATTTCTACAACACTTCCTACCCTGCACGAAGGCGTTCTGCTGACAATGGGGAAACCGCCGTAGTGGAGTGTCTCCCCATGAGTAACTGCCGTTGAGCATTTAGAGTAGAGATTTGATTAATCCCTTCTGTAGACCCACAGAATTTAGAATTTAAAATTTTAAATTCTAAATCCTGAATTTAAATTGTTTCATCGCGATTGTCAACAATAATTACAGCAGGCTCGTCTCTATCAACTGTTGCGTAGTTGATCCGATCACGTTCAAAAACTTCCGTGTTTTCATAGGTTCCTCGCTCAAAACCTGAGCGAGCTCCGCCTAAATCCCTAGCGTCATACGTATCGAATTCTTCAATACCCCGACGTTTGAGAATAGCTTCAGCTTGGCGGAGTTCAGCTTCAGTACCATCAACAATTAGCAAGTAATCCCCTCTTTGGAAGCGATCGCTATAAACTCTAGCTCTATGCTCAGGAATTCCCAAACCAACCAGCCCGCCAACAATACCCCCAGCTGCTGCACCAATGGCACCACCAGCCAGTGTTGTTGCTATGGCGGTAGCTGCTGCACCACCTGCAATTACCGGGCCGATTCCTGGAATTGCTAAAGTCCCAAGACCAACTAATAAACCTGTCAAGCCGCCGACGACACCGCCTGTAGCTGCACCAGCTTTAGCACCCTCGTCTGCTTTATTGCCTGCACCGATATTTCTATTATCTACTCCAGCGATTCCACGCTCGTCTGCATCTTTGGCAATCACTGAGACTCTACTCATCGGGAAACCCGCGTCTCGCAATTCAGTAAGTGCTGCTTCTGCATCTCGACGATGAGAAAATACACCGATCGCACGTTTGGCTGCTTGCACTGATGTAGCTTCTGATGTAGTTGCAGGCGTGTAAGCAGTTGCATCGTAAATTTGCCACTGTTGGATTCCATGCCCACTAATAATAGCAGCCGCACGTTGAATTTCAGCTTCCGTACCACCTACAAGGATAATGTAGTCCCCTTGATTGATGCGTTCGTTATAGAAATTAGTCCGGTCATGTGGTAGAACCCAACGTGTTGAGTCCCAGCGATCGCTCACTTGAACTCCTCCAAAAGATTCCCGTCCTAAAGAGTCTTTATAAATTAAGGAAATTTGATTTAAAGGGAAACCCGCATTTCGCAAATCGTTAATTGCACCTTCGGCATCTTGACGATGAGAAAAGTATCCTACTGCATATTTGCCGGCAACTACATCTCTGTTAGCAACGCCTGTAGTCGGATATGTACTATCTGGGTGATCGTAAATGCCTAACTCTTCGATACCACGCTGACGTAAAATTGCTTCTGCTTTAGTAATTTCTGCATCCGTACCATCAAGGATGACTAAATATTGTCCTCGTCTGACACGTTCGTCGTATACTCTGGCTCGTTCTTCGGGAATTCCTAGACCAATCAATGCCCCAAGTAAACTACCTGCTACTGCACCGATACCTGCTCCAGCAAGAGTAGTAGCCAGAGCGGTTGCTGCTGCTCCAGCCAACATCACTGGCCCGATTCCTGGAATTGCTAAAGTACCAAGACCGACTAATAAGCCTGTTAATCCCCCCAAAGCACCACCAGAAACTGCTCCCACCGCCGCACCTTCATCGGATTTATCACCAATGCGATCGCGTACCTCGGCGCCAGCGATATCATCACGCTCTCCATCCTGCGTAATAACAGATACTCTGTTCATGTCAAAGCCGGCATTTTTCAATTCGTGTAATGCGTGTTCAACATCTCGACGATTTGAAAATACGCCTACAGCACGCTTTTGTACACCTACAACCATTATTTTTCTCCAGTGTAAAATTAATTATTCAAAAATTTATAGCTCGGTTATAGCTGGTAGTAACACCTATTTATACATGTTTATGTTTATTTTTCATCAATCCCTTGGAATAAATTTTTCTCTATCAACAGACATAAGTGGTTTTGTCTTAAGAAAGCAAAAATATCAGTATTAAATCATATTTAATACTAATACTTAACTATTAATTATTCTTATTATAAATCTGCCAAAAATATTAACTAATTTAACTAAACTATTGTTAAATAAATTATTTATACTACTTAATAATATAAAAATAATATATTAATTAATTTATATTTTTTGGAAAGTATTTATCAAATATATATTTAAAGTAAATTAACTTAATAATTTTAAATTCAGTAATTTGATTATAACATTTTTAATAAAGTAATTAAAATCACCAATATTTATCAAAGTATGACTTTTGACGAAATTCTTTATTACCTGGGAAAGTGTAAGCTTAGTCAATTCAATATCTAGACTGATCAATATGCCACTCTATCAAAAATGGCTATTTAATTGAATGCAAGTGAGAAAATAGTATGTTTCAAAGAGTTTTATCCATATTAGGATGGGATTCGCTATCTTTTGGATTAGTACCTATGACTTTTGCTCAGCAACTACTAACTTCAGAAGAAGCATCAGTTCTTTTTGCTGGGCCTAAATTCTTAGTAGCATTGCTGGCTGGGGTTTCAATGGCTTTAGCCTTGCAATTGTTATTCACAAACTTTTCGGTTGCTGTGGGAATTTCAGCTTGGGAAATTGACTCAGATGATGATGAGTCAGAAAAGCTGGGTAGTAAAATTCGTAAAGTTCAAGGTAAAGTCGGTTCCTGGGCATTAATAACCGCTAGTATTGCATTATTTATTGCTTGTTTTCTGGCGGTAAAACTTAGCTTAGTCGAAAATGCATTTCTAGGAGCAACTATTGGTGTAGTCATCTGGTCTATTTATTTTTCACTGATCATTTGGTTCGGATCGTCCGCAGTAGGTTCTTTAATTGGTTCTATTGCCAGTACTGTAACTTCTGGTTTTCAAACTCTGGTGGGTACTGCAACTACTGGAATCAGTGCTAATACTGCCAAACAACAATTGGTTTCTACAGCAGAAGAAGTTACAGCAGCAGTTCGGCGAGAATTAACATCAGGTTTTGACTCTGAAAGTATTAAAACTACGCTGCAAAGTTCTTTAGCTTCTGTGCAATTACCGAAGTTGGATCTCAAAGAAATTCGTTCTCAATTTGACCAACTGATTGAAGATAGAGATTTGCAATCTGTTGCTAATAGTGATTTATTCCAAAAAGTCAACCGTCAAACTTTTGTGGATTTAGTCAGCGATCGCACTGATTTATCTAAAGAAGATATCAATCGCATTACTGACCAATTAGAAGGTGCTTGGCAACAAGCTTTAAATCGGAAAAATCCAACACAGCAAGTAATTAACTTGCTCCAATCTGCCACTCCCGAAGAACTCAATTCAGAAGATTTAGGTGAAAAACTTCAGCAATTAGTTACAGTTGGAGGTGGTAATGGTAAGCAAAGCAATGGTGTAATTAACCAAGCTGTTCGATTTGGCTTGACTGCGGCTGTACCAGCTGTTTTGGATAGACTAAACCTTTCTGACATTGATGTGAACAAAATTACAACTCAGTTGCAAAAACTAAAAGAGAAAGTTCAAGATGTCGATGTCCAAGAAATTACACAGGAACTACAAAAGTTAAGAGAACAAGCAACAGCAAGATTGCCAATATCGCAAGAAAATGCAATTAAAGCAGATGTAGAAGACTACATTTTGAATTCCTTTCCTTGGCATTTTAACCGGATTAGCCTCAAAGAAGAATTCAAAGAAGTCATCTATGACGTAAGTGCAAATCCGGCRACCGTCAGACGAGAGTTGGAAGAACTCAATCAAGAATATTTTACAAATTTATTAAAGCAGCGAAATGATATCAGCGAAGCTAGAATAACAGAAATTGCTGAACAAATGGAAAGCGATCGCCAGGAAGTTTTAGAAACTGTAAAACAGGCCCAAGCACGAACAAAAGGTCAAGATTTGCGTACCCGCATCGAAAATTATCTGCGTTCAACTGGCAAAGACGAACTCAATCCTGAAGGTATAGAACGGGACTTTGCTCAGTTAGTAGAAAATCCAGAAGCTGGCTTTGAAGATTTAAGCGATCGCTTTGGGCAATTTGACCGCGATACTTTTGTACAATTGCTGCAACAACGTCAAGATATCAGCGAAGAAGAAGCGAATAATATTGTTAGTCAACTAGAGAGCAACCGCGATAAAATTTTAAATCGTGCCAGAGAATTGCAAGAACAAGCAAAAGCTAAAGCCGATGAATTGCGGCAAAGAGTTGAAGATTATTTGCACAATACTAACAAAGAAGAACTCAATCCCGAAGGTATCAAACGAGATTTTAAAGTTTTACTAGAAGATCCCCAAGCGGGAATTAGCCTTTTGCGCTCACGTATATCGCAATTTGACCGCGATACACTAGTGAAATTGCTCAGTCAGCGTGAAGATTTAAGCGAGGAGCAAATAAACCAAATTCTCGATCAACTTGAAGCCGTCCGAGATAACATTTTGCAAGCACCCCAGCAAGTGAAAGAACAGTACGAAAAAACTACAAAAGCAATTGCAGAATATCTCCGCAATACCAATTTGGCAGAACTCGATCCAGAAGGTATCAAGCACGATTTGGAAACATTGCTAGACGATCCTAAAGCGGGTGCATCAGCATTGCGCGATCGCTTGGCTCAAGTTGATCGAGAAACCTTGGTTAAACTTCTCAGTCAGCAGGGAGACTTAAGCCAAGAGCAAGTTAATCAGATTATTGATCGCCTCGAAGATGCAATTCGTGATATTCTCAAAGCGCCGCGACGTTTAGCAAAGCGTACCACTCAAAGGATTTTAGATTTTGAAGCTAATCTCGAAGATTATCTGCAAAATACTCATAAAGAAGAACTCAACCCCGAAGCAATCAAGCGCGATTTGCAATTGCTGTTATCTTCTCCCCGCGCTGGAATTGATAATTTAAGTGATCGCGCCTCCAAATTTGACCGTTCGACAATTGTGGCGCTGCTATCTCAACGCGAGGATATCTCAGAACAAGAAGCTAACCGAATTGTGGATCAAATCGAATCTGTTCGCAATTCGATTGTCGAACAATTCCAACAAATTCAACAAAAAGTGCAATCAATTTTAGATGGGACTTTTGCCAAAATTCGCAACTATCTTAACTCTTTGGATCGTCCAGAACTCAACTTTGAAGGAATTAAGCAAGACTTTGGCAAAGTCTTCGACGATCCGCAAGCTGGATTTGAAGCATTGCGCGATCGCTTAACTCAATTCGACCGCAATACCCTAGTTGCTGTCCTGAGTTCTCGTGAGGATATTTCGCAAGCAGATGCTAACCGGATTATCGACCAAATAGAAGGGGCGCGAGATGGTGTATTGCAACGAGCCGAACGCATTCAAAAAGAAACCCAAAAACGCCTAAAAGCGATTCAACACCAAGCTAAAAAGCAAGCTGAAGAAACCAAAAAAACCGTTGCAAATGCAGCGTGGTGGATATTTGGCACAGCATTAACTTCCCTTGCAGCTAGTGCGATCGCTGGTGCGATCGCGGTTACAGGGTTACCTCTACCTGGTTAAACTCTAACTGTTTTCAATTAAGTGAAATAAGTAGGGTAGCATGGCTGTGCTGCTCTACTTATTTAAATGAGAATCCCGATAATTTCTGGGGTTGCTTACCAAACTATTTATTAGGAGGGGGAGGTGCAAGGCGATCGCCTTGAGGGTGAGGCGGAATACCCAAAGCTTGGATCAATTGTTGTTCTGTTACTCCCAGCTTTGCCGCAGCAGCTTTCAAGTCAGGACGAGGCGGACGCTGATTGCCGTTAGGTGGACTAGGAGGATTCGCAGGCACTCCCAGTGCCGCTTTTAACTGAGCTTCCGTCACACCTAACTTTGCAGCCGCCGCTTTCAAGTCAGGATGAGGTGGACGCTGATTGCCGTTAGGTTGATTAGGAGGATTCGCAGGTACTCCCAATGCATCTTTTAATTGTTTTTCTGTTACACCCAACTTTGCTGCCGCCGCTTTCAAATCAGGACGAGGCGGACGCTGGCCGTTAGGTTGACTAGGAGGATTAGCAGGAACTCCTAGCGCAGCTTTTAACTGAGCTTCAGTCACACCCAACTTCGCCGCTGCCGCCCTAAAATCAGGACGAGGCGGACGCGGCTTTGATGAAGGTGGTTGGTTGGGAACATCTGTTGCTTGGGCAATTTGCTGGAATTGATTAGCAGCATTTGCTTGATCAAGTGAAAAACCAAATGTACCAAACCAAACAGGAATCGCTGCTAGCACTAACACTTTACGAATATTCATAATCAACATTCAAAAGATAGATTGTTTACATTTCTGATTGAACTAGCCCAAAATTACAATTTGCCTTGCTTGTAAATTACAGTTTTGTAATTTTTGTCACTTAAGTAGAACCCCTGTATCCAAATTAAGTAACCTTCAGTCCAACATCAGAGGTTGCTGCATAACTTTGTCCATGGGATTAGTTTTGCAGGTCTTTGTCAGGTATTTTATTTATTTAAAGTCTAGTTATATCTGAAGTTTCGAGAATAATTTAGGGTTAAGATTGAGTTATTTGCTAAAGGACTTCCAAGAAATAAATTATCCAATTTCACGCCCATCAAAACGACTTTCTCTCCGCCCTGCTCCCTGCCCCCTGCCCTAAAAGCCTTCGCGTAGCGTCCCGCAGGGATGGAATATTTTTTATTTGTTAGCTGCTAACCCTGCATCTGTCGCAGTGCATTAAACGCCTTACCTCGCAACCCAACTGGTAACAAAGACAACCCTAAACCAGTCCAAGCCTTAGCAGTTGAACTAGATTGTCCTGCTAAAACTAGCTCTCTACCTTTGTGTGTTTCCCCTTTTTCAATTAAACGCAAACCTAATAATAGTTGCGTTTCCATTAGACGATTTTGCCTAATTTTTTCTAATTTCTGCGATTCAAATTTATAACTTTCTAAATACCGAAGTTTATCAAAAAAATAAGGAATAGCTCGATTAATACCTTGCTGTTCTGCATGGCAACGATATTCCATCAGTAATTTTGGTAAATAATAACCCTTTTTTCCAGCCAAAGCTAGCCGCACAAATAAATCATTATCTTCACAATTTTGGATATTCGGCAACATAAATCCTAATTCTTGCAATGTTTGACGACGAAATAATGTTGCACCAATTTGAAAACTTTGATGGATAAATACAACTTCCAGTAAATTCTCTACAATACCTGCGGGTAAATTCTTTCTTCCCCAACGATGAGAATTTTCCTGAGTTTTTGCCTCATCTTGGATATTGTTAATATCAATTATCCAATGGTCTGTACCTACAAAATCAATATTAGAGTCTTGGTCAAGAATAGCTGCTGTACTTGCCAGAAAATCAGGTGTGAGTCGGTCATCATCATCAAATTTAATGAAATATTCACCACTGGCAGCATCAAATCCAGAGCGCATATTATTACTTTTACCTATATTTTGCGGATGACGAATGTATTTAATCCGCTGGTCTGTGTATTCTGAGATGAACTTAGGTGTATTATCGCTAGAACCGTCATCACAAATAATTAGTTCAAAGTCTTGCTCTGACTGATTAAGTACACTCTCAATGGCATAAGGCAAAAGAGAGATCCGATTAAAAGTAGGAATACAAACAGTAATTTTGGGCATATTACATACTAATATTATTTTTATTTACTCAGTAGCGTAAATAACTGCGATCGCTGCTTTCTGAGCTATTATTCCCAAATATGTAATTATATACACATCTTTATAAAATAGAGCAGAATTCAAAAGTTGAGAATTCGCAAGTAAAATCAGCTTGATACTTAGTTTGAAGACGAATCGTTGAGTACTTCACTTAAAATCTGGTGTAAATCAATTACCCTTGGGACAGTAAGTAGAGAGCAGACTTACCTAACGTTAGTTAAGAGCGTTATAGAATAGGAATAAAGTTTATATACATTTCGCTGATTAAGCATAATTGCCCATGACCACTTCTAAACGCCACTATCACATCACTACCTTCGGTTGTCAGATGAATAAAGCTGACTCAGAGCGCATGGCTGGCGTTTTAGAAGACATGGGCTTCGAGTGGTCTCAAGACCCAAATAGTGCAGATGTGATTCTTTACAATACCTGTACAATTCGAGATAATGCCGAGCAAAAGGTATATTCTTACCTTGGCAGACAGGCGAAGCGCAAGCACGAGCAGCCTGATTTAACCCTGATTGTTGCTGGTTGTGTTGCCCAGCAAGAAGGCGAAGCACTGTTGCGGCGTGTGCCAGAATTAGACTTGGTAATGGGGCCACAACACGCTAACCGTCTCAAAGATTTGTTGGAATCGGTGTTTGAGGGTAACCAAGTTGTGGCAACTGAGCCGATTCACATTATTGAAGATATCACCCAGCCGCGACGAGATAGTAAAGTCACAGCTTGGGTGAATGTGATTTACGGCTGTAACGAACGCTGTACCTATTGCGTAGTTCCCAATGTGCGGGGTATAGAACAATCTCGCACACCAGAAGCTATTCGTGCAGAAATGGCAGAATTAGGACGACAAGGTTACAAAGAAGTTACTTTACTTGGTCAAAATATTGACGCTTACGGCAGAGATTTGCCAGGAACCACACCAGAAGGTAGGCATCTGCACAACTTCACAGATTTACTTTATTACGTCCATGACGTGCCAGGAATTGAAAGGCTCAGATTTGCCACAAGTCACCCCCGTTATTTTACTGAGAGATTAATTCGGGCTTGTGCTGAGTTGCCCAAAGTCTGCGAACACTTCCACATTCCCTTTCAATCTGGGGATAATGAAGTTTTAAAGGCGATGTCACGCGGTTACACCCATGAAAAATATCGCCGAATTATCGATACCATTCGGCGATATATGCCAGACGCTTCAATTAGTGCCGATGCAATTGTCGGATTTCCAACAGAAACAGAACAACAGTTTGAAAATACCTTGAAACTCGCGGAAGATATAGGCTTTGATATGTTGAACACTGCCGCATATTCGCCGCGTCCAGGCACACCAGCCGCTTTGTGGGACAATCAACTGAGTGAAGAAATTAAAAGCGATCGCCTACAAAGATTGAATCATCTCGTAGGGGTCAAAGCAAGCGAGCGATCGCAACGTTACTTTGGACGTATTGAAGAAGTTCTAGTGGAAGACCAAAACCCCAAAGATAAAACTCAAGTCATGGGACGCACTGGTGGTAATCGTTTAACCTTCTTCACTGGTGACATCGAAGAATTGAAAGGGCAATTAGTAAAAGTTAAAATTACTGAAGTTCGCGCTTTTAGCTTGACAGGTGAACCAGTTGAAGTCAGACAAGCTGTATCTATCTAATATTAGAAATATGATACAGCAGATTTAAAGTCAAGTAATGGCGTTATAAATAAAAAATCAAGGCTGAAGAATAAAAGCTAAAAAACTTCATACTTCATGCCTCTAAGGAAAATCACACTCTTTTATTTAATCAGCCATTGGTGATTGAGTTATCAGTTGTCACGTGTATGGTAGGGAATTTAGACTTACCACCAACGCTTAGCACCAAATGGTGGGGACTCTAACCAAAGGATAAATACATCACTGTTGACTAGCGGAACATGCTACTAACTGAGGTATCTTCATGAATTCGCCAGATAGTTTCTCCTAAAAGATTAGCGACTGACAGCACCACCAGTTGGGGAAAGCGATTGCTTTCTGATAAAGGAATTGTATTTGTGACAATCACTTCCTCGAACAAGCCACTAGATAATCGCTCCATAGCAGGTGGAGAGAATACAGCATGAGTTGCACAGGCGTATACCTGACTAGCTCCTTCTTCACGCAGTAGTCGCGCTCCTTCGGCGATCGTACCACCGGTATCGATCATGTCATCTACTAACACTGCGGTTTTGCCTTTAACATCGCCGATCACATTTAACACTTCTGCAACATTGTGTGCCTGACGGCGTTTATCAATAATTGCGAGTGGAGCATCATTGAGTTTTTTGGCAAATGCCCTGGCTCGTGCTACACCGCCAACATCTGGGGAAACAACCACAAGGTCAGGTAGTTGTTTTCTTGCTAGATAATCTAACAATACTGGCGAACCATAAACATGATCGAAGGGTATATCGAAATAGCCCTGAATCTGAGCCGAGTGCAAATCCATTGCCAAAACGCGGTTAGCACCTGCTTCGGTAATTAAGTTAGCAACTAGCTTGGCAGTTATTGATTCTCGTCCTGCCGTTTTGCGATCGGCCCGGGCGTAGCCGTAGTAAGGAATTACAGCTGTCACTTGTCGTGCAGAAGCTCGACGACAAGCGTCAACCATAATCAATAATTCCATCAAGTGATCGTTGACGGGTTGACAAGATGGCTGGATTAAATAGACATCACAACCCCGAATTGATTCTTGAATTTGAACGTAAAGTTCTCCATCCGCAAATCTTTTACGGATCATTGGTCCCAAGTCCATGCCCAGGTAACGAGCGACTTCTTGAGACAGTTGTAAATTGGCAGAGCCAGAAAACAGCCGCAGGCGATGATTATCAGTCAGTCCTGTTGCAGATGTTTCCACTTTAAAAGTTGCAGAACTGAGCACAGCAGATCCTCGATGTGCATTCATAGCAATATTATCATTAGAGATTTTATAGATTTAATCAAGAAATAGCCTAAAAAAACATCTGTGAGTTTTATTGAAGCTTCCATACAAAATTTAAACATTTTTCTACAAAATTATCATTTGTTAATTGTCTAATCTTCTTATGTAACAAATTATTGATCCCTTACCTGATGTTAAGTCAAGTCAGCCCGCTAGATATACTAGTTGAATTTTTTGGTCTTAAGGTAAATAACCTTAATCTCTCAAAGATTAGTGCGATAGATTGTTCTAACTACCTCATTTATAACTGAGAGCAAAGCATTTACAACTTAAGTGATATTGAAATTTGTTCAAAGACAGAAGAAGGTTGATGACTAAGTGCTTAGGGGGTATCTTATTATATTCTAAGATTTTAATTGTAATAAATAATCTGACAGATTTAATTGTAAGTTGTAATTAACACAATATAAATCAGAATATATGCGTATTTAACTAAATTATTACAGTTATGGGTTATGGTGAAGCTGACATATAATTGCTGGCAGCTAGTTTTTTCCTCTACCCTACTGACTAGAAAAGAATAAAAAGAGGGACTTGCAACAAGTCTTTTTCCTTGCCGCGAATTTGCCTCATCTCTCTATCCTCTTTGTTGACGTGCCCTATTCCAGAAAGCCAAGATTGCTGTGCAGAGTTTCTCATTGGGAGTATACCTATTAGGTAAGGTAAAATATCGCTGCATGTAACTGTCTGTCGCCACTTGGACTTAATCTTTGTCGGTGACTTCCTCCTCAGTTGCCATTACACTCAATTATTGGATCATGCAATCACCCATTACAGTTGGTACTGTCTTGCAAAATCGTTACCGCATAATTCAAATTCTCGGACAAGGGGGATTTGGTAGAACCTATCTGGCAGAAGACCAGAGGCGCTTTAACGAACTTTGCGCGATCAAGGAATTGATTTCAACAGCAACGGAGGCTTTCGCTTGGCAGAAAGCACAAGAACTTTTTCAGCGAGAGGCTGCTATTTTATATCAAATCGAACACCCACAAGTGCCGAAATTCCGGGAAAGATTTGAGCAAAATCAACGCTTGTTTTTAGTGGAGGACTACGTAGCAGGTCAGACGTACCGAACTCTGCTGAGCGAGAAGCAAGCTGTGGGTCAAACTTTTACACAAGCAGAAGTGTTCAAGTTAATTCAGTCTTTGTTGCCTGTTTTAGAGCATATTCATAGCCGAGGAATTATTCACCGGGATATCTCGCCAGAAAATATTATTTTGCGAGATAGCGATGGCAAGCCTGTGTTAATTGACTTTGGAGTGGTAAAAGAACTTGCAAAGCGTTTGCAATCTCCAGATAGCCCAATGCCCGTAACTAGGGTGGGAAAATTAGGCTACTCTCCAAGTGAGCAAGCGCAAACAGGAGGAGCTTATCCTAGTAGTGACTTGTATGCATTAGCGGTAAGTGCGATTGTTTTGCTAACTGGTAGAGAACCAAGAGATTTATTTGATGAAAATCAATTAACTTGGAATTGGCAGCGATGGGCAAAAGTAAATCCACGATTCGCCCAGGTTTTGAATCGAATGTTAAATCATATTCCCAGCGATCGCTACCAAACTGCTGTTGAAGTAGCCCAAGCATTACAATCTTTACAGCAACCCAGTGCCCCTACCCCTAATTCCAACTTGCAGACAATGGCTGTTGGCCGCCGTCCTGACTTGGTATCACCACCAGCTTCTCCGAAAAAACCTGCTCCAGTGATTCCACCAAATCAGACTAAATCGCTATTGGATAATCCCTTAGCGATCGCTGCAATTGGCTGTGCTGTAGTTATCGTAGCCGGATTTGGTTCTTGGGCATTGGTAAGTTCTATTCGCAGTCAGTCAAAAGCATCACCAGATGAAACGCTTCCCCAAAATTTTCCTTCACCAGTGATTTCTGGTGGTACTACATTCACACCCACACCTACACCTACACCTACTCAAGAACAACCTGTTATATCTACTAAGCGTTTGAATGTGGGAGCATTTAATGCTATCCCAGTTGAAGGTACGATCAAAGCAAATCAAATCATCCGCTACACTTTTGATGGCCAGGAAGGAGTCAGGTTCAGTACATTTCTTGACCCAGGAGGCAGTGTTTTGCTAACAGTCTTAAATCCTAATCAACAACCAATTGATAATAATGCTCAGCAAGTTACATCTTATGAAGGCACATTGCTAGTTCCCGGTGTATATACTATTGAGTTAACTTTGCCTCCAGGAGTTGCCGAAAGTAATTACAATCTCAATGTTGGATTACAGAAACTCATCCAACCAACACCCATAGAAATACCCACGCCAATTCCAACACAGATACCCACGCCAATTCCAACTCTAATTCCAACTCCAGACACACAAACACCTACACCAATTCCAACTCTAATTCCAACTCCAGACACACAAACACCTATACCAATTCCAACTCTAATTCCAACTCCAGACAGACAAAACGATAATCCACCTGTTGATAGCCCACTTGCACCAATTCCCAATCCGACAATTTCGCCCTAAATTTAGCAGTTTTTTCTAAGTAAATAGCTATCTTGTAAAAGTCTGTAACACCCCACCTCTTAATCCCTCCTCTTGATGAGAGGAGGGGAGACTAAGCCTAATTTTGCCTCTTTAGGTTTTTGGTATGTGATTTATCTAAAAGGTCTAATGAGTGTAATTATCGAAATTGGACTAAAATAAATTATTAGTTATTAGTGTTCATAAAATCAACACTAATAACAATAATGAAAAATAATAAAAACTGCTGTATATTTATTATTTTTATCCAGTTACTCAATTAAATAAATAATATTATACAAATTGTTGAACACACTACTGATTACTGGAACTGATACCGACACTGGTAAAACTGTTTTAACCTCAGCGTTAGCAGCTTATTGGCAAAAATATTACCCGCAACGTAGCTGGGGAATCATGAAACCGATTCAATCGGGGATTGGCGATCGCGAGTGGTATCAAAATTTATTCGCGCTAGAACAATCTCTGCAAGAAATTACACCTTTATATTTTCAAGCGCCCTTAGCTCCACCGATCGCCGCAGCACGAGAAAATCGCCGAGTGGATTTAGCACTGGTGTGGCAAACTTTGTCTAAATTGCGAGCAGAGCGTGATTTTTTATTAGTAGAAGCCTTGGGTGGGTTAGGTTCGCCAGTTACAGAAGAATTAACGGTAGCTGATTTAGCAGCAGAATGGCGCTTACCAACAGTATTGGTAGTACCTGTGAAATTAGGAGCGATCGCTGGTGCAGTGGCTAATGTAGCATTAGCTAAACAATTGCGCGTGCATCTGGTAGGCATTGTTTTGAACTGCGTACAACCCCGTTCAGATGCAGAAATAGCCGACTGGACACCGTACAAATTGATTCAATCATTGACTAACACACCAGTTTTAGGCTGCTTACCTTATGTAGACAATCTTACTGATTTAGAGAAGCTTGCTCAAATAGCATCAGATTTAGATTTAGAAACACTAATGTAAATTGCCAAAAATTCCTCGATTGTTATGACTGTAGAACTTCAGAACGAAAAAGAAAAAATACAAGCAAGCAGTAGTATCAAGATAAATCAAGAAACAGAAAACGAAAAGATTCTATGTTCTCATTGTCAGCGCACCGCTACTAACGGTATTAAATGTAAAGGAATTTGTGTGGCTGACAGCGATTATTAAAAAACTCTAAGAAAAACAACCTCTTGAAGTTGGTGACTAATGACTTTTGAGCGTTGAGTGTAAACAGTGGCATATTTTTTGTTTGTCAGTTGCTTTAGGTATAAAGTCCCAAATAGCAATTAAGTAAGTCGGCGCAATAAAACCAAACTGTATAAATAAAAGTAAATAAGGCTCAAACTCTTTCTCTCCCCTGCTCCCTGTCTTATCCCAAGAATCATTATTTACGCCGACCTACTGAATTTGTGCTTTGATGCGTAAAGGCTATGAGACTCGTCAAACTCACGTTAAAGTAAGAAAATAACCCGAGTTAGCTCTGTTGTAAACTACCTTGTCTTGATAATGGTTTCCACTTTTCCAAACCCCTCTTCTGTTGACCTATCTCGAATTCGACTTTCAATTCGCTCATTGCAACCGCAATTGATAGAGTGGCGCAGGCGATTACATCAACAACCAGAGTTGGGTTTTCAGGAAAAACTGACTGCTGAGTTTGTCTCACAAAAATTGCAAGAATGGGGAATTGAGCATCAAACTGGTATTGCCCAAACTGGTATTGTCGCCACTATCAAGGGTAACAAACTCGCAACAGAAACGATTAATCAACTTTGTACAGACGCGATTAATCGTGTCTCTCCACTCAGCACACAGAAGGTTTTGGCAATTCGAGCCGATATGGATGCTTTGCCAATTCAAGAGCTTAACAAAGTACCTTACAAATCACAGCATGATGGAGTAATGCACGCTTGTGGACATGATGGACATACTGCGATCGCTTTAGGTACAGCTTACTATCTGCAACAGCATCGTCAAGACTTTTCAGGTACGGTGAAAATTATCTTCCAGCCAGCGGAAGAATCGCCAGGAGGCGCAAAGCCGATGATTGAAGCTGGGGTGCTGAAAAATCCTGATGTTGATGCAATTATCGGTTTGCATTTGTGGAATAATTTGCCTTTGGGAACTGTAGGAGTTCGTAGTGGTGCCTTGATGGCCGCTGTGGAGTGCTTTAACTGTACAATTTTGGGTAAAGGTGGACACGGCGCACTACCTCATCAAACTGTGGATTCCGTTGTCGTTGCTGCTCAAATTGTCAATGCTTTGCAAACTATTGTCGCTCGGAATGTAAATCCTATTGATTCGGCTGTGGTAACAGTAGGTGAACTTCATGCTGGAACCAAGCGGAATGTAATTGCTGACACAGCAACAATGAGTGCCACTATTAGGTATTTTAATCCGAGTTTTAAAGGCTTTTTCCATCAGCGGGTTGAGCAGATTATCGCCGGAATTTGTCAGAGTCAAGGTGCAAATTATGACTTAGATTATTGGTCACTTTATCCACCAGTAATTAATGATGTGAAGATGGCAGAATTGGTAAAGTCTGTAGCAGAAGAAGTGGTACAAACTCCTGTGGGAATTGTGCCAGAATGCCAAACTATGGCGGCTGAAGATATGTCATTTTTCTTGGAAGAGGTACCTGGTTGCTATTTCTTTTTGGGTTCTGCGAATGCAGAAAAAGATTTGGCTTATCCGCATCATCATCCCCGGTTTGATTTTGATGAGACGGCGTTGGGAATGGGTGTGGAGATGTTTGTCAGATGCGTAGAGAAGTTTTTTAGTTGAGTGAGTAGAAATTAGATGTTTTGAATTACAGTGTCTTGCAACTTGACAGTCATTATTACCGCTATGTTTATAATATTTAAAACTGAGTGTTGATTTATACAGTTGATAGACACTTGAAATTAATTACTTTCTTGCTTATCTAAGCAAGCTATTAAATCAGGGCGTTGCTGAATCAAAGGATGAATTAATTTATGTGGGTACAGTTTCATACTTTAAGAGATAAAGTAATAATTTAATTAAGTATCTTAGCATTTCTTCTGATTTGGAATAGCGTAAAGTTTTACAGTGAAAGCGTGCAAGATAATGACGTAACCGAGTATTTTCATTTTCCACCCGTGTCAATTGGCGATAACAATGAGTACAAATGTGATTTTGTTTACCTTTACGTTTCCCATTCTTTCTGATTTCCGTAGAGCCGCAGTATGGACATTGCACAGTAGATCACCTCAATTCATCCCTCTATTATGCAACGCCGCTTAATAGCGATACCGCCACATTACCAAACTAGTAATAAATAAGATTAACGGCGCAAGTCCTACAAACACATAGAGAATGCGGGTGGGTAAGCCACCAAAAGTACCGTAGTGGAGTGGGTCAAAAGAGTTGAGGATGCGATCGCCCAATAACGGTTTTAAAGCATTATCCACCCGCAAAACCTTGCCGCTATACTGGTCGAGATAGACATAGCTGTTTCCACCGTCTTCTATTTCTTGAGGAAACTTGTAGCGAATCATTAAAGCCCTGTCTGGTTTTTGAGCAAAATAAACGCTTCTGAGTTCTGCACTGGGTAATTGAGCTTGAGCGGTTTTTAGTTGCTCAGTAAGCTTCAGAGGAGACTTACCAGGGATAAGTTGAGAAACAGCTTCCTGCTTGAAACTAAAGGTGATTGCCCGAATCAGAGGCTCACTAAATTCATTAAAATTCCAGCAAAAACCTGTGAAAAATGTGAACAAAAGAAACACACCTGCAATTACACCAGCAACTTTGTGAATATCAAAGTTCACTCGCTTGGGATGAGCATCAAGCTTGATTTTGAAGCCTGCAATAAGTTTACGCCAACCAGGCCAAAGAAATATTCCTGTAATCGTTAAAATGCACACCAGTAAACCAACAGTGCCAACAATTTTGTATCCAATATCGCCTACTAGCAGACTGTAGTGGAGTTCATAAATAACCTTATAAAAGCGGTCTATAGAGTTGGGATTAAGGCTATTACTGAGAATTGCTCCTGTATAAGGATGAACGTAATTGTCAATCCAATCATTTTCCTTGATTACATAGATGACATCAAATGGTTCATCTGGTTTTGTCGGCACATAAATTCGGTTGAGCTTGGCATCGGGTTGGCTGGCATAGCTCTTTTTGACTGTATTTAGAACCATCTCGATCGGCAGCATTTCTCCTTTAGGTGTAATTGTCCCAATCTGGTTATGCCGTTGAAAATCACTAATTTCGGATTGGAAGACCAGCAAGCTACCAGTTAAACCAATAATAATCGCAATCAGTCCGACAGCTAACCCGATGTAGCGGTGTAAACCAAAGATCACTTTACGTACTGTTTTAGATGTCATAGTGGATACTCCTGCTGTACCAATCAAAATGAATATGAAATCGTACCTTGCACGATAAAGGGCGCGCCTGGAATAACCTGAACTCGACCTTGCGACCCTTCAAAATACCTAATGTCAGAGAGGTTCTTGAAATTGAGCCCAATTCGCAAATTATCTTTTTGGTAATACAGTGCTGCATCCAAGCGAGTATAACTGGGAAGCACAAAGGAATTTTCTAAATCTCCTGCTCGCTCACCGACAAAAAATGCCCCAAATCCAACGCCTAATCCTTTCAAACTACCTGTTTGCAGGGTGTAAGTTGTCCATAAACTGCCACCATTGCGCGGCACATTATTGAGTCGATTGCCGATCGCGAATGTGTTGTCTTTGGTAATTTCTGCATTGGTATTAGCATAGGATGCGATCACCTTCCAACCTGGAAGAATTTCACCTGCAATATCAAACTCAATACCTCGGCTGCGCTGTTCACCGACTTGAAGTGAATAGCCAGGATTATCTAAATCGTCAGTGAGGACATTTTTCAGCTTCGTATCATAGTAAGCCAGCGTTGAAGATAACCGACCATTAAGCAACTCTGTTTTGACTCCAACTTCATAGCCTGTACCACGTTGGGGATCAAACGGTTGATTGCTGATACTTCTACCGCTATTAGGGGTAAAAGACTGGCTATAGCTGGTGTAAAGTGACACTTGTTGAATCGGTTGATAAACAATACCTACACGTGGGGTAAATGCATCTGCGTTGTCGGGTGCATTTGCAACATCGTTGGTAGTGGATTCATAGTGATAGGTATCAAATCTTCCACCTACCAGCAGTTTAAGGTTATCCAGCAAAGTAATTTGATCTTGCAGATAGATACCAAAAGTCTCGGTGACATCATTACCAGTTCTCAAGGGATCAAACTCACCAAAAGTAAAGTTATAGTTGGGGTTAAAAACATCAATGAATCCAGCCGAACGATCTCTAGCAGAGAAAAAGCTCTGCTGTCGTGTGAGTTCTAAGCCCAACAATACCGTATGTTGAATTGCTCCGGTTTTGACTTTGGCAGTTAGGTCATTTTGCCAGGAGTAAGTTTCATAATATTGATCGCCAATAGAATTGCCCAGTTCAAAGGTGCGATCGTCTTCTGTATCACCGAAGATTTGTAGAGTAGCACCGGGACCACTTTCAGTACTTGCGGTATAACGAAATAAAGACCGGAGCGAGAGATTAGGATTAAAACGATGGTCGAGATAGAGGGCTGCTAGAGTTTGGGTGAATTTTTCCTGCCTAGTTGGGTCGCCCAGATAGCGACCGATTGGAATATTAGGAACTTTATTGTCACTCAGTACCACCAGTCCCCGATCAATCGGTCGTGCGTCTCTCAGATATGATACATCTAGATTTAAGCTCGTATTTTTGCCTAACTGATAGGTAAAAGATGGTGCAAAGAAGAATCGTTCAGTTTGCACGCGATCGCGAAAACTTCCTGCATCCTCGTAGGCAATGTTCAAACGATATGCTAATGTTTTCTCATCGTTGAGTGGACCAGCAAAGTCTAAGGTTGGACGGTAAAAACTATAACTTCCGGCTGTAAAATTCAATTCGTAGAAAGGATCGAATAGCGGTTTCTTGGTAACGCGATTGATGATTCCCGATGGATCTACCCGTCCATACAGAATGGATGCAGGTCCCTTCAATATTTCAATTCGATCAATGTTTGCACTCTCCTCTTGGGTACGCGAAAAGCCTTCACCGCGAAATCCATTCAAGAACGGCTCGGCACCAAAGCCCCGAACAGTAAAACTCTCTCCACGGTTACCAAATGAACTGCTATAGGTAACACCGCTGACATTACGCACTGCTTCTCTGACGCTGATTGCACCCTGATCACGGATCACTTCTTGAGGAATTACCTGAATTGAACCGGGAATGTCCCGCAGTGGTGTATCAGTTTTGGTAGCAGTTGACGCATCTGGCGCATTATATCTTGTATCCTGTTCACCTGTGACTACCAATTCGATCGGCTGATCGTCCTGGGCTGTTGGTTGCTCTGGCTGGGTTTGTTGTGACCCTGGCGCTGGCGGGGTGCGGTTTTGCGTAGATGCAGCACTAGCCACAGAGAAGATTAGACCCTCGTCTGGACTGTCAGACAACTCAACTGCTGGTACACTTGCTTCACCAATAACTGTCACTCGAATAGTACTGGCATCAAAATTACTAACTGTTATTTCAGTAATACCTGCAATTGGTTTAGTGGAGCGGAATGTAAAGGCTTCACCCGACAGTAAACGCAGTTGAGCATTAGGAACATCAGCGATAAAGCTATTACCAATACTGCGATTTATAACTTGCAGCTGTTGCCCCTTAGTCGTCTGTAAAATTATTTCCACGCCTTGATTGGTAGGATTTGCCTTTACTCCCGTTACCAGCACAACTTCACTCCCTTGATTAGGGAGGTTGTTTGGTGTTGGGGACTGTACCAGTAACATTTGGGCGCTGGTAATAACAGGTTCTATTTGGCTTAATTGTCGAATCTTCCTAGTTGCTTGAGGTGGCTTCGCTTCTTGTATTGTTTTCGCTGGGCGAAGCCGATTAACGAATAAATCAAATTTAGGAATATCTTGGGCTTTGGCTGGCTGAACCACCAAAACCGTAAAAAGTATCAACCACTCCAGTCTGCAACTGAAGATTTTGAATGTTTGCTTGCTCATTTCTCTCACACACACCACAGTATCCCAAACAACAATCTTTATATGGGATTTATTATCAACAGCATAGGGGAATTTATAGTGAAAAACTTTCTCAAGCTATATGCCGAAACGGATTTTTTTAGGTGTTTTTGGCAACAAGAAATTTATCTAAGTATTGACTTGGTAGGATGCCAAAGCGCTTTTTAAAAGCCACAGCGAAACGACTAGAACAGTCATAACCTACTACCTTAGCTACCTGTTTTATGGTCATTTGCTGACTCATAATCAGTGTTCTGGCTTTTTCCATCCGGTATGCCCATAAATAGCCAAATACTGTTGTGTTAAAAACCTGACGGAACCCGATTTTGAGTTTGTAATCGTTCAAACCTACTTTTCGCGCCAATTCTAACAATGAAGGTGGGTTGTCAAAATCGGAGATTAAAATTTTTCTAGCGTGATAAATTCGGTCGATATCATCTCCTCGCAAAATGCGCGATCGGATCAATTCCCGTTCCCCAGATGTATCGGGTTCCAATTTCAGAGCCATTAATTCTAGACATTTGGCTTGCAAGTAAATTTCTTTAATTAAACCTTGGAAAGGACAATTAACTATTTGATGCAAAATAATTTGCATTTCGAGTGTAGTTTGCCCGATGCGAAAGTAGTTGAGAAAGGATATGTTGTCAGTTTCTAGGTACAACTGGAGTGATTTGGGTAGAAAGTCTAAGCCACTAACTTCATCTCTGCAAAAGAATTCCTGTGGATTGATCCCGATTTCTACCTCCAGAATGCATTGACCAGCCTGCCAATAAAATCCACTACCAAGAATTTCTTGATGCGAATCAAAATAAGTTGCTGTAAAATTTTGTCCTGCAGGTATCATTTCCGTTTGGTTGTCTCCGATAACAGCAAAACTAAATTCCATCAGGGGGAGGTTATCACCTTTTGTCTCAACAATTAAATCCTCCGCTAAGTCATACTGTTTTACTAGCAAGTAGATACCTGTAGGGAAAACCGTTGTCTGTTCATAGCCCCAACTTTGTTTTTTTGGATCGTCCAACACTACTTGATACCCAGTAAACAAGTTGGTTTTTGTAAGTTCAGAGGTTGGAGTAGTATTTTGCTGTTGGTGATGAGCTTCTCTTGCTGAAAGAAACAGAGTCATTTTTTGTGATTTATTGAGATTTTATCCTAAGTATCATATAGTACAGTGTCTGGCTGGTAGTGAGGCGATTATCAAATGCATTAAGAGGATGACTGTAACTGCTATTGTGGCGTTGCAAAATTTGAATTTGGCTTTTAGTTATTGTGATGCGTGCGGCGGACAAAGCCATCTTATTTCAGAACTGACAAATTAAAAATGTCCCTTTTCTTCAAGCCTTCCTGCTTCTCCTGTCAAAGACGCTAGGCGTAGCTTCCTTTTACGAAGTGGTACAGCTTGCGGTAGACATGGCTTCTGCGGGTAAATTAATCGTAGGTGTTTTGCGATACCGCCACATTATGAAGCCAGTGATAAATAGAATTAATTGTGCAAGTCCCACACATAGAGAACATTTACAAGCACGTATAAAGTGCGATCGCCGATAATAAGGGATTAATAAACTGGAACTTTGTCGCGGAAGATGCAAGAGTAAGTGAAACTGGTAGATGTACGCTTAGATAACTAACTTGATGCTGAGGTAATCCCAATTTGAAAAATGATTGCCAGAGATGGACTCAAATTAAAAAAGATGCGCAAGGGATTCCCAATCGAAAATCGTATAACTTACACAGATTGTCGCCAATGGGTGGGCGGTTCCATAGAATCAGGTAGGCGAGTGGTGCGATCGCCAACAGCTTTTTTAATCTGCTGCAACTCTAAGTTTTTTGCTCCTGTCAAAATTGTTCCTTCGAGTTTCACATCACTGAGGTTAGCTTGGGAAAAGTTAGCTCCCATGAGATTTGCCTGAGTCAGGTTAGCTTGATAAAAGGTTGCCTTTTGAAGGTTGGCTCCGATCAGGTTTGCTTGATACAAGTCTGCTTCGGTTAGGGTGGCTTCTGAGAAGTTGGCAAAATAAACTTCTGTTTGCTGAAGTTTGGCTGCATTCAAATTAGCCCCAGAAAGGTTAGCACCATTTAAGTTAGCCCCAGAGAGGTTAGCACCAATCAAACCAGTCATGTGCAAGTTAGCTTTACCAAGTTTTGCTCCTTGCAAGTTTGCTAAAAACAGCTTTGCTCCAGAGAGGTTGGCAATTTTCAAGGTTGCTTGTTGCAAGTTTGCTTTATAGAGGTTTGTTCCTTGCAGATTTGCTGCACGCAGACTTGCTCCAAAAAGATTAGCTGAACGCAGATTTGCACCACAGAGGTTGGCGCGGTTGAGGTTAGCCCAACAAAGGTCGGCTCCATACAGGATCGTTTTGAGCAATTTAGTTTCATAGAGAATACAGCGAACGAGTTTTGCGCCGTTGAGGTCAGCCTCAGATAAATCTGCACTGCGCAAATCAGCCCCACTCAGGTCTGCTCCCCGTAAGTCAGCTTGTTGCAGATTAGCTCCCACTAAATCTGCTCGCCTGATATCGGTATTACGTAAATCAAGTTTCTGGTCTTTTGGATCTTCAAGTAAATTACGTCTGGCGATTACAGTTAACGCTGCTTGAATATCGGTGCGTATTTTTACTATTTCTTGATGGAAATTTGGATCCAACTGCTGTGTTGAACGTGACCCACCTTTACGCCTATTTGAGTAAACTGCTGGAGAGTATTCTGGCTGTTGCTCTTGTTTTGCTTGGAGAATTGGTGTATTTTCTCGTACAAAGGCAGTGAGGATTTCCATGATTGTCCAGTGTTCTTTTGGAAAATCTTGAGCAACTCTTTCTAATGCATAAATTGCACCTGTGCGAGTTTCAACTTTTTCATGTCCTAGCTGGGCAATTGCTCCCATAAAGCGTTCGGCAATCAATTTATCTTGATTGAGTTTCGCATTCTGAATGTCAATTTCGAGATTTTTCTCAGCTGTGATCGCATTTTTGTGCAAAGCTTCGGCACGCTTTGCTGCATAATAAGCATTAAACATTGCTGCCGATGCTAGAAAAACTATTGCAGTGGTTGTTAAGGCTTGGTTTCTATACTGAATTTTCTCCTGAATTGATAATTCTTTAATACTGGACAATACGAAGAAAATTACAGTCAATGAGCCAGCAAATATAACTGTTATAGTTATCAACCAATTCAACAAAGTATCTGTCTTTTTTGAAGACATGGTAAAAATTTTCCTTACAACCTAGAATTATTACTTAGTTATTTGGACAAAATAGTATAGCATTTAGCAAAAAATTATAATATGGTCACAACAGTCATTTAACTCAGCCATGACCAAATAATTACTAATTCGTAATACTCGCCTTCGGCGAGAAGCAAGCTATGTAATTCGTAATTAAAGAGAGTACAAGCCCCCACCAAATATGCAGATTCCCAAAAAGACTAACCATATTGTAAGTAATGAGCTGAACTTGATATCACAGCTATATTTAAAAAAGATGTTTTAAGGGGACAGGGCGAGAAAAACAATATCTTTGTTACAATCCTACGTTTTAAAACGTGGGTTACCCACACCCTACCCCCTGTCCCCTACACCCTTTGAATCAGAAAATTCTGCTCCCCTGAAGTTTGCGCCATCAAGTATGGCATCATCGAGAATTACTCCATGCAGCTTTGCTAGATATAAACTGGCATGGTGCAGGTTCGCTCTTTGGAGGTTAGCCCCTTGGAGGTTGCTTGCACTGAGGATTGCGCCTTTGAGATTAGCTGAATATAAGTTAGCTCCTTCTAAATTAGCTGCACTGAGGATTGCTCCTTCTAAATTGGCTTCTATTAGGTTAGCTCCACCAAGATTAGTTTGATAAAGATTTGTCTGTTCTAGATTAGCTCCATTTAGGTTTGCTCCTCTGATATCCGTATAACTCAAATCAAGCTGCTGATTTTCTGGGTCATTGTTTACATCTCTTCTAGCGATAACTGTAAGAGCTGCTTGAATATCTTCACGAACTTTTACTGAGGAGTTAGTGATAACTTGCTTTTGGGAGATGTAAGAAGTATTTTTCCGGATAAAATTAGTCAGAATTTCCATGATTATCCAGTGGTATTGTGGATGATTATGGGCAATTTGCTCTAAATCATCAATTATAGCTACACTGGTTTCCGTTGTGTTATTACCTAACCACTCTATTGCTATTTTTAAACGCTGTTTTAGTGATTTTTGCTGAATTACTTGAAGGATTGCCACAAAATTATATGTCTTAAGAAATATTTTTACTAACCGATTGTTACTTGTTGGAATAATATCTCTCATATATGAAAAGCATTAATAATTACTGTTAACATATTAAAATACTTATAGTGGTTTTTAACAATTTACTTGTCTAAGGTATTGTTTCATGCAAGGTCAATATTTGAATATATTAACGTAATCAACTAAATAGATAATATAACTGTTTAGTAATAGTAAATAGTAAATAGCATACAGCAGTTTTCTTTTGCATAAGTTATAAAATCACTGGTTTTGAGGCAGGATAGCGCAGCTAAGCCGTGTCCGCATCCCTTGCGCGTCTCGTAGAGAGCGTTGGCAGCTATGCTGGAGAAAGAGGAATAATTTGATTTGTAAATCCTTATAGCTGTATCTTATTTAGTTACAAACTACTGTATATGCTGCTTGCCATCATCAGTCATCAGTTGCACTTGCAATTAATTATTCTTCACTAACAATTAATCACAATCATGATAATTTTGTAAGTAATACATATAAATTATATTTGATTTTGCCGAAATCCCAAGCCTCAGATACCCGACTTATTTAATAAATCAGGGATTTAGTTGTTTGCAAAATGATAAATCAATCAAACGCTGAGGGTATAAAAACTACAAATTAGAATTACTAAGTTGTTCAATTAGCTGAATAATTTGTTGATAATACTCGGTATTTCCTTCTTGATAATACAAGTCTGCGGATTTTTGGAAATCGGCAATTGCTCGTTGATAGTTACCCAAATTTCGATAAACATCTGCTCGAAGGATGTAAGCTGAAGTCCAATGAGGTTGATGGTGTAGAGCTTGGTTTAAGTCTGCTAAGGCTAAGTTAAAGTTTTCTAACAGAGAATAGCTACGTCCCCGATTGTACCAGTCTTCAGCAAAGCTGGGGTCGATCGCAATTGCCTGAGTATAATCTTTTATCGCACCTTGATAGTCTTCTATGGCGTAGCGGGCATTAGCCCGCTCGCTGTAAAATACAGCAGATTGAGGATTGATGTGCAAAGCTTGGGTATAGTCTTTTATCGCACTTTCATATTCTTCTAAAGCGTAGCGGACAGAAGCGCGGTTATAATATGCTTCGATTAAATCAGGATTGATTTCTAAAGCCTTGTCATAATCTGCTATTGCTTTGAGTTCATCTCCTAAAAGACGACGAGCATTGCCTCGATTGCAGTAAGCTGGGGAAAAGTCTGGAATCAACTCTATAGCTTGAGTGTAATCATTAATTGCTCCTGGAAAATCTTGCAAAGCTTCACGAGCGATACCCCGACCATAATAAGCTACAGCTAAGTTATGATTAATTTGCAATGCCTGATCGTAATCTTTAATTGCTCCTTTTTGGTCTCCTAAGGAACGACGAGCCGCCGCGCGATCGCAATATCCTTCAGCTAAATTAGGATTGAGTTGTAATAAGCGATTACTATCTTCAATTGCACCTTGATAATCTCCCAATCGGCGCAGAGCATTTGCCCGAAAGCCGTATACTAAAGCTAAAGTCGGATTTTCTTGTAATGCTCGGTCATAATCTTCAATTGCTCCTTGATAGTCGTCAAGAATGCTACGTACCAGACCCCGCTCATAATAAGCTTGCACATCATCGGGATTAAGTTTGAGCGCTTGGTTAAAATCCTCAATAGCTGCTTGATAGTTTTTGAGGTGAGACAAAACCAGACCCCGATTGTAATATGCGCTAGCAAAGTTGGGGTTAATTTTTAAGGCGTGGTTGTAATCTGCAATGGCACTTTCATAGTCTGCTAAAGCATAATAGGCATTACCTCGGTTATGATAAGCCTCTGCCAAGTTAGGATCTAATTCTAATGCCTGGTTATGATCAGCGATCGCTTGGTGATAATTTCCTAATATTTGGTGAATATTACCCCGATTGCTGTAAACTGCGGCAAAATGGGGATACCACTGTAAAGCCTGTTGAAAATCTGCGATTGCTGCTTGAGAATCGCCGCGATCAAGACGAGCTACACCGCGATTGTGATAGGCATTGGCAATATCAATATTGATGTTATCAGCTAATTGGGTGCTAATTTCTATTGTTTGGATATAGTCGGCGATCGCTTTGTCGTAGTCTGCTAAGGCAAAGTAGGCATTTCCCCGACTGTGATAAGATTGGGCGAGATTGGGGTCGATTGCTAATGCTTGGTGATGATCGGCGATCGCTTTTTCATAATCTCCTAAAAAGTAGCGTGCATTTGCGCGGTGACAGTAAGCTGTAGCCAAATTGGGATTGATTTCTATTGCTTGGTTGAAGTTAGCGATCGCACTGTGATAATCTTTGAGTTGACTACCTAAAATAATCCCTCGATTATGGTAGGCTTCGGCATACTTAGGGTTGAGATTAATTGCTTGGGTGTAAGCTGTAATCGCTGTTTGATAATCCCCTTGCAAGTTATTGTTAAATCCTTGATAAAAAAAATCTTCCGCATTCATATAATTTTTTGACTAATGATATCCCCCAACTTTTAAGTATGGGATTTTTAATAAAATGATTTAAAAATCATTTCAACTACTATTGTGCCTATTGCTGGGATTTTTGGTTGCAATCTGGCGATCAAGTTTAATTTAATTGGGCAAGCGAACAGCTAGAAAGTGGAAAACTAATTTCTTGTGACTGTAAGCATAACTTTGCCGTTCCGGCACATTTATCGGTACTATTGCATGATTTTCGTTGGCAAAAACAAGTAAAAATAGAATGATGAACTTACGCGCTGCTACCTTAGCTGACTTGGCTCTCCTGCAACACTGGGATAAACAAGCCCATGTGGTTGCCTCAGACCCGAATGATGATTGGAACTGGAGGGTTGAACTCGGTCGTACCCCGGATTGGAGGGAGCAATTGATTGCTGAGATTGAAGGTCGTCCCATCGGTTTTATCCAGATTATCGATCCGGCACAGGAGGATAGTCATTATTGGGGAGATGTCGCAGCAAATATTCGCGCTATTGATATCTGGATTGGGGAAGAGTCTAATTTAAGCAAAGGCTATGGAACGAAAATGATGCAGCTTGCCTTGGCTCGATGTTTCGCCGAACCAGTAGTGACGGCTGTACTCATCGACCCTTTGGTGAGCAATACTCGCGCTCACCGCTTCTATGAACGTCTTGGCTTTAAGTTTGTAGAGCGTCGACGATTTGGCGATGATGATTGCTTGGTTTATCGCCTGAACCGAGCAGATTGGTATCCCCAAAGCATTATTCGATTGTGATATTATCGTTTCCCTGTTTATTGACTGCTAATCGCAAAATTGATAATCCTAAAATTATCAAAAATAGTACGAGTCCAATTGTGCAAGCATAGCTAATTTCCAAATCGGTGAATGCTTGTTCATACAGGTAGTAAACAATTGTTTTCGAGCTATTGAGTGGCCCTCCTTGAGTCATGATGTACACTTCTTCAAAGACTTTAGTAGCAGAAATAGCCGAAATTACAGCCACCAAAGCTAAATACGGCTTCATCAAAGGTATGGTAATATCCCAATGTTTTCTAATACCATCAGAGCCATCAATTCCTGCGGCTTCATACACATCAGCAGGAATTGATTGTAATCCTGCTAAGTAAATTACCATATAGTAGCCTAGCCCTTTCCACACAGTAACAGCCATGACACTCGCAAGAGAGATTGGTACAATACCAAAAAGTTTAGCTGGGCTAGTTAACCAAGGAATAGCTTCTGAAATAATGCCCAAAGATTTAAATAATTGGTTGAGTAATCCATTTTCTGCATACAACCATTTCCAAGCTATCCCAGCAACTACCATTGAAATCACTACTGGTGTATAGTATGCAGATCTAAACCAATTCATTCCTTGGAGTTTTTGATTTACCAAAATTGCTAGCCCCAAGGGAGCAATTACTAAAATTGGTACTACACCTATAAGATATAAAAAAGTATTTTCCAAAGTTTTCCAAAAAACTGCATCTTTCCAAAGCTTGAGAAAGTTGGCAATACCTATCCATTGCGGCGCTTGGGCAATATCTTCATAGCTAGTAAAGCTAAGATAAAACGCTTGCAGTGCAGGCCAAAAGACAGTTAACCCCAAAATAAGTAAGGCAGGTAATAAAAATAAATAAGGAGTTAGTCGCTGTTTAATTAATATCCATCTTTTAGGTATTAATTGATTCAGTAAAGGTTTAATAGTTATTTTTACTTTGTCAGAATTTCTCATAATTAAGATTTGGAGATGTAAGTCGATTTAAGCTTCAATATTTTAAGGGCATATATTTGCTTATGTAAGTAAAGCTCGTCGTAGACATTATAAATTAATAATTCAGAGATAAACAGCCATGGAAACTCAACCCAATCTACCAATTGAACATCAAAATGTCCCTACAAATCATCAGGGACTACATGACTTTTTGTATGGTTCCGATGACGAACATGCTACCTCTGAGGTGAGTATAACTCGTGAATTAACAAACAATAGTACTGAAATTATGTCCCTTGAAGCTTGGTGTGCAGCTGCTGAGAACACTAAAATTGCAGGTGTTTACGCAGTATTAAATATAGAAGGTCGCACTCAGTACATTGGCTATTCTCGAAATGTGTTGCTTTCCTTAAATGGCCATCTTCACCAAAATGGCAAACAAAAGTGTGCTTTTGTACGCGTGCAACCATTTAAGTTCCCGAAGCGTCAAGAAATGGAAGATTTACGAGATGCATGGATAGCAGAACTCCAAAACGCACCTCCTGGTAATGCTGCTGAAAGCACAATGTGGGCTAGCACAGTAGGTGAAGTTGCTAAGGCAGTAATGTCTGAGCTTGAACGCCAAGCCTACGAGGAGAAAAAGCTAAAACTGCAAAAAGCAATGGCTGACACAACTGTTTCTAAAGACTCACAAACAACAGATCTTAGTGAAACAGAACGTCAGCGTCAACTCGAAGCAGCTGTAGAAAATGATGATTGGAGTGTAATTATCGACGCACAGACCCAAGAAACTAAGTCTTAGGCAACTTTAGCATAAGTTCAAACATCCTTTGAGGATTGAAATTATTTACAGTTGAAAACTTAAATCCCTCTCAATAATCAGCGAGAGGGATTTTTATAATGCTAAATTTAGCAGAGTATGATTTTATCGCAGGAGGCAGGAGATAGAAGGCAGTTCTTGCTGGAGGTAGAACTATTATTTCTAGCATTCACGCTTGTCATTTTCTCCTAAAGGGTGTGGCTACAGCTTTAAATAGCAGAAATAGCACAAACCTGTAATCCAACAGGTGTCTGAATAATCACTGATTCTACACCAAAAACTTGGGCGATCGCATTTGGTGTCATAACTTCTTTAGGCGTACCAACTTGCCAAATATGACCTTGTTTTAATAATGCAATGCGAGAACTATATCGTGCTGCTAAATTTAGTTCGTGTAAAACTGTGACAATAGTTAATTCCTGTTGCTGATTCAGTTGTTTGAGCAGTTCCAAAAGTTGCAACTGATAGTTGATATCCAGAAAAGTTGTAGGCTCATCTAATAATAAAAGTTTTGGTTCTTGAGCTAGCGCTAAAGCTAAAAAAGCCCGCTGTCTTTCACCGCCTGAAAGTTGTTCGACTAAGCGATCGCTTAATTTTTCTAGTTGCGTCTTTTGAATTGCAGCCTCAACTTTTAACCAATCTCCACTATCTAATTCCCATTTCCACCAAGGTTGATGTGGAGTGCGTCCTAAACTTACTAATTGTCGCACTGTTAAGCCAACGGGAACTATTTGTTGTTGAGGTAAGAATGCTAGTTTTTGTGCAACTAAATTTGGGGGTTGAGAATGAATCGCTTTGCCATCAAGTAGCACTGTTCCTTGCTGTGGAGGAAGAATTCGACTGAGCAATTTGAGTAAGGTAGACTTACCTGAGCCATTAGCACCAACTAAACTCAACCATTCTCCTGTTTGCAGGCTGAGGTTAATGTCTTTGACAATTGGTAGTGTTGTATAACCGCCTGTGAGGTTTTGCAGTTCGAGTGGCATTTGCAGAAATTCAAAAATCAAAGGTATAGTAAACACCATTTTTACAGAAGCGATCGCTGTTTAAAGAAAATTCCAGATTGGACGAGCGATCGCTTTTAATATATCTACCGTAAAAGTAGGGGTTTAACAGTAACTCTGTTCAAGAAGGCAGAAGGTTCTTTTTACAAAAGGTTTTAAACCCTTGCTCCCTAGCGTGGCAAGAGACGGTTCAGGCATTCAACACAAGGGATTTATACCTTCTGTTGAATGCCCTCTGTCCTCTACCTTTGTTGATAATTTCTGAAACAATCTTTAAAACTATCTTTCCTTTATTGCCCTCTTTAGAAGGTTGTTGTGCGTGGAAAGATTAAGTTGGAGTAGATTGCGCACAGCCTGCTGTAAATCCTCTTGTTTGACTAAAGTGTCTCCCAGTAGAACGGCATGGCTACCAGCTTCAGCCACAAAGGATAAATCAGTTGGTGTATACAAGCCAGACTCACTGACGATATAAATACCTAAGTTCTGGATCTGCGATCGCCTAGCTGCCAGCAATTGCCGAGTTGTGCTGATATCAACGCTAAAATCTTCTAGGCTTTGATTGTTGATTCCTATTAAGCGTACATCATCAAGTTGTAGCACTCGATCCAGTTCTGCCAAGGTACGCACTTCTACCAAAGCATTCATTCCTAAATAATGAATCACCCGCAAAAAATTTTGAAGTTGCCGATTGCACAGAATCCCTGCTATCAGTAGCACTGCATCTGCACCTGCTGCTCGTGCTAAATAAATTTGGCACGGGTCTAAGATAAAATCTTTACACAGTAAAGGTAATGATACCCGGTGACGGATAGTACGTAAAATCTCAAAGCCGCCATGAAAGAACTTCTGATCCGTAACAACAGAGATACAAGTTGTGCCACCACGCTCATAAGCTTTGGCGATCGCTACGGGGTCAAAGTCTGCCTTTATTATTCCATGAATTAGAGATGCTTTCTTCACCTCTGCAATGATACAAGGTCGGTAATGACTTTGTTGCAAAGCGGTGAGGAAATCTCGCACTGTCGGCGCAGCGGTTAACTGACGTTGCAATGAAGCTAAAGACATCTCTTGCTGAATTTGTGCAACTTCATACTTTTTCTGCCATACAATCTCTTTGAGAGTCGGTTGCAAATAAGTATTAGGGGTAGTAAATGAGTAAGTCATATGTTAATGATCACCAAAAAGTATCAATTATAAAATTTCAGGCTACCCCTACATATCTTCTTCACAATGACAGTGTGTGGGATGCCTTATAGTGAAAGGAAACATTGAATAACCAAAGATGTAAAACTTTCAGCCTTCTTCCTTCCCTAAGGGAACTTTGTGAACAACTGCTTTGAAATAGACTTACTTGTTAATATTTATTTACAGGAATTTCGCTGTCATAATTTTTTTCACAACTGAAGCCACGTTGATTTAAGATTTAAAGATTCTACAGTTTCATTACTAGTTTGATTTGGTTTAGAACTTTCAACTAAGCAGTTATTTTTGAGAAGTCGGATGTACGTACGATAAGGGATATAGTCTATCGGATTATAACCAGTAAAACGCAGTATTAAAACACATGCCCATGAATATTTACCTGCAATAATTGCTTTTAGTATTTGCTCAATTTGTTCATTGTTAATTTTTCTACCCAGTTGGTTTTGATAACTACTAATACTTTGAGACATAATTTACACTCTTTTTTAAAGAAAATATTTAGTATAAAATTAGTAAAACTTTTTAGATTTATTTTAATTTGTTGTTATCAATTATTCTCCTTTTTATAAATAATCTACATTTAAAAAAATTATTAATTAAATTAAAATTGAATTGTTTAAATTTAAAATTTTTTAATAATTAAGATATAAAAAAATACTATTAAATAACTAAATTAATAGTTATTCTCAGCTCATCTTAAAAGTAGGGGCGGGTATAACCGATAGAATAAATATCTAGTTAACCCGCTCTTACAGATGAACCGTATTGCAGAAGCAGCTTCTTAATTAAGCTTACTCAATGTTTAGTGAAGGAGTATATGAACAATTTTTTGATAGATATATCTATTTTTTCGCTCTTGAAATCAGATTTATTTGCTTAGAATAAATAAACATGAACTAGGAGAAGGCCGATAGCTTTATTCGAGTTTTATGCTGCTAAGGCGATATGCTTCATACGACTCCTGTATTCTCCGACTAGACCTTTTAAGAGGTACAAGTATTCACTAATTGCAATGATTACTATAAGATTGTTGCCAAGTTGATACTAGGTCTAATATCGTAACCTTAATCTATTTTAATTTCTTTAATTTCAGTACGTTTCAAGATACTTCAGCAATGAACCATTAATTTATTGCAACGCGGTCAAGCAATCCAAAAATGAGGTTTTAGAGATGAGGGGTTAAACCCCCCATAAATGAATTAATATCTTATAGTATTCTTAAACACATAAGTAATTCATATTTTATATTTCTTTTGGAAGATATTTTAGACTTAACAATACATATAATTTTTTAAAATATATATCTTGTGACAGATGACAGCACTTATTGATATATAGTTTAATCCTTGAAAAAGAAAAAATAAACTAAATTAATCAAAAATGTTTTATTGATTAAGCTTATATTTACGTAATATAGGCGTAGTCAAGAGAAAATTGATAACTAATGATGTAGATATTATTCTATGTTCAAAAAATTAAATAGTCGATGTTTTTTGAAAATTACTGTTACATACAGTTAAATAATCTACAAAAACAAGGTTATTTAATAGTGTAATTATCCTGTCTACTCAAGACTTCATTACTTATTGATGAAAATAAATTATTTAAATTTAAAATAAATACTTTTGAAACTGACAAAATTATACATAATATTTATTTATGTAAAATATGAAAGCAAAAATATCTTTACATTATCATTATAATAAAAATCACATTCTATTGTTACAATTAAATTTAAAATCATAATCTATCTGTGATTATCTAAAATAATATTGCTTTTGACTTAAAAACAGCAATATTAAAATCTGATTAAGCAGTGATTAACAACTCCTGAATGGGTATAGTGCCGACTTGTTTAAGTGAGTAACTAGGTATATGAATTCTGGTGGTTATAAATAGATATAATCTAACTTTCTATTTATTTACAGCCAGAAGTTGAGTTGAAACTTACTGATTTCCTGATGCAGTTTTGTAAACCATCAATTAATAAATATATTTAGAATCAACACTCATAGTTTTTTTAGAGAATGGGTCGGCACAAAATTTGATTCTTTTTTCCTGCCACAAAAATCCTATTGCTAGAAAAATGATACACGAACCGTCGAAAAAAATTCTTGTCATTGAAGATGATGCTGTCATGCGCAATGTCTTCTTGGAGGTTCTTAAAGCTGAAGGTTTTCATACTATAGAAGCAGAAAATGGGCTAAATGGTATCGAGCAAGCACAAGAGCATTTACCTGACTTGGTGATTTGCGATATTCAAATGCCAGATATCGATGGTTATAGTGTTTTGACTACACTCCGCCAAAATCCGGAAACAGCAGTTATTCCTTTTATTTTTTTGACTGGTAGTAATACTCAAGCAGACCATCGCAAAAGTATGGAGTTAGGAGCAGATGATTATCTGACTAAGCCTTCTACTATAGAGGATTTGCTCAAAGCAATCGCTGTCCGATTTGAAAAGCAAGCTTTATTCAGGTACTGGTATGCTACTAACTCTCATCAACTCAGCCGTCCGGTAGCTTCAACGATTAACTCTGAGTCTATTTTTCCATATATTCCTCAATTACAATCAGTTTTCGACTTCATTGAAAATAATTATCGACAAGGAATTACTTTGTCTAAAGTGGCTGTTGCAGTTGGCTATTCGCCTGCTTACTTAACCAATAGAGTAGCAAAAGAAACAGGAGAAAGTGTAAACGCTTGGATAGTCAAGCGCCGGATGGCAGCAGCACGCCCCTTACTTAAAAATACTAATCAAACTATTGAGCAGATTGCTTTTGCACTAGGCTATCAAAATACGTGTCATTTTTCTCGTCAGTTTCGTCAACATCACGGGCTTTCTCCAAAAATTTGGAGAAAACAGCAACAACTTCTTGAGTCTTCTAAAATTGCCAAGCTACAATTAATCAAAAATCGCGGTTCCGTAGAAAAACTTGTCTTTTTAGGTCGTTAGCTTTCAAGCCAATTCTCAATTTTCCTTAGTTTTTGGTTTGTTCAATTGTTGCACTAATAATTGTAGTGTCAAAGCCAACAAACCAATTGCTACTATACCAAATATGCCGCTTCCTAAAGCAACTATACCGACAACCAAGGTACGAACAGCAGAGGCAATTTTTATTACTAATGGATTTATTGAATGAATAGGTTTGGTTGCAAAATTTGTGGCGATCGCAATCATCAGCGAATACATTGCAAATGCCATTCCTGCGGAAATTACAGCCCCAGTGATAGAGCGTAAAGGACTCGCTGTCATCTGTACTTGAGCATCAGTTTTTGAAGTTAAATTTTGGTCACTCATACAATTTTAGATTTGGGATTTGGGATGCCGTATTGAAAAGTAAAAAGTAAAAATACAAAAGATTTTTTTAAACTGAGGATGTTACCTGAATACCATGTGAAATTGTCCGAGTCACAAACAATTCTAAATCTCCATCGGTAAGTGCTTCTGTGACATAGAGCTTAACTTGTTCTGCCTGCTGTTCAGACTCAAAAAGAGCGAATACCGTCGGTCCAGAACCAGACATCATTGTTCCTAAAACGCCTTGTTGATTTGCAAAGACTTCTCGCAGTTGCAATACTTGGGGATAGGCTGGTAATACTACTCGCTCTAAATCATTGTGCAATTTTTCGGCTATTTTCCCTGTATCTCGAGCAAAAATGGCCTTTACTATCGCTCCTGAGTGAACTGCATTAGCACGAGCTACTAAGTCGTTGGTATTTTTGATATAAGAATTACTAAATTGCTGCCGATAGGTTTTGTACGCCCAAGCGGTGGAAACTTCTAGACTGCGGTATTTTGCCAATACTATATATATGTTATTCAAATTTGGCAGGGGAGAAAGTTGCTCACCTCTACCTGTACCGATCGCTGTTCCACCTGATATACAAAATGGGACATCTGAACCGAGTCTAGCTCCCAATCCCTCTAATTCTGACTGAGTTAGTCCCAATTTCCAGAGTAAATCTATCCCGATCAACACGGCTGCGGCATTTGTCGAACCTCCGGCTAACCCAGCAGCTACAGGAATTTGCTTGTTGATACTAATGTCTACACCTCCATATCTAGCAAACGCTTCTGGAAATTCCTTCGCCATCAGTTCTGCCGCTCTGTATGCCAGATTACTTTTATCTGTCGGTACTTGTGGGTGGTTGCAGTGAACGTGAATGGTTCGATTGCTATTAGAACGGACATCGATCTGGTCTGCAAGAGCGATACTTTGGAGTATCATTGCTAACTCATGATAGCCATCAGGGCGATCGCCAATGATTTCCAAATATAAATTGATTTTAGCAGGGGCAATTAAGCTGTAGGAATGCATTTTTAGGGAGCGAGAAAGATGAGGGAGATGGGGAGATAAGGAGGTGGGGAGAATAACTCTTAACTCCTTACTCAACAGTCAACAGTTAACACTCAGTACTCAGCACTCCCGACAACTCATTTGCTAGAGTTACCCACTGCTGAGGGCTGAGGTCTTCGGCTCTGACTTGGGGATTTATTTCTAATTGTTCCAGTAATTGGGTCAGGCGATCGCGTTCTACTACAGATTGCAAATTATTTCGTAACATTTTACGCTTGGCAGCAAATCCTAGCTTTAGCAAATTTTCTAACCGTTTTGGGTTAAGTGCTGGGATCTCTATTTTTCTGGGACGCAATCGCACGACAGCTGAATCGACTTTTGGCGGTGGATGGAATGCAGCTGCTGGGACTGGGCAAATTAATTCGCACTCAGCTAAATACTGTACCCGCACGCTCAATGCCCCAAAAGTTTTTGACCCTGGTTGAGCGTACAATCTTTCTGCTACTTCTTTTTGTACTAGCAAGACTATCAATTCAAACGGTTCGGGGTTAGGATTAGCAATCGTACCGAGTAGTTTTTCGATGATTGGGCCTGTAATATTGTAAGGAATATTGGCTACTACTTTATTTTGCTTTTGGAAATGAGGGAATGCTACCAAGTGGGATGGTAAATCTAAGGTGAGAAAATCTCCTTGCAGCAGTAGGAAATTTTCCTTTTTACCTATTTGTTTTGCCAATATTTTACATAAATCACGGTCTATTTCAACTGCAAGTAGAGATTGTACTAAAGGTAGTAAACGACGAGTGAGAATACCTGTTCCTGGGCCAATTTCCAGGATGCTATCGCCTTCTGTACACTCTGCTGCTTTAATAATTGCCTCGAGTGCCTTTTCACTTTTAAGCCAATGCTGAGCAAAGACCTTGCGTGGTCGGATCATTTATATTTCTATTCTTCTTGAATACTTTTTATGATTAATTTTATATTAATTTATATGATTAAACTTGAGTAAATTTTATAGAAGCTTGCATAAAAATAGTAACCGAATTAATCAAATTAAATCGGATCGCCAAAAATTTTATTAAGTAAACTCAAAGGTTATCCTAGCTCTTTTTATTGTTCGTTTACAAATAAAGGACAACTAATTACTTAATAATGCTAAACAATCTGTTTCTGCCCACCAAGCATAAATTGGTGTATCGCGGTCTGGTAAATTACCAAAAGTATTTGGTTGTAATACATTGATTCTGATACCATTTATTAATTCCACAATGTAATTAACGTGGGTGCCTAAATACATAACATTAACTAAGCGACCTTCAAAACAATTTGTTGGCAAATTGGGCGGATAAAGTGAAAGCTGGATTTTTTCTGGGCGTACACTGACAACTACTGGTTGTGATAATTCAGTTGGTGTATCTTCAGCACGGGCGATGATAATTGAGAGTCCTGTTTTTGTCAAAATTTCCACATCAGAAGAGTTGACCGCTAGGATTTCACCATTAAATAAATTAGTATCGCCAATAAAATCAGCAACAAAAGATGTTTTGGGACGTTCGTAAATTTGGCTGGGAGTACCTACTTGCTCTATTTTCCCTAGATTCATCACAGCGATGCGATCGCTCAAAGAAAGTGCTTCTTCTTGGTCGTGTGTCACCATCACAAACGTCAATCCCAAGTCTTGATGTAAATTTGATAACTCAACTTGCATTTCCTTACGCAGTTTTAAATCTAACGCCCCTAAAGGTTCATCTAATAGGACGACAGCAGGACGATTGACTAAAGCCCTAGCCAAAGCAACGCGTTGCTGTTGACCGCCAGAAAGTTGATTGGGAAAGCGCGATCGCAAACTTTCCATTTTTACCAGTTTTAATGCTTCTTGAACTCTAGTTTCAATTTCCGTTTTACGTAATTTTTTTAAGCGCAGTCCGAAAGCGATGTTATCCCACACATTCAAGTGGTTAAATAAAGCGTAACTTTGAAATACAGTATTGACGGGTCGGCGGTAAGGGGGCACATTAGTCATAGACTGACCCTGAATCAACACCTTGCCAGCGTCGGCAATTTCAAAGCCGGCAATTAAACGCAGTGTTGTTGTTTTTCCACAACCGGAGGGGCCTAAAATACTAAAAAATTCCCCCTGTTTGACATCCAAATCTATTCCGTGTACTGCTGGTTCTTGGTTAAAAAACTTGAATACATTACGCAGTTCAACGTCAAGTGGGTGAAAAGTTGCGATCCCCCTCTGATTCTGCATCGCAGTTTGAGCCATAATCCTTAGTAGAATGCCGTGATTTTACCTGATTTTGTCAATTTGTTTAGTCTTTTGGGCAGACTAAATTTGACACTTTGGTTTATTGTATCCGCCAAAAACAATTGTTTAGGAATATACTCGCCCAATTTATTAGCACCCAGTACTGACTATCGTAATATCTACAAATAATCTTAATCTTGAAGTACTCTTTGTCTTATGACATTATTGAAACCAGCTCCATTTGGTGGTAAAAAAAATACACGCACAGTCGGACGGAGTTTCCAACCAATATTTTTAATTGTATTTACTCTATTGATGGTGACGGGAATTAGCGCTCGTCTGGCATACTTACAAATTATTGAAGGAGCGAATCACCGCAAACGAGCAGAAGCAAATCGGATTCGGACGATCTCCAAACAACCAGAACGAGGTAATATTTTTGACCGTAATGGCAAACTTCTAGCTAGTACTCGCTATCCTCGCTCCGTGTATTTGTGGCCGATGGCACATACTAAACCCTCATGGTCAGTTGTGGCTCCGCGTCTATCTCAAATTCTCGATATTCCTCAAGAGGAGATGGAAAAGAAACTCGAAGAAGCTGGTGCCAATTCTTCTTCACTGATTCGGATTGCTCGCGACTTAAATGAAGCACAAATTACGGCATTAAAGGAGTATGAAAGTGAACTTAAAGATGTAGAAATTTCTACGGAAGCCGTTCGCTACTACCCGCATGGTCAAGAATTAGCGCATGTACTAGGTTATACACGAGAATTAACTCCCGAACAGTTAAAAGAAAAGAAGCAGGAAGGCTACAAATTGGGGGATGTCATCGGTCAAATGGGAGTTGAAAAGGCTTATGAGAAAATGTTGCGAGGTGAATGGGGTGGTCAACAGGTAGAAGTAGATGGTGCAGGTCGGCCACTGCGGGTTTTAGGCGAAAAACAGGCCAAAGCGGGTAATGATTTACACTTGACTATAGATTTAGATGTGCAAAAAGCAGCAGAAAAAGCTTTAGGCGATCGCAAAGGAGCGATCGTCGCACTTGACCCGAATAATGGTGCGGTTTTAGCAATGGTATCTCACCCCACCTTTGACCCGAATATTTTCTCCAAACAAAAACTCTCCCACAAAGATTGGGAAAGCGTCCAAGGTAAAGACCATCCCTTAGTAAATCGTGCCCTGAGCGCTTTTCCACCCGCCAGTACCTTTAAAATTATTACAACAACAGCTGGGTTGGAATCGGGTAATTTTTCTCCAGACACAGTATTACAAACCTTTGGCTCGCTGACTGTTGGTGGAGTAACTTTTGGCGAGTGGAACCACGCCGGATTTGGCCCATTGGGATTTCCCAGAGCGATCGCGATGAGTAGCGATACTTTCTTTTATCAAGTTGGCAGAAAAGTCGGTGGCCCGACTTTAATCGAATGGAGTCGCAAATACGGGTTTGGTCAAAAAACCGGCATTGAATTTGTCAATGAAGAATCAAAAGGCTTGGTTCCAGATGAAATATGGAAGCAAAAAGTTTTGAAGACACCTTGGACTGTAGGTGACACCATTAATATGTCAATTGGTCAAGGTGCTTTGCAAGTGACACCCCTGCAATCGGCAATCATGTTTTCTGTCCCTGCTAATGGTGGGTATCGAGTTCAACCGCATTTACTTAAAGACAACGAATCAGCAAAAAGTTGGCGAGAGTCTTTAAATATGAAGCCCCAAACCATTAAAGTTCTCCGCGAGGGACTGCGAAAGGTAATCAGTGAGGGTACAGGTAAGCGCTTAGATGTACCCACAATTGCCCCAGCTTCAGGAAAGAGTGGTACTGCCGAAGCTGGTGTTGGTCGCCCCAATCATACTTGGTTTGGTGCCTATGCCCCCACTAATAAGCCAGAAATTGTGGTTGTAGCATTTGGTGAAAACTCCGGCGATCATGGCGGTACTGTTTGCGGCCCAATGGTTTTACAAGTGCTGGAAGCTTATTTTCAGCATCAATATCCCAGTAAGTATCAAAAACCCCAGTCTGAAGCATCAGAAGCTAAAACTCACAATTCTGGACATAGTACTGGAGACTAAGAGAAGGAAGAATTCAAAATGTATGCTGAATATTACTGTCTAGTCGTTAGGGGACTAGTGCTTTAGCCTCTACTAAAAGAGTAGGGAAAGCAGCAGGTAGAGGTGAAAATAACTAATAACACATGACTCTTACCCCAGAGATAAAGTTTTATTGAGCCGCCTGAGCGGGTTTTAAATTTCTAGCTCTGTAGAAAGTTTCTAAGCTATCACGATCGCCAACGAAACGCCAGTGCCAAGGTTCGTAACTCACACCTTGAAGATTATCTTTCGGAAAGGACATTTCAAAACCAAAACGGGCTCCATTTGCTTGTAGCCACTGATAAGCTTTGGTTTTGTCAAAGTTGGTTTGGAGATTTGTCGCTGGTGCTGCACCGTCTCCAATATCCGCAGCATAACCTGTGTGATGTTCGCTATGACCAGGAGGAGCGCTAAGGGCTGCTCGTTCTGCTGGTGTTTGATTTCGCTGGGCACCGACAGCAAAAAACAATTGCTCTTGGTCTTTAATTGAGCGAAAGCCAGAAATTGGCACTAAAATTACATTTGCACTTCGTGCAGTTGCTACCATCTCCTGAAACTTTTGGGCAGCAGCTTTTCGCATTCTAATGCCCCTATTTCCGGAAATGGTTACTAATTGTGACTCGGGGGCTTCTGAGTATGCTAGATGCCCTAACAAAGTATTGTTGGAATTATTGGTGTTGGAATTATTGGATGTTGCGCTGGTTGCAGGAGCAGGACTAATTGCTGAGGGTTGCAAATTGGCAGTTTTTCTAGATGTAATCAGAAAAAACAAAAAACTACTAATTAAAGCCAGCAGGATAAATCCTGCTAATCCCCCAATCAACAAAAATCGAGGCTGCAACCACACCTTGGGTACTGCAACAGGAGTATCACGTACAGCCACCGGAATATCATCTGGATCGGGTGATGAATTGTGTAGTTTTTTAGAAAACCCAGCCTTCTTCAAGGGAAAACTCCTGTTTTGTGGGATAGCCATAACAGATTTTGCACTGGACAAAAGGTAGAGGTAAAAGGTAGCATTTTAGATTTGTAATTCTTAGGCGCAATTTTGACAAACCTTTTAGAACTATACGTCAAGCTGGGAGGATTAGTACTAGTAGGTTTTGTTTTGGGACGCAAACTACCTGTAACAGTTCCTACCAGGTTAGGGCAGTTTCTTTATTGGGTGGGAGTACCCATCAGCATAGTATCTTTTTTGCACCGCTCTAGCTTGTCTGGGCAGATTTGGATTGCACCTGTGATCGCTTACCTAGCCATTCTACTCGGTGCATTTTTAGCTTGGGTAGGCATTAAAGTACAAGCCTATTTTAGAAAGACCATTCCCCAACCACCAACTCAGGCTAGTTTGCTGCTAACGGCAATGCTGGGTAATACAGGCTTTCTCGGCTTTCCCATCGCCTTAGCAATGGTAGGTAAAGAATACTTTGCTTGGGCGTTATTTTACGATTTGTTGGGTTCGTTCCCAGGAGCTTATGGCTTGGGCGTATTACTAGCAGCGCGTTTTGGCGGTGGTGTCCACAATTATTGGCAAACTTTTAGAGCTGTCTTAATTAATCCTGCTCTATGGAGTTTCGGATTTGGCTTGCTGTTTCGAGAGGTCACAATCCCCACAGTGGTGGAATTGTGCTTAGAGAAATTGGCTTGGAGTATTCTAACTTTATCTTTGGTGCTAATTGGAATGCGACTAGCGTTGCTCAACTCTTGGCGCAGCCTACCACAAGTAGCAGTAAGCTTAGCAATCAAAATGCTACTAGTTCCCTTAATCTTGGGAAGCATCCTACCAGTGTTTGGATTAACGGGTTCTATAGCAAAGGTGATAGTCCTGCAAATGTCTATGCCTCCAGCTTTTGCCACACTGGTAATTGCTGAGACATTCAATCTTGATCGTGATTTAGCTGTAACTGCCTTAGCTGCTGGAGCTATAGTATTGCTGATTACTCTGCCAATTTGGCTATGGCTGTTTTGATTTTAGATTAATCCACTATCTTAGTCAGTATAAATACTCCAAAAGTAAGTATTTACACTCAGCTTCGCAACTTGCTAATTTTTTTTAACGTTTACTTTATTTATTTAGTTGAGTCAGGTTTTTTAAGCAATTTAACAGTCACTCGTATCCAAAAGCTTGCAGATTTTTATGATGTTTCTTCTGCTATCTTTTTTTGATAAATCCATCAGAGAAAGATTTCTTAAAAGCAGTCTAGAGATAGGCAAAATATTTAGTTTGCATTATCATGTCTGGCGATCGCTTTCAAGTAGAAACGGTTAGATTACTTATCAAATTAATGTAGTATACATTACTTATGAACAAATAAACTAACTACACCCCAACTTTTAATGCTTGCTATAAAACTACTAAAAATATAGCTTTCTAAGCTTTTTTCTTTTCAACCATACTGAAACAAGAAGTATAATTTAATCTTCTCGACTTATCTTGGCTGCTAGTTCAGTGATGTTCATTTGTTCATAGCGTTCAAAGGGTTGGTGAATCCAGGGGTTATCGGGCAGATAATCAACGTAATAATCGGGTGCTATAACTGAACACGCTTTGTACCACAGTGTAGCGGTGCGAATTTCTTCAATGGGTAAATCAATATTTTGCTTCAGCCAAGAAACAGTTTGCTGGAGTGTCATTCCAGAGTCTACTAAGTCATCTACTAAAAGAATGCGCGAACCTAACTTTTGGGCAGTCATTGTCAAGTGACCGGAGATAATTAAATTATTTCTTTCTTGTTTACCAGGGCTACTGTAAGATGAGGTTGCTAAAATCGCCAGCGGTTGCTGGTATATACGGGAGAGAATATCTCCAACTCGTAGTCCTCCTCTAGCAAGACAGATAATTTGGTTAAATTCCCAACCAGATTGATAAATCTCAATGGCCAGTTGTTCAATTTTTTGGTGATAATTTGACCAAGAAACATAAAGGTCTGGCATAAGTCTCACTTCAGTGGTAAATAGCTACTATTGAAGGCAAACGCAAACTTTTTATTTTAGTATGAGTGCAAATTATTATGAATGATTCTGTTGGTGATGGCAATGCCCAACGAAATCCTGTAAGTGAAAAACTGGATTTGAAAACAAAATTAGCTTACGGTGTAGGAGATCTAGGTCCAGCTGTTACTGCAAATATCTCTGTCTTTTTTCTCCTAGTTTTTTTTACTAATGTTGCTGGTATCCCAGCAGGTTTAGCTGGCAGTATTTTGATGATTGGCAAAATCTGGGATGGAATAAACGATCCTGTTGTCGGCTTTCTAACTGATAAAACAAAATCTCGTCGCTGGGGTCGTCGTCTTCCTTGGATGTTTTATGGAGCAATTCCCTTTGGAATTTTCTTCTTCTTGCAGTGGATTGTACCGCGTTTTAGTGCCCAGCAGAGTAATAATATTTGGCCGTTGTTTTGGTATTACGTGGTGATTGGCGTGATATCTCAGGCGTTTTACACTGTTGTGAATTTGCCTTATACGGCAATGACTCCAGAATTAACTCAAGATTACGACGAACGCACTAGCTTAAATAGCTTTCGCTTTACATTTTCTATTGGTGGCAGCATTTTGTCGTTGATTTTAACACAAGTTATTTTTTTTCTAATTAGCGATCGCCAACAACAATATCTAGTTTTATCAGGAATTTGTGCAATAATTTCAATTTTGGCATTATATTGCTGTGTTTTTGGAGTCCGCGATCGCATTCTGGCTTTTGAAGCCAAACGTACCCAAATTGAGGAACCTCCATCTCTCCCGTTTAACGAACAGTTAAAAATTGTCTTCACTAATAGAGCTTTTTTATTTGTTATTGGTATATATCTTTTTTCTTGGCTAGGCGTGCAAATCACAGCTAGCATTATTCCCTATTTTGTAGTCGATTGTATGCGCCTCAAGGAATCAGATGTGCCTACATTAATGATTGCAGTCCAAGGAACTGCTTTGTTAATGCTATTTGTCTGGGGTGCATTAAGTAAAAAAGTTGGTAAAAAAGTTGTTTATTTTCTGGGAATGAGTTTATGGATTATAGCAGCCGCCGGATTATTTTTCTTGCAACCTGGTCAAATTGCTTTGATGTATTTTATGGCTGTTATGGCAGGTATTGGTGTGTCCACAGCTTATTTAATTCCTTGGTCAATGATTCCAGATGTAATTGAATTAGATGAACTGCAAACTGGACAACGTAGAGAAGGCATTTTTTATGGCTTTATGGTTTTACTACAAAAATTTGGTTTAGCTTTTGGGCTATTTTTAGTAGGAAATGCTTTACAAATAGCTGGTTTTAAAGAAGCTGTAATTGGACAAACTACACTACCTATTCAACCGGAATCGGCACTGCTAGCTATTCGGATCGCTGTTGGGCCTATACCCACAATATGTTTGATTTGTGGCTTAGTTTTAACGTATTTTTACCCAATTACCCGCGAGATGCACGCAGAAATTATGCTGAAACTCAAAGAACGGGATCAAAAGTGAGGAAGATGAGAAATACAAGAGGACAAGGAGAATAACAAATGAGCAATACTCCCTACCCTATCTTTTGTATCTGCGCTCGCAAACTGACTAAATTTAAATATATTCTTTTAGAAGAGGTCAATTTAAATACTCTGTTTCATATTTAAATCAATAGGAAGTATTAAGAACAACTTAACTCACTCTCATTTATAGTTGTAGTCATTTTGTGAATTTCTCAGTCCTTCTTGTTATCAGAAGTATGGCTTTATGGATTTGATTGCAAATACCTCTAAATAAATACAAGTTTTCTGTCTTTGCTTAAAAACTCCCTTGTCTCATTTCCACTTTTATTAATGGGACAAATTTTTATTTGATTTATTTTATGATGCATGATTTTATTATTGTAAATCGAGTAAAGTATTAGTCCTGATACTGTTTTTCATTGAATACATAATGTATTAAAATATTAATTTTGATTTATAATTAGTACTTTGTACTACTCTATATATCAAGCATTACTAGAGTAATAATGCTTGTTTTATCTAGTTAAACTCTTTACTGAAACTATTCTCTCAACTTCATCTACTTTAATCTGCGCTAATCCAAACTGTTGAATTACCCCAGCATTTGTAGTTAAATGACTACTCACCTCAGCTACTCGGTAATGACTTGCTTGTGAAGCTAAAGCAGCAGGCAATAATAATTGATCTGCTAAATGTTCATCCACTGGTGCGCCTGTATGATGAAACTCAAGTAGTTGCTGACAAGCAATTTCTGCAACTGTCTCCGCTGATAACCGCAAACGCCCAAACCCACCAAAACCAGCTAAGCTGTTCTGATACTCAGCAGTGAGGAAAATACCCGCCCCAGGTGCGACACCTTTTTCTCGCGACGCTTGTACAGTAACTTTTAAATGCGCTTCTCTTAACAAACTTTCGGCACGATTGGCCATGCGTTGGGGAATATGGGAAGGTAATTCTGTCACCACCGCAAGTCCGCGCACTTGCTGTAAGTTCCCCCTCTCCAATAAGTTAATCCCGCCAAGTTGACTACTACCACCAACTTGTAACTCGATTTCTCCGCCACCTTGGGGATACCAACCCCAAGCGCCTAACTTGACTTTTGCTTCTACTCCCATGCGTTGCAATATCCGCAGGTAAACTTGCTGAATGTATGTAACTGTGGGGCTAAAGTTTACATGAGTTCCACCTTTGAGTGTTACTTGGGAATTGCCAGATGCTAGTGCCAAAGGTAAGAGAATTGTCTGGAGAATTAAAGCGATCGCACCCGCAGAACCACCAGGTTGTGCTTTACTAACATCAAAGGCATAAGTTCCAGCTTGCACGGCACTACCTGGGATGAATTCCAGCAGCATTGAACCCAAAGCATCACCCCGTAGTTGGGCATTACAAATTCTAGCTGCGGCACGAACGGCTGTTAAATGCTGTGGTGCTAATCCTGGCTTTTTGCGTCCGGCGCGAATACCTGCAATCCGTATGGGTTCGCCAGTGATAGCGGCTAGACTTAAGGAAGTGCGAAGAACTTGTCCGCCTCCCTCTCCGTAAGAACCATCAATTTCAATCATGGGTGATTTTGGGATGTTGTTTTGGGTTTTCCCCAGGTTTTGGAAATTAAAGCATAGATAATGTGTGGAATTCACAATTCATAATTGAGAATTTAGAATTCAATTTTTAAATTTTAATTGGAGAACTTTGCTTTATCCAGAATTCATTAACCTATAAAGGTCTATTATTTCTCAAAATTTGAACTGCTGAGGAGCAATAACTTTTCCTCCCAGTTTCTTCAATAATATAGGTGTAAGGATTGTCAATAGCCACACTCTGTTCTTGGTGATAGCGAATAATTTTGTTGAGACGTTCTTCTATGTGTAGCGCACAAGCTGCAAATCACCAGGAATGAGGCTAATAGACGCTGTTTTGCCATGTAGATTATCCCAGTTTACTCTCTGAGAATTCATGGCACTTATTTAATATCAAGTCGGATCAGGCACTCAAGCTGACAAAAACAAATATTTGTCTGAGTTTTTATCAGTTAAAAAAGTAGGATTAAAGTTGTAAGGACGCTTTTGGTTGTCACTAAAACTAAACTTGGTTTTGAGTAAAGGGCAATTATTAATATTAGCATAAACATAAATTGGTTTGCTTTTAAGGTTGCCAAGGGTTTTAATTGCTGTGTTGGGATGGGCAATGAGACACCAGGGATTTTTACTGAAAAATTGCTGCGACTGTGATTTGGGGAATACCTTGCGCTATGGCGTTCACAGGATCGACACCATAACCCATAATGGAAGTCTACCGTACCCCCCCTCAACAATTTAGTACTACCAACTTGAAGACTACCCATTATGGATAGTGACATCTAAACTGTAGTCTTTGTAGATACCAGTGGCCTTGGTGCAACTGGTCGTAGACATCGCCACGTAAAATCCGGGGTGTTTTACTTGTGCAATCCAGTTTGTGCCAAACGTTACTTTATCTAACTTAGAATTGCTAGTTGACGGTTGGTTGCTGTTAGTACAAGCTGTTATCAAGCTGCTAGCAATATTGATAAAACTGTATTGAAGAAAATTGCGACTACTTTGGCGATGAATTGTTATTGATGAGGGTGATGACGGATTCATAAAACAGTATGATGCTTTCTCCTATCTACCGTCGTAACTCAATCTAAATGTACATTCTAAAATTAACTTTTGATTCACTACCGAATACGGTTGAATTTCTAGAGCGCGTTTAAAAGCTCGGATAGCTTCGCTATACTTTCCAAGTGCTGCGTAACACAAACCCATGCCATGAAGCGCACCAAAATGTATTGGATTTATCTGCACAACCATCTGACAATCTGCTAGAGATTTTTGATAATCGCCAATACTATAATAGAGAAAAGCCCGCCGATTCCAAGCTTCAGCAAAATCTGGCTGTTCTTTGAGAAGTTCCGTCAGATCTGTTTCGGCTTCAGTAATTTCACCTGCATCAAGTAACTTTTGACTGCGGTCAATCCTTTCAAGCCCATAAATTCCCTTTTGTTGAAACCAGATCCGCCAAATTTTTCTGGTTGCCTGTTCCCGGATTGTAGCATCGGGATTTTTCAACTCTTCAAGTAAGAAATTGATAGATAAAGAATCCATAAATTTGAGATCAGTGAATATACCTTTATTTTTACTTTCTCACAAATTTTCTCTTCTAAAACATTTTTAAAGTCATCTTTAAAATTACGGATATCAATTGCTATTTATGAAATTTATGTGTGAWTTTTTGTATTCGACAAGCTCAGCAATGCCAAACCAAATACTCAGACTTATAAGTGTTTAGTGGTAAGGATGCCACGCTTTTAAACATAAAAACTGACTATAGGTAGTTGACAACTCCTTAGTGACTAATAGTTTATAAAAATATTACAAAAAAACTTAGTTTCTCCGGATATTATTCTTACTTCCCATCCTAGTAACTTTAGTCCTAAAACTAATTCCCATTCTTTAAATAGCAGCTGCTTTGATACAACGTAGGCTGATTATTGCTACGCTGATTAAACAAGCACATCGTTGCAGCGAAGTCACACTACAGGGATATTTATTGACTTAGCATTAACTAATTAGGAATTATCAAGTAACTTGCGTGCAAATGCGATCGCCTCTGTTGGTGTTGAGACTTCACCCTCAGCTTGTGCTACAGCAATTTCTGTCAACAGTTTGCCTACCATTGGCGAAGCTGGAATATCTAATGCTATAATCAACTCCTTCCCGCTCACTAGTGGAGTGGGATGAGCGACCAGATCGTCAGGGTTCAGGTAGCGGTTGATTAAAGGTGCAAAGACAAGGTAATGCCTTGCATGGGTTTGTTCTGTTATAGCGACGCCTGTGTTTAGCTGCTTGTCGCCAGACATCGCCTCTACCAAATTATCAAATGCTATGGCTAGGACTACCGTGGCGGGAAATACAATATCTGCGTCCTGAAAGAAAAAGTATTGTTCTCGTAAGGACATATTTGCTACTTTCAGCCGCGATGATAGTTTCACAGCAGTGATTATACCCCGAATTTCGGCACGACTATAGGTAAGTTCCTGTAGTTCTATTTCTGCTAATTCCGGATTTGGGTTGATAAGACAAGCAAGTTTGGCAATAGCTAACCAAGTGGTTTTGATAGTATCGCGGACATATGCTTTTAGTTGTACTCCTAGTTGTTGCCAATTTTGCGTAAGTAAGGCTGCTGCATTATCAACTGCTGCTAGTTTAATTAAGCTTTCATGGGTGGCATTTTTGAAGAAAGGGGTAACTAAGCCATCTTCCCAAGCAGCCGTTACCCAAGGAGTACCTTGAGAATTTGCCAATAAATAAGCGATTTCCACCCGAAATCTTTCTGGTGCAACTTTGCTAATATGTGATGCCAGAGAACGAATTGTGGTTTGGGTCGCTGGCTCAATAGTAAAATTCAGTTGGGCAGCTTGGCGATAAGCTCGCATTAACCGCAAAGGGTCATCTTCGAGGTTAGCAGGTGAAACCATTCGCAAAATGCCCTGTTGTAAGTCTGCACAGCCTTGCAGAGGATCAATGATTTCTTGCGTGTGGGGATTGTAGCCGATCGCATTGATTGTAAAATCCCGTCTGTGCAAGTCAATTTCTAAACTATCTCCTTCTTGTTGGGCAAAGTCAGCTGTGGCGTGGGGAAAAACCACACGGGCTATTTGTCGTTCTGCATCGAGTAAGACAAAACCAGCATTGTAATGATGAGCGATCGCTCTGGCAACCTCTACTGCGTTAGATGGTATAACAAAATCTAAATCCAGGTATTCGCGAGTTCTGCCAAGGATAGCATCCCGTACAGCTCCACCTACCATATAAGCAGTTTGTGGCAATAATGCCAAGCTAAAAGGCCAATTTTCGGGAGCTAGTGTAGAAGCAACAAAAAAACGCATTGTAATAAAAATCAACCCGGCAACTAATGAATAACAGTCGGGCTTAAGCTAGATTAACAATAAAGGCCCCCGGAGTTGTTTCTATTATGTGTATTTGCGTGAACTGCCACTATGTAGATCGCTGTCTCACCTATCATGCCGTAGAAGGGCAGCACCAACAACCTCACTTGACTCAAACACCAGACTTTGACCCAAATGAACCTTCTATCAACGTCAACATCCGCACTAAAGACGATTTGATTGAAATGGAATGGGATGTTGTCGGTTGTCTGAGCTTTAAGCGAGAAACGGGTAAGTGGTCGAAGTTGCGTCCTGGAGAATTAGTGCCGACTTAAAAACTTAAGGTAGTATCTTATCTCTCAGCCCATTAATAACAGAACCTTAACAATTCAATTCCAAAGTTTATTCACAAAAATCTTCGTAACACATGAATCAACTGTAGGGGTATACAGCTGTAAACTCCTATATATCTGTCTGTATAGGATATTTGGTCAAGTGATATTATAGCGGTTTGCAATTGCGTGGAGTATGGACAATTTGTAGGATAGCACAGCTATGCTATCCTACCGTCTAACTCATTCAAATGAAAATCGCTATAACTTCTTTGATTTCGATAAAGTCGAAGTTAGTCCTTTGTTGATCGCTTCTGAATCAATTAATAGAATTGACCGCTAGGATATACGACAACAAATTCCTTACCTCTACCCCTATCTAGACTCTTCTGAAATAGCTACCCCCACCATAAAATGCATTCCCCTCGTAATTTCCATAACCGTAATCATGACAGCCATTTGCATAACCGTAGTTATAACAGCCATTTGTGTAACCGTAATCATGACAGCCATTTGCATAACCACAATCACGATAATAACCACCTCCACCTTCGATAAAGATGATTTCATGTGTTTGTAATTCGTTGAGAAAGCTCTCATAATTTAGCAAGAAAATCTGGTTTTTAGTCAAATTTTCAGATATTTTGATATCAGCCATTTTTGCTCCTTTGAAGATTAGTTGGTSACCTTTACTAATTGCGTAACTATTGAGTCCTATATTTATTGTTACAGCCAAATTGGCAGATTCTAGTATTTGTAAATTATAAACTTAGACATAATTGCAGGAATTATGTTTTTTAGTTATGAGCTTTATTTTTTTAAATAAAACAATGTAGCTCAATCAATTGTGTTTTTATAGACAAATGAAATTATAGATAACAACGAATAAAAAAATTACAAATATCTGTTTAATCTCAATAATATGTCTATATTTTCAATAATTTAGACATAATTTCCTGGGTTAGGTCTACAACAAATAATTATTCCATGTAGTAAGCTGATGCGCTTTGAAGTTGCATAACTCTACTTGCTAGAAAAACGGGTGGACACGGAGATGCAAGTTGAATAACGATTAGCCTATCACCCTAAAACATAAAGGACGCACAAAACACTCCAAAGTTGTGAGCGGTGGTTTCCACCGCTCAGACTTCTCTCTATCCCACAAAACGAACAAAATCATTCCCAAAATATGCAACGTAAAAATGAGGTTTATTAGCTTAACGAATACCATCATTATCAATTGCACTGTAGCTATCGCTGGGGAAAAGCCCCAACCAAGGATCAGAACTAGGAGTTAAAAAGAGTTGGGCGTATACTTGCTGATTGAGTGCTTCTACAGTCCTTGTTTGGTTACCTCCCATAAACCATTGATGAATTTGGCTGTGCAGTATATATTCATTTCTGACTGTATCTAAAGCCATTGCAGCTTCAAAATTTTTCACTATTATTGGCAAATTATCTTTTGGAGTATTAGCAGACTGAGACTTTTTAGCTCTAATTAAAGAAATGCTGTTTTGATCTAGCTTGTCATCGCTGGTATAGAGTTGAGCAATTTTATTCCAGGCTTCTTGATCGGTGATTTCAGCTAAAGCCTTTTGATTCCGTTCGGCATCAGGCTGGAGAGCGCTCAGCATAGGCCTTTCAACTAACATTTTAGAAACTGCTACAGAGCTTGCGGTTTCTGCTGTCGGTGGTTGAGTGGAATTGCTAGAAAATTCTACTAACTTAGGGGGAGACTGGATACCCAAACGAGATAAATCTGCAAGCCATTGGGCTTGAGTAGAATTGTAGCGATCGCTGTGGTATTTTTTTAAAAAAGCCTCGCGAGCTGTTGGTGTCAGTTTGCTATAACTTTTTACTGCTACTTCAGCCTGCTCTAACTGACGCAAAAATGCTTTAGGACTATATAATCCTGGAATTGCATCAATCGGACGACCTGAGGCATCTAATATATAGTGAATGCTATTGCCTGTAATTGTCCGCTCCAACTTACGTCCATCACCGAAATCAATAGTCACTTTGGGTACGGGACGTACTGATTCCCAGTGCAAAATGAAGCGGTCTTGAAGTACTTTAGAAATCTCACTGTTGGGATACAGTGCTACCCTAAAGAATCTACTATTAGCACAACTCAAATCGCGATCAAGTCTGCCCAATAACCGCAGAGATAGAATGGGTTTACCACTGGTTCTGGCAGCAGCTTTGGCTTGTTCTATGTCGGTGTACCAGTACAAACGAGAAGCGTAACAGTCCCGTTGTTGGCAGAGTTCGTCTAAAGCCATCCGGAGTGCAGCAGAAGGTAGAACTGCACCTGAAGAGTAGGTCTTTAGCTGATTGGCATGGGATTTAAGAAATATCTGTAACCCCTTTGGCCCTTGTTTACGAAGCACATGAACTTCTTGAGATAGCTTGGAAGTTTCAGTTACCGGAGTTTGAGCATTAGCTGTTTGTAAGACTGTCAAACTAACTAGCATGAGTGCCAAGGGAATTTTGAAGATGCTAATTTTCATAAATTTCTAAAAGGATAAGGATGTGGGTGTCGCCATTACTAACTAGAAAAGCTAGTCTAATTTTTAAGAATAAGTAGATGCTGAAAAGTTTCTAATGCGGATGGTAAATCCCATCAGCTCACAGGCAAATAATTTTCTCAGTATTTACCTAACAAGCTTAGATTTAGATCTGGTTCCTAAACACATGTATGTATTGATTTACGGAAACTGCTTTATCAAAAGTATAATTTATGAAAGACTAAATATATAAACTTTTTATTGTAATTTATTAAATATATCAAAAGTACATTCATTAATAAAATTTTTTTCTAGAGATTCAGTAATATTTCTGTTTCAATTTTTAATAAATATAATTAAATTATTAATATTCTCAATTGCGCGATTTTATAAGAAAGGCTGAAAATAGGTAACAGGATTGTTTGCAGAGCGCAGAAAATTATTTGAGAGAAATAGCGGTTTTCTGAGAGATGGAAAAGCCCAAGCTTTATAAGCTTTGAATATTTATTAAAAAATTTGAAACCCCCCATGTCCAAATATATTTCTCATCTCCTAATACTGGTATTAGGAACAGTCTCAACCTGCATTATTACTCCATGTCATGCTCAAACTGCGGTAAAATCTGATAGTCAAAATACTAATAATATTAGTTCTACATCTTCAAGTTCTCCTTCTACTATCCAAATGCATGATTCGCTCAATTCTACTAATAATAAACAGACTATTATTTCTGAGACAGTTAGTAACTCTTCTGCTCCTAAGCCAAATCTAACTGCAACTCAGGCTCAATTACGAATTCCTATATTTAGTAGAATTTTTCGCTCACCTTTGATGCAGCAGTAATCAAAATAATCATCAAAAAGCTGCTGAGTCACTGTTCGCCCTTGGCGTCATCGCAACTTTGGTCAACGCATAAACACCACTGTACTGCAAGGCGTAATTCGTAATTATAGCCCTAGTCTCTCACACCCTTTAGGACATATGACAAGCATGAATGGTAGGAATAGTAATAGTTCTGCCTCCTGCTATAATTTAATGACGCTTCTACTCGCTAAGGCTACGTAGGAGCGTCATTACGAATTAGTAATTATTCGGTCATCATTTGCCAAACGTTTGGCAATCGCCGCCCTAACCCACAGGACCTACCAGTGACTAAGGTAACTTTCCCTGTAAGTTTCTTTGCCATGATTGGCTTGTAAGTATAAATATACTATTATTATGCTCAACGATAGGCAATGCGGAGACTTTGGACTAAAATCACTCCAGATGCGATCGCCATTAACCCACCCCAAAACCAGTAAGGTAAAAGTAAATACCGCTGCATTTGTGCTGTATCTGAGAGTCCAAGGGGGCCAGCAGAGCTACTAAATAAATAATCTAGTTGATGGTATGTACTCACACAAGCTTGTACACCTAAAAATTGAATGCTAAACCCTTGTGCCCAACGAGGTGCTTTCAAAGCGATACCTAAAATTATTAAACCCAACAAAGGAATTGCCACCAGCCCAAACCAAGAACGCACCCAAATTAATGTAGACAATAGCAAAAAGCTTCCTAAAATTTTCAAACTCAGGGAAGCTGCTTTAAAACTACGGGAAGCCAGAATTAATGCTGCACCAGCAACAGGTGGCCCCATTGGTCCTGCTGCTGCAACTAAAGCTGGGCCAATTGGCCCGAATGACGACCGAATACCATAAGTTGCAACACCAGAACCATTGCTAAAAATCTCCAATTTTTGAAACTGTCCTCCTAATAGGAGTGCCATTAAGCCGTGACCCATTTCATGAAACCAAGTTGCCAAGATTGTAAATGGGTATAAGATATAATTTCCTGCTGGAAGTTGCCATAATAAAGCAGTAGCGATCGCTGCTGCAATTAGCCACTTTAGCCCCATGCGTTCAATAACTGGTGGAGCTTCTCTTGTTAACAAATTTTCAAAATTTTTGCTTGGTTCTTTCATAAATAACTCAATTTTAGATTTTAGATTAAAATTCCAGACTCAGGAGTCATATCACGTTCGGAAGAATGCTTATAATATTAATTCGTTAAATGTTCTCTTGATTCTTTAACTATTATGGMTCCTGAATTCTTCTAAATTTAGATTTTAGATTTTATCTTCAATCGTAAATCCGTTTTTAAAAGTTGAGCCACTGCGTTAAAGGGTCTCCCGACTGAAAGCAGGTGGCGTCTGAGCGCCGACTTCCGGCGCTCAGACTTGCCGCAAAATTCAAAATTTAAAATTGCCAATTAGCTAAGCAAGTTGAAACAGGAATGTCATCAAGTCTCCTTTGCCCAAACTAATGCGATCGCCTGGTCGTAAACGGTGACGATTGCCTGGTGAAAGAGGCAAATTATTAATGTAGGTTCCATTGGAACTTCCTACATCTTCGACATAGTGAGAGTCTCCTTCGACACGAATATCTGCATGAATGCGAGAGACAATTTCTGAATTGGGAAATCCCGAAACATCAACATCTGGAGGAATCCGGTCATTAGGCTTGCCGATATGAATTACAGACAGATTTTGCGGCAATTCAATTAACCTATCAGTTTGAACGTGGACTAACCGCGCATTCACTTGCTGCAACTGGGTTCTAGCAGCAGTTACGGTTGGTGGTGCTACTGATGGGGGTACTTCTACTTCAGCTTGTGAAACTGGTGCTGGTTCTAAAGGTGGGGGCGTCGGAATACCTTGGCTAGATACCACAGGCTCAGCTGCAACAGTTGGTGGTGATGTTGGAGGGCTGTTTTCTGAAACAGATGGCTCTGGCAAAGTTGCTGGAGGAACCGCCACCGCTGTTGGTGGTAAAGATGAGGTAACGGGAGGATGGGAGTTAGCAGTGCTAATTCCTAAGGCATCTGGCTGTAAAAGTTCTACTAGAGGATCGGGTGTAACTAACGGCGGTACTTCAACGGACATATCAGGAGTTACTGTTGCAGCCACTGGGGCATGAACGTGTGGAACTGCTGCTGAGTGCAAGTTATAGCCACACTGACCACAGAATGCAGCATCTGCCTGCACCGTTGCCCCACAACTGGGACAGTGAGTAGTTGCTGGTAACGGCGTATAGCAAGCTTCACACTGGACAGCGCCGTCAGGATTGGGATGATTGCAATTAGGGCAGACGATCATCGATTTTAGCCTTTGTTCAAGAGCATCATAAAATAAGGTAAGCTGTCGCGCATCTAAGGCAGCACATCTTTTCGTGTTGGTTGTTGACAGTTGAGAGTTAACCATCAACAGTTAACAAACCTCATGAGTGAGTGTGCAACTTGAAAGCGTAATAGCTTAGGACTGGCAAGCTCCAGGGGCGGCCTTAGCTTTCGATTGTAGCAATTACTTTTGAGGGGATGGAAAGACACGGGGATACGGGAACAGGGGAAGATGGGGGGATGGAGGATGGGAGAGTGAGAAAGATGAGGGGCAAACAAAAGACAGAATTCCTCACTCAACACTCAACACTTCCTGTTTGCCCAATGTCCTTGTGCCCCTTTGCCTTTTGTTTGTTAAGGTTGGAGTTCCAAACCTGCTGCTGCATCAAGCAGCCACCAAAGTTCTCCTGGGGGCTGAATTAGACGGGATGGGTAAGTGAAGTCATCGGCTACAGGTGCAAAGACTTGCGCTAAAGCCGGTCTTTTGTTAGCACCAGCAACTAGAAAAATCACGCTCCGAGCAGAATTGATGAAGGGGTATGTGAAACTTATCCGCAGGTTTCCGTTTTTGTTACCCACAGTAACCAGGCGATCGCGTACTTTGAGAGCCTCTGTGTGGGGAAACAAAGATGCGGTATGTGCATCATCACCCATCCCCAGCAATATTACATCCAACACGGGAAACTCCACCCCAGAAGAATTGAAAAATTCTTTTAGATGCTGTTCATACTTAGCAGCAGCCAAGGCTGGATCGGCTTCTAAAGTTGGTACGGGATGAATGTTAGCAGCTGGGATGTCAACATGATTTAGCCATGCACGACGCGTCATCAGTTCATTGCTATCGGGGTGATCCGGTGGTACAAAACGCTCATCCCCCCAGAATATATGAATTTTATCCCAAGGCAATTTTTGATTAGCGATCGCTTCGTATAACGGCTTAGGTGTACTTCCACCTGATAAAGCGATGGTAAATCGCCCCCGCTGCTCAATGGCTGTTTCTAACTTGGACAGAATTAATTCTAGCGCTCTTGCAACCAGCGCTGGCTGATCTGGTAGAACTTCAACCGTTTTGTTCATAGCTTTATCATCATATTGCTGGCTTCCAGCAATACATTACCGAACTTCTGACAATTCCCCTTTTTAACTTTTGAAACATTTAACATAGTGTTGATTATTGACTGTTGACTGATGACTGGGAAAGAAGTATTCTTATGCCCTCGTTATTACATGGCCGTCTAGCTTAAATAAACGTAGGCGCACTTATCAGCTTCACGAGTAATTTGTCAGTAGTCAGTTGTACTAACTACTAGGCACTATTATCATTACTTTTATTTACACCCAGTTATTTCATACTTTCTTGATTGATTGTAAAAGGAAAATTTTCTTAAAAATTAACAAAAATTCCTAAAAATAATTAATTGCTTTATTTTTACTAGTTGTGAATCGGGACAATAACATATTAATAATTACCCACAAATAGTTCTTCCCAATCAGTGATCGCTTGGCGTTGAGCGATTAACAATTGCTCAATTCCTTTTTGGGCGACATCTAGCAGTTGATTCAACTGACCACGGCTAAAGCTACCTTCTTCAGCTGTTCCTTGGACTTCAATAATTTCTAGATGTTGATTCATCACTACATTAAAATCTACTGTTGCAGCCACATCTTCTAGATAATTTAGATCTAAAAATGGTTCTTTCTCGAGTAATCCTACGGAAACGGCTGCTATCTGTCCACATAAGGGCGATCGCTCTAATGTTCCCTGGTGTAACAATTTAGAAATGGCGTGAGCCAAGGCAACAAAAGAACCTGTAATCGCTGCTGTTCTAGTTCCAGCATCAGCTTGCAACACATCAGCATCCACCGTCAGGGTATATTCTCCCAGTGCCTCAAAATTGAGTGCGGCGCGTAAGCTACGTCCGATTAAACGTTGAATTTCTTGCGTCCGTCCAGATAATTTTAACAGTTCTCTTTCTTGCCGTTTTTGTGTTGCCGATGGTAGCATTCGGTACTCAGCGGTTAACCAGCCCTTACCAGTTCCTTCAAGAAACTTGGGAACTCCCTTAGTCACGCTAACAGTACAAAGTACCTGAGTATCACCGCATCTTGCCAGAACAGAACCAGGAGCAAAGTGGGTGAAACTAGGATAAAAGCTGAACGGACGTAATTCGTTGGGAAGACGACCGTCTGGACGCTGCCAAGCCATTAGAGTTGCCTCAAGATTTTTAGATGAAATATACTGCCTTCAGGTTACCTTAGTGGAGTATTAGCCAATGCCGTCTCTAAGGAACTGAAAGCAAAGTTAAAATATTTTGTAGCACCATCTCTGGTGATTGGTCGCCATTGACAGTTAATAGGCAGCGACGACGATCATAATATTCTAAAATGGGGATGGTGCGATCGTAGAATAATTCTACACGCCGCTGTACGATTTCTGGTTGGTCATCTGGTAGCGATCGCCCTAAAGATCGGCTAACCATCACTGCTTCTGGAACTTGTAGATAAATCGCCCAATGTGGCTTTTGTCCTAAATCATCTAATAAACAATCTAATTCTTCGGCTTGATAGGCAGTCCGGGGATAGCCCTCCAATACCCAAGTGTAGTTAATATCTGGTTGTCCCAGACGAATTGTGATCAATTCAACAATCACTTCGTCTGGGACTAATTCCCCTTTTTCTACGTATGGTCGTGCGTGGTAGCCTAATTCACTCAAGCTAGTACTCAAGCTAGTATAAACAGAAAGATAAGTCCGGGGATCGGCTTGCAGCCATTGGAAATTCGGTAGCGGTTTGTTACCAGATATGGCTTGCCGTAAAATTTCACCTGTAGAAATTAGAGGAATATCAAAGTATCTGCAAAGCCTTTGTGCTTGAGTACTTTTACCCGATCCTGAACCTCCCAGAATCACTAATCTCACAACAATTCACTCCTCACCCTGTCAAATTCACTACTTTATAACCTTGTTTGCTCCAAACAATCGGAAAGTTGAATATATAAAGACTTTGAGTTGCTAATTCTAGCTTTTTTAAGCGATCGTAACTTTAACTTATTTGTTATCATTTTTACGATTAGTTTCCGAGAAAAAACGATAATTTCAGTCAAAATAACTCTTGACTTCCGGACAAGGGTAGTGGTTGACTAAGAATGCAATTTGCTAAATCCACTACACCTGTGAAAAACAGATTGATTATACAGGTAGATTCATCAGAACTCACTCTAGTAAAAGCCTATAATTTATTGTAATTTTTTTAACTTTATATATGGTTGCCCAGATAGAAACATCAAGTATAAATTCGACTCTTACTTTACCATATCCAGTAGAAGGAATAGTGCAAGTTTTTACTAGCTCTTATCGAAACTTTTTTACAAGTATAATGGCTCAAACACTGAGAATTGCTGGACAAGGAACGTCAGTGTTGATAGTACAGTTTCTTAAAGGAGGTATTCGTCAAGGACAAGAACGACCTATACAACTAGGACAAAATTTAGATTGGATTCGCTGTGATTTACCACGTTGTATTGATACACCGCATCTCGACGATACAGAAAACCAAGCCTTACAAAAGCTGTGGCAGTATACACAACAGGTAGTGGATGAAAGTAAGTATTCTCTCGTTGTTTTAGATGAGTTAAGTTTAGCGATTAATTTTGGTTTAATTTCAGAAAGCGAAGTTTTAGCCTTTTTAGCAAAACGCCCTCCTCATATCGATATCATTCTCACAGGGCCAGAGATGCCGAAATCGCTGTTAGGTGTAGCAGATCAAATTACAGAAATCCGCCGCAGTCATCGACCCTAAACAAAATACTCAGTTCAGGATATCCTAGTAATTCGGTTTGAATTAGCTGTGAACTTGTGATTAAAAACGATATCTGGATAACTGAAATGGCTCAAAAAGGTATGATTTCGCCTTTTGAGCCAATTTTAATCCGAAAACTACAACAAGATGAGTCTTTAGCACTTATACCTGTAATTAGCTACGGTTTATCTTCTTATGGCTACGATATACGCCTTTCCCCGGCTGAGTTTCGTATTTTTCGGCATATTCCTGGAACTGTAGTCGATCCGAAAAATTTTAATCCTCAAAATCTGGAGCCAACAGCACTGCATACAGATGCAAATGGCAGTTACTTTATTTTACCTGCTCATAGTTATGGTCTGGGAGTTGCTTTAGAAAAACTGGAGGTTCCAAATAATATTACAGTGATTTGTATAGGAAAATCTACTTACGCTAGATGTGGTATAATAGCAAACTTAACCCCAGCTGAAGCTGCATGGCGGGGTCATCTTACCTTGGAATTTTCTAATTCTTCTAGCGCTGACTGTCGCATCTACGCTAACGAAGGCGTAGTGCAATTGCTATTTTTAGAAGGTGAACCTTGTGCTATTAGTTATGAAGCAAGACAAGGTAAATACCAGGATCAGTTAGAAATTGTGACTTTGGCTCGTGTTTAAATTGAATGATACCTAAAAAAATTTTACACAAAGGTAGAACTTAGATCTATTAATATCAATACGAGTGCTTAAACTCAAGAAATTCAAAAAATACCTCTGCTTTTTGAGTTTAAGCCAAATCAAAAATCTAATTACAAAACATTCTCTAAGCCTTCAATTATATTTGCTACAACAATTGTGCGTAAATCTTTTTTAATTGCTCTAAGTCAGAAATTGTAAAATTAGCGACATCAACTTTAAGCTATCGCTGCCAAATTTAGCCTCTAAACTTGTTTAAATACTAGACATGATTCCACGGACTTCTTCGTGCGCTTCGCCTTTATGTAAAAATTTTTGATACCAATGTAACTCTCTTAATATTGTCATATCGACTTGTTAAATTCAAAAATGAAAGGGGCATCTGATAATTAAGGTGCTAATCTTGCCCTACCTAGACGCTGTTTTTCATACCATTGAGCGATCGCAGGTGCCCAATCTGCAAAATGAGGCCACATCATTTCACACAACTTTTGAATTTCAAGTTGAGCATCTTTCTTATTTCTCAGGTCACAAAAGTGTAAGAAAGACCTGAGATTGAAACTAACTACAAAATGCTGGCGATAGTCAAAAGGTACTTTACCTCTTGCGTGTTCTTCAGACATGCCAGCTTCAAAATCAGCTTTATAGCGTAAGATAGCGTCTTCACACCACTGCAAATCTGCTGCTCGCTGTTCTGGTGAATAGTAGTACTTTTTTCCTTGTCTATCAGTGTAATAACCAATGGGACGTAAATAAAAAACATCTTCTATGTTTTTCTTACCTTCTACTACATCAATAAATTGATTACCTGTATATCTAAATGATTGAACATCAAATGATACGCTAACTCGATGAGTACGAGCCTGCTGCATGACACTGTGAGGAAAGTAGCCACAGTTAAAAACAATCTGAGGATGCTCTAGAGGCCCGTAATGTCCCCTTTCACCCGCTAAAAGTCGCTTAACAATAATTTCGCCACTTTGTGACTCCGAGGGCCAGGAGTCACGCTCGTCAAAGACGAAAGACTCGGTATAGTCTTGGTGCATCGCAGCGTAAATCACCTGCTGCGGGTTAGGTGTTTTGGCAATAACCTCTACTCGAAATCGATGCATTTGCTGTTGGGGAACGGATTTGTAACTGAAAGTGCTTACCAACAAGCTTTGCTCCTTGTTGGTTAACACGGCTTTGAACTCGAACCATCATATCTCTGGCTTGGACTTCTACTCAATCAGATTAAGATACTTTACAAATATTAATAAATTTGTTACACTTATTTACATAACAAAGAGATGGAGAAAATTTTATGCGTGCAACCACTGCTATAGTTGACGACCAGGGCAAACTGAACAATTTTGCGATCGAGCCAAGAGTTTATATAGATGAGCAAGGTGACCGCACAGGCTTTACTCCTTTTGCAGAACTGCTCAACGGTCGTTTAGCAATGATTGGTTTTGTCTCCTTAATTGCATTAGAGGTATTGACAGGACACGGCATTGTTGGTCTTTTGACAAGCTTATAAAAACCGATTTTTGTAATCTAAACTCTTAACAAACTAAAGAGACGGGATATATTCCGTCTCTTTAATTTATGTAAAACTTAGTGCTAGAGTGAAAATATACTGATAGTGAAAGCCCTTATCAGCGTAAAAGTATCGGGTGAACTATGGCTTTAACAGCTTCAACAATGTTGCCACTAGGCACAAAAGCACCAGATTTTGATCTACCGGAAGTGGTATCTGGAAAGGCAACCTCACTTTCCACCTTTGCCGAAAAAAAAGTACTACTGGTAATGTTTATTTGTCGGCATTGCCCATTTGTCAAGCATGTGCAACAAGAATTAGCCCAGTTAGGGAGAGATTATTTTACAGGTGATTTAGCGATCGTTGCCATTAGTGCTAACGATGCAAAGAATTACCCCGACGATGCGCCAGACTCATTAAAAGCATTTGTGACAGAGCAAGGGTTTACTTTTACCTTCTGCTATGATGAGAGCCAGGAAACGGCAAAAGCTTACACAGCAGCTTGCACGCCAGATTTTTTTGTATTTGATGAACAACGCAAACTTGTTTACCGAGGGCAATTAGATGATAGTCGTCCCAGTAATGGTAAACCTGTAACGGGTGCAGATTTACGCGCAGCTATTGAAGCAGTACTGACCGATAAACGTGTTACAAGCGACCAGAAGCCGAGTGTTGGTTGCAATATTAAATGGAAACCTGGAAACCAACCTAGTTATTTTGGTTGAAAAGCATAAGCTATGCGGAGTGCTAAGTAGCTAACTGCTGAGTTGGGAGTTAGGAGTTATTCTCCCCCACTCCCTACATATCAGTGCTTAATTTCCAAATTCAGAATGTAACGTCCTAGTTGGATTTTTTCTGCCCATAATTCATATTCTAATCGTAAATGCTCTGGTAAGGGATGTCCGTTAAGAGCTAAGCTACTAGTAAAATTTCGTAAACGAATTGGATCGTTAGATTGCAATGATTCAGTTGGCAACCAATAACGACTAATACCATAAACACCCTGTTCCCAAAAGTGACGGTAACTGACTTGAGCGCTACCTTGCATAGTCATAATTACTCGATATGGAGAAATCTCCAACCACAAAATTCTGGGACTATTAGGGGCATAAGCTTTTCTTTGACTTTGCGAAGAAGTATCCTCAGGACTAAGGACACTTTCTACTTCACAAGAAATTAGGGGCGGTGCGGTCAACAGTAAATGAAATCGGTCAGTATCTTTTTGATATAATGTCCCGGCAGTTTCAACAACAGACCAGATTGGTAGGTCAGTAGAAATAATTGATAAGCACACGGGCTTGCGATGATGGGTCAGCATGGGAGCGATAAAGGCTAAAAGCTATTGAACAAAATGAAATGAACACTAGGAGTCTAATGGTCAGGGTAAGAAACTAAATAATAAAACAGGCTTAATATTAACTGAATTTGATGGTTGGCTAAGCTATACAAATTGAGGTAGAAACTGGTAACACGTAAGCTGACACAGCAAAAACAGCGGTTTTTCTGGAGAGAGCTAATTTCTAATTAAAGCTTGTAAATATTCTAAAGCTATAGACCAAAACAGTGGGAGTCTTTAGTAAATGCTAAAAAACCTTCTTGGGGGGACTTACCGTAAATTTGAGTAAGTTTCATACCAGAAAAAGCTTAAGATACTAAGTAAAGAACTAACCAGCAGTGATAAATCAACTCGCCGATCAATCTCTGGTGTATTCAAAAGCCAGTGTATCCCACTGTTGGCTTCTGTTATGACCGTAGAAATTCCAAATGAGTGATGAATGTTGACTGTTGACCGTTGAGTGTCAACAGTGGAATATTTTTTATTTGTCAGTCCCTTGGTCTTAAATCTTCGCGGTTGAATAGCCAAAATATACCAAGGGTAATGCTGATATTAGTCATTGACCCTGTAGTTAAAGAAAGTTTCTAAATGGTAAGGAGTCGTGTATTCTGGATAAATAGTAATTCCCTTTGTTTACTGTCGGTAAAGCGGCTATCTGAAAATTACTGCGGCTGCGTTTCCCATACCAAACATGTCTCTAACATGCAACTCGGCTAACCAGCTACTAAAGGTTGTAGAAGCATCTACATTTGACGAATTGCCGAAAAGCAAAGCACCTGATACTGAGAAGATATTTTAAAAGTAGGAGGATATTCCAAGAAAGCTCACAAGGCGAATGCTGAAATTTGTAGAAATAGCACCTTGTGAGTGAATGACACGGTTTTGACTTTTGAAACATTCTCTTAGACACGAATGGCATGTCGTAAATTTCAATATTAGTAATTTTTCATGTGGATTTTGGTAAATTCAACGTTTTTTACGACAGCAGAATAATATTAATTTATAGAGCAGCAGTCCCAAATTAGAATAGCTTTGGACTATTCAGGGTTGAGGATTTTTGGTACTTTGAAAAATTCACCCTCTTGTTCAGGGGCACCATTAAGGATGCTTTCACGGTCAGGATAAGGTTGTAACTCATCTTGGCGTGTGACATTACTAACATCTATTGCCCGTGTTGTTGGAGACACCTCATTAACATTAAGTTCGTTCAGTTGTTGAATATAATCGAGAATACTTCCCAATTGAGTGGTAAATTGTTCTTCTTCTTCTGGGGTTAACTCTAAGCGAGCAAGATTAGCTACTTTGTGGACTTGTTCTTGGTCAATCATATTTTTTAATTAAAAGTTATAAGTCAGGAGTCAAGAGTCAGGAGTCAATAGTCAATAGTCATAATTTATAACTCTTAACTCCTAATTCCTCACTTTTAACTCACTTTTAGAAGAATACGTCAATTTGCGATCGCCCTGTAGTTTTCAACCAGTTTTGAGCTTCAATATAGTTATTCGGAGCCATGCGAATAGCTCGAATCCAATAGTCTGCGGCTTGGTCAAACAGTGCTTCGCCAGCGTCGTTATCTCCAGCTTCTTTTGCTTTTTCGCCTTGGTAGTGATAAATCACAGCGATGTTGTTCAAGGCTTGGGGTAAGCGTGGATTTAACTCAATTGCTTGGTGATACAATTCTAAAGCTTTGTTGTGGTCGCCATTGCTGGCGTAAATTAACCCCATATTGTAAAGAATGTAGCCGCGATCGTTGGGGTCTTCCTCTAGTGTTAAAGCTTCTTCATAGTATTCTAATGCTTCGGCATATTCTCCTTCTGCTTGGGCCGACATGCCATCTCGATAATACACAAAGGCTTCTTTAGCTTTTTTGTTGGCTGGCAGGATCTTCAGAATAATATCTGCCATCACTGTAAAGGATTTGTCAATAAAATTGTCGTTTTTTTGCGTTCTTGGCATAGTTGTCTCGAGGTACCGGGTATTAGAAACTGGGTATTAGGAAAACTCTTCTCTAGTCCATAGTATACAGTCCTAGCCCTCAATCCCTAATCCCCACTAATCGGTTTGATGCATTCTGGACTATGATGCCGAGAGTTGTTGACTAAGGTACTAACTGGATAGGCTGTCATAGCTGGGGCTGGATAAGGACGCAATAGCTGTTGTAGGGTTTGGGGCGTTTGCTGTTGGGAATCTAGCCATAACTCGTAATCTTGGGGTTCTAGAATCACTGGCATCCGTTCGTGGATAGATTGGAGTAATTCGTTGGCTGCTGTTGTCAAAATTGTACAAGAAATTATTTCTTCGTTAGCAGGTGAGTGCCATTTCTCCCACAAACCTGCAAAACCAAACGGTTGGCCATCTTGGAGACGAAAATAAAATGGCTGCTTTTTGCCTTGTTGACGTTGCCATTCATAAAACCCATCAGCTAGAACTAAACAGCGTCGATGCTTAAAAGCTGAACGAAAAGCGGGTTTTTCCGCAACCGTTTCTGCTCTGGCATTGATCAATTTTGCCCCCATTCCTGGATCTTTTGCCCATGAGGGAATTAACCCCCAATGCAACTGCTGAAATTCACGCTTTTTGCTTTCTGGATTTTGTAACACTGTTGCCACTATCTGCGTAGGTGCAATGTTATATCCGGTTGGTAAATCAGGAAGTTGTTGAACATCAAAAACTTTAGCTAAAGCTTCTGCTGATTGGTTTAGAGTAAATCTTCCACACATACTTTTATTGTCTCGGCTTGAATAAATTAAACATCTCATCCTTGAAATAAATAATACTTTTTTTATTTTTAGAGATTATTTTATCTAGTATTAAGAAGTTAAATATAAAAGACAATTATCCGGTTTTGTGAAAATATTTTGGTAAGATATTCTATTTTGAACCTTAAGTTCTCAACATATTCCTTATTGTATTTTAGCATGGAACTACTGCGTTTGTACGATTTTTTACCTTCTGGGAATGGCTATAAGATACGTCTTTTATTGACACAACTAGGTATGCCTTTTGAATGGGTAGAGGTTAATATCTTGAAAGGCGAGACTCGAACACCAGAATTCTTAAGTAAAAATCCCAACGGCAAGATTCCTGTTTTGGAAATCGAGCCAGAAAAATATTTGGCAGAATCAAATGCTATATTGGTTTATCTGAGTGAAGGTACAGAATTTTTACCCTATGATCGCTTTTTGCGAGCGCAAGTGCTGCAATGGTTATTTTTTGAGCAGTATAGCCATCAACCTTTTATTGGCACATCAAGATTTTGGATCTCTATTTTAGGTAAAGCTGAAGAATATAGTGATGCATTAAAGCAAAGACGCGAACCAGGTTATGCAGCATTTAACTTGATGGAGAAACACTTAACCGCTCAAACTTTTTTTGTAGGACAGCGTTACACGATTGCTGATATTGCCTTGTTTGCCTATACTCATGTAGCTGATGAAGGTGGATTTGATTTAACACAATTTCCTGCTATCCAAGCTTGGATAGAAAGAATCAAAGCGCAGTCGAGGTATATTAGTATCAACGATGTACACAAAGATCTACAATATTATTAAAAACCCCGTTTTAGTAGTCTGTGCCTCTTAATTCTTAGTTGCAGGTGATACATACCATTACATCAAGTATTACCAAGCAGCGAACCAGTAAAGATAAAATAATCGACACTAGATAAGTGTGTCAATTTCAATCAGCTTTTGCCGAGAGGACAAACCAGACTTAATTGTGATATCAGATTTAGCTACACCAAATTTCTTTGCAAGAAGCTTAATTAACTCTTCATTGGCCTTCCCATCAACTGGGGGCGATTTTAAATATACAATCAGGCTACCATCACGTTGTTCTGTGATTTTTTGCTGCTTGGAGTTAGGTTTAACCTTGACTTTTTTTCGCATAACCAATTTTTAGTAATTGTTGCAGCCATAACCAACCTAAAACACAACCCAATAGGTAATGAGGAAAATCCCACCAAACAAAGGTGGTACCAAGTAATAATTTGCCTATGAATCTGGTGCGAATTTCGTCTAATAGTGGCGGATGCCAAAGTTGCAAGAATTCTATTATACAGGTGATGATAAAAACCCATATTGGGATTTGGATTACTGCCGCTCGACTTCTAAAAAACCAAAATGCGAACAGACACCAAAATATTTCATAAAGTATATCTCCTCCATAGTCATTAAACCACTTATGACCAGAGCCAGTGTAATACTTAAACAAAAAGCCCATCGGTACAACGATGAGCATGGAAAGAATAATATATATTGTTTGGTTTCGGTTTCGGCGCATTTTTTCAACTTGATAAAATTACCTGATATTTGTGTTCTCTGCGTCTCTATAGTTAAATCAATTATTTTTTTAACTACAGAAGCACAGAGAACACAGAGTCAAAAGAAATTTTCAGGTAGGGGTAAGCTTTGAAAGTTTTAGTTTACATTCTTGCAAGAGCTGCTATTTTGGTAAGTTTATCTTTGTTGAGTTCGTTTAATTCATCAAGAGATAACCAGCCCTCTTTGACTAACCTAGCAAACACAAAGATTAGTACAGAATATCTGTAGTCGTACTTCCCATCTATGTCATGTCTTCTTGCACTTAAGAAGTCATGTAAACGCCACATATCATCAAGTTCTGCGATCGCACTTGCTTTGGCGCGAACTTCTTCGATCAAAGCATTGATTTCTCTTTCGTAGGCTCTTTTAAAGATTGCTTGAGCCAACTGTTTCTCTGTTGTAGACCACTCTGTGTCACTCACTTGCATTATCAAACCTAAAATCTCATTGATCGAGTCATTTTGTATTGACTTGCACGTTTAACTCCACAATAGGGGAACGCCCTGGATTACAGAGCGTTCACACCAATTTGTCACAATTTACTCAAACTGAGTACCTTTCTAACGAACTAAGTTTAACAGTTCTTTGGGAGATGCCAGCAAATCAATAGCTAGAAAGAAAATTTTATTCTCAGGAGTCAGCAAGAATCTCCAAGCCATATTCATACCCACACCAGCACCAAACCAAGGAGTTTGAACTTTGCCGGTGACTTTCACTTGGGTAAAACCATCTTCAGCAGGTTCAACTACTCCTCTTTCTGGGATTAATTTGAGGTTTTGACAATCTTCTCTAAAAAACCGTAGGACGGCATCTTTACCAACTATCGGTTTTTGGAAGGGAGGTTGCAACGCACCATCAGATGTAAATAGCTCAATCAGCACATCAAAATCGTTAGCGTTAAGATTATTCATATAACTTAACACTGTTGGGTTATCTAACGCCTTCAATAGTGACTTTAGTCCGCTGTGATATCTCTTTAGGAACGACAACAGGCTCGGAAACTCTTTTTTCACCACCCAATTTATTTGGGTCAAATCCCATATCAACTACAGAATTACGCAAGACCGTAATTTGCTGACCTGAATCTAGTCCTCTAATTGCTTGCAGAACAGCAGCAGCGTTAGCAGAAAGTTGATACCCTTCGGGAATTGGTGCAACACTCCCCTGATCCATCCATTGTCCTAGCTGATACCAGAAACCTAGTTTGATGTTTGCAGACCAAATGGCATATGTGCGACTGATAGGTGTATCCGCTCGGTTTGCCAGATCGCACATCACTTGTGCTTGCTGGATAAAAGACATTTGCCGAATTTGATTCAATGTTGGTTCAGCAAACTGCATACTGGCAGCTCCTGGAGCTGCAATTGTGATTGCTTTGCCCATTTCTAGGTAAGCAAACCAAATCAGTGCAAGTTGATCTTCAGCACTGAGCTGATTAAACCTAGCTATTGTTGCAGGCACAACATCAGCAGCTAATGTATTGGGGAAGATACCACGAGCTGAATCAATGGTAAATGGCATATTACAGTTTTCTACCTTACTAAATTGGTAACTGAAAAAAGTTCAACTAAAAGTTTTTAGGGCAGGAACCACTACCTCACATATCCAGAAATATCACAAAACTTAACAAAAGTACATAAAAATTTTTACAACTTGAATAAATGTAACTCTACTCATAGCTGCTAAGGTGAGCTCTGAACTGGTATGAGACAGGAACTACATTTATCGAAAGTGGCGGGAAGCTCTACCCCACCAGTAGCGTGGAGTTTTTATCTTTGAGGCTTACGCATCATACATAAGTAAGTACTACACGCAATTTCAGTCTTTCAGCTATGTTTAGCACTCAGCGAGGTCTACGACGGGTTACGCCTACGCAAAGCAAGCCAATAAATCAGGATTATACGAAGCGTCTGAAACCACTAAATACGGTTATCCATATCATGGTTAATTTGTACAGTGTGTAAGTCTTACTAATTAGCCCTTTCAAGGTGAGCATATGTACTCTCTAAGTTTTTACCGCATTTGAGACATTGGCTGGAATTGAAGAAAAAATTTTAGATGTAAATGAAGCGATCGCCTGCGCCAAAATCATAAAAATTTAGTGAGAAACATGATTTTTGCGATCGGACATCTGGTGAAAATGAATGTAGAGACGTAGCATTGCTACGTCTCTACAAAAGTTGCGGGTAAGGCAGAATAAATTTCTGGAGATGTCTATAGTACAAACGTTGACTTTGAAAGGGCTATGGAATGGATATCCCCGCCTATCTCAGGTTCAAGTGGGTTTTCCATTGAACGTAATTGCAAATTTTTTTAAGGATATCTTCGACTTCCAGCACCCACTACACCAATTTTATGGCGATAGGAAAGTTCGGCACCGAACCAACCGGAAGCGCTAGTTAGCGTGCCAACAATCAGCGAGATAACCAATCCCCAAGGTAATATTCCAGATTCCGGATCGCCTAAGCGCAGAAGTAAGTTGATGAGTGTTAAAACTAGGATAGAAACGTTCAGTATCAAATGTGCCCAACCAGCACTCCGCTTGCGAACTCGTTCGATTTTAAAAAAGTCACTCAGACCGATGGCAGCTGCAAGAACTCCTCCCCCTAATCCAAGTCCGATTAGCCATAGCGAAGCCCTAGCCCAAAAAAAATCACGGGTTAACCAGTAACCGAAATCACTTCCCAAGGCGGCGGCTAAAAAGGCGATGGGAAAGATTACACTCAGGGGGTGAAGGGGATGTCCGGCGATCGCAACTGTGCTGGGTACGCCGCTATCAACATACTCACTATCGTTACTTTCAATAATTGGTGGAATATTTGGAAAAGGTGTTGAATTTATTTGGGTTGTTTCTGTGGTTTCCATTATTAGTATCCTGAATTTATTAGTGTCAGATTTTTAAGCAGAAGGAATTTGTTCTACATAAGCTTGAGCTTCCAGTGTTAATTTGCCAACTTCTACTTTTAATTGATTAATTTTTAGGCTGATTCCCTCTAAATCAAAGTTACTCAAATTCAAGATTTCACTGGTTTGGTCTATCAAAGCTTTTGTCAAGTCTGGTGATATTTCCTCACTTTCGCTATACTCGACGTTTTTTAGTGAAACACTTTTTCCATTAGCATCAATAGAAGGTACTGCTGAAAAGCCAACTTCTTGATTCTCACCTGTTTCTACTAATTTTACACTCGCGTTTATTACGACTTTTTGCTCACCAGGTAATTTAAAGTCTACATGTTGCAGTTCAATAGTCCTTTGTTCACCGTTAATGTGTATTTTTTGATTTTGTAGTTGCGATCGCACATATTCAGAGTTAAAGGCGCGATTGATATCAGCTTCAGTTAAAATAACTAGTGTTTTAGCTTCAGTAGGTTTTGTGAGTTCAATTTTCCCAAGAGCCACGCTCAGAGGATTGATGGCAACACTACTCATTTGCATTTCCAATTTTTCCATCCGAAGGTCTTTCTGTATTACTAAACCTTCACCTTCAATTGTGACTGCGTCTATCTCTCCCTGAACCACTTTGAGCGGGTCAGTTTTAATATTTATATCTAAATTTTCTACTTCATCTAACTGGCTAGATATAGCTATTTCTGCCCCTTTATTTAGCGCTTGTTCTCCTAATCCAGGATTGTCTGACATTATTAAATTAACTCCTACTTGAAAATATTATATCCTTGAGTCAATTTAATAAATCACCATCAGAATTTTATCTATCTGCCGATGTAGTAAATTTCTAAATATTGTCTACCTAAAAGTAGAATCATAGAAATCATAATATTTTTTTGCTTTTATAACCTTAATTTTCCATCAAATTGCTCAGGAGAAAGATAAAATAATAAATTCTATTTAAAATAATACTATTTAAATAGTAAAATGTATTCAGATTTTTTTAAAAGCTTGTAATATTGTTTTTAAGACCTTTTTAAAAATAGTTGACACAAATTATCAATAAATTATTCATAAAATAAGTTTTATAAAGTGTAAAAACTCAGGTAGTATATTTTATTAATTGAAGATTACTGGAACGGTATATTGAGTAATTTAATCGTCTTTACGAGCAATTAAAGATTGGTGATTTTTACTAAAAATTAAATATCATACTAATTAAACACTATTAGCAATATATTCTTCTATCTTTGATACTGTAGAAGATATTGAGTTGCAAGCCAAGAATTTTATCTGGCTATTCTATATGTTGGGCAACTGCTTTGGTATTATTAAGTTACGGGTGTGAGTTTGCTGTTAACCGACAACTTTGTTATTAGAATAAGGTCTTGATATACTTCTAAGGGTTCGCGCTATTTAGATTTGCTGTAATATCTAAAAATAGAAGTTACTTTAAAAGTTTGTTAAGCGCTTCCTGGTTTAGGTGATTTAATTTGTGCTTTACCAGCCTTGAGAGCGCTCAGAAAAGCTTTTCCACAGCATTGCAGAATAGGAATATAAATTTGAGCGATCGCACACATGTAATATATCTAAACACAGCGATCGCACAGTACAAGTCACGATGACAATTAACATCACGGTTTATGATTTTTGGAATTTGAGGAAAGCAGCAAATCCAGAACTCCTAATCGATCCAATCCATCCAGAAGATTATCTTTGTCGGTATCCTCAAGAACTGGGCAAAGGCTATTATCGCTGGATACCGATGCGTGAAGGCATTATCATCGAAATTTTCGATACCTATTTGCCACAGCCAATCAAGTGGATTACTCATGCCCATCATCAAAAAAGTTTAGAATTTGGATTTATTTTAGCTGGGTCAGGGCAAGATTGTGATGGACAACCGAAAAAGTCAGGAGAAGACTATATATTTGGTGGTGTATATCCACAGTCGAATAACAACATTGATGGAGCAGGTAATCTGAGATGGGTGAGTTTGATAATTAAACCAGAAACGCTAAGGACGTTGATCGAAAGTTACGGGGAACAAGTACCGTCAGATTTAGAAAAAGCGATCGCAGGTGTACCAGAATATTTTAATCTACGCCCCAGTTTGATTACCCCAGCTAAACAAGTCGCCCTCCAGCAGATTCTTCATTGTCCTTATCAGGGACTAACACGCAAAATGTATCTAGAAAGCAAAGTGCTAGAATTGGTTTCCCTCAAGCTAGCAGATCAAGTAGCAGCGCCAACAGAAAAGCTGTTACGGCTTCAAGAAATTGATCGCATCTATCACGCCAGAGAGATTTTACTAAGGAATATCGGTAATCCACCTTCATTAATCGATCTAGCACAACAGGTGGGTATTAACGAATACACTCTTAAACGCGGATTTCGTCAAATTTTTGGGACTACAGTGTTTGGTTACTTACACGACTATCGCATGGAACAAGCCAGGCAATTACTGCTGTCAGGTCAAATGAAAATTGAACAAATTGCTCAAATAGTTGGTTATGCAAACCGCAGTCATTTTGCGACTGCATTTAAAAAAAAATACGGTGTAAATCCCAAAGCGTATCAAATGCAAAAGAATATTTAGACACTATTACTAGATTAATCTACTCAAAAACTCCGATTATCGTGCAAAAAAATTCCGTTTTTGGGTCATTTTTTGCACATAAATCCTGTATTGTACTACCAAGAGCAATTTGAGAACCTTTCTCGACTAACAAGCAAAAATATTTGCTCTGTTGCTAATGCCTGCTCTCTTTATCTTGGTGTGAGGAAAATATGTGGAATTTGCAACTGCCATTGTTGGCGGCTACTTTGGTGTCGGTGTTTTTTGCACAGACTGTATCAGCACAGCAAATTATTCGTAGCCAGAATCTGACAAACAACCGAGAAAATCGTAGCTTACGCCAGATAAATTTGACAGCAACTAATGCAACTAGAAAAATTAGGCAATTAAGCGAGCTAGAACCCGTTTTGACTAGCGCTCGAATGTTATTAGTGCAGTCACCAACACCCACATCAGAAATTGTGCAGGTTACAGCAGTTAAAGCAAACCCTACCAATAAAGGTGTGGAGGTAATTTTACAGACATCTAAGGGGCAACAGTTGCAAGTTATAAATCGCACTTCGGGCAATAATTTTATCGCTGATATTCCAAATGCCCAACTGCGGTTAGTGTCGGGCGATGCCTTTAGTTTTCGCTCAGATAAACCAATAGCAGGTGTTAGTGAAATCACGGTAAGTAACTTTGATGCTAATACTATTAGGGTGAGTGTTACAGGCCAAGTGAGTCCGCCAGTTGTGGAGTTGTTCGATAGTCCAGATGAGGGGATAATTTTCTCTGTTGCAAGTTCCGCATCTGCCACGCCATCACAGCAGCCACCGCAAACACAACAGCCTCAAACTAGTCAGCCACAGAATCAGACACAACCAACTCAACCATCAGTTAATAGCGATCAGCCGATTGAGTTAGTGGTAACAGGAGAACAAGATAATTACCGCGCCACAGATTCATCAACTGCTACCAGAACTGATACGCCGCTACGTGATGTTCCTCAATCAGTGCAGGTCATCCCGCAACAAGTTTTACGCGACCAACAAGCGACCACCATTCAAGATGCCCTCAGAAATGTCAGTGGAGCGTCTTTGGCCAATCTTCCTGGCTTCCACGACAACTCCTTTGTGCTGCGAGGGTTCAGCGGTAATTATCTCAGAAATGGTTTGCCTGATTCCAATGCTGCTTATGCCGCCGATCTCGCCAATGTGGAACGCCTTGACGTGCTCAAGGGTCCCGCTTCTGTGCTGTTTGGTTTGGGAACTCCCGGTGCCACCATCAACGTGATTACCAAAAAACCTCTAAGAGATCCGTTCTATGCAGTTGATGCCACAGTTGGCAACTACGATACTTATCGTGGTGCGATCGATTTGTCGGGACCGTTAAACGATTCCAAAACGGTGTTATACCGGTTGAATGCCGCTTACCAAAATACGGGTAGTTTTGTCGATTTTCTGGTCGTTAAGAATTATTCCATTGCCCCAGCGATCAGTTTGATGCTTGGGACAAAAACCAAGCTAACAATAGAAGGGGAATATAGGGATACGCGTGACGATGGCTTTACTCTCGGTCTACCGGCGTTTGGCACCGTGTTACCCAACCCCAATGGCAAAATTCCCATCAACCGGAACACCGGTGAGCCGAATTACTACACCCACGCTAAAGTTAGCAGCATTGGTTACGATCTGGAGCATCAATTTAGCGACAACTGGTCAATCCGCAATTACTTTCAAGCATCATTTTTAAGTTTCGATAGTTTTCGAGGCGCACGCAACGACCTTCTAGACGATAACCGTACCCTTGATCGCAATTACTTTACTGAAAATGGTTCTACCGATAGCTACAACCTGATCACCAATCTAATAGGCAAAATCTCAACAGGTTCGATTCAACATCAGCTACTGTTTGGAGTCGATCTCAATCGAAGTGAGGGTCCATACCAGAGTTTCTCCGGAGATGCAGCACTGCTTGACATCTACAATCCCGTGTATGGTCAGCCACCGCGGGTGCCTTTAAACCGAAGCAATAGGCTTTTTTCTTTAACTGATTCTTTGGGTATCTATCTTCAAGATCAGGTTAATATTTCCGAAAAATTAAAGTTGCTGCTGGGTGGGCGATTTGATCTGTTTACACAGGTAAATGAAGATTTGGATAATGGTGAACTATCCCAAGGAGGAGATGCGTTCAGCCCGCGTGTAGKGGTTGTCTACCAGCCGATTCCAGCGATTTCGCTCTATGGCAGCTATTCTCGGTCATTCACGCCAAACTTTGGCAGGTCGGCTGATAACCGTCTATTTGACCCAGAGCGGGGCAKACAGTATGAAGTCGGTGTAAAAGCCGATTTGAGTCCAACTCTCTCGACTACCTTGGCTTTTTATGACCTGGAACGCTCCAATGTGTTGACGAGCGATCCCAACGATGACCGCTTTTCGATTCAAACGGGTGAACAGCGCAGTCGAGGCATTGAATTGAACATCGATGGCGAGATTTTACCAGGATGGAATATCTATGCTGGCTATGCCTACACGGATGCCCAAATCACGAAAGACAACACCTACCGCGTCGGGAGTCGGCTTTTTGCAACACCGGAAAATGCCGTCAGTCTGTGGACAACATATGAATTTCAAAGGGGTGGCTTAAAAGGCTTTGGAGTAGGGTTAGGTTTGTTCTACGTCGGAGAGCGAGAAGGAGATTTAGAGAATGATTTTCAACTACCTTCTTTTGTGCGAACAGATGCATCTCTTTTCTACAAGTATGGGCAACTCCGGGCACAGCTGAATTTTAGAAATCTGTTTAATATCGATTATTTTGAAACAACTGGCGGTCAAATCACAAAAGTTGTTCCCGGTAGTCCGACCACGATTGAGGGAAGAATTTCTTGGGAGTTTTGAGTTCATGACTTATGCCTAAACACCATATGTTAAAGGGATGCTCCCGCTGTGCACCCCTTCAATAACGGCTCAATGGCAAAGCGTCAGTCCTAAGTTTTGACTGTACCAATGATTAGAGCGATCGCCTTTATTTTCAAGCAAGAAGCTGTGTCAAAATATTTAAAATTTGTCTTGTTGTACTAGTTTATGGCAGGCAGATAGGCGATCGCACTGTTTCTAATCTTCTGACTGGCAAATGGATATTAACGGTTGAAATTGCTCAACTACTGCTTACTACAATCTCAGCAACGCCAAAAACTTCGGTTAAGACGCAAAAAAATTCCGTTTTGGAGCCATTTATTTTGATTGAAATCCTGTATTGTACTACTAAGAGCAATTTGAGAAGTATTCTCGAGAAATGAACAAAAATACTTGCTCTGTTTATCTTGGTGTGAGGAAAAGATGTGGAATTTCAAACTGCCATTGTTGGCGGCTAGTTTGGTGTCGGTATTTTTTACACAAACTGTATCAGCACAGCAAATCAGTCGTAGCGACAATCTGACAAACAACCGAGAAAATCGTAGCTTACCCCAGATAATCCCAGCAACTAATGCAAATAGGAAAATTAAGCAATTAAGTGAGCTAGAACCGATTTCAACTAGCGCTCAAACTTTATTAGTGCAGTCGCCAACACCCACATCAGAAATTGTCCAAGTTACGCAAGTGAAGGTAAACCCTACCAATAAAGGTCTGGAGGTAATTTTACAGACACTTCAAGGACAACAATTACAACTGGTTAATCGCAGTGCTGGCAATAACTTCATTGTTGATGTTCCTAATGCCCAACTACGTTTACCGTCGGGTGATGCATTTAGTTTTCGCTCAGATAAACCAATAGCGGGTGTTAGCCAAATCACGGTGACAAACTTTGATACCAATACTATCAGGATCGCAGTCACAGGTGAAGTAAGTTTGCCAGTTGTGGAGTTATATGACAGTCCAAATGAGGGGCTGATTTTCTCTGTTGCAAGTTCTGCATCTGCGACGCCATCACAGCAGCAACCACAAACGCAACAGCCCCAAACTAGTCAGTCACAGAATCAGACACAACCAACTCAACCATCAGTTAATAGCGATCAGCCAATTGAGTTAGTGGTGACTGGCGAACAAGATAATTACCGCGCCACAGATTCATCAACTGCAACCAAAACTGACACACCTCTACGTGATATTCCCGCCTCCATTCAGATTGTGCCGCGACAGGTGTTAGAAGATCAAAGGGCAGAGCGGTTACAGGATGCACTGGAAAACCTGGGCATTACTCAATCAACTAACTTTGGAGGCGCGTCACTTAGTCAATTTATCATTCGCGGTTTCGAGCAGCGGGGATATTTTAGAAATGGATCTCTTGATAACTATAGCGTCACTCCTGTAGACCTGGCGAACGTGGAACGCGTAGAAGTACTCAAGGGACCAGCCTCAGTGCTTTTTGGTCAGGGGGCACCCGGTGGAATTATTAACCTGATTACGAAGCAGCCGTTAAGTGAACCTTATTATGCGGCTGAATTTACTGCTGGAAGTTACGATTTTTATCGACCAACGTTGGACTTTTCTGGTCCGCTGAATTCAGACAAAACCTTGTTGTATCGCTTAAATGTTGCTTACCAAAACTCTGGGAGTTTTCGTAACTTTGTTGACTCTGAACGTATCTTCATTGCGCCATCTCTAACTTGGAAAATTAGTGCCAACACAAAGCTAAACTTTGATTTTGAGTATCTCAACAATGATTCTGTTTTTGATCGAGGTATCCCTGCGCTTGGCAATAGACCAGCGCCAATTCCGATTAGTCGGTTCTTAGGTTTGCCTCAAGGATACCAACGTACCACACTTTACAAAGGTGGTTATACATTAGAACATCGGTTTAGCGATAATTGGCAGCTTCGCAATGCCCTTTTCATTACCTCCATGAAAGCAGGCGATCTTTATGCAAATCCAGACGATTCGCCGTTGACAGACAACCGATTCCTTGATAGGTCTTTTACTAATGATAGATTCCCAACTGATAACTACAACTTTCAAACTGAGGTTACAGGCAAGTTTGCAACTGGGTCAATTACGCACAAATCCCTCATCGGGTTGGAGTTGAACCGAAATACTGGTCCATACATAGTTAGGTCTGCTGACTTACCACCAATTGACATTTTCAATCCAGATTACAACACTGCTATTCCTACTGGTCTTCCAATTGGCTTCAATACCCAATTCAACACAAATAGTTTAGGGCTTTATCTTCAAGATCAGATTACCCTACTGGATAATTTGAAGCTGCTAGTGGGAGGACGCTTCGATTTTACTGGACAGGAAAATAAAAATACACTCACTGGAGATAACATCAGTCAATCTGACCATGCCTTCAGTCCTCGGGTAGGTCTTGTCTACCAGCCCATCCCACCAATCTCGCTTTACGCCAGCTACAGCCGTTCTTTCGTTCTCAACATTGGCACTTCCGCCGATGGTTCTACATTTGATCCTGAGCGAGGCACACAGTACGAAGTTGGTGTTAAAGCCGATTTGAGTGATAGAGTGTCGGCAACACTGGCTGCTTACCACATTACAAAGTCGAATGTTCTCACTACTGATCCCAATAATCCTAATTTCTCCATTCTGACTGGAGAGCAACGTAGTCAAGGCATTGAACTCAATGTTGCAGGCGAGATTCTATCAGGTTTAAAAATTATTGGTTCTTATGGTTATACGGATGCCCAAATCACCAGGGACAATCTATTTGCAGTTGGGAATCGGTTGTACAACGTTCCGAAGAATGCTGCTAGTCTGTGGACAACCTATGAAATCCCAAAGGGAAAGCTACAAGGTTTGGGGTTTGGATTGGGACTATATTATGTGGGAGATAGAGAAGGTGATTTTGAGAACAGTGTTGTGTTACCCAGCTACTTCCGAACGGATGCAGCACTTTATTACAAACACAACAACTGGAAAGCTGCCGTCAATATCAAGAATCTCTTTGATGAGAAATACTACGAAAATGCTCAATCAAGAAATATCATCTATCCCGGTGCGCCGTTGACTGTGTTGGGCACAATTTCCGTGGAGTTTTGACGTTTATTTAGCAGGAATATCTACCATAACTTTCAAAACTCTGCGTAACTTCGTATTTGCTTTACACCGCTACGTTATACCTCTTGCATAAATATTTTTTGTCTGACGCAGAGGAGCAGCGGAAAGTCTGAGCGCCGGCTTGCGGCGTAGACACCCGGAGGGCAGCTTACCAGAGGCATCAGAACTTTGCAAGACACAAACGCACAGAAGAGAACACAAAGAAGGACTTTTGCAAGAGGTCTATTGGGTTAGCAGTAGGACTGATTGCGATTATTGCTGGTTTAACTAGTAGCCTGCTAGTTTATCATACAGAAATAAGTGATTTTTAACGGCATCACCAGAATTTTCACAGGTTTATGCTGGAATTTTAATGAATTTAGTGAGCTTTTGATTTAAGCGATCGCCTTTGTTCTGAAGCAAGAACCTGTATAAAAATATTTAAAATTTGTGTTGTACTAGCCGAAGGCAACCGAATAGGTGATCGCACTGTTTCTAATCTTCTGATTGGCAAGTGGGAATTAACAGTTGAAATTGCTCAACTACTGCTAATTAAATCTCAGCAACCTCAATGTGCAAATTAAATACTTAGCAGCTTAGCACTTGTATACCAATTTTTTCCATTGAGCGATCGCAATTCTTGAGGCTTAGTCAGACATCGACTTTTGCTAAATCTGTAAGAATTCAGCACCTAAAAGAACACTAAAGAAAGCTCGCCTACTTTTTCAGGTCAGTATTGGTAAAGAATCTAGTATGATTAATATATTAATTTATTCTAATTTCTTGACATTTAACTATTCAGACAGGTGTATTGTAACTCCTCAATCTACACAAAAAATTAACAAGAAATAATTCTTTCATTCAAGAAAAATCTATGAGTTTTAAACTTCAAGCTTTGCAACTGACTACTCTCAATAAACAGTCTGAAGGACCGATTGTAACTGCTTGGCAGAAATTTCTTTTAGAGAATGACTTCCCAATTGGTGCGGTTGATGGAGATTTTGGGAATGTTACAGAAAAAGCAACACGTGAATATCAAATTCGTAATGGTTTAACTGCCACGGGAGTTGTAGATACTGCGACTTATGGAAAAGCACTAGAGCAAGGTTTCCTTACCTATTTTGCTATTTATGCTGATGGGGGAAAAAAATTATTAGCTTATCTCAACTTTGGCGATAATGAGGTCAAAGACTTACAAAAAAGTTTAACAGCGATCGCTCCTTTGAATCCTCCATTAGCACCTGATGGAGACTTTGGCCCCAACAGTACTAGGGGAATAACTGAAACTTATAAAAAAATAGACATCAATTTTCGAGCTAAGTTAGCTCAGCAGCTTTCTAATACAACAAAAACCAAGCTTGGCACTGATTTTGACTTGGCTTTAGACAAGATAACAGAATACGCCAAAAGATTAAGACAACAACTCAGTGGAAAAGACTGGACTAATTTATTCCCAGACAGCGACTCAATTGATGATTTGGCTTCTCCCTTCCGTCAAAAAGTACAAGCTTTTGAGCAAGCTTTAAAAAATGCTGGAGCTGATATTAGTATCGCTTCAGTATTCCGTCCTTCAGAACGGGCTTATTTAATGCATTACGCTTTCCGTATTAGTAATCATGAAATTGCTGCATTAGATGTTCCACCTATGCCCAACGTCGATATTAATTGGCTACATTATACGCCAGCTGCCTCTGTCCAAGCTGCTAAAGAAATGGTATCTGTTTATAATATTGCTTTTCGACCTGTTCTTACCTCTCGTCATACCCAAAGATTAGCAATTGATTGGGAAATAACTTGGTTAGGAACTTTAAATGTCAAAAACGCTATTGGAACTACAGTTAGTATCGCTCAGCCACGAACAAGTTATGAAAATTCTACTTTATGGCAGGTAGGCCGTTCTTACGGTGTAATTAAACTATCTAGCGATCGTCCCCACTGGTCTAATGATGGACATTAGTTCAAAGAGTATAGAAGGTGGGGTTTGAGGTATAGTGACGTTCGCGCCAGCGTTGGGTAGCAAAGAAGTTTATTAATGTTGGCACAAGTTTTTAATTTTCTTAATTTTTTCCTATAATCAACACCCATTGCACCACACCCCGCCCCTACTCGTGGTTTCACGTTGACAAGCGTGTCATTCGGCTCAAACTGTTTGACCTATAGAACGCCAAATTTTATTGTCGTAATTTCTCTACCAGCCTTTGCGCCGTAGATTCTTGTTGTTTACGTTGCACAGGCTTTTGTTGTCCAAAACTATCAAATAAGTTATCTAGCTTGACAGTCAGCCCTAAATATGCGCCGCCAGCCGAACGCGTCCCGGAAAAATCGCGATCATCAACTTCACCAAAAACATATCCAGCGGAAAGGCGCAAATTAGGAGTCAGGTAGTAACCTGTTTCCAGAACAAAACCAGTCTCGCTATAACTAGATTGACCAATCCAACGAACCTCACCAACTAAATCCCAGCTATATCCCAAACGATAAGTAGCTCGTAATTGTGCCAAATTAACTGTACTTGTACCAACCAAATCGTTAGCCAAATAAGAAGTACTGTTACGCAAAGCATACTTACCGTAGAATTCCCATTGCCAGTTAGGCGCATAAATAGCTTCTAAAGCAAAAATATGGTCTTGGGAACCCGTACCACTGCCTAATAAGATAGTGTCAGGAATCACTGCCGGATTTTGACGATATTCATAACGCAATAAAGCATTAAATTTATCACTATAGGGGTCGCGGTAAGCTAAACCCACCTTTAGATTAGCGGTATCTGGCAGTCCTGAAAGTCTTTGATTGGAAGAGTTTGCTTGTTGATAACGTACCAGAGCTGTAAGAGATGGAGAAATTTTACCCACTGCACCTGCGGTAATTACTGTATTATTACCACCAGAAGAGGAGCGATGCTCAAAGCGGGCACTGGCTTGAAACTGGGGATTATCACTGTATTCCAAGCCGACGCTATAACTATCGCCACCATCAAATCCGATCGCTGATGCAGCTTGACCAAAAGCATAGGGTTGAGGATATTGTTGACCCGCCGCAGTGCGTCCAAAGAAGTTGCCAAATACGTGTTCGTAAGCTAAGTTCAACCGCAATCCATGAACAATAGTCCAGCGGTTATTCAGACCTATTGCTCCTTGGGTAGTCATTTCATTGGCACCACCCAAAATTGAGTAACGACCAGTTATAGTAGTATCGCTTCCGAGTTTGTGTTCGCCGTTGACACTCAAGCTAGTGATAGAATTACCAGAAAATTGACCGCTAGTGTAAAACTGTTGGGCGAGACTAACATTTACACCAGGAATTACCCCCCAATTCAACCCTAAAATGGTACGGTCTGGGTAAACAGTATCTTTTTGAGAAGATAAGCTAAGTTCATTTTGAGCTTGGAAAGTCAGGTTTTTAACAATGGGAACTGTAAAACGCGATCGCAGTTGATCGGAATTACTACTCAAAGCATTCGTGGGGATGCGGTCTTCGCGGTCGCGATGAATCCAATCGAGATCGATGATGGCGCTACCCAAGCGTTGCTGAATCCCAGCGGTAATCGTTGTTAAGGAATTATCTACTTTACTTCCTGGTATGGCCTCGGAACGGGGTGCAAAAAGTTCTTCAAAAGTGTCTAGTGGTTGGGGAGCAATGCCAAAATTGTCTTCGTGGTCGTATTGGACTCTAGCATTGGTAGTTGGAGTCAGTTTAGCTATAACCTGCGCTCCATAACGGGTTTGTCCCGGTACAAAGCTGATGGTGGCGTCATTAGCAAAACCCGTATCGGCAAACCGATAATAAGCACGTCCTTGGATACCATTAGTAATTTCTCCCTCTGCTTCCAAACGATATGCATCACCTCTAACCTTTCCCACAACATCAGAATCATTGCTCGAATGGGCATATTCTGCAATTAGCTTACCCTTATCACCCAAAGCTATCAGCGCATCTGCACCATACAGTTGGAAATCACGCACTCCCTGATTCTCTTGGACGTAAGTTGTTGCAATCCAACTTTCTTGGTTCAGCTTTCGGGAAAGATTATATTGCAAACGACCAGCAAAGATATTGCTATCAGAGTTTTGGTCATCATATTGATAGCTAACAACAATCCGACGCACCAACACTTGTCCAGTTTCATCAATATCGGTACGAAGAATCGGTTCGCGGAATAATAAAGTACCGCGGTCGTAGTCGATTTCGTAGTCTGGGCCTCGGTTAAGCTGTWTGCGTTCCAATACAGTACCAGGACGATTCAGTTCTTCTAATTCAATAAAGACATTTTCACTTCCTGGTTGTAGAAGTCTGCGAGAGAGGAAATAATAACMACTAGTGCCATCAGGAGCAATAGTATCTCGTTGAAACCCTTCTAAATGGTTGCCATAAAAACCTGTAATCTGTAAATTTCCCAAATTGTAATTAGCTTTAAAACCGTGGAGTTGACGAGTGATAGAAGTAAATTGCTGCGATCGCCGCGCAAATTCTTCTGTGTTATAGTCACCCCACATGGCATAATCAGGGGAAGATCCAGGTATCCTACTCGAACGCTCGAAACGCAGAAATACGCTGTCAATGGAAGGAGCAACCACATCAACTTTCGAGCTATCACCGTAAACAGGATAGTTTTGCTCACTAAATTGGTAAGTTCTAAACAAGCGATTATCACAGTTGCAATCTTCATTCAAGTTACGAGAACTGTTATATGCACCTGTAAACAACCATTCTCCGATCGCACCTGTGGCAAATATCGCCGAATGGAAATCTAATTGTGTTCTATTGTCTTTGTCTGGAGGCAGGAAATCACGGAAACTGCCGTAATAATTTGTACCTCTGGCGCCCAAACGTAAATCTATTACCCCAGTTAGCAAACTCGGACGTAATGCCGTTTCAAATTGTAATTGGGTAAAGGCTTCTAAACTATCACTCACAGCCCGAATTGTCACAGCTTCCGCCTTCAATTGCGATCGTAACGTTGCTGTAAATTGCCCCCCTTTCGCCTCCACTTGAAATCCAGGTTGATCGGGTTTGAAATCTTTCCCCACCAACTCCCCAGCAGTTGGTATCAAAGTGACAACAGCATCACGATTAGAGCGATTGCCACTTGCATCGAGCAGTTGACCCCGGATTGTAGCCGTAGAACGTCCATCAGCTGGGATACGAGACTCTACTGTTTCCAAAGTTAGTTGCTGCGGTGCTCCCCGGACTGCGACCTGCACCGTTACAGGCGGTTCTGTTGCCCCCACTACTTGTGCAGAGATAGTATTTTGACCTTCTTGTAATGAAACACCATACCATGTCTGCGTTACCAAGTTAGTACTCGCATCGCTTTCCGTCCGCCCCACCAAGGAAGGATCTACCAACGCACCATTTACTCGCAGTTCTACTTGACTACCAGATGGAAACTGTACAATCACCGTAGTAGCTTGTACATCCAAAACACTGTTAGCTGTGGGAGTCAGAATTTTGATTGCTGTAGAGATAGGGAGAGTAGGAGACACAGGCATATTTTCCCTTTGTCCCCTTGTCCCCTTGTCCCCACTAACTACTCCGGCAATTTTACTTAAACCTTTAGGCAAACCTATAGAAGCTGCTGGTTGAAATGGTTGTATTTCCTTTGAAGATTGGTCTTTCTTTTCCTCTATTCTGGCAATTTTGCGTAAACCTCTAGGCAATTCTACAGAAGTTGCTGGTTGAAATGGTTGTATTTCCGTTTCACTTAGCTGCACATCTGAAGTTAAAGTAACAGTAGCCATACTTTTTTCAACCACTTTATTTTCAACCACTCGATTTTCGACGCCCTTCTCTGCTTGCAAAGGAGAATCCAGATTTTCCCCAGTAAGTTCTGCTTTGACTATGGCAGGATACAAAACGAGGCATAGAGCTATCGGCATTGCCCCCATCAACCTCAAGTTGAAAATACTTGCACAGTGCAGTCTGGGTTTCATTTCTTGACTGGCTCCTGAAATGTGGGGGTGACACCGAAGTTTATGCGTACTAGGCCACCTGGTTCTAAATGCACTAGGCGAGATTGGCTATTTCGTTCGCGGAATTTTTGATTGGGAGCTAAGGCATAACCAGGTACACTGCTGAGGTCTAGTACACCTGTGTGGTATCCAGGTAAGACATTAGCTAAGGAGAACAAACCATTTGGATCTGTAGTGATGCGATTACCGTCTTCTAAAAAAACCACTGCATTGGGTATCCCAGGCTCATCACGCTGCTGTTCGCCATCAAAATTTTTATCAACAAACACCCGACCGATAATCGTGCCGCAGTCAGAAACAATTCCGGGACGAATTTTTAGTTGGTGCGTTGCTGGGCCGTCCTTAGTGCTAAAACGGTTATCAGCTCGTTGGGCATTAGCGATCGCACTGTTACGCCCATTACCACGCAAAGCATCGCTGGTTAATTGAGCAGCGTAGGCAATATTCAAGACTTCCCCTGGGGGAATTGTCATGTCTGTCTGGAAGATCACCGTGTTTCCGTTCCGTTGTGAGGTGATAGCGACTGCTGTCCCACTCGTCTCTCCACGTACAGATTTCGGCAAAAACTGGAATCCTAAAGGTAGGTTGTCAGTAACAACTAAATTATTCAAACCAGCATCAGCAAGATTTTTAAGCGAGAGGCGATAGATTACCGTATCTCCAGGTTCAGCAGTAGCGCGATCGCCTGTTTTAATAATCTGCAACTGATTAGCTTGACACATATTTGTAGTAAATTCAAAGGCTAATAAGTCCAGTCCCACCACTTCTGCATTCGGAACTAAAACAACAGTTTGCTCTACCCTGGTTTCACCTGTAATATTAATTGGTTGTCCATCCAAAGAACTAGCTATATATCGGATGATATTATTACCTTGTGTACCAGTACTATCAAGGATTTGAATCTTGATCCGCCGCTGTTTATAGATAGAAGTTGGTGGTGGATTAACTACAAAAATGTAAGTTTTCCCTGGAGCAGTTTGACCTTTATTTGGATCGAGTAAAAAATTGTAGACACCCGCAGGATTATTTGTAATAAAATATGGGTTACTATTCTCAATATTTGGCGATTTACCTCCAGGTACATTGTTGTTAGGAATATCTGGTAACTCTGTTCGAGTCAAAGCAACTAAACTACCCAATTCTGTACCCGTTGGGTCGCTAGGTAATGGTTCATATACCCCAACTGAAAAACCTGTATAATCAGGTAAAACGGTGCCAGCACAACCTAATATCCGTCCTAATGGGTCAAATAATGGGTTGGGAGTAACGCTAAGCTGACTAGAAGTTCCTTGATATTTATTATTAGTAGCTGGGTCTGTATAAGTATAATCAGCTTGATTTTTGATTGGTAAAGATACAGCTTGACTATTATTTTGCTGTGCTTTCGTTGATATAGCTAAACTAGTATATAAAAAACTTCCCAATAAAATACTTGCTGTTAATCTTTGCCACCAGCTACTACTAAAAGTAATTTGCTTTTGTTTTTGAGGACGGCTCACTGAACACATCTCCTCTGGATACCAAGCTCGTTGTTAATAAAAAATTATTTACTTAGATAAATTCCCAAAAATTACTGATATTTTATGCAATTTAACTGCTAAAATTAAGCAATTTTATTTGTAAAATATTGTCTAATGGTTGTCCTTTCTAATGACCAATGACTAATGACTAATAACAAAGGACAACCCCAATTTCAATCAACGCACTTGGGTTTGATAAGTCGCTTTAACTGTCGTCTTTGCTGCAACTGACGGAACCTGTAAACGGATGTGGGTGTAAGCAATGGCTGGCGCTGGTTTTGTTTCCACTTTGCTGTCAGGAAGAGTAACTTTAACGGTGGGATTTTCGACGAAGCTACGCCCACCATCAATGCTATAAGTAATTTTTCCATTATTATTTACATCAGCAGATTTCAGTACATAGACCATTCCTTTGGGAATAGGTTGATTTAAAGCTAAATTTTTCACTGGGCGATCGCTTTGATTTTCGCCACTTAAGGTATATCTTAATACATCTCCTGGTCTGACTACAGCTTGACCTTTTAAAGGTTGCCATTTATGACTTTGTTTACCTTGTTGATCTTGAGCGATGACTTGCTTTTCGGCTTCTAAACGCAATTGAAGCGCTTGAGTTTTGATATTTTGGGCATAGGCACTTTCTGAATGCCAAATATTTGCAACTCCGGGAATTTGATTGGAAAACGGAACTGTAACTATTAGTGCGAACGTAGCTAAACCTGCAAAAGAAATACCTTTCATATAAATAACTTCCAGAATCTTGATTGTTGATTTATCTTTCCCTGCTTGTACTCAAAAATAGTCACTCTCGTGTTTGCTTAGTGTTTAAAGATTGGGGAGTTAAGTTAACTGGTTGCGGTGATAGTGCAATCTCTCCAAGTTTGCAAGCTTTGGAGTCCCTAATCCCCAATCTCAACGAATTAGTTGACCTTGCGTTGGAAGGTAAATGTTCTTTGAATACCGGGTGCGATTACGCCAGATACACTATCCACATACTTGGTAATATCAGTGTTTACCGTAGTTCCAGTTTGGTCGATACCAGAGCTATTAGCTGGATTACCATTAAAGAATCGAATGGTTGCACTTCCAGAATCCTTAGCTGAGCCAACAATATTGCTAGTATCAATTTGACCGCTGGCATCGTTGTCTAATGCCCAGTTGTTCGGGCTTTGCGTACCATCTTCAGTAATTACAACTTTGTCAGCATTCAAAATCACGTTACCAGTTCCAGATTGAGATTCGGAAATATTACTGTACTGAATTTGGTACTCAATAATATTTCCTGGTGCAGGCTTCTTAGGATCGATACTGAATGAGCCATCATTCCCCTGGACTACAGGCCCACTTCCTTGTAAAACTCGCGATACTTTCAGCAGTTTCAGGAAGCCAGTGTAGACGCGATCAATAGTGATATTGGATGAATCAAAGGTATTATCGTTTCCACTATCCTTGATTCCATCACCGTTAGTGTCCGTTGTGTAGTTATCAATAGAAGCAGTAATGGGTACTGGGAAACCTCTATTAATATCAGTAGATAACTGCGTACCCGGAGGTAAATCAACTTCTACACCATAGTTAATAGTTGCACCAGTAGCAAAGTTGGGAATTGTAATTGCTGTACCAGGTGTTGTAAACGCTCCATTATTGTAAGTATAGACAGCCGACTGACTATTATAAGTAATAGTCACCTTCGTACCATTCGGTAAATTTCCTGGAATTGCTGGTGGCGTTGGCTCTAACTTCAAAACGCCTGGGTCAGTACCACTATTCTTAACTGTGTTGGTGAAGCCAACTGACTGAGGATCGAGTGTACTATTAGGTGCCGTACCAGCAGGAACTAGAGAAGATTTATTAGTGAAGTCATCGTTGGTCAGACCCGATGGACCAGTAGCATCTGGCGCATTTTGGGGACCGTTGAGTACCGCTGAAGCCACAGGTGCTTGCACAGTAAAGACATTCGCCTCACCACCAGGACCACTACCACTGTTGTTATTGCCTGTGTCAGTTCCAGTTTCCGGAGATGCTGGAGTATTAATATAACCATCATCAACGCTGGTAGATGGTAGAGTATCAGGAACACCATCATTATTAGTATCTGTACCCGCAGGAGGTGTCATATTTCCTGGGGAACCGTCGTAATTGCTGGGATTTTGGTCGCCCGATTCGTCGTATACCGGGAAATTACTGGTAGGTGTTTGACCAAATAATTGAGCGATGTTAGCAACGGTTAACGGTGAAGTTGCAGTCGATTTAACAGCTAACTGAATCGAGAAGCCATTGACCGTTGTACCAGGAGCAATGGAAGTAATGGTTGCTGGATTATTGATAAAACCAACACGAGTGACTGAGGTAAGAGTTGGTGGTATCGTAGTCCAACTGGCTGCATTAGCATTAGTTGTAACTGGAGTAGTCGTATAAACAGTTTGCCAACCAGGTGGTGGAGTTGGTGCTACTGCCAAATTCATACCTAGAGGAATCGCATCAGAAACCAATATATAGGTGCCATTCGCACCATTGACATTGATAGTTGTGCCCGTCAAGGCTGCTGGTGTAATTCCCTGTCCAGTAGGATCGTTGGACTCTACTCGTAAACTTAAATCGTAGGTTAGCTTGTCATCTGTAATTGCAGTCGTGCCAGCATTGTTATAACCACTGCGAATCTTGAGAATGGTGGCTAAAGTATAGGTTTTTAGCGTTGAACCAACTTTAATTTGCTCGGTGGCGCTAGCTTCCCGTGTACCATTAACTGGCGCGCCAGCTACCTCACCAGCACTACCATCGGGGTTATCTACTGTGAACACGTCACCACCATCAGGACTCCGCAGCTGGTTTTGAGCATCACCAGGGGTATTACCCAAGGTAACAGTAATTACGTCATTGGTTTGAGCGCCATTTTGGACGGTAACTGGTACGCGCACCAACACAGTACCACCAACCGGAACAGAAGGTGTATCTACACCGCCTTGAGGGATATTTGTCCAAGTTTGACCGCCGTCAGTGCTATATTGCAGGCTATTAGCTGTACCACCATTTGGTAATGTGCCAGAAACTGTACCCGGCCCAGTCGTTGTAGCTTGGTTAGGAATGTGAAATTTGGTTGGATCGTTACCTACGTTGGTTAGAGTGTAGGTGTAGATGAGTAAGTCACCAACCTGGACTGTTGTATTGGTAGCACTAGTAGTAGCATCTGTGACACCAGAAGCAGTGACAGTGATCCCAGCAACCTCTGCCACGGTGACAACTACAGTGTTGGAAGTGGAGTTGATTGTTGTTCCTGGACTATTAGGATCTTCATAAGTTGCTGTAGCTGTGTTACTGATAGATGTACCCGCAGTAGTTCCATCAGCTAACACAGGTGCAATAAATTGGAAAAGGCTGCCAGTTAATAATGCTGTTGCTATTAAAGATTGATAGTAGTGATGCTGCTTGTTTACAAATTTATTTTGTTTTTCCATAGGTATAGTTTGTTTGCTGAACTTGTGTCCTGGATTTTCAAGGAGGAGAAAGTTCGGCAATTTTTAAAAAATTACCGATGATATTTGCTTAAAACTTTAATGTTTTGAGAATGCAAACTTGAGGAGTTAAAGCAGAATTGGTGAATTCTTTGAACAGAATTCACCAGAGAATTTTGAATGCTGACATTCGCACCACCCCTACTAGGTATCGAAACTTTACAAAGTAAAACACTCTTGACACCAGATTTGGAGAGTTACTTTGTGTATTTTATACTTCTTGAAATTCGCTGTCAGTTATTGACACTCCTGATCAAATATATTGAAGCAATACCTTGAAATGATTCGCCTATCTTAATTTGCGATCGCCTCTGGTAATTAAGGCTGGTAATCATAAGTATAGGGAACTTACTGTTGCGTACTGCCCAATCGTTTATACAAGTAAAAATTTAACTTTGACTGCAAAAAAAATCTACCGTATAAACAAGTAACTTCTCTAAAGATGAATGAGTGTATTCAAGGTTAAAAATCAACTTTATTGTTTCAATAACAATAGTATATTTCCTAGTGAATTTCAAATAAAAAACACTAAAAATTATATAAAAATACTTCTAGCTCTTTGAATAAATTCAGTAACCGAACTAAAACACTAAAAATTAAGACTAATGTAAATTCTCATAGTATAAATGCAACTTAATCATAACTACTAACAGTATTTAAACTGAATAATCAAAATTATTATCTAGTCTCACAACTATACTTAACTAAGTGTAAGTACTAGATATAAGGATTTATTGACATTAAAATTTGACAAAAATTAGTACTTTTACTACTAAACATACCCGACAAATTTTATCGGGTATGTTTGACTGGTATTTTTGCTCGTGTTACTATCAGGCGACAGTTGATGGACAGACAGGGAAAGCTAGTTTATGACTCAGGCAATCACAACCCAATCCCAAGTCAGTAATGCCACATTTTTTAAAGCCTTGAAATGTAAGGAGTGTGGTGCAGAATATGAACCCAAAGCCAGCAATGTTTGTGAGTTATGCTTTGGGCCTTTGGAAGTYAAGTATGACTACAGCGCTCTACGTCAGACTGTCACTCGTGAAACAATTCAAGCTGGGCCTAATTCAATTTGGCGCTACCGTCCGTTTTTGCCTGTCGCAACTGATAATGTTATAGATGTGGGAACTGGTATGACTCCCTTGGTTCGTTCCCATCGTCTTGCCCGCCGCCTGGGTCTAAACAAGCTTTATATTAAAAATGATGCTGTGAATATGCCCACCCTCAGCTTCAAGGATCGGGTGGTATCAGTTGCCCTGACTAGGGCACGAGAGTTGGGTTTTTCTACAGTTTCTTGCGCTAGCACTGGTAACTTGGCAAATTCTACAGCTGCGATCGCCGCTCATGCTGGTTTAGACTGCTGTGTGTTTATCCCCGCAGATTTGGAAGCTGGTAAAATTATTGGTAGTTTAATATACAGTCCTACCCTGATGGCTGTTAAGGGCAACTACGATCAAGTAAATCGTCTCTGTTCGGAAGTTGCTAACACGCATGGCTGGGGTTTTGTCAATATTAATCTGCGTCCTTACTACTCTGAAGGTTCCAAAACGCTAGGCTTTGAAGTTGCAGAACAATTAGGTTGGGAATTACCCGACCATATCGTTGCTCCTTTAGCTTCTGGTTCGCTGTTTACTAAAATTTATAAAGGTTTCCAGGAATTCGTAGAAGTTGGTTTGGTAGAAGGTAAGAACGTCCGTTTCAGCGGCGCTCAAGCTGAAGGTTGTTCACCCATTGCCCAAGCATTTAAAGAAGGGCGCGACTTTATTAAGCCAGTGAAACCAAATACAATTGCCAAATCAATTGCGATCGGTAATCCAGCAGACGGCATTTATGCTGTGGATATAGCTCAGAAGACTGGTGGTAACATTGAATCAGTCAACGATGCAGAAATTATTGATGGCATCAAGCTGCTAGCAGAAACCGAAGGCATCTTCACAGAAACAGCGGGTGGTACAACCGTCGCCGTCCTGAAAAAACTGGTAGAAGCTGGCAAGATCGACCCAGATGAAACTACCGTGGTTTACATCACTGGCAATGGACTCAAAACCCAAGAAGCAGTACAAGGCTACATTGGCGAACCTTTGACTATTGATGCTAAACTCGATAGTTTTGAACGTGCGCTAGAGCGATCGCGTACTCTTGATCGCTTGGAATGGCAACAAGTCCTCGTTTAATTATTTTGTCATTAGTCATTTGCTAAAACCAAGGACAAAGGACAAATCCTTACTTTTTACTCTTAACTTTCTACTTCTATGGCCGTAACAGTCTTAGTTCCTACTGCTCTTCAACAATTTACTAATAACCAAGCTAGTGTAGAATCCAGTGGCAGCACCATTGCTGAACTTGTGGATTCATTAGAACAAAGCTTTCCTGGGTTTAAATCACGATTGTGTGATGACGAAGGAAAACTACGGCGGTTTGTAAATTTTTATCTGAATGACGAAGATATTCGTTTTTTAAAAGGTGCAGATACACACCTTAATGATGGTGATGAAGTAAGTATTGTCCCTGCTGTTGCTGGTGGTTAATACTCAGAACACTAAATCAAGTAGAATCCTGACTAGACAAATCTTTGAGAGATTTCCTCGTTCCCAGTCGTTAGACTGGGAATGATTGTGAAGTCAACTTCAAAGAATAAATTATTATGATTTGCTTTAAAAAACTTATTATTTTAATTTAACTTGACTGATTAAACAGCAATTATCTGAGCAAGTGTTTGTTGCCAAGATTCATTGTTATCAACAGTTATGATAATCCGTTTATAGGATTGATCTAGTAATTCAATGGTTAAATAATTTGTCTCTCGATTCACATACCAAAACTCTTTACCCCTGTTAGTGTAATAAGTTCCAGCCTTAATCACTTTTGGAACAAAACTACCAGGGGCACGTAATTCTCGCCAATTACTTTGGGGTTCGGCTGTCATAACTTGTTCAATATGGGCCAATGGTATTTGCCAAAGTTTATTCAAGCGAACTGCTAGCAGTTGCTCTTTGAGGGTAAATTCAATCTGAAATTTATCATCAATTATACTTAGGTTCACAATCTATTTCGCCGTCAGTAATTTTTTATCTAGTATTACTCACAAAAGTCCTACCATAAGCAGTATTTATTATATGTTAACAAGGTCAAGGTTATTAAGCAATCTTATATAAATACTGTGCTGCGTTAGTGTTGTTGATAGAATACTATAAAAAATACCAAATACTTGTTAATTCATCTAAAATAAGACTTTGGCGAGCGTCAGAATTCAACATTATTAAAAATAAAGTATTAATAAAAATATTTTATCTATACTATAACAAATAACTTAATAACAATACTCAAACATATTTTTTATTTAATAACTAGAGAGTAGCTACTAATTTATGTTTACAGTCAAATTTATTACAAATAAAAATATCTAAAATCAAGATAAATCCATACTTATCTATAATTGGCGGCTATTTGGCAATTTGGCATTTTGTAATTTTGGTATTTTGATATATTGTAGAAATTATCAAGATGTTTTTACTTGTTATACAAAGCACGGGCCGGGCTAAAGCACGTGCTTTTTACTGCTATTTATTGTAGATTTTTGCATTTATTATAATTTGCTCATAATACAATGATTTGAATATCAATAATTTAAATATAGTAAATTAGTATTTCAAGAGTTGATGTTATTTATTAACCTTTCTTCCTATTAAATTTTATTTATACTATTTTTTCTATAATCCAAGGTCTATTAGGACTTGAAGGTATTTGGATGGGATAAATTATTCCGTCTTTTATTTTGGCTGCTAATTGTGAACAAGAATCTTTAGAGGAGATTTGTAAAGCATTAAGTTGTAAAGAGATCTTTTTCAATTGTTTTTAATAAGGCATCATTAGAATTTGAAAATTCACCTATCTTAAGGATGATTTAAAGTATTTAAAAAGTGTTTAAAATAACATAATAACTTTTAAAATAACCCTATAACTTCTATATCTTTATGCTGTAGCCTTTATGCTATGGAAGAAAAATATTCTATTTCAAGTATTCAGTGATACTCAATCAGTTTCCTATCAGGTTTGAGGATATTTGCACACTTCCTATAGGAAGATGCCTAATGAATATAATATTGAGTAAATTAATTCGGGATGTTGTTATGCACTGGATTTATATTGAGGTTTGGTTTACTACCAAACCTTTTTTATATCTCCTAAAAATAGGATATAGAGTATGGGGAAGCCAGTCTAGTCTTGGTGTTTACTAAAGTGGAGAAACTGGTCTGTCTGATCTCTTAAAGTAAATAACATCATGAAGTATCACAAAATATATGAAAATTTATATTTTTTAAAATTTTTATTTACATTCAAAGGGATAAACTTAAAATATTAAATTTGGGTATCAAAGTCTTGAAAGTTCTCAATTCTAAATCTAAGATTGTAAATTTTCGATTTTTAGACTAAAAACTAAAAGTACTCCGCAGAATACCAATCGTAACTGAGTCACTATCTGGTGTGTGACCAGGTTCAAAAATCTGAATGATGCCTGGTGTAATGCTAATATTATCATTTATTTGGAAGCGATAAAATGCTTCAATTTGGGTAGTTGTCCCTGGTTGTCCTCCTGCGCGTCCTAAACCAGTATTAATAAAATTAGGGACATTATTCCCTATAGATAAATTACTACTAGTGATTTTCGGAGGCTGTCCGATATAAATTCCGCCCAAATTGCCCTTGGCAAATAAATCAGGGAAATTCAAAAATACCATATAATTCGTTGTTTCAACATTTCCCGATTGCCCAGGAATATAAGATTTAGTATAACCACCCCATGCACCCAAACTAATACTCTTTGAAACTTGCCAAGTTACAGTTGCACCTACAGCGTTAGTTTGTAGGGGTGCTGATTTGCCAGTAGTGCTATTAATTGCAGTTAAGCATTCATCGCCAACAAAAGTTAATAGACAACCATTTGATGAATAATTATTAACGTAATATAAACTTAAATCTACAGTATTAGTTGGTGTCAACAACAGTTGTACACCTGTAGTGGTGTTTCCATCAAATAAACCGCTACCTTTACTCGGATTTCCTGGTTGATAACTAGTATAAATTGCCTGCAAACTAGCGCGTTTAGCAAATTGCCAATCAATAGCAATACCACCGTGACCGTATCCCATATTTAAAATTGGGTTTCTTTGAGCAAAATAAGACAGCGGCCCAGTTGCAGCACCTTCTACCCGATTTGGTCCTCGGAAAGCAGCTGGCATACTTACGCCTTCTGTTCCCACCATTACTGCTAATTTATCTGTTACTAGCCAATGAAAATTGAGGTCACTAATAATCAAATTATCTGTAGGAAATTCGTAGCCAAGTAAAACATCATTCCGAGAAACGCTATTAGTAAATCTTGGTGCACTAGTGCCTTTACCATCTAACAGACCTGTTAATAAGTAACTACGAGGAGTAATTTGACTAGTTAAATACAACTGCGCCAAGGAAATAACATCAATATTTGTCCCGCCATCATCTGTATCTTTTTGTCCATCTCTTGGATTAACATCACCACGATTACTAGTCCGTCCTTGAAGCCCAACTATTAATAATCCGCTGAGTTTAGTTGTTGTTGAAAATTGGTTGGCTTGGATTTCAGCAGTTTTAGCTTCTAAACTATCAACACGACCCTGTAAAGTCGCTAATTCAACTGCAAATTCTGACTGCAATCTTTGTAATTTTGTTAAATCTTCACGCCGAACTAAATCACTGGTAGCTGTCGCAATTAACTCGTTGATTCTATCTAAACAAGCATTTACACCAGCAGCAAATTCATACCGAGTTAGGGCGCGATTACCGCGATAGTTGCTATCTGGATAACCAGCTATGCAACCATAGCGTTCTACCAAAGATTGTAATGCAGCGAATGCCCAATCACTAGGTTGTACGTCTTTTAGTTGGGACACTGATGTGACTTGTGCCATCGGATCTACTGTCAGCAGGGATGAAGAGATACTATTGCTCCCAATTTCTGAGTTCTGAATTCTGAATTCTGGATTCTGAGTAGTTCCTGTGTCAGTGGGAATAGCGATCGCTTTTTCAAAGTTTGTATTGACTCCCGCAACAAGTAACAATGCGAGCATCCAGATTTTGGTATGGCTGCGGCTAATAAGTCTACCTTTCAATTTTTTATACTCTGCTCACATACTTAAGTGAAGAGTGTATTCGCGATTGTTTAGCACTAACATGAGTAAATTTACTGAATTTGTACAAAATTAGACATTATTGTTCTGGGCAACTTCAGCAAGGAAGAGTATAACTATTAAGCAATAGGGAGTGTGGGAGGGGTGGGGTGAAATTCTCTCCCCATTACCCCATCACCCTACTCCCCACTCCCCACTCCCCACCGATGGCAAACCGCTCACGCAAGTTGACACCAAAAACTTCTAAACTCAATGAGTCTTGTACTGGTGCGTTTAAACGCGTCGTTAAAAAACCGCCTCAAAAACCGAAACGGGGAAGTTGGTTGCCGTCAATGCTAGCGATCGCAATTCTGTTGAGTAGTGCTAGTTTAGTTATGGCTTTTGCCTGGATTAGTATTCTCTTTATCTTCAATCCAGATCAAGTAAGCTGGCTAAATAAAATTTTACCTGCATGGTTACAAATCCCCCTCACTAACCACGAACGCCCCCAAACTCTTAAACAAATTGAACTCGATTTGAGTAGAAAAAAGCTCATAGTCAAGCAAATTCTGCCTTTGTACCAAGGTACAAAAAACTCGTTTTTCATGCCAGTTTTTCAGCAGCGTGCTAATTGTGAATTTGATTGTCAAAAACTTGTTGAAATCAGGGTTTATCAACGCTCACAAGAGTTAGAGTTTAAGTCTGAGTCGGAAAATTATTATTATTTAGAAACTCAATTACCAATAACTGGACTAGAAGAATCCTTTGTAATTTCTAGCTTGGTTGATGCAGCATTAGAACCCCAGGATATCAGTATTCCCCTACCTTTAACTGAAGTACAACGCTTTGACGACAAGACGCCATCACCAGGGGTTTGGTTTAATTTGCGGGGAGAACGCCAACAAGGAACTAATGCGATCGCTTATGGTCAGATCGTATACTACAATCCACAACGCAACAATTTACAACAGATGTTGGCTTGGGCAAGTCCTAGCGGTCAATTACCCAAATGGCAGCAGGTAACTGGTGATGCTACAAAAGAGTTAGTTATCGATCAAACTGTAGGTTTGGAACCACACTTGCAGGTTTACCAAGTCAAGCCTCTGAAGCTATTTCTTAAACCAATTGAGTTAGAAGCAATTAGCCTCGAATCACCAGTCCTTAAAGATTCTGGATATCAAAATGCGTTATCAATTGCCCGTAGCGGATTGTGGACGCCAGCTTTTGAATGGTTGAAATTTATCAAAAAACAGCGTAAAGGATTACCAGAGGCGGCACAAGCCCAAATGGATCTCATTGGCTTGCACTCCCAACTGACTAAATCTCAAGCTGAGAAAAGTTGGGCAAGTCCTAGCGAACAAGTACTAGCAGATTTAATTGATGGACGCTGGGAGAAAGCTTTACAGGTGTTTGAAGAGTCGGCACATAATGTCCAAGAAATTGCTACCTTGCTAAAAGCTGATGAAAAACGCTTGTGGAATCGCACAGTAGCAGCATTACGGGTGAATCCAAATAGACCAGAGGTGCAAGCTTGGTTTGCCTTGATTTTAGCAGTTCAACAGGGGCAAGAAGCTGCTGATTCCTGGTTGAAGGCGCAACCACAAATTCCCAAAGATAGTCTTGCTTATATTCAAAGTCTGTTAACAAAACTCAATGGTGAGGCTACCAAGTCGCAATCCCATCCTAGTCAGATTGTTGGTACAGTCCAACCAATCGCTCAAGTTACTAATAGCGAATGGCTACAACCAAATTCTCCAGCAGACTTGAAACTTACAGATAACGAAGTTTGGTATCAAGTACAAGTGAGTGCATTTTCTGATGGTAAACGCTGGCTAAATTTTCCTTTTGAGAATTTGAATCCACCTAAAACTTCCCCTGGAAAATTTTTGTGGGAAACTTTGGGAATTAATTCTGACCCGCAAATGCAGATAGTAGTTTGGCTACCAAACGGACAACAGCAAATTACTATAGCTACTATCAAAGCGGTACAACTACGGGATAAAGTCTTGCGCCTACTAGTTGCTGCGCCAAAAATTCCAGAGAATCAAAACAATGTTCTCCAACCCAAACCCCTAGCGCTGACAAATTCAGCACTGGAATGGGTGCAACCATCTCCCATTACTCTCCAAGAACTGTACGCACAAAATCCGTTAACAGTCAAGGCACTATTATCAAGTCTGTGGGAATCTTTACAGAAATCCGGTGAGGTTCCGCTTGGTGCTATTCCTAATTTTGAACAAATGCAAGAAAAGTTAGGCGATTGGCCTGTTCAAACTATTGATTTAACAAATAATGGTAAGCCGGAGATAGTACTGACAATTTCAGGAACAACGATCGCATCCTTGAATCAGCCCCAAGCTGGAATTGCCCAGAAAAACACAAATCAATCTCCTGACCGCACTATCATTTTGTCCGATGGCAATGAAGTGATTTACACAGATTTTCAAAAAAATTCTTCTCAAAGATTATCTGCGATCGCCAAGCTTTCAGGCCTGCCATCCTTAGCTTTACTAGTAGAAAATGCTGGTAAGTATAGCCTTAAGCGCTGGTCAGAGAAAAATCAGCGCTTTGAATAACATGCACTTACTTAAAATTTAGCCCAAAGGCTTGCTGGCGTTGGCGTAGCCCGTCGTATACATCGCCATCTAAAATCCTAAGTTATTCTTTTTCGCTAGTTGCAGCTAAACGTTGGTGGTTCAGGCTTTCCAACTGTTGCAAGAGTGAGTCTACCTCTGCTTGTAAATGCATAAATTTAGCTTGCTGATCGTCTTGATAATAAGACTTGGTTAACTTACTAACTAAGCTAGTTTGGGACTCGCGATCGGAAACACTGGATAAACAAGTAGGCATCTTTAATTAAATCCGCTTTCTTAAACTCACACCATTAGAAATATTATAATAAGCCTATTTTAAGATTTATTAAAATATTATGAATTTTAAATCATATAGTCTAATAGGTTTCAGGTTAGATAATAACAGACGGTGATGGTAATGGGCGTGTTCCAACACAAGAGGCAGGAGAGCAGAGGTCTATAGCAACCCCTGAGGTTCTAAGGAAGGGGCTTCAGGTGCAGAAGGCAATAATTAATAATTGATGCTTAATGACAAACTCTCCACTCGTTATGATAGACTTACATCCTAATTGACACTTCCCGGTCTAGCACAAAACAAAACTTCACTTAGGCGTAAACGCCTTAAACCGTTTTTGTCCCTAGCATCAACGCACAGGGTTTTCAAAGAGTGTTCTTATAAAATAAAAATGGCAAGTGGGACGCCTTGCACCACAAAAAATAATATTCTGAATAATATGTTGGAATTAAAGGGCTGAGAACTGGGAAGTGGGTATTGGAAACTGCAAAATAACCAATTTCCTAATCCCTAGTCGCTAGTCCCTAATCCCTAATCCGTAATTAAAGAATTTTAAATCCTGTGACTTTGAGCCTGTCTGCTGCTAAATCTCATCGCCAACCTTGGCCCGGACTGATAGAAGCCTATCGCCAATATTTGCCTGTCAGCGAAACAACCCCGGTTGTCACTCTATTGGAGGGTAATACGCCCCTAATACCAGTGCCAGCGATCGCAGAACGTATTGGCAGACAAGTACGTGTATTTGTCAAATACGACGGTCTTAATCCCACTGGCAGCTTCAAAGACCGAGGGATGACTATGGCAATTTCCAAGGCAAAGGAAGCAGGGGCAAAAGCAGTTATTTGTGCCAGCACAGGCAACACCTCTGCCGCCGCCGCCGCTTATGCTACGCGTGGCGGGATGAGCGCTTTTGTGCTGATTCCCGATGGCTATGTAGCATTAGGTAAGTTAGCCCAAGCTTTAGTCTACGGGGCAGAAGTATTAGCAATTAAAGGAAATTTTGACCAAGCTTTAGAAATTGTCCGCGAGATGGCCGAAAGCTATCCCGTGACTTTGGTTAATTCGGTTAATCCCTATCGCTTGGAAGGACAAAAAACAGCAGCCTTTGAAATCGTCGATGTGCTAGGTGATGCCCCAGACTGGGTATGCATTCCCGTGGGTAATGCGGGAAATATAACAGCATATTGGATGGGATTTTGTCAATATCATCAAGCGGGAAAATGCGATCGCCTACCCAAGATGATGGGATTCCAAGCCGCAGGTGCAGCCCCTTTAGTACACGGTCAGCCAGTGGCGCATCCGGAAACCATCGCCACAGCAATTCGTATTGGTAACCCTGCTAGTTGGGAATTAGCGATCGCCGCCCAATCTGCCAGTCAGGGAAGTTTCCACGCCGTTACCGATGCAGAGATTTTGGACGCTTATCGACTTTTGGCAGCATCAGAAGGCGTCTTCTGCGAACCTGCTAGCGCGGCTTCTGTAGCTGGCTTGCTACAGGTGAAAGACCAAATTCCCACAGGAGCAACCGTGGTTTGCGTCCTCACAGGCAATGGTTTAAAAGACCCAGATACAGCTATTAAGCACAATCAAAGTCAATTTAAACAGGGTATTGCAGCCGAACTCAAAGCAGTAGCCGAAGCAATGGGATTTTAGGGCATGGGGCAAACAGAAAGTTTGGCAAGTGTTGGAGGATGGGGAACAAATCTTTCCCCCTCTCTCCCCACACTCCCCTATCTCCTCATCTCCCTGCTCGCTCCTGTGTCAAACTATCAATAGCATCACCCAAGGCAGTAGTCAGACTTTTGCGAGTTTGAGCGTGGTTTTCCTGCTCAGTTTTCAAGGCTTGCAAAAGGCGATCACGTTCTTTTATTGCAGCGACCAGTTTAGCTTGTAATTCCTCCACAGATTGTGACTGTTCTATTTCTTGTTGGATAGCCGTGACTGGTGTATCAGCCAGTATCCCTGTCTCTAAACCTTGGAGTTTATGTAAATCTGCCTTCAGAGATGCGATCGCCTGTTGGGACAATTGGGCATCTGTGCGTCGTTGTTCTGCTTCTGTGTTGTAAAGCTGACGCCATTTTTGGGCACTTTCCCAAGCAGCATCGCGATCGTGTTGAAGTTCTGCCATCTGCTGTTTGAGTGTCTGAATTTCTGTCAACCACTGTTGTGTTAAAGCGGTTGCTTGATTAATATTCTCAGCCATTTTTATCCTCACACTTACTATGCAAGTACTATTACATACAGAAATCCGATTTGATGAATCAAATCATTTGCGTAGGCAGGAAACTCTTAACAGAAGAATAAAAGTATACTGAGTTTTTTTAAAAATCAAATTATGAGTTCGATAAAAAGTATTTTTATCGAAAATTTCAAATCTACAATTTTTTACTTGGTCTATTTGGCTGAAAATTGCTGTAAACCAGAAGCGCTATGAATCGGATTGTGTCATAATTCGATTTTATAATTTTCAAGTCTCTATTTATGCCTTGTTCTGCCACCCTTGCTCAACTGGCCGAAGTTCTTTTAGCTCGTCCTGTAAATTTACATGAAATTGGTTTAACACAATTCAGTAATGGTATACAAACAGACACGCGCATCCTCAAACCGGGTGAAGTGTTTGTGGCTTTACGAGGCGATAAGTTTGATGGACATGAATTTGTGCAAACAGCGATCGCTAAGGGTGCAATAGCTGCAATTGTAGATCTGGAATACGAAAATCCCGGATTTCCTGTATTGCAGGTATCAGATACCCTCAAGGCGTATCAAAAAATTGGCAGATGGTGGCGCGATAACTTTGAGATTCCTGTAATTGGGGTTACAGGTTCCGTAGGTAAAACTACTACTAAAGAATTAATTGCGGCAGTTTTAGGAACAAAAAAAGCAGTTCACAAAACTCATGGCAATTACAATAACGAAATCGGTGTCCCGAAAACTCTCCTAGAATTGGGTACAGAACATGACCACGCTGTGATTGAAATGGCGATGCGCGGTAGGGGACAAATTGCCGAACTCACACAAATAGCGCGTCCCAATATTGGAGTGATTACCAATGTGGGGACGGCACATATTGAGTTATTGGGTTCCGAAGAAGCAATTGCCGAGGCCAAATGTGAGTTATTAGCCGAAATGCCTGCTGATGGTGTAGCAATTCTCAATTACGACAATCCTCTATTAATGGCCACAGCAGCGAAATTTTGGACAGGAGAAGTCATAACTTACGGCTTTTCTGGGGGGGATATTCCAGCAGTGCTGATTGATAACGAAACTGTAGAAGTTGCAGGAATCCAACTGCCTTTACCGCTACCTGGTCGTCACAATGCGACTAATTTCTTAGCGGCTTTAGCGGTGGCAAAAGTCTTGGGAATTGATTGGGCAAGTTTGAAAGCAGGCGTGGTGGTGGATATGCCGACAGGGCGATCGCAACGGTTTAGTTTGCCCAACGATGTAGTAATCTTAGATGAGACATATAATGCTGCGCCAGAAGCGATGTTAGCAGCATTGCAATTATTGGCAGACACACCCGGAAAGCGAAAAATTGCCGTCTTAGGTGCAATGAAAGAATTAGGAGAACGCTCCTTGCAGTTGCACCAAAGAGTCGGAGAAACAGTGCGAAAGTTGAAATTAGACGGCTTGTTGGTGTTGGTAGATGGAGAAGATGCCGAAGCTATCGCTAAAAGTGCTCAAGGTATCCCATCGGAGTGCTTTGCAACTCATGGGGAATTGGTGGCGAGATTGAAGACATTTGTCCAAGCAGGCGATCGTTTACTGTTCAAAGCTGCACATTCAGTGGGGCTAGATCGGGTTGTTAATCAGTTACGTGCAGAATATCCCAAATTATACTCTTACAAATCGAACGTCTGATAGGCTGGCGATCGTCAAGTTGTACGTTATTTGACTTTTGTCCTTAATAGCGAAGAAGATTTAGCGATCGCTAGATAAGTTAGAACACTAAGTATTTCAACCATAGGTCAACGTGAGTTCGACGGAACTAAAAAATGGCAGGAGGTAGTACAGGCAAATTTTTTGGGTAAATGTCAATCGAGGGTTTTTTAGGCAAATAGGTATAAGCAGCTAAACCAGCCATCAAGTTAACTAAAAAATTAAATGGACTACGATGACGAGAGTGTTCTATTTGACATATATTTTTCAAATGGTCATTGACTGACTCAATTACAGCACGTTTGCGTAACAGAATCTTATCAATCAGTTTTACCAAACGATTTTTCATTTTCTTCTTAGATTTTGTGACTAACTGCAATCCGCGCT
>NZ_SZNH01000083.1 GCF_005869855.1 Nostoc sp. PA-18-2419 | reverse complement strand
ATTATGGATTGGAGCAATTGTGGTGATGGATAATTTATCAGTACATACTGCTGCGGTGATTCAAGACTCAATTGAAGCAGTTGGCGCACGTCTTGTCTTTTTACCTCCTTACTCACCTGACTTATCTCCAATTGAATTATGCTGGTCAAAACTGAAGCACTGTTTGCGAGCAGCAAAAGTTACAACACATGAGGCACTAAATCAACTTTTAACTCAGATTGTGAATCAGCAAATTTCCTCTGATGATGCTTGGGGTTGGTTTGCCCACTGTGGTCTATTCATTTGAAAACTGCTGTAATTGCGAATTGCGTAAGCGGAGTGGGGCGTTAGCAAGAGTGCGAATTGCGAACTTGTACTGAGCGTAGTCGAAGTATTGCGAATTGCGAATTGGAGTTGACACCCATTTACTGATGAGCATGAGTTACACTGCAAGGTACATCTTTCTGCCACGAACCACGACTGCCACTAGGTACATTAGCTGTAAGTACCACCTCTCCCTTTTTGTTTATTACCCATCCGTTTGCTTCTACAATAGGTTCTGGTGTTGTTACTGTCTTAGTAACCGCAGGTGGATTACTGCTTCGGCGTAGCCCATCATTGGCGTTTGCGTAGCGTGTCGCAGACAAGCCTTCTCTACCAGAGGCTTCGCCACTTGGTTTGAGCGACACCCAACCCACATTTACTGCGTCATTCGGGAGAATATCTTTGGTGGGATTGGGAGGTAAACCACCACTTCCGGTAATGATAAAACTGCTTTGAGCATAACTTGGACTATCGCAGACTTGCGCTACTTCAGTTTCGACACCGATTGTGGGTAACTCAACTAAGCCACTGTTGGGGTCAACACCAGGTGTGTTAAGTTCTACAGAACCACTGAACTCAGGGCTTGCTCCAGTAGCAGTAATGTCGCTTTTTGGAGTCGGTGTATTTCGACGCTGAATTCCAAAGATTCCCTGAGCGCTAATTTGGACTTTTCCCCCACGAAAGTCAACAGAATTGGCGCTAATATCACTATTATCTTCAGGAACAGCAATAATGAAGCCATCTAGTGCATCGATTTTGATGTTGCCGCCAGGAATACCAGAGCCTTTGGCATTGGTAGTGATAGAGCTTTGATTACGTAGTAATAATAAAGGCGATCGCAGGAAGATATCACCTCCACCTCCTGTAGTGTCAGCAGTGATTTTCGCAGCGTTGTTGAGATAAATAGAATTAGCATCAACTATTAATGAGCCTGCGGTTCCTGCACCTGGCATTATACTGCTTACTGTTACTTGTGCCTGATCTCGTATAATCAATTGCCTTGTACTAATTGATATAGAACCTGCATTTCCAGTACCTCGACTTCGAGCAAACAAGCCACTGGTATTTTCCGTATTAGATGCTTTTCCACTTAGCTCTACAAAGTCAGAGGCAAATACAGTTAGAACGCCTCCGTTACCCTGGCTTTTATCACCAGTACCACTTACTACTTGCGCTCCATCTTGAGCAATCAATTGCTTTGTGTCAATTGTCACAAAGCCAGCATCTCCATTGCCTAAAGCCTGAGCAAACAAACCGCTAGGATCTCCAACCAATGAAGTTCCGCTAAGTTTTATAAAATCTAAGGCAGTCACTTTCAAAATACCCCCGCGACCCTCGCTACCTTTTTCAGCACTAGCTGCTACATTTCCCCCATCGGCAACAATTAATTTTCCTGTTTCAATGGTTAAGTTGCCTGCTGTGCCGTCACCAAAGGTGGTAGTAAGCAAATCACTGGGGTTATTAGATGCATCAGTTCCAATTACTTGCACAGAGTCGGTTGCTCTTACCGTTAGACTTCCCCCGTTACCTGAACGATAAGTTGCAGCACTTATTTGCGATCCATCTCGAAGAGTTAACTGTTTAGCTTGAACAGAAATTCCTCTACCGTTTTGGCTCCATTGGTTGTCTGCGAAAACTTGTGACCCATTAGTGAGCGTGATGTTCCTGCCTTCTAGCTGTATATAACCACCACCCTTGTCATTCACTGTATCTTCGTCTTGATATTCACTAACATTGACTATAGCCCCATTGCTCAGTGATATATCTGCTAGCGTAACGTCGTTAGGAAAGCTTAAGGTTCGCTCATTGCTATCAATGTTCAGTTCTATTATTCCTTCACCAAGTATCCCTCCTAAAGCAATCTGACCACTTTCTGCTTGTAAAAATGCATTATCTAAGATGATGTTACCGCCTACTAACGCCAGGGTTTTACCAGGTTGTACTGCTAGGAAATTTTTTTGTGTCTTAATTTCTCCTACAGTCCTACCAATTTGTAGTCCTATAGGTATACTCACCGTTAATAAAGGTTTTGCTCCAAGGCTAGTTGTATTAAAAAAAGTCCCATCCTTAAATTTGATTGCGCTAGCTGTACTACCAACAAATGAGCCACCAATATCCAAATGTGCCTTGGAACCAAAAACAATTCCATTAGGATTAATCAGAAACAAATTAGCGTTAGAAGTAGCTAAAGTGCCGTTGCTCAATTGGTAAGTGCCAAGAATACCCAGAATCTTAGAAGGGTTACTACCCGTCACTCTTACAAGAATGTTCTGAATATCACTACTGGGACTTAGAAAATAGGCTTGTCGTCCTTCATTAATGCTGAATTCTTTAAAACTGTGGAATAAATTGTTGCCACGAGTTGCCCCACCTTTTACCACATCAATTAAATCATCTGGATCATTAAAAAGTTTAGGTTTTGTTTTATCTATATAAGAACCTTCAAAGCCTAGAGTTTCATCAGCAGTGATGGCACTTTGAGCCAAGGCAGAATTAGCAAAATAGTTTCCCTGAACAAGCGATCCCCCAAGGAAAGCTAAAGAAATTGCTAGCCCTCGTTGCCAAGAGCGATATTTCCAGTTTGGAGTCATCTGATTAAATGTAACTCTTATTTAAGACCATGCACTATCTTTTGCTCAGGAGCAATTAAAGATACTACCTAGTATTTGTAGCGGTTACCGTTACTAATTTTGAATTGTACATAGTTTAAGATGTTATCTTGGGATGAAATCAATTTGCTCTAGTTCCTGTACTGAGGGTAAAGTTAGCTAATACAATAGCTACTGTATTAGCTCGCTTTTTCTGTTATAGAATAAGAGTCGCTAGATGATTTTCCTTCTGCTTGGTTCGGATGGGATAGGTTAAGCCCTAGTGGCTTTTCTGCTGGTTGATCCTAATTGGGTAGATCAAGCCCTGGTGGTTTTTCTATTGGTTGATCCTGATCAGTTGAGGGCTTCCCTCCTGGTTGGGGCCCATTAGTTCGGCTATATAAGATTCGTATATTTACTGGTTCACCCGGTAGAACTTCTGGTAGTTCATCCGATTTTTGTGCTGATACTTCTGAGTCAATGGTTACTGAATGGCATTCAAAATAAAGTTCACCATACTTTTGTGTAAAAATGTCACCTCCTGTGGAGGGAAGAATAATGAAAAGTATACATAAAAACTGCACTACTATCGACTTCCAGTTTGAAATTTTATACATAACTTAGATAGGGGTAAATAAAATACATTTAGGTCAAAGTATCACTAGAGTACTAATTTTGTCACACTAGATATACTACAACAGACTACTAGAGAGCTACCACTGTTTGTCTTAGTTTTTGACTCTATAGTGTTATCAATTTCAAAATCCAAATTTTCGCCAATTTGTAATTTTGTTACATAACTTTATATTTTTGACAAAAAAGAAGCTATAGTTGGACAATATGAAGATAAGTATCTAGTTAGTCAAATACTGGTTCTATCTAAAGTCGAAAAATTTGACTTTATCCCTTTACTCGTTAGTAAAGGCTCTTTCAAAGCGATCGCACTGTTGCACTAATATGTTATGCTGCGCTACTCCTGCCAATCAACCAATCACCCCATCCACAATCGCAATCTTCCACTAGGGATATTTCACCAGCAGCTTTTTGATGACTATCACAAGTACTGGGTCATCATTCCAACTCCTGCAAGAAGCCAAAACTTGGATTCTGCCCAGAATTCGCCGCAACGTATGAGTTTGTGCATACGTAGAGGTCGTACATTTGACAAAAGCTACGATCGCCTCATGTGACCATTTTCCAGGATTTGGCACGGACGCGGCGGAACAAGTATCTTCTCTACGAGACACACAAAGGACATGAAGGGCTTTCGGTTTAACATGACAATCCTTAACTTTAAGTAATCCAGATGAGGTTAACTTTGTCCCCTTTCATTCCTATACGTACTATAGAACCCATTTGGGATCTTGAAAGAGAGGGTAAAATCAGAAATAAATGCCGTACTCCAGCAGCTTAACGGACAAAGAGTGGGAAATCATTGAACCAGTGTTGCCCCAGAAGAAGCAGACCAGACCACCAAAGTGGACAAAAAGACAAATCTTAGATGGCATCTTTTATCAACTTAAGAATAGGTGTAACTGGTGCGATTTACCTAAAGATTTACCGCCTTACTCAACGGTGTTTTGGCACTACAAACAGTGGCGAGAAACAGGAGTAATAGAGCAAATGATGACGACCTTGCATGGGAAAGTACGCGAATACGCCAAAAAAAACAAAGTGGACAACCCTACTAATCATCGACTTCGGTTGCAGTCAAGAATACCTGCAATGCGGGTATGGATTCTAAAGGGTTCTGCTCATAAAAGTGTACCAACGGCATCAAACGGCACTTGGCGGTAGTTACTCTCGGTCTACCATTTTTCACCCACTGCACTAGAGCTAATATGAGTGATGACAGTGGCTTGATTGAACTATTAAGCCAGAACTTAGAGTACTTTCGTGCCAAGCCCGTGAACATCCCAAAGATAACTATTTTGCTTGACCACGGCTATCATCCTGACAAGATTGCAACCGTTCTACAAACACTTTACCCTCGCATTCTGACCAAGATCCGATTCCAACTAGCACCCAAACCTACAAAAACCGAAAAAGCAGTTCTTGGTAAAACAGGATTTGTTCCAGTTGCAACTCGTTGGGTAATTGAACGCTCGAATGCTTGGATGGAACGATGTAAGAGTTTGGTGAAAAACTTTGAGCGAACACTGGCTCATGCAACTTCCAAGCTTAATCTATGTTTTATTCGACTCATGCTCAAGCGTTTAGCTCAGGCATAGATCTCAAATGGGTTTTATACAATCCTGATTACTGCGTGAAGAACGAGGTCGTGATATTTTTACGTATGCGCCTGTGGCGTTGCTGAATGAAGGGATGAATCTATTTATGTAGGTACAATTTGATACTTTAAATAATGAAGTAATAGTTTAACTGAGTATCTCAGTATTTCTTCTGTCTTGGAATAGCATAAAGTTTTTCGGTGAAGGCGTGCAAGATAATGTCTGAGCCTTGTATTTTCATTTTCAACTTGTGTCATATATGTTTTACTCACAATTTGGTCTCCATCTGGAATAAAACTTGGGTAAACTTTCCAGCCGTCTGTCAGATAAAAATAACTTTTCCACTGTTTAGCAATTTCCCACAATGGCTCAAAAGTTTCGGCACTGGTTGTCGTCCCAAAACCCAAGCTAAAATACCTTGAGTAAAGTGATTTACTGCTGTCCACAACCCAATGAGTGTTTTTTTTGAACTAACAAATGTCTCTAATTCATCCAATTCTCCAACTTCTGGAATTATATCTTCTTTCGGTACGTCTGGAAGTTTTTCTCCCAATTGTTCGACCCAATAAATAATAGTAGTATGATGCACTCCTTTTACTCGTTCAATCCCACGAAAACCCATGCCATTAAGGTACATTTTTAAGCATTCTTGTTTCAGTTCCTTAGAATATCCTTTTGGCGGATCGTACAAGTCAATAAATTGGCGATCACATTTTTTACAAATGTGATTTTGTTTACCTCTTCACTTTCCGTTTTGGCGAATTTCCGTAGAGCCGCAGTATGGACATTGCACAGTAGATGACCTCAATTCATCCCTCTATTATGCAATGTCAAAAAAACAACGTTGCTATTATAGCGGCAAGAAAAAACGTCATACTTTGAAAGCACAATTGGTAGTAGACCAAGCTAGTGGCAAAATCATCTGTACGGCTTATGGAATTGGTCGTATTCATGACTTCCGCTTACTGAAAAATACAAAGGTAAGATTTCACACTTCACAGTTGTGTTTAGCTGACAAAGGTTATCAAGGAATTGCCAAAATCCTTGACGAGTAGCTGCATCCCTGCTAAAAAACCTCGTGGTGCTGATTTACCCTCCCATGAACGCCATCATAATCGCCAGTTAGCTCAATTACGTGTTGTTGGTGAACACATCAACCGTCGATTGAAGATTTTTCGTATTCTTAAAGAACAGTATCGTAATCGTAGAAAACGTTTTGGTTTACGTTGCAATTTGATTGCTGGGCTTCTCAATTATGAACTTGCCCTGTTTTCTTGATTCGTGCAAGAGGTCTACTGCTTGTTGCCAAACCGTCGCTTGTTCAGTGGGTTCTAGCTCTGCTTTGGCAACGGAACGTAATTGACGCTCACTACTTGGTAGAGGAATTTGCCGACCAATGGTCGGCAAATATTTCTGAATATTCTCATATACAGTAGTAGCAGATATCTTCAAGTAGGCAGCATCGCGGCTATAACCAAAGCGATCGCGGCAATACTCTTCAAATGTGCGGTACGTGGAACGGTAAAGGCGGCGATCGCGCAATTCCATCAACGCCTTTCCCGCTTCAACAAAAGCCTGCTCGACTTTTCACTCTAAATGCAAGCGGTCGCGCTGTTCATCCTCGGTAAGTTCTGGTACTTCAACCGCTGCCACCTCAACCGTGACTACTTCTGGGTTTTCCTGCTTGAGTGCTGGCTTTGACTTAGGGGGAACTGCGGCTGTGGTCTTTTTGCCAGAGGTGGGTTTGGTCATCGTCCCACCTCTAGTCTGAAGGTGGTCTTTTTGGTATTTACTTGTGGCATCATGAGGTTAGGTTTATTAGTAATCCCCGGCCTTTGTTTACAGGTTGGGGTTTTCATTAGCTTCTTATATCTTTGCAGTTATCGTCAATTGCAAGGCTTCCTCAACCGAACTCTCTTGCCTTGTTATCACTACTTGGTCGGGGCTGCTCAATCACTCACCATAGATGAGGCATTGATTTCAGAAGTCGGAAGTAAGAAATAGGAAGTATGTAGTAGTACTCACCACTAAAGTCGTGGGATTGAAATAAGGACGCTGTGTTACGAGCACCTACTCGTTGAAACACATCTTTTTTTAAGTGGGCTTTAAACCCACAACTAAAGTTATTTTTTTGGTGTTGCATAATAGAGGGATGAATTGAGGTCATCTACTGTGCAATGTCCATACTGTGAGTCTACGGAAATTAGAAAGAATGGAAAACGGAGAGGTAAACAAAATCACATCTGTAATAACTGCGAGCGCCAATTTATTGATGTGTACGATCCGCCAAAAGGATACTCAGAGAAACTTAAACAAGAATGTTTAAAAATGTATCTTAATGGTATGGGTTTTCGTGGGATTGAACGGGTTAAAGGTGTACATCATACTACTATAATTTCTTGGGTAAAACAAATAGGAGAAAAGCTGCCAG
>NZ_SZNH01000082.1 GCF_005869855.1 Nostoc sp. PA-18-2419 | reverse complement strand
ACGGCGTCGAGACCGCGCTGCAGGTGGCCGGGCAGGGGCCGACCCCCTGGCTCTATGGCGACCGGCTGCGCATGGGCGGGATCAAGCTCTATGCCGATGGCGCGCTGGGCAGCCGCGGCGCCTGGCTCAAGGCCGAATATAGCGATGCGCCGGGGCAGAAGGGGCTGGGCTTCCTCACCGACGACCAGCTGCTCAACCTGATGACGCGCGGCGCGATGGACAATTTCCAGATCGCCGTCCACGCGATCGGGGACCGCGCCAACCAGCAGGTGCTCGACGCGGTCGAGGTGCTGTCCGAAACCTATAAGGACGATCGCCGCTGGCGGATCGAGCACGCCCAGATCGTCGATCCCAAGGATCTGCCGCGCTTCGCCAAGCTTGGCGTGATCGCCTCGATGCAGCCGGTCCACCAGACCAGCGACATGAAGATGGCCGAGGCGCGGCTGGGGCCGGATCGGCTAGCCGGCGCCTATGCCTGGAAGACGATGCTCAAGGACGGCACGCATATCGCCTTCGGCTCGGACTATCCGGTCGAGAGCCCCGATCCCTGGGCGGGCTGGGCGGTGTCCTTCACCCGCACCGACGCCAATGGCCAGCCCTTTGGCGGCTGGCGGATCGAGGAGGCGGTGACGCGCGAGCAGGGCTGGGCGGGCTTCACCACCGGCGCCGCCTGGGCCGGCTTCGCCGAGAAGCTGATCGGCCGCCTCGCGCCGGGCATGCGCGCCGATTTCATCATCGTCGATCGCGACCCGCTGCTCGCTTCGCCTTCGGATCTGCGCGGCACCCAGGTGCTCGAGACCTGGGTCGGCGGCGCGCGGGTCTTTGTGAAGAAGTAGGGATGTCCGGCCCCTTGCTTCGCCTGCGCCAGCTCGCAGGCGCCAACTGGCGCGAGCGGATGATCGCGGCGCTGGGCGCGGCGATCGGCATCGGGCTGAGCGGCGGGGTGGCGGCATTGGCGGTCGGCAGCCATGCCGCGCTGCTGCTCGCCGCGCCGATCGGTGCCTCGGCGGTGCTGGTCTTCGCGGTGCCTTCCAGCCCGCTCGCCCAGCCCTGGCCGGTCGTGGGGGGCTGCACGATCTCCACCCTGGTCGGCTTCGGCGTCGCGGCGCTGGCCGGGCATGGACCGATCGCCGCCGGCCTCGCGGTCGGGCTGGCGATCCTGCTGATGTCGCTGCTGCGCTGCCTGCACCCGCCCGGCGGCGCCTGTGCGCTGCTCGCGGTGCTCGGCTCGGCGGTGCTGGGGCAGGGCGTCGGCTTCGCGCTGGTGCCGATGGGGCTCAACGCGCTGCTGCTCGTGCTGGTCGGCATCGCCTTCCACCGCGTCTCCGGCCACAGCTATCCGCACCGCCCGGTGCCCGCGCCCGTCCATCCGCGCATCCTGCCCGAGGATATCGATGCGGCGCTCGAGCAGGCGCATGAGAGCTTCGACGTCAGCCGCGCCGATCTTGCGGCACTGCTCGAAGCGGCCGAGCAACACGCGGTGGCGCGGCGGGGCAAATGAAAAGGCCGCGGTCCTTGCGAACCGCGGCCCTTGCCAACCCCCGTTGGTAGTGCGTTCAGGCGACGGCCGAGACCGGCTCCATGATGCCTTCGCCGCCGTCCGGCTCGCGCAGCACRTAGCCGCGGCCCCAGACGGTCTCGATGTARTTGTCGCCTTCGCAGGCCATGCTGAGCTTCTTGCGCAGCTTGCAGATGAASACGTCGATGATCTTSAGCTCGGGCTCGTCCATGCCGCCATAAAGGTGGTTCAGGAACATTTCCTTGGTGAGCGTCGTGCCCTTGCGGAGCGAGAGCAGCTCCAGCATCGCATATTCCTTGCCGGTCAGGTGCACGCGGGCACCGTCGACCTCGACCGTCTTCGCGTCGAGATTGACCGCCAGCTTGCCGGTGCGGATGACCGACTGGCTGTGGCCCTTCGAGCGGCGGACGACCGCGTGGATGCGGGCGACCAGCTCTTCGCGGTGGAAGGGCTTGGTCACGTAATCGTCGGCACCGAAGCCGAACGACCGCACCTTGGAATCCATCTCGTTGATGCCCGAAAGGATCAGCACCGGCGTCTGCACGCGGGCGACACGAACCTTCTTCAGAACATCATACCCGTGCATGTCGGGCAGGTTCAGGTCGAGCAGGATGATGTCATAGTCGTAGAGCTTGGCCAGGTCCAAGCCCTCCTCGCCGAGGTCCGTCGTATAGACGTTGAAGCCCTCGGTCGTGAGCATCAGCTCGATCGCCTTGGCAGTGCTCGGCTCGTCTTCGATCAACAGCACGCGCATCGTCAAAGTCCCCTTGCCCGCAGGCTGCCTTGCCCCAATTGAAAGGCATGCCTCGGACGATTCATTAACCTAAGCGTGTCTGAAGGCAAAAGGTTAATTTCTCCCTAACCGGCCTGACTCCACGAGTCGTAGGGAATCTACCTATGGGAGGACTCAGAACCGTTACGGAGTCGAGTCCTTTAGGTGGAACTCGCCACAGGTTTTCCGCAACCGATCGGAAAGGAATTCGATTAACGCTTCGACCCTTGCCGGACGCAATGTTCCGGGCGGCGTTAACAAATGCAGCGCGGCCGCCGTGCCCGACCAGTCGACCAGCACTTCCTCCAGATCGCCGCGGGCCAGTTCGCCGGCAATGAGGAAGTCGGGCAGACGCGCAACGCCCAGGCCGGCGCGGAGGGCCGGGATCATCGCGTCGCCGCTGTCGGTGCGGATCGGCCCGTCGACGCGGACCGCGGCTTCCTCGCCGCCCGCCTTGCGGAAGCGCCAGACGTCCGGGTTGGCGGTGTTGGTGTAGACGAAGCAGGCATGGTGGGCGAGGTCGGCGGGATGGCGCGGGCGGCCGACCTTGTCGAAATAGGAGGGTGCGCCGACGATGTGCATCACCATCGGTCCCAGCCGCCGGGCACGCAGCGAGCTGTCGGGCAGCTCGGCGATGCGCAGTGCGATGTCGATCCCCTCGCCGACAATGTCGACGAACGCGTCGGACAGGCGCAGCTCGACCTTGATGCCGGGATAGAGCGTCATGAAGTCGGCGAGCACCGGCGCCACCGCCTGGATGCCGAAGGTAAGCGGCGCGGCGACGCGGACCAGGCCCGCGGGCGCGCTCGCCGATTCGAAGGCTGCCTCCTCCGCCGCCTGGCCTTCGCTCAGGATGCGCTGGGCATGCTCGGCAAGGCTACGGCCGCTGTCGGTGAGCGTCAGCCGGCGCGAGGTGCGGTGGAACAGCGTGGTGCCCAATCGCCCTTCCAGCCGGGTGATCGCCTTGGAGACGGTCGCCTTGGAGACGGCCAGCGCGTCGGCTGCGGCGCTGAAGGAGCGGTGCTCGACCACCGCGGCGAAAACGGCCCAGGCCTCGAAGTCCGGTAGCTTCATGCCGGATGCGTAACACGGAAACGATCGGTTTCCAACGTTTCCATTTACCGTGCGATCCGCCGCCCTATCTTCCTGCTCAACACAGGAGGTTCCGACCCCATGATCGACAAACGACCCTTTGCGAGCCTCGGCCATGCGGATCATGGCTGGCTCAACGCGCGGCACCATTTCAGCTTCGCGGACTATCGATAGCGACGCGCTGCCGATCCGGGCCGATGCCCGGGTTCTGGGCGCGACGCTGAAGGCCGGCGAGAGCGTCAGCCACCAAGTGGGTGACCACCGGCACGCCTATCTGGTGCCCGCCGTCGGCACGATCGAGATCGACGGCGAACGCGTCAATGCGCGAGACGGTGCCGCACTCTCCAGCGGCAAGACCTACACCATCACCGCGATCGAGGACGCCGAGATCGTCCTGGTCGACAGCGAATAAACGAAGGGAAGCATCACCATGTCGAAGATCCTCGTTCTCTATTACTCGTCCTATGGCCACCTCGCGAAGATGGCCGATGCCGTCGCCGAGGGCGCGCGCAGCACCGGCGCCGAGGTGGATGTCCGCCGCGTGCCCGAGACCGCGCCGTTCGAAGTGGCCCAGGCTGCCGGCTTCGTCGCCGATCACAGCCACCCGGTGCTGGAAGACGTCAACGAGCTCGCCAATTATGACGGCATCCTCGTCGGCTCGCCGACCCGCTTCGGCCGCATGTCGAGCCAGATGGCGAGCTTCTGGGATCGTGCCGGCGGCGTCTGGTACCAGGGCCTGCTGAACGGCAAGGTCGGCGGTGCCTTCACCTCGACCGCCACCCAGCATGGCGGCCAGGAGACGACGCTCTTCTCGATCATCACCAACCTTCTGCACTTCGGCCTCACCGTCGTCGGCCTCGACTATGGCTTCCAGGGCCAGGGCGGCGTCAACGAAGTGAAGGGCGGCTCGCCCTACGGCGCGACCACCATCGCCGATGGCGACGGCAGCCGCCTGCCCAGCGAAGTCGAGCTTGAAGGTGCCCGTTATCAGGGTCGCAAGGTCGCCGAACTGGCCAACAAGATCGCGGCTCCCCACCGCGAAGCCGAGACCGCGTAAACTCCCCCTCCTGGCGCGGTCTCCAGGGACGGCGGCCGGACCTCGTGTCCGGCCGCTGTTTTTATTTGTGGCGCGGCCGGAAACACGGCTGGGCGCTAGCGCAATCCCATTACGCTGCCGATCCAACCTTTCGGAAAGCTGGCTTCCCCGTTCAAATGGCGTTCAAACGGAAAGGCCCAACGCAACTTTGCGCGTTGCTGAATCGTTGCGCTGCTGTGTCGATCGGGCCAAAATAGCCCGAGTTGCAGTGAGGGGAGAACAAACCATGCTTGCACGAATTTCCTGCCTTGCCCTGTCGGTTGCTTTGCTGGGCGGTGTCGCCTCGGCGGCCCCGCCGGCCAACCCGCATGCGGCCCCCGCCGCGATGCAGCGGGTCGATGGCAACAATGTCGGCCGTGTCCGCCACAGCGGTGGCGGCGCCTTTGTCGAGACGCGCCCCGGCCGCTGGGTCGAGTTCGCCGATGACGGCACGCTGATCCACCGGTTCGACGAGACCAATCGCAGCCGCGACGCGGTCAACCTCTACGATCCGTCGCGTGGCGCCCGCGTCCGCCTCGATCTTCGTGGCGGCGTGATCTCGGGCATTCCGCGCACCGGCGGCCCGCGCCTGCTCTATCGCATCACCGACGTCGATCCGCGCCGCTCGAACGGCTGGGGCGACAATGGCGGCTGGGGTGAAGGCGGCTGGGGTCGTCCCGGCGGCGGTCGCCCGGGCGGCGGCGGCTGGAACCCGGGTGGTCCGGGCGGACCTGGCGGCCCTGGTGGTCCGGGTCGTCCCGGTGGTCCCGGCGATGGCTGGGGCACCGGCGGCGTGATCCGCGATATCGAGGTCGGCCCGATCTGGAACCAGTCGGACGCCGAGCGCAAGTGCCGCGACAAGGCCCGCGACATGCGCGCCGAGTGGACTGGCAACTGGCGGACCACGGTGCAGGGTCGTCAGTCGACCTGCTCGATCCGCTTCCAGCGCTAAGCTGAAATCCCACCACCGCTGGCGCTTCGGCGCCGGCGGTGGCATGGGCAGGCGATGTTCAAGGATCGCGTGCTCTTCATCGATGGCGAGGCTCTGGTGATCGACAAGCCCGCGGGCTTGCCGGTGGACCGGCCGCGGGACCGAAGCGAAAGCCTCGAGGACCTGCTCGACCAGCTTACTTTCGGCTTCCAGCGCCTGCCGGTGCCTGTCCACCGGCTCGACCGCGACACCAGCGGCTGCCTGCTGCTCGCCCGCAACCCCAAGGCACTCAAGCGCTTCGCCCAGGCTTTCGAGATGGGAGCGGTGGCCAAGCGCTATTTCGCGATCCTCGACGGCGAGCCCGAGCTCGACAGCGGCACGATCGACCTGCCGCTTTCCAAGGTCTCGACTCGTGAGGAGGGCTGGCGGATGGTCGGCGATCCCAAGGGCAAGCCGTCGGTCACGCGCTACAAGGTGATGGAGCGCAAGGGTGGCAAGAGCCTGGTCGCCTTCTATCCCGAGACCGGCCGCACCCATCAGATCCGCGTCCATGCCGCCGAGGGGCTGGGCGTGCCGGTGATGGGCGACCCGGTCTATGGCAGCGGCGGGCCGGCGATGATGCTCCACGCCGTCGAGCTGACCGTGCCGCGCGAGGGCAAGGACGATATCCACGCCACCGCGCCGCTGCCGGTGCGCTTCCACAATGCCGGGTTCGGCCGTGGCTGAACTGCCCGAGGCGGCGATTCTCGAGGAGAAGTTCCTCGCATCGACCGGGCCGGGCGGCCAGAACGTCAACAAGGTGGCGACCGCGGTGCAGCTGCGCATCGACGTGTTCAAGCTCGGCCTTGCCCCCTACGCCTATCAGAAGTTCAAGACACTGGCGGGCACCAAGCTGACCAGTGGCGGCGAACTGGTGATCACCGCGCGCAAGTTCCGCACCCAGGAAGCCAATCGCGCCGATGCCCGCGAACGGGTGGTCGAGCTGATCGAGAAGGCGCATGAGCGCGACGCCAAGCGGATCAAGACCAAGCCGAGCAAGGCGGCCAAGGCGCGCCGGGTGGACGAGAAGAAGGGCCGGAGCCAGGTGAAGGCCGGGCGCGGCAAGGTCCGGCTGGACTGAGGCTGGCGGTTCGCCCCTGTTCGACCTACATCGCTTCCCATGTACGCCTTCGACATCGAAACCACCGACAAGACCGAGCTCTACCGCGACCTCGCCGCGGCGCTCGATTCGCTCACCGCCGACGAGCCCGACGCGATCGCCAACATGGCGAATGTCTCGGCGCTGATCTGGCAGTATCTGCCCGACCTCAACTGGGCGGGCTTCTACCGCAATGTGAATGGCGAGCTCGTCCTCGGGCCGTTCCAGGGCAAGGCCGCCTGCATCCGGATTCCGTTCGGCAAGGGCGTGTGCGGTGCCGCTGCGACCAGCCGCGAGACCCAGCTGGTCGAGGACGTGCACGCCTTCCCGGGCCATATCGCCTGCGATGCAGACAGCCGTTCCGAGCTGGTCGTGCCGATCGTCGTCCAGGGCGAGCTGATCGGCGTGCTCGACCTCGACAGCCCCAATCCGGCACGTTTCGATGCCGGCGACGCGGCAGGCTGCGAGGCGCTGGTGCGGATCCTGGGTCCCCGTCTGGTCGGCTGACCCGGATTGGGACTCCGTTAAGCATAGGCAAAAGTGGCGTCGCCTTCGCGCGGGGTTTAATCCTTTGGCAACCATGAGAAAGGGGACGACCCTGCCATGGCCAAAGGAGTTTGCGATGCGTCACCTGATCAAGCCGGCCATGATGGCCACGGCGCTGCTGGCAGCCCTGCCGGCGGCTGCGCAGGTGACGTCGTCCGGCCCCGCATGGGGCGGCCGCGGCGGCCCGATCCCGGCACCCGGCGGGATGGCACCCCGCGGCGTGCCGATGCCGCCGCCGCCAACCGTTTCGCCCAACCCCCCGCATTATCCCGGCTCCGGCCCGGTCGCGCATGGCGGCCCCGGCGTGCCCACCGCCGGCCCGCGCGTGTGGCAGAACGGCCGGTGGATGGCGCTGCCGCCGCGCGGCCCGGTGCAGGCCGGCCAGCATGGCGGCAATCGCTGGGGCGGCCAGATCGACGGCCGCTGGTATGCCGGCGCCCAGGCGCCCGGCGGCTGGAACAATTATCGCCGGCTCGGCCGGGGCGGCCCGGCAAGACGGCACGGACT
>NZ_SZNH01000081.1 GCF_005869855.1 Nostoc sp. PA-18-2419 | reverse complement strand
GAAAATAATGATGTTAATTTTTCTAATCATCCGCAATGGAACCATGAAGCTGGATGGAAGAATACTTTAAATAATCTGCGTCTTATTATCCAACCACTTTTACTATTTTGGTTAATTTATCCCTGGTTAAGTATTTTCCCTAATTCACATTTGTTACTAGGATTCAATCATTTAATTGCTGCAATGAATCAATTTAAACCCTGTTATGCTTCTGGATGATTTAGCTTCTTTACTACTTGCTTATTTCGGAAAGTGACAGAAGAGGGATACTACCATTGGTAACAAATTAAAGCTGTAAAACGGTTGTCAAGCTAACTTTCAACATCCCGTGAAAAGTCAGGTTGCCAAGTTGCCAAGAGACTTTTAGAAGACGCTTGAAAGAAAAACTGATTCGAGCCTAAAATTCATCAATTTATCAGGATTTATCGGGTGCTATGGGAGAAATGTTCCGACACTGTTGAAAAGAGGAACAGTGTAAATTTTTGTATGCTTCGGTAGACAAAGGCAGGACTCTTCATGTCATCTTCTCTAGCCTTAGCCCTACTAATCGATTGCGTTTGAGTGGACAATAATAATATTTACCTAAATCAGTCAGGCTAAAATAGATTTAGTCAAGTTGCACGCTCAACGTATACTGAAAGTTTAGTTGTTGAGTGTGTGTGGCTAAAAGTGAGTTAATTATTTTCTATGTTCTCAGCAGTTTGACAAATTAATTGCCAAGCCTGCTGTACGTGTATTTTATCTGTGCTTGCTTGTCCAATTGACATTCTTAAAGTTAATTTTTGCTCCAGTTTGGTAGAAGTGAGATAGATTTTACCTGAAGAGTTGATATTGCTAATGATTTTTTCGTTAATTGCATCACCAAATTTATGGCGAAAGCATACCAAATTTAATGGGTGATTCATAACTAGCTCAAAACGAGGATGAGATTTTACACATTCAGCAAATTCTTGTGCTAAAGCAATATGCTTACGAATATAATATTGTAAGCCTTCTATCCCATAGTGCCGGATTACAAACCACAGCTTGAGACTTCTAAATCTACGTCCTAAAGAAATCTGCCAGTCTCGATAGTCAATCACTTTACCAGACGTGCTGGCTTGATTTTTTAGATATTCAGGCATGATAGATAGTGCTTGAATTAGTTTAGCTCGATCTTTCACATAAAAACACGTACAATCAAAATTAGTCAGCATCCATTTATGAGGGTTAAAACAATAGCTGTCTGCTAGTTCTAATCCTTGGTGAATCCACCGATACTCAGGACATATAGCTGCTGTCCCGCTCATTGCGCCATCAACATGGAGCCAAATATTATGCGCTTGGGCGATCGCACCTATTTGTGTTAATGGATCTATGGCATGAGATGAAGTTGTCCCCACAGTAGCAGCAATATAAAAAGGGATTAACCCAGATTTAATATCTGTAACAATTTGCTTTTGGAGTAATTCTGAACACATTCTAAAATCAGTATCAACCTCAATTAAGTGGAAATTTTCTCGCTTAATTCCCGCTACTTTGGCAGCTTTCTCAATTGAAGAGTGTGCTTGAGTAGAAGTGTAGACAACCAGTTGATTAATATCTGCTTTTGATTGTTCTCTAGCTGCTATCAAAGCTACTAAAGAAGCACTACTGGCTGAGTCTTGGATTACTCCTCCTCCTGTGGTAGAAGATTTAAACTGCGAGGGAAGTTCCAACATATCTATTAACCAGTCTAGAACATGAGTTTCTAACTCAGTACAAGCTGGAGAAGTTGCCCATAACATTCCCTGAACTCCAAGTCCCGCACTGACTAATTCTCCTAAAACTGATGGTGCAGAAATACCTGTAGGAAAGAAAGCAAAAAAGTTTGGAGACTGCCAATTAGTCAATCCTGGTACAATAATTTCATCTAAATCTTGTAAAATGCCTGCGAAAGACTCTCCTTTTACTGGGGCTGTTTCTGGTAGTTTAGCTCTAATGTCTCCAGGTTCTACTTGAGATAAAACAGGCAGTTGCTCTACTGTTTCTAGATAATTAGCTATCCAATCAATAGTTTTATATCCCCAATAACGAAATTCATCTGAGGACATGTGGTATTCTTGATTATTTTCCATCTTGTTATCCGTTTAGAAATCATGGCTATTCAGTACTTATTACTGAAGTTTAGACTAGTTCGTGGTGCGAAACTCAGAAGGCTCATAAGCTAGTTGAGATTTTAGATTGATTCATACTGTGTTGCTGTACATGGACATAGCTTGCTGTCGTTGTTCCTCAAGTTCCTCTTGAAACTTTTTCATTTGACTGCTACAGCTATTTTGAGATTTTTTGGACTCGGCTTGTTGGTAGGTCACAAATTTTTTGTAATAAACTTCCCAAGTCAATAAGCAAGCAGGATATTAAAGTAATTCGTAATTCGTAATTAAAATCTAAAATGAGGTGATCGCCCCTTTAAATTTAGCTTAAACCGCTAGAGACAGTCCAACATGACCATATTCAATAACTTCAGTAGGATTCAGATTTTTGCTCAGTCGTTGCTTAGTATTTTGTTACTAACTGCTTGTTTTTCTCCAAATTCTCAATCTCCAACCGCCTCTACTCCAATAGCCATAAGTAATGCTAGTGCTGCTAGTAATACCTTGAAGCTTCTCTATTGGCAAGCACCAACTATTCTTAATCCCCATCTAGCTCAAGGTAGCAAAGACTTTGAAGCCAGTCGAATTACTTACGAACCCTTGGCCAGCTTTGATAAAGAGGGTAAACTAGTCCCTTTTCTAGCAGCAGAAATCCCCTCCTTAGAGAATGGTGGAGTAGCAAAAGATGGTAAATCAGTGACTTGGAAACTCAAACAAGGAGTCAAATGGTCTGATGGTAAACCTTTTACAGCTGCGGATGTAGTGTTTACCTATCAATTTGTTAGTAATCCAGCTGTAGGTGCAACCACTGCTGCTAATTATCAAACTGTCAAAAGTGTTGAAGCCTTGAACGACTATACCGTTAAAATCAATTTCCAAGAGCCTAACCCAGCTTGGTCATTGCTGTTTATTAGTTCCAATGGCTCAATCATACCTCGTCATATATTCGAAAAATATAACGGTAGCAACGCCAGAGAAGCGCCAGCTAATCTGCTTCCTGTAGGAACTGGCCCTTATCGAGTGGTGGACTTCAAGCCTGGTGACATTGTTATCTATGAAGCTAATTCCTTTTTCCGGGAAGCAAATAAACCTTTCTTTAAACGAGTAGAATTTAAAGGTGGTGGAGATGCAACTTCAGCTGCTAGAGCAGTATTGCAGACTGGAGATGTAGATTTTGCCTGGAAGCTCCAAGTAGAAGCTCCCATCCTTAAGCAGCTAGAGGCAGCGGGAAAAGGTAGATTAGATATCAGCTTTGGTTCTTACTCGGAACGGATTATTATTAATCAAACTGACCCTAACAAACAAACCAAAGATGGTGAACGCTCCAGCATAGAGTTCCCCCATCCTTTTTTTAAAGACTTGAAAGTGCGTCAAGCTTTTAATTATGCTATTGACCGTGACACTATTAATCAACAGTTATATGGTCAAACTGGTCGTGTTGTTACAAATATCCTGATAGCGCCAGATATTTATAATTCAACCAATACGAAATATGAATTTGACTTGAAAAAAGCTACTACTTTATTGGATGAAGCTGGATGGAAAGATACCAACGGCAACGGCATTCGGGATAAAAATGGTGTAGAACTCAAGGTTTTGTTTCAAACTTCAGTCAACTCAGTCCGCCAGAAAACTCAGGAAATCATTAAACAATCACTAACTTCTATTGGCGTGGGCGTAGAACTCAAGAGTATCGATTCGAGTATTTTCTTTTCTAGTGACCCTGCTAACCCAGATACTCTTGCTCACTTTCACGCTGATTTACAAATGTTTAATGGTGGCAATAGTAACCCAGACCCAGGTAGTTCTCTGAAGGCGTGGACTTGTAATGAGATTTCCCAGAAGAAAAATAATTGGTCGAAACGGAATACTTCTCGTTACTGTAACCCTGAATACGACAAGCTTTGGCAACAGTCTAATACAGAGTTAAACCCGCAACAACGCCGACAGTTAATTATTCAGATGAACGACTTGTTAATTAAAGACCAAGCTGTAATTCCGCTAATTTCTCGCGCTGATGTTAATGGAGTCAGTAACAGAATCACTGGTATAGATTCAACTCCTTGGGATGATGCTACCTGGAATATTAAAGATTGGCGGTTAAAATGAATGACTAGGGATTGGGCAATTTTCCTGATGCTCAATCCCTGTGAATTCACGATAGTCTGGGATCTAGCGCATCTCGTAAAGCATCACCTATATAGTTAATGCTTAACACCGTGAGAAATATTGCTGTGCCAGGGAAAATAACTATGTGGGGAGCATATTCTAGAAAGTTTTGCCCTTCGTTAAGCATTCGTCCCCAAGTTGGCACATCAGGTGGAAAACCTAAACCAAAAAAGCTCAGGGTTGATTCGGTAACGATCGCAGTACTTACTGAAAGAGTAGCAGCAACGAGTACGGGACTAATGACGTTGGGCAAAATATGAACCCAAATCAACCGTGCAGGGGAAGCACCAAGAGCGCGTGCTGCTGTGACAAATTCTAACTCCCGCACTGTCAAAAAACCGGCTCGCACTAATCTCGCCACAGACATCCAGTTGAGTCCACCAATCACCAGTACTATCAACACAAATATACCTATTTCTGGCCCGGCGATCGCCTTAATTGCATCCCGAAACAAAAATATTACTAGTAATAATAATGGCAGTCGTGGTAAAGCTAAACACAAATCTGTCAAACGCATCAAAACAATATCCAGCCAGCTGCCATAAAATCCAGCAAGTGCGCCAATCAGTGTACCGAGAGTCATGGCTACTAACATCGAAAAAATTCCGACTGCGATCGATATTCGTCCACCATACAAAACTCTCGCTAATATATCCTGACCTAAATCATTAGTACCAAATGGATGTACCCAACTAGGACCAAGAGTGGATTGGGCAAAGTCAATTTTGTTGAGGGGAATATTATAAATAAATGGCCCAAACAAAACACTTAACACTATAATTAGCAAGACTACAATCCCAAACATAGCTTGACGATTACGACGAAACTTGCGCCATGCTTCTTGTGTGAGGGTTTCTTGCTTAGAAAGATTGGTTGATGCTGGAGAAACTAAAAATTTGGATGGTTCTGAACTTTGATTAGGCGATCGCTTCAACATAAAAGATGTTCTACATTTAATCTACATTTAATTTGTATACTACTAACAGCCAGAGTAATGACTCTATTTTTTATTAATTGGAAATTTTTTAGCTATTTTGTATACTTGATGCGAGGATCTAATAACCCATAGAGAATATCTGCAATCAGGCTAAAAATAACAATCAAAATTGCGTATATAAAGGTAATTGCCATGACTACTGGTGTGTCATTATTATAGATAGAATCAATTAATAAAGCACCTATACCCGGAACGCGAAAAACCTTTTCTGTCACTAGAGCGCCTGTAAAGACACTTGGAATATCCAAGGCTACCAATGTAACTACAGGAATTAACGCATTCCGTAAAACATGACGATTGATAACCAAAAATTTGGGTAATCCCTTAGCATAAGCAGTACGCACATAGTCTTGATGGATATTTTCTAAAATCTCTGAACGCACAAAACGCATCAGCATTGCTGTTTGTCGAATTCCTAATACACAAATAGGCATAATAGATTGTTTAATTTGAGCGATAAAACTCTGCCAATCTGTTACCTGTAAAGTACTGTTATAAATAAAAGGGAACCATTTTAACTGGATACTGAAGATAATAATAAACAGTAATCCTGTAAAAAATGTTGGTAAAGAAAACCCAAAAAAAACTAAAGTAGTCAAAACTGTATCAACAATAGTATTGCGTTTGAGAGCCGAAATTACGCCTAAAGGGATAGCCAGCAATATACCAAAAAGATAAGCACAACCAACCACGCACAAGGTTGTCGGTACCCGTTGGAGAATTAAACCAATTACTGGACTGCGGCTAGTAAAGGAATAGCCCATATCTCCACTGATAAAAGCGGTAAACCACTTGACATAGCGGATATAAATTGGTTGATCTAAACCTAAAGATTTTCTGATATTTTCCCGAACTTCAGATGTGATGGAAGGATTCAGGGCAAATTCTCCCATTGGATCGCCTGGTGCTAATGCCAGAATAGTAAAGATCACAATACTAATGGCAATTAACGTCGGAATAGCAATTAGTAATCGATTGATTAAATATTTACTCATTGACCAGGTAATGTTGCAGATGAGTTGAAATAGCTTTAAATCTCTAAACCGAATTCATATCTGTTAATGAATAGCCCTATTTTCAGCCATATTTTAAGTACTATTGCTTATTGACAAATGGTATTCGACCTTAATCTCTCACGAATGATCGCCAATAGAATCGATAATTTCGGCATTTTTAGTAGGGCGCAAATAACAAAATGTTTTGGGAGACGACCGCTGGGCAGTAGAATATAATACCGTTTCTGATATTATGTCCCATGCGGCGAGCTTTGCTAATACTTTGGCTACACTCACATCTAGGCTTTCTATATCAGTTCTACATTCCACTTCTGGATTCAGAGGTGGTTCATACAGAGCGTCGATCCCCGTAAAGTCTTTAATTTTCCCGGAGCGAGCCTTCTTATATAGCCCTTTTACATCGCGTTGTTCGCAGACTTCAATGGGTGCGTTAACGTAAACCTCGATAAAGTTGCCGATGCGATGCCGCATTTCTTGCCTCATTTCTCGGTAGGGAGAGATGACTGAAACAATGACTATAATTTGGTTTCTAGTCAGTAGCTCCGCCACAAAACCAATGCGGCGAATGTTTTCCTCTCGGTCTTCCTTGCTAAATCCCAAACCCTTGGTCAAGTTCTGGCGCACCACATCGCCGTCTAAAACTTCAACTTTATAGCCTACGGCTCGTAGCTTTTTCTCTACTTCAGAGCTAATCGTGGTTTTGCCCGCACCACTTAAGCCGGTAATCCACAGTGTTACACCACGCTGGTGACGCTCCATCATTTCAATTCCATTATGAGAAACTGCTGTAGATAAGAATGTTGCTTGTTCGCTCATTGTAGATTATTCATATAAAACTGMTGTATATTCTATAGGACTCCTATTTGATTTTTGCAAAAAATCCGTACATCCCAGCAGTGATGAAATCAAAGGTAGTGTGTCGAATAAACCACTCAAACATCCATTTCAAGTGAGAGAAGGAAGGCTGGAGTTTAGTTCGCGGTGCGAAATTCCAAACCTTTACAATGATTGATGTACATCAAAATATAAGCGCACCCCCCCAAAACTTGATCTCTTAATTTATCGAACAGAATTCAGAAGTCAAGAGTCAGAATTCAGCATGAATTCTGTACGACTGGCGGATGAATAACCGGGTTTACCCCTCTTCTGTCACTTTCCGAAATAAGCAAGTAGTAAAGAAGCTAAATCATCCAGAAGCATAACAGGGTTTAAATTGATTCATTGCAGCAATTAAATGATTGAATCCTAGTAACAAATGTGAATTAGGGAAAATACTTAACCAGGGATAAATTAACCAAAATAGTAAAAGTGGTTGGATAATAAGACGCAGATTATTTAAAGTATTCTTCCATCCAGCTTCATGGTTCCATTGCGGATGATTAGAACAGCTTCATGGTTCCATTGCGGATGATTAGAAAAATTAACATCATTATTTTCTTGTGCTTCAGTCTCAAGTTGACAAGATTGAT
>NZ_SZNH01000080.1 GCF_005869855.1 Nostoc sp. PA-18-2419 | reverse complement strand
TCTGGCCCATGAAGTACCTTAGCCTTAGCTGCGGGTAGCTTGGCGCATAGCTGGCATTTGGGATCAAGTGGCTTGGGCATACCTCACTCCGCTTCGTCTTCCCCTATGGCACGATAGTAAGCAGCGATCGCCGCTTCTTGTTCGCTACGGAGTGTATAGCGCCGAAACGCTTTCTCACTTTGATGTCCAGTTAATTTTCGTGCATGGCTGGGGTCAACTCCCAATAGCAATAAGTCAGTGGCATAGGTGTGCCGGAACTGGTGAGGGTGTAAATCCTCAATCCCAGCAAGTTCACCTATTTTTTCTACAGCAAAATAAATTCCGTGGTAACTTAGCCGTTCCCCTTGGTATGAGGCGTGATGTGAAATCATTAACGGAGTAAGACTATTTAGTTCTTCACCCTCAATAGAGCGTGATCGTAAATACTCTTGTAGCACGTCGCGGCTATCTTTTCGCAGTGGCACTAGGCGTGGTTCATTGGTTTTGGTATCAGGCAAGAATAGCAGCTTGCCATCAAAAGAACCAACATTTAGCTGTACAATTTCCCCAGCGCGGAGTCCGTGACTGAGAATGTGGACGAGTGCAGTATCTCGTTGCTTTGTTTCTCCTAGCATCTCTAATGCTGACCAAACGCGCTCCATCTGTTCTGATGTTAAGCTTTGGGCTGGTGGCAGTGGTACTTTTTCCAGTTTTATCCCCAGCGTCGGATTAGTAGCAATTATATTCGGATACGTATAGCAGATCCATTTAAAAAAGCTTTTTAGTGCAGCAACTGCCGCATTGATGCTGCTTTTTGAAAGCGGCTTTTGTGCATCAGTTTTTACTTCATCCCTGAGATATTCTTTGTACAATCCAAGGTGACGCGGGCATAGCTCATGATAGTGCAGTTGTGTCCATCCCAAAAAGCGTTTGAGTTCCCTTTCGTAAAGTTTACGGCTATTAGGTGCAAGGTTATTACTGCGTAAAAACTCCAGCACCTTTATCCAACGAATATCAGTAGGGGCAACTATTTTTGCTGAGATGCCTTGAACCTGTCGCTGAATTAAAGGTAATACTTTATCTTTATTTTCCAACGAAATAAGTTTGATGGGTGGTAACGAATCTGGACTCTGTTTCATGGTTTAACCAACTCCATAATCTGTAAACTGGCGTTTAAAAGGAGAGTGGAATCCAATCACAATATCTTGCTTAGGAATTCCTAAATTTACCAATTCTTCAGCAACTTCGTATTCTGTCCCATTGTGTTGCAGCCAGACCTTACTATTTTTGATATCAATGTGTAAAAAACAACCATAAATGCGGCGTTGATTTTTCCAACCCACATTCATCAATTGGTAGTGGTCACCTTCAGTATCAAGCACTATTTGCGTTTCTACATCTGATTCTAGACTACTAATTTCTGCATATTGACGTAAGAGTTTTTCTATAATTTCTCGATACTGTGCTAATTTATCCATTCCACAATCTCCTCGGTTTCTGGGTTATAAACTATTAATTTCAGATGATGAATGCGAATAACATTTTGTACCAGGCGGATTGTAAAAAATGAACTGTAGGCATCAATTGGTACTGCTAAATACAAGATGCGTCCCGGTTCCTGCTCAGAAAGTGCCAATCGGTAGTTAATAAATTGTCCTAATGCTATGTGGAATTCAGAAATTGCTGATGTCCGTACAAAACTTTTGATCTCTACTGCAATTTTTTCCTCACCTCTTTGAGCACCCAAAAGCTTTTCGGCTCCCAAATCAATATACATATCCCCCAATTCAAAACTAACTGGCAATGGGTCATGGGTAATTTTCCATCCATCGCTTATCAAACCACGCTTAACTGCATCGTGAAAAACATCTCTGGCTGGCATATTCTTAATTAGGAAGTCGGAAGTCGGAAGTCGGAGGTCAATTTAGTAGCGACATTCTAAGTAAAGCTATGAACTTAAATTTTGTTCAATTCTAATTACTGCCTCTCAATTGCGACTGACAACTTCGTTTTTTCCATTCAATTTATCTTTAATTTTACGCGTAGAGGCGACGAGTATCTTCACTATTTCATTGGCTTCCTGAAGTAACGGATAAAATATAGATTTCTCTAGAACTTCAGACTCAATCAAAATTTATAGCCAGTGCTCGGTTTCACGCGCTTCTTTCAAAACAATTTCCATGAACCTATCCCATTATTCTAAAAATCTCTAATCGTTGTCATAAAATGTGCTTCAAAACCTTGATTTTTCATTTTTAGTTCTCAATCAACTTAAGCTTTGTAGCATAAATCTTATTAGTGGGATAGGTTCATCTTACGCAAAAAGTCTTTATCAGACTCAGCCGAAGGTGACTCGCGTACATTAGTACCAATACTCGTACCAGAACGCAATAGTTGCTTTGACAATGTACGGTAAACGCCTGCTTTTTCGTCGAGAAAGCTACAAGCCTCAATTAATCTGACCGCAAACGCTTTAGTCCTGTCAGTAATACTAATGTCTTTATCCACATTTGCACCCCCTGTACTTTATCTTTCTTTATTCTTAACTTCCGACTTCCGACTTCCCCATCATACAGCACCCTGAACACAAAATAAAAGAGCGTTATCTTTTATCCGACAAAAAATACGATAAAAACTAGTTTCCCCCAGACACAACACTTTCACCAACATGCGATCACGGAAGGTGCATGTTGGCAACGGAATAGAAACTATTACGCTGCCAATAAATTTTGCGGGGTTGCATAAGTGGGGGATGAATTAACTAAATACAGGTATTTGTCTATACTTTAAGCAATAAAGTAACAAACGAATTGAGTATTTAAGCATATCTATTGATTTGGAATAGCATAATGTTTTGCGATGTAAGCATGCTAGATAATGACGYAACCGTGTATTTTTACCTTCCACTCTGGTCATATATGTTTTACTGACGATATGGTCTCCTGGCTCAATAAAACTGGGGTAAACTTTCCATCCATCGGTAACATAAAAATAGCATTGCCAGCAGCAAACAAAGTCCCACAAAGGTTTAAATGTTTCTAGCGCTGTGGTCTCCTAAAACCCAAGCTAAAATTCCTTGACGAAAGTGGTTTACTGCTGTCCACAACCCAATGAGTGTTTTTTTGAACCGACAAAAGTTTCCAGTTCATCTAACTCTCCAACTTCTGGTATCTCGTTGATTGGTGGTGCATCTGGAAGTTGTTCACCAATAAGTTTTAGCCAATAAATTATGGTTGTATGGTGAACTCCCTTATCACGCTCGCTCGCTCRAAATCCCATGCCATTCACGTATGATCTTAAACAGTCTTGTTTTATCTCATCTGAGTATCCTTCTGGTGGACTATAGGCATCGATAAATTGACGACCACATTTTACRCAAATGTGATTTTGCTTACCTCTTCGTTTACCATTTTTTCTAATCTCAGTAGAATCACAGTATGGATAATGCACAGTATTACACCTCAATTCATCCCTATATTATGCAACGCCGCAATCTTTTTGAGATGTCTCTTCAAGATAATTTTTCGTATAATTACGTGTATTAATTGCAAATAAAATTACCTTATACACAAATGTAAGTTTTAGCGATCGCTGCTTTTTGATCCGACCTCACAAAATCGCGTTGCTCCCCATCCATTTGTACCTTTGTTAACACAACTTCTGCCGAACTATGAGGAGAGTTCCGATCATAGGTTCTATTCGCAATAAGCAGAGGTTTTATCGCCAGGGGTTGAAATCTATATCACTAATACAGCAAGCTCTTTAGCTCCTCTGTCGCCCCCTCAATTCGCTGGCACTTTTAAATACTTTTGATAATGGCTCACCATATTTTACAGACAAACACTCTGCAATTGATACTGCTCGTTGAGTTAATCGTTTGTCTCTAAAGTCACACTTAAAATACGGATTTTTCTCTAACAATTTCATTTACGTCCATGTAATTCACACTTATGACGACAATACCAGTAAATATAAAGTCATTTTTATGGGAGATTGGTTCGCCAGTGAGATTCACGAACCAATTTCTCCTTTTTACATCCGGTGAAAAGTCACGGATGATTTAGCTTCTTTAGTACTTGTTTATTTCGGAAAGTGACACAAGAGGGATACGTATAGTTTTGAGATAAAAACAAGCGAGTAATGACATCATGAAACAGTACAGGAGCGGGCGATCACACTAAAGCTAGTCAATTGTAATTGTTTTCTTAGCAGTGGCATTAAGAGCTTGCTGGGTATTTAGAGTAATCTTCTGGAAGTTTCCCGCAGCATTAAAAATAAGAGAGTTTTTTGGGTTACCCCCAATGAACAACGTTCTACCGTCACTAAGTCTAATTGGTCCAGAGCTAAACCATCCATTAGTAGCATTCTTCTCAATCTGTTGCCTGAAGACATCAAAAGCTTGCACCCTTTTTTCTGGCAATATTTCCTTTAGAAGCCTTAATGCTTCCCTTAACATTGTTGTTCCATCCGCTTTTTGTAATTGTCCAGTCACCGTAAATACAGCTTGTTGGACTTCTGATTCAATCACTAGACCCATCCTAAAACTCACAAGTCAATATCTGCATGGCTTTGAGACTAATCCTTACAGATATTCTTTCGACCATTAAATCAGGGTTTGAGATAGTTACTGAAAGTTTAAAGTGGAAAAATACATAGTATTGTCCAATGCCAAAACCATTTTTAGTTCAATACCTTCCTCAAAAAAAGAGTATGAAGAGATAAGGCTGACGTAGTAGAGTTATTGTCTCTCATAGCAAAAACTTAAAAACTACTCTTCAAATTATGCATAATATCCTATCACTCCTGCAATGCCTCTTACCGCAGATAAACGCTACAATAATGCAGCAGTTGAACTAGGTAGTCCTAGCGATGTTAGTGATTAGCAGTAGAGTTACGATGCTGGGAATCTACCATTGAGCAGGTATTAGCGGGAGTTATCGGACGATGTTGAGATTTTTTCGTACAGTCAGTAGACATAAAAGTTCTGCGTTCGCTAAAAATAGTAGTGTATGATACAGTTTATTAGAGGAATGTAAAAAGAGCATCCACTTTACTGGTTCACAATTTTCTGGTATGTTAATTTCTCTTGCATAGACTGCATAAATACTAAAACTATTTTCCTTTTTTAAACGTGTTGGCGGACTAATTGATACTGGATAATACCTGACTTCTAAGAGGATGTTTGAAAAGTTCCAAGTTGAGTAAAAAAAGCTCTCAAGGCATAAGCTGTAGATACGTACATACAGCACCATTGAGAGCGATGAGTAAAGCATACCCCAGTAACCTGACCCAAGACCAAGATAGTCAAAGTGTCAAAAGTGCGGCGACGGTGAGCCAACAAGTGGGCTTTGATGCAGGCAAGAAAATTAAAGGCCGCAAGCGATTTATGACAGTCGATACCTTGGGGTTAGTCTTGCGGGTGTTGGTCACGGGGGCCAATGTATGTAAACGTGAAGGAAGCAAAAAAGTTCTCAAACGGGTCAAACAATCTCGCACTCAGGGATGTCGTTTGACAATCATCTGGGTGGATGGTGGCTTTAACGGTGAGCCATTCATGCAGTGGGTGATGGACTTTTGCCGTTGGATTGTCCAAGTGGTACTACGACCAGAACAAACCAAGGGATTCGTGTTGCTCAAAAAACGTTGGGTAGTGGAACGCACTTTCGGTTGGCTTATGGGGTGTCGCCGATTGGTTAGAGATTATGAGTTATTGCCCGAAACATCACAGACGTTTATCTACGTTGCCATGATCCGGATCATGGTCAGGCGATTGGCATAAAATTTGACCCATTAAAACTTTTCAAACACCCTCTGAGGAAAAGTGAGGGAAAGCGATCGCCATAGTTCCCAGCACCACAAGATGGGTCAGATACAGTGCTATACTGCGATGACCTACGATCGGTCGTAGAACATCGCCTACTCTAGGAGGTAAAGTACTCTTAATTGCAGATTATACAAAATCTAGGGAATATGGAACTACTAACTATATATTAAGAACGCATATATTAAAGATGATGAATAAACTCTGGGCAAGTTATTGCGATGCTGAGTTTGGACAGATAAGAAACGAATCTAACCACTGGACTCTAGAACAATATGCTGTTTTGGGCGATCACTGTGTACCGATTTGTGTGGATTTTGAACAGGGGCAGATAGGGGAACTTTCATTGCTTCAGCGTGAAGCTATTCGGCAAGCTCTAGCTTTGCCAAGCGATGTGTTAAGCATCACTGTCCCTCTGGTGCTGCAAAACTATAATGTATATCGTGAGATGATAGGGGATGAGGAAATGCCGCAGCTGGCTAATCCCATTCAGGTTTGGGATAAAGTGACTTTCTCATATATCTATGTGCCACCCCACGTTGAGTATGACCTGCATATTCCTACTTTTAAGTTGATAGCTGAGTGTGACTGGGAACCAGAACACGGCTTAGAAGTGAGCTTTCGCAATGGAGTAGCAGACGATGCAGATCAGATAGGTGAAACAGGACGGCTCTAATATACCCATGCGTAGGCATAGCCCGTCTTAGACATCACGGCTGCTCTCAACTGACAATTTTCTTAGAGGAAAAAGCGATCGCAGTCAGCACAACTGGATCGCTTTTGTTTCGGAAATGTGTTTCCTATTTAGGGCTTGCTGAAAAAGTAATAAAAAGCCTTTGAAGGATTGATTAGTTATTCAAGGAAGGTGAAAACATAAGTTTTTGTTGATTAAAAATGAGATAAGGATAAGCATCGATAATCTGAGGCGGTAAAAAAGATGTATTTGTGAAAAATAGACACAAAAAAGCATTAAACAACCGCAACAGATGAGTAGACAGATTCATGACTAAAAAAGTGATAGCAATCGTAGTAAGAGAAGTATGAGAGAGTTTAGCCATCACTCTACTCAAACTAAATCTCCTTTTAGCTTGTCCAAATTTTCCTTCAATACAATTAGGAATCTTCTCTGAATCTTGAGCTTGCTTCTTTTGTTGTTTACTCACAGTTTTTGGCGGTCTTCCTAAAGGAACTCCACTGATTCTAATACCTCGTTCTTTACACCAAGCTCGGTTTTCTCTAGTGCGATAAATTTGGTCAACATGAACCGATTCTGGGTAATAACCAGTGTGGTTTTTAAATGCCTCAACTTGCGTTTTTAAATCGCCTGATTCATTAAAGTTGTCCCAACTAATATGGTCTAAAAATACATATCCATTGAAATAACTAGCAGATAGTTTGGCTCCGAATTCCACGGACTTACCAGCTTTACCTCGGACAATAGGGCGGATATGTGGTTGGCTTAAACTCACAATCCGGTCATCAATGCTCTGCTTTTTATTTCACTTTGTTGACTAACTCTGCATTAATTCTTTCTCTAAAATGTACTAACATTGAGGCATCAAATGGAGTTTCATTACTATAAGATGACATCCCTATGAAGTACTGTAGATAAGGGTTCTCTTTAATTTGTTCTACTGTCTCTCTGTCGCTTATCCCTAGCTTTTCTTTAATTATTAATGCTCCTAATGCCATCCGAAATGATTTTGCTGGCGCTCCCATCTCTGTTGAAAATCTGGCAGAATATTCTGACTCAAATTCTTTCCAGGGTATTAAATCAGCCATGATCACCCAACGATTATCTGATGATAACTTTCCCTCAAATGGCAGTTCAAAACTTTCTGGTGGAATTGGAGTTGATTCTGATTCTCGGTACATAGTAACTTCAGATACAGCGTGTTGAAACTGACCACTGTGATGCAAGGATTTTGGGCTATTTTACCTTCTTTCCTTGCACCTGAATATACTTCTATGGTCTTTTCTTCTACAGACTGTCACCTTTTCTTTCTTTTTCAGCAAGCCCTACCTA
>NZ_SZNH01000006.1 GCF_005869855.1 Nostoc sp. PA-18-2419 | reverse complement strand
GGAGTCATTTGAATGGCTACATTTACCGTCACTAACACCAACAATAGTGGTGCTGGTTCGCTGCGGCAAGCAGTTCTGGATGCCAATGCCCTTACAGGAAGAGACATTATCAACTTTAGTGGAGTGTTTAGTGATAACATCGCTGATACTATAACTCTGACTGGAAGTAGTCTGACCATCACGGATAGCCTGATTATTGCAGGCAGATATGACAAATCGCCAACTATTAATGATAATAGTGTCAACCGTGTTTTTAACATTGGTAGTGGTGTGAATGCTACAATCTCTGGCTTGACTATTACTAATAGCTTCAACTCAATAGGAGGAGGCGGTGCTATTTCTAACAGTGGCAATCTGACGCTGGACAGCATCACCATTAGCGGTAACACTGCTGACAACGGCGGTGGTGTCTACAACTCTGGTACTGTGCGGCTGAACAACACCATCATTACTGGTAACACTGCTAATAACAATGGTGGTGGGATCATCAACACTGGTATCCTCTATGTAGGAGGAAACGGCAACACCATCAGTGGTAATAATGCTAATAACGGTGGCGGTGGGATATACAACATTGGTACTGCAACTGTATATAACACAATTACTGGTAACAATGCAAACTATGGTGGCGGCATCTCCAACTTTGGTACTCTGACGCTGAATTCTAGCACTATCAGTAGTAATAATGCCGACATCGGTGACGGCGGCGGGATCTATAACTCTAACTCTGGCATCCTGAGTGTGAGTAACAGCACTATTAATGGTAACTCTTCTGCACAAAGCGGCGGCGGGATCTACAGTAAAGGCACTCTGACAGCAAACAACAGCACTATCACTGATAACATTGTAAACAACGGCTTAGGAGGCGGCATCTACAACTCTAGCGATGGGGCAGTATTGAGCAATAGTATTATCAGCAACAATGATGTAAACAATGGCTTAGGAGGCGGCATCTATAACTCTTCTAATCACACCCTAATCGTGAGAAATAGTAGTATTAGTGATAACTCAGTAGAAAATCTGGATTACACCTCCCCCAAAAATAGCGAAGGAGGGGGTATTTACAATGATGGGACTCTCACGCTAATACAAAGTATTATTAACAACAATTATTTACTAAGCTACAGTTTGACAAAAGGTAGCGGTATCTACAATGGTTATGGCACCATAACTGTAATAAACAGCACCATTAGCGATAACTCCCTGGGTAGTTTCAGTGAAATAAATTTTGATGGCGGCGGTATCTATAATGCTTCTGGCTTTGTCACTGTCAAGAGCAGCACTATCAGTGATAACTCGGCATCCTCCGGCGGCGGTATCTATAACAGTGGCACCTTTATAGTTAACGACAGCATCATTACTGAGAACTCGGTATACGCAGTGGGTGGCAGCACTGCCGGTGGAATTTACAACTCTGGCAGTCTCACAATTAGCAACAGCACTATTAGCGACAACTTCGCAACATCGTCCACAGGTATTTTTAACTCTGGCACCTTATCTGTAACCAAAAGTATCATTACAGGTAACTTATCAACATCAGCCGCTGGGGGTATCTCCAACTATGGTATTGCAACTATCAGCAACAGTACTATCAGCGATAACTCGGCATCAAACGGCTTTAGTGCCGCAGGCGGCGGTATTTATAATTATGGCACTCTCACACTGATTAACAGCACCATCAGTGATAACACGGTGAGCACAGACAGCGACGTGTACAGCTATGGAGGCGGTATCTACAACTATGGTACTCTGACGATCATTAATAGCACTATCAATGATAACTCGGTATCAAGCCCCAGTAATGATCAGTTTGACTACGGTAATTATGCTTTAGGTGGTGGTATTTACAATGAGAGTAAAGGGATTGTCAAACTTTATAACAGTACTGTCAGTGGTAATTCCGCATGGTTTGGTGGTGGTATCTACAATAAAGGCACCCTAACTGTCGGCAACAGCACTATCACGCTCAACACTGCTTTCGATCGGGTTAAGATTCTCTATGACGATGGTGGTGGTATCTTCAATTATGGCACTGCCACGATTAAAAACAGTATCATTGCTGGTAATAACAATAACGCAACTAACTCTACTGACCCGGATGTACTAGGCGACTTTACTAGCAACGGTTTTAACTTGATTGGCAGTCTCAGTGGCAGTACTGGCTTTAATCCTAGCGAACAGCTAAAGGTTCCCATCACCAAGGTTCTCGATCTCAAGTTGCAAAATAACGGCGGTTCAGTCAAAACCCATGCCTTAGTTGCTGGTAGCCCTGCGATCAATGCTGGTAAAAATCAAGATATACCCCCTGATATCACAGACTTAGACGGTGACGGGAATACCACTGAGGCAATACCCTACGATCAGCGGGGTGTTGGCTTCCCTCGCATCTTGGGTTGCAAAGTTGACATCGGTGCATTTGAGGCACCTCGATCCAACAAACATACATTTAATCATTTTTAAGTTTTTTTGTGCGGTGCGTTAGGTTACATTTCTCAAATTCATTTTCAAGTGCTTAGTTAGTAATAAATCCAAGACTAGTAGCAGTGCAAGCACTAGCCTTGAGTGCAATCTTCATACACCTAAAACAAAATCGGAGTTATTTGAATGGCTACATTTAACGTCACTAACACCAACAATAGTGGTGCTGGTTCGCTGCGGCAAGCAGTTCTGGATGCCAATGCCCTTACAGGAAGAGACATTATCAACTTTAGTGGAGTGTTTAGTGATAACATCGCTGATACTATAACTCTGACTGGAAGTAGTCTGAGCATTACAGATAACCTGACTATTCAAGGCAGAGGTCGGAGCTTACTAACTATTAATGATGACAGTGCCAACCGTGTTTTTGACATTAGCAGTGGTGTTCGTGTTACAATCTCCAGTTTGACTATTACCAATAGATACAAATCAGGAGAAGGAGGTGGTGCCATTTTGAACAGCGGTAATTTGACGCTGGACAGCATCATTATTAGGGGTAACACTGCTGACAACGGTGGTGGTATCTACAACAGTGGGACTCTAAGGACGAACAACACCATCATTACTGGTAACACTGCTAATTACGATGGTGGTGGGATCTACAACACTGGGACCCTCTATGTAGGAGCAAACGGCAATACCATTAGTGGTAACAAAGGCGGCGGTCTGTTCAACTCTGGGACTGCAACTGTAAGTACCACAATCACTAATAACACTGGCGGCGGCATCTCCAACTCTGGCACTCTGACGGTGAGTTATAGCAATATCAGTAGTAATGACGGCGGCGGTATCTACAACTATTACTTTGGCATCGTGAGTGTGAGTAACAGCACTATCAATGGTAACTCTGCACAAAGCGGCGGCGGTATCGAGAACAATGGCACTCTGACGGTAAACAACAGCACTATCACTAATAACATTGTAAACAATGGCTCAGGAGGCGGGATCTCCAACTTTGGCGATGCGACAATATTGAACAATAGTATTATCAGCAACAACAATGTAAATAATGGCTCGGGAGGCGGTATCTACAACTCTAGGACCCTAACCGTGAGGAACAGCAGTATTAGTGATAATTCAGTGACAGAATCTGACTCCAACTACCGCGATAACAGCTCAGGAGGAGGTATTTACAATGATGGTACTTTCACGCTAATTGACAGTATTATTAATAACAATTCCTCAAGAGACAACAACGTTTCAAAAGGCGGCGGTATTTACAATGGTTATGGCACTTTAACTGTAATAAACAGCATCATTAGTGATAACTTGCTAGGCAGCTCTGCCAGCGAATCAGACTACAACGGCGGCGGTATTTATAATGCTTCTGGCTTTGTTACCGTCAAGAATAGCACTATCAGTGATAACTCGGCATACTCCGGTGGCGGTATCTATAATGGTGGCACCTTTACAGTTAGCGACAGCATCATTACTGAGAACTCAGCAGTATCAGGTGAGTCAAGTGGTACTGGCGGGGCAATTTACAACTCTGGCAGCCTCGTAGTAAGCAACAGCACTATCAGCGACAATTCAGCGATAGGGCGGTATGGCGCTGTAGGCGGCGGCATTTACAATGATGGCAGCCTAACTGTAAGTAAAAGTATTATCACAGGTAACTTTGCAAGCTCAGGCGGCGGGGGGATCTACAACAGTGACACTGGCATTGCAACTATGAGTAACAGCACTATCACTAATAACTTGGTGATAACCGAGTTCAACGTCAGTGGCGGTGGTATTTTGAATAGTGGTACATTTACAATAATTAATACCACTATTAGTGATAACTCAGTAACTACACGCCTGGCTATGTACAGCTCAGGAGGCGGTATCTCCAACTATGGTACTCTGACGATCATTAACAGCACTATCAGTGGTAACTCGGCATCAAGCGAAATGAACGATGAGTTTCACTACGGCAATTACGGCTTAGGCGGTGGTATCTACAACTATGGTACTGGGATTGTCAAACTTTATAACAGTACTGTCAGTGGTAATTCCGCATGGTTTGGCGGCGGTATATACAATGAAGGCACCCTGACTGTCGGCAACAGTACTATCACGCTCAACACTGCTTTCGATCGGGTTAAGATTCTCTATGACGATGGTGGTGGTATCTTCAATTATGGCACTGCCACGATTAAAAACAGCATCATTGCTGGCAATAACAATAACGCAACTAACTCTACTGACCCGGATGTAGTAGGCAACTTTACTAGCAGCGGTTTTAACTTGATTGGCAGTCTCAGTGGCAGTACTGGCTTTAATCTTAGCGAACAGCTAAAGGTTCCCATCGCCAAGGTTCTAGATCTCAAGTTGCAAAATAACGGCGGTTCAGTCAAAACCCATGCCTTAGTTGCTGGTAGTCCTGCCATCAATGCGGGCAAAAATCAAGATATACCTCCCGATACCACAGACTTAGACAGTGACGGTAATACTACTGAGCCAATACCATTTGACCAGCGGGGTGTTGGCTTCCCTCGCATCTTAGGTTCCAAAGTAGACATCGGTGCATTTGAGCTAGCCTAATTCCAAGAAACTTACATTTAATCTCTTATAATTTTTGGTTTTGCTAGAACTTAACAAATGCCTAATTAAAGTTGGGTTAAGTCAAACATAACCCAACAACGTCTATTGTGACCTGCTTTGTACCTCAAGCCACTTCTCGCAATTGTGAGGGCACACTCACCTCTGGAAATGAAAGCGAGAGTTGTTCGGCTTGAGGTACCGCAGCTTGTTCTAATACTTGAACTTCGATATTTACACTCACCAAATAACTACCTGTATCTGCACCAACGGCTTCGGCAATTAATTTGGCAATATCCGGACGCTTGGCTGTCAGTGGGTCACGTAATATGCACCGATCCCATTCATGCTTGGCAGTCGAATTGAGGTTGAGAATATAATGCTTCATCATCGAACTAACCCTTTAACCCATCTTCTGGAAGGTTTTCACGCAGCCATTATGCTTTATAGCTAGGCTTTGTGAATGCTATCTATATTATAGTATATTTGTACTAATTTAGTATTGGGTATAGGACAAAGACCATTAGAAGTCTTGACTGTTGACACGGGAAGTTCCCCCCTATCTTCCCACACTCCCCACACTTCCCTATCTCCTCATCTCCTTACAGAGGGGTTATTTTATTTTCCCCTCTGTCGTCCCTCTGCTCCTTATTCCTAATTACCTTTGCCGTTACCTTGGTAATTTAAGAACTGATCGTCATTGACCCAAATCGCTTGTTGAGGTACGGAAATAGAAATTCCGGCTTCGTCTAAGGCGATTTTCAGACGGCGGCGAAACTCCCGTGCTACATCCCATTGCTTAAGGGGCTGTGTTTTAATCCACACACGAATAATCAAACCGCGATCGCCAAATTGATCTATTCCCAAAACTTGGGGTGGTTCTAACATTTGAGGCTGCCATTGCTGTTCTTGACTCATCTTGTCTGCAACAGTTGCAATTAACTTCAAAGCCTCTTCTGTATCAGCTTGGTAAGCGATAGGAATTGTTAAATCAGCTCGCGACCAACGACTAGAAAGATTAGCAACAACTTTAATTTCACTATTGGGAATCGTGATTAAGCGCCCTTCAGAATCCCGCACTTGGGTCATCCGCAGATTCAAATTTTCTACTAAGCCTCCGACGTTTCCAACACTGATCACGTCGCCTAAAGCGTACTGGTCTTCTATGATGATCAAGAAACCGTTAATCGCATCTTTAATCAAGTTTTGCGAAGCTAAGGACACAGCTACACCCACTAAACTGGCACCAGCTAGTAAAGGAACGATATCTATGCCCAAAGAAACCAAAGCTAGTAAGATGCCAATTCCCACCCAAATAATTGTAGCAATGCTTTTGGTCACACCAGAGAATGTGGAAACTCGCAGTTGCAGACGTACCGAAGCTTCTGGGGTTAAGAAAGCACCACTGCTGATCAGAGTGGAGGCGAAGCGGTCAATCAAGGCATAGCTGAGACGAATAGCCACATAAGTTACCAATACCACAAAACCTAATCGCAAAGGAAATTGGGCAGCAGTGAGAATCGCCACCTGAAATCCTCGCGTATAGGGAAATAAACCCAAGATAAAGAAACTTCCACCTGCCCAAATTGCTGCTTGAGTTAGCTGGAATAATCGCCTCTTGGCTTCTTGCAGATGTCGGTGTTGCCGTTGATTTAGTTGTGTTGTAATTGGTTGCCCTCCTGGGGAAGTTGGAGAGTCTAAGAGTCCGTTTTCGGCTTGGGGGGTAACATCTAAATTCTTTTTGGAACGTCGCTGCCAGGTATATACTCCGCAACTTATGACAATCATTGCCAGTCCGCTAGCCGCAGCAATTTTACCTTGGTCGATTAAAAATTGAGTTCGTCTCTCTTGTTTTGCCTGTTGTAAGTCTTCTTGTAAGGAGTCAGCAATTTGATTTGCCGATGTCGATATATCTACCTGTCGCAGTCCAGCATCCTCAGAAGTAATGGTCATCAAATATTGGTCGTTGACATAAACTACTGGCAATTCGTTTACTTTGCGAACTTCTACCTTGACTTGCCTGTTTGCTGGTGACTGAAAGTAATTTTGGGCGATTGTCTCCAATTTCTTTTGGATATCTTCTGAACGTTCAGGAAAGTTGGTTCTTGATGCGGCTATTTGAAATAAGCGACGACCATCCAAATAAATCCAGCCGGAAACAACTCTGTTATTGAAATCATTGTTCACCACAGCGCTGGGAGCTTGTAACTGAGGTAAAAAAGGAATCTGGGCGGTGGCTTTTGGGACAGATACAACGGTTATAGCCATTGAACCGGCGATCGCCATCATTACATTCCCACCTAAGCGACCTTTGGGTAACACATTCTTTTTAAACAAGTGGGACGCTTGATTGGAAGCCTCCAAATGTGGCACAGGCTTGATGTTGCCGAGGTATGTTCCTGCTGAAAATATCTGTTCCTTTGAACCTTTAGCAAAGCTGGGCAACACAACTTCCTTCACGACCGCCAAAAATTGAAAGCGCACTCAAACACCTCCTTGAGTAAAATTTACTGTTGACTACTTCTATAACCATCCTCTTCATTTAATTTGGGTAAATGTACCTACCTAAAGTTAAGTATTTCCCTTTCAATCGTGAAATTTTGAGGTTTTTTACTTTTTTTCTATCTTTAGAGAGATGACATTGTACTTATAATGAGTAACTAAGACTGCTAAGAGTCTTACTCTTACCAAAGATAAAACAAAAAGGAAAAAGCTGGGGATGAAGTTGACATTAGACAAATCAAACGTCAAGCTAGTTCTGAGGACTCTTGACTAGTAATTTGCTTTCTTTCAAGCAAAAATAGCTAGTCGTAGAATAACCTAGTAGAGTGCGTAGATTTTACGTAATTTCAAACTTTTGAGGTAACTTTTGATGACCGCAACTTCTCCCCGATTAAAGCACGAGGTTAAAGACCTCGGCCTAGCTGCCTTGGGAAGACAGCGCATTGAATGGGCTGGACGCGAAATGCCAGTTTTACGGCAAATCCGCGATCGCTTTGCTCAAGAAAAACCTTTTACTGGGTTACGCCTTGTAGCTTGCGCCCACATTACAACAGAAACAGCACATTTGGCGATCGCTCTTAAAGCTGGTGGTGCAGACGCACTGCTAATTGCTAGCAATCCCTTATCAACGCAAGATGACGTAGCTGCTAGCCTCGTCGCCGACCATGAAATTCCTGTATTTGCTCAAAAAGGCGAAGATAACGCAACTTATAACCGCCACGTCCAAATTGCTTTAGATCACCGCCCCAACATTATTATTGATGACGGTAGCGATGTGGTTGCGACATTGGTTCAACAACGCCAACACCAAATTGCCGATTTGATTGGCACCACTGAAGAAACCACAACCGGAATTGTGCGCCTCAGAGCGATGTTCAAAGATGGCGTTCTTACCTTCCCCGCAGTGAATGTCAACGATGCCGATACCAAGCACTTCTTTGATAACCGCTATGGTACTGGGCAATCGACTCTTGACGGCATCATCCGTGCTACAAACATTCTGCTAGCTGGTAAAACCATCGTCGTTGTTGGTTATGGCTGGTGTGGTAAAGGTACAGCACTCCGCGCCCGTGGTTTGGGTGGTAATGTAGTTGTTACCGAAATTGACCCCATCAAGGCAATTGAAGCCGTAATGGATGGTTTCCGCGTCCTGCCAATGGCAGAAGCGGCTCAAATTGGTGATTTGTTTATCACAGTCACAGGTAACAAACACGTGATTCGCGCTGAACATTTCGATGTGATGAAAGACGGGGCGATCGTTTGTAACTCCGGTCACTTTGATATTGAACTTGACCTCAAATACTTGGCTTCTCAAGCTAAGGAAATCAAGGAAGTCCGTCCCTTCACTGAAGAGTATAAATTGCCAAGCGGCAAATCAGTAGTTGTTCTCGGTCAAGGACGCTTGATTAACCTTGCTGCTGCGGAAGGACATCCTAGTGCAGTGATGGATATGAGCTTTGCCAACCAGGCTTTAGCTGTTGAATACCTGGTGAAGAATAAAGGTAAGTTGGAAGCTGGCTTGCATTCCATTCCTACGGAAGTGGATCAAGAAATTGCTCGACTCAAATTGCAGGCGTTAGGAATTACGATTGATAGCCTAACACCCGACCAAATTCAGTACATCAATTCTTGGACTAGTGGAACTTGATGTTAACTGATTAATTAATGTTTTGGGATAGGCTTCGGCTTATCCCTTTTTTTGTGTTTCGCGTTATAGATTTATTTAACAGTTATGCTCAAAATCTTGGCGATCGCTTCACAAAACAGTACTCTCATAAGAACCACTCATGTAACCTTTGTTTGGAGCGCCGAAAACTTGCAAGTGACACAAATTACCTGCTAGCAAGGCTTTCAGGTATAAATTATGAGAATTTAAGCAAAAAATAATTACCAACCAGCCAAAATGTCCGGTTTTTTTGGCTTTGTGATGATAAATAAAAATAATAACGTTGAAAGTCATGCTTCGTACCCTGAAGAATTGCTGAAATTCTTCGCCGCTTTCAGGATGACTACTGACAACATCTGCCGCCAATCAGTCTTTTGCTAAGGATGCTAATCCGCTACAAACGAGACAGAGCTACATCAAAAGGCTCTACCACAAAACTTACTCTAAATGTGTCTAAGTAACTATGCTGAGCAAGTGTAAAGGTGTCACGGGTCATGGAGGCAATTTTAAAGCAATTATAAAGAGCTTGGTGCCATTTTGGCAGGTTTTAATCGTAAATATGCGATATTAGTAGATTGTACAAATCTTTATTCTTATTCGCACACTAAGTTACTATCTACCTAAAATTGCTAAAGCTAGGCGAATTTTGACACGAATAAATTTACGATAATTTATGAAGTAGGAAATAATACATGGTATTATCACTGTCTTCTCACAATGTTATCCAGTATCTGCAAGATGTAGGTCTGTGTAACTCAGGACATGGCAGATCGGATGAATCTGACTTGCCAAGAAGTAGCAGCAAAAATTTCAATTTACTTGTAACTCTAGCTGATAATCGCCAACTGCTCCTCAAACAAGAACGTATCATTAACAGTGAAGGGTTGCCCCATGAATTATTTAAAGAGTGGCTGTTTCACCAATTGCTCCAGCAGTTTCCAGTTCTAGGCAATGTCTCGGCGATCGCACCATTAGTAGTACATTTTGACGAAGAAAATTCTATCCTCGTCCGCAATTACCTGAGTGACTATCTTGAGCTTCGGACATTATACCACAATAATGAGATTTTTCCACCAGAAATTGCCTATGCGATCGGCACAACTTTAGCAGGACTGCATCGTGCAACCTTCCAACGCCGAGAATATAAGGATTTTATGGCAACTGCTCCCCAAGGAGAGTTTCGCTACGGCTTTTACAATCCAGCACAAGGGCTAGGGTCAATTAGTCCAGAGATTTTTGGTACTGTTCCCAGCGATGCGTTGAAATTCTACGTTCTTTATCAACAATACGAAAGTTTGTCATCGGCGATCGCAGATTTGGCATATGACTGGAATCCTTGCTGCTTAACTCACAACGACCTAAAATTGAACAACATCTTAGTTCATTCTCGCTGGCAGCAATTAGATAATTGCCTAGTGCGACTAATTGATTGGGAAGCTTGCACTTGGGGAGATCCAGCTTTTGATTTAGGAACTTTACTCGCCAGCTATTTAGAAATTTGGCTCAAGAGCCTAGTAGTAGACCATACTATTGAGTTAGAAGAATCTCTACATCTAGCGTTGATACCGTTAGAGATTTTACAACCTTCAATTATTGCCCTGATTAGGTCTTATCTCTGTGCTTTCCCGATGATTTTAGAATATCGTAGTGACTTTATTTTACGAGTTATTCAATTTGCCGGACTAGCACTGATTCATCAAATTCAGGATATGATTACTTGCCAAAAAAACTTTAACAATGCTGATATCTGTATGCTGCAAGTAGCTAAAAGTTTACTGACTATGCCAGAGCAAGCTGTGTTGACTATTTTCGGGATTTCCGAATCAGAAATTGTCAACCCTGTGGCTAAAATCCATAGACTTCCTCAGCCTCAAAAAGAGCAGCAGTTACTTCGCATTTATTACGAAAAAACTCGACTCCGTGGTTGTTAATGGCAGGGAGCAGAACAAGAATAATTAAAAATTCCGGAGTGAGAATAGTTAAAAAATCTAGAGAAGTTTTCAGATTAGACTTGTTATCAATTCTGGCTTCGGAATCTTCGGAGGTGAATTTTTACTAAATTTTAAATTGTTCTGCATATTATTTACCCTATCATAAATTAAGAGGATTTGACCTCATACTAGTTTTATAAAGAAGAACAAAAATGTCAGTCGTCAGAACTTAGCCAAAGGTAAAGCGAGTAGCTCAACAGTATAGATTAAAACCTCATACTTTTATGGGCGAAACAAGTCTCAAAGTTCTTCGGGTTATTATTTCATCTTTTTATGGGTGGAGTATTCTGGATTCTGAATTCGCCAATTCTGAGTCCTGTTTGATGATTTTGAATTTTCTCTGTTTGAGTTTTGAATCGATTAATGTTATATTCTGCCAATCAACCGCTGACTTCTCTGTTGGACATTGCTAGGAATATCCAAATAGAGTCAAATTTTTGTATTTACCATCCCAATTATCAACCATTTGCTCTGCCGACTAAAGTAGCCGACAGATTTCAGCAAACTCCGGCAGATTTACAACAAAAATATTTGGCTTTGCTATTGCGAAATTTCCTCTATGGAATCTATTACAATGGCTCCTTGCAAACTACTTTAGCAGTCAACACTGATACTACTAATCACAGAGCAAAACATAATTTAGAAGATAGTTCGATTTCCGAGATTGATTGGGACTTCTACAAACAACTGCACAAAAGTAATCATGGCGTAGGTTACTTTGATTCAGAATGGCAGGTAATGCGGCAAGAACCTGATGGTAGTATGGCTGTGACAAAAGGTGGTTTAACACTTTATATTGAGCCAGACTGTCATTTAGAATCCAGTAAGAAATCGACGAAAGTAGGTGACATGGTAGCAATCTGGATGCCCAAAAATCGCCTGCAAAACGGTTGTTACATGGCAGTTAGTAATGTCAGACAACAACAGCAAACTAATCCAGACAGTAATTTAGGAGCAGGGCGAATCTACTTTAACTTGACACCATCTGGTGCGATCGCTCTAATGAATAGCCTAACTTTACATCTAAATGCAGCTTCCATTCCCTTTAGCTTTCAGGTTCTCCACAATCCCTGTGCATACGAACGCTACGATTCGGGGGTACTCTACTTTGAACTCGACGACTATCCAGCAATCCGCACCATCCTTCAAACAATTTATCTAGAAAATCAATTTTATTTCCAGCCCGAAATTCCCTTGTTTACCAAATTTTTAGCACCAGGATTAGGTTTAGCTGAAGAACCAACTCAAAAATTTGCCGCACAAGAAAGTTTTGGGATGAACCGTTGTCAAATCGTCGCTAATGCTTTATTGGAAGCTTGGCAAAAAGGTAAGAATGCAATGGAAGAACGGATAAGGGTGATTAACCAACACTTTAAGCAGCACTTAATAGATTTACAGCATCCTTATCTTAATCCTAGTTCTGAAGATATATATTACCCGTTAGATTGATTTGATGGGGCATACCCAATGCCCCTTTATAATTCAACAATCACTGGTACATGATCACTCGGTTGAGTTAATTTTCTCGGTTCAATATCGATGATGCAACTTTTTGCACGCTCATACAATATCGGTGTGAGATAGTGATGGTCAATCCGCCAACCCAAGTTGCGACGGAAGGCTGCGGCGCGATAATCCCACCAGCTGTAATTTCCGCCTTCGTTAGTAAATTTACGAAAAGCATCGGCAAATCCCAAGGTGAGAATATCTTGTAAGGCTTGGCGCTCTGTTTGTGTTGCCATAATGTGATTTTCTGTACTCACTTGTTCGTGAATATCCTTGGCTGATGGTGCAATGTTGAAGTCACCACACACACAAACATCAGGTTGTGACAGCAGCAGCGATCGCAAGTACTCCCGTAGCACTGTTAGCCAACGCAGTTTATATTCATATTTTTCGGTTCCTACTGCTGCACCGTTAGGAACATATAAGTTGACAATCCGAATACCGTCAATTACACCTGTAATTACTCGCTTTTGCTCATCCCATTCCGGCGGTAAATCTGGCAAAATTGCTCTAAAACCGCTACTTACGTCTAGAAAGGGTTGGTGGCTGATTATAGCTACGCCATTATAGGATTTTTGTCCTGAGACATAAAGGTGATAGCCCATTTGCTCAAAAGGCGATCGCGGAAACTCTGCATCTATAACTTTGGTCTCTTGCAAGCAGAGAACATCAACGGAATTATGAGTCAACCAATCAGTAACCTGTTCTAGACGAATCCGAATTGAGTTGACGTTCCAAGTAGCGATTTTCATGAGTTGGCTATCAAAATTTTTAAGAAATTACTAATTACAAATTATGTAATTTTTCTACAACTATTTAATATTTACAATATGCATCTTATTTGCTCATTGCCTTTAAACCAAACTTGAACAAGTTGATCCCATCTCAGAATTTAGTATTTTCAGCTACAAAATATTCCTTTTTGTTAGTTTAGCTACAAAATATTCTACTCGATTATGATCCGGAAGACAGATGCAACAAGTAATTGATTAGCTATAGGTTATAAATGTAGCTCAGGGTTGACTTTTGCCAATAGTCCAGAGATTTGTAAGTAGAAAATTTCCGATACAGTTAACCGAATATTGTGCTTTTGGTAGCCTATTAGGTTAATTTAAATTTCAAAAAAGTAAGTATAAATGCTTTGTTCTCATAAAATAATGAGGTAATTCATTATATTGAGAGCAAATTTACAGACTGAACCGAAACAACTTATGAAAATCGCTCAAGTTGCCCCCTTATGGGAAAGGGTACCACCTCCTAGTTATGGAGGAATAGAACTGGTAGTAAGTCGCTTAACTGATGAACTTGTTCGTCGTGGTCATGAGGTAACTTTGTTTGCCTCTGGCGATTCTCAAACTCTGGCTCAATTAGAAGCAGTTTACCCGCGTGCATTGCGCTTAGACCCAAATGTCAAAGAGTATGTAGTGTACGAAATGCTAGAACTGAGTCAAGTTTATCAACATGCTGCCCAATTCGATATTATCCATTCTCATGTAGGGATTTCGGCATTACCTTTAGCGAGTTTGATAACAACAACTTCTACAGTACATACTCTGCACAATAACTTTACAAAAGACAACAGTAACGCATTTAGCTACCACCAAAAGCAACCATACGTCAGCATTAGTAACTCCCAGCGTCAAATCGACCTCAATTATATTGCTACAGTTTATAACGGAATTGAGCTAGCAGATTATCCATTTGTAGCTCAACCGTTAGAGCCTCCATATTTGGTATTTTTAGGTCGGTTTTCGCCAGAGAAAGGGCCACAACATGCCATCGCTATTGCCAAGCAAAGTGGTTGGCACTTGAAGATGGCTGGAAAAGTTGACTTAGGAGATTCTAAGTTTTTTGAGCAAGAGATTGCCCCCCATATTGATGGTCAGCAAATTGAATATTTAGGTGAAATAAACCATGCCGAAAAGACTGAACTTCTGGGCAATGCGGCGATCGCTCTTTTCCCTATCGCCTGGCAAGAACCTTTTGGCTTAGTAATGATTGAATCAATGGCAACTGGTACACCAGTAATTGCCATGAATTTAGGTTCCGTACCTGAGGTGATTGCCCACGGGAAAACAGGTTTTATCTGCAAAAACTATGCTCAAATGGCGGCAATGATTCCACAAGCTTTGGAACTCAATCGTCAAACCTGTCGAAAGTATGTAGAAAACAAGTTTAGTGTTAACCAAATGGTTAACGGATATGAAGCTGTTTACAGACAAATTATTAAAGACCGCATAGAATCGAATGGCCACATTCATGCGGCCAACATTCGTTTTTAATCAATTACTTTTTTTGCTTAGCTTAAACAACAACTTTTAATTCAAGGAAGATATTAGTATGAGTACGAGAGCCAACACTTGCCCATGCTGCGGCAGTTCCCTTCTACGTCATGTTCGTCATGGTGAACTATATTGGTTTTGCCTGTCGTGCCGACAAGAAGTACCACTGTTAACTATGACTCGCTTGCCTAATGTGGAAAGCCGAAATACTGGAGTCCTTCCCCAAACAGCTGTTAATTCCTAGCTTTTGTACATCTAACGATTGATAAAAGTTTACTACAAATCAATACTGATTTAGGCAACTCCAAGAAATAAATTCTTAAAAGAAGGCAGCTATGCTGGAGGCAGAGGGCAGCAGGTAATTGTGCCTCCTATCTGCTGCCTCCTAAACCCGTTTGAATTTGTTGACTGATGAGTGTTAAGTGTGAACGGTGGGATATTTCTTAGAGGATGTGTAAGAAGTATTAAACATTTCGCCTGCTCCCCATCGCCACCCTTAAAAAGGGGGATTTAGGGCGATCTACAAGTCTCAAATACAACACCAAAAAGTTTTCAGACATCCTCTTAAAAAGGAAGTTCCTTCGTTTAGACCTATCAAAAATAGTTTCAACTGGTAAAATCAGATGGATTTAGTTGATAGGTTTAAAACTTTGTTAGCAGCATTACTTTACGGGCAAGAGGATTTACGTCTAGAGGAAGTTGCCGATCCTACTCCTGCGGCTGGTGAAGTTGTAATTCAAGTGGGGACAGCAACAACTTGTGGTACAGATTTGAAAGTCTGGCGGCGTGGTGGTCATGCCAAAATGTTGAAACCACCAACGCTGTTTGGGCACGAAGCAGCTGGGCAAATTGTTGCCTTGGGAGCAGGCATTACGCATTGGCAAGTTGGCGATCGCGTTGTCGCGAATAATTCCGCCCCATGCAGCCATTGCTTTTTTTGTCAACGCCAAGAGTATTCATTGTGTCCAAATTTAACATGGAATAATGGAACTTTTGCCCAATATCTAAAAATTCCTGCACCAATAGTACAGCATAATTTATTGCAGATTCCTGATGAGTTGCCTTGGGAATTAGCAGCGATGACAGAACCGCTAGCTTGTGTGTTGCATGGTGTAGCACGTTCTCATATTCAGCTTAAAGATAAAGTAGTCGTCTTGGGAGATGGGGCGATCGGGTTGATGTTTGTCGCGGTTTTAGCGAATACTGCTGAGGTATTACTATGGGGAGGTAATGACCACAGATTAGAAATTGGCAAGAAATTGGGTGCAGCCCAAACCTTTAATTATCATCAAATTCCGGATATTCCCAGTGTGGTGAAAGAACTTACCCAAGGATGGGGTGCAGATGTGGCGATTGAAGTAACAGGTGTGCCTAGCGTTTGGGAAACTGCGATCGCCTCAGCCCGTCCTGGTGCAACAATCAACTTATTCGGTGGCTGTCCCCGGGATACTAAAATTACCGTTAACACAGAACAGCTACACTATAACGAACTAACAATAAAAGGCGTGTTTCATAATACACCAAAGTATGTGCGATCGGCGCTTGCACTCATAGCTAGTCGAAAAATTCCCTTTGAATTACTTATTAGCGAACAGCGCCCATTAAAAGATTTAGAACAAGTGTTTTATGAGATGAAAGCGCGTCAAGTGATTAAAGTAGCGATGATTCCTTAAATTCTGTTAGTTACATTGTCAGCAAAAAGACAAAATGTTATTTATGGTAGTCGAGGGATTTAAGGACGGTAAGGCTAAAGAAATATACCGCTTTGTGGTTGTTTAAAGGTAATTATGGTTTGATTGCAGGTAGCAAGCAAAATAATAAATCTTGAGAATGCGAGATACTATTCTAAACACCCCGCATTACATTCATCTGTGCGTTTGTAATCAATGGCAAGCGATCGCGATTTGGACTTACATACAATTTATTTTTCTTGTGATGTGTACTTTGCCTTAAACATTGCAGCGTTCAACAAGCAAAATATCTATTTTTTATTTATCCAGAGAATATCTCTCTAGTGGTTTGTGCAAATTACTTTGACTTTCAAAAGATAAAGTATACACATAATTCAGTAGTTATGTATATTTTTTTAACAAAGAATATTAAGAAGATGCAGAGATATGTAAGTAAATATTCTATATTGAGTTAGTTAGGATGTTATTTAGATATTTCCTTTTTTGAAGCCAAATACCCAAGGACGAAGGGATAAAGATTCCTTTGCTACAGCCCATCAAGTGTTCTCTATTTTCTAATTAGTAAGACTTACGCATTGACAAAACAACTAAATTATGGGTTGTGGATTTGTGACATTCAAGCTTGATTTTTCAACTGTTTTTTAGCAATGTCTATGGCAGATATTTGCCTATGTGACTGATAAAGGATGATTGAAATTAGCTTGAAACTAGTTTTTTGTGAATCTACACGCTGATGAATTTTAGACTGACTTAAGACTTAGACAGTCCTAAGTGCTTGGATAAGTAATACTTGCAAGTTAATCAAAAGGAGAAGATTCATCAAAAATTTTAACCCTCAACGGTGGAATTTAAGTATGTAGAAAGTCTCACTTTTGAGCTAACTTTAGTGCCTGAAGGCACTAATAACTGAGAACTAAAATTACTCCCAAACGTTGATTCAGGTAGGAACAATTTATGGCAAATATCATTGGAACCAATGCAAATGACACCCTACTGGGTACTGATAGTGCCGATACAATTAATGGTAAAGCTGGCAATGATATCATCACAGCTGGTTATGGCGACGATACTTTAACAGGTGGTGGTGGCAAAGATACATTTGTTTATAACTTGGATGACGGCACTGATACGATTACTGATTTTGGTGGCGTCGGTAAAGACACAAATCCAACAGCAGCAGTAATTGCCGAAGTCGATACCATTAAATTCCTTGGCTACGGCTTAACAGCCCGAAGTATGCTACTCACCCAAAATGGTAATAATTTGGAAATTACCTTTGAAGAAAACAATTATACCAAAGTCATTCTAAAAAACTTCAAATTAGAAGACTTAGATAACCTGAAAGCGAATGGTACAAGACCAGCCATTGGTAATATCCTGTTTAATGAAGAAACTAACATCACTGATAGCTTTAATGTTCTAGATGCCAACTCTACTGATACAAGTATTGGCATTAAAAATACAGTGACCTTTTTCAATGACTTAGACAACAACATTACTGCTTTAGACAACTCAGATGATGTGATAAATGGTCAGGGGGGCAATGACAAAATTGATGGCTTAAGTGGCGACGACGTTTTAAGGGGTGGTTCAGGCAATAATACTCTCATTGGTGGTGTAGGCAATGATAGCTTAGAGGCTTTCTATTCTTCTGGAAATAACGTTCTCACGGGGGACGCAGGGGATGACTACCTTGATATTAGCTACTCTACTGGTAACAATAATGTTTCAGGACAAGATGGGGATGATTACTTTCAGGCTGATAAAGTACAAGGTAGCAACATCCTAAATGGAGGGGATGGCAATGATCGGTTTGTTTTGTCCGCCCCAGATACAGCCCCCTCTTCCTTAGCAACTCAAACGCTAGATGGAGGGACAGGAGACGATTACCTAACTATATATTGTTTCAATGCTCCCGAGGCAATCACAACGACATTCAATCCTGCTACTAATACTGGCTCAATTACGGCTGGTACATATCAGGTTAACTACAAGAATATCGAAGAATTAGAGATTCGAGGTACAACCTTTGGTGACTTGATTGTAGGGAGCAATGGCAACGATAATCTTTTTGGGGGCAGTAGTGGCATTGATTCTAGTTATGGCAATGATACGATTTTTGGGGGTGTTGGTTACGATTACTTGAGTGTTGAGTATTCAACAAGCGATAATATCCTTAACGGTGGTGTTGATAACGATAATTTAAATGCTGACTCTTCAACAGGCAATAACACCCTCAATGGTGATGCTGGGAACGATGAGTTGAGTGCTAACTCTTCAAAAGGTAATAATCTGCTCAATGGAGGGGATGGCGACGATGCCTTGAGTGCCTCTGGCGACAATTTCAATGGCAGCATTGCCTCAGGCAATAACACCCTCAACGGTGGTACTGGCGACGATTCCTTGAGTGCTTACGATTCAATCGGTAATAACCTACTTAATGGAGGAGATGGCAATGATTCTCTCTCTGTTACAAACAATGGTGAGGTTACGGTTGGCAATAATGTTCTCAATGGGGGGAATGGCAATGATTCGTTATACCTGGGGTTTTCCTCCTCTTCCTTAGTGGCTCAACAAACAGTAGATGGGGGAACAGGTGACGATTTGTTGAGCATTGATGGTTACTACAATAGTACTGGGGGAATCACTTCGACTTTTAATGCTGCTACTAACACTGGATCTATTGCGGTAGGCATGAATCGGGTTAGCTATAAGAATATCGAACGATTAAATATCTCCTCAAGTACAGAATACAATGACTACATTGTGGGGAGCAATGGCAACGATACGATAAGTGGGGGCTATGGTGGCAATGATACGATAGATGGTGGCAAAGGTGATGATTTATTGACCATTAGTTACTACACCGGGAGAATTACTTCGACTTTCAATGCTACTACTAACACTGGCTCAATCACACTAGGCACGAATCGGGTTAGCTACAAGAATATCGAACGATTAAATATCTCAAGTACAGACGACTATAATGACTACATTGTGGGGAGTAATGGCAACGATACGATAAGTGGAGGCTATGGTGGCAATGATACGATAGATGGTGGCAAAGGTGACGATTTGTTGAACATTTATGGTTACTACAATGGTCCTGGGGGAATCACTTCAACATTCAATGCTACTACTAACACTGGTTCAATTACAGCAGGCACGAATCGGGTTAGTTACAAAAATATTGAACAATTAAATATTTCAGGTTCCTCCAACGATGACCTGATTGTCGGGAGTAATGGCAATGATTTCCTCAACGGAGCTGGTAGTGGCAATGATACCCTTAACGGTGGTGCAGGTGACGATACCTTAAATGGCGATAACTATTCATCAGACAATAACCTGCTCTATGGTGGCGATGGCAATGATTCTCTTAGTGCCTCTGGAAGCGTCTTTATATACCGAGATGATGCTAACGTAACTTATGCTTCTGGCAATAACACCCTCAATGGTGGCGCTGGGAACGATAATTTAGTTACTAACTTTTCAACTGGTAATAACCTGCTCTCTGGTGGTGATGGCAACGATTCTCTGTTTGCTTACGACCCTGATTCTTTATACAGTTTGTACGGAGTTTATGCTGTCTCAGGCAATAACACCCTTAGCGGTGGCACTGGTGGTGATTACTTGAATGTCAGCAATTCATCAGGCAATAACCTCCTAGATGGTGGCGATGGCAATGATATTCTCACAGCTTCTGGTGGTTTTGGTAAGAACACCCTCAAAGGTGGAAATGGCAATGATACCCTTACAGGTGGCAAAGGTAGTGATAGCCTTTATGGAGGAGGTGGTACTGATACCTTTGTTTTCAGTAGTTTTAACGAGGGGGTTGATAGACTTTATGACTTTAACGCCACTAATGAAGTGATTCAGGTATCGGCTACTGGTTTTGGTGGCGGTTTATCAGCAGGTGTACTTAAGACAAGTGAATTTACAATCGGTGCATCTGCAACCACCAGTACTCAAAGGTTGATTTATAACTCGACTACAGGTGCATTGTTCTTCGACTCTGATGGTAGTGCAGGTGCGTTTACTCAGATACAGTTTGCACAATTATCTACTGGCTTGTCATTAACTAACAACAATTTTGTAATTGTTTGAAGGTAATTAGGGTTTCAGCCCAGGTAACAAGTAAGATAATAAACCTTGAAAATGCGAGGTACTATTCTAAACACCTCGCATTAGATTTATCTGTGCGTTTGTAATCAATGGTAACTAATAGGGATTTTGACTTAGATATAATTTATTTTTCTTCTGATGTCTACCTGCCTTAGACATTGCAGCGTTCAACTAGCAACTATTTTTATTTATTCAGAGAATATTTTCTACTGGTATTGTGCAAATTCTTTGACTTCAAAAGATAAAGCATACACCAAGTTCATAAGTTATGCATATATTTATTAAAAAATAATATCAAGAATATGCAAAGATATTTATCTCAATCTAGACATGTAAGTAAATATTCTGTCTTGAGTTAGTTATGATGTTATTGAGATATTTCCTTTTTTGAAGCCAAATACCCAAGGGCGAAGGACAAAGATTCCTTTGCCTATAGCCCCATCAAGTGTTCCCTATTTTCTAACTAATAAGACTTACGCATTGACAAAACAACTAAATTATGAGTTTTGAATTTGGAGCATTCCAACTCGATTTTTCAACTCTTGTTTATCAATGTCTATGGCAGATATTTGCCTATGCGACTGATAAAGGATGATTGAAATTAGCTTGAAACTAGTTTTTTGTGAATCTACACGCTGACAAACTTTAGGCGGCTTTAAGATTTAGATAGTCCCAAGTGCTTGGATAAGTAATACTTGCAAGTTAATTAAAAGGAGAAGATTCATCAAAAATTTATAAGCTTCAACAATGATAAAAGTATGTCGAAAGCCTCAACTTTCGGCAAATTTTTGTGCCCTCCAACACGAAAAGTTGAAAACTCAAAATAACTCCCAAACATCTATTAAAGAAGGAGAAAATAATGACATTTACTACTATTGGAACCAATGGCAATGACACCCTATACGGCACTAACGACGACGCCAACATAATTAACGGTAAAGCTGGGGATGATATCATCACAGGTGGTTATGCCAACGATACTTTAACGGGTGGGGGTGGCAAAGATACATTTGTTTTTTATGGCTCAGATGACGGCACTGATATAATCACTGATTTCAGTGGTGTAGGTAAAGGAACAAATCCAACAGCAGCAGTAATTGCGGAAGTCGATACCATCAAATTCTTGGATTCTGAATTTACTGCGCGAAATTTGCTACTCACGCAAAATGGTAGCAATCTAGAAATCAGTTTTGAAGGGGGATATAACACAAAAATCATCCTGGAAAACTTCAAATTAGAAAACTTTGATAACCTGAAAGCGGATGGTACAAGACCAGCCATAGGTAATATCTTGTTTAATGGGTTTGAGGAAACTAGTATCACTGATAGTTTTGATGTCCTGGATGCCAACTCTACCGATACAAGCATTGGTATCAAGAACACAGTCACCTTCCTCAATGACCTGAATAACAACATTACAGGTTTAGACAACTCAGATGATGTGGTGAATGGTCAGGGGGGCAATGACAAAATAAATGGCTTAAGTGGTGACGATTTGCTGCGGGGTGGTACGGGCAATAATACTCTCATTGGTGGTCTGGGCAATGATACCCTTGATGCTTCCTATTCCTCTGGAAATAACATTCTCACAGGGGATACAGGGGATGACTACCTTGATATAAGCTATTCTACTGGCAATAATACGGTTTCAGGACAAGATGGGAATGATTACTTTTACACCCGTGGAGTTCAGGGTAGCAACATCCTAAATGGAGGGGATGGCAATGATACGTTCAGTTTGTTTGTCCCATATATTGCTCCCTCTTCCTTAGCAACTCAAACGGTAGACGGAGGGACAGGTGACGATTTGTTAACCGTCGATTCCGATAATGCAACTGAGGGAATCACTTCGACTTTTAATCATGCTACTGATACTGGCTCGATTAAAGTAGGCACATCTCAGATTAATTATAAAAATATTGAACGATTAGATATCTCAGGTACACGCTATGATGACAACATTGTAGGGAGCAATGGCAACGATACTATCAGAGCTAGTCGTGGTAAGGATACTTTAACGGGTAGCGGTGGCAACGATACGTTTGTTTACGACACTTATAACTCGGCTGAAAGTAGTTATACAATCACCGATTTCGGTGGGGTAGGTAAAGGAACAAATCCAACAGCAGCAGTCATTGCCGAGGTGGATACTATCACATTTGAAGACTCCGCCAGAAATATGCTGCTCACTCAGAACGGTAACAATCTGGAAATCAGCTTTGTAAATTTAGCAGACTTGAGTTTTACAGTCATCCTGCAAAAATTCAAACTAGAAGATTTGGAGAACCTCAAAGCGGATGGTACAAGACCAGCCATTGGTAATATCTTGTTTAGTGGGGAAACTAGCATCACCGATGATTTTAATGTTCTTGATGCCGACTCTACTGATACAAATATCGGCATCAAGAACACGGTAACTTTCCTCAATGACCTAGACAACAACATTACTGCTTTAGACAGCTCAGATGATGTGGTGAATGGTCAAGGGGGCAATGATAAAATTGATGGCAAAAGTGGTGATGACCTTTTACGGGGTGGTGCAGGCAATGATACTCTTATTGGTGGCTTAGGGAATGACACCCTCATTGATGATACTGGCAATAACTCCCTTGTTGGTGGTATTGGTGACGATACTTTGAATGTTGACTCTTCAACAGGCAAGAACACTCTCGATGGTGGCGCTGGTAACGATACATTGTATGCTCGAGCTTCAAAAGGCAATAACCTACTCTCTGGCGGGGATGGCAATGATGTTCTTAACGCCTCTGAGCTTCCTACAATATACAACTTCATTGGCTCCTCAGGCAAAAACACCCTCGATGGTGGTGCTGGTGACGATACATTACGCGCTGAGTCTCCAGAAAGTAATAGCTTACTCTCTGGAGAGGATGGGAATGATTATCTTTCCACCTCTGGCTATGATGGATATAGAGTAGACTATTATTTTTCCTCCTCAGGCAATAACACCCTCAACGGTGGCATTGGTGATGATACCTTAAATGCTGGGATTTCAACAGGTAATAACTTACTCTTTGGTGGCGATGGCAATGATGATCTTTCCATCTCTGGCTTTGTCACCGGAACCAGTAGTGGAGATTATTACAATCCCTCCTCTGGCAATAATACTCTCAACGGTGGCACTGGTGACGATACATTGCGTGCTGAGATTTCAACAGGCAATAACTTACTCTCTGGTGGCGATGGCAATGATTCTCTGTATCTAAGCACCTCATCCCCAGATACTGTCCGCTCTTATTTAGTGACTCAAACGGTAGATGGGGGTAAAGGTGACGATTTGTTGAGAGTTGATTACAGCGATGCTACTGGAGGAATCACAACAACATTTAATACCACTACTAACATTGGCTCAATGACAGCAGGCAAGTATCGAGTCAGTTATCAGAATATTGAAAGATTAAATATCTCAGATACAGCCTACGATGACAACATTGTGGGCAGCAATGGCAACGATACTCTCTCTGTGGGCAGTGGTGGCAAAGATACGATAGATGGGGGTAAGGGTGACGATTTGTTGTCTGTCGATTACAGCAATCCTACCACAGGAATTACAACGACTTTCAATGCCACTACTAACATTGGCTCAATCGCAGTGGGCATGTCTGGGGTCGGCTACAAAAATATCGAAAGATTAAATATTTCAGGTACAGGCTATAATGACAACGTTGTGGGAAGCAATGGCAACGATACGCTTTCTACGGGCTATGGTGGCAATGACACAATAGATGGGGGTAAGGGTGAGGATTTATTGTACTTCAATTACTACGATACTAGTCAAGGAATTACAACGACTTTCAATGCTACTACTAATATTGGCTCAATTAAACAGGACACGAGACTAGTTAATTACAAGAATATCGAAGGATTAAATATCTCAGGTACAGTTTACAATGACTTGATTGTAGGGAGCAATGGCAACGATACACTTGATACGGGCTATGGTGGTAATGACACAATAGATGGGGGGACAGGTAACGATTCCTTAACTATCTATTTCAATAATACTATCACAGGAATCACAACGACTTTCAATGCTACTACTAATACTGGCTCAATTAAACAGGGCACGAGACTAATTAGCTACAAGAATATCGAAGGATTAAATATCTCAGGTACAGTTAACAATGACTTAATTGTAGGGAGTAATGGAAACGATACACTTGATGCAGGCGATGATGGCAATGATACAATAGATGGGGGGACAGGTAACGATTTATTATCTGTCGATTTTGGAAATGCTACCGCAGGAATCACAACGACATTCAATGCTACTACAAACAAGGGAGAAATTACGGCTGGTACGAGATTAGTTAGCTACAAGAATATCGAAGGATTAAATATTTCAGGTTCTTACTATGATGACTTAATTGTGGGGAATAATGGCAATGATACCCTCACAGGTGGCAGCGGTAATGATACCCTCAAAGGTGGTAATGGTAATGATGTCTTCATAAATGGTGGCAGCGGTAATGATAGCCTTTATGGGGGAGCTGGTACTGATACCTTTGTTTTCAATACTTTCAGTGAAGGCGTTGAGCGCATTTATGACTTTAACGCCACTAATGAACTAATTGAGATATCAATTGCTGGTTTTATTAGCGACTTATCACCAGGTGTACTAAAAGCTAGTCAGTTTACAACCGGAGCATCTGCAACCACAAGTAGTCAGCGATTTATATATAACTCGACTACAGGTGGATTGTTCTTTGATGTGGATGGTAGCGCAGGTGCGTTTACTCAGGTGCAGTTTGCACAATTATCTCCTGGATTGTCACTAACCAATAACAATTTTATGGTTTTTTATAGTTATTAGCACTTTATCACTCTAAGCAAAGAAAAATAGGAAATTGTCGGATTACGATGTTCTTAAAACAGATGAGGGAGAAGAGATAGTATTTTCTCCCTTATCTTCCCCAGAAAGACAATTTTTGAATACGGAATTAATATTCTAGTTTCTCAAATAAGTCACTTCAGTTTTTCATGAGCAGCCAAAATAATTTTCTCTGTTTCTTCCCAGTTAATGCATTTGTCAGTTACAGAAACACCATATTTTAATTCTTCTTTTTTACCAGTAATTGGTTGATTACCTTCATAAATATTCGATTCCAGCATCATGCCAACTATTGATGTATTGCCATCCAATATTTGCTCAATAACATTTTCTAAGACAGCAGACTGTAGTTTGTAGTCTTTATTTGTATTGCCGTGGCTACAATCGATGACAATTCTTGGTGGTAAATTTGCCTCTTTTAATTTCTTTTCTACGAGACTGATGCTGACTGGATCAAAGTTGGGCTGACTACCACCTCTTAAAATAACGTGACCATAGGCATTACCTTTGGTTTGAAATACGCTGACTTGTCCGTTTTGATTAATTCCTAGAAAATTATGAGGGTTTCTAGCTGATTGTAGGGCATTCAAAGCTACTTGAATATTGCCGTCAGTACCGTTTTTAAAACCAACAGGCATGGAAAGTCCGCTGGCCATTTCCCGATGAGTTTGTGATTCGGTTGTGCGTGCCCCAATGGCAGACCATGTAATCAATTCGCTTATGTATTGAGGGATGATTGGATCTAATGCTTCTGTGGCAGCAGGTAGTCCCAATTCTGTAATTTTTAATAACAGTTCGCGTGCAATTAATAAACCATTCTCTACATGAAAAGAATCATCCATCTCTGGGTCATTAATTAATCCTTTCCAGCCTACAGTTGTTCTGGGTTTTTCAAAGTAGACTCGCATAATTAGTAGTAGCTTATTTTGGACTCGCTCTGCTAATGATTTCAATCTTTGGGAATATTCGATCGCTGCTTTGGGATCGTGGATCGAACATGGCCCAACTACTATGAATTTTCGGCGATCGCGAAAATCCAAAATCCCTTCTATTTCTTCTCTATACCTTAAAACTGTTTGTTCTGCTAATTGAGTTAATGGTAATTTCGATTTAATTTCTTTGGGAGTTAAGAGAACCCGATGGTTGTCGATGTTTGCATTAAACAATTTGTGGTTGTGCATGTAGATTTTCTCTAAATTTATGCTATTCTCTTTCTCAGTGCAACTTAATATACACAGGCTTAATCAAAAATACAAGATATTAGATATTTCACCATTCAAAAATTTATAATTAAACTTTATTTAAGTCAAGCAATTACTATTAAGAATATTTGAGTTATTGCGATATTGCTGTTTTTAATTGAGTAAAATATAAATAAATGCACAGTTTGGGATTTATGTCAAGATAAGCCAAAACATCAGAGAAAATGTTGTTTTCAGGTTATAGCAAGAGGTCTATTGTTTCTTGAAGTACTATCACTATTATTGCAGATAGAGGCTTTGATATCGTGTCCAATTGCAAACCAATCGCTACAGCTGACACCAACTAAAGTCTGAAACGCTTCGGTGACTAGTTTTGAATCAGATTAAGAAATATTGTTTTTGCTTGATTGATTATGTATATAAAGGTGCTATCTGCTTCCATTGATGACAAACCACTCATCCAACAGATGATGGAGCTTTATCAGTATGACTTTTCAGAATTTGAAAATCAAGATCTCAACGAACATGGTTATTTTGGATACCCATATTTAGACTATTACTGGATCGAAGGCGATCGCTATCCGTTCATTGTGCGAGTAGGTGGAAAACTTGCTGGATTTGTTTTAGTGAATCAGTTCACATATATTCCAGACAGTCAATATTCTATGGCAGAGTTTTTTATTTTACGAAAATACAGGCAACAAGGAATTGGTAAGTTGGTTGCTTATCAAGTCTTCGACCGATTTTGTGGTAAGTGGGAGATTTATCAAATTAACACAAATACAGTCGCTCAAAAATTTTGGCGCAGTGTGATTGCAGAGTACACAACAGGAAAATTTAGAGAAATTGCGATTAATGATTCCCATCGCCAAGGAACGATTCAATATTTTGACAACACCTTAAAATGTTCCTTGAATAATTCCGCCATCTACTTGCAGCATAACTCCATTTACAAATGAGGCTGCTGGTGAACTCAAAAATACTGCAACATTGGCAAACTCTTCTGGTGTCCCCATGCGGCCTAAAGGAACTTTTGCATTGATTTTGGTAATTTCTGCTTGTTTTGTTTCACCAGTTTTAGTAATCTGGGCATTAATTAATTCTTCAACTCGTTCTGTATATGTCCAACCTGGTAAAATGCTGTTGACGCGAATTTTATCGTTACCCAGTTCTTGGCTGAGAGTTTTAGTTAAACCAATCACAGCTAAGCGAAGAGAATTAGATAATACAAGATTTTGAACTGGTTGTTTGGTTGAGGTGGAAGTGATGGTTAGAATTGCTGCTGCTGTTGACTGGCGTAAGTGAGGTAAAGCGTATTTTACCAAGCGGACTGCACTCAGCAAAGTTAAATTGAGCGAAGTTTCCCAAGTTGCTAAATCGATATCATCAAAAGTGCCAGCTGGTGGCCCTCCGGCGTTAGTAACGAGGATATCCAACCCGCCAAATTTCTCTACTGTGGTATTAATTACCCGTTCAATATCTGCTTGGTTGGTAACATCTGCACGCAGAGATAGCACTTGTGTATCTGTTTCGTTCGCAATCTCAGCAGCAGTTTTGTCAATTAACTCACTGCGGGCGCAAATGGCAACCTTTGCACCCTCACGGGCAAATTGCCTTGCTGTAGCTTTGCCTAAACCTTTACTAGCAGCTATTACTAAGGCGACTTTGCCACGGAGTTGCAAATCCATAATTTTGATATTTTTTGTTTATTGAACAGAATTCAGGAGTCAGAATTTTCATTTCTGATTCCTGCTTATAGTAACTTGAAGCCTAAGTTATTTAGAACTTCTCGCAAGCGATCGCGTCCTCTGAGCGACTCGACAGTTGCGACGCGTCCGGCTGAGTGTTCTGACCAATCGCCAGCAATATTCATCTTTTGTTCAATATAGAACTCTTTGATGATGTCGTTGTAGTGAGCGATCGCTTCGTCTTGTTCTGTTAATTTATAAGTTTCCCGGTGTAGCACAGCTGATTGTGGTAACCGTGGTTTAATTGCAGCAGCCACTTCTGGATTTGGATAACCTACACACAACCCAAATACAGCATAAACAGAGTCAGGCAAATTCAATATCTGTGCTACTTCTTGGGGACGATTGCGGATTCCACCGATATATACTGTTCCCAAACCGAGGGACTCAGCTGCTACTGTGGCATTTTGCGCCGCCAATGTAGCATCAACTGTTGACATGACAAACATTTCCAAATATTCCAAACCATCATGAGATATGCCGCAACTGTCAGCAACATGAGTTAGACGCGCTAAATCTGCTAACCACACTAAGAATAAAGGTGCTTGTCGAATGTGTGCTTGATCCCCTGCTAGCTTGGATAACTCATCTTTGCGTTGTTGATTTTCGACTGCTACCACACTCCAAGTTTGCAAATTCGAGGAAGTAGATGCAGATTGAGCAGCTGCAATTAGCAACTCCAGGGTTCCTGCTGGTAAAGGGTCGGATAGATAAGCACGAATCGAACGGTGAGATAATAGTGATGTCAGAGAATCATTCCAGGCAATTTCCAGATTGAAGGGAATTTCACCGTAACGCGATCGCAGTAATTCTATAGGATTAGTCATAATTAATTCTCCGATTCCAAATTTCAAAATTGTCAGTTTTTTTTAGTCAGAATTCAGTACTCAGGAGGAGCCAGTGCGGTTTTGGGATTTCACGCCACTTCCTACAACTCTTAGAACCACCAAGGGCGGAGTGGCTCCTGAAATCAAGCAACTGGTGTTGAAAATTTATAATTGTGGGTTTGGCATGATTCACCACGAAAAAAGGGAATTTAGGAGTTAAATTTTTATATTATTTTAACTTCTGAATTCTGGAATTTTATTCCTAATTCTAAACTAAGTTTTGGGTGATAACGCAGTATATTGTTCTTTTGTCAATACAGCATCTTTGACATTCACCTGTTTGGGAATTAACTTCAATTTATAATAGGTATCTGCAACACCTTGCTGTAAATTTATCAGATTGTCATCAATTGCTACAAGACCAAAAGTCCGCCTGTTAGTTGCTTTTCTCATCGTTTCTAGGTCAATTCCTAACGCAGGTGCTAGAGTTTTTGCTACTTCTTCTCTATTTTGTTTAGACCATTCTTCTAAATTTTGAATTTCCTCTAGTATTACTTTTACAGTTTGGGAATTTTCCGTGACAAATTTGCGGCTCATTAAATAATATCCTCCCTGTTTATTAATTCCTGTACCATCAATCAAAACTCTCGCTTTAGTTGCCTCTTGAGCTGCTGCATAGAAGGGGTCCCAAATCACCCAGGCATCTACACTACCCTTAACAAATGCAGCACGAGCATCGGCTGGTGCCAAATACTTAGGTTCAATGTCTGTATATTTCAATCCTGCTTTTTCTAATGCTTGGACTAACAATAAGTGAGCGCTAGAGCCTTTTTGAAAGGCAACCTTTTTACCTTTAAGGTCAGTAAGTTTTTGAATTGATGAATTCTCCGGAACAAGAATTGCTGAACTGGCTGGAGTAGCAGCAGTACCAACAACATAAATCAGTGATGCTCCTGCTGCTTGAGCAAATATTGGTGGTGATTCTCCTACAGGGCCGATATCAATACTACCCACATTCATCGCTTCTAAAAGTTGGGGTCCTGCTTGAAATTCAGTCCACTGTACAGTTATACCTTCTGGTGCTAAACGCTTTTCTAAAACACCCTTGGTTCTGAGTAAAATCGTTGATTTTTGATAACCAAATTTTACTACTGTTGCTTTATTGTTAGTAGAATTAGTTACAGATGCAGAGGTAGCACTGGTAGTAGGAGTAACTGTTGGTGTTGATGAGCAGGCGGTAAACAGCAAACTCAAACATAGCCCTGTAACAAAAGCTCCCGCAATTGGTACTGAGCAAGAGAATAATTTCTGTTGGTTCTTAAATAAGATATTTCTCAACTGGATCGATGATATCCACTTTCTAATCAAGAGGCGAAAAATTAAACTAATCATCAAAATGATTTCTCCGATCTATACAAATACTATAAACCTATATGTATACCGTAGTATACATAAATAACTCTTTCTATATAGCCTCCTTCTACGTAAGTAAAAAATATTTTTGACTGTTTAAAAACTCGTAATAACTGCTGTACCTGGGTGGTTTTGCCCACACTTAAAAAAGTTAATCAATTATCACTTTTATAGAACAGACCGTTTAAGGTTGTGTTGCAAAAACTTGTTGAAGAGAAAAATTCTAGATAAATCAGAACGAATTAGGCAGTAATACTGAATATTTGAGCAACAAATTTCATTTGAGTAATAATGTCTCCTTTTTCAACTCCCTACTCGTTTTTACAACACAACTCGAAAAATACAATCTTAATCGAGCAAATCAGGTTCTTCCCGCACAATCCTTTCGTAAAGTGGCTGGAAGCTAAACCACCCACTTGTAGGCGCTCCCACTTGAGTGTGTGTTAAACGGGCTGTTTCGTGTTGAATAATACTGGGTCTACCTGCGGCTTCTGCCAACAATTGTGCTTGGCACGATCGCTCAAGACTAATGTACCAAAAAGCGGCTTCATCTACCGTATGTCCCACAGTTAAAATGCCGTGGTTACGCAGGATGATAGCTTTGTTTTCCCTTAAAGCTTGTGCAAGTCGCTTGCCTTGCTCGGTATCTAATACTCCTGTATCATCTTCAAACAAAGCATGGTCTTCATAAAAGGCACAAGAATCTTGAGTTAAGGGGTCAAGCAGACGACCCAAACTCGACCAAGCTTTGCCATAAATTGAATGAGCGTGTGCAGCTGCAATCACATCAGGTCGAGCCTCATGAATCTGAGAATGAATAACGAAGGCAGCTTGATTGACCTGAGCATCGCCTTTGACCACCTCACCTTCTTTATTAACCAAGATTAGGTCAGAAACTCGGATATGACCGAAGTATATGCCCAATGGATTGATCCAGAAATGATCTGTAAACTCCGGATCGCGTACTGTAATATGACCTGCAATGCCTTCACAGAAGCCGAAGCGACAAAACAAGCGAAAAGCAGCGGCTAGGCGTTGCTTGCGATGGAGACGTTCATCTTCAACTTGCTCGAATACAGGGGGTTGCGGTCTATCGTAGTTGGGCATATTCTTTATCCTCCTCTTTGCAAGGAGCATTGGAATATCCAGAGCGAAAAGATTTGACGCTGTGAGATTCTGGAATAAACTGGTGACGCCAGATGCAACCAGTATCATTGCCTAAAAGATGGATAGATACAGATTCGCTCTCAGATGTGGTTTTGACCGCATGGATATCACCATCTGGAGGTAGGAGGCGGTAAATATCTCCCCTTTGAAGCGAGCGCACTTGTGTTACTTGTAATTGTGCATGTCCTGCGGCATTACCGTTATCTACACGCTGATAAACTGTTTCTTGTTGATTGCCTTTGTATAAACCAATCAATCCCCAAGCTAAATGGTCGTGGACGGGAGTGGTTGAACCTGGAGGAATCACCAAGCTAAATACTGACAAAGAACGGTCTTGAGCGCGATAAAGTAGCCACTGACCAATACCACCGCCCATTTGACTTTCAGGATTGACCTGGGCAAATTTTTCTGGTAACCATTGCTGTTGAGTAAGTAGCTCTTGAAAATAGGGTTCTAATATAGCCAGAGTTTGTGTACTAACACCAGTAGCACCTTCCGTAATTTTACGTACTGTTGCCACAAGCGATCGCAGTTCTGGGCTTTCAACAAACCATTGGTCTTCTGGTAATGGTTCTAAAATAGTATCGTTCGTCATCTATATTCCTCATTAATTTAAGTAAGTCGGCGTCAATATACGTCGTTGCTTACTTAATCTTTATTTAAATACTTTCGTTTTATTGTGCCAACCTAATGACGAAATTTTTTACTTTTGGCGATCGTAGTACTATATTTTTATTTTTTATTTTTGACATCAGGGTGAATTTTGAACCCAAGTTGCTCAAGTTTTAAATGGGAAAACGGCTCCTTGAGAATGATAGTAAAGGGATATCGCTGAAATACGGCAGCTTTACCTTGTGATAATAGCAGCCTAGCACGGCTGATACGCACTGGGTATAACGGTTGTTGATTGGCATCGAGAATCAGAACTTTGGTCATGTATTAAATTCCTTAAGGATAAAGTTAGTAAGCAGTCAGGGCAAATACACTAGAATTGGTGAAGTCAGAATTAAAATAGGCTCTGTAGTTAGCTACCAGACCTAGACAATGTACTTCAGGCTTGTTGAAATCTGCTGTAAAACTTTATTGATATTAATTGCCGAAATTACAGCTAAAATCATTCCTCTACTCTCCTTTGAATAAGTTTTAAAAACGAGAAAATTATGCTCTTTTTTACCTTGCTTTCTCAACTTCTACTTAGCTGTAGAATAAATTCCAGTAGCAACCTCTACCCTTGGCGGTAAAATTTTTTGCTCCTGCATCCAGTCAAGCGTCTTCTGAAGTTTGGTAATTTCACTACAGTTAGGCGTGACAAGTGCCTGCCATTCTTGATTCTTAGTTACCTAGATCAGAATGAAAGTCTAAAATTAAACTCCATCACTCTCGTCTTAATTGCCCATTGAGCTATAGTATTAATTTATAAACTACGTTATCTCGGTCGAATAAGTGTAGTTTAATAACAACAGAAATTATCACATACAAATTAAAAAAGCAAGTCATCGAAGAGGACAAGCACAAAAGTCACCAGCGCCCCAAGCCAATGCTGGTGATATCATGTCCGTTCAAATAACCGTGATTGCGATCGTAGGGAAGCAGTCTCAAAAACGTTATAATTGCGTCGTTTCACTTGCTACGGAGATATCATAGGTGATTTATTGCACATTATAGTGACTTCTGTTTTGGGACTGACAAATAAAAATATTCCCCTGCTCACACTCAACAGCCATCAGTCACCAGTCACCAGTCATCATTCAGCTACTTGGCTGACTCACATCAAGACAAGCTTGCACAAAGTCTTGAACAACGCTGTTTAAAGAATCTCGTCGCCACGCCACAGCTAGCACACTGGGGCTGACATCCTCAACTCGGCGGAAAGTTTGTCCGGACAACATGTAAACTTGTGTGCTGCTTTCCGAAACTAGTGCTATTCCTTGATTATTAATCACCGCCTCCATTGCTTCATTAGTATTATTTACTTCCGTGCCAAAAACGATTGGATGTCCGTCACGCTCATTTTTTGCTAACCAGTAATCTCGCCATATTCCTGTTTCAGCGGGTACTGAAATAAACGGTTCATTAACCAAATCAGCTATCTGCAAGACTTCGCGCTGCGCCAGTGGATGCTCAGATGATAAAGCAACCCATCTTGGCTCAACCAATAAGATTTCAGTGAATAATTTTTCTTGTTTGGGAACTGGTAACCATAATAAAGCAACATCAGTATTGTCAGAAAGTAGTCCAGCCGTAGGATCTGAGAACTCAAAGAAACGAATCGCCACCTTCCATCCTGGTTGTAGGGCTTGAAACCGTGAAAGGATAGATTTTGTTAATTCATTGCCAATCCGACAAATAAAACCAACCCGCAATGTCTGCGTTTCCCTTGCTGCTACTTCTCGCAGCTTTAATAAAGTAAACTGCCAATCTTCGATTAGTCCTTCGGCTAAAGGCAAGAGTGCTTCACCAGCAGCAGTCAGTTTCACTTCTCGACTATTACGGCGCAGTAATTCAATGCCCAATTCCCGCTCTAGTTGGCGAATTTGCTTAGATAATGCTGGTTGTGAGATATATAGGCGTTCAGCAGCACGGGTGAAGTTCAACTCTTCAGCCACGGCAACAAAGTAACGAAGCAAGCGTAAATCTGCATCCATGCTGTTTAATAGTTTTTATTTATTCTTTTTGGTTATAGCAATATATCTTGGACTTTTGAGACAGTTTGCGATAAAAACTTTTAATAAGTCAGGGATTGGAGATTGGGGATTGGGGACTGAAAATTGGGGACTGGGAATTGGGCACAAGATGCTCCAGGTGCAAAGTTCTGGGGAAAGACTTGCTGCAATTCTTCTACTCTCTGCTTGCCATTACCCAGCTCCTATTCCCCAATCCCCAGCCCCCAATCCCAATCCCTAGCCTATGTTTGTCAACACTTTTATCAGACGCCCAGTTCTGACTACTGTCTGTACATTCATCATTTTGCTGCTAGGAAGCATTTGTATTCCTATCCTGCCGATTTCTCAGCTACCAGATCTGGCCCCGGTGCAAATCACTGTTAGCTCCAATAATATTGGTGCAGATGCTCAAACAACAGAAAGCACTGTTACTAACATTATTGAGCGACAAATTAATGGAGTTAAAGATGTATCTTATATATCTTCTAATACGGGTAATGATGGTTCAAGCAATATAACTGTTTCCTTCCCAACTAATGTTAATAGTGATATTGCTCAAGTAAACGTTCAAAATAAAGAAGCTCTCTCCGATCCTCAATTGCCGGATACTGTTAAACGAACTGGTGTGACTGTTGAAACAGCATCAAGTAGTTTGCTTCTCGTATTTGGGTTCTTCTCAGAAAATAACGAATATGACAACATTTTTATTAGTAATTATGTTGACCTATTTATTCTCGATCAGATTAAACGAATTCCTGGTGTAGGAAAAGCCACTATTTTTGGAGAACGCAAATATGCAATGCGTCTTTGGCTCGATCCCAACAAGCTTGCTCAACATCAACTAACTCCTCAAGATGTGACAACTGCCCTGCAAGAACAAAATATTCAGGTAGGTGCAGGGGCAATTGGTAAGGAACCAGCCCCAGATAATCAAAGCTTTGAATTTGCTTTACGAGCAAGCAGTCGATTCAAAGATGCGGCTGAATTTGAGGAGATGGTGTTGAAGGTGGGTCAAAGTGGTACTGCGAACACTAATACCCTAGTTAAAGTTAAAGATGTCGGTCGAGTTGAACTAGGAGCAGAGAGCTATCTTGCTGATGCCAAATTCACCCTTCCAGGAAATGCTCCTAAGCCTGCTGTGGGTTTAGGGATATATCAACTTCCAGGCAGTAATGCTTTACAAGTTGCCCATGCTGTTGAAGAACAAATTGCAACATTAGCAAAGAGTTTTCCACCAGGACTCAAAGCCGAGCTAGCATTTGATACCACTCCATTTGTGGAAATTTCCTTAGAAGAGGTGCTACACACCCTGGTTGAGGCGATTGTGCTAGTGGTCTTAGTAATTTTTGTTTTTTTACAAGACTGGCGTACCACAATCATTCCTACTGTTGCGATACCCGTGTCCTTGATTGGGACATGTGCAGCTCTTTTGGTTTTAGGATTTCAAATTAATACACTGACCTTATTTGGTTTCGTTTTGGCGATCGGTATTGTCGTTGATGATGCAATCATTGTCGTGGAAGCTGTTGCAGTCAAACTGGAACAGGGCTTGAAGCCGTTTGATGCAGCGGTGGAAGCGATGAAAGAGTTGACGGGAGCAATCATTGCTACTTCACTGGTATTGATGGCGGTATTCATTCCGGTTGCATTCATCCCCGGCACTACTGGTATTGTCTACAAACAATTTGCCTTAACCATTGCTTGTTCGATTGGAATTTCGACTTTCAATGCTTTAACTTTCTCTCCGAGTATGGCAGCGATCCTGATGCGCCCAGCTCAAACTCCACGCGGCCCTTTAGGCTGGTTTTTTACACAGTTTAATCGAGGATTTGGCTGGTTCACCCGCCGATATGTCAGGTTTGTGAGCTATCTTACCCATATTAAGGCAGTTGTGATTGGAGTTTTTATCGCTGGTTTACTGGCAACGGTTTTCATGTACAAAACAGTGCCTACCGGATTTATTCCAGAGGAAGACCAAGGCTACTTCTTTGTAATTGTCCAAGGGCCTGACGGGGTTTCTTTGAAGTATACAGAATCCGTAATGAACCAGGTTGTCAAGGAAATCACAGCGCTTCCCCAAGTGAGAGCTAGTTTTATGATTAGTGGCTTTGGTTTCGATGGCAACGCTTCTAATTTAGGTATTGCCTTTGCTAACTTGAAACCTTGGAAAGAGAGAGCCGAACAATCTCAATCTGTTTATGGCATACTTCAGGGGCTAAATAAAAAGCTGTCTACAATTACCGAAGCTAGAGCGATCGCTGTGAATGCTCCTCCAGTTAGAGGGTTAAGTACTACGGGTGGTTTTGAGTTTATCATTCAAGACCGCACGGGCAGTGCGCCGATTCAAACTTTGGTTGATACCACTCAAAAGTTCATTGCCGCAGCAAATAAAAACCCTGCTCTCCAACGAGTCTTTACTCAGTTCACCGCAGACACTCCCCAGTTTGAAATTCAGGTAAACCGCAATCAAGCCAAAGCTCTGAATGTGGAGATTAATGATGTCTTTGGGTCGTTGCAATCTTACTTGGGGTCACAATATGTGAATGACTTTGTTCAAGGACAGCGACAGTACCGGGTATATGTCCAAGCAGATGGAGTTTTCCGGTCAAATCCTGATGATATTGGCAAGTTATACGTTCGCTCATCAACTGGGGCGATGATTCCCCTGAGTAATTTGGTAAAAGTTACTCCCTTTGTGGGGCCGAAAACAATCTCGCATTATAACTTGTATCGCTCAATCAAAGTCCAAGGCGCTCCTGCTCCTGGTGCGAGTTCTGGACAGGCGATTAAAGCGATGGAACAACTAGCAGCAGAGGTTTTACCTCAGGGATTTGGCTACGAGTGGACAGGGACTTATCTCCAAGAAAAGACATCTGGAGGAGCTACCGGACTGATTTTTGCTTTAGCGATCGCGATTGTATTTTTGGTACTGTCAGCTCAGTATGAAAGCTACATTGACCCAATTATTATTTTGTTGACGGTTCCTCTGGCAGTTTTGGGAGCAATGACAGCGATTTGGTTGCGATCGAATATTTTCATGGCAGGTAGCCTATTTCCCAAAGTAGTAGATGATATTTATTGCCAGGTAGGTCTGGTGACATTAATTGGTTTAGCCGCCAAGAACGCGATTTTAGTTGTGGAATTTGCCAATCAGCTGCACGAGCAGGGCATGAGCTACACGCGGGCGGCGGTGAAAGCTGGACAAGAACGTTTGCGACCGATTTTAATGACTTCCTTTGCAGCGCTCCTAGGATTTTTACCCTTGGTGATTTCTGAAGGAGCAGGAGCAAGTAGTCGTTGGTCTTTGGGGACAGCACTGTTTGGAGGGCTACTGCTTTCGACATTCTTGAGTTTGTTCTTAGTGCCAATTCTCTATATTCTGGTTAAGAGTTTGGCTAGAGCGATATTTTATCGTCGGCGAGGCGGAGGCTCAAATCCTCCAGATTCTCCAAATGGAACTTTGGATGGACATAGAGCTTTGCCTGCTGGTTCAATTCAGCCAGAAACACAATTGCGATCGCAGCAGGATGGAGGAATTGTCTAAAAGGGACTAGGGAGCAGTCATTGAAGAGGGCAAAGTGACAAGATGATTCATGGGAGAACTTACAACAAGTCTTTCCGGCGTTCGCAAGAGCGTTTGTGACTTGTGTTTTTGTTTCTCCCTTCCCTTGTCCTTTTATGCGTTCAGCCGGACATCATATCTCTGTTTCATCACTCTGATCAAAGAAAAATCAAATACAAAATCACCAAACCAAGGCAAAGTTAGAGATTTGGGCATTAAATTCTCATATCAAACCTAAAATATTGATTCTTGCGTAAACTATTTTGCAACAGGGATTCCAGAATATTCTCCTAGAGAGAGTCATAGGACGATATCAGTTATGCCTAAATGTTGGTTTGCAAAGTGATACTTCTGTATCAAAATATATTTATCGCGAATTTTTTTCAATTGGTATTAGTTATGGACTCAAAAATCCTTAATTAATTACAGCCAAAATTGAAATGATAAAGCAAACCATCATTACTGCTGCAATGCCACAACTAATTATAAATCGTACTGAAAAAGAAATTGCTGAACAAGCAACAATTCAAAGCTTTTTTAATTGTTACCTGCGAGAAACTGGGGCGGGCAAAAGCATAAAAGCCGATACTCAAGTAATAGACAATGTCATAAATGAGGTATTTACTCGTACCAAAGCAGAGGTATTAATCTGTTGTTACTTAGAGCGTCAAAACATCCAAATATTGGCTGGTTTACGCTATTATTCATTAACTGGACGCCATTTATTTTACTTTCCAATTTATTATCAGGTAGTAGGAAAAACGACTCTTTTAGAAGTCGATTACATTACCTTAATTGGTCTGTTGACAAAAGAATTGGCCTCAGCTGATGGTGGCAATGGGCATGAGGACGAATTGCTACGGCGAGTAGTACAAAGCTGTTGGAATATAGAACAGTTTGTTCGGCAGCGGCGACAGGATGCTGATATTCTTTATGCTTTCAAAAGTAATTTTATTGAAACCGAACAAGCACTAGTTTTTGGGCATCCTTTACACCCAACACCAAAAAGCCATCAAGGTTTTACGCAGAATGAATTAGCTACTTATTCTCCAGAATTGAAAGGGCGTTTTCCTCTGCACTACTTTCGCGCCCATCAGTCGATAGTGCAGTCTGGTTCAGCATTGCCACAAACAGCTATAGAACTGATCAAAGCAGAACTATTGGCAGATACCTGGGTGGATGAAAATTTCAAGATTAACTACTGCCGCCAAGATGAATATGCTTTATTACCGGTGCATCCTTGGCAAGCAAATTTTCTCTGCCATCAAGCAGTAGTGCAGCAGTTATTAAATCAAGGATTACTGCAAGATTTGGGGTTGCAAGGGCGAGATTTTATGCCTACTTCTTCAATTCGCACAGTTTATCATCCTGATGCAAGGTTCATGCTCAAACTGTCTTTAAACGTGAAGATAACTAACTCGATGCGGGCTATCTCGTATAAAGAGTTAAAACGAGCGGTAGAACTTTATCAATTATTGAATACCGAAGTTGGTAACCAACTGAGCGATCGCTTCCCACAATTTTATATTATCCGAGAGCCTGCCTACATCACTTTGAAAATAGACGGCGAACCAAGTAGTGGCTTCGCTTCGCTATTGCGAGAAAATGTTTTCCCAGCCAATCCTGCCACTGATGTAACTTGTTTAATATCCCTATGTCAAGATGCTATGCTTAATTATGGTTCGCGCTTAACAAATATCATCAACTTACTCGCAGAGCGCGAACAACGCACCACAAATGAGGTTAGCCGCGATTGGTTTCGCCGTTACCTAACAATTTCCTTAGAGCCGATTCTTTGGCTTTACTTCACCTATGGCATAGGGTTAGAAGCGCATCAACAAAATAGTGTTTTACAACTACAAGATGGTTATCCTTACCGCTTCTTTTTCCGTGATAATCAAGATTATTATTGTCACCCAGCTTTTAGTGAACATTTAGATAGCATCCTCCCTGGCTTTAGCAACAGAAGCCATACAGTGTGTAAAAATACTGTTGCTGCTGACGAACGCTTGGCTTACTACTTTTTCAACAATAATTTGTTGGGGCTAATTAATGCTTTTGGGGTGGGAGGCTTGGTAGATGAGCAAGTACTTTTAGCAGAAGTAAAAATTGCTTTAAACAAATATGCACATATAGAGCAAGATAGCTCGAAACTTTTGCATCAGCTTCGTCAGCGGCAATGGCGTTGTAAAGCCAATCTCTTATCCCGCTTTCATGACATTGATGAAATGCATAGTTCTTTAGCCACCCACTCGATTTATGTTACTATCGATAATCCTTTTATCTAAGACTAGTATCTGACTTTTTAAAATTACTCGTAGAGATAAGGAACACAAAAGTAAAGAATTAGAGATGTACGGATTTTTTTCAGAAATCAAACCGGATTTGTATATTCTGATTTTGCTCCAAATGGTTACTAAAATAGCCATCTATACTATGAACATTAAAGTATAACCGTAGTAACAGTTTAGCTATCTTCCAAGGTAGCTTAGTATTAATCGAGGAAACCGTGAAGCGTGAGTTTATGACGAGTACCGTTCAATCCCCCTACAGCAGCGAACAAATTGCCGCTTGGTTACGTGGACTGCTTACTGTTGCTTGGGCTGATGGTAATTTTGATGAGCAAGAACAGCAAATAATTGCCAGTATCACTAAACATGAATTAGCTCCTAAGATTCAATGGGACTCATTAGAGATTATTACGCCTGAAGAATTAGCCGCAGTGTTGGGTAAAGGTACAGCAGCGGAAAATTTCTTAAGGACAGCGGTGATGGTAGCGATCGCAGATGGTACTTATTCTCCCAGTGAAGATAAAGTTCTGCAACAGTTTTGCCAAGCCTTAGAACAGCCAGAGAGTTTACTCCAAGCCCTGCGTTACACCTTAGAACATCCACAGCAAATTACCCCCGCCATCCCTGCAACTGGGCTTACAAAACGCCAAATTCATGCACTACATCATGTGCGCGACTGGCTCGATCAATTAGATATCCAAGACCCAAGAGTAGCCCGCTTTTTGTGTAAAATGATTCCCTCCCAGTGCCCCTTTGAACGCGATGTCACCCTATTTAAACGTAAGATTGTGCATATACCTCCGATGTGTAAAATTAACCCATTGTATGAACAACTGGTAGGCTTACGTTTCCGCGCCCTCTCCTATTTGGCAGATAAATGCGGTGAAGATATTTCACCATATATTTAGTCATTGGTCATTAGTCATTAACTTAGGTAGCATAATCTCAAGTAGGAGATTTCGAGAATTACGGGTTTATCAATTGGTAATATTCCAAATGACCAATGATTAATGACTAATGACTAATGACTAACTATGCAATTTATTGACCAAGCAGAAATTGAAGTTGCAGCTGGCAAGGGCGGCGATGGTATTGTGGCCTTCCGGCGCGAGAAGTACGTGCCAGCTGGTGGCCCCTCTGGTGGTAACGGAGGGCGAGGTGGTTCGGTAATTTTTGTTGCCGAGCAAAACCTGCAAACGTTGCTGGACTTCAGATACAATCACCGCTTTCAAGGCGAAAACGGTACTCGTGGAGGCCCGAATAATTGTACTGGGGCTAATGGCAAAGATTTGATGATTGAAGTTCCCTGTGGTACAGCCGTTTATGATGCCCAAACAGGCGAATTGTTCGGGGATTTAATTGAGCCTCAGCAAACTTTGCTTGTTGCTCAAGGTGGTAAAGGTGGACTGGGAAATCAGCATTTTTTAAGTAACCGTAATCGCGCCCCCGAATACGCTCTCCCAGGATTACCAGGGGAAATAAAGCAATTACGTCTTGAGTTGAAACTTTTGGCAGAAGTCGGGATTATTGGCTTACCAAATGCTGGTAAATCGACTTTAATTTCATCTTTATCAGCTGCACGTCCAAAAATTGCAGACTACCCATTCACTACCCTGATCCCTAATTTGGGTGTAGTCAGAAAACCTACTGGCGATGGTACTGTTTTCGCTGACATTCCCGGATTAATTGAAGGAGCTGCCCAAGGGGCTGGACTAGGACACGATTTTTTGCGTCATATCGAGCGCACACGGGTGCTACTGCACTTAATTGATGCCACCAGTGATGATGTGGTTAGAGACTATAATACAATTCAGCAAGAATTAAAAGCTTATGGAAGAGGTTTAGCAGAGCGATCGCAAATTGTGGCGTTGAATAAAGTTGATGCAGTTGATCGCGAAACTGTCGATTTGGAGGCATTAGCTACCCAACTAAATCATCTCTCCTACGCCCCGGTTTTTTTAATTTCAGCAGTTACCCGCATCGGTTTAGAGCCAATGTTACAGCAAATCTGGGAAATTCTTGAGCAAATCAAACCTGCTCAAGAATTAGAGGTATAGAAAATTACTAATTCATAATTAAACTTGTCATTAGTCATTTGTCCTGTGGCAGATTAGCCGATTGAGTACGAATTATCTTGACATACCCTGGTTTAAGGGAATTTTAATTATGAACTCAGTTCCTTGTCCTGGTTGCGAAATACATTGTAAGGAACCACTATGTCTTTCTGTAACAATTTGGTAGCTGATAGCAAGTCCCATTCCCGTACCTTTGCCGATGGGCTTAGTAGTAAAAAACGGATCAAATATTTGTTTTTGTACATCTTTTTGTATTCCCAATCCGTTGTCGGCAATTACAATTGTTACCTGATTTTGCTCCAATAATTCGGTACGAATCTGAATCTTCAGAGTTGGGCATAGAGTAGGTAAACAGGGCATTGGGGGTGTGGGAAGGTTTTTTATAATCTCCCCATTCTCTACTCGCTGTTCTAAAGCATCGATCGCATTTGTCAAAATGTTGATAAATACTTGGTTTAGCTGCCCAGCGTAACATTCAACTAAAGGTAGTTTGCCATATTCTTTGATTACTTCAATTATTGGGCGGTGGTCGTTAGCCTTGAAGCGGTTTTGCAAAATCATCAAAGTACTATCGATCCCCTCATGGATGTCAACTGCTTTCATTTCAGCTTCATCTAAGCGGGAAAAAGTTCGCAGAGAAAGCACAATCTCGCGAATCCTGTTTGCACCAATGTTCATGGAGTTGAGTGTTTGTGGCAAATCTAACTTCAAAAAGTCGAGTTCGATCGCTTCTACAAAATTCTGAATTTCTTGCACGGGTTGAGGATAGTATTTTTCGTAGAGTTCCAAAAGTGAAAGTAAATCTTGGGTGTATTCATTGGCAGGGTTGAGGTTACCGTAGATAAAATTCACTGGGTTATTAATTTCGTGTGCCACTCCTGCAACTAATTGACCCAAGCTCGACATCTTTTCACTTTGAATCAACTGAATTTGGGTGCGTTGAAGTTCCTCAAGTGCTTGTTGAAGTTCTTCAGCTTGTTGTCGTAGTTGTTCTTCTGACTCTAGTAAGGCTTGTTTTGCTCGTCTGCTTTCTGTGATATCCAACACCATCGAAGCAACGCCAATCACCTGACCATCAGCATCTACTAAGGGGTTGTTATACCACTCACAGACCATTGTCTTACCATCTTTAGTGACGTTCTCGTTAACACTAAAACTGCCTCCTTTTTGTGTTAACAAAGCAGTAGCAATCTTATTTACGTGTTTTCTTACATTTTCCGGAATTATAATCTCAAAAGGATTTCCTAGCATTTCCTCTGGGCTGTATCCAAAGATTTTTTCTGCTGCCCGATTCCATGTTTGAATTTCAAAGTTGGTATTCCATTCAATAATGGCTAAAGGTGTTTGTTCAATCAGCAAGGCCAGTCTTTGCTGTGAAGCTTTCAGTTCTGTTTCTGCTTGCTTATATTCGGTAATGTCGCGAAAATACAAAATCCTAGTGTAATAGTCTTCTACGGCTTCATATCTACATACAGGCGCACAATAGCGGTCAAAAGTTTTTCCACATTTGAGTAAAATTTCATCACGGATACTTTCTTCTGGATGTTGATAAAGAAACTCCACTTTAGACAGAAATTCCTCTGGATTGATTAATTGGTCTAGTACCCATCCCAGCAGTTGGTGATCGTCGCCTGTTTGGATAATTTGTGGCGGAATTTGCCATAATTGACAAAATTTCTGATTATATGATGCAACTTGACGATTTTCATCAATAATTAAAATTGCGTCAATCGAAGCTTCTTGCTGGGCTTGCAGCACAGCATTAATACGGTGTAAATCTTGCTCTATTTGTTGACGTTCACCTAATTTGGCTTGCTGTTGGCTATCCTTGACTAAGTAACTATCCGCCACATCTTGGTAACGCCGACGTTCTGATTCTGCTGTTTGATAAGCGATTGTTAGTTCTTTGTTTTGTTGGCGCAGTTCTTCGACGGTTTCCCAAAGTATCTCACAAGTTTGTGTTAGTTTTGTTGTATCAGTAATATTACTAACGTTGCCTGCTTCATTAGCTTTATTTTGCAAAATAAGGTCTCGAATACTACCTACCAGAAATTTATTACTAGTTTCATCTTCAAAGCAAGACTTTTTTATATAAATGAGATGAGTTCTACCCTCAGCATCAGTACAAATATGCTGATTTTCATCAAAAATCTTTGTAGTAAAAATTAGTTCATCTTTTTCCCAAATAATATCAGCTTCCGTTCGAGGAAAAAAATCATAATCTGACTTGCCAATTAATTCTTCTCGGCTGTGACCGACGAAATCACAGAAGCTATCGTTGATTAGTACCCAGTGATGTTGACGGTCTTTGACGAAAATTGGGTCAAGTATGCTATTAATCATCAGATGCAGAAACGCTAAAGAGAAGTGAGGCTGATGAATGTTTTGTTTTTGTGCGCGATTATTTAGGAATCTGGGATGGTTCATACCCGAGTTTATGTCTAAAACCAAGCTAAACAAAAGCTGCTTAGCTAACTATGTGTCAGCATAAGTAGTATTTATTATTCCCAGACTCAATACAGTTGCAACAAATAAGCTAATCTTTAAGTTTTGGTATTTTCAGATGTGTCACCACTTATACTGAGATAATTTACTAATACTTTTTATTAAAATTTAATACTTATTTAATAATTATCAAATAATCATTTACTGGGGAAATTTCGCCAACAAAGACACCAGGCAATGGCATTCATCTCTATTAATCAGCTGTAACGCAGTTTTGCTAAATGAGATAATTGATACAAAAGCTTAAAACCCTTGGTTACTAGTAAAAAAACGGAGTTAGACTAGAACCACAGGGCAATCACAGGAATAAATATGATGAGCGATCGCGACTATACACTAATCATTGACAAAAGCGGTAGTATGTCCACACCCGACCAGGTGGGTGGTAGAACTAGATGGGAAATAGCCCAAGAATCTACACTCGCTTTGGCAAGAAAGGCAGAACAGTTTGACCCAGATGGGATTACTGTTTACGTGTTTTCCGGTAGATTCAAACGCTACGATGATGTAACCTCAGCTAAAGTCGCACAGATATATCTCGAAAACGATCCTGCCGGTACAACCAACTTAGCAGGCGTACTCCAAGATGCAATAAATAATTTCTTTCAACGTAAAGCCGCTGGTAAAAGCAAGCCAAATGGAGAAACAATTTTAATCATTACTGATGGTGAACCAGACGATCGCAAAGCTGTGTTTGAAGTTATTATTCATGCTACTCGTCAGATGGAGCGTGATGAAGAATTAGGAATTTCAATTATTCAAGTAGGTTCAGATGCCCAAGCAACTAAATTTCTAAAAGCTTTAGATGACCAATTACAAAGTGTTGGCGCAAAATTTGATATTTGCGATACAGTTACTTTAGATGACCTTGAAGAAATGAGCCTTGTAGATGTATTAACTAACGCCATAATCGACTGAAAAAAGATAATTTTATCAGTTTTATCTCCTAAAGGAAGATATGAACATCTTGGAGGATATTGAATCTGGTCAAAAACTGATTCAAGAATTAGAATTTATGACGAAATATTTGAGGAATATATAAATGTTAGAAAATCGGGATTACACCTTAATTATTGACAAAAGTGGCAGCATGGCTACCCCAGATCAAAAGGGTGGTAGAAGCAGATGGCTAGCAGCACAGGAATCTACTTTAGCTTTAGCTAGTAAATGCGAGCAGTTTGACCCAGATGGGATTACTATTTATGTATTTTCTGGTAAATTTAAGCGCTACGAAAATGTGACAGCCAGCAAGGTAGCACAAATTTTTCGGGAAAACGATCCCTCTGGTACAACTGACTTAGCAGGCGTATTAAAACATGCAACTGATGATTATTTTCAACGCAAAGGAGCCGCTCAAACTAAGCCCAATGGTGAAACAATTTTAGTGGTTACTGATGGTGAACCAGACGATCGCAAAGCAGTTATGAGGGTAATTATTGAAGCTTCTCGCCGCATGGAGCGAGATGAAGAATTAGCCATTTCTTTTATTCAAGTAGGTACAGATCAGCAAGCTACCCGTTTTCTCAAAGTGTTAGATGATGAACTCCAAGGAGCTGGTGCTAAGTTTGATATCTGTGATACAGTTACTATGGAAGATATGGAAGATATGAGTTTATCAGAAGTGCTACTAAATGCAATTAATGACTAGTAAAATTAAGTAAAAAAGAATTAGGTAATAGAGAGTTTTTAACTATCTAAAATAATAGTTAAATTAAAACTTTCTTTCAAAATTATTTTTTTGTGGTTCAAAAATTGTAAAGAGAATATAGCTGTCCGTTTTATAGGAATTGTACAAATGGATTCTATTGATAAGCTGTTAGCCGAACTGAAAACTGAATACGAACAAGTGCAACCTAGACAGCAGCTTCCAAAATTAACTACAGCCAAATCGTTGATTCGACCATCGTCAAAATCAGCATCTTCAATAGATAATCTTTTAGCAGAAGTTAAGGCTGATTTCACAGAAAAAGATGCTACTGAGGAATTAAAAAGACAGCAAGAACTAGAACAGGAACGAACTCGACAAGAACAACTAAAAGCCAGACAAATGGAGGCTTTAAAAGTAGAGGCAAAAGAATGGTTAGCTAAAATAGATCCATTTTTGACCGAAGGACTTTGGTTTGAAAGATTTGCTGAAAGTTATCCTTCAAAATTAGAGGCCGCAATTGAATATTTACGAAGCAACGAATCAACTTAAATTTAGTTATGGATAACGATTTATTAGCTTTCTTTACTGGAGTAGGGTTACTTATTCTCTATTTGATTTTTTCAGCATTTACAGAAATGGGTACTAAACTCCCTTGGAAAAAATAAACTAATGGGGCAATGAATTTAAGAATTAAGAGTTTTGAAAATAAAAAAGATGTAAATTTCAGATACTCAACTAGCTAAAATATTTACATTTATTAATCAAATAGACCTTGAAAAAAGTAGTAAAAATTTTTACAGATGAGCCAACATAATTAATTGATTAAGAGAATCCCAAATGCGCGATCCACACAATAACCAAATAAAAATTGAGCCAGCAACGCTTGTTTTGATTATATCTGTCTTAATACTTTTGCCTCTGGTGGTTGTTGGTTTTTTCTCGCAGTAATACCATTTACCTAAATATCTGATATCCATAACATAGATAAATTTTAGCGCGATCACCTTTAATATTCAGGTGCGTTACGCGACTGTTAACGCACCTAATCACCTCGAAACTACTTAGGTAAAACTTGCTCTAGTGCTGCTATAAGTTGGTCAACACTTTCCTTACGACTATTAAAGCCCATCAGTCCCACGCGCCAGACTTGACCAGCTAATTCGCCAAGACCACCGCCAATTTCAATATTATGTTCATTGAGTAACTGCCGAGCGATCGCTTTACCATCAACTCCTGCGGGAATGCGAACAGTGGTAAGGGTTGGTAGTCGATATTCCCGCTCAACGTGCATACTCAATCCTATGTCTTCCAACCCTTGCCAGAGATATTCTACGTTCTTTTGATGACGCTGCCAGCAGTTTGCTAATCCCTCTTCAGCAACTAAACGCAGTGCTTCCCGCAATGCATAGTATAAATTAATTGGTGCTGTGTGGTGATAAACGCGTTCGCTGCCCCAGTATTTACTCAACAAAGACATATCTAAATACCAATTGGCAACTTTCGTGCGCCGCTGTTGTAATTTCTCGGCTGCACGCGGACTCATGGTAAAAGGCGAAGCACCAGGCGGGCAACCCAAGCCTTTTTGGCTACAACTATAAGCGAGGTCAACTCCCCAAGCATCCAATAAGATAGGAACACCACCAAGACTGGTTACGGTATCTACTAGTAGCAAAGTGCCAAATTCACGACACAAATCAGCAACTCCTTCTAAAGGTTGGCGTGCGCCTGTGGAAGTTTCGGCATGAACCAGAGCTAGAATAGCTGGACGGTGAGTTTGGAGAGCAGTTTGTAATTCTTCCAAGTTGAAAACTTGTCCCCAAGGCTTGGTAATCGTTCGTACATCAGCACCATAACGTCCAGCCATATCCACAAGGCGATTACCAAAGTAACCTGCTACACCAATCAAAACTACATCACCAGGTTCCACGCTATTGGCGATGGTTGCTTCCATTGCGGCTGTTCCCGTACCACTAACTGCAATGGTAAGGGGGTTTTCTGTTTGCCATACGTAGCGTAGTAACGACTGGATTTCATCCATCAGTGCGAGAAAAGCGGGGTCAAGATGCCCAACTGGTGAAGTATTCATCGCTTGGAGAACTGTGGGATGAGCATTAGAGGGGCCTGGCCCCAACAGTAAACGAGATGGGATTTCTAAAGGTGAGAGTTGCAAGCGCCCAGAATCGTTAATTGAAATTGTTGGCGTCATAATCTGTCTTCGCTTAGACGATACTTACCGCATCATAAAGCGATCGCATCACCGATGTTGAGTTAGTCTACCATTTACCATTAAGAAAGGATGACGCAAAGTTTTACACTCAGTCTAACAAAGGTATATTGGCAGTATATTTACATTTAATTGATTTAAATTTTGAATTTTGAATTTTCCAAACGCATTGACCACCGACCCCGACTGATGATTGCTGTTGGAGTCGCTGCATTCGTTTCAGTAATACTTCCACATTGGCTGCACTTAGCGACGCGCATTCTTTGTGCTTGGAACTGTGGTGCTGACTTTTTCTTAGCCTTAACCTGGTGGAAGATGCTCGAGGCTACACCAGAAAAAACCCGCCGTTATGCCGAGAGAGAATACGAAGGACGTTTAGTGATATTCTTGTTCGCGATCGCCGCAGCTTGTGCTAGTGTGTTAGCCATTGTGTTTCTGCTAACTGATAAAAAAGGGCACTCAACAACTTTCCTTATTATACACGTCATACTTTCAATTATGACGATTCTCGATTCCTGGTTATTGGTGCATACTATGTTTGCACAACAATACGCACATATTTATTACCAAGATATTAGTTCTAATCATCAAGAAATTAGCAAAGGTTTAGATTTTCCCAATACCGAATCTCCAGACTACTGGGACTTTTTATATTATTCTTTTGTGATTGGCATGACTAGCCAAGTTTCAGATGTGCAGACGACATCAAGTGATATGAGACGTTTGACCCTACTGCATGGCATATTATCTTTCTTTTTCAACACCACAATTTTAGCCATGACTATTAACATCATTGCATCGCTGATTTGAAATTACAGCAAAATTAGTGAATTCACCAGTTCAGCAATTCAGAAGTAACATCAAGTTCGGCTAATTATTTACGATATGGTTGGTGTTGTTGGTAATTGATAATAGGTCATTGGTAACTGGGGAAGAGGGGAAGAGTTAATTGTTAGTCATCGGTTATCAACATCAAACGAGATAATTTATTTGCTGAAATTACCTAAGTAATTATAACGAGTTGGATAATTAATTAGTTTTTCGATGAAGACGGAAAAACTATTTTAATAAATTGATAACTATTGTGAAAAGAAGATACCAAGAGCTAAAGTAGAGCAATCTGACATCCAAGCACACCAACTGAGTTTCCGATTGTAATTTTAAGTGTGAGTAACTTGCAATAACTATACAAAAATTGCCGTTTTCTCGTTAAATTACCAAAAATTTAGTAGTAAACCATTTGCTGACTCTCAATTCTGAACTAACATTTATGCAGCTCAATCAGAAACTTTTTCTATACTCTTCTCTGGCTGAACTTCCATTACTCAAAAAAAGTTATACTACCAAAATTATGGTAGTGGCTTTTTTGGGAACTCACATACCACTTTTGACTTTAATCTTCAATTTCCTGATTTCCAACTCCTATTCTTGGGAAATCACAATTCAAGTGCTGCTGAATGCTCTTTTGGCAACCCTAGTAGGGACAGCAGCTACTCTTTGTGCATTACACTATTTACTTGCTCCGGTAATTATGACATCTGTGGCATTGCGAGACTATTTGCAAAATAAAGAATTACCACAACTGCCCACAGAATTTGGCGATGAAGCAGGCACATTGATGGCAGATACTTCACAAACTCTGCACAAATTAGATGAGTTGATTAACCAGATTAGCAATTATGATAATTTGACTGGGTTACCGAATCGAGATTTATTTGGCGATCGCCTTTACCAAAACGTGTCACAATCTCAAAATACCCAGCAATTGATTGCTATTCTCTCGCTAGCGATTGATAATTTCACTGCCATCAGTCATGGGTTAAACCATGAAACATCAAATAACCTATTAAGAGCAGTTGCCCAACGTTTGACAAGCTGTATAGCAAAAACAGATATCCTCGCACGTTTGAGTCAAGATGAGTTTGCGATCGCTCACATAAATATCTTATCCTTTGAGGATGTAGTCAGTTTAACAAAAATCCTACAAAGTACGTTAGCTAAACCCTTCTTTATAGATGGTCAGCAGATTCACATCACAGCCAGCATAGGTATTAGAATTAGTGACTTAGGCGATCGTAATAGTGTCGAGCAACTATTGCAGAAGGCTCACATAGCACTGTATCAAGCAAAACAGCAAGGGTCTAGTCAATACCAGTTTTATTCACCAGAAATTAACGCTCAGTTGCAAGAGCGATTAGCATTGGAAAATGAATTACGTGGCGCACTGGAGCGCGGCGAACTAGTAGTTTATTACCAACCGCTGATTGATTTGCACACCAGAGAAGTCACAGCAATGGAAGCACTATTGCGCTGGCAGCATCCTACCAGAGGTTTAGTTTCTCCAACAAAGTTTATCCCTATTGCCGAATGTAACGGTTTAATCATACCTATCGGTGAATGGGTGTTGCGAACCGCCTGCGCCCAAAATCGGGACTGGCAACTTGCTGGACTGCCGCCAATTCGCATGTCAGTTAACCTTTCGGCTCGACAATTTGAGCAACTAAATTTAGTTGAAGTTGTCAAACAAATCTTACAAGAGACACGATTGCAACCATCTTACCTAGAACTGGAAGTCACTGAAAGCTCCTTAATGGCTAATATTCAGCATTCGGTTAAAATCCTAAAACAATTAAGAGAACTAGGAGTATGGCTAGCTTTGGATGATTTCGGCACTGGTTATTCTTCTCTCAACTATCTGAAGCGCTTTCCTGTGAACATGCTCAAAATTGACCGCTCATTTGTGCAAGATGTGACATCAAATTCTGATAGCGCCGCCGTCACCAATGCCATCATTGCATTAGCTAAAAGCCTTGAGTTGAAAATTACAGCAGAAGGAGTAGAAACTCAACAACAGCTTGACTATTTACAAAAGCGTGGGTGTCAAGAAGGTCAGGGATTCTACTTTGGTATCCCTGCTCCTGCCGACACAATCACCGATATACTCAAGCAGAATTCTCTGCAAATACAGAAGATAGCTGCATAATAGATTTTTCAAACATCCTCTCAAGGTTTGTTGCTTTATTGCCAAAAGGTTTAATTTTCTTGCTTCACCAAGGATTGCCAACCATCGTAAATCCAGCCCAATAATAAGGATGCATAAGTGATTGGTCAGGTTCATCAATACTGTCAGCAGGCAAAGGCAAATTTCCGACTGCTCCCAAACCTTGGACTTGACCATCCTTGACGTAAATTTGTCCTTTAGCCATAGCTACTTGAGCCTGTCTCAGAGCTTCTGCCTTAATCGGTGCTGTTCTTAAATTCTCATAAAATTTGGTCATCAATGCTGCTGTCCCAGAATCGTTAACCGACCAAAGACTGGCAACACTAGTTTTCACACCTGCCAGCACTGCTAAACCCGCAAACCCAAGTTCTGACTCTTCATCCCCTAAGGCTGTTCTACAAGCACTCAACACCATCATCTCTACTTGGGGTTCATTTAACCGCAACTGCCGTAACTGATTCAAGCGTAACTTGTCCTCCCACAATTGAATATAAGAATTGCTCAAGCCGCCAGTCGCAAAATCGGCATGGGTTGCCATGTGAATAATGCCGAAAGGTTGTTGACGACGGACATTTTTGAGATTGTCTAAGGTGGCTTGCTTGTCCAACAATAATTTACCTTGCCAGAGTTTGGACACCAGTGTTGATATTTCAACGGGAACTGCTGGTAAAGGATCTTGCCCTTGAGTACTTTGAGACACCCCTAGCGCTAAAATTTGAGATTTTCTAATGTCTGTATAGACGGTGTTAGTCAAGCTGAGACTGGGCATCAAGCCAATACTGTATTTTTCCACCAAAAATTGTTTACCATCGTGAAGCGCTGCCATTGGAGTTGAACGTAAACCAATGTCTGGTAGAAAGACTAAATTGTTAATTCCTCTGGCTTGTAAATCTGCCTCGACTGGCGCAATCAGCCAGCGATAAAGTTGTTGAGATGAACGCAAATAACCAGTGCGGCGACGGTTTTGTGGACTAACAATTTGGTCGCGAAATTCTTGAGCCACTTGTAAAACTTTAGCTCTGGTAGTTTCTTTTATGCGCTTGCGAATGGGATCACCTTTTCCAGTAACTAGTACTATTTCTAATTGGTCACTATTTTGTTCTGATAAAGTATTTAGCTGTTTAGTTCTCTCTGGTATAATCTCCACTGGGACAAAACTAACATACATAAATGCAGGTTTTACACCAGTAGCCTCCTCAATTTTGCGAGCAATTTCTTTGGCATCATCCAATGTTTTTATTTTAGGATTGCGTATGCCTAAATAGTCGCCAAAATCATCTGTAAATTTATCTTCCGGAGTAGCATCGGTATTCAGAACGGGGTCATTAATATTAGGATTATTCGAGCCAGGGTTAATCGGTTTATTTGGTGGATTGCACTGGAATGTGCAAGGGGCAGGATCTGTCCTGTTGTTTGGCGGCCTAACGTTGATTGCTACCTGTACAGGTGTTGAGGATGAAACAACATCGCTAGCTTTAACTGTGAATGCATTGATTAGCCCTGTGCTATCAGTTGGTGGTGTGTAATTTAGTGTCTCACCTATAGTTAATGTGTCACCCGCAGCTAAAACCGTATCGCCTCGTCTCAAAGTTCCCCCTTGGATAGCATCAATGACAACGGTGGTGTTATCTAAATTGACATCGCTAGTAGTGGCAGAAAATGTGAAACTTAAGGTTTGATTGATTTGAGCATTGGATGAGAGGAGCGTGTTTGTTGTCAATGTCGGTGGGGTGTTGACGGAAGTAATGGTGATACCAGTTGGAGTACCGCTAGCATCTCCGCCATTAGGCAAGACTGGAAAGCTATTTGAAGGATTGATGGAATTGTCGCCTGTATTAATTGACCCTGCTGTGCCATTGACACTCGCATCACCTACGGTAAATGGCACATTATTTGGCCCACCATCGTGTTGAATTCTGACAGTACCTCCCGCATTAGGTTGAGCGACAAAGCCTGTTTCACCAGGAACATATCCACCAGTTGCGATGGTAATACCCGTCCCCGATCCTTGAATCAGTCCGTTGGTTACCACTTGCACATTGCCACCTTGAGTAGTATTTTGATTATCAAAACCAAAATCTGATGCTATGGACTGAGTGTCGATGGTGGTAAAACGAATATTGCTACCAGCAGTATTAGTAGTTTGTAAAGTAACGTTGCCACCTGTAGTATTTGCAGTCCCATCGACTTGGAAGGCACTAGCTGAGGCATTAATGGCATCATTAACAGTGATATTATCTCTGGCAGTTAAGGTAACTGCCCCAGCGGTGCCACTAAAATCGCCACCTCCATCCTTGATTACAGACGAGTTAATTGCCTCTATGGTGATACTGCCGTTTGTACTTGTTGCTACTACACTGCCACCCGTACCTGAGGTAGTAGCATTATTAGAAGAAGAATTAATCGTACCTGTGAGGATATTGCCTGCGGCAGTTAAACTCACTGTTCCAGCCGGATTATTAATATTAAACCCTAAATTATTAGTAGTATCGAGGTTATTTAAAGTAATCCCACCACTAGTACTTTGGACTGTAATATTAGCTGCGGAGTAGCCTTGACCACTGGCGATAATGTTGCCCGCAGTTATGTCACCAATTGCAGATAAGGTGACATTACCGCTATTGCCAGAAAAATTAGTAGTTGTATCTAGATTTCCTAGTAATAGGCTACCTGCGGAAATGTTTATTGCTCCTCCGTTAGTTTTAATTGTGTTGGTAGGGTCAACAAAGTTTACAGAACCGTTCTGTGARGAGAGGTTGAAGCTACCACCAGTACCCAAGTTTAATGTCGCAATACCGTCAGCAGTAGTTACTCCAGGTGTAGCTCCGATGATGTCATTGATGGTAATATTGCCTGTGGCTTGTAAGTTGATATTTGCACCCGAAGCTGCGATCGCACCCCAAGAAACAGTATTCGCTCCAATATCTGCATTGCCAAAAGCAATATTGCCAGCCGTAGCATCAAAATCACCTGTCCCGGCTGCACCATCGATAATAGTTAATGTACTGGGGTCTAGTAATAATGTGCCAAAGTTCCCCTTAGGCGCAAAAGTGTCTACCACACCGTTGAAGGTCAAGAAATTTTTGCCTGATACTTCTACAAAACCACCATTTCCGGAATTTGCTCCTCCACGAGCCGAAATCTTACCAAAAAACTGGGTTGTGTCGTTCCCCCAAACGATCGCACGTCCGCCGTTACCATGCAAATTACTATCGGCATTAATTACGGAGTTGGAGTTAACATAAGTCTGCTCTGCATTCGGTAAAGTCCCCTTACCCTGGTAATCACCGCCAATTAGTACAGTACCGCCACCATTGGTTCCAGAGGTGTTAATATTAGCATCAATCACCCCGACTCGCTTACCCAAAACACTTATTGTTCCGCCTGTTTGACTAGATGCATCAACTTTGCCAGAAACAATGCTTGTACCTGGAGTTGGGGGAATTTTGACATTAGAGCCTGTGAGTTGCACAGTTCCATCAGCATTGGCAGTTAACCCCGTGTTACCAACGGTGAGTAATTCTGGTAAAGATGCAATGGGAATTGTCCAGTTATTGGGTTGATTGCTATTAGAAGCGAGAGGCTGAATTTCCAGACTCAGTAGATTTCCTGGCTGACTCAGACGCACCCAATTTTGACCTGGTACGGATGTGACGGTAATCTGGCCTCCTGGTGCTGAAAGTTGCCCAGTATTTACCACCGTACCACCCAATAAATTCAAGTTCTGCCCAGTACCGACTGCCAAGTTCCCTGCATTGATGATCGCTCCTGGTTGGCTAGTACTAAAGGCAAATCCATTGGGGTTTCCCACTAAATTAATGTAGTCATTCACACCGATGGCGTTAAACCAACTGCAGCCAAAACCTATTCCATTAGCTGTTGTCACCGTGAAAGCACCAGGTACATTTAAGCTGGCGTTTGCTCCGAAAATAAATCCGGCTGGATTCATCAAGAACAAATTAGGATTACCACCAGTTACCTGAATTAAGCCATTGATGATCGAAGGATTACCGCCTGTGATTCGACCCAAGATATTTTGCAACGCCGGACTGGCTTTAAAGTTGGCGATTTGTTCTGGTGAAATTCCAAACTGTTGAAAGCTGTGGAAGAGGTTAGCGCCATCCCTAGAAGTAGTGCCGCCAGTGATATCAAGTCGGTTGCCGTTGGGAGTTACAATTGTGTTTGTACCATCAGCCGCAGGAACAATTTGCTGTGCTTGGGCTAATTTGGGACTGATAGCACTCAGCAGTGGGGCAATAACTAATACTGAAGCGGCGATACTGGCTAGTAAAAATTTTTTGTGCCGCAAGATGAAGCGACCTGTGGACAATTCAACATCGATTTGTAACTTATCTGCTAATCCACGTCGCCAAAGTGCTTGGGCGATCGCCTTCTGTGACCAAAGTATTTGTTCTGTTCTTCTAGTAATAGAGATGTTTTGGGAATGAATTCGGTAGAAGTAGAGTGGCTGTTTAACTCGCCGCACTTGGGCGATTTCGGAAAGTCTTAAACACAAATCGTAATCATAGCAAGTATCATTAAAGGACGCATCGATACCTCCTGCTCGGTCGTAAACACAACGACGCATCAGCCGGAAGTGAAAAGTCATGAAGTTGAGCAACAGTCCTTCTTTTGAGTAGGGAATATCACAGCGATGACCGTAATCGAGAACTTTGCCGTCTGCATCGATATTTAAGTAGTCAGTATAAACAAATCCCGTTTCTGGGTAGCGATTAAGTATTGTAGCGGTTTCGGCTAGGGCAGTAGGGGCGAGGATATCATCATTGTCAACTATCCCGATATAACTACCAGTAGTTTGTTTAATTGCTGCCTTACAAGCCGCAGCAACTCCTTGATGAGCTGCTGGGATTACCCGCACTCGCCTATCTTGCTGAGCAAATGCTTTGGCGATCGCCACCGAACCATCACAAGAGCCATCATCCCAAATTAGTAGCTCAAAATCTTGCCATGTCTGCGCTAAGACACTGGCGATCGCTTCTTGAAGGTAAGCCTCCCGGTTGTAATTAGCGATGACAATGGAAATCAGTGGTGACATCGAAGTAATCCCAGTTTTCTACCTGTTACTAGAATATAATCCTCAGGGCTTTCACTTAAGTAATCATTGCTGTTTATTATTTTTTAGTTACAAATTTTCTTAAATTTGAATATCAAAAATATGATATTCAGATATTCATCCACCCAAAATACAGTCAATAGTTATCAGTGAACAGATAATTGATAACTGTTCAGCCACCCCACCGAGGATCAATGAAAAAAGGAACAGAAACTAGTGTTAAACCTAAAGCAATGACTCAACCAAAAATTGTCTATCTCTGTGGTCAGTTAGACACTTGGCAAAGTCTGGCAAATCGTAAATGGAATCAGCACAGTTTCGGTTTCAAGTGTGGCTTGTTAATTCTGCCTGCGGTCTGGATTGTAACTGTCAATGCACCCAGAGCTATAGCTAATAACTTTACACCAAACTCGGCTGCAAATAGTAGTTCACCAGAGTTACAAATAGTACAAACTCCAGAACCTTCCCCGATAACTGAGCCTAATCAACCAGCACCAAACCCCCAATCATCTCCACTACAACTAGAAACACCACAACGCATTCGAGTCCGCAAAATCCAGGTTGTAGATAGCACAGTTTTTACTGAAAAGGACTGGAATCCAGTTCTCAAGCCGTTTGAAGAACGAGACTTGACTTTAGAAGAAATCAGACAAGCAGCAGACGCCGTTACCCAACTTTACCTCAATAAAGGTTATTTAAATTCCAGAGCGATTCCAGACACTCAGCAAGCTAGCACCGCCGATGGTGTTGTGGTAATTCGGGTAATTGAAGGACGTTTATCAGAGATAGATATTGAAGGGACGCGGCGATTAAAGCCATCTTATATTCGCAGTCGCGTCAAATTGGGTGCTGGTATACCTCTGAATATTGGTAAGCTGGAAGACCAACTGAAACTATTGCGACTCGATCCCCTGTTGACGAATGTAGAAGCACGTCTGCGTCCCACGGGTAGAGTTGGTGAAAGTGTTCTGGTTGTTAGAGTCGAAGAGGCAAATCCTTTAACTGGTAGCTTGGGTGTAGATAATTATTCGCCTCCTGCGATTGGTGCAGAAAGATTTGGTATTGAACTGCGCGATCGCAATTTAACTGGTATGGGAGATGAATTTGCAGGCTCTTATTTCCACTCGTTCAGCGGTGGTTCTGATATCTTCGATTTTAGCTATCAGGTTCCGGTGAATGCTATGGATGGCAAAGTGCAGATTAGAGCTGCATTTAATCGTAATCAGATTACTGAAGCACCTTTCGATGCGTTTGACATTCGGGCAAACCAGGATCTTTATGAAATCAATTATCGCCAACCATTAATGCGATCGCCCAGAGAAGAATTTGCCTTATCGTTAGGATTTACCTATCAAGACGGTCAAACTTTTCTCTTCGATAACCTTGCAACTCCCTTTGGTGTCGGCCCCGATGCCAATGGAATTAGCCGTACCAGCGTCATTAAGTTTGCTCAAGATTATACCAGACGCGAACCCCAAGGTGCTTGGTTCTTGCGATCGCAATTTAATTTTGGCATTGACATCTTAGATGCCACAATCAACAATGACCCCATACCCGATGGTCGCTTTTTCAGTTGGCTATTGCAAGTACAGCGCGTACAGCGACTCAGCAACAATCAATTATTGCTCGTCCAAGGAGACTTACAGCTAACACCAGATAGCCTCTTACCTTCCGAGCAATTCGTCATTGGCGGGGGACAATCAGTCAGAGGATATCGCCAAAATATCCGCTCAGGAGATAATGGATTTCGGGTGGCGCTTGAAGACAGAATCACAGTGCAACGTAATGAATCTGGATTATCCACAATTCAACTTGCACCATTTGTTGATATGGGAGCGGTCTGGAATAAGTCAAATAATCCCAATCCGCTACCCAATCAAACTTTTCTGATTGGTGCAGGCTTAGGATTATTATGGAATCAAGCCTTTGGAATTGATAATCTGAATTTACGACTCGATTATGGATTTCCATTTATCGACTTGAGCGATCGTGGTAATAACGCTCAGGATGATGGATTTTATTTTAGCCTACGCTATCAGCCTTAATGGGGACTGGGGAGATGGGGAAGGTGGAGCCCCCTCTGGGGATAAGGGGAGATGGGAAGAAAAACTAATGACCGAATAATTAGTAATAATTACGAATTACTGTCTTCGAAGCGGTAGCGATAGCGAAGCGTTAGCGACGGAGGAGCGTCGGAACGAGCGTCATTACGAATTACGAATTATTTTGACTCATTTCTTATATAAACTACGATATTCCCAAGGATTGATAAATTTACGATCGCTCCAAACGCCAACCCGTTGTTCTTTGGCTTTAGCTTCGGCTTGTTGAATTATGCCTCTACTAGGACACTTATTTAAATAGGGACGATACACTTTTGCTAAGCCTTCTTGCAACAATACCTGTTGGATAAAAGTGCCATTTTTTAAGCGAATTTCTGCAATTTTACGTCCATAGCGGTCACTATCAGTAATATTTAAAGTCACGCGATCACCTCCTTGCTGCACGAGTTGTTGCACCCGTTCTTGAGCTTTTCTACCCCAACTAAATTGATTGCGATCGCTACTAACTTTACTCTGTTTTTCCTTATTAGAATGAGCTATTTCTGGCGCATCTACACAAGCAAAGCGCACAGTAAAATTTTTTCCATTACTATCTTTTAGTACTATAGTATCACCATCACTCACTCGCTCAACTACATCTCCAGAATTACCAATAAAGCGATCGCACCCCATCAAACTCAAAATTATGATAGTTGTACACAGCCAAAATAGTACTGTTTTAATTAATTTCTCCATCCCAACTCACCAAGTTATCTTTGAGGCATGATATAGCAAAATCAAAAGATATTGTTTCAACTGTTGACATACTGCCGTAGCTATTCTAATAATATCTGAATTTTCGTATCTACTAATTAATTACCAATCGGCAATCCTTCTCCAGTCACCCAAGCTTCTTGAGGTTGACACTGATATATTTTCCCGGGTGAATCATTTAAAGAATCATCATCTGTGCGATTATATTATCTTTTTACACTATTTATAATTACCTTCGGAATCTTTTCTGTGTTATTTGGCTTTAATTCTGATGCAGTCCCATAAAAATACAAACCATCTGCTGTACCTTCAGAAACACTCGGATTAAAAATACTCTGCGTACCTTTGCGCTTACTTTGTGTTCCTCTGCGTTTAAAACCATTACCATTTTAAAGTTGATTTCGCGCCTTCAATTGCAGATATCGTTCAACCAACTCATCCGCAATTTGATTCGCTGGTGCATCCAACACTAATACACCTTTTTGTTTCAACTGAGCAAATGCCACCTGTCGCTGTGCCAATAAATCTAATGCCACTGCACGCACATAAGCACCCGTAACATTTTCACTAAAAGTATTTGCTAGACTATCGACTTGTGGATCTCGCAGAGTTACGCAAAATGGCAGATAACGGGGTGCTAGTTTGGAAAGTGCAGCCAGCAGTTCCATAGAAGCAGTAACATCAACTAAATCTGTAATCACTACCACCAGCGCCCTGCGAGTTTGTCGTTGCACAACATTTGTTACTGCACCCAAATAATCAGATTCAAATAACACAGGTTGAATCGGAGTCAACTTATCAATTAACTGATTCAAATGAAGTTGACCGCGTTCTGGAGGAATCCACGTATGCATTTGGCGGTCAAAGACACCAACACCAACGCGATCGCCTCGATGTAAACCCGCTAAAGCTAAGGATAAAGTTGCATTCAAACCCCAATCAAATCGTTGCAAACCTTGGACTTTTGCGGTCATCAACCTGCCGCGATCAAGTAAAATCAGCAAAGTTTGCTCTTGTTCTGGTTCCAAAACCCTCACCAGTGGTGGCGAGTTACCATAAGCACCAACCCGACGGGCAGTAGCTTTCCAATCAATAAACCGCAAATCGTCACCAGTGCGATAATTCCGCAGTTCAGCAAACTCTGTACCGATACCCGTTTGCCTAGCTTGGCGCATTGCTCCCGATGATTGCAATGTTAAGCGAATTGTTAGCGATCGCAATCCTACTAAATCAGGATAAACTTTCACTGGCAAACTTTGCAAAATCTGCCAATCATTCCAAGCTAATCCCCAAAGTCCCAATTGTCTTACTTGAATATTTCCCCAAGGAAATTCTCCCCGTTGTGTCGGGTTCACAGTATACGTTAATTCCTGGGTGCTGTTACTAGGAATAGTGGCGTCTAGTGCAGGTACAGATACACTAAAACCTGTTGGATAATAGTCGCGGATTTTAATTTGAGCGTTTGAATTTTTTGATGTCACTTTTAACACAACTGGATTATCCCGCCCTATGGATAATCGCGACGGTAATTCGCGGATAATTTGGACGCGATAACGCCGCACCCGTAAACCATCCACAACCATTAATGTCAAAACTACGACATCAAATAGCAAAGTGATGGCGATGGTTGCAAAAATTGTCAGAAAAAGGGATAGGATAAAGGCGATCGCAATTCCCAATACTAATAAAAAATAAACTCGTCTTGCTGGAACCATTTTTTCGATTCAGGAGTAAGGAGTTAGAGTTGATTAATCAATTAAATCTGTACTAGCATATCCATCTCAGTAGTTAATTTAGTTTAATTACTTCGCAACGAGGATTTATCCCTACTCTTTTCATTAAAGTTAATTCTTATCACTACTATCGGATGAATGGCTTTCTATAGGTGTGGTACGTTTCTCAAGTCCCAAATCAGGCGTCCAGCCATTCGTTCCTAACCCGAATTTTCCTGTCTCAAACCACTCAGATTTTAGTAGTGACCACCAATCAGCCGTCAGCCCTTCCAATATATAGTCATAAGGAAGCCAACCATAACCGCCTTCGCCCCAATTTACTCCCCAAGAGTTTCTAATTAGTAACGCTCCTAGTGATACTTTACCATCAGCATTCTTTATAACCTTATGGTCATCGTAGCCAACTGCAACAACAGCGTGGCCTCCTTTGAGTTTATCTGTTCCAACTGGATATGGAATATGACCTGTTGGATTTGAGTCGTCGTCGATGGAATGATAAACACTAAACCCAAACGCACAGGGAAGACCTGCGACTAAAGCCGTTTTAACCCGAAATAGCAATATATCATATTGAGTCCCCACAGGATTTAAGCGAAAGTATTTCAGGGCTTGATAACTTTGAGCGAAAGAGTAGCAAAAGGGAGTAGGTTCTTGGTCAAACTTGTCTTCTTCGTAAGGCCAATACTCTTCTGGGGGTACGCCAAATAATGCCATGGCCTTCATTGTTTCCCGAAGAGAAGCTCCTACATCACCTTGGCGATGCATTAAATTGCGTGTCACTTTATAAAGGAAGAGTGCAGAAGCATCGATATACCTATCAAAACTTCTTTTCTCAAAATACTCCATTAAAGCAATGCCAGTCTGTGCTGTACATGAGTCTAATGAGCCTTGGTTTTCAATAGGCGAACACCAGAAGCTTAAATCTACAAATTCAGGCATTAATACATATGTTGTATATTTGCTCTTATTTTGTATGCTTTTATGCAAATCCCATTCTATTGGAAGTTGTACATCGCTTTTAAAGTTAGGTTGTTTTTCCAACTCTTGGGATAAGTTTTCTGGTGAAATTTTAATAACTGTTCTCAGAAGTTCTTGTTTAATTCTTTGGCTGTTTACTTCATTTTTACTTAGTCTATCATCTTCTTTGTTGCTTTGTAAAGGAGTGTTTAAGTGTCTCAATAAATCTTGGTTTTCTAGATATTTGATAGATTTAAATATTTCATCTATTTTTGCTAAAGAGTTTTTTACAAAGATATCTGATAATTTTTTGTTGTATTCGTCAGTAATTATTTGAGGAATATTTCTAATTGCTAGTTTTAAATTTAAAATGGTTGAAATAGCCAGATGTGAAGATACTGGATTTGAATCCCACTCTTTAAAAAATTCGTTTTCTTGTTCTCTTTTACGAGATATTTTAGTAAGATTATCAGGTGAAGTCTGCTTTTGAAGTTGCGAAAAAATATATTTAATAATTGTTTCTATATTTTCAGAAGTCTCAGATAATATTGGATCGAGTTTGATTTTTTGGTTACCTATCAAATAAATTTTGTAATATTTTTCAAACCATTTGTCAAGTTGCTGCAACACATCTATTACAGCCTTTTCAAGATTTTTATGTTGAACTATTGGAGAAAGGATTTGAGCAACTACTTGGACTATTAAATCAATTGTTTGTTTTAAGTACTGGTGATGGTTGATAGTATCAGTATCTGCGTCTAAATAAAACTCTTTTTTGCTAAATAAGTTTACCGCACTATATTCACTTAATTCTTTAAGTTGAATAAATTCATCAATTTTAAAAATCTTTAAAATTATTTCATAAAGTTGAATCGGTATTGGTGAAGAATGAGTAATAACTGAGCGTTTCCACTCCTGATTTTTTAGCCTAATTAATTCATGTAATATTCGCCAGGTTTGTGGACCAACAATACCATCTACTATAAGTTTATATTTAATCTGAAAATTTATAACTGCTTGCTTTGTTGATGAACCGAAACACTCTGTTGGCTTAAAATTAAATTCTTCTATATGACTCAAAAGCTCCTGTAAATATCTGACATTTTCACCTTCAATTCCCATCCTCAGTGTAGGCAGGGGATTATCCTTTAGTTTAGGCTTTTGAGGTTGTTGATTAGATTCTTGAAAAGCAGAGTTTAATATTTCCTGAAAGTCTAATTTTTTTTCTTGATTTTTTAAACTTTGTAATATTTCTAAAATTTGGTTTAATCTTTCAAGTGTAGCTGTATCAACAATACTATCATTTGGTAATCTAAGTTTTTCCTTAAATTTTTTGATAGCTTTTCTAGTATTTACTCCAAAATATCCACATTCAATGTAGCAAGTATTATCTCCATGTTTTATTTTAAAGACTTCTTGTAATTCTTGAAGAGAGTTTTTTAAATCATTAAAATCTGCTATATTTAAATAGTTATTAAAATCTAATAATTTTTGTTGAAATTCGTATACTTGATAACTTATACATCCAAAAGCTAAAAAGGTTTTTTCTTGTACAGATATTCCTTTTACCAACTGAAAATTTCCACCGATTGTTTTCTTAATTTCATCAATTTCTTGGGCTAAATTTTCGGGTAAAAATGGCTTATCTGTATTTTTACTTAGAGAAGCACCTTCGTTATTTGGGTTCTCCGACATTTTGATATCATTCAGGCTTTGTAATAAGTTTAAAACCTGATTTATAACATTTTGAGTTACTAATCCTTGAGAATCATTAGTTATTTGTATCTCTTCAAATTTGGGCTTTAATTTATTATCAATTTTAGTTACATCGTAATCTCTAACATCAGGGTAATCTGGTACCCAGCCTATTCCTTTTTTATCTACCATAACTTCCTTAGATATTTATCTTGTTATATTTATCTAGTCCTACGGTAATTTTTATGCACAAAATTGATATTTCAGTAAAATTAAAGTAGAACATATTACTGTTTTCCCACAAGTGAGATTGACTTATAGTTTACACAGCTAAACAGGTAAGTTAACTATAAGCCATCATAAACTGTAAAAACTAGCACAGATAATCTATTAAGCGATTATTTATAATATATGCTTAATTAAGAGTATTTCCGAGTTATACCATCATCACAAAGATGGTTTTCTGCATCGGTAGCACCGTAAGCATCACTTTTTGCCTTAGTATTATTAATTAAATAATCGTGCAGCCAATCGCACCCCTGTACTGTTAGAGTATCTAGAGTTAGATTTTCTACATTCCACAAAATCGCTGTGTCATCTTTACTCCCAGAGACAAGAGTCTTGCCGTCAGGGCTAAAACTGATACCATTGACTTCAGCGCTATGCCCAATCAGAGTTATAATCAATCTACCGTCTTTATGCCAAAGTTTCACTGTCTTGTCATCACTAGCGGTAGCAACGATTTGACCGTCAGGACTGAAAATTGCTTGCTCGATCGCAGCGCTATGACCATTCAGGCTAACAATCTCACCACCGTCTAGCGGTTGGAGTTTTGCTATGCCGTCATCACGACCAATAGCAATCATTTTGCTGTCTGGGCTGAAACTGACGCTGGAGATAGGAGTATCCTGCTTCAGAGTGTTAAACACAAGCCACTGACCCTGTTTTTTCCAGAGTTTCACTGTTTTATCCTCACTGGCTGTGGCAATCATCTTGCCGTCTGGACTGAAACTCACGCTATAAATAGGTAAGGTATGGTCAAGGGTTTGCAGCTTATGACCCTGTTTGTCCCAGAGTTTCACTGTGTTGTTATCACCTGCTGTAGCAATCGTCTCTCCATCAGGGCTAAAATTCACACTATATATGCGACCGCCCCCATGTATGAGGGTGATAGGCTCCTTTATTTGACGATTCCATAGTCTTACCTTTCCGTCATAACTGGTAGTAGCAAGCGTTTGACCATTAGGGCTGAAACGTACATCCCAGATTGTAGATTTATTTGCCTTGATGAATTTGATTTCCTTACCTTGCCGATTCCAGAGTTTCACAGTTCCATCAGAACTGGCGGTAGCGATCGCCTGACCATCAGGTGAGAAACTTACATGATTGACATCATTTTTATGTCCGTTAAGAACAGTTAGCCAATTATTGTTAATTTGCCATAATTTTACTGTCTTGTCATCACTAGCAGAGGCAATAGTACGACCGTCCGGGCTAAAACTCACGCTATTGACTTGGCCACTATGTCCCTTGAAGGTAGTAAGTTTCTCACCGTTTCTGTTCCAGAGTGTCACAGTGCTATCCCCATTTGCTGTAGCCAGTGTTTGATTAACAGGATTGAAACTTACACCATAGATGGGAGCGCTATATTTTAAGCTCTTAACCTGTTTGCCCTCTAAATTCCAGAGTTTCACAGTTTCGTTTCTACTTGCAGAGGCAAGGGTACGACTATCCGGGCTGAAACTCACGCTAGTGACTGTATTTTCACCCTCTTTTAGGGTATTTAGTTCCTTACCCTCTTTGTTCCAGAGTTTCACGTTGCCGTTGATACTAGCAGAGGCTAATGCTTGACCGTCGGGGCTAAAACTCACGCTAAAAACTGAACCTGGATGCCCGTTGAGAGTTTTGAATTGTTGACCATCTTTTTTCCAAAGTCGCACCATCTTGTCGTCACCACCAGAAGCCAGAGTTTTACCGTCAGGGCTAAAACTGACAGCCCGAATTCCCCTATCGAGTTCCTTAAAGGTTTTAGGTTTCTTGCTGTTTTGATTCCAAAGTTTCACCGTTCCGTCTAAACTCGCAGAAGCGAGTATTTGATTGTCGGGACTAAAACTTAAACTCATAACTTCGCCCTGATGCCCTTGTAAAGTTTTGAGCAAATGACCGTGTTTGTTCCAGAGTTTCACTGTTGTGTCTGCACTAGCGGTGGCAAGAATTTCTCCATCAGGACTAAAAGTAACGCTTTGGATCAGATTGCTGTGTCCCTGGAGGCGTGAGCGTTCTCTTACCCAATAAATCGCCTGTCCCAACACAGTCATCACTTTTGCTCGTTCCTCATTTGGAATCGTAACTTTGGCTTTTTCTAGTTCTTTGAGTTTTTTCCCAGCTTTTAAAGCTTCTATTAAGGCATCAAAGGTATCTCTGTTTGCCGTAAAACGTCCGTCTGACGCTGAAATTAGAGCTTGAAGTTCCGATTTTGCTGCTGCTATCCGCTGGCGGTCAGCTTCTTTCCAGCCAATTGCTGCAAAAATAGCCAATCCTGTTGAAATCACAAACCCTGAATTCAAAGCAATTAATCTTCTTCTGTGACGTGCCCTTTGGGCTTTGCGACTTTCGCCAATGTATTCTTGTTGGAGTGGTGTAATTAAGGGCTTTTTTCCTGCTCCTTTAGTGAACCATTGTTCTGCTTCTTCTAGTTGACTACCTTGCAGCAAGTAACTACTGTTGCGTTTTTTCTGTTCCCACTCCAACGCCACTACGAGTAAGCGGGTATGCTCTTTAACATGAGCTAAATCTGTATCAAGCGTATCGAGTAATGATTGCAAAGCTATATTGAAATCATTAGTTTCTTCAAAGAAGATATAATTAATTTTTGCTAATTCGGGATGAACACCCTCAGCATACTGCCACACGATTGGCACTAAACGTTTATTGTGCTTGTGAGCGTGTTCAATCTCTTCAACGCAGACTTCAGAAACAACTGAATTCAGACTAATAACAAAGATAAAATTATCAGCAGCTTCAATTCCTTGGTAAATTTCTTTGCGCCAATCTGCCGTAAACGGAATTCCCTCCCAGTCCACCCAGACTTCTCGGTTGTGTTCTTTGAGCGCTTCATAAAGCCTTTTAACAAACTCTTTATCTTTGCGGGAGTAAGAAATAAACGCTTGATTCATCTAATTATCTATAAATACTTAATAAATACCTATTTGCAAAAAACTTACTGTTTAGTAAAAAAATATATTCTTTCTAAAAAGAAATAACAAAATACAAATTTCCTATATAGTTTAGATTTTTTACTATATGATAATTTGGGCGATCGCATTTCAGTCAAAGACGAAAATTAGCTATTTTGATACAAAGCTTTAAATAGTAAAAATAGCGGTAAGAAATTCCATCTACAATAAACAAAACCCACCTCTGCAAAAGAGAGACTATGTAACCAAGCCACTGCACCCTTGCGGATTAACAGATTTGTAGACGCCCTCGCAAACACGAGTGTATCTTTGTCAACAGAAGCGTAGCAAGTGGCGCGCCTCTATTCTCAGGGCTTAGTCTCCTAAGTCTCCTTCTCTGTATCTGAGATGCTTGAACTGCATAAGAGCAGCAGCTCAGCTAATTGTGTGCTAATAGATAGCTACACCAAGACTCAGGTGAACAAAACTGACTGGACGCCGAGAACACAGAGTTAAAAGGTAAATTTTTGACTACTAAGTATCAATTGCTAATGACTAATAACTTCTTGAGTTGTTAGGATGAAATGACCATCTAAACTTACGTTCAAAATATTTGCTGTTGAAAAAAGCAAAAATATCAAACAGCAACGCTGCTTTTGTCAAGTTTTACCGATTTGAGTAAATAATTAATTACTAAACCCATGCCACATCGTCATTATCCTCCCGCCTACTTACGCTATCTCAGAGCCAGGTTATGGAATCTAAGTCGACCTGGTTTTTGGGTAACTGCAATTTTTTTATCTGGAGTCGGACTATTAACTTGGGAATACTGGTCAAATCCAGATATTTTTGCTTATAAGCCAAAAAATCAAGTGGCCTCACAAAAGCCTGCTGACTCTTCCTTGTCAGAAGAAGACAAAGCTATTGCAGCGGATATTGATAACTTGCCAGTTTTGTTTAATGACTTTGACCAAGCAACTCTCTCAGCAACGGCAAATTCTTCCAAGGAAAAGGATGAGCAAAAAAAGAGCAAAGGCTTATTAGATGATTTAATTAATAAACAAAAGTCTATTAGTGATAGCAAATCAAAACCTGATTCAGAAGTAGTTAATTCTGAACCTCCCTCAACCCTGAAAAATCCCTTTATCACCCAAACAGAAAATTTATTGCGTACTGGAACGGTTGATAGTAATAGCCAGTTTCTTGGTCTCAATTCTTTTAATGGGACGTCTGAAAAAGAAGGGCAACAAACATCTTCTAGTCTGKGAATTGGATTAACTAATCAAACCAATAACAATCAAAATTCTGTCTCCACTAACCCTCTGCAAGCAGCACTCACCGATTCGACAAACCAGAAGTCTAACTCGAATGGGATTAATGCTACTGGGTTAAATGCTTCAGGACGTGTCTCTGACACAGGATCAAGGTTGATGACACCGATGAACAGTTTACCCACTCAAAATTCTCTACCAACTACTGGGATAAATCCTGGGACAGGTTACACGTCAACGGGTACAAACTTACAACCAAATCCCTACACTAATTTAAACAGTGGCCAAGTACCAGTAACACCTCCAGTCAATTCTGTTGTACCCACTAATAATATTGCACCTTACTCTAGCCAAAGTCCGAATCAAGGTGTTGTTACGCCCACAAGCCGTATGGGATATGGGAATTATGGCTTGCAGCAGCCAACCCAAGTACCACAGTCTACTTATGGGAATTATGGCTTGCAGCAACCAACCCAAGTACCACAGTCTACTTATGGGAATTATGGCTTGCAGCAGCCAACCCAAGTACCACAGTCTGCTTATGGAAATTATGGCTTGCAGCAGCCAACCCAAGTACCACAGTCTACTTATGGGAATTATGGCTCGCAGCAGCCAACCCAAGTACCACAGTCTACTTATGGGAATTATGGCTTGCAGCAGCCAACCCAATCAACGCAGTCTACTGCGGCATATATGCGCCAGATTTTAGACAAATATAGAGGTCAGAATCAAAGGTGATATAAAAATTCAGCTAAGGAGATTGTGGGCTATTTGGAATAATCGGAACGTCTGGTGTTTCAGGTTGTTGTTTTTGGCGTTGCAAATATTTACTCAATACATCAGCTATATCCCCACGGGTGACAGGCTTTAATGGGGAAATATTGTTTTGAGCATCTGTATTTAGAAATCCTTCACTTACTACTGTGGCGATCGCTTTTCTCGCCCAAGATGGGATAGACTTTTCATCTGGATATACAGCGAGAATTTCATCAACGGTATCATCGGAAAACTGAAATACGCCATAAGCCTGAGCGAAAATCGCAAAAGCTTCTGCTCTAGTCACTCTTTGATTAGGGAAAAATTGATTCCCTCGATAACCTTTCATGATGTCAGTTTTTAACACCGTTTGGATATCATTAAATGCCCAATAGGACGCAGGAACATCTGGAATTGCTAAATTTTCTTTGCTAACAGCTTGTCTTTTATCTAAGCGAAATGCTTTGACCATAATTGAGGCTAATTCTGCTCTACTCACTAATCTTTCTGGATAAAAATTGCCATCGGAAAAATTTGTCATCCATTTGAGAGCAACTACCTGTTGAATAGAATCAGATGGTGTTCCAGAAGTCGATTGTGACACTTGAGCCTGAGCAATTGCTGGCAAGTTTTGTAGTAGTGCTAATAAAGATAAAGTAATTGAAAGGTGACGCATCATAAATAAGCACTTTTAGCGATAATGTTAATTTAAAAAACTACGTTATTGAAGTTAACGCAAAATTTGGTCTCAGTTAGTGACGAATTGAGGCTGGGTAATGTTGCGTAGCTACGTTAGGTATGGCTTTAATGCTCTACCCAGCTAGAAGCCGCAAGATTGACGGGTGTGGCACTGCTATCTCAAAAGTTGTTATGTTAGAAAAATAGATGCAACTGAACTTCCAACTTCCGACGCACACCTTAGAAAGCTCAATTGAGTGAGGTCTTGTCTGCTTTTAGGCAGTGATAAATTTTAAAAATTAGGACTGTGTTCAGAATCCCAGCACTTCCCATCATGCCAGATTCTACTAGTGTGTTCGCATTCTGATTTATCGTAAATCCAAGGAATTGAAGTAGGGTAATACAAGGGAAATATGGGAGTAAGGGAAGAAAGTATAATGTAGCTACAAGTCGATAGAATTATTATAAATCCTATAAAAAACAGGATATTGGCAGGAGTCCAAAAAGGACATAAACCTTTTTCATAGCGTAAACGCTGTTTAGAGCGACGTTCTGAACCTGCTAGCAACACCACATAAAACCTTAATCCGGGAATTGGCACTGAAACTCTTATGTCTAAAGGATGACGAGTCCAACACGAGAGCTAAAACTCCTTTTTATGGCTTCTAATTGCTCCACCGTGAAGCTATTAACTACTTCCGGGGCAATCTTAACGAAAAATTGCTCAAAAGTAGGATCGGTGTATTGGGGCTTATTCATAAAATTAGTATATTAATATACTAATAATTGCATTGTTATTTTTTTCGTTCCGGATACTAGAATGTTTTATTTTTTAGAAGTCCTAATTAAGCAAGTAAAAATCAGTAAAAACTTGTTTTTTTAGCTTTCATCTTTTGGTGTTATCTGACCACTACTATGGACTATAGTCAGTTTTTCAGGAGTTTTGGGAATGACCGCAGCAGCAGATCCCGTAAAGTTGATGAAGCAAGAAGTTGGCAAAGCCGCCGCCGCCTTGGTAAAGTCGGGTTCCATTGTGGGGTTGGGTACAGGGTCAACTACAGCATACACAATTCAGTTTTTGGGCGATCGCCTCAAGTCTGGTGAACTTAAAGATATCATTGGTATACCTACCTCGTTTCAGTCAGAAGTGCTGGCGAAGGAGTATGGTGTTCCTCTCGCCACCTTGGACGCTATTGACCACATTGATATTGCCATTGATGGGGCGGATGAAGTCGATCCCCAAAAGAATTTGATTAAAGGCGGTGGTGCAGCACATACCCGCGAAAAAGTTGTAGATTATCTAGCAGAACAGTTTATTGTCGTAGTAGATAGCGGTAAGTTAGTAGACCGCTTGGGTTCTAGTTTTGCTGTACCCGTGGAAGTGATTCCAATGGCAATTACTCCTGTAACCAATGCCATCAAAAAACTTGGTGGTAAACCAGAACTGCGTATGGGTGTCAAAAAAGCTGGCCCCGTTATCACTGACCAAGGTAATTTTGTCTTAGATGTCAGATTTGACTCTATTGAAGATCCAGTCAACTTAGAAAAGACGCTGAATAATATTCCTGGCGTTCTGGAAAATGGTATTTTCGTTAACTGCGTCGATTTAGTATTAATTGGTGAAGTCAAAGATGGTCAGCCATTAGTACGGCAACTGTAAAAATTTGAGATTTTGGATTTTAAATTTTAAAAGTATTTAAAATCCAAAATTAAGAATGTGTTGCTAATTAAAAAAACCACTCTTATTCACTCTGACAATTAATGGAAATGGAGATGGACAATAGGGGCAGATAAGTAACTTTTATCAAAACTAACGTGACCCTATGTCAACTTGGTGAAGTGACTAAAGCCTGTTTTTGTTATGAATTCTGCGATATTTTTCTTACTTTTAAGGCAAAAACCGATCTAAAGCGGCTTTTAATTGTTCAATTTCAACTTCCATATTGCCTTCTTTTGCGGCTCTGAGAATACACTCGGTTAAATGTTCATCTAAAACAATTCGCGCTACCCGATCTAATGCACCCCGCACTGCGGCTATTTGTAATAAAACATCAGGACAAGGGCTACTTTGTTGCACCATTGTTTTAATACCACGAATATGCCCTTCTATCCGCGACAGCCGATTAACAATTCGTCGTAATGACTCTTCGCTATGGACATGAGGATGACCTAATTCTCTATGCCCAGAAGTATGATTTAGATGTTCGTGGTCTGTATCCTGATTATGAGAGTGTTCTGCTTGCTCGGATGTTGGCAACGATTCTTTATCTAATCGGTTCGATCCATTCATGGGTAATCAAAGGACTTATAGTACTAAGATCCTAGCCTAGTAGTTGACGCCAAATTGGGGAGATGAGGGAGAGGCATCGGGGCAAGGGGCAGGGGGCAGGATGCAGGAAGTATGGGGAGTGTGGGAAGTGTGGGGAGTGTGGGGAGTATGTGGGGGGAAAGATTTCTTCCCCATCTTCCCACACCTGCTTTTTTCCCCTCTGCTCCCTGCTCCCCATCCTCCGACTCCCTACTCTCTACTGACGATTCGCTCTTTCTTGGGGAATAATCTCTGTTATTACCCTACCGCCAGAATTACCACCTTTGACAACAATATTTTCTGTCTGCAAATTCCCAACGGCTGTTTCGCCGATGAAATTTAATGGTGGGTCAATTTGTCGATAAACTACATTTCCTTGAGCTTCAACTAATTTATTGTCTAAATACCAAGTTAACGTATTAGAATTTAAAGATTGGCGACGCTGACCAACGGCGTTGACATTACCTGTTAAATAAACCGTTTTTTGCGGTATTTTCATTTCACCTTGATTAGCTGTAACGGTGACTTTTTCCACACGCTGGAACATGCGCGTAAAAGACTTTGTGGTGACGGTTTCTGCGTTCATGTTCCAGGTCATAGAGTTACTAGCAATTTGTAATGGTGGGTCTAGTAAATCTAATTGGGCATTTTGTTGGAGGATGGCAATTTTAGTTTTTAAGTTGACTTCGGCAGAATTTCCTTTGCCGCGATCGCTAATTTGATTATTTTTATAACGGTCTATTTGTACGGGGCGATCGGCAATTAATTTTTCTTCTTTAATATTCCAATTCAAATGCTCGGTTCGCATTTGCAATTGGGGATCGGCGGAATTTGCTACTACTCCTCCAGAAAATTCTATCCGCTGCTGGCGAGTTTTTACTCGCGCTTCTTGCGCTACTGCTTGTAGTTGTTTATGAGTACCGTTAATTTGGTTGCGGACAATCAACAAATCTTCTTGGGGACGCCATTCTAGTTCATTACCTTGCAAGACAACACCATTTTTCGGGTCTGTGGCAAGTATCTTACCTTTGAGAAATAGCTGCTTTCCATCTTGTTCAATGTCTGCTACATCCGCTTTGACTTGGTAAACGACTTTGCCATCTTGGTACAGTTCTCCATAAGGATTTTCAGCCTGACCAATTTGCTTTTCTTTGGTATATTTCGCCCGTTTTGCTTGGACTTTCCAAATTGGCCGTCCCACTTCATCTGCTTGTTCTAAGGTGACATCAAAGAATGTCAATTTACTATCTTCGTCAGATGAATCAGCAGTATTTGCTTGAGAAGCTATGGGAGATTTCCCCCCACAGCTGACTAATCCAGTTACTAAAAAAAAGCTCAAAAGCAAAATCAAGAAAGAGGAAAGTCGGGGAGTGAGTGAGGGAGAAAATTTCTCTCCCTTGCCCTCTGCCCTTTGCCCCAATATCTCTGTTGCTTTATGATTAAACTGATACTTCATTCTTGGATTTCTAAATGTCCCTCGCTAGTTCTTGGGTCTTCCAAAAATCCCATACTCGATAGTGGTCGATATGGATAGCTTTGACGAGGGGTTTTTTGAATATCTTCTTTGATGGCTTCTAAATCAATATAGCGATCGCTTACATTAATTAAGCTGTCACTGGTCATGGAACGCAAACTCACTACCTCTACCCTGACACCACGATAGCTTACAGAATTGACTGCGTACGCCAAATCGCCATCACCGCTAACTAAAACTGCGGTATCATAAGAATCGACTAACGCCATCATATCGACTGCTATTTCTACATCCAGGTTAGCTTTTTTAGAGCCATCTGGCAGTTGTACCAAGTCCTTTGCAATGACTCGATAGCCATTGCGACGCATCCACAGCAAAAATCCCTGTTGCTTCTCGTTTGTCCGGTCTACACCAGTATAGAAGAAAGCTCGCAGTAACCGAGAACCTCCAGTTAATCTACACAACAGCTTCGTGTAATCAATTTCAATTCCTAATTGTAGTGCAGCATAAAATAAATTTGAACCATCTATAAATATGGCGACTCGACCCCGATTTTCCAAAACTTGTTCTGGTGTAAATATCGAGTCATTTTCTAAATTATTCAACATTGTTGTCATACCTCAGTTGTTATCCCTGTTATTTTTGATACAAATTACCAAGTTTTACATTCTAGTCACAGCGGTTTATGATAATGATCCGGAGCTAATTAACTTCAGCCCCGATAAATTTTTCCCAGAAAATTAGAAATTGAACAAAATTAGAGTTTGATATGGATTAATGGTTTTTTGGGGGTTCTATACGTTTAAAAATTGGTTGAGGTGTACCCAACTGTTGTTTACTAGATAGTACCCCCCAAGTTGCATGGGTGGCAAAAGGAGCATAAAGCGAACTTTGGATGCGATCATTAAAGTTTATTCCGAAGCCCAATTGCTGATAAATATCGCTACTGATGTTCGGAATAATTGGTGATAATAGATAAGCTGCTAGTCTAACTGATTCTAGTACTGCGTACAGAACTTTTTCGACTTCCTGCTGCTGTCCTTGCTTATATAATGACCAAGGAGCTTGTTCATCAATAAACTTATTACTAGCTTGCACCAGTAAAAGGATAGATTCGCAGGCTTGATTGAAAGCTAGCTGCTCATAGGCTTGTTTTACCTGTTCCCCCAGAGGTAAACCAATTGTTTTTAAAGGATTTTCTTCAGAGATTATTTCGTTGCCGATTGATGGTACATTATTCTGGGCGCAGTATTTTTTGACCATGCTCAAGGTGCGATTGAGCAAATTACCTAATTTGTCTGCCAAATCTGCATTCAGAGAATTAATGAACCTAACTTCATTAAAATCTCCATCCTTGCCAAATTCGATTTCCTTAAGGAAGTAATAACGAACGGCATCGCTACCATAGCGTTGGACTAACTCTACAGGATCGAGAGTATTACCCAGACTTTTGCCCATTTTTAGACCGTCTTTAGTCAAAAACCCGTGTCCAAATACTCGGTCTGGGAGGGGTAAACCAGCTGATAACAGCATCGCTGGCCAGTAAACTGCGTGGAAGCGCAGAATATCTTTACCAATTAAATGCAAATTAATTGGCCACCATGTCTCTAAGGCATTGGCTAAAGTTGGTTCTGCATTGGGTTCAAGTAATGCAGTTACATAACCGAGTAGTGCATCAAACCACACATAAAGTGTGTGCTTGGGATCGGTTGGTACTGGAAAACCCCAATCTAAATTCACCCGTGAAATTGAAAAGTCTTGCAGACCTTGATTAACAAAGCTTAGGACTTCGTTGCGCCGAGTTTCTGGTTGGATAAAATCTGGTTTTAACTGATAAAGTTCTGTCAGTTTATTTTGATATTTAGATAAGCGAAAAAAATAGTTTTGTTCGTCTCGCCACTCGACTTCTTTATTAGTATGAATTGGACAGTGGTGTCCTTCTAAAAGTTCTCGTTCTTCTTTAAATTCTTCACAAGATACACAATACCAGCCTTGTTGTTGTCCTTGGTAGATATCGCCTGATTTCCATACTCGCTCAAAGAATTCTTTCACAATCGCTTCATGACGAGGCGCAGTAGTCCGACTAAAGCGATCATATTGAATATCAAGCAACTGCCACAAACTCACAAAACTAGGCACAATTTCATCGCAAAAATCTTGTGGGGCTTTACCTAAAATTTCTGCCGATCGCTGAATTTTTTGCCCATGCTCATCTGTACCCGTAATTAATAGTACTTGATGCCCCAATAGCCGATGAAATCTGGCTACTACATCGGCGGCGATCGTTGTATAAGCGCTGCCTATATGAGGTATATCGTTAACATAATATAGGGGTGTTGTTAGTGCAAATGTCTTTTGTGTTTTATTCACTAGATTCATGCAAAATAAAATCAACTTATTAAAACGTTTTACATATTATATTTTTCTTTAGCAAAACCACGTCATTATATAACATTATTCCTATTTTTTCCAACTACACCTTAATATTAGCAAATTTCTCTGCTTAGCAATTGTTTGATAATATGCATTAATTCAGCTGATTTTTGCCTAAAATCCAGAAATTAACAACTAGTTTTGGAAATACTTTTGATAACATATTCTTGTGTTTAGGAATACATATACTCAGAATGCAGAAAATCCGCTCAGCTTTGTATATTCAGACATTTCTATCTTAAGACGGTCATGGTAGTAGTAAAGAAATGTAAAAATTAAATTAAGCTAAACTGCCACATTTATCGGAAAATATTATTGATGAAGTATGAGTGTAAATACTCCTGAGCTGATTTCGCAAGCTTTGTTGGCGGGGCTTTCAACACAAATGTTTCGCTATTACGAAGATCGCATTCCCCAAGATGCTAGCGTCTTGGTAGTCAGCAATCATCGCAGCTTTATGGATGCACCGATTTTAATGGCGGCGTTATCGAATCCAATTCGATTTGCTTGCCATCACTACATGGGACAAGTGCCGATAATGCGGGAGATTGTTACTAAGCAACTAGGGTGTTTTCCTTTGGAAGAAGCTCAAAACCGCCAACAAAGCTTTTTTGTGCAGTCACAGATGCTATTGCAGTCTCGGCAGATGGTGGGAGTATTTCCTGAAGGAACAGAACCAATGGTAAAATTTACTGTGCCAAACATGGTGGGTGAATTTCAGCGAGGATTTGCTCATTTAGCGTTGAGGGCTGATGTGGAGGATTTAGCAATTTTGCCGATCGCCATCGCTTCTTTAGAAGAAGTAAACACTTCTGGCTTTCCCCTGCGGCTATTGAGTTTATTCGATCCTTCAGAACCCTTATTCAACCAATCAGGTTGGCATCCTTTGGTAATTTATCGTCGGGTTGCTGTATTAATTGGTCACCCTTATTGGATTACTCCCCAACATCAAAAAAGATATCGTGGCAAACAAGCCAGAACTGTTGTGGCAGAAGTAACCAAACATTGCCAAAAAGAAGTTAGTAACTTACTGCGTCAAGGTTGCTATTAGACCAATCCAATTTTGGATTGTCACCACGACTTGCAGTCGGCTGTGAAACGTTTTTTATTGTTGGTCTAAAGCTGCGTACTTCCTAGGAACTTCCAACACTTCAAAATTTTTATACCATTAATTAGTGACCAATGACCAATGACCAATGACCAATGACCAATGACTACCCCAGAAGTTGAACTCAAGCCTTGTTTCCTTACACCTAAACGATTACAGCCAGAGTATCCGTTGTTTGTTTATTTACCAGGAATGGATGGGACAGGTCAATTATTGCGATCGCAGACCGCTGGATTAGAAGTTGGCTTTGATGTCCGCTGTTTCGCAATCCCTCGAAAAGACCTCACTACCTGGGATGTGTTGACGAACAATGTATTAGACTTGATCCACTCCGAACTAGAAAAAAGTTCTCATAGGCCAGTTTACTTATGCGGTGAGTCCTTTGGAGGTTGCTTGGCGATGAAAGTAGCAATCAAAGCACCGCAGTTATTTAAACGAATTATTCTAATTAATCCAGCTTCAGCCTTTCGACTTCGTCCTTGGTTGAACTGGGCATCGCAAATTACTTACTTAGTGCCATCGGGATTATACGATATTGGCGCACTCGGACTATTGCCGTTTTTAGCATCTTTGCCACGGATTTCTCGTAGCGATCGCCACGAACTCTTAAGAACTATGCGTTCTGTTCCCTCAGAAACCGTTCTTTGGCGATTATCTTTACTGCGGGAATTTGATATTGATGAGGAGCAATTACGCCACTTAACGCAACCAGTTTTGTTGATTGCCGGTGCTAGCGATCGGCTTTTGCCTTCTGTGACTGAAGTCAAGCGGATAGCAAATATCGTACCAAATACCAAGATTATGGTGCTGCCCAATTGCGGACACGCTTGCTTGCTAGAGCAAAATATCAATCTCTATGAAATCCTTAAGGCTAACGACTTTTTAGAAAGTAAAACTGACATCGTTACAGAGCAAGAGGTGAAAGGATAGACTGAGGGGCGATCGCATTTTTAGGAGTGCAAATCGCCTGTCAGCTATTGAGTAAATACTCTCAACTACCCGCATTTCTTAGAGAACTTTATGTTATCATTTGTGCCGCAGGAAATGAAAGACCCTGCTCCTTATCATCTATTGACAAGCATCGTTGCTCCTCGTCCAATTGCATGGGTGTCTACAATTAGTGCCTCTGGAATTCCTAATCTTGCTCCATATTCGTTTTTCAATGCAGTAGCAGGTTTTCCACCAACGATTATGTTCTCAATCGCATACCATAGACGTGAGCCGAAAGAAAAAGATACGTTACGTAATATTCATGAAGTTGATGAATTTGTGTGTCATGTGGTAGATGAAACACTATCTCAGGCAATGGTTCAAACAGCTACAGAATTTCCCTATGAAGTTAACGAGTTTGAAAAAGCAAACTTAAAAGCTATTCCTGCTACAGATGTCCGACCATTGCGGATTGAAAGTTCACCTGTGGCGATGGAGTGCAAAGTAACACAAATAGTTCCAGTCGAAGGAACTAATAATGTGATGGTATTGGGTCGAGTTTTACGATTTCATGTACGTGAAGACTTATACCGCCAAGATTTAGGGTTAGTTGATACTGTAAAGATGCAGCCAATTACGCGCTTAGGTGGGCCAGTTGAGTATACAAAGATTGGGGAACGATTTGAGATGACAACTCCAAAGGTGTGAGCCAATGTTAATTTACCTAATATTTTTTCGTGCTGACTGTTGACTATTAACCATCAGCAGTCAACCAACTTAAGTTTTTCAATATTGACCTACTTATTTCATTGGCAAAAGCACAATCAATTAATTTATAAGTACTTAAAAGATAAGGTGCAATAGTAATTTGTATAATTAATTTCCTATTAAAGGGTGAGGCAAATAAATATATACATTGAACTTTACATCTTGAAAAATTTTATTTAAGTTGTACTTGTTGGGAGATGTCAAGCCATTCACACTTTCGCTACAACCAAGAAAGAGAGGCTTTACACGATGGTGCAAGCAATGGCAAACAAACCCGAACAGATAGAGACGAACAAGTTAGTTAATTCACCCACAAAAACTTCACAACTAACAATTCCGGTTCAATCATCACTAGAAAACGATCCGTCTATATTAGAGTCTTTGAGCAAAACTGTTGTTGAGACAGGCCAAGTAGTTTTAGCCACAGTAATAGGGGTGGGAGAAGCGACAGCGAAAGAAACACACAAGTTCATTGAGCAAACAACTCAAACCAGCGGTCAAGTCCTAAATCACCTCAGCGAAAATTGGCTCGTTAGAAAACTATCTGGAGTATTAAATCTAAATTGGTTGTTTGGTGCCACTGATATTGTTGATTTAGAAAAAGCAGAAGTGACCGTAAATAAGCTCAAGCAACAATATCCCAATGAATCACCCAGCCAAATTGCTCATCGTATCATGATGGACAAAGCAGCAAGAGCTGGGGGGATTGGTTTGGCAACGAGTATTTTACCGGGATTTGCACTGACATTTTTAGCAATTGATTTAGCAGCAACAACAAAATTGCAGTCGGAAATGGTTTATGAGATTGCATGTGACTATGGGTTAGATTTAAGAGATCCAGCCCGCAAAGGTGAAGTTTTGGCAATTTTTGGGTTGGCCTTGGGTGGAAGTCGTTTGTTAAAAGCTGCGGGATTAGGCTTATTGCGAAATGTGCCCTTTGCTGGTGCCGCGATCGCCGTTAGTTCAAATGCGACGATGATCTATTCATTGGGGTATGCTGCTTGTCGATTTTATGAAGCCAAATTGGATGAATCAACTTCTCTAGCTTCCCCACAGACATTAGCAACCTTAAAACAACAAAGTGAAGAGTATCTCCAAAGTGCGATCGCTCAACAAGCCGTTATGGATCAAATTTTAGTTCACGCGATCCTGGCTAGTCATCCGGAAAAAACTTGGCAAGAAATTTTGCCAGAATTGCAAGCTGTAAATTTAAGTCCCACCTCTCTAAAAGCCATTGCCGAAAACATCAAATCACCTAAGCCTTTAGATACACTGCTCAATCAGCTAAGCCGTGATTTTGCCATCCCATTATTAGCTCAGTGTTCTAAAATTGCCCAGTTCGATAATCAGATTACACCAGTTGAACAAGAACTAATCAGTGCGATCGCTAATAAATTTGACATCGATCCTAATGCGATTGGGGCATAGGGACGGAGATCGGGTGGTGGTGTGGTAGGGTGAAATTCTCTCCCCATCTCCCCTTATCCCCAGAGGAGACCTTACCTTCCCCATTGCCCCTAATCCCCAGCCCCCTCACCATGAAACAAAAATTTTGAGCAATACTGGTACAAGAACGAATATTTAAATAAAATCCCAAAATGACAATTCAACCTAGTAATACGCCTTTGCTAGAGTGGGCGGGCGATAGTTTGGCAATTGGATTATTTGAAGATGCAGTAGAGTTAACCGGAGAACTGGCAACTTTAGATCAAAAGTTTTCCGGAGTCTTGAAAGAACTGATTGCTGAAGAGGAATTTAAGGGTAAAGCTAACAGCACCATCTTCACGCGTGTGGGCACTGGTAGCGGAGTTCGGAAAGTTATTCTAGTAGGTTTAGGAAAACTAGAAGCACTCAAACTAGATACTTTGCGACGCGCGGCAGCGGCGGTAGCCAGAGTAGCCAAAAAGCAAAAAAGCAAAATTCTCGGTTTTAGTTTTCCGTTGTGGAATAACGATGCAGCCGCAAGTGCCCAAGCGATCGCTGAAGGTGTAGAATTAGCACTTTACCAAGATATTCGCTTTAAATCAGAACCAGAAGATAAAGGAACACAATTAGAAACCGTAGAATTACTAGGTTTTAGTGGAGAAGAAGCAGCCATCAACCGCGCCCAGCAAATCGTTTCTGGGGTAATCTTGGCACGGCAGTTAGTAGCAGCCCCAGCCAATGCGGTAACACCAATTACTTTGGCAGAAACGGCTCAAGCGATCGCTAATGAATACGGTTTACAGTTGCAAATTCTCGAACGAGAAGACTGTGAAAAGTTGGGTATGGGTGCTTTTTTGGGAGTAGCCCAAGCTTCTGATTTGCCACCAAAATTTATTCACCTAACTTACAAGCCAGAAGGTAGACCCAAAAAGAAACTGGCAATTATTGGCAAAGGTTTAACCTTCGACTCTGGTGGACTTAATATTAAAGGTGCTGGTAGTGGTATCGAAACCATGAAAATTGATATGGGCGGTGCGGCTGCAACTTTGGGCGCAGCAAAAGCGATCGCTCAACTCAAGCCAGATTCGGAAGTTCACTTTATCTCAGCAGCGACCGAAAACATGATTAGCGGTCACGCCATGCGCCCAGGAGACATCCTCACAGCATCAAACGGCAAAACAATCGAAGTCAACAACACCGATGCAGAAGGACGTTTGACACTAGCAGATGCCTTAGTGTATGCCGACAAATTAGGATTAGATGCGATCGTTGATTTAGCCACCCTCACAGGTGCCAACGTCATCGCCTTGGGTGAGGACATTGCTGGATTATATACTCCTGATGATGCAGTAGCTTCCGAACTGGAAAAAGCCGCTCAAACATCAGGGGAAAAGATTTGGCGGATGCCAATGGAAGAAAAATATTTTGAAGGGTTGAAATCTGGCATTGCCGATATGAAAAATACCGGGCCGCGTCCTGGTGGTTCCATTACCGCCGCCCTTTTCCTCAAAGAATTCGTCAAAGAAACTCCTTGGGCGCACTTAGACATAGCCGGCCCAGTGTGGACAGATAAAGAAAACGGCTACAACGGCGCTGGGGCAACTGGCTACGGTGTTAGAACGCTAGTTGACTGGGTATTGGGAACTGGGGAGTAGGGAGATGGGGAACTTGGGGCCCCCACGAAGTCGGGATTAGGGGCAATGGGGAGAGAATTTCACCCCACCACCTCACCACCCTATCTCTCTACACTTCCCATGCCCCATGCCCCATGTCCAATCGCCAACAATTCGTGCTATCTTGAGCTTGCCACTAAAAATGTTGCAATATTAACAAAAGTAGTTTGGCTATCTTCAAAGTTAAGCTTTTTGGGTAAAGCCATCTGGTAAAATTTGTAAGGTTTCTAGAAGCTCTAAGCAATGGGATCGACTCGTGTACGGATCGCAATTGACGCAATGGGAGGGGATCACGCACCCGCTGAAATTGTTGCTGGCGCATTGCGAGCAAGGGAAGAATTGGGTGTAGATATATTGTTGGTTGGTGATCCCCAACAAATTGAAGCTGCCTTACCGCCAAAAACAAATTTAGGGCAGGTGGAGATCGTGACTGCACAAGAAGCGATCGCAATGGATGAGGAGCCTTTAAACGCAGTTAGACGCAAACGGAACGCTTCTATTAATGTGGCGATGGATTTGGTCAAGCAGCAACAGGCAGATGCGGTATTTTCAGCAGGTCACTCTGGTGCAGCTATGGCATCAGCCTTGCTCCGCTTAGGAAGATTACCAGGAGTTGACCGCCCAGCCATCGGGACTGTTTTTCCCACTATCGTAGCTGGTAAGCCAGTGCTGGTACTTGATGTCGGCGCAAATGTAGACTGCCGTCCGAAGTTTTTAGAGCAGTTTGCAGTCATGGGGTCAGCTTACAGTAAGTATGTCTTGGGTACAACTGAACCGAAGGTAGGTTTGTTAAATATCGGTGAAGAAGACTCTAAGGGCAATGATGCAGCTGTGCGTGCCCATCAACTGCTACGCGAAAATTCTCAAATTAATTTTATTGGCAATGCCGAAGGGCGTGATGTGCTTTCGGGTCATTTTGATGTAATTGTCTGTGATGGCTTCGTTGGCAATGTCTTGTTAAAATTTGCCGAAGCAGTCGGAGAAGTAATTCTGCAAATCTTGCGCGAAGAATTACCCCAAGGCTTACACGGTCAAATCGGCTCGGCACTCTTAAAACCCAACTTGAAGCGGATCAAGCAGCGCATGGATCACGCAGAACACGGTGGAGCCTTGCTCTTAGGCGTAGCAGGAGTTTGTTTGATCGGTCACGGAAGCTCACAAGCACCTTCAATTTTTAATGCAATTCGCATGGCAAAAGAAGCTGTTGACAACCAGGTACTGCAACGAATTCAGTCCCAATATATCTTAGAGCGCGAGAGCGGTTAGTTATTCGTCGTTCGTCATTGGTCATTAGTCATTTGCAAATGGACAAAACGCAAAGTCAGGACTCGCCGGCTTGGAGCAAGCTGAACTTTGCAGGAGAGGACAAATGACAGATGACAAAGGACAACTGACAACCGACAAGGGACAAAAGACAAAAAGCTGATAGCTCGGGAGATTAGGTGTGCATAATTTAGGCATAGCAATTACGGGAAGTGGCTCAGCAGTACCAGCAACCTCCCTAGACAACCAGAGATTGACTGAACTGGTTGAAACATCAAATGATTGGATAACTACAAGAACAGGAATTTGTCAACGGCGATTAGCACTACCATCAGAGTCATTAAGTATACTCGCTACAGCTGCCAGCAATCAGGCGATCGCATCTGCGGGAATTAAACCAGAAGACCTAGATCTGATTTTGCTGGCAACTTCTACCCCTGACGATTTGTTTGGTAGTGCTTGTCAAGTACAGGCTAAATTGGGAGCAACCAAAGCAGTAGCTTTTGACTTGACAGCAGCTTGCTCCGGCTTTGTGTTTGGACTGGTCACAGCAGCCCAATACATTAGAGCAGGTGTCTATCAAAATGTACTGTTGATAGGGGCAGATATCCTCTCTCGCTGGGTAGATTGGCAAGATCGGCGCACTTGTGTCTTGTTCGGCGATGGTGCAGGAGCAGTAGTATTGCAGGCATCGAAAAGCGATCGCTTATTGGGATTTGCGCTTAAGAGTGATGGTACTCAAAACCATTATCTCAATCTTGGCTATACAGGCTCATCTGAAGAACTACTTTCTGGTATAAGTGTCACTAAAGGCACTTACCAACCGATTACTATGAACGGCAAAGAAGTCTACCGCTTTGCCGTCCAAAAAGTGCCGGAAATTATTGACAAAGCCTTGTTTCAAGCCAACCTTACTGTTGACCAAATAGATTGGCTACTGTTACATCAAGCCAATCAACGGATTCTTGACGCCGTTGCCCAACGCCTAAATGTCCCAGAAGATAAAGTTATCAGTAATCTCGCCCAGTATGGCAATACCTCCGCTGCTTCAATTCCCCTAGCTTTAGATGAAGCAGTACGCCAAGGTAAAATCAAACCCAATCACATCGTTGCAGCATCCGGCTTTGGTGCTGGTCTTACATGGGGTGCAGCAATTTTTCAATGGGGAAGATAAATATTTAGTCATTAGTCTTTTGTCTTTTGTTATTCCCTAATGACCAATGACCACTGACTAATGACCAATGACCACTGAACTAATGACCACTGACTAATGACTAATGACGAATGACTAAAACTGCATGGGTGTTTCCCGGACAAGGTTCTCAAGCACTGGGAATGGGAATAGATTTATTAGATATACCTGCCGCTAAAGAAAAATTTGCCCAAGCTGAAGCAATTTTAGGCTGGTCTGTGACAGAAATATGTCAAACTCAAGAAGAAAAGTTATCACAGACGCTATATACTCAGCCAAGTCTTTATGTGGTAGAAAGCGTTCTTGCTGACCTTCTCAGGGAGAGAGGGCACCAACCAGATTTAGTTGCTGGACATAGCTTAGGAGAATATGTTGCGCTTTACATTGCAGGTGTCTTTGAGTGGTCGGCTGGTTTATATTTGGTGAAACGTCGTGCCCAACTGATGGAAAGTGCCTCTGGCGGTATGATGGCAGCTTTGATGAACTTTGACCGCGAACAGTTAGAAAAAGTCATTGCCGAAACGCCTGATGTAGTAATGGCAAATGACAACAGTTCGGCTCAAGTAGTAATTTCAGGTACCACCGAGGCTGTACAAGCGGTGATGTCTCAAGTTAAAGCCAAACGTGCTATTCCTTTAAAAGTTTCTGGAGCATTTCACTCACATTTAATAGCTGCTGCTGCTACAGAATTTCAAGACATCCTGCAATCTGTAGAATTTAAACCAGCTCTGCTCCCAGTTTTATCGAATATAGAACCAATTCCCTCTGTTGATGCCGAAATTTTAAAACAACGCCTTAACAAACAAATGACAGGTTCGGTACGCTGGCGAGAAATTTCTCTGCAATTACCAGCTAACGGCATCCAGGAAGTAATAGAAATTGGCCCTGGTAAAGTTCTAACTGGCTTAATTAAACGTAGTAGTCCTGACTTAATCCTAAAAAATATTAATAGTGCTGCTGATTTGCCTATTTAATTTTTTAGATGATGTTTCAAAAATACACCAGTTCTGGACTTCAGGTAGAGAGGGAAGATGCAGAATAAAAATTACTTACTTATTCCCTTATAAGTAGGTCAAGATTGAAAAACATAATCTAGAATCTTTACGATTGCTTCTCTACAAGAGTAATGGAAGAGCGTTATATTGTGTCCGGCAAATCAACCTTAATATATCATTGGGAGTAAAAAGACGCAATCACAAGGTTTTTGGGATTGCTTCCCTAGAGTTGCAATGACGGTTACTTGAAGGAACATAATATTATTCCTTTTCTAATAACAAAAGTTTTCCTTAATCCTTTTTTATCACAAGCAGGGGTAATAATGGCGCACCACTGACTACGAATCAAATACGTTATTTGACAACTTCTCACTCCTTTGTTTTTGCCTATAACGGCAAAAGTCACAGTTGACATTTGTGATTTTATTTTCCTAGTGTTCCGGAAGCGCAGAAAAATTTCAGTAATGGTAAGAGTTGAAGGATTGAGAATTGAAGACTATATGTTTCAAAAATGCAAATATTACTAGCTTTAACCATAAATATTACCAAAATTCCCAGGGTTATAGTCAGGACAAAGGTACCAATAAGCTGATGCCACAATTTAAGCTATCTTGGCGCAGTCCAACCCAGACATCACTCAATTATGAAGTGCTAACAGTTGCAGTGAGTTGAAATAAGTTGGATTTATATCATAATTCATATATAAGTAATTGGCAAGAAATTTATTATCCTTTTGTTTGGCAATCAGAAAAATGCGATCGCCCACTCATTGAGAAACTAACAATTCTGATTTAGGAACGCCAATTTCATTAAAACTTAACTTTCTATCATCACTTTTTTGAAATTATACTCTATAACTCTTGTGATACTAAGCTTTTACCAAAAACTTTGATTTCAGCCTCTTCGTTAAAAAATAAACTCTCAAAGCTGGCACAATCTAAGATTTAAAAATTGTGTCTTATTTTTTTCTTAAAGCAATGAGATAATGTTAAACCGAGCTATCCTCTTTAAATAAAGTACTCATCAGGTAATGATAGTAATTAATATTTTTTGTAAAAAGTATTAATTACTATTATTTTATATATAATTCTAAATCTATTGCTAGTTGCCTGTCTATACAATTAATTTTATCAATTAAATATAATTACTATATTGTCTTAATTTATTTTTTTTATGAATATACAATTTTATAGATAATATTAGATGATTTAATCATAAAATTATTACTTTAATCAAAATAATACAGTTTACCTTAATATAACTATTAAATAATTTCAATATTTATAGATAATATTAATTATTAAAACTTTTTTATTTAATATTAGTATTTTTAATATATTTACTTAATTTATCTACTAAAAAATTCGTTGACAAAGTTAAATAGACAATAAACTATCCTACTCTTTGAAGAAAAAATATTTTTAATCAATCCATCTATTGATTTATAGTAATCCTCTATATCCTCCTAAATATATAAATTATTTTAACTTGTACTTAATGCTATTATTGTCTAGCAATAAGACAATAATAAGAGTTTAAAATTGATATTGTCTGAGGGGTAAGACCCCTCATTGCTTACCCAAAACGGACAATACTAAAAGTTGCACAATCTATAAGTGAATATTTAAATTTACTCGATAAATTAGTTGAAAAATCTGCTATATTGTCAAATGAGATTAGCAGCAAAAAATAGTATAAATTCAAATTGCATTGTAAATGCTGAGTGATGAATATTTTTTTGTAATAGCCAAAAAAAGTTTGTAAATTTGCCGGAAATGATTTGGTTTTAATAGTAATAGTTGATACAAGCAAAAATTCAGATAAATTTATTGAATTAGGAGTTTAAAAAGGTTAAGAGGACAAAACTGTATCTACTAATAGCTACATTGAGACTTCAAAGCTGTGAGAGCCAATCATAATTTGGGAAATTTATCTTTGCACGTGTTAATGGATTGTTATTCATCGTCAATATCTAAGGTTGTCCTCTTATAATTATTTCCCCAAAGTGATTAAACAGCTGTAAAAAGGCCAATGCAGTTTGTTAGCCTCAATTAAAATACCAACAATCGCATAAACCAAACTACTTTACTTCACCCAAGAGACCTAAAGACTATGAATCAAGACATTGCTAGTATTAGTAGTAACTTAGATAAGGCAATGAAGCCTCAACAATTTGATAAAGTAGTTGAAGCAATTCTTGCCGGAAAGTATTCCTGGGCATGTGTTTTAATGCTGCGATTTGCTGGTTATAATCCACTTCATTACATTCCATATCGTACTTATAATCGGTTGCTCAAAGAAAATTCTCAAGCGAGCAGGATAAACCAACAGCAAAGTGAAAACCTAAAACTGCTCAAACAGCCCAATGATTCCATATCTGAAAAGAATGTATCATCAAGTTGCTTAACTAAAATTAAAGAGAGAGCTTATCTAGAAGTAGTTGGAAAGCAAAAAACAGAAATCTGTAATGGAAATTTAGATCGGAGATTGGCGCAATAAATTAACGAATACCAATCAATTGAATCATAAATAAAAGTAAAAATACCTTGGTATTTGTTTGATAAACTGTACATTCAATTAAAAAATATTTTGCATCAAGGGATTTTACCTGAGAGTTGATTGAGCCTCTATAGCAGTCCTAAATTTTTGTGAAATATTACTGCTGTTGGCTGGTGAAAGCCAGTTTTTACCATACAGGAACGGTAAAAGCAAAGAACTCTTGGAAAATACGCAACCCACTAGTACCGTAAGGCGTAATTCGTAATGACGCTCGTTCCGACGCTCCTCCGTCGCTATCGCTAACGCTTCGCTAACGTAATTCGTAATACTCGCCTCCGGTAAGAAGCAAGCTACGTAATGACGCTCGTTGCGCTAAAGCATCTCCCCTTGGGAGAGGACACGGCGGGAGCTGCGAAGATAGGAATTCGTAATTAGCTGTTTGCATGGGTTTCAGACATTTAAAATGGTTGGTTCATTTCCGCTCTGCTGTACTAGCTCCTATTAACAGTCAACAGCCACCACTGATATTTTTCACTTTCTCCTGCAAGGATTGCTATAAAATACTGCCATGCTATTCTTTAATGCATGGCAGATTTTTCATAAATCTGCCAAAATGGCAAATATATACTGATAATATTGATAAAATCAAAATAACAACTTCAGCCGAAATAGAGGTATTGGCAAGCAAGTTAATTTAAAAAATAAAATCAATAATTATTTATTAACATGAAATATATCAAACTGATTATTAAAGTAATCAGCATTTCATGTAATAGATAATTCCTCAGCCAAGACCAACGATGCAACCAACCGTTGCTACTGGTGGTTCTTTTTCCGAGAAAGTCAAAGCAAAGAGAATTTGGAGAGGTGGCTTCCCCCAAACCAAACTTTATACAACTTTCATCGAACTGCAGGCGGTGGAAATAGTGCTGATAAAGCTTTCTATATTGTGGTTGATGTTGCTTTAGTTAATAAAGCAAACGCTTAGCATCAACACCAAGAATGGAAATAGAAAAGTTACGGTAAAATTCTTGTTGTGGCTAGTATAACTAGTAGCTTATACGCTTCTCTTTCGACTATTGTAATCCTAAGTCCTCCCAGCCTGGATTATCTCTAGTTTATAAACTTTCAATTTATATAGTAATTACTGGAAGTTAAAAAAATGAATAACTTCCAGTTTTCTATAAAAAATAAAATAGGTTGAGCAAATTGATTGCCCAACCTATTTTTATGGGTATTGTCAATGCAAAAATGAATTAAACTTTGGCTAATTCCGGAATAGGACGTTTGCTGTTACGAATTGCTGTAATAGCCTCTGCATAATCATTGGCATTAAACACAGCTGAACCAGCAACCACCGCATTGGCTCCTGCTTCCAAAACTTGCCAGGTATTATTTGCCTTGAGACCTCCATCCACTTCAATCCAAGGGTCAAGACCGCGTTCATCGCACATTTGACGTAGCTTGCGGATTTTGGGTAAGACACCAGGGATAAAGCTTTGACCACCAAAACCAGGGTTAACACTCATAATTAGTACTAAATCGCACAAATCTAAAACATATTCAATTAGTTCTAGAGGGCTACCAGGATTAAGTACAACTCCAGCTGTTTTACCAAGCTCTTTAATTTGCCCTAAGGTGCGGTGCAAGTGTGGAGAAGCATTATGTTCGCAATGTACGGTGATATGATCTGCACCCGCCTTAGCAAAATCCTCTACATACTTTTCTGGCTCCACAATCATTAAATGGACATCCAGAGGCTTGGTTGTAATCGGACGAATCGCCTCCACAATCAGAGGACCTATCGTAATATTAGGTACAAAACGACCATCCATTACATCAACATGAATCCAATCTGCTCCAGCCTCATCTATGGCGCGAATTTCGTCACCCAGACGACTAAAATCGGCTGATAGGATAGATGGAGCAATTACAATGGGCTTTTGAGATAGGTTTTGGGTCATGGCTAGTGGGTTTTCAAGCGTCCTCGTCTGTAAACATTGTAACTAAATATTGAGCCAGATATTATAACTTTGATCCCAGCTTTTTTAGGTGTTGGGAAGTGGGGAGGTGGAGACGCACGGGGACAGAGAGAATAATGACTCCTAACGGACTAAACGTCACGCTACCGCTAACAGCACTGCGATGTCCAATGACAAATGACAAATGACAAATGACAAATAACAAATGACTAAAAAACTAACCTGGATAATTTGGGGATTGAGTGCTTCGTGTTTGAGTGCGCCAGTAATTGCTTCTGTTTTAGAATCTCCCTTGGGAACTAACGGTATTGACGCTCTGAAACTACACCAAACTCCTTATAATTTAATCGGTCGCAAGATTGCTATTGGTCAGGTAGAAATTGGCCGCCCAGGAATGTTTGGCTGGGATAAAGCAGTGTCTAAAAACCGTGCCATATCTTTAGCAGCAGTCTTCTTACGCAATGGTCCAGCTAAGTCAAATAGCGGTGTTGACCCCCATGCTTACAATGTTGCTGGTGTGATGGTGAGTCATGACAAGGGCATACCGGGAGTTGCTCCGGGGGCGCGACTTTACTCGTCTGCTGTTGGTTCAACTAGAAACATGGGTCAGGCGGAAGAGTGCTTATCAGCCCAGCACATCGCTCTGCAAAATGGTGGCGATGTCCGTGCAATTAACTTTAGCTTTGGTGAACCTTTAAGCCGCGATCCTCGACCAGAAGCTACTTTAGACGGCAATGCTTTATTAACTTTATGTGTTGACTGGTCTAGTCGCGTTCATGATGTTCTGTATGCGATCGCTGGCAACCAGGGAAAAGGTGGTATTCCTATTCCTACAGACAACTTTAACGGCATGAACGTCGCTTTCTCATCCCGCAGGGGGGGAATTTTTAACAAAGTAGATGTTGCTAATCTGGCTGGTGCTAATCAAGGAGTGAGTGGGCGACTAGCCGGCAGGGAATTCGATCTTGATGGGCGTCGCGCTATCAGTATAGTTGCTCCTGGTAATAACATTACTTTACTTAATCCTGATGGCAAATCGAATAAAGTCACCGGCACAAGTTTTGCAGCACCTCAAGTTACCGCGAGTGTTGCTTTGTTGCAGGAACTCGGCGATCGACAAATACGCACAAAACAACCGCATTGGAGTACAGATTCTCGCCATCATCAAGTAATGAAAGCTGTATTGCTCAATTCAGCAGACAAAATCCAAGATAGTGGTGATGGTTTGCGCTTGGGAATGACTCGGACGCTTATTGATAAACAAAATCAAGACTGGCTAGCTTCTGATGCTTATCAAGATCCAAAAATTCCTTTGGATGCCCAAATGGGAGCGGGTCATTTAAATGTATTTCGAGCTTATCAGCAATTTAATGCTGGTCAATGGCAGCCATCAGCTGCTGTGCCGCCTATTGGTTGGGATTATCGCACAATCATTGTTGGAAGCTCTGTTGATTATACGTTAGCAAAACCGTTAAAGCAGGGTAGTTTTGTGGCTATTACCCTGAGTTGGGATCGATTGGTAGAACTTAACGATCGCAATAAAAATCAGCAGTATGATGTGGGTGAAAATTTTCGCGATCGCGGTTTAAATAACCTCAACCTTTACTTAATAAAAGCTGAAGCTCAAAACTCAAATATCAGCGCTGTTTGTTCTTCAATTAGCCAAATCGATAGTGTACAACATATTTTTTGTCCCGTTGCTGCTACTGGAAATTACAAAATCCGCGTTCAGTTTCGTCAAAAGTTAAATGAAGCAACTCAATCCTATGCTTTAGCTTGGTGGAGTGTGCCTATTAATTAAAATAAATGTTGACTGATGACTGTTGACGGTTAATATTTAACATTCATCAGTTAACGCCCACTCACTTGCTGTTACAAAAACTGTAACAGTGCCATTTTTCTATTAGAGCAGGTGCAATAGTTAATCATTGACACGGTTTTACGTCAATCCTGAGACACAGATTAACAATCTTTGGCAAGTGAGGTAGCAGAATGAATCGGCAAAAATTTAGTGGTGTAAAAGAAAATTTTCTGCAAAGGCGTTACGGAGTTAGTCTCGGTAGACGTTATGTTCTAGCGGCTGCAAGTGTTGTTATCTTCGGTGTTTTAGGGTGTTCTCAAATCGATAGTAATAAAAGTGCCCTTGCTCAATCTAGTTTACCTCAGTCAGAAACTCCATTGGAAAAAAAAACAGTCAATACTGATACTAAAATCCTTGAGTCTAACAATAAGTTTAGCTTCAAGCTTTTTTCAGAAGTTAATAAAAGTGATGGTGGAGAAAAAAATATTTTTCTCTCACCTTCGAGTGTAGCGATCGCCTTAGCAATGACCTACAATGGCGCTAGCGGTTCGACTCAACAAGCAATGGCAAAAACTCTGGAATTACAGGGTATGAATTTGTCAGAGATCAACTCTGCTTACGCAACAATATTAAAGCAGCTTTTAGACAATCAAGATCCGAAAGTCCAACTCAAGATTGCTAACTCCCTTTGGGCAAATCAAGATATAAAATTTCAGTCCGAGTTTCTCAAAAGAGCAGAAGATTTCTATCAAGCCAAGGTAAGCAATTTAAACTTTCAAGATGCCACAGCAGTCAACACGATTAATAATTGGGTCAAAGATAATACAGATGGAAAAATCAATAAAATAGTCGGACAAATCGACCCAAATCAAGTGTTGTTTCTGATAAATGCCATATATTTTAAAGGTAATTGGAGTAACGCTTTTGACAAAAATAAAACTGCCGAATACCCTTTTAACATCGCATCTGGCAGGCAAAAACAATACCCAATGATGTCACAAGACGGTGAATACAAATACTATGAAAACGAACAATTTCAAGCAGTGAGTTTACCTTATGGCAAAGATGGGAAAATCAGTTTTTATATCTTCCTACCCAAACAAAATTCTAACCTCAAAGCCTTCTCTCAAAACTTAAATCTTGAGAACTGGGAAAAATGGATGACTCAGTTCAACAAACAAAAAGGATTTATTCGCTTACCCCGCTTCAAAACCGAATATGATGTTACACTTAACAGTGCTTTGAAAGCTTTAGGTATGGAGGAGGCTTTCAGCAACAAAGCTAATTTTTCTGGTATGGGTAAAAACTTTGCCATTAGCCAAGTTAAGCATAAAACTTTTGTCGAAGTGAATGAAGAGGGCACTGAAGCGGCTGCGGCTACCTCAGTGGGAATAGTAGCAACAGCTTTCAGACAGGAACCAAAACCATTCCGAATGATTGTTGACCGTCCATTCTTTTGTGCTATTAGGGATAATCAAACAGGAAGTATTTTATTTATGGGTTCAATTGTTGAGCCACAGTAACCAAGGCAAAATTGAAAATTAAACTTTGCTTTTTACTTTTGCCTTGCTGGACTAATGCAGCGGGCGCGTAAAGAAATTACTCATTCCAAATCATGAAACGCTTGCAGTATAGTAATTATAGCCGTAGTCACATTCTTTAAGACATAATGACAAGGGTGAAAGCGAGGAATAGTAATAGTTTTACCTCCAGCATAGCTGCCTTGTCTTCGACACGCTACGGGAACTGCCTCCTGCCTCCTGCTATACGTACAAATTACGTAGCTTGCTTATCATGCACAGGCGAGTATTACGAATTACGCGCAGCACTACTAAGGTGATGTCGCTTCCGAAATGCTGAGAGTGTTTTTGGCATCGGCTTTCGGGGGGTCGTTTGCAGTAATCGGTGCAGTTATCTCCCCATTAGCACCCTCTTCAGTTTCACCACTCAGCCCTCCGGGACGCAGCGCACCCAAAGCAGTCTTAATCACAACAGCTGTGGGTACTGCCACAATTACACCCAAAAGTCCGCCAATTCTTGCTCCTGTCAAGACTGAAATTAATACCCAAACTGGGTTTAAACCAGTAAAGCTACCTAAAATTCGGGGAGCAATTAAATTTTCGAGAATTTGTTGTACGATTACTGCTGCGATCAAAACTTTCACACCCATTGAGAAATCTTGCAGCGCCACCAATAGTGTAGTTAGGATGATGCCTACAGAACCACCAAAAGGCACGAGAGCCATGATGCCAATAGTCAGGCCAAATAGCAAACCAAATGGTACTTTCAGCCACAAAAAACTCGGAATCAAGGCTGAGGCCATGCAGGTAGATAAAATCAACTGGGTGATGAAGAAATTTTGGAAGCTCAAGCGCACGGTTTTAGAGAAAGGGTCTCGAAATTTAGTAGGTAGCCATTCCACTAAACTTTGCCACAGTTCACCTCCATGCTGTAAAAGATAAAAAGTCAAAACCATCGTCAAGAGAAAATCTAGCAGACTAGTAAATGTGACTACAGCTAGATTTAAGACTTGTCCGGCGATCGCTTGCAATTGTCCCTTGACGCGATCATTGATTTGCACTACCAAAGCATCGAGATTTATGGGTAAGCCGAAAGTATCAGCTTTTTCGTTTAGAATCATTAGCTGAGAGCGTCCAGAGTCAATTAACTCTGGTAAGCGAGCCACTAGTTGCTGAGCTTGGGTGAGGGCTAGAGGAAAAAGTGTCACACCCAATGCCAATAAAATCGATAAAGCCAAGAGAAATACTAAAATAGCAACTTGCTCTCGTTTAGCACCTTGATGCTCCATCCAACTTACGGGGTAGTTGAGTAGAAATGCTAGCACCGAGGCTCCGACTAAAATGACTATCAGAGAATGGAAATAATTAAAAAACACCGAAATTGCCCAACCATTGAGAACTAGCAGCGGAACGAATAACGCGATCGCCCCGATTCGCGCTATTGGTGTAAATGTCTGCCACCAGTCAAGTAGCTTACGTGTCTGCATTTTCAGCTGATTGCGGAATAGAACAAGATTAAATCTTTCTTTACAGTTTATTATCTCTAACTATACGAGTCTTATTCATCCTTCTAGTTTAGGAGTTAAACTAAGCCCAATGGAGAATTATCAACCAAAAGAGACTGGGGATGGCGAAATGGGAACTGGGGACTGGAGACTGGGGACTGGGAGAGATGAAGCAGGCAAAAGGGCAGAGGAGCGAATAACTCCTCACTCAACACTCATCAGTCAACACTCCCAATCCTCAATCCCGAAAACAGAGTTACTCCTATACTTAGTTCCGATTATCGGTTTTTTCCCATCTCTGTGGACTCTCTATCGCCGCCAGGGTAGTCGGGAACAACTTGCTGTTAGTCGTTTGTCTATTACTTTGGCACTTACTTGGCTATTAGGATATTTATTATTGGTTACTGGAGCAGCAACTTCAGATTTTTTTACGCTACGTTTATTTATCCTCAATAGCTTTCTCACATCAGGTTATTTTTTAGTGAGTGTCTGGTTGATTTTCCGCTTGATACATAACAAATCTGGGCGTTTACCAGGGTTTACTACTTTCGCAGAACGGGTAGTTGGCAAGTACTTATCTTAAATTTTTTGAATGTCTTTTAACAGTATTTTTACTTACTTTTGGGAAAATTAAAATTAATTTATTAGTACTATCTAGTCAAATCTAGTTTATTATTGCCATACTTCAGAAAAACATTTCCAGATTTACCCAAAAGAAGGAAAAATGCTGCTATAAGTGTTGTGGTTGACACTACATTAAAAATGTTAGCACTAATAATTAAGAGTTAGGTATTATGGGTTGATTTGTCTGCATATTTTTCGTCTGCAAATTTACCGAATTTGATTAGTGAATAAGTGTGAGGAAGTCTGTGACCATTCAAAGAAGTTCGGCGGAAGAAAACCAATCGGGAAAAGCCTCAAAATCGATTAAAAAAATTTCTCGCAACTCCAAATCTGGACGTTGGCTGTGGTTTTGGGTAGGTATGAGTGGGATTGCGATGGTGTCAGCAACAGCAGGGGCTTTGTTGGCGGTGTCTTTAACTAGTACGCCTTTGCAGCAAGCCCAGCTAAGTCCACAGGATGAAGCAGTGTTTGATGGCGATCGCATCTCTGGAGGTGTGCTACGATTTTCCGAATTAACTCGCCCGGTTAATCTATTAATTATGGGAATGAGTGTACTACCACCAGATATCCAAAATCCCCCTGAAGAAACTAAAAATCTCAAATACTTACCCCAAGTCAACTCTTTTGATGGTCTTTCTGATGTGATGCTCTTGCTCAAATTTGATCCAGAGACGAAAAAAATAATTATGCTCTCGATTCCCAGAGATACTCGCACAGAAATAGAGGGGTATGGAGTTAAAAAAATTAATGCTGCCAATGTTGATGGTGGGCCAGCTTTAACTGCTAAAACTGTCAGTAACCTCTTAGGTGGAGTGGGAATTGATCGCTATGTCCGAATTAACGTTTTGGGAGTTGCGAAGCTAATCGATGCTTTAGGTGGCGTAACAGTGTATGTCCCCAAAGATATGAAGTACCAAGATGATTCTCAGCATTTATATATCAATTTGAAAGCAGGTAAGCAACATCTTGGCGGCGATCAGGCACTACAATTGCTTCGTTTTCGACATGACGAACTCGGAGATATTGGTCGGATTCAGCGACAGCAAATGGTTATCCGTGCTTTGATGGATCAGACTCTCAATCCGGCTACTGTAGCTCAATTACCTAAAGTTCTTGATGTAGTCAAAGAACACATTGACACTAACTTGACGGTTGAGGAGTTATTGGCACTATTGGGTTTCGGAGTGCGGACAAATCGCTCCAACATGCAAATGTTAATGCTCCCGGGTCGCTTTAGCGAGAAGAATGAGTTTAATGCAAGCTATTGGTTACCTAACAAAAATGGTATTGCCAAACTCATGGCTGCACATTTTGGTCTGGAATCAGAGGAGCAACAACAACCACAGGTAACTGACCCAGGTTCCTTACGTGTAGCAATTCAAGATAGTACAGGTGGCGATCGCTCTAACCTGCAACCATTAATTAGAGCTTTGGAAAAATTTGGTTATCACAATATCTATATAGCTAAGGCATGGGGTGAACCTTTAGAGGTAACTCATATCGTCGCTCAACAAGGAGATGGTGACAGTGCTGAATCAATTCGTAATACTTTGGGATTTGGAGAAGTACGTGTAGAAAGTACTGGCAACCTTGCCTCGGATATCAGCATTCAAGTCGGTCAAGATTGGTTACAACAAAAATCTATTTTGGAGGAATCACTAAGTAAGTAATTCCTAATTCGTAATTCGTAATACTCGCCTCCGGCGAGAAGCAAGCTACGTAATGACGCTCTCTATGAGACCCGCAAGGGACGAGGACACGGCAGGAGCTGCCAAGACAGTAATTCGTAATTCGTAATTAATTACGAATTATGTTGACACCTTGAAATAAGAAAATTCATACTTATAACTAAACTGTTTACACTGACATAAATGCTGCTGAGAGCGAATTTACTAACTGGCTGAGTTCTTGGAGTTTAGCTGCTACTGCACCATTGGCTATTAATTCTTCTGCTTTAGTTAAAGCTTCTGACATATTAGTGCAAATGCCACTACGCCATAGGTAAAATCCGCCATTCCACAAGGCGGTTTGCATTAATTCTCCTGGTTTACCTGCTAAAACTTCCTGAATATCTGTCACCAGTTGTTCAGTAGTTCCAAGGGGTACATTCTTGGTAGTAATGCCGTAATCACGCGGTACGAGGTGCAATCGTTCTATCTCTGGGGATGCTGGCGATGAAGATAAGCTGATGATTGCAGTGCGATCGCGTGGTAAGTCGCAGCTGCCTTCCAATCCTTTCACTAATGTAAATTTTGTTACTCCTCGCAACCCTAAAGCTGTCTGAAACATCCCTTCAGTCGGTGGATGGACAAACCCAGCAATTAGGTGAGCATTTCCGGCATAAGGACACCAAATTAACTCCATTGTCGCCAAAGGAGGACGTTTGCCAAGTTGGTCGCGGTACTCCCAAATACTTGTAGTCAAGGGGAAATGCTGAGGTAGATAAATAAAGCCGATTCTTGTTTGTGCAAATACTTGCTGGGTTTTTGCTAGGGGTAGGACAGTCCAATCGACTCCCAAACCCTGCCAAATATCTATTAAAGGTAATCCGTACTTAGTTGGTAAGCGATCGCTACCGTGCATTACTACTGGTTGTCCAGCTGCGGCGAGTAATAAAGCTGTTACTGGACTAATTGGTGCAGTGCGCGTTCTACCATCGTAAGGGATGCCCAGAATGATCGCTGGCTGCTCACAGACGATTGGTTGCAGTTTTGGGCCGAGTTGATCATAGGCATCCAACATTCCCGCTAACTCTTCCCCTGTAGGACGCTTGATTCGATGAGCAATCAAAAACGCTCCAATTTGCGCTGGTGTAGCTTCACCCAGCAGCATCATTTTAGTAGCGGTGGCTGCTTGGGCGCGAGTTAAATTCTCGCCTGTGTGGTTACCACTGCCTATTTTTTGGACGAATTCCCTAAATATATTGCTCATTTGTCCTTTGTGAAAATAACTAATAACTAATGACACTTAATAAAGTAAACCAAAAAGTTTTTCCTGAAGAGCGATGCCTTGGGCAGACTAGACCTACGGTAATCCAGTTTACGTAGTTTCAAGTCCTATCTACTACCTCCTGTATAATTAATTTTTCAGGATATAAGCAATAATCGAGTAACATCTAGATTCAGGAGTTGTTGTATGACGGACAACACAGACGATACAGCTAACAAATACATCAAACGTGCTAACAAATTCAACTTCAAAACTTCTCGAAATCAAGTTTTCACGGCTCCATTACCAGACCCAATTACAAAAAATATTGAAGCGGTTAGTTCGCTTCATAGCCAGGAAGTTCGAGATATTCCCACCCACCAACGGATACTAGAAGCGATCGCAACATTCTTTGGGCGATCAACATTTCTCTATAGTTTGCTAGTCATACTGGCTATCTGGATTTTTAGCAGTTTTTTTGATCGCTTTTTACCATTCAACCTGCCCTCATTTAGCTGGTCAGGTCAAGGCTTAGATGCAGCTGCATTGGTGATTTCAACCGGAGTCCTAGTGCGACAAACTCGCCAAGAAAACTTTGCCGAACAGCGAGCGCAATTAATGCTACAGCTTAACCTGCTCTCCGAGCAAAAAATTGCCAAGATTATTGCTTTATTAGAAGAACTGCGTACCGATTTACCTAATGTAGTAAATCGGCATGATTCTGAAGCCCAATTGATGCAGGAACCAGCTGACCCGATTGCAGTATTGGAAGCACTCCAGAAAAACCTAGCTGAAGAACTGTCATCCACACAAGAAAACAATATAAGTTAATCGCAGTTTATTAATAGATTTTTGTTTCTATTTAGACACAAAAAATAAAACTTAATGTATAGTTTTTGTGTCAGGAATCAAAATTTATCGTAAATTTTACTACAGGGATAGACATGGCTCAACTGAATGGTGTAATGATGCAGTACTTCCATTGGTATATCCCTCCGGATGGCAATCTTTGGAATGAGTTCAAAGAGAAAGTGAAGGACTTAGCTGATGCAGGTGTTACATCTGTTTGGTTACCCCCAGCTTACAAAGGAACAGGGGGTGGCTACGATGTCGGCTACGGGGTTTACGATATGTATGATTTAGGGGAGTTTGACCAGAAAGGCTCGGTTCGGACAAAATACGGCACAAAAGACGAGTATCTCGCTGCGATCAAAGCGGCAAAAGCTGCTGGTATTCGAGTGTATGCTGATGTTGTTCTTAACCACAAGTTAGGTGCAGACGAAGCCGAAGAGGTGGAAGCAACGCCTTATAGTCCAGATGATCGCAACCACCCCATCGGCGACATGCAAACGATTAAAGTGTGGACTCACTTTACCTTTCCAGGTCGTAAAGGCAAATACTCGGACATGGAATGGCACTGGTGGCACTTCGATGCAGTTGATTACAACGTTTACAACGAAGGTGAAAACGCTGTTTATCTGTTCAAAGATAAACATTTTGACGATAATGTTGACCTGGAAAAAGGTGCTTTCGACTATCTGATGGGATGCGACCTGGATATGGAGAGTCCAGAAGTACGCGAGGAGTTGAATCGCTGGGGTGAGTGGTTTGTAGAAACCACTCAAATAGATGGCTTTCGTTTTGATGCCGTTAAACACGTGAGAGCTGGCTTTTTCCCAGAGTGGCTAATTCACTGTCGCCAAAAGGCAGGTCGCGAGCTTTTTGCTGTTGGTGAATATTGGTCTTATGAAGTTGAAGCGCTGCACCATTTCATTAACATTACTGGTGGTGATGTGTTGCTGTTTGATGCGCCATTGCACTATAACTTTAGCGCTGCTAGCAAACAAGGCAATGACTACGATATGCGGCAGATATTTGATAATACCTTGGTGCAGCAGCAACCTGCTTTAGCCGTCACCTTAGTAGAGAATCATGATTCTCAACCTTTGCAGTCGTTGGAGTCTGTAGTTGAAAGCTGGTTTAAACCGTTGGCTTATGCGTTGATTCTATTGCGAAGTGAGGGTTATCCCTGTATCTTCTATGCAGATTACTATGGTGCTAATTACAAAGATAAGGGCCCAGATGGCAACGAGTATGAGATTTGGCTCGATAGTCATCAATGGATAATTGATAAATTTTTGCACGCTCGTCAAACCTATGCCTATGGCGACCAATATGATTATTTCGACCACGCTAATACAATCGGCTGGACACGCTTAGGAGATGAAGAACATCCTGGCGGTATGGCGGTTGTTTTGAGTAATGGGGGAGAGGGGACTAAGTGGATGGAAGTAGGGCAAGCCAACACCACTTATATTGACATCACCGAACATATCAGCGAACCTGTCACAACGAATGAAGAAGGCTGGGCCGATTTTCGATGCAGTGCTGGTTCTGTTTCTGTGTGGGTTCCACAATCTTAGTCAGGGTTTTAGTAAGCTGTTCCACATTGAACTTGCATAATTAGAGCGAGCAAGATGCCCACTCCACAAGAGTTATATAAATTTTAGATATGCAAACTAGATGTGGTTTAGCTTAGCATTGATGCAGAAAGTTACGCGCTATACAAAGACGGGGCATCAGCTTTTATTTTAGGCAATGGATAACCTTCTTGTGTCACTTTCAGAGATTAGGTACTCGGAAAGTGACACAAGAGAGATAACTTTCTCAAACAAACAGATCGCTGGTATCGATGGCATACTTGCCCGCTTTATAGCGATCGCTCTTTGGGAAAAACTTTTTAGTTTACTGAGTTAACAAGCCGAGCGCTGCTGGTCAATTTGTACTGGGATATTTTCCTGCACGAGTTGCCAAAAGTGCTTGATGGGAGGAATTTGCAGCCGATCCTGTGTTGTGACCATAACTACCCGGCGAGTCAAACTAGAACCATCTGGCAAACCACCAGTACCATTAGTTGCTAGGGAACGAATCGCTAAGGTAGGGTCTTGGCGTGCTTCTACTAATGCCGATTGAGGTAGTAAAGCTATCAGTTCACCTTGACGCACTACTCCCCGAAAGGCATCTAGGGTATTTACCTCTAAAGCTGCTTGGAGTTTAGCCTCCATTCGCTCAAATCTATCTTGGATTAAACGCTGCATCCCGTAACCATCTTTAAAAACCACTTGAGGATAACGAATCAACTCTGACCAAGGGATAAATTCATATTTCGCCAGGGGATGATTGACTGCGGTTAGAACTTCTATAGGTTCATCGTAAAGTACTTCTACTACCATTTCTCTGCCAGTGGTTAAAAAGCGATTATTCATCACAATTGCTAAATCTACCAATCCATCTTTGAGGACTTTCAAGGCGCGATCGCTTCCCAATGAAGTCACCCGCAATTGCACATCTGGATAATCATGACAAAATTTTTGTAACACTGGTGGTAAATAAGAGCCGCACAGGGAATGAATTGCAGCTATGCAAAGTTCTGGCTGTTTTCCGGCTATCAAATCGCTTAATTCTTCCGTGGCTGTCTGCCATTCTTGGCAAATTTTGCGGACACGAGGTAGCAAACGTTCACCTGCTAGTGTCAGCTTGGCATGACTGGTTCTGTGAAACAGTTCTATCCCCAAATCTGCTTCTAATGCCTGGATTTGGCGACTAATCGTCGATTGGGTAACACCACACGTTCGCGCTGCTTGTTGAAAGCTGCCGGTTTGGGCGATCGCTAGAAAGGCTTGCAACTGCTCTAAGCGCATGTTTATGTAGCCTGCATTACATTATATAGGTTTCATTAAGTTAACGGATTTCTAACCATAATTTAGTAGAGTTTGTTACTGGTCTTTTCCTCTGTTTGACATTTGTTTAGAATGGGTCTTACCCCCACGTTCATCGATTATCCGCTTTGTATCGAATTTTTGAGCAAATATCGCCAAAAAAGACTTGACTAGATTTTTTCTACAATATGTAAAATTTTAGATGAAGTTTTTAATTCATGACATTATGCAGCAGATTATCAGGTTTGCATAACATACAGGAGATTACAAGTTAATGTATTATATCCCTCCCAAGGCATCGATGAGGATGCCCAATAGGGCGGGTAAGGTAGTGTACTTAACTTAGAGCAAGGTACCGTAGCTTTTTAATCTACTACATCTTTATTAATTAAACTCTGACTTCATGACTTCCAGTAGTTCGCTAGGTCGGTGAATTAAATAATCTGGATTTTGCTTAGCTAGTACTTCTGATGAATTAAAGCCCCAAGTCACTGCAATTACTTGAATATTTGCTTTTTTTGATGCTTCTATATCTCTAGTTTCATCTCCCACATAAATAACTTCTTGAGGTTTGAGTTGTTTTTGCCTTAATACATTATTGATAATCGTTGTTTTACCAAAAATTGTAATTCCTGAATATATAAAATCAAATAAGTGATTTAAATTATTGATTGTCAGGAACTGAGTTACATTCTCTTTAGAATTAGAAGTAATAATTCCTAGTTTATATCCTTGAGCTTGGAGTTCTGTTAATGCTTCTTTTATTCCGGGAATGGGCTTTAATTCAGGAATTTTATCTTTTAATTCTCCTTTAACTTTTTTTACGAGAAAAGGTATCTTAAAGAGCGAAACTCCGGAGTACTTAATAATTTCCCTAGATGTTAAGTTTTTGAGTAGGGTTAATTGGTCTGGGGTTATTTGTATATAACCAAAATCTACAGCTAGACGATTAGCAATACTTACAAGGGCATCTACGGTATCTGCAATCGTGCCATCAAAATCAAAAATAATTACTTTTTGGGTCATCTCTGGCCTAGATACGTCAAGATTAGCTCGAGCGTTGCGCCGTAACATTTCTGGCTTAATGCGTCGTAAGGCGGATGCTGGAAATCGTTTGTCCCATTCGCAATCTGAGATTTGGGCTAATTCTAACAGTTGTGGAGCAAGATTCCCAGGATAAGGCGCAAACTCTGTGATATCTGTAGTCTTAGCAAAACGTTGATTCCAAGGACAAACATCTTGGCAGATGTCACAACCAGCAACCCAGCCATGTAAATGGGGTGTGAGTGTCTGTGGTAATTCTTCTGCCCGATTTTCAATTGTATGATAAGCAATGCAGCGATTAGCATCCACAACAAAAGGCTGAGTAATTGCACCTGTAGGACAAGCTTCAAGACAACGAGTACAGCTACCACAGTGTTGTGTATGAGGGCGATCACTCTCTAATTCTAAGTTGGTCAATACTTCTCCCAAAAAGACCCAAGAGCCATAATCGCGTGTAATCACGTTACCATTTTTGGCAATCCAACCAATTCCGGCTTGTTGTGCCCAGATTTTATCTTGCACTGGCCCTGTGTCTGCATAATAAATTGCGCGAATGCTGTCATCAAGGGATTTTAGCCATGTGGTTAGTTGTTTAAGCTTTTTATGTATCACCTTGTGATAATCCCTTCCCCAGCTATAACGCGAAATTTTGGCGTATTCTTTACCTTGGGGACGTTGATGTGGTGTGTAGTAATTTAGTGCTACACAGACTAGTGATCGCACCTCTGGCATCACTAACCGGATATCCTGACGCTTTGGGTTAGTCATCCATTCCATATCGGCGTGATAACCCAGCGCTATCCATGCTTGTAACCTCTGCGCTTGTGTGGCATCTACCCTATATACAGCAGCAATTCCAACTTGATGAAAGCCTAACTCGCTAGCTTTTTGTTTAATTACGCTGCTGGTTACCGAACACTGATTCATTGTTTTTTATCCGGATTTGCCTAACTATAGGCATATAGATTATACATTATTTAGTCATTTTTTGATAAATATTTGTTGCTTATTTTACATTTATCATCTCAAATCCCTGACCTGTTTCCGAAATTAGGGATCTATCTGCTGAGAACTCGACCAAAATTTGTCCAACCAAAACTTCCATCGTCAGAAAGATTTGTACGTGTGTAGCAATCTATCTCAATAGTGGCTTTCTTTTTACCAATTTTTGTACTGAAATTAATATTTAGTTAGCTTGATACAGGAAATTTTATGACCTCTGCTGAAATATCCCCACTACAACACGAAGCAGAATTCCAGATTGAGGGAATTAGACAAACAAGTGTACTGCGTTATTTTCAAACATTAAATGCCGGAGAATTTGACGCAACTGCGGCTTTATTTGCCAAAGACGGTGTGATGCATCCACCGTTAGAATCTGATATTGTTGGATGTGATGCGATCGCAGCTTACTTAAAGCAAGAAGCCCAAAATATTAAAGCTTACCCCAACACAGGAATAAGCGACACTTTGGAAGACGGTAATATCCAAGTCCAAGTCACAGGCAAAGCACAAACCTCTTGGTGCGGCGTGAATGTCTTGTGGCTATTTATCCTCAACCAACAACAGCAAATTTTATATACTAGAATCAAACTTTTAGCTTCACCTCAAGAGTTACTATCTTTACGTCGCCAAAAGTAGCTAGTACAGCAGAGCGGAAATAAACCAACCATTTTTAATGTCTGAAACCCTTGCGAACAGCTAATTACGAATTACTGTCTTCGCAGCTCCCGCCGAGTCCTCGTCCCTTGCGCGTCTCGTAGAGAGCGTCATTACGTAGCTTGCTTCTCGCTGGAGGCAAGTATTACGAATTACTGTCTTCGAAGCGGTAGCGATAGCGAAGCGTTAGCGACGGAGGAGCGTCGGAACGAGCGTCATTACGAATTACGCCTGACAGTACTAGTGATCATCATCGCTCATAGACTACTCATTTGACTAATTCAGGTAAAGTAGCTTCTAACTTGAGACAATTAGCGCCATTAATCTGCAACTTATAATCTACTTTATCCATCAGACGATTCATAATCAGCCAACCATAACCACCTTCTTGTTTTTCAACTGGGTTCGGTGCGTAGTATGTAGACATATCAAAGCCTTCGCCATAGTCCCAAACTTCTAAGGCCAGGTCTCGGTCTTTGAGTTCCAAACGCAGTAAAATCGGCAAATTTGGTTTGTCCCTATGGGCATGACGTACTGCATTTGAGTACGCTTCTACCAAAGCTAACCTCAAACGACTCGATTGGCGCGACCAATCTACTGATTCTCCTAGCTGGATTTTCAAACATCCCAGCAACCAGTTTTCAACAATATTCAGAAAGTTCAAATCACTTGGTACTTGAAGCTCACTTTTCATTACTTACAAAATCTCCAGTGAGAGTATAGTTTGATCGTCTTCTTGGACGTGGTTATCTGCTTGGATGCGAGCTAGTAAATGGTTAAGAGAAAGCGGTTTTTGCTGTTGCTGCAAGAGTTGCCAAAGACCATCTTGATTCAGCATAGAACGCTCAACTGGCTCAACGCCAGACGCGGTTTTTACTGATTTGTAATTATTATTTAATACCATTGCCTCAGTAATACCATCACTAGCTAGTAACAATGTGTCTCCAGGAGCGAGAACCAAGCTACCAGACTGTGCTTGCCATTTGGGCAATATCCCCAAAGGGACGCTGCGAACTTTGAGGTAATTGGGACTGTCGGCTAATGCTGCTTTCTGTGACCATAATAGTGGATAGATATGACCGGCATTAGTATAAATGAGTTCCCTCGTCGTTGGGGTATAACAAGCTAATACCAGAGTGATGAAATAATTATTACTAATCAAGTCTTCACTCAGAGCATGGTTAAGGTTCTGCATGACGATATTTGGTTGGGCTGGTGCTTCTTGAGATAATTCCCGGCGCAGGACAGAAATAACACTAGCCATAAATAAAGCAGCTGGGACACCCTTGCCAGAAACGTCACCTACAGCCAACCACAAGTCGCCTTTGGGATGGACAAATACTTCAAAAAAATCGCCTCCGACTTCCCGCGCTGGGTAGCAGCAAGCTTGTACCTTTACACCTTTGATATCAGGTAAAGTTTGGCGCAGAAGATTGTATTGAATTTTACGAGCCACCTCCAATTCAGTGTGAATCTGCTGTTGTTTTTCCTGGAGGCGTTGGTAGAGTTTTGCTTGAGACAGAGCTAAGGCTGCTTGTTCGGCAACACCGACAATTAATTGGATATCTTCACCTTGCCAAGGGCGATCGCGTCCCGATTGATAAAGAGCCAGTACAGCGACTAAGTGCTGTTGATAGCTAAGTGGTACAACTAGATGATGGCAAGCGATACCGTTGGATATTTCTTGAGCAAGTTGACTATCACGAGTTTGCAGAACTTTTTCAATTAAAGGACTGACGTCGAAAGCGCAATCAAATACATCAGATTGAGGATCGTGGTATGAAAATAGGTCTGGTGTCAGGCGATCGCCCTCTATTGGCATGAGCAAACAGCTGGTGGCTTCAAATGTTTGTCCGATAGTTGCTACAGTTTTTTGCAACATACTGTCGTAGTCTAAAGACTCCCGAATTGCAGTTGTCACCGCATTAAACAAGGATTCTCGCCGTAAAGCTCTGCGTAACTCTTGGGTGCGCTTCTTCACTAGGCGGTATGTATCCGTGGCTTGCTCAACTAAAGCCCTCAGCCGCTCCGGATTCCAGGGTTTAGTGATGTACTTGAACACCTGACCAGAGTTAATCGCGTCTACCAAATCTTCCACATCAGTAAAACCAGTTAATAAAATCCGAATTGTGTCCGGAAACCGTTCCACTGTGCGACTAAAAAATTCGCTACCACTCATTTCTGGCATTCTTTGATCAGAAATAATCACAGCCATCTCACCAACTTTCTCCAAGATTTCTAAAGCACCAAGAGCATGATTAGCTTTATATACTTGGAAATCTCGCCTAAAAGTGCGGTAGAGTAAATCTAAGTTATCCGGCTCATCGTCCACGACCATGAGCTTAAGTTTGTCCACTCCTGTCTCAGCCATATTTGACTTTATTTTTCAACTATTTTAATGGCGAGATAGTATAATCTTTATCTCACCTGAGAACCAACAAAAACTCAGAACTAATCATCGTCAACAGTTATCAGTTATCAGTGTTTAAAACCTTGATAACTGTTTACTGTCAGTTGAATTTAACTTTTATCCTACTAACCCAGAACGCAAGGCACGGACTGCTGCTTGGGTACGGTCATCGGCACATAGCTTATTCAAGATATTGCGGACATGAGTTTTAACAGTTCCAACAGTGATGTAAAGTCTTTCCGCAATTACTGCATTGCTACAACCTTCGACAATCAACTGTAACACTTCTAACTCTCTTTCTGTCAGGGTGTAAGGTTCAATGCCTTCTAGATTGTCCGTCAATTCAGGGTTAGGGGCAACGGTCTTGGTATCAACAAAAGCCGATTCCGACTTTTGGGGGTTTTGTTGTGCTTGTTGTAATACAATTCGAGCGATCGCCGGATCGATCCACGCGTTGCCATTATAGGTTACTCGCACTGCTTCCAGCAAATTATCAAATTTGATATCCTTCATACAGTAGGAGTCTGCTCCAGCAGCAAAAGCTGCCAATACCGCTTCTCGATTATCCCTTAGTGTCAAAATTAACACCTTTGTGCTTAACTCTTCGCTATTAGTAGTAGATTTTACCTCCCGTGTCAACTCAATGCCATCTTTATCTGGTAAACCAATATCTACTATGGCAATATCTGGTTGTAGCACTTTTAACATTTTTAGCCCTTCAGCGGCATTGGCGGCTTCTCCTACAACTTCAATTTCATCCTTTTGTTGCAGTGCTGTGCGAATTCCTACACGAGTCAGATCATGATCTTCAATCAGAGCGATACGAATTTTACTCATAGCCAACTTCAGCCCGTTACACTACCTTAACTGTAAAGTCGAGTTTACTAAAAAGTCTTAATAAGCGCAGATTTAAAGATATTCTGTGTATGGAGGTTTCACACCTGAATAACTCAAATCCTACGTCAAAAAGCAACACAGTCCTGACAATTAAAGGTACTTGATGTCCCGTTAATTGTCGTGCAATTCCCCACCACAGGTAACGCTTCGCGTGTGGTCTGAGTACTCTTGTGCAGGTCTACATGGAAATGCAATTTGAGTAAAGCTAACGTGTAACGGCATTGCTACACCCTTTGTCAACGTTAGACTTTAACAATAAAATTGCCACTGGTTTAGTCGAAGTACAAGCACTAAGGATAATTAGTTAAATTATGCTTTCTATTGTTGCAGCTGTTGTCTTTGATAGGAGGCAGTCGTACCGTTAAGTAGGAAGTGACTGACGAGCCTAATAATGAAAACTGGAGCGACTCGTCTTTAATTCTTCCGTGATAAAAATATTTGATAAACTTAACGTTCAAGGAAATGTGGTGTGAAATCAACAATAACTTATGTCTAAATCGCCTAAAGCATTTTCAGTATTGGGGATACCAGTTCATGTGATGACTAACTATCCAGGCTGGTTATTAGAATGCATGCAACAAGGCAGAGGAACTCATGTGGTAACGCTCAATGCAGAAATGACTATGCAGGCAGAGCGGAACAAATTTCTCGCTCAGACGATTAAAAATGCTGAACTAGTGATTCCTGATGGAGCTGGAGTTGTTTTGTATTTACGCTGGCTGTTATGGCAAAAAGTGCAGCGTTTTCCGGGAATCGAATTAGCAGAAAAGCTTTTACAAGAACTTGGACAGCGCCAGACAGGGGCAAAGGTATTTTTCTATGGCGCCGCACCTGGAGTAGCCTCAATTGCAGCAGAGTTTTGGCAGCAGCAAGTTCCAAATTTGAATATTGTAGGTACTCACTCAGGCTACCACTCCCCAGAAGAAGAAGCACAATTGCAACAAACTCTTACCCAATTAAAACCACAAGTGATTTTTGTAGGTTTAGGAGTGCCACGTCAAGAATTATGGATTGCCCAAAACCGCCATTTATGTCCTCAAGCAATTTGGATTGGCGTCGGTGGCAGTTTTGATATTTGGTCAGGTACTAAAACTCGCGCTCCCGCTTGGTTAGGAAATAATAATTTGGAATGGCTATATCGGCTGTATCAAGAACCTTGGCGGTGGCGGCGGATGCTGGCTTTGCCGGAATTTGCAGTCAAAGCCTTTGTTTATCGCTGTACTGCAAGGAGTGCTATTAAGTGCTGATTTGTTAGCTTTGGTTAGGAGTTTTAAGCGATCAATTCTCAACTCTGAGTGCTATTACTTAGTTACTAATGAAGTCTTGAAAAAATTTTAAATTTCTCTGTTGGATTTGAAATTCCCAGGCAAAACCTGGGAATTCTGATTTTGGGGGGAATGTCAAATCGAAGTTGGCAAAGTGTTTGGTTGTGGGTATGAGGAGAATTTAACAATGCCAGTATTAACAACTGAAGTTAAGACAGAGAAATCCGTTGCTCGACACAACAGTGAAACTCAACAGCACACTAGTAATACTGCTGCCAAGGTGCAATTGCAATCTGTAACTAAGACCTATACTAATGGCTGTCATGCGTTGCTCAATGCCAACCTTGAAGTTAAAAAGGGAGAATTTCTCTTTATCACAGGCCCAAGTGGTTCTGGTAAATCAACGCTCTTGAAACTGCTGTATGGGCAGGAGTTACCAACACAGGGAGAAGTAATCGTTGATGAATGTAATGTCGCGGCTTTAAGAGGCGATCGCTTGTCTTTATTACGACGACGTATTGGCATTGTGTTTCAAGATTACAAACTAATTACTCAACGGACAGTAGCAGAAAATGTAACTTTTGTACTCCAAGCTCAAGGGTATACCCGTAAAGAAATTCAACGCCGTTTAGAACCAACGTTGAAGCTGGTAGGTTTGCTGAATAAAGCTGACTGCTTTCCAGATCAATTGTCTGGAGGAGAGCAACAGCGAGTGAGTATTGCTAGGGCAATTATTAGTACACCACCATTGCTGCTGGCTGACGAACCAACGGGAAATCTCGATCCAGATAATTCCTGGCAAGTTATACAAATTCTCCAGAAGTTAAATTCTTTTGGCGCTACGGTGATTGTTACCACTCACGACGAACAATTAGTGCGACGGTGCAATCAACCAGTAGCCCAAGTCCGCAATGGACAGCTATTTCGGAAATAATAATTGAGCATGGGGCATTGATTATTCACAAATGACCAATGACAAATGACTAATAAATATGGTGTTTGAGTTTTGCTGATATGGGTACGAAAGTTGTGGCTGTTTTGGGCGGTAGTAGTTGTAGGCGATCGCAGGCTTGTAAGCTCTTAAAAGCTGCCTCTCGAATCAGAACTTCCTCCTCTCTACTCAGTAGGAGTTGCAAGCATTGGACTACATCTTCCTGCACTGAAGAATCAACTTGCTTACGGGTAATTAATTTGGTGAGTTGACGCAAGGCAATTAATCTTTTCAATGGATCTTTTTCTGTTAAATTGACTAACAACTGCTCGACCTGGTCTTCTTGTTGATTTCCATAAAAGTTGACAATTTGCCATACCAATAAAATTAAAGTTAATAGTACTCCCACACCTTGGACGATCGCGCCAGCAGCAATCCACCGACTATCAGAGTCAACCCAAATTGCAGCCGCCATGTAAGTGCTGACAGTCCCAAGACCACCACTCAGGACTGCTAAGACTAACCGACGGTTTGAACTGTTTAAAAACTCACGTATTTTAGACCAGTGCAATTGCCAGTCCCACGCCTGCATTGAGTAAACTAGTACCATTACTCCAACGCCAATTGACAAAGCTAATAGCAGTTTCCAGTTCCACAACAACATAGCAACGACAATTGTCAGGAACCCAAGAAAGCCGCCAGGACCAGAGAAGCGCTTAAAAGTTTTCGGTTTTAAGCTTCCTCCTAACTTGAAAATCAAGAGTAGGGAGTGGGGAGTAGGGAGTAGGGTATGTTCCTTTTTCATGTTTAGTTGTGGGTTTTTTCCGTGATTAGCTGTCTTGAACTTTGTCAGCGACCAGTTGGGGATTTGGTTGAGCAATTGCTGCCAAGAAGACGAAGCCTGTGACACAGTGTTTACCTACTTGATTACGAAATTACTTATTGTATAAGTTTTATTAAAAAATGCAGAAATCAAGAAGTATCTCGAATTAGTAAAAATACAGGTGATTATACAGGAGAATTCAAAAGCAAAGCAAGCTTTGCCGAGGCGTCAGAATTAATGAATTAGAATCGGGTCTGTACCTAGCTGCTAAACTTAAATAGTGTACTTAGCTTTCCTTGAAATCTGCTATAAGCACCCTAATTTCTACTCTTCGGGAGACTGATGAATAATATACTCTAAAAGAATACCCGGATTGGGTCGAGCAAGCTTGATTTTGTGAGTGAGTTTTTAAAGTTTTAGTTTAAAGACAAAAACGAAAGTCATCAAGGGTGAATTGACCATCAAAAGCCCAGAAGGTGGGGCTTTTGATGTTATTCCCACTTATAGATAATAAGGTATTGGCAGAAATAGCCGAATCAGAATTGGCAAGATTAGCGCCTGGTAGTACATTTCTACCAAAAGTTGCTGATCGCGATCGTAACCTGAAAGTACTAACCGCTGCGAACTAGTGACAAAAGCACTAACTGAGTTCACAGGATGCAAGAAAGTCGGCTTTATATATTGTGCGGTGAGCGTCTCGCCTGCCTAATATATGCAATTTTATGTGAAACAGCTTACCTGTGTTAATTAATCATTAGAGTCAAGAAAAATATTTATGTTTCAGCCAATAGGATTTGAACAACGCTCGGTAATTACCTCATTAGGTAAAATGGTGTACTATACGGCCGCTGGATCACCTTGGCAAAACGATGTGACAGCCGACGACCGAGAAACTTTAGTGTTTTTGCACGCCTTTGGTGGTGGGTCTTCTGCTTATGAGTGGTCGAAAGTTTATCCTGCTTTTGCTGCTGAATATAGGGTTATTGCGCCAGATTTAATTGGTTGGGGTAGATCTGAACATCCAGCACGCAGTTATAAAATTGACGATTATTTGACCACAATTCGGGAATTTTTTCAGCAGACTTGCAGCGGCCCAGTAACAACGATCGCTTCTTCTTTAACCGCAGCATTTATAATTAGAGTAGCGATCGCTCATCCAGATTTATTTAAGTCTTTAATTCTCACTACTCCTGCCGGACTTTCTGACTTTGGTGAAGACTATTCTCGCAGCTTTTTTGCTCAGTTAGTCAGTGTTCCGATTATTGATCGTGTGCTATACAGTACTGGAGTTGCTACTAGTGGCGGTATTCGTGGCTTCTTAGAGCAGCGACAATTTGCTCAACCTAATCGAATCTACGAAGAAATTGTAGATGCTTATCTACAATCAGCCCAGCAGCCAAATGCTGAGTATGCAGCACTGTCTTTTGTACGTGGCGATTTATGCTTTGATTTATCTCTTTATATTCAACAATTGACCACCCCCACCGCCATTATTTGGGGACAAAAATCGGAATTTACAGGGCCTTCAATTGGTCGCCGCCTCGCCGAAATTAATCCCCAAGCAATCCGATTTTTTCAACAATTAGAAGACGTGGGATTAACACCGCACTTAGAATTGCCAGGAGTAACAATTGGATTAATTCGCCGATTTTTACCTTTGCTTAATTAATGTCAGAATTCACAAGCGGAGTTGGAAATATTTTCCGTGCTCCGCTCATTAGTAAGAATTCCGAATCTAGCTAGGGACTTCCAATTAAAAAAATATTCCATCCCTGCGGGACGCTACGCGAACGCCTTGAGGGCAGGGGAGCAGGGAGCAGGAGGAGAGAAAGTCGTTTTGATGGGCATGAAATTGGATAATTTATTTTCTGGAAGTCCCCTAGAAATTTAAAAATCAAATGTTTGATAAATTATTGACTTTTAAACTATTAAGCTTAGGTATTAAAGCCTTCTGAATTCTGACAAAACTATTTGTCTTTTAACCTGACATCAATGACAGTAGCATTGAAGTTGTAGTTAAAACCTTCCAATTCAAATGGCATCCCAATTTTGACTTTACTGTTACCAAGAACTGGACCACTGTCAGTTACTTGGGCTTTGCCATCTAAAGTTAAAATAAAATCTGTACTAAAATTATTGGTTTTTGGATCTGGTAATTCTTTCACGGAACCATCAGGCTGGGAAACATTGACTGTTCTAGGTAGTTGTTGAATTGATTTAATCTCAATCTCACCATAGGGTTGATTACGGATAATTACATTTGTTTTACCACCTTTTTTTAATCCGTTATTAAATAATTGTTCGGGGTCACGTACATTTAAACCACGGACTACTAAATCTACTTCTATGGGTGCTATTTTCTCACCAACTTGGGCAAGACCCAAGCTAGACAAGAAGCTAGACATGATCACAAATACAACTACCAGGCTGACCAGCGCAGCACCTAAATCAAGGAGGTTAATTTTGCCGAACAAACGACCTTTTGAATCTAAAATAGCCATAAAAAGTTTTCCAAGGTAATAGCGAAGTAATTGATTGTAGCAACAAGTTTTGCGATGGGAATGGCAACTTTATCTATTTGGTAATAACTCAAAGCGGCTGAGCCTTGTAGTCATGCGACAGTTTATCACGTGTTCGTCAGTTTCGAGTTGCGACAGCTAACCCTCAAATTTTTGCCTCTTGGAACTGATGTACTCGAAAGGTAAAATCTCATGTTCAAGCCTATCTCTAGAGGGAATCGTTAGCTGTGTCAACTTCAGTATATTTGCGTAAAGATTCACTGTATAACAAGCCCTTTGGTTTTGAGCTAACAATGCAACATAGAATATTTTAAATCCGTCTCATAATTTGTCTTATCATCTTACGTTCTCCCAAAATTATCTTCAGTACAGATTATGTTGAATTGGAAAGGTTTTATTGGAAATTACCGGATGTGGCGTCGTCGCTGGTTTTATCCAGTAATTTCAGTGGTAGTTGCCCTAAGCCTGTGCTTAAGTACACCCTTACCCGGAAGAGCTTTAGACTTATTGCCTCTTCTATTCCAAGGAGTCCAGGTATTTCAGCTTTCTAATATATCCTCTCGCCAGGAAGTCGATCTGGGTAAGCAGATTAATCAGGAATTGGTAAATAGTCAAGTGCGACTTTACCGCAATCCAGAAGTTAATCGCTATGTGGAAAAAGTCGGACGGCGTTTGGCAGCTAATAGCGATCGCCCCGATCTCCCTTATACTTTCCAAGTAGTTGAAGATAAGTCTATTAATGCTTTCGCGACTTTGGGAGGTTATGTATATGTCCATACAGGCTTGCTGAAAACCGCAGATAATGAAGCGGAACTAGCAAGCGTACTCGCCCACGAAATTGGTCACATTGGCGGCAAACACGTAGTCAAACAAATGCAGCAAAAAGCCCTTGAAAGTGGTCTATTAACAGCAGCTGGCTTAGACCGGAGTACGGCGGTACAAATTGGTGTACAGTTGGCGCGAGACTTGCCACGCAGTCGTCAAAATGAATTTGAAGCCGATGAAAGAGGATTAAGAACTTTGACACGCACTGGTTACGCCCAGTCGGCGATGGTTTCTTTTATGCAAAAGCTGTTGAAACAGGGTGGTTCTGTGCCCACATTTTTGAGTACTCACCCCGGAACAAGTGATCGCATTGCTGCCCTCAAACGTGAAATTGAGGAGCAACCTAGCAATGGAAGTTATGGCTTAGATAAAGCTAGTTATAGAGCCAATATTCGACCATTAGCCTGATGTTTAGGGCATTGGGTACTAGGAAAACTCTTGCCTAATTCCCAGTCCCTACTAAAGAGTCCCCACTTCCTCGATCAATTGTAATTGCGGCGATTAACTTTAATTTTGGCTGGATCGATGGCAATCGCCATATCCCCTAAGGGCACAGCACGCAGATAATTTCTAAAAATATTAACTTGATAAACCAAGTGATTTGTAACATCTAGCCCAGTCAACCAGCCACTCCGGGGATGATATGCGCCAGTATCTATGCCTAGCCATCCCTGTCCTTGTGCAAGTTGACCAGGAGAAACACCCGGTAAAGTAAAGGTAATGGTGTGACCGATAATAATTTGCTTATCGGGAAAGTAAGGCTTGGGAATGCTGTGAAATTCTTCTCGTATCCAGCATAATTCATCGGCTGTTTGTTCTCTGACTGGTTTAGAAGGGTCAACACCAGCATGAGTTAACCAAATATCCCCTAAATCAATATATGTAGGCAAAGCCTTGAACCAATCTAAATGGTCATCTGGAATTGTAGCCTCGTGGTAACTGGCTACAGTCGCTTGCCCCCCACTATATAGCCATGCTTGCATCCTTGGGGAGGAAGTCCTTTCATCAGTCAGAATGCTTAATAACATCTGCTCGTGATTTCCCAGCAAACACGGGTAGTTATTTCGTTTGACAAAATTTACTACTTGTGCACTATGAGGTCCGCGATCAATTAAGTCTCCGAGAAAATAGACCCGATCGTCTGATGTCGGAGCGATCGCCTCCAACAATGTCATTAAACCTTCATAGTGACCATGTACATCCCCAATTACAATTCGTCTGGGGTTAGTTTCGCTCATTGTCTCTTGGCTGCAATAATTTGGATTTTTGGCTAATACTTCTGCTACAGTTTAAGCTGTCTGGTTTACGCAATTACAAGTGAAAGTACTGAATAAGTTTTATTTTAATTTAAAGTTTTATTTTAATTTAATTATTATCTCAGTTAGCAATCAGGTTGACTGACATCGCAATACAATATAATTTATGGTTTTTGTGACAAGCAGCGATTACGATTAGCGATCGCTCAAGCAAACTAAAAAGTTCGCAACACTGCGGCAGTGTCTCAAGAAGATCTATTAGCCAAAATTACAGATAATGACAAAAGGATTGGCGAAAAAGACTGTCAAATTCTATTGCAATCAGGGATGTCTATTAATGCGAATGTCAAATTGCGTCAGCGCACAATTATGAGTATCTTCACCGATTTCTTAGTGTAAAAAACTCAACGCTTAAAGTCCCTCTGCTAATTTCTTGTAAAAGTCCTTGTTTGCGTTGTGTTCTCTGCGCCTTTGCGTGAGACAAAAAATCTGCCGCTAATACGTTTGTTTGTTTCATATAGCTAGGTCATGAATTGACTTTATGTCAAGAAGATATTGCAAAAAATTTGCAATGGAAATTGTTTTATAACTTTTTAAATATTTGTCTTACCAAAGGTATTACATTGCTGAGTATCACCAGTCTGAATACCTTGCTTAAACCAGCGAACTCTTTGGCTTGAACTGCCATGTGTAAAAGATTCTGGTACCGCATACCCTTTAGCTTGTTCTTGTAAGCGGTCATCTCCAATACTACTAGCGGCGTTCAATGCTTCTTCAATATCACCTCTCTCCAGAATTTGCCGTGAGCGCTGTGCATGATTTGCCCAAACCCCTGCAAAACAGTCTGCTTGTAATTCTAATCGTACAGAAAGCTGATTTGCTTGGGTCTGATTTGCTTTGTCCTGCAATAATCCAACTTTCTCTGAAATTCCTAGTAAATTCTGGACGTGATGCCCAACTTCATGAGCAATTACATATGCTTGAGCAAAATCTCCCGGTGCTTGGTATCGAGTTTTTAAATCGCGATAAAAACTTAAATCAATATATACTTTGCGATCGCGCGGACAATAAAAAGGCCCGACTACTGAACGCGTAAATCCGCAAGCAGACTGCACTGCACCCGAGTAAAGAACTAATTTGGGTTGTACGTAAGTTTGTCCGTTTTGCCGAAATAGTTCGCTCCATGTATCTTCTGTATCAGCTAGCACCACAGATACAAAATCTGCCATCTGGTCTTGAGCTTTAGAGCCTCTTGATTGGGGTGACTCAGCCACAGGACTATCATTCGATGTCCGATCTTGTTCCCAAATCACACTGGGGTCGCCACCCAAAAGCAAAACGACTAGCGATATGAGTACTGCTCCAATACCTCCACCTACGACAGGAGCAGAAACTTTCATCCCACGGCGGTCTTCAACATTTGTACTCCTACGACCCAATTGCCAACGCATAATTTCTGCTTCCTAAATTGATTCAAAAGGTAGTTGCAATTGGGTTGGATTAAATCTAAACCAGCCCTCTAGCTACGCAATCAAATCTTACCCTTCTCAAGCATAGATCTCCTCTATCTACAGATGAAACGGCAATCAAGCATAGTAAATCTTTAGAAAGATGATGATCAAATAAACTTATCTCAGCACAAACTCTTGAAGCGTTCAACTCCTTAAATCAAATCAAAAGTTACAACTAATTGATCCTGCTGCGTTCTGGCAATTATGAAAGTAAGCTAAATGTCAAAAATTAACCCAGTAAAATATAAATACACATCTTTTGAAAATTAAGCGCATCTCTCCAAAAGGCTAATTGTTGGTATCAATGACTTCGATTCAACAAATAGAGTACTTTGCTCAGGAAAGGCTGTCCAATTTTGGTTAGATAAAGGTTCTGATGCAACAATCACTCCCGTTGGGTGAGTTACATGATCACAAGCCCAATAAAGACTAGGCGCTTCTGTGCCATAGGCGTAACGAACTGCTGCAAGTGCTTGACCATCGCTAACAATTATATTGGCACTAAAACTGGTGTCGTATTTTTGAGCCAAGTCAGTCAATGTTTCTAGTGTACTCAGAAGAGCTGATAACAGAGTGCTATCAAAAGCAGACTGCCGCATTTCTACAAACAGAGCGAATATGTGTTCGGAGTCTGTTAAACCTTTAATTGAATGATATGTATAATCACCAAGGCGATCACGTATCGGTCTATAAAGTGTTTGTTGAAAGTTAGATATATCGCCATTATGGACAAACAACAACTTTCCATCACGAAATGGTTGACAGTTGCTAATATCAAGTGGTTCACCTATTCCAGCTAGTCGAGTATAACCCACAGTACAATCAGATTGTACATATTGACTCAGTTCTTTCAAATTCGGATCATTCCAAAATGGGACAGTATTGCGATAAATAAATGGTTTACCCGCTTCATCATACCAACCTACACCAAACCCGTCTGCACATACGAATCCTGACTTTAATTCTAAAGAATTATAACTTTGATGACAAAGAGAATGTTCTGGTTTATATAACAGATCATCTAATTGGATGCTGTTACCAAGATAGCCAATTAATCTACACATAGAAAACTGAGTTAAAACAGCAGGAATAAAAATTTAGTCCCTCCTTCCCCCACTAGCAATCATTTTTTGAATTACCTTTTTGGGAAGATTATTAATAATATAACAAAATTTGTATATTTTATGTATGCTTAAACCATGACTTAAGTCATGAAAAAATTGGTGAGACATTTTTAAGTTTAACTAACATTAACTTTAGTTGCAGGTTGAGCAGTTGTAGTTTGTTGTTTGTGGAAAGAGTTGAAGAACATTTTTTTGACTGATAAATTAACTGCGCCTAGATAATAATTAGGATAAAACTGTAGTCAGAAATATTTTCCCTTGGCAAATTTAAGTTCTGGCTCACCAAATCGCAAAATTTGAGAAGATACTATTAAATTTTTTGGATAAGCATATACTATCTGTTCAATCCTGCCAAAACTTCTATAATAAATATTTGGCTAATGGCGATACAATTTCTCTTTTTCTATCTAGTTTTGCAATTAAAGTTAATCCTGCACCTGATGTTATACTTTCATCCTTAAAACTAACTACGACTGGACATGACAATACAGGTTTAAATTTGAACTGTTCCAGTATCCAATCTGTTTTCTGAGGGGTGATGCTTAAAACTGCTATAATTCATGTCCAATAGACATTTTGGCAGTTTTTGATTCCCCTTTTTTCTAGTTTTGTGAGAAATCCGGGAGAAGGTGAAAGTTCAAGCAATCCTCGTTGTAGTATAGTTTTGCTTTTGTATGATTATTGATATAAAATATGACTCCTCAATTTGAATACAGCACTCTTGCCCATCCTCAGGATATTGAGCAGCTTGGGCCTCTCCTTGACCAATGTTTTGTTAACGCACTTGGTAAGGAGGGAGCTTATATGAAGCGGGTTGGTGTAGAGAATTTTCGGATTATTCGTGAGTCAGATAATTTAGTTGGTGGATTGGCAACTCTCGATATGGCTCAGTGGTGGGGTGGTGAGCGTGTACCAATGACAGGAATCGCCGTAGTGGGTATTGCTCCAGAATACCGTGGTTCGGGAGCAGCGATCGCTCTGATGCAGCACACCCTTAAGGAGCTTTATGCTAGAGGTATACCACTCTCTGCTCTTTACCCAGCCGTGCAAACCTTATATCGAAAAGTCGGGTATGAGCAAGGGGGTAGCTGGTACATTTGGGAAGTTGCAACCAACACCATTGGGCTACGGGAGCAACCCCTACCTTTACAACCAGTAGTTCCGATAAATCATCAAGTCTTTCACGAACTATATCAGCAGCAGGCGAGACTCACGCATGGATATTTAGACCGACATCCTGCAATCTGGGAGCAATTAATTCAACCAGATGAAAAGGAAACAGTCTATGCTTATTTCATTGGTACAAAAGACCAACCCCAAGGTTACATCATCTTCGCTCAACAACGAACACATGAAGGTGAAATTATCTTTGTTAGAGATTGGGTACTGAGAACAGTTGCCGCTACACAAACTTTCTGGTCTTTTCTAGCCAGCAATCGCTCCCAAATTCAGCGTGTGCGTTGGAAGAGTTCTGCAATTGATACTTTAACATTGGTGTTACCAGAGCAAACTGCCAAAATCTCGACTCAGTTTCGCTGGCTGCTGCGGGTAGTAGATGTAGTCAAAGCATTGTCGATGCGGGGTTATCCATCGGCAATTCAAGCCGAGCTGCACTTAGATATTCAAGATAATTTGCTCGATGCAAACAATGGTAAATTCATCCTTTCTGTTGCCAATGGACGCGGTGAAGTTACAAAAGGTGGAAAAGGTGAGTTGCAGTTAGATGTTCGAGAACTAGGACCACTATATACAAGTTTGTTTGCTCCCCACCACCTGCAAATGACCGGAAAACTGCATGGGACAGAAGCAGCTATTTCAGCAGCTACACAAATATTTGCAGGTAGCTCTCCTTCGGTGGCTGATTTCTTCTAAAGCAAGTAGGGAGTAGGGGGGATGAGGAAGTGTGGGGAGATGATAAAAAAGCTTTCTACTCTTCCTAAACTGACAATGCCCGATACTAGCCAATCAGCAAAATATAAATTGGAAACATAATTAATCCTTGGCTCGTCGTTCCGCTAGATTAACAATTTCTGTTGTTATCAATCCACATCCTCAACAAAGCGATCGCAGATTTACTTTTTAGAAGTAATGATGATTTATTGTGCTGATCTAATTCCAAATATCATTTCCTAAAATAACTCAATAGGATTTCTATATTTTTATCCGGAAGTTAAGCACAGTTATCAGAAAAAAATCTAAGTAAAGTTGGTTAGTTGCTCCTTACTTGCACACACACAATCACAACATGAAATCATATCTACTGGCGATTGGTTTAAGTAGTTTAGTTATAATTGCAGGACAAGCTAAAGCCTCACAATTACAATCTTGGTATTTTGATTCTAACCAAAACCAATTAGACCTAACTACCACTTCGGGAATAGAACCAAAAGCTTATTTATTAGATAATCCTAGCCGATTAGTAATTGACTTACCTGGAACTAGTTTTAATTCTGATAGTGTCAAACAAAGTTTTGGTAATGCAGTCAAAGAAATTCGCATCGGCAAACCAGACTCTCAAACAACTCGTTTTGTTGTAGAATTAGCTCCTGGTTATGACGTTAATTCCCAAAATATATCAATCAATGGTGATTCTCGTTCTCATTGGATTGTAAAATTTAACTCATTTAGCCGCTCAAATAATTCCATTGTTGGAGAAAATAGAGAAGATATTGCCATAAAATCTACTGATGCATCTACATTTGCTGGAGTTATAAATCTTGGTCAAGAGATGGTTGGCATTAGTTCTCAAATTCGCACCTTGTTAGCGAGTTATAAATCATTAAATCCAGGAATATTTTTCTTAGATTTAGATACAGGAAACTATATAGATATTAATGGTGAAAAAAGATTCGCTGCTGCAAGTACAATTAAATTTCCCTTGTTAGTGGCTCTTTTCCAAGAAATAGACGCAGGGAGAATAAAACTCACAGATAAACTAGTGATGCGACGCGATTTAAGGGTTGGTGAAGCTGGAACCATGCAATACAAACCCATTGGAACTAAATTTAGCGTTTTAGAAACCGCTACCTTGATGATGACAATCAGCGATAATACCGCAACAAATATGGTTCTTGATCGCTTGGGTGGTGCAGCAAAAGTTAGCCAACGTTTTCGTAGCTGGGGATTGCAAAATACAGCAATTCGGAATCTACTTCCAGACATTCCTGGCACAAATACAACTAGTTCTAAAGATTTGGTGAGATTGGCGGCGTTAGTTTCTAACAATCGTTTGCTGTCCCCAAACAGCCGCAATCAAGTTTTAGGCATTATGCGCCATGTCAAAACCAATAGTTTGCTACCAGCTGGTATTGGTCAAGGAGCTACCATCGCTCACAAAACTGGTACATTGAGATTTATCATTGGTGATGCAGGTATTATTAAAATGCCCAACGGCAAAAGCTATTTAGCAGGTGTTTTGGTGCAAAGACCAAACTACGATCCCAAAGCTGGGGATTTTGTGCGTGAAGTTTCGCGCAGAGTCTATAATTACCTAGACCAAACCAAAGTCAGCAATACAGAACCTCAAGAAGGCGATCGCACTCGTTAGCAATAGCTCCAAAGTTAAATAGCCATCATTATGGAAGTAAGGGCAGTGAGTTCTACATTACGTTGCATGGTGATTGGCTTGAGTAAAATATTGAACAGCCCATTCATGCATAGCATAGAGAATTGGTTGCAAAGTTTCTCCCAAAGGCGTCAGTGAATATTCTACCTTGGGTGGAATTTGGGGATAAACTTCTCGATGAATAATACCGTCTTCCTCCATTTCTTTGAGTTGCTGAGTCAACATCTTTTGAGTTATTCCAGGTAAAGCCCGCTGTAACTCGCCAAAGCGTTTAACACCTGCCATTAATTCTCTAATAATTAAAACCTTCCAGCGTCCGCCAATCACCTTTAGTGTAGTTTCTACTTCACAAGTTAGCCTGGTATGGTTTTCTGCTTCAGCTTTCATAGTTGTTTTGATGGAAATCTATTTCCAAGTCAGTATTATTATATTCCTCCGATGCTGTTTCATATCTATTGGTTGCGATCATGTGGGTCTGTTAGTATTTGTTCTCAGAATAAATCTCGGTTTTTATGCCAGGTATAACCTGGCTTATCTAAATCTTTGATAATTTAAAAACATTATGGTACAGATACATTGCTAGGGACGTACAGATGTATGCCCTTATAGACAATTGATTTGTTGCCAAGATTTTTGCTTACAGAATGAGATAATTTTCAGTCTCTTGATAGACGTACATATATTTAGAAAGATAGAAAAAATACTTTAACCGAGTGGATAATATTGAGTCTGATCCTAATAATTGCTGTGTTTATATAAGATTTGAGTAGATAGTGTTAGACAACAAATATTGCGTTGCAGCAAGTTTTACCCCGAAATCTCGTGCGGGGTTTTTCTTTCAATGAGCGATCGCACTCAATCTGTTAAGCTTGTAAAGCTTTAAACCACTTATTTAAAACTGTACTGATACTTTTTTTAATCTGATGCTTACGGTTCCACCTTTGGAATGCCATTTCATACTCCTCGCCTTTAATTTGAAAGGTATTCCAGATATCAAGCCCGACTGGCAATCCGCAAAATACTAAAATATACAGCGACCAAGAAATTCCGCCACCAGTAATTAAATTTACTAGTATCAAAAAGCCATTAACAATTGCATAATTACCTAGGCGTTTTTGAAATCTTCTCTTGCGGTAGGTGTCAAAAGCCTTTCGTTGTTGGACTTGACCTTGTTGCACTAGCCAGTCGCGTTCTGCTAATTTTAAAGAATCTGGTGAAATTTCTAACTCAGCAGCAATTTCTAATAGCTGCTCATAAGAAAATTCTCTGTCTTTGTCATCAGCTTGACGAGCGATCGCTAAGTGTAAAATTTGTTGTACATCTTCTTGACTATAAGAGCGGATGCTTTGAGGTTCAAAGGCCGTCATAATTCTTTTTATGATAATACTTTCAAGAGAAATTTACTGTCCGATAGATTTTAAGCAACTATGCCAGTACTATTTCCATTATTCTTAGATTAACAAATTTAGATGCTGTGGCGCATCTAAGCTATTGTTAACTTTGAACTTTTTGTTCTCGACAAGCATAATGCCCACTAATATTAAAACTCTCCAAATATCCCTATATTGGTAGATTTAGCAGAGCATAATAACGAAATAACAAGCAGCAGCAAGGATGTAACTCAATGGTTCCAGAAAATGGTTCGATTCGGACATTATCGGTTGATATTGGCGGAAGTGGCGTTAAGGCAATGGTTTTGGATATTACAGGAAATCCGATCACCAAAAGAACGCGTTTAGATACACCCCAACCTGCGACCCCAGAAGTTGTAATGAATGCAATTGTTGTCTTAGCAGTCGCTCAAGGTGAATTTGATCGTGTTTCAGTAGGTTTCCCTGGTGTAGTGCGGCGTGGAGTCACGGAAACAGCAGTAAATTTGCATCCAGATTGGATTGGATTTGATTTGGAAACAGCATTATTGAAACAGTTAAATAAGCCTATACGGGTAATTAATGATGCAGATATGCAAGGGCTGGGGGCGATCGCAGGTAAAGGTGTAGAAGTGGTGATTACTCTGGGTACGGGGTTTGGTTCGGCTTTATTTGTGGATGGTAAGCTAGTACCGAATATGGAAATGGGACATCATCCATTTCGCAAAGGAGAGACTTTTGAGCAACAACTAGGACGCGCACAGTTAGAAAAAGTTGGTGACAAAAGATGGAACAAGCGTTTACAAAAGGCGATTGCATCCTTGCAACATCTGTTCAATTATGATTACCTATATATTGGCGGTGGTGAAGCTGTAAGAGTAAATCTTCAATTACCGTTAAATGTGAAACTTATCCCGAATATCACTGGTTTATTAGGTGGTATTGCTTTGTGGCGAGATGATAAAAGATAAAAACTTTTGTGTAGCCATAACTAAGCGTCCTATATTTAGGTTTCGTTAATCAAGAGCGAATTGTCTTGAGAAAGACTCTGTATAACTTGGCGTTAAAATTTCAACCTTTAATTGACTACAAATTTAAGCAAAGCTGTACTAACGAGTGAAATTAGTAAAACCAAATAATCCTCTGAGAACCTAACGTGTATCTATCAAGATAATATCGAACAAAAAAAAGTTTATAACCCCCTCCAAGGGGGGACAAATTGTTGAGAATTAAGAGTTTATCATTGTTGTCAAATACTACTCTAATAGAGACAGAAAAAATTGACTCATTAAATTTAGTAGGATTTTTGCTCGTAGTACAAACATGATAAAAGCAGTATCAGCATACTAAGTATTAGTCAAAGATAACTAGACAAATTTATTTGATAGCATTTCCCTGCGATCGTGTAGTATATTATTGTCTAAACCTTTGATTTAGAAAAAATATCTGACTAGTTAATAGCTAGCTCAAAGATAAAAAAAGCACAAAGACTAATAATATTAGTCTGATAACACGGAATGGGAGGTAAGCAAATTATCAACTATTTGAAAAATTTACTACAGAATTTTTTGAACAGTATGCACTATCCCGGATAGGATTACTGTTGGTTGTTAAAAGAAATATTGGCTTAAGTGAAACAGAACGATAATGACTGAAATTGGCCTGATGATGACGGGCGTGTTAACAACAAGACAAGCATCTGGGCCTTATTTGCCAGAACAGCAATTATTTCAGATGGAAAATGACCTAAACCAGTCAACACAGACTCAGTTAGAGATAACTGCTCAAGTCACACCACCTGAATTCATGCAGACAGATGGGACTTCGCACGCTTCTTTGCGATCAATCGCCCTAGAGAAAAAACATATACTCCAAAAAATCAGCAAAAATAATCAGTTTCTAGCTTCTACTGATTTAGAACAGCCTAAGAAGTATTCTCAGTCAATAGGGAAAGACCTTACAAAGTCTGAGGGAAAATTCGAGAAATATAGTAGCCAACCTCTACCAACTCTCTATTTCGGTAGCTCTGGTGTTGCTGTTAGGGCTTTACAACGGTTATTAGTATCTAATGGTTATACCGTAAGAATAGATGGAATTTTTGGAGCGTTAACGGAAACTGCTGTTAAAGCATTTCAAAACCAGCGGAATTTAGCAGTAGATGGAATTGTTGGTCAACGAACTTGGCGGGCGTTAACAATTTAGTCATTTGTCCTTGGTCATTTGTCCTTAGTATTTGTATTTACTAATAACAAATGACAAGTGACAAATGACCCACACAATAAACAACTGTTATAACTAATGTCCCTAGCTAATAACAAATTACTTAAGACTAACTAACGATACTTATGCTGCTCTAATAGCTGTTGCGCTCTTGGCTTGTAAATTAAATAGAATAAAGCCTCTATATAACGCAATAAATCTTCGCGATTTTCCTTCGAGGTAAAGTTCCAATAGCCGTAAATTCGTGCTAAAGATAACAGCTTAGTAGTGTGAATTTTCCAAGTATACGTACTGTAAACTCGCTCAATTGCTCGCTGAGAGATTTCACTCCAGTATTGAGAATTTTGGTCGCATTTAGTGACAAAATCCACTATTTTGTTGGCTGTGTCTTCTAAATTTGTTGGGTTAATGTAAAAACCATTAACCTTATTCTGAATAATTTCTAGCGGTCCACCAAACTGTGTAGCAAAAGTTGGTAATCCGGAAATCATCGACTCTAAAATTGTTAAACCAAAAGCTTCAAATAAAGCTGGTTGTACAAAAATTCCATAGTGGTCAGCAATCACTCGATAAATTTCACCAGAATCAGTTTTAGACAGGCGTACACCCAACCAGCGAATCTTTCCGTGGAGATTGTACTCATCAATAATTTGGTAAAGTTTGACAATTTCATCACGTTCTTCGTTGTCGTCAGATTCTTCTACACGCAATTTACCCGCCACCAAAATTAAGTTGCAATGCTCTTGTAATTCTTTACTTTGACCAAAGCATTCAGCTAAACCTGTGAGGTTTTTGATCCGGTCAAGACGCGCCATAGAAAACAGAGGACGCTTGCTAGGATCGTCGAGTTTACCAAAAATTTGGCTGGGGTCTTCTAAGGTAAAAAGCATTTCTCCAAGGCGCTGGCGATCGCTTTCTACTCGGTCTTGAGTCTGGGTGTAAGGAAAATAGTAATTCTCGTTCACTCCAGGCGGTACAACATTAAACTTAGGACTAAATAATTCAATTCCATTGGTTACATGATATAACTCCGGCATGGTGAAGCATTTATAAGACTCGTACTGTCCCACGCTATCAGGTGTTCCGACAATTTCTTGGTAGGTGCTGCTAATCACAAAATTGGCAGCATTCATCGCAATTAAGTCAGCTGTAAATTGTAAGGAAAAATGATATTTATCTTCTAAATCTTGCCAGTAAAGGTTACTAAACAAGTATTTAGATTTTTCTAAAGCATGGGCAACATTGCATTGAGTAACTTTCAGCCGTCGCGCTAGCAAAAATGCCACTAAGTTACCATCAGAATAGTTACCAACTATTAAATCAGGTCTCCCATGAAATTCTGCCCGCAGTTCTCTTTCAGAGTCAATAGCGAAAGTTTCAAGATAAGGCCAAAACTCAAACCGGGAAATCCAGTTTTGAGTCATGTTAGGATTAAATTCTCGTAAAGGTACTCGCAAAATCCAGGCATTTTCTGTACCATAAACTTTTTCTAATCGCTGGTTACAAAGGGTACCGTCGCTATTAGGAATTAAGCGGGTGAGAATAATCACCTTTGGCTGGACGTTTAACCCTTCTAAGCCAGCTAGTAAAGCATCTTCTTGTAGCTGTTTTTCCAAACTTTTTGCCTGGTCAAGGACGTAAACCACCTGACCGCCAGTATCGGGACGCCCCAAAACACCCTCTTGACCGAACCATCCGTGGGCGGAGACGAGGACGATTCTAAAAATCATCGGAACGCGAGAAATGAATGCTTCTAGGGTTTGAGGATCGGGAGAATCAATCAATTCATCCAGAATATTTAGAGTTTCTTGGACGCGCGCTGCGGTATTACCCCAACCGGGTTCAAAACCCATTGTTTGCAATTGGAAGCAGAATTGTTCGTAGGGTTCATCATTACGACGGTCAGCGACAAAAGCGATCGCTTTTTTAACTTGCTGGGAAAGTTGCTGCTGCGATTGAATGCGATTGTTTATCAGCAGTTGGACACCATTGTATTGATGCAGGCGCAAGAAATTAAATAAGCTTTCCAACAATTCTTTCGAGTCTTGAAATAGTTGGCTCGATAAATACCGATTGAGAAATTGTACCCCCTTACCAATATTTTTTGGGTCGCGGATGACTGGGGAGTAGTCATAAAATGGGCCGAAGTCCAATTCTAGCAGGTCACCCTCATGAGGATGAAATTTGTTTACCAAGCGATCGCGCAGATCCAGCAAATCCTGCACCGTCATTGGTTCAATGCTCAAGTCTGATGTTAGCCAATAAACTTCTTGACTGGCTATTTTAGAACGAATGATGAAACAAAAGTTTGAGTCCTCTTGAATAATTTCCTGAGTATAATAAATCAGCTTACCTAAGTCAGAGGTAGTGGAAAATGCTTCAGGTTTTTGGTACTTAGAACAATATTCGGTATATACATTGAGGATGTCGTTTCGCAGCAAGTATTTCTTTTCTTGTTGGCGTAATTCACTAATAAAGGAACGCAAATCATTTTTTTCTTCACTATCTAAGACTGCTTGCAGCAATTCAGACATGGTAAACTCCACTGGATAACGATGTTTGCATTGTTAACTTTCAAGGCGGACAAACAAGCCTACCTCTACCTTTTATTTCACCACATAGAAACACAAAACAATACAGATAAACCATACTTATGTATGTATACACAAGTATCTACTTTTCAGCAGTACTGAAGTTATGTTCTACTTCACCTAAAGTATCTATGACTCAGTATTTTTAACTCTCACTTAAGGAGTACAATTATTATTTCTTTTGATAGATGCTTTAAAATAAATGATACAGCTAGCGGAGTTTAATCTTGGAATAAATTGATAATTGGTAATCAAGTATCTCTGAGTTTTGAATTATTAGATTGCTATGACTATATTCTCTAAGCTGTTGATATAAAAGTTATTTTTTGCTTAAATTTTTGGCTAATCAATCCTACGTATTTTTTAAAAATAAAATATGAGCTATATAGAAAAATTTTGATTTAGCCTAGCTATAATTTCCACATCAATTTTTTGAAATCTGGTCGATTTATATGGCTGATAATACACCTTAGTTAGTATCTTCTGACGACAATGTAAGCAATATTATGCATATTTATTTACTTGGCTTATGTGGGTTTACTTTGAGCATTATTTTAAGTATTTTCTCATACTTATAACTCTAGTCACACCCTTTAGGACATAACGACAGGCATGAATGCTAAGAATAGTAATAGTTCTACCTTCAGCATAGCTGCCTCCTGCTATAAATACACTTTAAAAAACGCAATTATTGAGTTTAAGATTTTTCATTATTCTCAGGAGTTAGGAATCTTATATAATATACTGAAAAATAAAAAAATATCCCCCTGTCATGGTCAACAGTCATCAGTTATCAACTTCAAATAGGATAATTTTTTCTTGAAGTTCCTTAACACTGTCAACCAGAGAATATGCAAATTTGCTCTAGATTAGCTTATAATACCTAATTACACTTAAGCAAGTAAATTTGCTCATATACATATAATTACTTATAAGCTACATTAATAAATATCCTGGTTTAGTCCGTTTGAAGTCTGTAAAGATTATCAGGGCGAACGATGGGACTCGAACCCACGAATGGTGGTACCACAAACCACTGCCTTAACCACTTGGCTACGCTCGCCATTCAACAATTTGAATTATAACAATTTTTTGGAAAGTGAGCAAGAGTTTCTGTTCAAGGAACGGACTTACTTGATTTATAGTCTCTGGAGTCTAAGCATTACAATGAATTTCATTTGGCAAACATGAAACAGTTAACCATCATCGCATATACTGGAGCAGCAGCAGGACTCGCTGCATTAGGTGTGACAATGGCGAAGACTAATCCGAGTCAGGTTGCCTATGAAGAATATGCAGTGCAACGGTTGGCAAGCTACTTAAAAACCGATGTATGCAAAAAAACTACAAATTTCATAGAAAACTTGATCCATTTTAATTGTGAAAAGTTAGTCGATCAAGCTAACCCGCAAATGCAGGAAATTATTAACAAAACTACACAAAGGCAAAATTATATTATTTTTAGTGTTTACCGTACCGATCTAAAAATAAATTCTTGGGTACCTTCTTACAAATTTGAAACGGTGGGAGCTTTCGATCAATTTTATACTTACACTGCCGAACAACAATAAGACAACCTGTGACTAGAATACTTTTATTTAAAAACTAATAATAGTTTTTGCGATCGCCAGTCTACCCATGACACCAGCTTAATATTATGTAAAATATGAAAACTAGTCACAGAAGTTAAAGCTTGCCCATGTCATCTGCATATCTATTGGTATCTCATGGAAGTCGCGACCCGCGACCAGAAATTGCTATGCAACAACTGGCAAGGCTAGTATGCAATAAATTGTACCAAAATCACAACCAAGCAAATAGCGAATATGTGGTAGGGATAGCTGCTTTGGAAATGAGTCCAGAGCCTCTACACGAGCAGATTAAACAATTTGCCCAAACTGCTTTTGGTGTCCACATGTCTCCAAATGATAATCACCTCAAGATTCTACCGCTATTTCTACTCCCGGGAGTGCATGTAATGACAGATATTCCCACTCAAGTAGCCCTAGCACAACAGGCTACTGGTGAAGATATCATAATTGAATTGCAACCATACTTAGGTTCTCACCCAGATTTAAAGAAACTGTTGGCAAAGCAAATCGCTAACATACAGGCACAAGCATGGATTTTGTTAGCTCATGGTAGCCGTCGCCCTGATTCTCAAAAACCAATAGAAGCAATGGCTCAGAGTTTAACAGCAGTGGTTGCTTATTGGTCTGTATCTGGCAGTTTAGAATTACGGGTTAAAGAATTGGTAACTGCTGGGTATAAGGAAATTGCAATTTTACCATATTTTTTATTCGCTGGTGGAATAACTGATGCGATCGCTGCTTCAGTAGAAAAGCTAAAATTACAATTTTCGGCAGTGACTTTCCATTTGGCAGAACCTTTAGGAGCAAGTGCAGAATTAGCCGATTTAATTTGGGATTTAACAGACAAATGAACCGCACAGTCACACACACGAAGAAATATTTGGCAAAGGTTTATTTAGTAGGTGCGGGGCCGGGAGATCCAGGACTAATAACCTTGAAGGCGAAAGGTTTATTGGAATGTGCAGATGTAGTTATTTATGATGCTTTAGTGAGTCCAGCAATTCTGGCAATGATTAATCCCCAAGCAGAACAAATTAACGCTGGTAAGCGCAGGGGAAAACATTCGCTCTTTCAAGAAGAAACTACTCAACTGCTAATTGATAAAGCCCAGGATAATGCCATAGTAGTGCGGCTAAAAGGAGGCGACCCCTTTATTTTTGGTCGTGGAGGCGAGGAAATGGCAGAATTACTCAATGCAGGAATTCCAGTGGAAGTAGTGCCTGGTATCACTTCAGGAATTGCCGCAGCTGCATATGCAGGTATACCATTGACGCATAGATTGTATAGTTCTTCGGTGACATTTGTAACTGGACACGAAGCGGCAGGCAAGTATAAACCTCTAGTTAATTGGAGTGCGATCGCCCACGGTTCGGAAACCATTGTAATTTATATGGGAATTCACAATTTACCTTACATTGTGGAACAATTAAGTACAGCTGGGTTGAGTTTGGAAACGCCGATTGCTTTGGTGCGCTGGGGTACGCGCCCAGAACAAGAAGAATTGATTGGCACATTAGAAACAATTGTAGAACAAGTGGAGAAAACTGGATTTGGTGCGCCGGCGGTCGCAGTTATTGGACAAGTCGTGAAGATGCACGAAATTTTGTCTGGTTGTCGTCCAGTTTGATGGTTGGTGGAAAATCTGTATCTCCACCATTTTGGCAATTTGGAGGTTCAAATCCTGCACCTACTTTTTTACCTCACATAGAGATGTCCTATAAAAGATACCACACCACACATAAGTAGCATATTGTAAAGGCCGCAAGTTTGGCTGCTTCAACGACTTCAGTATTCAACACTCTGAGAGAAGAGCCACTATCTATAACAGGTGAGTCCATAGAGAGTTGCTAAAGCTGCACTCAATTATTGATTTAGTGTTGCAAAGGTATTGGAGTTAGGCTTTGGTAAAATATTGAATGTCTATCAAATACCTAGAACAACATCATTGGAACTTTTCTAGAAGTAGAATTGCCTAAAACTCTTTAAATACAGTTATTTAGCAAAATTTTGTTGTTAATGAATTGTTATTTATTTATTAGTATTTTATATGTTTAAATGTTATATTTTTAACTCATTATTCAAAATTATGCTAAGATAATACTTGGATAACTATATTTACAAACTAAATTGACTTGCTGTAAGTGTTTATTGTATCCTAAGCATAACAGCGAAGACCCCCAGTGTTTTAGTTGGCGCTGGGGGCTTCTGGTGTTTATCCCTGGGTAATGTTTGGCAACTTCACCAGGAATATTGTTTATTTACAGCAGATTAAGGGCTGCATCCATTAGTATGTCACAAAACTCTACTCAAAACAATAACCCCCAATCGGGGGTTAGTTTCACATTTCGCCTATCAGAGACGTTGTTGGCCGTTATCTTGACGGCAGGGATTTCATTTGGAAGTGGCTTCACTGTGGCCAATAGCCAGCACCAAACTGTAAACAACTCTTGTGTTCAAAATCAATCGACTCGATAGAGAAAGCATGATTCTGGACTAGATGCTTATTGCGGAGTATTTAGTAACACTCCGCAATAAGCATTCGGTTAAGAACATCAAGAATTTTTTTACCCATAATACTATTGGGATTTTTTGATAGTGCTCAATATCTCAAATTTTTATTATTGAAAATATTAATAATTGAAAATCCATCACTTTTTGATAGGACAATATTTTATGTCAAATAAATCAGCAAGTTGGAATTTACCTAAAAGTTGGAATCGCAAAATTTTGCAAGACTGGGAGATAGACCGACTACTGACTGACTTAGAGGCTATGCTTCAAAAGCGTTACAGACAAAGTACTAGAAAAGATTTGTTACTAGGGTTACTGTGTGGATATAGCTTAAAAAAAATTAGTCAAGACTTGCATAGGGAAAATGCTGTTGTCAGAGCAGGGTTAAGCAATATCTATCGAGACATAGAAGTTTTGACAAGAGAGTCTGACAACAGCGTCAAGTCAAGCAACCTAGTCTACATTCTGGAGAAACATGGGTATCGTAGACGTGTTGCCCCATCGTCTATGGATAGCTTATCCATCCCTCACAATCTACCAGCGCCGACATTTACAGAATTTATTGGTCGTGAGGCGGAAATGAAGAAGTTACTGGAACGCCTTTCGCCGGAGCATGGTGCTCATATGATCACGGTGCATGGCATTGGTGGCGTAGGCAAAACGGCGCTGGTGTTAGCAGCTGCTTATCTATGTTTAAAAGCCAGTAACGGAAACCTTTCTAACGCACCTAGATTTGATGCAATTATTTTCACTTCAGCCAAACAACAAGAACTCATTCCTGACAGTATTTTGCAACGACAACAGGGACAGCGTAACCTCCGCGATATCTTTCGCGAGATTGCAAATGCTTTAGAAGACCCCACGATTATTCAATTTCCTCCGAATGACCAATTTGACTTAATACGCCAAAGTCTCTCCAAAAAGCGAACACTGCTGATTGTGGACAATATGGAAACTATAGAGGATTGGGATAGGGTCATGGAATTCCTGTACGATTTGCCCATTAGCGTCAAAGTGGTTATTACTACTCGCCAACGGATTGCCTTGCTGCCCATCAATCTACGAAACTTGCCTTTAGATGATGGTTTACGGTTAATTCAGCAACAAGCAGGAGAAAAAGGTATAACCATTAACGATGAGGACTCTAAGCAACTCTACAATTGCACTGGGGGAATCCCTCTGGCGATAGTATATGCAATTGGCCAAGTATCAACTGGCTACTCCTTAAACTCGGTATTGGAGCGATTAACCTCGGCTACAGGTGATGTTGCTCGTTTTTGCTTTGAGCAATCAGTGCGAGGAATCAAGGGACAGCCACCCCACAAGTTACTGATGTCACTGGCGATTTTTCCTGACTCTCCCATACTTACTGCTGTGGCTGAGGTTGCTGGACTAACAGCTGCTCCTGATGCTGTAAATAATGGCTTGGGACGCTTGCAGCAACTTTCCTTGGTGAATCTCAACCCAGAGACTAAGCGATTTGAGATGCTCTCTCTGACTCGTAATTATGCCTTAGCAGAATTAGCCGCTTACCCAGATTTTGAGAAAGAAGCACGAAATCGGTGGGTTAAATGGTATTTGGATTTTGCCCGCAGTTATGCCGGAGAAGATTGGGAAAAATGGATACACTATAATAAGTTAGAACCAGAGCAAGGAAATCTGCGCGCAGTACTTTATTGGTGTAAAGACCAAGACCACTATGCACGAGTTAGGGATTTATGGCTGCTTTTGAACCACTATGCAAATCTCTACGCCTACTGGGACGACCGCCTCGATTGGTTGCAGTGGCTTATAGAACAATCGGAACAGCGTGGTGAATGGTCATCTTTAATAAAAATCATTATCTGTAAAACCTGGCTGCTGATTCGGCAGTGCTCACACCAAAGTTTGAAAGAAGCAGACGAAATCTTGCAGCGGGCATGGGTTTTACGCGACCATGCAGACTTCTGGGTTCAGGCTGATTTGGCTGAGAACATCGCTAGGCTGCGAATCAGACAGAATAACTATGCAGACGCACGTAGATGGCTCAATCTAGAAGAGAACTTAGTGACTCAAGCTCATCTAGATAAGCAAAAGTGCATCCGTTATTTGATTCCTGTTCTTTATCATCAAGCGGTAATTTTTTATAGAGAACATAACTATACAGAAGCCAAGATGCTCTTTCAAAAGGTGATGCAAAATGCAGAAAAAATTAGTTGGTATCGGGTGATAAATTCTGCTCAAAATTGGCTAGCTGATATTGCAATAGAGCAAGACGAACGTGATGAAGCTCATAAGCTATTAATTCAAGGCTTCACTATAGCTAGAAGCAGTAAAAACAAGCGGTGTCTAGCTTGCTATCAGCGTTCTCTTGCGCGTTGGGAGAAAAAGTGGGGAAGTGCAGACAAAGCCCGCCAATTGTCAACTGAGGCTATTAATGGTTTTAAGCACTTAGGAATGACACGGGATGCACAGGAGATGCAAACTTTATTTGATTCACCATAATTATACGCAAACAACGCATTTCTAGTTTTTCTCCACTATGGCTGCTTAGAAGTGCGATCGCATACCTACCCACCATAGGCGATGGGCTATGCCCCGCCTAGAGCGAGCGCTAATACTTACCTCTTGTAAAATAAGTATGTTGTCTGTTCCCTAACCAAATGTCATGTAACTTAGCAATAACGGGGCGATCGCTGTTATTTTTGTAGTAATTGCGGTTAGCGGCAATCTGCTACATATCAGTGTGCTTTCATATCGATTTGTCCACCCAAAGACAGTAGATGAAGTTTTGTCTAAATAACTATAAGGGATGAAATAGCTCTGCTTTCCAAAAAGTTGAAAAGGAACAGATTTTTATGACATTTGATTACGACTTGTTTGTCATTGGTGCTGGGCCTGGGGGATTGGCAGCAGCTAAAAAAGCAGCTAGCTACGGTGTTCGTGTTGCGATCGCTGAGCAAGAAGCCCTTGGTGGAACCTGCGTCAATCGTGGCTGTGTTCCCAAAAAACTGATTGTCTATGCTGCTGACTTTGCGATGCAAAATAAAATGGCGCGTAGTTATGGGTGGAGTGATTGTCAAACATACTTTGACTGGACATTATTTATTAAATCTGTATACCAGCATCTTGACAGCATCAACCAATCCTATTCTCAACAATTGCACAAAGCCGGAATTGAAATAATTTCAGAACGTGCCACTTTCATTGATGCCCATACTATCAATATTGGTGGACGCCAAGTTACAGCAGACAAAATTTTAATTGCTGTCGGCGGACAACCCCTGAAGCCAAATATCCCAGGTATAGAATACGCTATCACATCTCGCGAAATGTTTCAGCTACCCTATCTGCCGAAGCGTTTGGCAATTATTGGCGGCGGCTATATTGGCATAGAATTTTCTAGTATGATGCACGCTTTTGGCTGCCAAGTAACGGTAATTGAAAAAGAAGAGATGATTTTATCGGGGTTTGATGATGACATTCGCTCTACAGTGCGACAGGCTTTGAGTAAACGGGGAATTAAGTTATTCACCAACACCACCATTCAAAAAATCAAATATTCAGAAGAGTCTTTGTTGTTGAGTATTACTAGTGAGAGCCGAGAAATAGTTGCAGCAGATACCATCTTAGTTGCCGCAGGTTACACCCCAAATACTAAAAATCTAGGCTTAGAAAATGCCCGTGTTGAACTTGGCGAACATGGTGCAATTAAAGTAGATGAAGAAAGCCGTACCAACCAAGAAAATATCTTTGCTGTAGGTGACTGTACTAGCCGCATCCAATTATCTCCAGTGGCGAAGGCAGAAGGTATTGCCTTTGCCAATAMAGTTTTTGGCAACAAGCCGCAAAAACTGAATTATGATTATGTCCCCTCTGCTGTTTTCTGCCGTCCAGAAGTAGCTAGCGTCGGAATGACTGAGGCCAAGGCACGGGAAAAGTTTGGTGAATCTGTAAAATGCTACTACACCCAATTCCAACCACTGTTCTATCAGCTAACTCAATACGATAAGCAAGCGGCAATCAAGTTAGTGGTAAATGGCGATTCCGAGGAAGTTTTGGGCGCTCACATGGTGGGCGAAAACGCAGCTGATATCATTCAAAGTCTTGGTGTTGCAATTCGTAAAGGCATTACTAAGCAAGAACTGGATGAAACAGTAGGCATTCATCCGACGACAGGAGAAGAGTTTCTGTCGTTAAATTGAAGAAAACGCGGGGAAGGGGAGATGCACAGAATAAACAAGACGTAGGGAGTGGGAGAGGCTCTGATGGATTGAAATTATCAAATATTCTCCCAACGTTCCTGCATCAGAGCACTCCCACGTCCCTGTCAAATTGTTTCTGACGAACTTCCTAAGTAAGATTTTGTCGGAGCGTTTAATTGTTCTAAAGTACTCATTGATGAGTCATGTTGTGACATGGGGTATCTACTTTGGGAATTTAGTAAATCGTCAAAAGTTTCAACAGCTTCAACAGCTTTAAGCGCTTCCGACGCAGACTGATATCGCATTTTGAAGTCATCTAGAACCATTTTACTGAGAATCTGAGCTAGGGAGTTGCTTACCTGCACTTGATCGCTCCATTTGATCTGTCCATTAGCATCTGTATCTAACTCGCGCGGTGCTATTCCAGTCAAGGCTTTAATCCCAACCATACCTACTGCATAGATGTCACTACTGTAGTGTGGACGCCCCAAACATTGCTCGGTTGGTGCGTAACCCTGAGTCCCAATACCAATAGTGAAGGCAGTTTGCTCTTGAGGCTCTAGCTGTTTGGCACTGACTTGTTTGACTGCCCCAAAGTCAATCAGTACAAGTTTACCGTCTGAGTGTCGGCGGATGATATTGCTAGGTTTAATATCGCGGTGAATCACGTTGTTTTCGTGGACAAATATTAATGTTTGCAATAAGTCTTTGACAATTTTAATCGCGGCAATTTCTTCAATTGCTCTGCCTGGTGGCAGTTCCTGACTCAGAGGATGACCAATGATGTATTCTTGTACAAGATAAAATTCTTCATCTTCTTCAAAATATGCCAGGAGTTGCGGAATTTGAGGATGAGTTCCCAATTTTTCGAGTGTTTGTGCCTCTGAGTTAAATAAGCGTCTGGCAAGTTGCAATACTCCTGATTTGGTATTGCTTGGTTTTAGTTGCTTGACAACACATCGCGGGTTCCCAGGACGTTGGGTATCTTCGGCAATGTAGGTTTCGCTGAATCCACCTGCACCGAGAACTTTGACAATTTTGTAGCGTTGAGCCAACATTTTACCTGATAAAGCTAAATCTCGCTGCTGGATTAGCTGTTGCAGGTCATTTTGTTGGCTGATAATCTCTTGGACAATGGGAGAAGTTTTATATTTCTGAAATATGTCTACTAATTGGTGTTTTCTAATATTTTCTCTGACCATTGAAGTTCCCAGGTAGCTGAGTCCGCAAAAAGCGATCGCTACCATTGGTACAGTAATAGGGAAAATTAATTGATCGTAGACAAATAACCCATAGCTAATTACTAACCAAGTGCCAGATAAAGCTAGACTATACAGTAATCGATTCAGACTATGCTTGTTTATGCTAATAATTAAAGCTGTACTGCCAACTAAAATCAGTACAAACAAACCCCGTAATGGTAGAGTTTGAATTCCTTGAGCCATCGCTTTATCTGTCATTAAGGTTGCGATCGCATTGGCATGAATTTCTACGCCTGCCATCGGTTCGGGACTCTTACTAGCTGCTACTGGATAATAATCATTATTTAACTTATCTGTTGAACCAATCAAAACTATCTTGTCTTTGAAGACTTTTCCCTGCTGCAAATAAGTATTCCAGTTTTCCGGGTCGAGTACGTGCCAAAAGGGTATTTGCTCAAATGTCCCCGTAGGTCCCCAAAAATGAATGCGATCGCCCTTTGGTTGCGGATAATTTACTTGTGCTGCTAACAAGGCCGCTTCATCAAAAGAAGGTGGCTTTTTGCTAAATAAATTGTCTTCACTTAACAAGTTGGAATCGCTTGCCAATCGATGAATCTTACCATCAACCTCCACAGGGAAATTAACTGCGCCAATAAATACTGACCCTGTGTGAAACATCTGTTGTGGCTCTGTTAGTTGGATAAACGAGCCTTGATATGTCTCGTAATTTTCATAGAGGGCTGCTAAGGTAACTTTGCTGCCATATTTTTGCAATGCTGCTTGGAGTTGGCGATCATCACTAGGTCCATAGCTGCTTGGTGTATCAAAAACAATATCTATAGCTACAGCGCGCGCACCTGCATTGATTAACTTAGCGATTACTTGAGCATATGCAGCACGTTTGTAAGGAAAAGATTTCAGTGTTTCTAGGTAGGCATACTGTTTGGGATCTGTTTTATAGTACTGTCTTGGAACTGATATTGACTGATCATCTATTGCTAAAATTACAATGTCTTCTGGAGGTGCGATCGCTCCACGCACTTTAAAAAACTCCGAAACTGCCTGATTTTCCATTAATTGAACCGAATCCCAACCAGAAGCAGTTAGTACTGCTGCCCCGATTGCCCAAGTCCCAGCCAAAAGATGACCTATGCGAACTATCCACCTAGACTGACGTGCTGCTGCTGTAGACGTGACTTTTGTCGGTTTAGTTGAGTGTTTATTGGCAGTAGAGACAGAGTTTTTGGTTAAGGTAGATGTAGATTCTTCTGCCATATCGTGTTACTGATTGATTGAAGTCCAATATTTTTTTAGGTCACCTTTTAGTACAACCACATTGAAATAAGACTTAAGATGCTAATCTTATACATTTGTAAAGTATCTTTTATTCATCAAGAAACTTTCTTTGCCAAAGCCAGCCTCCAAGAGATTCTTTCTCTAGCACTACCTAACTTATTCCTTCTGTGTTGAGTGAGTTACAACTAGTGATTCTCCCATAGATTGGAGCCAATATACTCAGCCTTTGCACTTGTTTACTACGAGATTTTACTTCAATCTAACCAACAGGTATACTTTTCACTGGGTGCTTTCCTAGAAGCGGTTCCAAGTCCGTCTTCTGTTTTGGGCGCAACTATTGGTATCGGCCGCAAAGTATGTCTTGATACTGAAAGCTTTACTTACTATATAGGCATTTACTCATATTCTTCCTTCAGGTTATGCCATACCTCTTTAAGGGTAAACTTTAGTGTTATGCAGTGATGAATGCTGTTACTAGGTCAATTTTATTGGTAAATTTTGATTACACGTGGCTCTTACAGTATCGGAGGTGAATAAGGCTTAGTACCCACGATCTCAACTCTAATGTTGCAGCAGTTTTTATGCCTTTAAAGAGGCAGGATCAAAGCTATAGATAAAAACCTACTTTATAGATATTAGCAAACAAGGCATTTGAAAATTGCTATAATCTATTGTTCCATCTAAATTCATTTATATTATTAGGTGTAAGTTTGTATGGGTTCTCCAATGAATCGTCTGTCTATTTTTGTAGATGGAAACAATATGTTCTATGCTCAACAAAAAAATGGGTGGTTTTTTGACCCGCGACGAGTCTTAGAATACTTCAAACATGAGCAGTCAGAAACAACATTAATCAATGCATTCTGGTACACTGGTTTAAAAGACCCACAAGATCAACGAGGTTTTCGAGATGCTCTAATTAGTCTGGGATATACAGTCAGAACTAAAATTCTTAAAGAATACTATGATGATACTTCTGGTCGTTACTCACAAAAAGCAAATTTAGATATTGAAATTGTTGTCGATATGTTTAATACAGTAGACCAGTATGATCGAGTTGTATTATTTAGCGGTGATGGAGATTTTGAAAGAGCAATCGAACTATTACGATCCAAAAACACACATATTACAGTAGTATCAACAGAAGGAATGATTGCTAGAGAACTCAGGAACGCTACTGATAGATATATAGATTTAAATGATATCAGAGAACAAATAGAAAAAACTGATGGGCAGTAGATTTAATAATTATTTACAAAGGTTAAAGTATAAATAAAAACTAAGTTTGAAGATATTTTCAGTCAAAAGTAAAAACTAAACAAAAAAGCGCAAATGACAACTAAAACTGATAAAATCCTGATTTTTGATACTACACTGCGAGATGGAGAGCAGTGTCCCGGAGCAACCCTAAATATAGACGAAAAATTAGTTATTGCTAAACAATTAGCAAGGCTAGGTGTGGATATAATTGAGGCAGGATTTGCCTTTGCCAGTCCGGGAGATTTTGAAGCAGTAAGCAAGATTGCTGAAATTGTTGGGACAGAAAATGGTCCTGTAATTTGCAGTTTGGCAAGGGCGATTAAAGCAGATATTGAAGCTGCTGCCGAAGCGTTAAAACCAGCAGTCAAAGGTAGAATTCACACATTTATTTCGACTTCAGATATTCATTTAGAATATCAATTGCACAAGTCACGGGCAGAAGTATTAGCGATCGCCGAAGAAATGGTGGCTTATGCTAAATCCTTCATGACAGATGTGGAATTTTCGCCGATGGATGCAGCCCGTTCCGATCCAGAGTTTTTGTATCAAGTATTAGAAGCGACGATCGCAGCTGGTGCAACAACAGTTAACATTCCCGATACAGTTGGTTACACCACCCCAAGCGAATTTGGAGCGATGATTAAAGGCATTAAAGAAAATGTTCCCAACATCGACCAAGCGATTATTTCGGTTCACGGTCATAATGATTTAGGCTTGGCAGTTGCTAACTTTTTAGAAGCTGTAAAAAATGGCGCACGTCAACTAGAATGTACAATCAATGGCATTGGTGAACGTGCCGGCAATGCATCATTAGAAGAGTTAGTAATGGCGTTGCATGTGCGACGACAATATTTTAATCCCTATTTCGGAAGGCCAGAAGAATCTCAAGAATCCCTGACAAATATTGACACGCGTGAGATTTATAGAACCTCACGTTTAGTTTCTAATTTGACAGGAATGCTAGTGCAACCTAATAAAGCGATCGTTGGGGCAAATGCCTTTGCCCATGAGTCTGGTATTCATCAAGATGGTGTATTAAAAAATAAGCTCACCTATGAAATTATGGATGCCCAATTGATTGGTTTGACAGACAATCAAATAGTTTTGGGTAAACATTCAGGGAGAAATGCTTTTCGCACCCGGTTAAAAGAATTGGGTTTTGAATTGTCAGATAGCGAATTAAATAAAGCATTCGTCAGATTCAAAGAAGTTGCAGATAAAAAGAAAGAAATATCTGATCGCGATTTAGAAGCAATTGTCAACGATGAAATCCAACAAGCACCAGATTTATTCCGTGTAGAACTAGTGCAAGTTTCCTGTGGTAGCAACGCCTGTCCTACCGCTACAGTTACTCTGCGTACCCCAGAAGGTGAAGAATTAACTGATGCAGCAATTGGTACTGGGCCAGTTGATGCCGTTTATAAAGCAATCAACCGCGTGGTAAATGTGCCTAACGAATTGATTGAGTTTTCTGTGCAATCAGTAACAGCAGGTATTGATGCAATAGGCGAAGTGACAATTCGTTTACGTTATGAATCTAGAGTATTTTCTGGTCATGCGGCGAATACAGATATCATCGTGGCATCAGCGCAAGCTTATGTAAATGCCTTGAATAGGTTGTATGCATCTTTGCAAAGTCAACAAAAACAACAAGGTGTATCTGCACAGAAAGTGTAAAAACGCTTCTGTCTTGATTTACAGCCGGTTGGAAAGTAAAAGTAGGGTAACACATCTGTGCTACCCTACTTTTTTGTCTATATTCTGAATTTGGCGTAGCTGAATCGAAGTATGAATCATGCGATCGCACTAGTTTGCTCACGCTTTAGCAAGCTGGTATAGCAACGCAAAAGTCAAAATAAAGAACATTTATACTGCAAGCTTTTTACCAATTCCAGATGCTAAATTGATTTTTGCTATGACTTACTACTAAGTATTGCTCAAGTGCGATCGCAATTATAATTTAAACGCATCATGATTCTTTCCGGCTCAGTCAAATTTTTAAAACCATAACGCCGATAAAGTCCATGAGCATCTCTTGTACCTAACATCCATCTTTGAATATCTTGCAATTCTGGATATTCTAAAATATATTCTACAAACCATTTACCTAAACCCTGTCCTCGATAAGGCTCCAAAATAAAAACATCTTTTAATAAGGCAGAAGTCGCATAATCAGTAATAACTCTTGCAAAACCAACTTGTTGTTCGCTCTCATATAATCCAAAACATAAAGAATTGTTTATTGATTTTTCGACCATTGCTAATGGGATGTTTTCTGCCCAATAAGAAATTTGTAAAAAATCATGAATCATTTTAATATCTAATTTAGATTTATCAGTGTTAATGTAAAATCTATTCTTTAACTCTTCGTTCATATTTCATTTAATAATTAAAAAATAATAATTAATTATAATTCATTGTTGTGCTTAGTGAATTGCAATATTCAGATGATGAAAATACTGAACCATTAGCTGCAAACCAGAAGCTATATTCAGTGTTCAAGAATATGGGTGCATCTAGTATTGATTATGAATCAGCCGACTATAAAATCTTGGCAAGAAGTTCTTGCAGCTTTTAAAAAAATTTGGGGTTATGAAGATTTTCGTCCACCACAGGGAGAAATCATCAGCAGTTTGTTAGCACAAAAAGATGCGCTGATTATTATGCCCACAGGTGGAGGTAAATCGATTTGTTTTCAACTTCCTGCACTCCTACAAACAGGATTAACTATAGTAGTTTCGCCCTTGGTGGCGTTGATGGAAAATCAAGTACAAGAACTACGAGAAAACCACCAAAAAGCAGCACTTTTGCATAGTGAATTGTCTTCATCTCAACGCCGTGCAACTCTGCAAGCTTTAGAACGCCAACAGCTAAGATTACTATATTTATCACCAGAAACATTGTTGAGTACCCCAGTCTGGGAAAAATTAACTCAGCCGCAATTGCAAATTAACGGTTTGATTTTGGATGAAGCTCATTGTTTAGTCCAGTGGGGTGATACTTTTCGCCCAGCTTATCGCAGATTAGGTGCGGTACGCCCTGCATTGCTCAAATCAAAACCACCAGGAACAAAAATCTGCATTGCGGCTTTTACTGCGACTGCCGACCCCTTAGCACAAAAAATTATTCAAACAGTTTTACAATTACAGCAACCAGAGATTTTCCGCTTGAATCCTTACCGTCCTAATTTGCATCCCAGTGTTCGCATTGCTTGGACGCCACGAGGTAGAAAACAACAATTATTAAAGTTTATTCAAAATAGACCGCAACAATCAGGGTTAATTTACGTTCGCACTAGGCGAGATAGCGAAGATTTAGCCCAATGGTTAGCAGACATGGGTTATGCAACAGCGAGTTATCATGCAGGATTAGGTGCAGCAGAACGCCGTGCAGTGGAAGCCAGCTGGTTAAGTGGCAAAATGCCCTTTGTGGTTTGCACCTGTGCGTTTGGTATGGGGATTAATAAAGCAGATGTGCGCTGGGTAATTCATTTTCACGCGCCACATCTGCTTTCGGAATATGTGCAAGAAATTGGCCGTGCTGGAAGAGATGGGAAACCAGCCCAAGCCTTAACGTTGGTAAGTGAACCGACGGGCTGGTTAGATTCAGAAGATAAGCAAAGACAGGAGTTTTTTGTTGAAAAAATGCGATCGCAACAACAAATAGCGCAGCAACTTGTGAAAAAATTACCAAAACAGGGAGAAGTCAACCTAGTAACCCGGCAATTTCCCGAAGCTGCTACAGCCTTAGCTTTACTCCACAGCAACAGTCAGTTAAACTGGCTTGACCCTTTTCATTACACCATTGAGGAAAAAGCCAAAAATCAGCCAGCGACGCAATTACACGCTGCCAAACAAATGCAGCAATATCTTACAAGTAAGCAGTGTCGTTGGCAATTTTTGTTAAACGCCTTTGGTTTTGACAAAGAAGCAGCCAACTGGCGTTGTGGACATTGCGATAATTGTCGCTAACCTTGCTTTGTTCAAGCCAGGGATAGGTTCGTCGAATTCACATTTTTTATTTGTAAGTCTCATAACTAAGTATTGATGAGTATCAAAGACTTGTGGCCGAGTATCAGAGATTTATTCACAAACTTTATAGCCGTAGTCACAGAGGTTAGGACATTTTGAAAAGATGAATGCTAGGAATAGTAATAGTTTTACCTCCTGCCTMCAGCATAGCTGCCTTGTCTTCGACACGCTACGCGAACTGCCTCCTGCTATAATTTATACTAAGTTATAGTTACAAATCATTCTTCGCTGTTTGCTACAATTTTCCGGCTAGATTCACCCAATCGGATGAACTATCATTTTTACCGCCAAGTAACAATAGGGTAGTCAACATGATTCGTAATTGCTGCCCCACAGATGAATTCCCTTGCTTGAAACCATGAAAAATGTTTATTTTGATCCGTAACGGAATTAGGGGATGAAACTGTAATAAATTAATTACAAATTACTAATTACAAATTATTACCAATTACGAATTATTCGCTCAACTAGAGGATAAAAATATGTCATCAACAACAGTAACCTCACTACCACCACTGATTCCGCGCGAAATTCTATTTGGAAATCCCGAAAAAGCTAGCCCAAGACTCTCACCTGATGGCAAATATTTGGCATATATCGCCCCCGATGAACAAAATATCTTGCAGGTATGGTTACGAACTATAGGACAAGAAGATGACCAAATACTAACTGCGGACAAAAAACGCGGTATCCGCATTTTCTTTTGGACTTATAATGCTGACCAGTTGATTTACATGCAAGACTCAGACGGTGATGAAAACTTTCACCTCTACTTAGTCAATATTCACTCAAAGATTACCCGCGATTTAACACCATTTCAAGGTGTGAAAGCAGAAGTGGTAGAAATAGAACCTAAATTTCCAGACGAAATACTGGTGGCGTTGAACTTGAATAACCCGCAAAAGTTCGACGTTTACCGTATTAACCTGAAAAATGGTGCAGTAGAGTTTGACACTGACAACCCAGGTAATATTCTTAGTTGGACAGCAGATACCGATTTCCAAGTAAACGCAGCAACAGCTAGCACCCCTGATGGTGGTTATGATTTGTTACTACGGGAAAGCACAGATAAACAATGGGAAATTCTCCGCCACTGGGGGCCAGAAGAAGAAGGGAGTCCTATTAGCTTTTCAGGCGATGGCAAAACACTATACATTGAAGCTAATCATGATGCTAACGCCCAACGCCTGCTAGCTGTTGATTTAAATACCCGTCAAGAAACTGTCATTGCTGAAGATTGGCAGTACGATGTTGTGGGGATAATTATTCAGCCAGTGACGCGAGTTATCGAAGCAGTTTCTTTCTACAAAGACAAACAGGAATGGCGAGTAATTGACCAAAGTATTGCTGCTGATTTTGAAGAAATTGCTAAATTACGTTCAGGGGAGTTCTCTTTAATTAGCCGCGACTTAGAAGATAAAAACTGGCTAGTAGCTTACAACACTGACGATGGCCCAGTTTATTACTATGCCTACAACCGAGAGTCAAAAACTAGCACTTTCCTCTTCAGCAACCAACCGAAACTCGAAGACTTGGAGTTAGCTTCAATGCAACCAATTTCCTACGAGGCGCGGGATGGTTTAACTATCCACGGTTACCTAACAACTCCTGTAGGAATAGCTAGCCAGAATTTACCAACAGTACTCTTGGTTCACGGCGGCCCTTGGGGGCGGGATACCTGGGGTTTAGATCCAGAAGCGCAATGGCTAGCTAACCGGGGTTATGCTGTTTTACAACTAAATTTTCGGGGCTCCACTGGTTATGGTAAGGCATTCGTGAATGCTGGAAACCGAGAATGGGCTGGCAAAATGCACGATGATTTAATTGATGGTGTTAATTGGCTAGTGGAACAAGGTATTTCTGACCCGCAAAAGATTGCGATTATGGGTGGTTCTTATGGTGGTTACGCGACTCTAGTGGGGTTGACTTTTACACCAGAAATTTTTGCTGCTGGTGTGGATATTGTGGGCCCAAGTAACTTGATTAGTTTAATCCAAACTATACCGCCTTATTGGGAACCGCTCAAAGCGATGTTTTATCACCGCGTTGGCAATTTAGAAACAGAAGCAGAGTTTTTGAAATCGCGATCGCCTTTATTTTTCGTTGACAAAATTCAAAAACCTTTACTAATTGGTCAAGGTGCAAACGATCCACGAGTAAAGCAAGCAGAAAGCGACCAAATTGTTAACGCAATGCAACAGGCTGGTTTACCTGTGCAATATGCACTTTACCCTGATGAAGGACATGGTTTTGCCAGACCAGAAAATCGCTTACATTTCTTTGCGATCGCCGAAGAGTTTCTCGCTAAATATTTAGGTGGGAGATTTGAACCTTTAGCAGATATTCCAGGTCATTCAGGAATAGTTAAATAAAGTCTCACGCATGGTGGTTAGTGTAATTCACCGACCACCTTTTGGCGGCAAATATTTGAGAAACTTAGATTTCGCACGCTCCCACATCTGCTCAGACAATACGTGCCCCTGGTTCTCCTCAATAAAGTAGGTAAAGCTATCTTTGGCTTCACACTTATAATAAGCCTTCTCAATTGTCTCCATAGCCTTCCTGACCTCAAGCATTGGACTGCGTTTATCCTCGGTGCCAAAATTGAGGTGTAGAGGACGAGGAGCTATCAGTGCTGCAATATCCGGCGTATCACCGTATTGGTTCAAACCAGGAATAAAGATGCTGAAATCAATAATCAAACGAGTCCTATGAATCGCTGAGTAAATAGGCAAAGTGCAATTTCCCACTAAACATTTGAGGCGTGTCTCCCACGGGCCAACCAGGCATGTGAAAATCGAGCCAAGGGAATGACCGTAGCAACCGATGGCATTAGCATTCACATCTGGTCGCGAGCACAAGTAGTCGATAGCTCTATGCATATCAAGTATGTATTTCCATGCAAGGCACTTCCCGTTCACGAGATAGCGCAAGAAAGCAAAGCGCTCAAAATCACCTCCTCGAAGAATCGAGTCCTGTCGTTCCTCAAAGCACAGGGCGTCTGGACAAAGCACAACATATCCTTCATGTGCCAGAGCAACACCTGTGAATTGTGTCGGATCGCCTATAAGACCAGCCGGTTCGCTTTTGCCAAGCGCCCAATTATTATTATGCTGATGCCAGACAGCGATCGCTGGGGCAGGTGATTTGGAAGTCACACCATCCGGTACAAGAACATATGCAGGCACACGCTCTCCAAGTTCGACCTGATATGTTACTTTGTCAATTCGATATCCCTCACGAGCTATAGAGTCCTCCAGCCGTGGATCGAGCGGACAAGGCTCGGGCCACTCACCTCCCAAGCATCTGAGAAGATTTCGGCGAAAGTCTTCTGATTCGTTCATTTGGGGTAAAATCACTTAGCAGATACTGGCGTTGCCTCTAGTTTACCAATAGTTATGGTCAGCAACAGGCTGGTTTACAGACTAGAAAATCGCTTGATCGAGGGATCCGATCGCCGAGAAGTTTCTCGCCAAATACTTAGATGAGAGATTTGAACCTTACTGTTTGAGATAACGAAAGTTTGAAAAGCGATCGCACCTCTCAAATCACTTCGTCTGTCTTCCTTTATCCAACGTTGAGTACTTGCTCTGTGGTTAATTGTAATTCTGGGAAAATAGTAGAAGCGATCGCAGTATTTCCTACAAATCTGGTTTCTTCATAAAACCCGTCAACTAATATTAGTACGGTAATTGCATTTCTTTGGGGGTCAATAATCCAATATTCAGCAATTCCCCTTGCAGCATACTCAGAACGTTTGTAACGATAGTCCCGGTCTTCGTTAGCTTTGCCTGGAGAAACAACTTCAACAACTAATGCTGGAGGTKGCATATCCACAGTGATTGTGGATCGCGTTGCACCTTCTAGGGCTGTTGCAAGTTCATCCGTCAGCACAACTAAATCAGGAATGCGAATTGTCGCACGAGAACCAGCAACAATAATTTCAACTTTGTTACTTAACCGATTAACTGGAACAAACTTGAGGAAATTTATCAGCAAAAAGAGAGATATCTGGACATTTTTTGGGCTTTCAGGTGGTATTGCAACTAATTCACCTGCCACCAATTCATAATGGCTATCCGTGCCATCATCATAGTTCAAATTTTCCTCAAGCGTTAGATGTTTGCCAGCGATCGCAGTCATACAGTGTAAAGCAATGTTGGTACTGATAGTTTACTTCAATCTGATATAGTCTCGTTGACTTCTGAAACTGACAAATCCACTGTTTTTGCTAGGATATACTCTGCTAATGCCTGACTAAAATTGTTGCAAAAATCGCAAATCACTAGCATACAAGCGACGAATATCATCCATTTGATGTAACACCATTGCAAAGCGTTCTACACCAAAACCGGCTGCAAAACCAGTATAAATTTCTGGGTCATAACCGACTGCTTTGAGGACATTTGGATCGACCATCCCGCAGCCCATCACCTCCAGCCAGCGGCCATTCCACTGCAAATCCACCTCAGCAGAAGGTTCAGTAAACGGGAAATAACTGGCGCGGAAGCGAATAGGTAACTCGCCAAATATTGTCTGTAAAAATACTTTAATTGTCCCCTTGAGGTCTGTAAAAGTTAATCCTTCATCAATGGCTAAAAGTTCTATTTGATGGAAAACCGCGGAGTGAGTTGCATCTACACTATCTCGCCGATAAACTCGTCCTGGAGCCACAACCCGAATCGGTGGTTCCTCTCTTTCCATGTAGCGAATTTGCACTGACGAGGTATGAGTTCGCAGCAGATTGCCGTCTGGCAGGTAAAATGTATCCTGCATATCGCGGGCTGGATGGTCAGGCGGGGTGTTGAGCGCCTCAAAATTGTAGTAATCTGTTTCCATCTCTGGTCCTTGAGCTACGGTGTAGCCCATACCGACAAAGATATCGAGTGCCCGGTCAATAATGCCATTGAGAGGATGAATGCGACCTTGGGGACGGTAAATTCCCGGCATACTGACATCGAGAGTTTCAGCTTCTAGCTGGGAGCGAATTTGCGCGGCTTCCAAGGCGGCGCGTTGTTGGTCTAGACTAGTTTGCAGGGATTCTTTGACTGTGTTGGCGATCGCCCCAATTATCGGTCTCTCCTCTGCACTCAGCTGCCCCATACTTCGCAACAGTGCCCCCAGTTCTCCTTTCTTACCCAGATAGTTAACTCTGAGTTCTTCTAGGCGTTCTAGGGTATTAGCGGCGGCGATCGCTTGTTCTCCTTGCTGCCGCAGTGCTAAAAGTTGAGCTTCTAAATTGCTAGTCATTAGTTATTAGTCATTGGTCAAACAGGTCATTAGTCATTAGTCTATAGTCAAAAGCTGTGAACTGCTCGATAAAGAAACTTATAGGTATGCCTCAACTAGACTAAAGGCAACACTGGAAACCAAACTTCCGTTTATTACCTAGAGAACAGTGGGTGGGTAAATGTGTTCTTTTACCTAATGCGTGTGACCTTTGACATTGACAAATGGCTAATAAAAAATAACAAATAACTAATGACCAATGACCAATGACTATGAAATTACTAATTAGCAACGATGACGGCATTTCCGCCTTAGGTATTCGTACTCTAGCCAACTATTTAGCACAAGCAGGGCATGATGTTACTGTAGTTTGCCCAGACCGAGAGCGATCGGCAACTGGACATGGATTAACTATGCACCAACCAATTCGTGCTGAAATTGTGGAATCAATTTTCGATCCAGCTGTTAAAGCTTGGGCTTGCGATGGTACGCCTTCAGATTGCGTCAAATTGGCGCTGTGGGCTTTGCTAGACACTCACCCCGATTTCGTTCTCTCTGGCATTAATCAAGGTGCTAATTTGGGAACTGAAATTTTGTATTCTGGTACTGTTTCTGCGGCAATGGAAGGTCTGATTGAAGGTATTCCCAGTGTAGCGGTGAGTCTTACCAGCCATACCTCGAAAGATTTTCAACCTGCTGCCAAGTTCGTCAAAATTCTCTTAGACCAGTTAGCCCAAAAACCACTGCCAGATTTGATGTTGCTCAATGTTAATATTCCTGCTGTGAAGTGGGAAGAAATTGCCGGAGCGACTCTTACGCGCCAAGGAGTCCGACGTTACATAGATGTCTTTGACAAACGAGTCGATCCTCGGGGAAAAACCTACTACTGGTTAACTGGAGAAGTCATTGAGGATGTAGAACCCCCAGCTGGATTAAATTTGCCACAAAATGTGCCAACAGATGTCTATGTCATACGTAATAACTATATCAGTATAACTCCATTACAATACAACCTTACCTATGGAACTGGACTAGATAAAATGTCTGAGTGGGAATTCAAGTTTCCCTAAATTTACAGGTTTATGAGTGAAAAAATAGAATTAATCAAATGCATTAGCTCAAAATGTAGGCTATAACGTAGGGGCAATGAAATAACAGATACACATCCACTCGAAAAACTTAAAGATTTTACTTTAGAGAGCCTGATTGAGATTTACACAATCAGCCGGAAACAGTGTATGCTGTTTTACCAAGAAATTCTCCCTCTAATCCTTCCTTACCAAAATCAGTGAGACAACATAAACTTAAACAAAATCAGTAACAATTTTTTCATTTATCGCCCGCTCAGTCCAGCAAGCAACACCCATGTCTAGGATAGAGAACCAATTTACCGTACAATTTTGGGGGGTTCGCGGCAGCATCCCCAGTCCAGGGCCACACACTGTTCGTTACGGCGGGAATACCCCTTGCGTTGAGATGCAAGTGGGCGGTAAACGCTTAATTTTCGATGGTGGTACGGGACTGCATGTTTTGGGGCAATCTTTATTGCGCCAGATGCCGTTAGAAGGCCATATATTTTTCACCCACTCGCACTGGGACCACATGCAGGGTTTTCCCTTCTTTGTTCCAGGATTTGTTAAAGGGAATAATTTTCACATTTACGGGGCGATCGCTCCTGATGGTTCTACCATAGAACAGCGCCTCAATGACCAGATGCTCCACCCGAACTTTCCTGTGCCCTTGCAGATTATGCAAGCCAATTTAAGTTTTCACGACATTCGAGCAGGGCAACCAATACATATCGATGACATTATCGTCGAAACAGCACCTTTAAATCATCCAGGTGAAGCTGTAGGATACCGCGTCAACTGGCGTGATGGTGCTGCTGTTTACATTACTGATACCGAACACTTTCCTGACCGACTTGATGACAATGTGCTTTGGCTATCTCGTGATGCCGACATCCTAATTTACGATTCTACCTATACTGACGAAGAATATTACTCACCAACATCTCCAAAAATTGGCTGGGGACATTCTACCTGGCAAGAAGCTGTCAAAATAGCACAAGCTGCTAATGTCAAAACTTTGGTAATCTATCACCATGACCCGGCGCACAATGATGATTTTTTAGATCGTGTAGGAAAACAAGCCGCTGAGAAATTCCCTGGTGCAATCATGGCACGGGAAGGAATCGTACTTCAAGTTTCCACCTCAGTTTCATTATCAGAATCTTTTCCTGTTAGCAAGTTTTCTGTCTAGATATTGCGATCAAAGCAATTGTAGATTTTAGATTAGATTGGTGATCAGAAGCTTTCAGCGCCAGAGCGTACTTGTTGGCAATACGGTAAGACAGCGCTGCCTAAGCAAGTTGTCGCCGCGCTGATTACAAAACAAAGGCGACAACAGGAGGACACTCTCTAGTCGTTAGTTATTAAGCCTTGAGCAGTGGTCATAAGACAAATGACCAATGACAAAACACTAATGACTAATAACAAAGGACAAGTCGGTACTATAAAACCTGTCCTCCTGAAAGCGGTTTACTATAAGGTAGCTTCCTGCTGATCGCTAAAATAAACCTAAAATCTCAGAATCCACGTGCTAAATTTGTCTCAAAATGGGTGTTCTGTGTGGGTTGCTTCTTCCACCGAAGGGCTACTAACGCCGACTGCTGTTGCACTTGGCAAATTTGATGGTGTACATCTTGGTCATCAAAGGGTAATTGAGCCAGTATTGCACGCTGGTGGTCAGTTGTCAGTAGTCACTAGTCTACAGTCCAACGAAAATCAACAACTGACAAATCAACAATATACCTACTCGACAGTTGTCACCTTTGACCCCCATCCACACGAGTTTTTTACGGGGCAACCCCGGACTTTGTTAACGCCACTTGATGAAAAAGTCCAACAATTGCGATCGCTTGGGGTAGAACAACTGGTACTACTACCCTTCGACAAAGAATTATCTGCTTTGACCCCTGAAGAATTTGTGGAAAAAATTCTCGTTCAACAACTCCAATGCCAGCGAATTAGTATCGGGGAAGATTTTTGTTTTGGCAAAAAGCGTAGTGGTACTGCTAAAGATTTGCAATTACTCGCCGCCAAGTACAATATTCCTGTTATTATCGTTCCCTTACAAAGTTATACAGCTGACTCACCTACCCAAAGCAGTTGCACCAGTACTACTCCAAGTCAAGATCCGCGCATTAGCACTTCATTGATCCGCCAAACCCTTGAAGATGGCGACATCGAAAATGCAAATCTCTTACTAGGACGCTCCTATAGTCTCCTTGGTGTAGTAGTTCAAGGACAGCAACTAGGCAGAACCATTGGCTTTCCTACCGCCAACCTCCAGTTGCCAAAAGAAAAGTTTTTACCTCGTCAAGGAGTTTACGCTGTTCGGGTTTTTACTGTTAGTGAAATACCAGATGTCTCTCCTAGTGAGATATTGGGTGTGATGAATATCGGTAACCGTCCAACTGTAAATGGTGTTTCTGCATCTGTGGAAGTACATCTATTCGATTGGTCGGGTGATTTGTATGGTAAAAAACTGGCTGTAGAGCTAGTCAAATTTTTGCGCCCTGAACAAAAATTTCCTTCTCTAGAAGCCTTAAAAACACAAATTCAACTTGACTGCCTAGCTGCTAGACAAGTTCTTAGTACTGAGTGCTGAGTGCTGAGTGCTGAGTGGGCACAATAGATAGGGCATTGGGAGTGCTTACTGTTGACTGTTGACTGTTGACTGTTAAGTGAGGAGTTATTATTCTTCCCTCTGCTCCCTATCTTCCCCACTCCCCACACTGTATGAGAGAAAAAATTGACGCTCTAACACAAAATCTGACTCTTACCATCGTTGGCAAAACTGAGGCAATACGCTTAGTGTTAGTCGCCTTGTTAGGTGGTGGTCATGCCCTCTTAGAAGATGTTCCAGGCGTTGGCAAAACCCTGCTTGCTAAATCTTTAGCTCATTCAGTGGATGGCAGGTTTCAACGGCTACAATGCACCCCGGATTTACTACCAACTGACATCACTGGTACCAACATCTGGAATCCAAAAAGTGGTGAATTTACTTTTCTTCCAGGGCCAGCCTTTGCCAATGTGCTACTAGCTGACGAAATTAACCGCGCCACACCCCGCACCCAGTCAGCTTTGCTGGAAGTTATGGAAGAGCATCAGGTAACAGTCGATGGTGTCTCTCGTACAGTTCCTCAACCGTTTTTTGTGATTGCTACTCAAAATCCGATTGAGTATCAAGGTACTTTTCCCTTGCCAGAAGCGCAAATGGATCGGTTTATGTTGTCGTTGAGTTTGGGTTATCCTTCTGAGTCAGAAGAACTCCAAATGCTGCAAAATCTCCAAAATGGTGTTAAAGTTGCTGATTTACAGCCTTGTATTACCTTGGCAGAAGTACAGGAATTGCGTTACCTTTGCTCTCAAGTCAGAGTGGCAACCTCTTTGCAACAATACATCCTCGAATTAGTAAGGGCAACACGCCAAGACGAGGAAATTGCTCTTGGTGTCAGTCCGCGCGGCACAGTCGCTTTACACCGGGCTACCCAAGCGCTAGCTTTTCTTTTAGGGCGTGATTATGCCATTCCCGATGATGTGAAATTTCTTGTTCCTCACGTTATTTGCCATCGCCTGATTCCCAGAGGAGGACGCAACGCTAGAACTGTTATTGAACGATTATTGCGATCAGTTCCCATTCCTTAATTCAAGAGTTAATTTAAACAGCAGTAGTATGCTGTAGAAATATATAATATTAATTTTGATATTCGCCAGAAATGCGATCGCCATATTCCTTGCCAAAAATACTTACGCATAATCTGAAACACTTCTAATACTGCGTAAGTCCTATGATTAACACAAGCGCCACTTGTATCTGGGAATGTGAGGAATGTCAATTTTTGTTAAGCGGAAATCGCGCGATCAAGAAACGAACCCGCAAAAAAGCGATGCCTACGGCGGGCTACACCAAAGGGCAGAACGCGAATTCAAACGGCAATTTTTTGCTTTACTTTTGGTAATTATCACGTGGAGTTTAGCTATGGGCTGGCTTCTAGCCTTGGTAACTAATGCCCAAAGTGCTACTCCCACAGCCGAAATTGGCACAGTTGATGTAGTGCCTGCACAATATCAACTGGGGCAAGAACTGTATTTGGAAAACTGTTCCACATGCCACATCGCTTTACCACCAGCCGTTTTCCCAACCCAAACTTGGAAAAATCTTCTGGAAGACTCACAGCACTACGGCGCACAACTCAAACCTTTAGTCGATCCGCCGCGCATTTTAGTGTGGAAGTATCTTTTGACTTTTTCCCGTGTCAAACTCAATGATGAAGAAACACCCTATCGTCTCAGCAACTCGCGTTATTTCAAAGCTTTGCATCCAGGAGTTAACCTACCACGTCCTGTTGAAATTGGTAGCTGCCTGAGCTGTCATCCCAGTGCTAGTGACTACAACTTCCGCCGCCTCAGCCGAGAGTGGGAAAATTAAAAGTAGGGACTAGGGACTGGGCACTAGGGACTGGAAAAACTTTCCTAATACTCAATCCCCAATCCCCAATGCCCCATCTGGAGGCAAAATGATACTATGAAGAAAGACTAAATATAAGATAAGAGTTAAAACCAATCATTTAAGAAACTGATTGACCAGTTTTTCTCGTGTTTTTGAGTTAATTCTCATTTCATACCCATTTTCAACTAAAAGCGTTGAATTGGGTTAAATGTTTATAATCGATGCCAAACCTTTAATCCCCATCCCCTTTGATTCAGTTCGATAACCTGCCATGCTAAAACTTTTGTTGGGCGATCCCAACGCTCGTAAGCTGAAAAAATACCAACCTTCCGTTACTGAAATTAACCTTTTAGAGGAAGAAATTAATACTCTTTCTGATGAGGAGTTAAAAGGTAAAACCACAGAATTTAGACAAAGACTCGCCAAAGGCGAAATTCTGGATGATATTTTGCCAGAAGCTTATGCTGTTGTGCGAGAAGCAGGACGGCGAGTTTTAGGCTTACGGCACTTTGATGTCCAACTGCTTGGCGGTATCATTTTGCATGTAGGGCAAATTGCCGAAATGAAAACTGGTGAGGGTAAAACACTAGTAGCTACCTTGCCTAGTTATTTGAATGCTCTTACTGGTAAAGGTGTACATGTTATCACTGTCAACGATTACCTGGCTCGTCGGGATGCGGAATGGATGGGACAGGTGCATCGCTTCTTGGGGTTGAGTGTGGGGCTAATTCAGGCAAGTATGACTCCCACTGAACGCCAAAAAAATTATGAGTGCGATATTACTTATGTGACGAACAGTGAGGTAGGCTTTGACTACCTGCGGGACAACATGGCCACAGACATGAAAGATGTGGTACAACGCCCGTTCAATTACTGTGTTATTGATGAGGTGGACTCAATTCTAATTGACGAGGCCCGGACACCGCTGATTATTTCAGGACAAGTAGAAAGACCTACAGAAAAATACTTGCAAGCTGCTGAAATAGCACTGACTCTCAAAAAAGACGAGCATTACGAGGTAGATGAAAAAGCTCGTAACGTGCTACTAACAGATGAAGGCTTTGCAGAGGCAGAAAATCTTTTGGGAGTCACAGATTTATTTGACCCAGAAGATCCTTGGGCACATTTTGTTTTCAATGCGATTAAAGCTAAAGAACTTTTCCTTAAGGACGTAAATTACATCGTTCGTAATGGCGAAGTGGTGATTGTGGATGAATTTACCGGTCGGGTACTACCTGGACGGCGGTGGAGTGATGGATTACACCAAGCAATTGAAGCCAAAGAACACGTAGAAATTCAGCCAGAAACTCAAACTCTAGCAACAATTACTTATCAAAATCTCTTCTTGCTATATCCCAAGTTGGGTGGAATGACGGGAACAGCAAAAACAGAAGAACCAGAGTTTGAAAAAATTTACAAACTAGAAGTTACGGTAATTCCCACTAACAGACCGAGAAATCGCCAAGATTGGTCTGATATGGTATTTAAGACAGAAGCAGGCAAGTGGGGTGCGATCGCCAAAGAATGTGCCGAAATGCACCAAGCTGGGAGACCAGTGCTAGTAGGAACCACGAGCGTAGAAAAATCTGAATATCTGAGTCAACTATTGAAGCAGCTGGAAATTCCTCACGAATTACTCAATGCGCGACCAGAAAACGTAGAACGCGAGGCAGAAATTGTCGCCCAAGCAGGACGCAAAGGTGCTGTGACCATTGCTACTAATATGGCAGGAAGAGGTACAGACATCATCTTGGGTGGTAACTCCGAATACATGGCGCGTTTGAAGCTGCGAGAATATTTAATGCCTCGCATCGTCATGCCAGAAGATGAAGATGCCTTTGGCATTCAAAGAGCAGCAGGATTACCTACAGGACACGGCGGTGGTCAAGGTTTTGTCCCTGGTAAAAAAGTCAAAACCTGGCGGGCTTCACCGGAAATTTTCCCCACCCAATTGACAAAAGAAACAGAACAGCTACTCAAACAAGCAGTAGAAGTTGCAGTGCGTGAGTATGGCGATCGCAGTTTACCGGAACTGGAAGCTGAAGACAAAGTAGCTATAGCGGCTGAAAAAGCCCCTACAGCAGATCCAGTAATTCAGAAATTGCGGTCAGCTTATAAGGGTATTAAACAGGAATACGAACAATTTACCGACCGAGAGCATAATGAAGTAGTAGGACTTGGCGGTTTGCACGTCATTGGTACAGAACGCCACGAATCGCGCCGGATTGATAACCAGTTGCGGGGACGCGCCGGACGACAAGGCGACCCTGGTTCGACAAGATTTTTCCTGAGTTTAGAAGATAACTTACTGCGGATTTTTGGTGGCGATCGCGTTGCTGGTTTAATGAATGCCTTCCAAGTGGAAGAAGATATGCCTATTGAATCGGGGATGCTAACTCGTAGTTTGGAAGGCGCACAGAAAAAAGTCGAAACCTACTACTATGACATCCGCAAGCAGGTGTTTGAGTATGACGAGGTGATGAATAACCAACGTCGTGCTATTTACGCCGAACGCCGTCGGGTGCTAGAAGGTCAAGACTTAAAAGAACAGGTAATCAAGTACGCCGAAAAAACGATGGATGACATCGTTGACTACTACATCAACGTAGACTTACCTTCTGAAGAGTGGGAGTTAGAAAAGTTAGTTGAGAAAGTCAAAGAATTTGTCTATCTGCTAGAGGATTTGCAGCCTAGTCAATTGGAGGATATGTCTGTTACTGAGATTAAAGCCTTCCTCCACGAACAGGTGCGAATTGCTTACGACCTTAAAGAAGCGCAAATTGACCAAGTTCAACCCGGACTGATGCGCCAAGCTGAACGCTTCTTTATTTTGCAACGCATCGATACCCTATGGCGAGAACACCTGCAACAAATGGATGCTTTGCGTGAATCAGTGGGATTACGTGGTTACGGTCAAAAAGACCCGCTGATTGAATACAAGAGCGAGGGTTACGAGCTGTTCTTGGATATGATGGTGAATATTCGCCGAGATGTAGTCTACTCATTGTTCATGTTCCAGCCACAGCCGCAGCCAGTGGTGCAGGCTTCTTCGGAGATGGTGTAATTGAGAGTGTACAGACGCGATAAATCGCGTCTGTTGATTGATTTAACGTACAAAAGACGCAGAAGCACTAAGAATGCCTTTGCGTCTTTGTTTTTTGTGATTTTCGATTTTGCAATAAATCTAAAATCCAAAATTGTTATACCAATTCAATTAATCATTGCAACACATCCTTGGGTCAAGACGCGACACCAGTCGCTACAACGGAGGGAAAATACGCAACGCGCTGGCTCATGAATCGCGTCTCTACAAATGGTCTATTGGTATTAGAGTAAACCGCCAGCAGCTTGAAACCGAGCGCGGGCACGTTTGAAGGCTTGAGTCGCCTGGATTTGTGCTTGACGGTCGTCTGCTGTCACTTGACCCAGACGTGCTTCTGCTTGGTTATAAGCAGTACGGGCTTCTTCAAGGTTAATTTTGTCACCACGTTCGGCGCCGTTAACGAGAATTGTGACTTCATTCTCTTCTACTTCAGCAAAACCACCTAAAAGAGCGATCGCTTCCCAATTTTGATTTTTAGCGGCACGGACTCGCATCACACCTGTATCTAGGGCGGTCAACAGTGGTGCGTGTCCAGTTAAAATACCTAACTGACCAGTAGTACTAGGTAAAACTACTTCTTCGGCTGGAGCATCCCAGACTGTTTTATCTGGAGAAATTACGCGAACGGTTAATGTCATTTGTCTTTTGTCCTTTGTCCTTTGTCCGTTGTCTTTTGCAATTGCCATTAGTCATTAGAATTTGAACTAATGACTAATGACTAATGACTAATGACTAATGACTAACCTTTAATTTTTTCAGCTTTGGCGATTGCTTCGTTAATATCGCCCACCAAATAAAACGCTTGCTCTGGCAGGCTATCCAACTCACCAGAGAGAATTTTTTTGAATCCTTTGATGGTATCTTCCAGCTTCACGTATTTACCAGGAGAACCGGTGAATACTTCTGCCACAAAGAACGGCTGAGACAAGAAGCGCTCAACTTTCCGTGCCCGCGCCACTACTAGACGGTCTTCTTCAGACAATTCATCTAGACCGAGAATGGCGATAATGTCTTGCAATTCTTTATAACGTTGCAGAGTTGATTGCACGGCACGAGCAGTTTGGTAGTGTTCCTCACCGACAATACCCGGCTGTAGCATGGTGGAAGTTGAACCCAGGGGGTCCACCGCTGGATAAATTCCCTTAGCAGCCAAACCGCGAGACAGTACTGTAGTTCCGTCCAAGTGGGCGAAGGTGGTTGCAGGTGCGGGGTCAGTGAGGTCGTCCGCTGGTACGTATACTGCTTGAATTGAGGTAATAGAACCCTCTGTAGTTGAGGTAATCCGCTCTTGCAGTTCACCTACGTCAGTTCCCAATGTGGGCTGATATCCTACCGCTGAAGGCATCCGACCCAAGAGCGCTGATACTTCTGAACCAGCTTGTACGAACCGGAAGATGTTGTCAATAAACAGCAGCACGTCTTGTTTTTTGACATCACGGAAGTACTCTGCCACTGTCAATCCGGACAGACCAACCCGCATTCTCGCTCCGGGTGGCTCGTTCATCTGACCGTAAACTAGAGCAATCTTCGATTCGTTGAGATTATCTTTGTTGATAACCCCAGATTCAATCATTTCGTTGTAGAGGTCATTGCCTTCACGGGTGCGTTCACCCACACCAGCGAAAACAGACACTCCACCGTGCTGAGTAGCGATGTTGTTAATCAACTCCATCATGATCACGGTTTTACCAACACCAGCACCGCCGAACAGACCAATCTTACCGCCGCGTCGATAGGGTGTCAGGAGGTCAACAACTTTAATCCCAGTTTCAAACACTGAAGGTTTGGTTTCCAGTTCAGTGAATTTGGGAGCAGAGCGGTGGATAGGTAAGGTGTCCTCAGCATTTACAGGTCCTCTATTGTCCACGGGTTCGCCAAGGACGTTGAAAATCCGACCCAAGGTGGCTTTACCAACTGGCACTCTAATGGGAGCGCCTGTATCGACGACTTCCAGACCACGTACCAAGCCATCAGTGGAACTCATTGCAACAGCCCGCACCTGGTTGTCGCCCAGCAATTGCTGTACTTCAATGGTGAGGTTGATTTCCTGTCCAGCTTCGTTGGTGCCTTTGATGGTCAAAGCGTTGTAGATTTGCGGCAATTTCCCGCCGGGAAATTTAACGTCTACAACTGGACCAATGATTTGGGTAATGTAGCCTATGTTTGTTTTTTCTGCGGTTGTGACCATGCTGCGCCTAATGATTGAAGCTATATTTCAGATAAGGTCGTTGAAGACATAAGATTAAGCAATGTCATCTTTCACTCTAGCATCGGACGGGGACATAACTCCCTTAGTAATTCCTTAAAAAGGAGTTTAATGGCTGTGGTTGTAGTCCTCATCCTGACTAGATTGATGCAATCGACTCCAGTTTATCCCTAATCTCATTTTCTAGATGCGATCGCCCTAGCTATGAGATTAATAATCACGAGCGAAAACTAGATAAATATATGGTAAGTTTATATATAAACATATGATAAAATGTTATTTGCTTTGCATAAGCACACCCCCTCGTAAGGTATCGCCAACAAAGAAGCCTGCAAAGCAAAGTTGAAATTCAATGAACCGAAACAAAAAATCTGCCCTTCTGAGCGATCGCTTAAAAGAGCAGTACTATGCCATTTCATTCAAATAATTAATACAAATGCTCTGAATGCAGTTTCGGAATTGGATAAAGCAGAAGCTAAAAATTTATAGTTTTCTAATATACATTATGCACTGATGTAAATGAATTAATAACACTACTATAAATATGTATTTTAGTCAATAAAAAAGAGCTATATTAATTTATTTCCATACCTTAGATAGATTGTTTTGATAAAATCTATCTACAAATTACATTTTTAAATTTAATGAATATTTATAATATAAAAACAGGTACAAAAAGCGGAAAGTCCCAGCAAGTGGCTTTTGGCAAACATAATTCTAGAAACAGTTTTTAGTTTAGCTAAGCCGTTTTCGCTTCATCCTCACACTTCCACCAAGCAATAGCTTATGAATTTATCGTCAGCACGACAATATTTTTATCAGGAGATTCAGCAGTCTGACGAGGAAATCAATTTAGCAAAGGCAGCTTTATACATTGCACAAGAAGAATATCCTAACTTAGACCCAGAGGAATATCTTAACGCCCTTGATACAATGGCATGGGAGGTGCAAGAACGCCTGCCAGAACAGCGATATCCTTTGCGGATAATTCAAACTATTAATCAATATATCTACGAAGATTTAGGATTTTCTGGTAATAAAATTGACTACTATGATCCGCGCAACAGTTATTTGAATGATGTAATTGATAGACGATTGGGGATTCCCATTACTTTAGCGCTAGTTTACTTAGAAGTTGCGCGACGGATTGACTTTCCGATGGTGGGTATAGGAATGCCAGGACATTTCTTGATTCGCCCAGATGTTGCAGATATGGAAATTTTTGTTGATGCCTTCAATAGTGGTGAAATAATATTTCCCGAAGATTGTCAAGAAAGACTAACTCAACTTTATCAGCAACCAATGACGCTACAACCAGAATTTTTAGCTATAGTAACTCATCGGCAATTTTTGGCACGAATGCTGACAAATCTCAAATTTATCTACTTGAAACAGCAAGAGTTAGAAAAAACACTAGGCGCAGTTGAACGAATTTTACTATTGTTTCCCGATTTAACTTTAGAATTGCGCGATCGCGGTTTGATCTATTATCAACTCGGTTACTACCCCCAAGCCGCAACAGACTTACAAACTTATTTACTAAAAGTTCCTGATGCTAAGGATGCATCGGTAATTCGGCGGCTACTTGGCGAATTGGGTAAGGATGGCTAGGGAGATGGGAAGGTGGGGCCCCCTCAGGGGATAAGGGGAGATGGGGAGAAAAACTAATGACTAATTTTGTTGTTCTGCGAGTCGTTTGAGCCGGGAAAGTTGAGCTTGCATATCTTGTTTTGTCCAAGACGCAGCAAAGGTTTTGAAACCCCAACTTACTAAAGGGTTAGGAATGTAGAATTCAAAGCGGTTAAGTAAGAGTGTTCCATTTTGTGCTGATTGACATTCCCAGCGATCGCGCCCTTCAAAAAATCCTTCAAATTCCCAGACTACCAAACCCGGTTGTCGCTCCACAACTACGCTATTCAAAGTAGGTTTGAGTAGGGGAATTTGAATGATAAAGCGACTTTCACTGCCTAAATCGGTACTCCAAGTTTCGCCCACAGGTTCGCAACGAAGGAGTGGGTTAAGCCAACGGTGCATGAGAGCTAAATCGGTAATACAGCGTTCGACTACCGTGGCTGTAGCATTAATTTGAATTGATTGTTCCAATACTTGGTTGTCTGTCATTAGTGATTAATCAATAAAAATAAATATACATAATAGTACTAAAAAATTATTAACAATCTATTTTTGGGCTGATGTATTGGTAAACAAAAAATACTCATAATATCGAGGGCATATATGAGTTTACTAGTAATTTCCTGGTAAATTAATAGGCAAAACACTAGTAAACTTACTGGGATGCAAAAATTATTCGTTTAAATTAAGCCACTTGGTAAGTATCTCAAGTGTTTTTAGCAAAGATGTAAAACCCTGATAGCAAAAAAGCATGAACACAAGTTGGCCAGGAATAACCCAGTTGATAGATATTGGTTTATCAATCAGGGGACAGCAATTTTTGGCACAATCGCCGTCCAACCTGCAACAAACTCAAGCAGCAGTAAATCAAGGAGTCGGTGATGTGCAAGGAATTGTTCAACAGTTGATTCTGTTTTTGCCCCGTGTACTGGGGGCAGTGCTAATTTTATTTGTAGGTTGGCTAATTGCAGCGATCGCCGCGACGATAGTGCAGAAAATCCTCAAACGTACAAATATAGATAACCGGATTGCCGCAGGAGTAACAGGTCGTCAGGATATTCCCCAGGTGGAGAAATTAATCTCCGACCTAGTTTTCTGGAGTATTATCCTGCTAACGGCGGTAGCTGTTTTACAAACATTGAATCTCGAGGTAGCCTCTCGACCGCTCAATACTTTTCTCGATCAACTTATTGGCTTTCTGCCAAAGTTGGTTGGTGCGGGAATCCTTTTAGGAACCGCTTGGGTGTTAGCTACTATTGTCAAGATTATTAGTGTGCGCTTATTACGGACATTTAACCTAGATGAGCGTTTGAATCCACAACCTGCCGATAGCGTACCCAGCCTCAATCAATTATCTCTAAGTGAAACCATTGGCAATGCTCTCTATTGGTTTGTATTTTTACTGTTTCTCGTTCCGATTTTGGATACTCTCGGACTCAGGGAAGCTCTACAACCAGTACAAGCTCTAATTACTAAAATTCTGGTAATTTTGCCAAACATTTTAGCAGCGGCGCTAATTGCTGCTGTTGGCTGGTTTATAGCTAATGTGGTGCGGCGAATTGTAACAAACTTGCTCCTGAGTACTGGTATTGACAATTTAGGTAATCGATTTGGATTATCTTCGACTGCGGGAGTGCAATCTCTATCGAGTATTATCGGCACGATTGTTTATATTTTGATTTTGATTCCTGTGGCGATCGCAGCGCTCGATGCTTTACAAATTGCAGCGATATCAGTGCCAGCGATCGCTATGCTACAACAGGTTCTCAACGCTGTACCTGCTATCTTTACAGCGGCAGCAATTTTGATTGTTGCCTATTTTCTGGGACAGTTTGTAGCAGATTTGGTTACAAGTATTCTGACTAATTTAGGCTTTAATAACATTTTCAGTGTATTGGGTCTGACAACACCTACCAGACGAATTGTTATTTCCGCAGAACCAACACAACCAATACCTCCTCGGATTTCTACCCGCACCCCATCAGAAATTGCAGGCATTGTTACCTTAGTAGGTATTATGTTATTTGCAACGGTGGCAGCAGTAAATATCTTAAATATTCCAGCCCTTACAGCCTTAGTATCTGGTATTTTGATTATATTCGGACGGATTTTGGCAGGCTTGGTAATATTTGCAATTGGTTTATTCCTGGCAAATCTAGCTTTTAACATTATTACCAGTTCCGGCGACCGCCAAGCACAGATTTTAGGACAGGTAGCGCGGATTTCCATCATTACTTTAGTCTCAGCAATGGCACTGCAACAGATTGGAGTTGCTAGTGATATTGTGAATTTAGCCTTTGGACTTTTATTAGGTGCGATCGCTGTTGCTATTGCCTTAGCTTTTGGTCTGGGAGGTCGTGATATTGCCCGCGAACAAGTTCAAGAATGGCTTAATTCTTTCAAAGGTAGAAATTAAAAATTGATGACGCCGCAATTTCATCTGTAAATCTGAAAAAGTGCAGCCGTAAACATCAATAGTGCAGAAAATCTATCAGCAATTTTGCTTAAGAGGTTGAAAGTTAGAGCTCAGAAACTCGGATTTTGAGTAGAGAATTTGACGTTTTAAGTTCTAAAGCTCAAGTTCCGAGTTTTGAAGCTCAATTTAATCGTACTTTTCCGAATCACCTTTTTAGTTGCAGAAAAGCTGGGGATAAACCAAGGACGCGTAGGCGTAGCTCATCGTAGACATCGCAAGAAGGCGAGGCGTAGTTTAGGGACTTCCAATTAAAAAAATATTCCATCCCTGCGGGACGCTACCCGAACGCCTTGAGGGCAGGGGAGCAGGGAGCAGGGGGAGAGAAAGTCGTTTTGATGGGCATGAAATTGGATAATTTATTTTCTGGAAGTCCCTTATCGCAGGAACAATCGATTCTCCCAAAATTACTGAAAGCCGTGCTGATGTGGGTTATTGAAGTGATGAGTGCCGTGTTGGTGGGAAATCTTGAGTCAAGATTTGATTTGGCAGCTTTTGTGAGTGATTCACTATCTCTTTAAAATTTTTGAAAGTAAATTCATCATGAATGCTGAGGTGCTTCTCAGTTTTAGAAAGAGAAACTGGAGCAAACACTCTACAGCAAAAAATATGGATTTTATTAACCAAGCACAGAGGTTGGCAGATACGGTTAAAGATAAAACTCAAGAAGCAGCCAACAATGTAGTAAACGGTATAGATGAGATAGTTGATGGAATCAAGAACGTTACTACCGAGATAACTACTTCAAGTAGCCATGCAGTTAATGATTTACAAAGTTTGTCAACCATAGCAGTACAGTCAGGTTTTCAAACTGTTCAAAATGTTAGTAAAACATTTCAAGAAACTGCTGTTGGAGTTGCCGCTTCTAGCATTGTTATGGCTGATGCTTTGCAAAATTTACCAAAGACAGCTACCGAATTAGCCCAAGAGATGCCTAAGATTGCAAATAGGCTAAGATATCGTGCTGGTGTTCGGGTAGGAGACTTACCTCGTTCTGATACAGATGTGATGAAGCTCTTTGAGAAAATTCCTGGCACATCAAAGCTTGGAGGTAAAGAATATACAATTCGTCAATTTCTTAGAGATAAGCATGGTAGCCACATCAATCCACGTTCCCAAGGTGGATCGAATGCTGCTGATAATATCCTTTGGGAAGTAGGTGTTGACAATCTCCGCCGAGGTGCCAAAGTAATGACCATTGGCGAACAGTTCTATATTCGGGTTTATAATGCGGTAGATTCTATTGTCAGCAATTCTGGGACGATCGCTAAACTTGGCATTACTGCAACGGGAACAGCTATTCTCACTCAGGTTGTAGTCACGGCGATTTCCTACTCTTTGGATCTCTATCGGGGCGACATCAGTGTTGAAGAGTATAAAAATCTAATTTTTGAAGCAGCAAAGGCAGCAGGTATTGCGACACCAATTATTTTTTTGCTCTTGGTTGCTGTGTTAGCTTTATTTCCAGAATTTACTGTTATTCTGTCAGCGCCAGTAGTTGTTGCAGGGTTCAATGCTTTATTTGGTATTAGTATTGCTACACCCATCATTCAATCGCTGGTTCGTCATGTCGAAGCTGGAGGTTTTGGGATAGAATACGCGCACTCTGTCTCAACAGGAGAAGCAAGTAGCATGGATTAAAGCGACTTCTAAAAATGAACATCGCTAACGGAACCTTATTAACTCTACTTATATGTATCACTTTCTGAGTTTTACCTTGTGGAGTAATTCATCTTTAATACGGTTGAGAATTGAAGTCTCATCCAAGTTTGCCAAAATCCGATTAATCACTGCTTTGGGCCCATCAGGCCCCCAAGTTGCACCATTAGCTAAATAAACTTTAGTAACTTGTCCAATACCGTAAGAAGAAACACCAGCCACTCCCGCTTGCGTAATTGCCACTGATATATAAGGGCCAAGGGCCACGCCAGCCGTAGCTGTTGCAGAGATGCCAAGTAAAGTTTTCAATCCACTCAAGCCCAAGTTTGCCAAGAGTTCGCTAGCACCGATACCGCCCATACTCAGAGCAATTTTTTGGAGCAATTGTACGGCTCCAGCTTCGGTCATGGAGAAGCCATAGAGTTTTGATAAACCTAAAATCAAAGCAATATCAATTACCACACTACTAAGAATATCTACCACAGTTACGGGATTAAGAGCGATCGCCACTGCTTTAGCCATTACAGCTTTCCAAATCAACTGATTGGCATTCACCTCACGAATCATCAGTTTTCGTTCTATCAGTTGCTCATTTACAGTGTCAGCATAAAGCATGGTATTGAGAGCCACCAAGGCTTTGCCTTCACGCTGCAAAATCTCTAAAATTTTTAGCTTCAGTTCCTCAACTTGGGCATTACCTGGACGCAACTGTATGCCTCTACTGCCATCAGGACGAAAAACCGCTGTTTTCACCAATGGTGATGCTGCGGCCATGACAATTTCCAAAGGCGTGAGTAATTCGCGCACCCTTTGATCGCGGATTTTGTGATAAATTGCTGTGCGATCGGCTTCTGGATATTGGTCTACTTTGTTAAACACCAAAATTATTGGTTTACCTGCTTCTCGCAGTTGCGAAAGGGCAATATGTTCTATTTTTGTCATGTCGCCAGAGATGACAAACAGAATCAAATCCGCTTGTTTGGCAATCTGTTCAGCCAATGCAGTGCGGGTTGCCCCGTCTACTTCATCTAACCCAGGAGTGTCAATTAATTCTACTTGTGATTGACCGATACCAGGGAGAGTGACTCGCAAAGCACGTTCGGTTTCCCCTACTGCCTCTTCGCTAATAATCCAATTCACTCTTTGTGCAGCACGGGTAACACCATGCAGCGGCCCGGTTTCAAATACTGATTGTCCAACCAAAGCATTGAGTAGTGAAGACTTACCACGTCCCACCATGCCAAAAGCTGCAATCTGCACCACCATGCGGTCTAACTTTAAGAGCATGGTTTCCAAATCAGTAATTTCTGCCTCCAGTCCCGCTTTTTCTTGGGGGCTCAGGTCAAGATTAGTCACTAAATTTCGTAGTGCCGTTTGTGCTTGTTTATAATTCAGTTCCGTCTGAATATCTTCAAAACTGAAAATGGCACTATCTAGTTCTTCCTCCCAAGTGGGTGAATGGCTGTGATGAGGTTCGGGCAATATGGAAGTCATATTAAATTAAATTTTAAATTCACCTCGCTATTCGATCCTAATTATTTTTACCAGGAAATGGGGAATTGGGCATGGAAGTGCTGAGTTAGGACTTAGGAGTGATGAGGTGGGGGATGAAATTTTCTCTCTATCTCTCGGTTGGTGAGTTTCGACTACCCAAAAATCGAGTGAAGTCAAACCGCATCTCCGTACTTTCCACTTTTAACTTTTGAAGGCAAGTTTAAGAAATTGAGGACTGTTTTGTTGAAGTGTTAACTTAGCTAATTAGTTGCCCAAGTGGGCAAAAATTATGAAAAGCTTTCAATCTTGTGTTGGTATCCGTAAAAATAAAATAGCTCGTTTTGCAGCATCAGCCATAGCAACGTTGGCACTCGCAGGCAATATTAATTATGTCAGTGCTACTCCTGTCAAAATAACTACTGCAAAAGAAATCACTCCACTATCAGTCCAACTAAGTCCAGTTAAACTAAATATTCCTCAGTTACAAATTAATCACACTCAGTATCAAACTGCTGGAATCGATGCTTTTGTACTGGTTCCCATCGTACTTGTTGGCGGTTTAGTTATATTTGTTCCCCTATTCTTTGGCGGGCTAGTGGTGATTGGCGAACGGGAAGTTGGTATTGTTGTGAGAAAGTTTACCCTTTCGGGACGCGGACTTCCTGCTGGACGGTTAATTGCCCTCAATGGTGAAGCTGGTTTACAGGCAGATACTCTTGCTCCCGGCTGGCATTGGGGCTATTGGCCTTGGCAATACTCGGTTCGCAAAGAGTCAGTAGTTGTTGTTCCCCAAGGTGAAATCGCTTTAATTGTAGCCGCAGATGGTGAACCCAACCCACCACAGCGTATCCTGGGGAAAATCGTAGATTGTGATAATTACCAAGATGCCCGGAAGTTCCTCAGCCAAGGTGGCGAAAAAGGTCGGCAAATGGGTTTTCTGACAGCTGGGACTTACCGTATTAACACTGCTCTATTTAAAATTATTACCGCAGCAAATGCTACAACTCATGGTATGACTCTAGAACAGTTGCGGGTTTACAGCCTAGCTTCTGATAAAGTCGGCATTGTCACTACTCTGGACGGTTTACCAATTTGTGATGGTGAAATCGCAGGGCAGATAATTGAGGGACATAACAACTTTCAAAATGGTCAGAAATTTATTGATGGCGGTGGCCGACGAGGCTTACAAGAGCAAATTCTGCTTTCTGGTTCTTGGAACTTGAATCCTTGGTTTGTCCAGGTTGAACAAGTGCCGATGACGGAAATTCCTATTGGATATGTAGGTGTGGTGATTTCTTTCGTCGGTAAGGCACATCAAGATGTCAGCGGTGCAGCCTTCACACATGGTAACTTGGTGAATACTGGACACAAGGGTGTATGGGTGGAACCCCTGTATCCTGGGAAGCACCCGATTAATTCGCGGATCATGAAAATGGAACTTGTACCAACGACCAATATTGTATTAAACTGGTCAGACCGTACCGAACGTCACAGTTACGATGCTCAACTGGCTTCCTTAACTGTGCGATCGCGTGATGGATTTGCCTTTGATTTGGAAGTTGCACAAATCATCCATGTGGGTGCTTTGGATGCGCCGAAGGTAATTTCCCGCGTTGGTGCAATGCAAAATCTTGTAGACCACGTATTAGAACCAACTATTGGTAATTATTTCCGCAATTCAGCCCAAGATTATACAGTATTAGACTTTTTAACAGCTCGCAGCGAGCGACAAGCTGAGGCTGCTGAGTATATTAAAACAGCACTGCGGGCTTATGACGTGCAAGCGATCGACACCCTGATTGGTGATATTCAGCCACCAGCGTCGTTAATGCGGACACAAACAGACCGAAAAATTGCCGAAGAAGAACGCAAGACTTATGAAGTCCAGCAGATGGCACAAACCCAACGCCAGCAACTTGTTCGAGAAACAGCCTTAGCTGATATCCAGCAAGAAATGGTAAAATCTGAGCAGAGCGTGCATATAGCCGACTTGAAAGCCCAAGCCGAAATCAAGCAAGCCACAGGTGAAGCTGAGGGGACAAAACTCCGGGCAATTGCCGAGGGTGAAGGGATTCGGGCTACAGGTAACGCCAAAGCTGAAACCTACCGTGCTGGTGTGGAAGCCTTGGGGGCACAAGGTTATACAGCAATGCAACTGATGCAGATTATAGGCGATCGCCATGTCCGCTTGATTCCAGATGTGCTGGTTGGCAGTAACGGCACTAATAACGGCTTAGTAGATGGTCTACTATCATTGATTTTATGGAATCAAACCGCTAAACAGGGCGAACTGACACCAACACCTTTACATCCACAACCGATAAGCCAAACACAATCAACCACAGAAAACGGTATTCCACCCATAATTGCGAATTTTCCTGTAGATAAGTAGGAGCCGATCAAAATGTTACTAGAACTCATGTGAAACCTCTTCTGGGCAAGGGTGTTGGGGGTAGGAGGTAGGGTGTAGTGTCGATCGATATTCATTTCTTAGAGATGAAACAGAGGTTACTTCTTCATTCCCCACACCCCAAAACCAGTAAGATCAATGATTTCCGCTTAACAAGCGTGCCATTTGAATCTGATTCCATTTCAGATTTTGCGGAAAGTCGGAGCGCCGACTTCCCTATAAATTACGTATTCACAAATTAGACAAACAATGATTTTTATAAAAATCAGCAAAAAAGCCGAACACTAACCACTGTTGGACTGGAAAGACGGATAATTTATCAGACCAAACCTACTTAATCTCTGAAAAACTAACCGAATAAGGATAACACTCAAATTTGATTAGAGAACAACTGCGATTAACAGCAATCGTTTATTTATGTCGATCTATAGTTTCATTTGCATTAGTCTTCCTACGCCAACCTAGTTTAACCACCTGACGACTACGAGCGATCGCCAAAGCATCATCAGGAACATTTTCTGTAATTGTGGAACCAGCAGCCACATAGACATCATCACCCAAGGTGACTGGAGCCACTAGAACGCTATTAGCACCTGTTTTAGTGCGATCGCCTATTTTAGTACGATGTTTCTTAACGCCATCATAGTTGGCAGTAATTGTACCGGCACCAATATTCACCTGATTGCCGACGACGCTATCACCTAAGTACGATAAATGTGCTGCATTGGTGCGATCGCCTAACTGCGTGTTTTTCAATTCCACAAAATTTCCGACACGACAACCAGCACCAACTTGTACCTGACCGCGCAAATGGGCGTAGGGACCAATTCGGCTGCCTGCTTTTACTGTGCTATCTGTTACTACTGAATACTGTACTGTGACATTTTCAGCTAATTGGCTATTTTCAATTAAACTTCCCGGACCGATGTGACTTCCTGTTTGAATCACCGTATTTCCCCGCAGATGAGTTTGGGGTTCAATAATTACATCCGGCTGTAACTCAACTGTTTCATCGATGGTGATGCTTGTGGGATCGATGAGGGTAACACCTGCTAGCATCCATTTTTCCTTGACTCGCCTTTGCAGAATTTCGTAGGCTATTGCCAGTTGTAGGCGATCGTTAATGCCGAGAATTTCTTGATAATCTTGTACATCCACTGCCATCACTTGTCCAACCTGAGTAACGGCATCGGTAAGATAATATTCTTTTTGGGCATTATTTGCCTGTAAGTAGGGGAGTACTTGGGCTAAATTTTGCCAGCGAAAGCAATAAACCCCAGCGTTAATCCGGTGATTTTGTCTTTGGGCAGCACTACAATCCTTGTGTTCAACCATTTGCTGCACAATATTTATATCGTTACAAAAAACACGCCCGTAGCCTGTGGGGTCGGGTAGGTGTGAGGTGAGAATAGTGGCGGCGTTCTGATTTTGGGCGTGAGTTTGTAACATCTGCTGAAGGGTTTCACTACGTATCAACGGTAAATCACCGTTGAGTACCAGTAAATCTCCAGTGTAATCTTGTAAGTAGGGAAGTAATTGCTGGATGGCATGACCTGTTCCCAATTGCACAGTCTGTTCGACAAACTCCAAATTGGAAATTGAATGCATAGCAGCTTTCACTTCTTCAGACTGATACCCGATGATCGCGATTTGTCGTGAGGGCGAGAGAGGCTCTACACTTTCGATAACTCTCTCTAGTAGCGATCGCCCACCCAAAGAATGTAGAACCTTGGGTAAACCTGATTTCATTCGTGTGCCGCGTCCGGCTGCTAGAATTGCTACAACTACCATAATCAGCTATTAGTAAAACTGTAATTAATGCTATTTCCTACTTCCAGATGTAGGCTCAAATCATATACCAGCTAATCATAGAAGACTCCTTTGAGCAAAGGAGTCAGAATTCAAAATTTAAGAGTACAGAACTCAAAATTCATAACTCAAAAGAACTTCACTTAATAAAAAGCCGAGAGTATGATAATGTCAATTAGCCTTGATTACAGTAGCTAGAAGTCATTATTCCCTACTCCCTGTTCTTTGTGAAAAAACGAATAAACTCCGCAAACTGCTGCATTAGTTTAGGATTGCGCCAACCAGAATCAGCTTCTTCAAGCATCACTGAGAGTGCTTCTTGTGTTGTCAAAGCTTCTTTGTAAGGTCGTTCGCTGGTTAGGGCATCATAAATATCAATTAACTGAAATATCTGCGCCAAATATGGGATCTCATCCCCTTTAAGTTTATCGGGGTAGCCTGAGCCATCCCAACGTTCGTGGTGATGGCGAATAATCGGAATTACACCTTGCATACTACGTAGCGGTTGGCAGATTTTCTCTCCAATCAAAACGTGCTGCTGCATAATTTGCCAATCTTCCGGGGTGAGTTTGCCTTTTTTGAGCAGCACTGCATCGGGAATACCTACTTTGCCAATATCGTGAAGATAACCGCCCCACATCAAATCTCGAATTTGGTAGCGCGAGAGATTGAGGTATTCACCAAAGGCTTGTCCCAGTTTTACCAAGCGTTCGCAATGGTCACCTGTATTGGGATCGCGACTTTCAATGGACATGGCAATGGAAAACAGCACTTGTTCGGCATGGTCTAAGTCTTCGTTGAGACGCTTCTGCCGCACCAGGGACTTGACACGCGCCGCCAGTTCCACACGATCAAAAGGTTTGGTGAGAAAATCATCTCCACCGACTTCAATTCCTCGAATACGCGATCGCCTGTCATTTAATGCTGTAATAAATATTACTGGGATTAGCCTGGTTTGCTCATCCTGTTTGAGCAATTGACAGACTTCAAATCCATCCATTCCCGGCATCATCACATCCAGCAAAATCAAATCTGGTTGTTTTTGCCTTACCAATCCCACAACAATAGAACCACTGTCCGCTTCAATGACTTCGTATCCTTCCATCCCTAAGAGAGCAACAGCAGTCAGGCGACTAGCTGCATGGTCGTCAACCACTAAAACCTTTGGTGGATCTAAATCAAAACCATTCACTTTAGAAGCTTTGGGTTGTAGTGTTTTAGAGACCAATGAATCTTGATTGCAAGTTTTCATCCAAGAAGACGCTGCTTGGGTATCTTCAAGCATCAAGTGTTCTTGAGATAAGCCTAAAGAATAACCCTCTATATTTTGCGATCTGACGGTATGATTTGAACCGATACTTTTCACTTTGCTTAGGGGGTTTGACCCATTAACAATTTATTCTGTAAAGCTTCTATGGTTGGATTTCCATTGAATTACAAAGGTACTGCAATTATTTCTACAAGTTAACAGTGTCAGATTTCAAAAACAAATTTAGTATTTGACTGTATTTGACTTAGGCTTTCCATAGGCATTATCTTATGATGTCAAGCTGCTGATATAGATTTTTCACCCTATGTATTTTTTATGTTACGAATAAGCAGTATATTATTGTCAAATTTTTTGCTTCTGATTCTAGTATCATATAACTAGTACAAATGTAAAATCAGGCTTTTCACGGAGATTTTTAAGGATGCCAGCGCCACAAAAGCTTGTAATTGCCTGCTTATTAGCGAAATATCCGATTTTGACTTGACAGTGTTGATAGTAGTCATTAGGTCTAAACATTTTTACTTACTCAGTTATAGCAATAGTTAAATACTGCTAACCACAATGTAATATTAATTACTTATTATAGTTTAAGTTATTTAGCTAAAAAAAACTTGTTGCTTGAGTACTAAAAAACGAAATGAGAATTTTAAAGAAAAATATGTCTAACTTTTGTGGAATCAAGGACTGAGGACAAGGCTGATAATTTTGCTCGTGCAACTATAAACTAGTTCCCATAAAATCCCTGCCTTGTGTTGCCGATAGCCACCTTTTTCGCCAGTGGGAGGTAGGTTCGAGGGAAGAGGTTTGTTGCTGTTCTTGTCGCCGTCTGACTATAACTTCACTGGGATCGCTCAATTCGGGATCGCGGTAGGGAATGGCAGCACGAGTTAGTAAGTGTTCTTTCTCAGGTTGGGAGAGGAGTGTAGAAAGGCAGGGGGGCAAAGGGGTAGGGGAGAATTTTGTTGCAAAATTCTGCGTCTGAGAGCGTCCCCGTGTCAGAGTATGCTGATTGTGTGCTGCTACAGTACCAGGCGATCGCCTGCCCACAGGTGGAGTAGAACCGATTGCTAACCCAGCAGACAAAAGTGCTGTACGCACAGCAGCAGCACAAGAATAGGTAGCTAATAAACCATCTCGATCTAAACACAATGACAGTTGTTTAATAAATTCAACAGTCCATAATTGGGGACACTGTGGTGGTGAAAAGGGATCGAGGAAAATTGCATCTGCCGAGAAATCCAACTGACGTACTAGGGCGATCGTCTTTCTAGCATCACCAATTAGCAGCTTCGCTTTCAGACAAGCTGTTTGTACTTGAAGCTCAGAAGCTAATTGGGACAAAATTTTAATGTAATTGCAGTTCCAGCTGTCGAACAAATGATGAGCGATCGCCGCTTGTGGTACTGCTGGGTTCAGTTCTAACCCGATTACTTCAACATTACAACTGGGATTCACTGCCCAAATTGTCTGCAAAGCAGCGGCAGTGTTATATCCTAAACCATAACAAACATCCAACAGTCGTAAGACTGGTTTTTGGGCAGCTGTAGTCAGCTGAGTTGGTTCCACAAACTTGAAAAAACTTTCCTGTTTAGCACCATAATGGCTATGAAAGGATTCATTAAACTCTTGAGAGACAAAGGTGAAAGAACCATCTGCTGTGATCTGAGGTGTAAAATTCTCTAAGTTTGACATCTTGTAAATAAATTTGTCATTAGTCATTAGCAAATTATCAATCCCCCATGCCCTATGACCAATACCCAATTTGTTGTTTCGCCAACTTGGCTGTTTGAACACCTAGAAGATCCGCAAGTAGCGATCGTGGATTGTCGCTTTTCTCTAGCCGAACCGCAATTAGGACAACAACAGTACCTAACAAGTCATATTAAGGGGTCATATTATCTTGATTTAAACCAGGATCTTTCCAGTCCAGTGGGTAAGCATGGCGGGAGACATCCTCTACCTAACCCTGATGATATCGCTAATAAATTTGCAACGATAGGGGTGAATTACCAAAAAACTCTAGTTGTAGCTTATGATGATTCCCGCTTTGCTTTTGCGGCTCGTTTGTGGTGGTTGTTACGCTATCTAGGACACGAACAAGTAGCAGTACTCGATGGAGGCTTCACTGGATGGCAAAAAGCTGGGTATCCGGTTACAGATGTTATTCCTCAACCGCAGATGGCGACATTTGTATCTCAAGTGCAAACAGAAAAAGTTGTAGATATTACAGCCGTGAAAAGCCGCAAAGATAAACCAGATGTAGTCTTAGTAGATTCTAGAGAAAGCGATCGCTACCGAGGTGAAGGAGAATCAATTGATAAAATTGCTGGACATATTCCTGGTGCGGTTAACTATCCTTGGCGAGAAGTTACAGACTCTACTGGCTACCTACTCCCGCAAGCCGAACAGCGCCGTCGGTGGGAGAACTTAGAAACAGCCCAAGAAATCTTAGTTTATTGCGGTTCCGGCGTTACTGCTTGTGTAAACTTACTTTCTCTAGAATTAGCTGGCATTAGCAAGGGAAAACTTTATGCTGGTAGCTGGAGCGATTGGATTAGTTATTAGTCATTGGTCATTAGTTATTTAGAAAGGACAAAAAACAAAGTGCGAAGTTAGCTCGAAGATTTTCTGCGATTAAAACTCTGTAACAGAAGATAAATGATAAATGACTAATGACTAATCACAAATTTCAAAACCGACCTAATTCCAAACTGTAATTAATACTGAAGAACCAGCTGTCAAAATCAATATTTTGGGCGGTTGAACTACCTAAAGTAAACCCAGTCTGGACATTCATGCTGCTGAAATCGGATATTCGGTAATTTAAATGCCCAAATAGCCGATGAAATTGGTCTTCTCGATCGCGCTGGGTAAAGTCAGAGAAGTTTCCCTGGTAGTCAATACCAACTTGCAGAGGCTTTTGCAAGTAGTAGTTTAGAGAAAACCAAAAAGAATTGATAATCCGACTGCGACTTAGGGGATCGGCAAAATTTACACTTAGTTCGTAGAAGCTATCTAAGACTAATCTTGAGGTTAAGGGATCTCGGCGTCCGAAAGACAGTTGTACGGAACTTTCGTTTAAAAAGCGATCGCCTGCATTGAAGCTGTTGGGGTGAGCACTGTTATTGGCATAAAATAACTGCTGATTACTGAAATTGAGTTCTCCGTACATTCGCCTCGAGAGCTGTCGGTAAAGACTGAGATTAAATCTTAACTGGTTGTAATGGTATTGTGACTGATCTAGATAACGAATGATATTGCCATCAATTGAGCCGTTTAAATAAGTTTTAGATCCTATAGGAAAATATGCAGAGGATAGTGTCAGCCCAGAAATAATTAAACCATCTTCTATGGGATTATCTTTTGAGGAAAAAATGTTAGTCGTCTGGAAGTAACCTACACGACCTTGTAGATAGCCGATGGGTTTAAACTTAGACACAGGTTGCGGTGGGAGTGGCTGTTGTTCTAAGGGTCGTAAGCGCACGCGCAACCCAAGTTCGCGTGCGCTATTAGACTCAAGCGGCTGTTTTGGCTGTTGTAGCAGGTTTCTTAGTCTCTCTAGCCTTTGAGAACGATTGAAGTCAGGTGGATTCAATAGTTGTTGTGTTGAGTCTGGAGGAGATATAGGCAAATTACTCGGCTGCGATTCTAGCGGCGGCGGGTCATTTTCTGCTGGAGTATCCCCCGGTTCTTGGTTTGGTGCTGGTTGGGCTTGTGTAATTTCTAGTGCTACTTGATTCCAAGCCGCCCATTCTTTCCTAACTCGCTGTGCTATTGGCGTTGCGTCTTGTAGAGAAGTCGGGGAGAGGGCGTAACTCATTGATCCCAAATCATGATTTGCAGATTCCGCTGCATCAACTCTAATGCAACAACAGCTTCCACAACTGGAAGCTAACAAAATCCAAAAAAATAAATTTTTCCAGTTCTTGAGTTGCATCTGTTAGATCGCGTTGAGCGCCTTTGGCGAATATAGACCTAAAAGCTGCATCATAAGTTCCGATTCAGAAAATACAATTGAGTGTAGCTAACTCAGCTTTTTAGGTATATACTTAGAGCTACAAATTCATATTGCAGTTTTTTGGATTTATTCCTAGACTTTGTTGCCTGAATCATCTGTTATCATACAAGGCTATCTCAATTATTGTTAAATCAGTAGGCGGAAATAAATAGAGCTATGTTACAAAATATCAACATTACTCAAACTTTTACAATGAAAACTGAGAAACAATGACTATTATACGGAAACTTTCAGGTGATTTAGCAGAGTTGGTGATAAATAAAATATTTAATATTTCAAGAGATATCCTCTAAATTATTGTGCATTTAGTTATTTGTATCATTCATTAAGTTTTAAAGCTGCTTTATATTTAGTTTCATTAAACGTAAATTTCAGAATAAAAAGCTAAAGAAACTCAATACATCTTTAGAGGTTGTTTATTTTATTTGTTAAATGTAAACTAAAGTGCAGATAAATTTACCTCAAAAAGTGGCTATAAAAATTACCCACAGCTGAAAAATTCAGTATTTTTGGTATTAATTGAAGTTTATAAATTATCAAACTATGATTAATAAATCATTACCACTATTAGTAATAAGCTTATGGGGAATTATGGTACTGCCTTTGCCAAATCGGGTAAGTGCCGTAACTCCTTTAACACGAGCTGAGATTCAGAATCTCCGCAACTTAGTACAACTAATACCCAAAAACAAACTCAAAAAGCGTCCGGCACAAAAATCAGATGCAATGATTCCTGGGGATGGATTATCAACTGGTCGAGCTTCGTTAGCTGACTTGCGGTTTAACGATGGCTCTTTGGCAAGAGTTGGGGAACAGGCGATATTTCAATTTTTGCCCAAGACTCGCAGCTTTAGACTGTCAAACGGGACTGCGTTGCTGCTTATACCACCTGGAAGGGGGCAAACACGTATACAAACGCCAAGTGCAGCAGCGGCAATTCGTGGTTCAGCATTATTTGTACGCTACGACCAACAAACAGATACTACGATTGTCGGTGCGCTAACAAATAGTGGCATTGAAGTTTCTAATAAGGAAGCTTCTCAAACTCAGATGCTGCAAGCAGGACAGCTGATGGTTATAGTTAAAGGTAAATTTCAGGGTTTATACGATTTTGATCTGAGAAGTTTTTATGAAACGAGCGATCTGGTTCGGGGACTTGATTTAACTAGGCAAAATGTTACACCTAATGCTGACCCAGCGATCGCCAGCGTTCAAGCTGAAACTGCTACGGCTTTACAAGCACAGTCGCCAGTAACAGGTCAGGGAGTAGTTGAAAACCCATCTTTCTTACAATTAACTGCTAGCCCTGAAAATTCTGTGACCAACGATATTGTCACGAATGCTCCCGCTGTAGACCCTATTAAAGATGATTCCTCAGTAAACTCCTTTGAAGAAACAGGACAAATCCTATTAAATAATAGGCAGGGTAATACAACTAGTAATAATAACGCTAATGTTGATTCTACTGGAACCATAACCAAACCTCAAACTCCTTTGGTTCAGCCAACACCCACTGGGTCAGTAACTATCACCCCACAACCAACGCCACCTAGTGGGTCGGGAACTACTATCCCACAACCAACGCCACCTAGTGGGTCGGGAACTACTATCCCAGAACCAACACCACCTACTGGGTCAGGAACTACTACTCCAGAACCAACACCACCTACTGGGTCGGGAACTACTACTCCAGAACCAACACCACCTACTGGGTCGGGAACTACTACTCCAGAACCAACACCACCTACTGGGTCGGGAACTACTACTCCAGAACCAACACCACCTACTGGGTCGGGAACTACTACCCCACAACCAACGCCACCTGCACCGGAGACAACTTGAGCTAACTTTTTTGCTAAGACTTTCAGAGTTCAGTAGTATTTTCTAAACTTAGTTTTTCAAACCTAATGAAAGGATAAATTTATACCCTATACCAGAGGCAGAACTATCAGAAATTTTAACTACTGCCTCTACACTCACTAAAGCAAAAAGTGATATTCCCTACCACCAGAGAGTATCTGCTAACGCTAGATTAAATCAAGGACAGGACTTACACAGGATTCACCAGATATCCTTATATAGTTGAATTACGTTCTGCGTGAAAGTTACTAGGAACTAACTTCTTGCTAGAGAGATACAAAAATTTATGACTTTTGATTACGACCTGTTTGTAATTGGTGCGGGTTCTGGAGGTTTAGCGGCTTCCAAACGGGCGGCTAGCTACGGAGCTAAAGTGGCGATCGCTGAATATGATTTAGTTGGTGGCACTTGTGTAATTCGCGGTTGCATTCCCAAAAAACTTATGGTCTATGGCTCTCACTTTCCTGCACTCTTCACTGAGGCCTCAGGCTATGGCTGGAAAGTAGGTAATACAGAATTGGACTGGGAACATTTTATTACATCTATAGACCAGGAAGTTCGGCGACTGTCACAATTACATATCAGCCTTTTAGAAAAAGCAGGAGTAGAATTAATTCCAGGTCGCGCCGCATTTATAGACCCCCACACAGTAGAACTTGATGGACGTAAAATTACAGCAGACAAAATTTTAATTGCTGTTGGCGGACGTCCTGTGAAACCGGATTTACCAGGAATGGAATACGGCATTACCTCCAACGAAATCTTTCATCTCAAACAACAACCAAAACACATCGTCATTCTTGGCGCTGGTTACATTGGCACGGAATTTGCCTGTATTATGCGCGGTTTGGGTTCTGAGGTAACCCAAATTTGCAGAGGTAACAATATTTTAAAGGGGTTCGATGAAGACATCGCCAAAGAAATTGAAGAGGGGATGACAAACCACGGAATTCGGCTGATTAAGAATCATGTCGTAAAAGTAATTGAACGTGTACCACAAGGGTTTAAGCTAACTTTATCAGGGGAAAACCAAGAATCAGTAATTGCCGATGTGTTTTTAGTAGCCACTGGTCGCGCTCCCAATGTAGATGGATTGAGTTTAGAAAACGCTGGAGTTAATATCGTGCCCAGTTCTGTAGAAAGACCAGGGTATTACACCACAGGTGCGATCGCGGTCAATGAATATAGTCAAACTAGTCAACCAAATATCTTTGCTGTTGGTGATGTCACTGACCGAATTAATTTAACTCCTGTAGCAATTGGTGAAGGTCGCGCCTTTGCTGATAGCGAATTTGGCAATAGTCGCCGAGCCTTCAATTACCAAAATGTGCCCACAGCCGTATTTTCTACCCCGGAAGCCTCAACAGTAGGCTGGACAGAAGCCGAAGCCCGGGAGAAATTAGGTGATGCCGTCAAAATTTATCGTAGCCGTTTTCGCCCGATGTATCATAGTTTGACTGGTAAGATAGAGAAAACAATGATGAAGCTAGTAGTTGATAACAACACTGACAAAGTGCTAGGCGCTCACATGGTGGGTGAACATGCTGCTGAGATCATTCAAGGTGTGGCGATCGCTGTCAACATGGGCGCAACCAAAAAAGACTTTGACGCTACTGTTGGCATTCATCCCTCGGTAGCTGAAGAATTTGTCACAATGCGATAACTAGGTCATTAGTCCTTTGTCATCTGTCAAATGTCTGTTGTCATTTGTCAATAACTAATGACCAATGACAAAGGACGACCCAATGGAAAAACTTGAATGCCTACTCAGTATATATACTTACATGGCTTTGCTTCCAGTCCCAAATCTGCCAAAGCGCGGTACATAGGCGATCGCTTTAGCCAAATTCACACTGAACTGAAAATTCCTGATTTGAATGCTGGTGATTTTTCCCAGTTGACAATCACCCGTCAAATTGCTCAAGTGGCAGCAGAATTCCCGAAGGATTCTATACCAGTAACGCTCATTGGCTCAAGTTTGGGTGGTTTAACTGCTGCCCACCTAGCACAGCAACATTTACAAGTACAACGCTTAGTCTTGCTAGCCCCAGCTTTTGGGTTTTTATCCCATTGGTTAGTGAAATTAACAGATGAGGAAATACAGCATTGGCAGCAAGAAAAATATCTTATGGTGTATCACCATGGGGAAAGGCGATCGCTTCCCTTAAGTTATGATTTTGTGACAGATGCAGCACAATACCAAGAGGAACTTTTGCAACGTTTCATTCCTACGCTGATTTTGCACGGAAAGAATGATGAAGTTATCCCCATTCAAGCAAGTCGTAACTTTAAGCGTTGGCGTCCTTGGGTGGAATTAGTTGAATTCGATAGTGACCATGCTTTAGGTAATGTTGTGGAAGAAATTTGGCAAGCAATTAGCCTCTTCTGCCAGTTGCCTTGAAGTTGTAAAATATTAAACTTACATATAATTAAAATATTTTGCAGTAAGTACTACTTAATTCGTAGATCGATGAAGGCTATATTCAGTCACTCTTAAAAATCATTGAGTGAAATTAAAACTTTTGTAAACAGTATTGATTTAAAATCTAAAATCTAAAATCTAAAACCGATATGCTTCCCTTCATCCGACCAGATTTAGCACAATTTACCGCCTACAAACCCCACCCTGGCAGCGATACAGCAGCATCTGTCCCAACGCAGTTAGATCGCCTTGATACAAATGAAAGCCCCTATGATTTACCGCCTCAATTAAAAGAAAAGTTAGCCTGGACATATCAGCAAGTAATTGAAACAAATCGTTATCCTGATGGCGGACATGAGACACTTAAGAATGCGATCGCCGAGTACGTTAATGAATCAGCGGATGTTTCATCATCCTTTACCGCTGCCAATATTTCTGTAGGCAATGGTTCAGATGAACTAATCCGCTCTTTGTTAATCGCTACCTGTTTAGGAGGAGAAGGTTCAATTCTCGTTGCCAATCCCACTTTCTCCATGTACGGGATTTTGGCACAAACTTTGGGCATTCCTGTAGTGATGGTGGGTAGAAATGAAACAAATTTTGAAATTGACTTAKAAGCTGCACAGTCTGCCATTGAAGAAACTCAAAATCCTCCCATTCGGGTAGTTTTTGTAGTACATCCCAATTCGCCAACTGCTAATAGCTTAAGTGCGGCAGAGTTAATATGGTTAAAAAGTTTGCCAGAGCATATTTTGGTAGTAATTGATGAAGCTTACTTTGAATTTAGCCAAAGTAGTTTAGTGGGTGAATTGCAGCATCATTCTAACTGGGTGATTTTACGTACTTTTTCTAAAGCTTTTCGATTGGCATCTCTTCGCGTTGGTTATTGTGTTGCTCACCCAGAAGCGATCGCCATCTTAGAAAAAATCCGCTTACCCTACAATCTTCCCAGCTTTTCTATAGCAGCAGGCTTAATTGCTTTACAAAACCGCACACTCTTACTTGAGTCAATTCCCCAAACCTTGAGCGAACGAGGCAAAATCATTGAAGCTTTATCTCAGCAGCCACAATTAGAAATCACAGTTAGTGCTGCTAATTTTATTTACCTGCGTCTAAAATCGAATGATTCGCACGATAAAGACGCTACTTTAAAAAGTTTACACTACCAACTCAAGACTCTCGGCACTCTTGTACGATATGTTAGCGGCGGATTGCGAATTACTGTAGGAACGAGCGACGAAAATGCCCGCACTACTAATCGAGTAAAAGCTGTTTTAGCAAATTTGGAATCTTAGCAATTCAATCACTATTAAACCTGCTGTCCACTTCAGTACCCAAACGGCGGACTATTCCTACTGTTTGTGGAAGTACACCCACTAAAAGAGCAAAGGCTACATCCGGCAAAAGAGCCACTATTTCTGGTGGAAAGTATTGTTCAAATTGATCAAGAATTTTTTGGACTCGCTGCCCGGGCACTGGATTTTCTGTAATTTGTTTAATCAGTCGAATCCATTGTCGCCTAATTAAGTACGCTTTCTGACGCTCTTCATTAGATTCTGGAGTTAATAAAGACAGATTACCTATAGGCAGTGCCCTTTGACAATCAAAATCGTAATCCCCACCCACAGCAGCTCCGGGTCCAGCAAACTCTGCATGGTAACGTTTAAACAGTATTAATCCATTTCGCCTACGACTATTGACGATGAAAACTTCTCCACTGTGCAAACGTGTAAGGATATCCGAGCCTGGGGATTGCTCAGTTCCATCTGGCATGACGAGATAGTCAAGGAAACTAGTTTCAGGGTAATAGGTTGATAGCATAGCGGGTTGATAGCGGCGATGCTGTTCGCTATCCATGTTTTTTAAACTTTCAACGAATTTAGTAGTATGCACTTCAACAAGGAACTAACTGTTATATCAAATGAGATTTTTCAATTCTTTTATTATTAACAGTCTTATGGTCAATTTAACTAAGATAAGAATGAATAGGCATTGTTCATTAATTGAGTGATTATATTTTATGAGATATGAGGAAATTTGTCTCCAACTTGCGATCGTCTTTGTTTAAAGTTTTTATAAAGATGAATATCTTAATTACAAAGTTATTATGAGGAATTGAGACTTTTTTTGATAAAAATCTATGAATATCTTGATTATAGTCGATTTAGTTACAATATAATATTTTAAATTTTTTATTAATCAAAAATAAAAAATTTAAAATATAAAGTTTTATAAACAGAAGATACTTTAACAAAATTGTAGTTTTATTAAAATCACTGAGAGTAAATTCTCTCAAAACTCTAAATGTATTTAAATTAGTTATAAAAAGCTGTATTATGGGTTCGTCAAATCACTCATAAATTAAATTATATTTTTGAGTTAAGATTCAGGTATTTAGCAATGTTTAAGTGGTTTGACCAGATTTTTAATAAAATAAAGTTATGTTTCACTGCTAATATTAATGACAGTTTTTATTGATAGTCAGAGTGCTTCTCTTCGGGACGCTGCGCAAACGCACACGCTTCGCTAAGGCAATATTGAAAGTTTACAACTGCTAAAACAAAATTTAAATAGAGGACTCAGCACCGAAATCTTTGTGCAATAACATCTGGCTTGAGCGCTTAAGGAAGAATGTATTCCAATTCGATTCGACTTTATGTACCCGAAATCCTAGCTTGAAATAAAGCTGCCTTGCTTGATGGTTATTTTCCAAAACGTGGAGGTATAAGTCTTTAAATCCCCATTCTTGAGATATTTTTTCGCAGCTATTKAGTAACTCTGAAGCTACACCATGTCTACGGTAATTTGGATGAACGGCTAAATTAGATAAGTAAGGAAAACCCAAGCCGACCTGACTCCAGGAATCGCTGTAACGTACACCCAGTTCTACAGTTCCCACTAAGTTGTGAGCACTAGTAGTATAATCGAGCGCAACTAAACAAACATGGCGCGACGCAGATGACACGATACGATGTCTTAAATCTTCGTAAATACCTAAACGTAGCAATGGAAAAGCCCATCCCCACATACCTTTTTGGGAGTGAAAGCTTTCAGCAATAATTTGGGCAACACTAACTAAATCAGCAGGTGTAGCCATACGAATTTGGAAATGGCGGCAAGCTGGATCGATTGGCTGTTGGTAGTAAGGGTGAAAAAACCGATATTTCAAGGTTACTCTAGTATTAATTTTATTTAAGTAAAATTTTATCAAAAGTCCAAAAACACCATTGAAAGTCAATAAAAACTTAAGAGTCATCCAAGAAATTAAACTAACTTGGGACTGTTAATTTGTTTTTGGTTTTCGTTGAAACAAAGTGTAAAACTTGTTCGAGGTTTTATAAACTGCATTGGTGAAAGCGTCTTATGAGTTACAGTTTCGTTAATTTCTAATCTGAAGTTTAATAAATTCAGGCACATTCCTAATTTTAAGAGAAAAAATTAATCTGTTGTTTGCAAAACCATCTATAAAATGCTGAAGATTGGGTAAATGGGTAGAGAAATAGTATAACTTGTTCATAAGCAGCAGGTACAAAATTTTTAGTTAAATATATCATTGACAAACTCTAGTTTCAAACCCTCATTGTTCAAAGTACTGAGTTGTTTTTGCACTTGCCGCTAGACTAATACTTCTTCGTTCTGGGCTATAAGGACTTTGAAAAAACAAGGCAGTTCCAAGAAAAAATTTGACAAGTGTTAAAAAAGGACTGGAAACTTTAGTCAGACAATCAAACAAAGGAAAAAAAGACAACTTTCAATAAGTCTTTCCTCCGAAGTTTGGAGCGGAGATTTCCTCCGCTCCAACTTCTCTCCTTGTCCCTAGTCCCTCTTGTCCTTCCCTCCTCTTCCCGACCCATATCTAGTTCCCAGTACCCAATGTTTTTGTGCTCCTCTGCTTGTTTACAAACCCTTAATTCCCAATTTCTCAAGCACTACCACTTGTCTTAATGATAGTTCTGATTGCTAAATTGGAAAGAGGTATTTGTCTAATAGTATACTTGGACTTTAAATCTTATTGTTTTAATATTATTGGCTCTACCATGACTACCATAAATAAAATTTACCTGCAAGTGTTAGTACAACTGCTATGAAGGGAAAACTTAATATGCAGCTTTATCTAGATTTTTCAGCTAGCTATGAGTGCTGTATGTAGTATCAAAGATTGCTTAGTGGAGGTGAATGAAGATTTGGCAAGCAAGTATAGACTCTGTAACACTAAAGCTGACTTATGAAGTCAATTACTCTATACCAGAGCAAATAGTAATCGATATCAGCCATTGAGATAAATCACTGTGAGTAAACCGTCCTACACTCGGCAGTCATGTAGCCAAACAGCCTTATTGGTCGAAATGCTCTGCTCTTACCTGACTCAGAAAATCCTTATCCGATCAGATTATTCTTTATCCCACTGCCGTTGCAGCAGGAAAGCGGTGCATGAAATCCCAAGCAAACAGTAAGCCTAAAATTTTGGTTGTCGATGATGAGCCAGACAACCTTGACTTGCTTTACCGCACTTTCTATCGGGACTATAAGGTGCTAAGAGCAACCTCTGGTCCTGCGGCACTCGATTTGCTGGCTCAAGAGGGAGAGGTCGCATTGATCATCTCCGACCAGCGGATGCCGATGATGAGCGGTACAGAATTTTTGAGCCTAACAGCAACTCAATATCCAGATATTATTCGGATTATTTTAACTGGCTACACCGATGTCGAAGACTTGGTGGAAGCAATCAACGCTGGTAAGGTTTTCAAATATGTCACTAAACCGTGGGAAGCAGACGAGCTTAAAGGAGTTGTACGCCAAGCTTTAGATACACACAATGTCCTCAAAGCCCGCACTCGCGAACTTACCCGTACACTGCGGCGAGAGTCGCTATTGAATACGGTCACAAATACGATTCGCGGTGCATTAGACTATCGGCAAATTTTGCAGGCAATTGTAGATTCTGTGGGTCAGATGTTGGAGGTAGATGTCTGTCTGTTGCGTCCCTTCCAAGATGAACAGTTGGCAGAGAAAGGATTTATTTATCAAAAGCTTTTGGATGAACAAGGATACTTTGACACTCTGACACGGGGACACTCTGACAGCGAGATGAATTTTCCTTTAGTCTCTCCATCTCCTGCTCTCCCCATCCCCCCTTCTTTTTCCCTGCTGGCTCACACAGTTTGGGAAACCCGCGAAGTTCAAGTAATTCATGATGTGATAGATGATGAGCGGATTCAGGGTAACACTCCCGAACTGAGCAAACGTAGAGAGGCTTTTGCTGCTGCTAATATTTGTTCTAGTTTAGTTGTGCCATTGATCTGTCAACAGGAACTCATGGCAGTCTTGGCACTGCACCAGTGTTCTCCACCCCGTTTGTGGGGGGATGATGAAGTGCAGCTAGTGATGATGGTAGCCGATCAGGCAGCCTTAGCTTTGTCTCAAGCGTATGCTTATGAACAAGTACGTGCTTTGGCTAAACGAGAAAGTTTGATTAATACGATTACTAGCGCGATTCGCTCTAGCCTAGACCCTGAGGAGATTTTTGCCGCTATTACCCAGCAATTAGGACAAGCCTTACAAGTTGATGGCTGTGTTCTCTCTCTGTGGACAGAGGAAGATGAGTTTGTCCAGTCTGTCGCCTTGTATGACAGTTTTCAACATCCAGAAAATTTCCGTAGGCACAGCCCAACTCAGCCGTTACCAGCCTCAAACAGAAATATAAGTAATAATAATCATTTATCTACTCAAGAATTACCTTATTCTCAAACCTCTATACAGAAAAATCCAATTTTACAAGAAATTTTACAGACACACGAACCGGTAGTAATTGGTAATGTGAACCATTCTCCTAAAGAAATACAGGGTTTTGATTTGTCTTTGAAAATGCCAGCGCGATCGCTAATGGTCGTGCCATTATTGGCTGATGGAAAATGTATCGGTAGTATTACTTTGTGCGAGAGTAATAAAATACGTCAGTGGATGTCATCTGAGATCGATCTAGCTAAAGCAGTAGCAGCTCAAGCAGCGATCGCTGTGCAACAATCACGTCTATATGAAAAAACTCGTCAACAAGCCGAACGCTTACTGGAATTAGACAAGCAAAAAACAGAATTTTTTCAGAATATTTCCCATGAGTTTCGGACTCCAATTACCTTGATTCAAGGGCCTTTAGAGTCGGCAGTCGGGGCAGGAGAGGGTTTATCTTACTCCCAAAGTGCGATCGCTCTACGTAACTCCCGTCGCCTGCTACGATTAGTAAATCAACTGCTGGATTTACAACGCCTAGATGCTGGCAGAATGCAGCCTAGTTTCCGCCCCTGCGATTTAGTCGAATTTGTCAGCCAAATTGTTGAGTCTTTTCGCCCCTACTGCGAGAAAAAGGGATTGCATCTGACCACTCAGTTAGATAAATGTCCTACAGTGTACTTAGATACAGAAAAATTTGATAAGGTGGTTTACAACCTCCTATCAAATGCCATGAAGTTTACTCCTGAAGGTGGTACGGTCAGTGTCAGACTAAGATCTGAAAATGACTGTTGCATATTGGAAGTACAAGACACTGGAATTGGCATTGTTAAAGAACAAATTCCTTATTTATTTGAGCGCTTCCGCCAAGCTGAAGGTTCAGCAAACCGTTCCTATGAAGGCAGTGGCTTAGGTTTGGCTTTAGTTAAAGAATTAGTAGAATTACATGGTGGTCAAGTTAGTGTGGAATCAGTTTATGGTGAAGGTACCACCTTTACATTATTGCTGGTTACTGGTACTGCTCACTTACCCACACAGCAACTGCTGGAAACACCTGTTGAACTAAATACAAGCCGCGCTAGCGTAGAATTGGCTGATTTAGAACTACTAGATCGGACAGCAGATAATATTGAACATATCACAAAAAATTTATCACCCACTTCTGACACTCACTACGGGCTAAACGCCCCGCTACCGCTAACAACATTGGGGACTGAGCACTCTATTTTAGTTGTAGACGACAACCCCGATTTGCGAAGTTATGTATCTGATATACTCCGTCGCAATGGCTATCAAGTACAAACATCTCGTAATGGTTACGAAGGGTATCGCATAGCTAAGGAAATTATACCCAGTTTGATTCTTACTGACTTAATGATGCCTTTGGTCAGCGGACTTGAGATGATTCAGATGATCCGCACTGAGGAGAAGTTGAAAGGAATTCCAATCATTTTACTTACAGCAAAAGTTGACGAAGAAACCCGCATCGAAGGTACAGAACATGGTGCTGATGCTTATTTAGCAAAACCATTCAATGACCGGGAACTTTTAGCGGAAGTTCGCAATCTCTTAGCGTTGAAAGAAAATGAAAAACGAATCTTGGAGTTAAATACTTACCTCACAGAATCGGTACTAAAGCGGTTCTTGCCAGCTGTATTGGTGCAAAAAGCTGCTGCTGGTGATTTGGCGTTAGATTTGCGCCCAGAACCACGCTTAATTACAGTTTTATTTAGTGACATTGTGGGTTTTACACAGCTAGCAAATACCCTTAGATCCCGGCGAGTAGCAGAGTTACTCAATGAATATTTAGAAGCTATGACCAAGGTTGTATTTGCTAATGGTGGCACTGTAGATAAATTTATGGGAGATGCTATTTTAGCTTTGTATGGAGCGCCGGAAGAATTAACTCCCAATGAACAGGTACGTCGTGCCATAAATACAGCAAGAGGAATGCACCGTTCTCTCGATCAATTAAATCAGCGTTGGCGAGAACAAGGTGTATTTGATGGTGACAGACAAACTGGCGTCCAGTTTCGCTGTGGTATCCACCAAGGTACGGCGGTTGTAGGGATGTTCGGTAGCGCTGAACGTGCTGATTATACTGCTATTGGTCCGAGTGTGAATATTGCTGCTAGGTTGCAATCTGCTGCTGTTCCCGGTACTATCTTGGTTTCTGCTGCTGTAGCAGATTATTTACAAGAAGAAGAAATTATTAAAGGTAGTCCCCTAGAACTTAAAGGAGTAGATGAAACAGTTTTGACCTTCGCTGTTACACCAGAAATTATGGTTAATCGCTAAAATTTAGACTGGATTTTAAATTAAGGAGTGAACACTGATAACTGGTTAAAGCCTAGCAATTAGTATAAGTGCCTAATCAGATCCAGTTTCAAATATAATATGAAACCATTGGTTGCAGACAAAACTTCAATTCCAGCCATAGTCCGGAGACGACACACCGACCCACCAGGTTTGTGGATTTCTGTAGTTATCGGTTCAGTCTCTATCCACTTGCTGGTGTTCTGGCTGATGCGCTCATCAAATACGTTTAGTCTATGGTTTCCTCAAGAAACTCAATCGGCTGTACCCATTGAATTAATAGACATTTCTTCTAAAACAAAATCAACAGCCAAGACAGTTTCGCCAAAACGATTATCCTCAACTCAAAAGTCTGTACCAGCACGAACTACCCCAAAAAATCAAGATTTTTCTGCCATAAATTCCAGTGGTAATCTCCAAGCTAAGAGTAAAACTGACGCTTCTCAATCTAATAGTCAACGCTTTCGCCAACGAACAGTTTCCAAACCGATACCTAAACCTACACCTACAGCGATACCTAAAATTCCAACTGACGCTTCTCAAACTAATAGTCAACGCTCTCGCCAACAATCAGTTCCCAAGTCGATAGCTACACCTATACCTAAAGCGACACCTACAATTCCAGTCGCTAATCTTCCTTGGAACCGCCGTCAAAAACTCAAATTTGGAAAGGGAACACCACTACCAGCAGGTATTCCATCAAATCCACCAGTCAAGGAAACTTCACCAACTCCTCCAGGACAAACTCCACCAACTCCCACAGGACAAACTCCATTAACTCCAACTAAGGAAACTCCACCAACTCCCACACAACAAACTCCGCTAACTTCTACAGGACAAACTTCACCAACTCCAGCTAGGGAAACTCCATCAATTCCCACGGGACAAACCCCGTCAACCCCGACTAGAGAAACTTTGCCAACTTCGACTCAAGGAGCATCAGTGGCGATAGTAGCTCCTCTACTTAAAAATGAAGTTAGTAGCTTGATAAAAGCAGGAAGATTGCGACAAGATGGTTTACCAGATGCGATCGCTGTATACAAAGGTAGTAGCACAAAACAGTTCGACTCTAGTTTTCTCCCCCAAAATTATGAACTCAAGCCAGCATCACTCTTGGCTAGCTTACTAATTGATCGCAATGGCAACTTTCAACAGGCTGTAGTTTTAGAAATACAACCAGCAACACTACAAAGTCAAAAAAGCACATATCAGCAAGTCCTAAACGAAATTTTCAAAACAGAAAACTTTGTTGCTGCCCAGAATAACGATGGTACAAAACCAGATTTAAGTAATCTGTATGTCATAATCAAAATTCAATCTCCCAATTCCAACTAACGAAATGCTTGATTTTTAGCGATAAGTGTGTTATACTTCATAAGTTGGAAAATTGCGGGCGTAGTTTAGTGGCAAAACTATAGCCTTCCAAGCTATTAATGCGGGTTCGATTCCCGCCGCCCGCTTGTTGCCGTTATTTAGAAACTAATTATTTGTTACTCTTAACAGATTAAGAAGCTATTTATAAACGATTATCAAGTAGTTAAAATAGGTTTTGCCAGACGTTTCAACATCAAACGAATCGATGAATACGTAAATTTGCGCTTCTTGTTGTAGCGTATGAGCGAAGACAGGTGATGTCTGATGATAAGCGGCTACGCGTATACGCATCTCTAGAACAAGGTTAGCCTGTGACTCCTGTGTGGTTAGATATCATTTATCAACAATTAGCCGAGAAACTAGGAAAATAGAAATTCTCTTTCATAAGATAAAAGCATCGCAGGAGTAAGTATAGTGCCGCGTGGAACAAGGAAAAACAGCAAAAAGCAAGCAGAGAAAAACAATTCTCTTGATTTACCACTTCTACAGTTAGCCAACCAAGCTGGCAATCGCAATTTTAAATGGGCGACTCATGAGTATGTCAACTTACCAAGTTTGCTTATCCTCATTATATGCAGCTTCATTTTAAATTGGTATAAATTGTTTATTAATTCTTCTATGGCTCTATTTTTTGTATTTTCGTCACGCATAAAATAAAAAACTTTTTGTAAGGGACTGACAAATAAAAAATATCCCAAATTTTCTTGTCGGATGGGTGTCCTCACCCGTCCTATATTCAGGGCGGGCTTTCCTGTCCACCCCACAAGAGGGATAATTTATTCTCTGGAAATCCCTAAAAGTTCTATAGTTGCATTTTGAGCAAACCAGTCAAAATAATTCGTAATTGATAACCCGTCAAAAGTTAAAAAATAAATTTGTCATGATGGGACAAGTTAGTAATCTCATTAACTATTGACTATTAACTCAAAACACAAGATGACCAAAGCAACTGCATCCCGTCCTAACACCTACGTCCAGGAAACTGCGCCAACGATTCATTACTCGGTGGCAATGCCCCAACCAGAAACCCATCTGTTTGAGGTGACTTTACAGCTCGTGAATTACCCCTGGCCAATTCTCGATTTAAAACTGCCAGTATGGACACCAGGCTCTTACTTAGTTCGAGAATATGCCAAGAACTTACAGGATTTTGCGGCTTTTGCAGAGGATAAGCCTTTATCTTGGCGCAAAATTAGTAAAAATCACTGGCAAATAGATAAAATAGGTGTTTCCAAATTAACTATACGTTACCGTATTTTTGCCAATGAGCTATCGGTGCGGACAAATCACTTGGATGCTAGCCACGGTTATTTTAATGGTGCGGCAATATTTTTCAGAATAGCTGATTGGGAGAAGCAACCGATTCGTGTCACCATCGTACCACCACGCCCGGAATGGCAGGTAACTACTGCTTTACCTGCCGTTGGCGAGCAAACAAATACTTTCTTGGCTAGCGATTTTGATACTCTTGTTGATAGTCCATTTGAAATTGGTTGTCACCAATTATATCAATTTGAGGTTTTGGGAAAACCCCATGAACTGGCAATTTGGGGGCAAGGTAATTATCAAGCCCAACAGATGATTGCTGATATCGAAAAAATTATTCGGGTAGAAGCACAGATGTTTGGCGGTTTGCCTTATGAAAGATATGTATTTTTGTTACATTTATTTAGCCAAGCTTTTGGCGGTTTAGAGCATAAAGACTGTTGCTCGTTAATTTACCAGCGTTTTGGGTTTCGCGTTCCAGAAAAGTACGATCGCTTTATGCAATTAGTAGCACACGAGTTCTTTCACTTGTGGAACGTCAAGCGAATTCGCCCAAAAGCATTAGAGGTTTTTGATTATGACCAAGAAAATTACACCCCATGCTTATGGTTTTGTGAAGGGACTACCAGTTACTACGACTTGTTAATTCCCTTGCGGGCAGGAATTTATGATGCTAAGTCCTATTTAAATAATTTGGGTAAGGAAATTACCAGATATCAAACTACACCGGGGCGGAAAGTACAACCACTGTCCGAGTCGAGTTTTGATGCTTGGATCAAACTCTATCGTCCAGATCCTAATAGCGGTAATTCTCAAATTTCTTATTATTTAAAAGGAGAAATGATCTCGTTATTGCTGGATTTACTGATTCGCTCTACTCACGACAATCAGCGTTCCCTCGATGATGTAATGCTGAAAATGTGGCAGCAATTTGGGCAAGCTGAAATTGGCTATACCTCAGAACAGTTGCACGAAGTTATAGAATCTGTGGCAGGAATCGACTTAACTGATTTCTTTGAGCGCTACATTCATACCACTGAAGATTTGCCATTTAATCAGTATCTAGAACCCTTTGGCTTGCAGTTAGTAACTGAGCAACAGGAAGAACCTCATCTCGGTGTCAGAACAAATACCGAAAATGGACGGGAGATAATTAAGTTTGTTGAAGCGGATTCACCTGCACAAGCAGGGGGAATTGATGCAGGTGATGAATTACTGGCAATTGATGGGATTAAGATTACGGCAGGTGGCTTAAGCGATCGCCTCAAAGATTACCAACCAAGCGAGAAAATTGAAGTCACAGTTTTCCACCAAGATGAACTACGTACTTATTCCATTACCCTAGCATTACCAAATCCCACTCGGTATCAAGTAAAACCTGTTGATTCTCCTGACTCTACACAACAGCGAAACTTTGTCGGCTGGCTTGGGGTAGCGCTGACAACTGTTTAGGGTCTTGAGCATGGGAGGTATCGAAAAGGTAGGGTGATGGGGTGAAATTCTCTGCCCATCTCCCCATTTCACCATCTCCCCAGCCCTCAACGCTAAGATGTTTTCACCGCCCCAGAGTAAATCAAACCCCGCTGTAAATCCAGCGTTAGAATAGCTCCATCCCGAATTACCTGTGTTGCTTGCTTCACGCCGACAATCACTGGCACACCAAGACGCAAGCCAATGACTGCTGCGTGACTTGTGAGACTTTCATCTTCCGTAATAATCCCGGCTGCTTTGCGAATTGCTTCCACAAAATGAGCATTTGTGCCAGAAGCAACCAAAATATCTCCAGGATTAAAGTTACTTACATCCATGCCAGTATTAGCAACTCGGGCGCGACCACTCACTGAACCTTGTCCCAGTCCAATTCCATGGCCTAATATTGCGGTTACCACCTCAACTTTAATTAGATCCGTGGAGCCAGAAATTCCCTGGAGTGTGCCAGCAGTCATCACTACTAAATCTCCCTCAGAGAGTAACTTCAGTTCCTGAGCTACATTGATTGCAGCTTGAAATGTTTGACCTGTAGAAGGTAATCCCAGCACTAGCAGTGGTTTTACTCCCCATACCATCTGTAGTTGTCGCGCCACGTTTACGTGAGGTGTCACTGCCAAAACTGGTGTATGAGGACGAAATTTTGAAACATTGCGAGCTGTTGCCCCAGTTTGGGTTAGAGTCATAATTGCTGCTGCTCCCAGTTGCTCTGCAATTTGACTCACAGCTTGGCTAATAGCATTGGGAATAGAACGCCTGGCATCTCTGAGTTGACGTACTGTTGATTGTGCCTCCTCTTGCTCGATACGTTCGGCAATACGTGCCATCGTCGCCACTGCTTCTACTGGGTAGTTTCCTACAGCAGTTTCATTGGACAGCATTATCGCGTCTGTGCCATCTAAAATCGCGTTTGCCACATCTGACACTTCAGCACGAGTGGGACGGGGATTACTCACCATACTGTCTAACATCTGAGTAGCGGTGATGATCGGAATCCCTAAGCGATTTGCTGTGGCAATCAGCCGCTTTTGCAGCACTGGGACATCTTCTGCTGGCAGTTCTACGCCTAAATCGCCTCTAGCAACCATCACGCCATCACACAAAGCCAGAACTGCTTCCATTTGTTCAATAGCTTCGTGCTTTTCAATTTTGGCGATCACTGGCACTTGCTTGCCTGTACTAGAAATTAGCTCTTTAATTTCGATCAAATCCTGAGGATTGCGGACAAAAGAAAGTGCTACCCAATCGACACCCTGATCTAGACCAAACATTAGATCCTCTCGGTCTTTGTCGGTCATCGCTTTAATTGATAAGTAAACTCCAGGAAAGTTTACACCTTTATTGTTAGAAAGTTTACCACCCACAGTCACGCGACAATGCAAATCACCTTTGTCACGGTTAATTTCCTCCACGACCATTTCTACTCGTCCATCATCAAGGAGGATTTTTGCACCAACCGGGACTTCTTCTGCTAAATAGTCGTAGGTGACACAACTTATTTCCTGGGTACCAATAACCGGACGATTTGTTAAGGTGAAGCGATCGCCTTTTGCCAGAACTATAAATCCATTGTCAAATTTCCCCAAGCGAATTTTTGGTCCCTGCAAGTCTTGGAGAATACCCACTGGTTGATTTAGTTCAAAAGCTGTTTGTCGAATTAAGCGAATATTACGCTGATGATCTGCATGAGTCCCGTGGGAGAAGTTTAGCCGCAGTGTCGTTGCTCCCGCTTCAATAATCGCCTTGAGCATTTCAGGACTGCTTGTGGCGGGACCGATAGTAGCGACAATTTTTGTCCGGCGTAGAGAATCTCTTAATTGCATAGGAGCTGAATTTAGGGAGCTATCTGGGAAGTCATCGTAACTTTAAATGGCATCTCCTTTTTGGTCACTGCTATCAGATTTAAGCAGTTAAAGTAGGATTATGAGAGACAAGGGAGATGGAGAGAATAGAAAAGACACGGGACACAGGGCAAAGGCTGCTTCCTTATCTTCTTCACGGCGCAGTTTATCCTATCAACATCTTGCCAATTCTCATACCTCACTTATAGGTAAAGACTAAGCCTCGTCTGGAATCATAGCGTTATTCATCTGCCGATATGCTAAGCTGCGGATAAATCTTGCTATACAAAACTTCATAAAACTTTACTATTCACTAATTTTTATCGTATATTCGTAATGTTTGATAAAGAAGGAGTCGATGTCAATAATGCTCACGTCGGAGGCACAAAAGCGATTAACAATTCCTCCTAAGGAATTTTTAGCGCCTCCTGGTGATTTCAATCCAACACAACTGCTATTTTCGGTTGCTGTGGGAATGTTGGTATTATCTAACTTTGGTTACTGGCTGTGGCAATGGCCGCACTGGCTGTGTTTTGCTGTTAACACTATTGCCTTGCATTGTGCTGGGACAGTAATTCACGATGCTTGTCACCAATCTGCCCATCGCAATCGGCTAATTAATGCAATGTTAGGGCATGGCAGTGCATTGATGTTGGCTTTTGCTTTTCCAGTGTTTACGCGGGTACATTTACAACATCATGGTCATGTCAACCATCCGAAAGACGACCCGGATCATTATGTCTCTACAGGTGGGCCTTTGTGGATGATTGCATTTCGGTTTTTGTACCATGAGGTATTTTTCTTTCAACGCCGATTGTGGCGTAAATATGAGCTACTAGAATGGTTGATTAGCCGTTTAATTGTCGGTTTAATTGTTTATATTTCAGTTCAGTACGACTTTTTAGGTTATATTTTGAATTTTTGGTTTGTACCTGCTTTTGTAGTAGGGATAACACTAGGATTATTTTTCGATTATTTACCCCATCGTCCATTTGTAGAGCGCGATCGCTGGAAAAATGCCCGCGTTTATCCTAATGCAATTCTCAATATCCTAATATTAGGACAGAACTACCACTTAATTCACCATTTATGGCCTTCTATTCCTTGGTATAATTATCAGCCTACTTATTACCTGATGAAGCCTCTGTTAGATGAAAAAGGCTGTTATCAAACTTCTGGTTTACTACAGAAAAAAGACTTTTTTGAGTTTGTTTACGACATCTTTTTAGGAATTAGATTTCATCATCATGAAAAATAAAATTGTTGCATATTTATAAAGTGAATCTGAAGTAAGGGAGCCAGGTGTAGCTCAAAGCATGTTTGAAAAGTCAAAATATATACTTGAAACCTCTCTACTCTCCGATTAAAGATAGTAAAAATAAATATTTTTGGCGTAACGCACCTAGATTAATAGTGCGTTACGTTGCACTATAATGCACCAAACAAAGTTAATCAAAATAATATCCCGGTGTTCACACTCAACAGGAACCAGTGCGTGGGGTAGACAGCGCTGTAGGCGGGTTTCCCGATTTGAAGTTGCTGACTGATGAGAGTCAGTCAGCAACTTCAAGTAGTTATTTTATTTCGTGGAGTTCCCTTATAAAAAGTTTGTTAGTTAAACACCTACTTCTAATAATAGAGCTTGCATAGCTTCCCAAGAAAGTCCTTGTTGAATGTAACGAGGGGCTTCAGGATTGTAAGGACTAGCTAGTCGGTCGATATTAAGAATAATTGCCTCATCTGGCAAAACAGGTACATCTGGATCAAATGCTGTTGGATGCATCAAAGAACTGGAAAAACCTTTGAAAACAGCAATTGAATCTTGCTCACCAGCAATTTCTACTGTTACAAGTAAGACTTCTTGAGGGCGTTTAGCGGTATATTGTTCCAGTCGCTGGCCAATGGAATTCATTTTTGAAGGTTAAATTTTCAATCTTCAATTAAAGCACAAGCATAATTATTGAGGTGTAGCTGTGCGTCCCTGCTTGCCTAGTTTAATTAGAACAAAGTAGCTTAAGTAAAGTACATAAATTACTAAACCAATTATGCCAAGGAAACCTAAGAATTCAGCTTTACTATTAGCATGAAAATATTCTTTAAATAGTAATGGAGCCTCGAACCAGACACGACAATAGGGCGTCTTGAGCGCATTTCCAGAAAAAGCACAACTTAAAAAAAGTGCAGAGGTTACTGCGCCTAAAATACAATAAACAGTTGTAGCCCAGCGCCAAGAAGTAAAAACTAACTTTAAATATTTAGTCGTTTGATACTCAATTTCATCATTGAGATCTACCCAAAACCATAATGAAATCGGAATCAAAATCCGAGCCATAAATCCAGAAATAAAGCTAACTGGATATTGGGCAATCATTAGATAAACGGTGATTGCCAGTAAACTTGATATTCGCCAGTATATGCCTAATAAGCGTTGTATGCCTTCTGCTTTTTGCACAAACGCCCAAATTAGCAGAATTAATGGAATAATTACCAGAAATAATACTGCTAGCCGATAATCAATCCAGACAAAAGGGCGAAACCAAACATTATAATCCATAGTTTTTATCAAGTGATAAATAAAACATTTTCAACCAAGACCAAATATATAGAACTAAGACTAATCTACTTTAGAAAGTGTAATTTTTAGTTTAGATGGATAAGAAGTAGAAATTTATAAATTACACAAATGACATCAAAATTAGTATGAAAAGTTATTTTTTAGGTAAATCAACTCTGACATACCTCTAAGCTATTAACTATAGCAATTCTATCCCAGTTATGAAAATTACTTTTTTAACGTATCACAAGGATGCAAATAATATGAAGATGTAGAAACAGAAAATTTCATTACCTCAAGGATGACCGCAGGTTGTTGCTATAACTTCGTTAACGCCAATACAGTGGCTTCTCAACCTATACAGCCAAATAGTTTTTAGGTCTCACACTAAACGGATTGTACTATAAAACATGTTTGTAGGGGCATACATTTGTACACCCCTACAACCAGTCGATTTGTTACAAAAATTTTTCGTAACAAGTACTACAGTAATACGTTAATGAATTGATTTTTGTGAATCTCTCTATTTGCCAAAACAACAACCAACTCGAAGATTCTAAACTTTGATTCTGCACCTAAGTAGATGTAACAGCATTAGAAAGACTTGGAAAATCTACCCAGTGCCTATACATATAACAGCTTCAGGCAAAACTCGGAATTTTTTAGGGTGTAAAGATTTACTTCCAAAATGAAAATCCCTAATTCTAGACATTTTTACCAATTTTCCACTTTTGGCAAAGATGGCAAAAAGGCGAGAATGTGATTTTATCGGGGAGTGATGCCAAGGTGCAAGATATCATTAAATAGATTCTAGCTGCCTGTTGACCGAACAAACAGAAAATTCATTTGCCTCAATTTCTAGTCGTCGTAAACTCGGCATTCAATTGCGTCTGGGTTATCATCGCAATATTGTTCAAAAGAGTTTTTTGGCTTGATTTGGCGTTGGTGAGAAGCTTCGGCTCGTAATTCTTCTACTGCATCCCAAGCAGCAGCACACTCTGGTGAGGTGTCACCGCTGGTGTCACAGACAGTACGTGCTTCTTCCACTTCTTGTTGAATTTTTTGTTGAATATCGCCCTTTGCTGTTCCTTGAATGTTAGTCATTGTTTTAGTCTCGTTGCGTGTTGTTACTACTAGTATAGAAAAACTTCAAAAATGACAGTTTTTGGTTTTATTACTAACCATTTTAACCACTTGGCCGAGAATTAAGTTAGCGTTTGAGCCTATTGATTTCTAGCCAACACAGCAAATTGCCAAATGTATAGTGCATTGACCTTTATTTTTTAAGATTTTATGGAATCAGTACTACAGATAGATAATCATACAATATATTTAGATGCATGTATTAGGGAATGATAACTCCAGTTTCGTGGAATGGCGAATACAAACAACTGGGGGCAACTCTTGTAGAATGCAATTCTTCGCAAAATGAAAAATCAAAAACTACTAGCCTAAAAAGCAAAAGAAGCCCAAAACTCATGGCACAAATGCAGTGGTCAAATGCCCTATCAACCCATCATTCATTGGAAGCAGCAGTTGCAGATGTGGTACAACGAGCTGTCTCGTCGTTAACAGCACCTGCGGATTTAGGGCTGGTATTCATTTCGTCTGCTTTTACGAGTGAGTATTCTCGACTATTACCTTTGTTAGCTGAGAAACTTTCTGTGCCGGTGTTAATTGGCTGTAGTGGCGGAGGTGTGATTGGGACAACGGTTAAGGGAGAAATCCAAGAACTAGAAGCTGAACCAGCTATCAGCCTGACTTTAGCCCACCTTCCAGGCGTGAAGGTGCAAGTGTTTCATGTTGTTGCTGAAGAATTGCCAGACTTAGACAGTCCACCAGATGCTTGGCTTGATTTGGTTGGTCTACCACCCTTCCCCACACCCCAGTTTATTTTGCTGTCTAGTTCCTTCGCCTCTGGAATTAACGATTTGTTGCAGGGGCTAGATTTTGCTTATCCAGGATCGGTAATAATCGGGGGACAAGCTAGTGGTGGGGGTATGGGTGGTCGTGTTGCTCTATTTTGTAAAGATGACCACAGCGATTTTGGTCAAAGCTTGTATCGTGAGGGCACTATTGGCATAGCTTTGACTGGGAATATTGTTTTGGAAACAATTGTTGCCCAAGGATGCCGACCTATTGGCAAACCTTTGCAAGTCACAAAAGCCGATCGCAACATCATCATCGAATTAGATGAGCAAGTACCTTTAATAGTGTTACGAGATTTAATCGCCAGTCTCAGCGAAGAGGAACGTACTCTAGCACAACACTCTTTGTTTGTGGGTGTGGCAATGGATGAATTTAAGCTGGCTTTACAACAGGGAGACTTTTTAATTCGCGGTATTCTTGGTGTAGATCCGACAGCAGGAGCAATCGCAATTGGCGATCGGGTTCGTCCCGGACAAAGGCTGCAATTCCACCTGCGCGATGCTCAAGCCTCTGCTCAAGATTTAGAATTACTTCTCCAAAGTTATCAAGACCAACGCAACGCCGAACCCTCTGCCGTAGCTGCTTTGATGTTTGCCTGTGTGGGAAGAGGCGAAGGACTGTATGGTAAACCTAATTTTGATTCAGAACTATTTAGCCAATACCTCAAAGATATTCCTGTAGGCGGGTTTTTCTGTGGCGGTGAAATCGGCCCTGTTGGTGGTAGAACTTTCTTACACGCTTACACTTGTGCATTTGGAATTTGTCGGCAAAATCAGTTATGAGTGGGGTTGGGGACTGGGGACTGGGAACTAGAAAATAAATATTTAGGAATACTTTCTTACTCAGTATACAATCCCCAATCCCTAATACCCAATCTAAAATCCAAAATTCAATGACTCCTAACTCCTATCTAGTAAAAGTGTGCTGTTATTATCAATCAAAGTCAGAGTTCCACCAGTAGCGATGCCTGAGTTAGGCTGGGATGCACCATAAGTCTGAATGTAGCGCTGTACTTCTATTGGAAAATGTGGGTAGTCTAATACGGCATCGCCATCGGCAATAGTCGCCCAGAAGTCGCGCAAACTAGGAGCTAATTCTTTTGCCTGCGATAATGGTAAGTTTAAGGGAGAGTTAGTTAGTAGTTTAATTAAAAAGGGAAAAGAGCGATCGCCCATCCACTGCCGTGATGACTGTTGCAAGTTGGGGAAATCGGGTACTGACTCTACTCTATAGGATAAAATTTGTAGCCATTCTTTACCTTGGTTATCCCGATGAAACTCCAGCAGGCGATAAGGGTGAGGATAGCTAACCAAAGAACCAGTGGTAATATCATATACTCCATCTGAGTAAGCAACGTCTTGAACGTGCAAATGCCCAGTAAACACTAGCTTTACTCCGTAGCGCTTGAGTAACTCCAACGTTTCGGCTGAATTTGCCAACATATAGCGATCTGCTAGTGGGTGGTTCGATTGATTGGGCAAATGTTCGACCACATTATGATGCACCATCACCAAAATTAATTCATTAGCAGACGCCGCTAGCACATCTTCTAACCAGCGTAGCTGTTCGAGATCCAAACATCCGACCTGCTCGCCTTGGTCATTAAAAGAGTTAGAATTCAATCCAATCAGCTTCACTCCTGGTAGCAACTGATGAATGTAGTACATTTGTTGTGGATCGTCATAGCCACACTTAGTGTAATAGTAGGGAAAATCTGCAAAAGCAATTGATTGGCGATCGGCCAGCAGTACCGGAACGTCATGATTGCCAGGAACAACATAGACGGGAAAAGGTAGCTGGGCTAAGCGTTGTTGCAACCAAGCGTGATTTTCCGGTTCGCCGTGTTGAGTTAAATCTCCTGGCAACAAGAGGAAATCTAAATCGAGCTGTGTTAAATGTTGTAGTACACTTTCAAACGCTGAAATACTGACTTCCACTAAATGAAACCGACTAGGATGATTCCAGATTGTGTGGGGAAGTGCCAGGTGTAAGTCACTGACTACCGCAAAGCGAAAATTGAGAGTCATCGATTTATGAAAATGTTAAAAGGAGGAGTTAAAACAAGTCTTTTCCAAAAAGTATAACCCTTACTCAATGTTGGTGCAGGGGAATAAGTATACTTAACATTTGTACACATTTAGCATCAATTACACGTTATAGTAACAATTAACTTTAATAGTTATGAAATATATTCAATCTGCATAAATTAAACAAAAATTTGATTACTAAAAATTAGGAATACTAATCAGGAGAGCAAATTTTGGCAGCAGTCCGAGTCCGCCAACATGTTAATCCACTTGCCCAAAAGTATCAAACACCAGTAAGTCCTCTTGACTGGAAAAAAGTTTATTCAAAGCCAAATCAATCGCTACATCTAGATATTGGCTGTGCTAAGGGACTATTTTTGTTGAATATGGCCAAGATTGAACCAAACTGGAATTTTCTTGGTTTAGAAATTCGGGAACCGCTTGTACTGGAGGCGAATAAGTTGCGTTCTCAGTTAGGTTTAACAAACTTGCATTACTTATTTTGTAATGTAAATAATTCGTTGGAATCGCTTTTATCTTCTCTGCCTTTGGGAAGTTTACAGCGGGTGACAATTCAATTCCCCGATCCTTGGTTTAAAACCCGCCATGCTAAACGCCGTGTAGTCCAACCAGAACTAGTGGCAGAATTAGCAAATTATCTTGCAGTTGGTTCCGTTGTATTTCTGCAATCAGATATGAAATTTATTGCGGTGGAAATGCGCGATCGCTTTGCTGCTCACCCAGCTTATCAGAAAATTGGTACAGGAGAATGGTTAGACGAAAATCCCTTACCAGTCCCCACAGAACGAGAAATATATACTCAAAACAAGGGTGAACCTGTTTATCGAGCTCTGTTTGAAAAGGTGACAAGTTTAGGCTAGTACACTGTGGTACAAGCTAGGTTAGCACAACTAGTTGCGCCAACCGACAAATTGCTGTATCTCATGTAATTGCCAACTGCTATAGTACTGTAGAAATCCGATTTGATTGATGAATTACTCGTAGAAACTGGGGACTGGGGACTGGGAAGAAGGAATAAAGGTGTACCTAGCTTCTTGAAAAATCAAATATGAGTCCTATATAGATTTAAGTATTAGTTGTTGTTTTCTAGTTAGACATTGCCTACAGATTGGGTAAAAGTTGGGGACTTAAATGTTTTATTATGGGTCGAAAAGTTAATAAAATATACCCTAATAATTGCTGTAAAAGCTTTTTACTGAAGTAATTCCTAGATATATAAGTTAGACAAATAAATAGTTTTAACTAAAAACTGTAAATTTATTATTTGGTGACATAAAAGTTCTACTTCTGTCTAGTCTAAAATTTAAAAACACACTTAAATCATTTCATTGATGCCTAAAATATAAACAGATTTGGGAATTACAGTAATTTGTAATTAAGCCTATATCTAGTTATATATTTTGAGGAAAAGCACAATGGAAAGGAAGAATTCAAATATGCGCTTAGAAATCAATAATCTAATTGATGACGCTGTTAACAATGCAGTAGCACGACGGAACTTAGGTGAGGATTCAGAAGATACTTTGCTAAATCTGTCTGATGAAGAAACAGCAAAAGTTGAAGGTGGTATTGCAAGCGTTTCTCTTGTGAAAATACCGATTATTTGTGGATTGATTGCACTACCACGAGTGCTACCACAAATCAATCAAACATCAGTTTATTAAGTTAGTAATTAGTATAAACTCTTGCACATTTAATTTGCTTATTTAGGTTGATGGAGACGAGTTTGACTTAATACTGGCTGTAACTCTCCATCAGCTTAAAAATATAATTCACTATAGGTTCAATTTATGGAAGACATGGCTACAGAAAAGACTACACTTTGCCCTAGTGCCAGACCAGAATGGCAGGATAGTGTTGTTTTCGGCGTCGTTAGTGGCACAGTCACAGAACCCCGCGTAGCTTATCTCAAGCAGCCACAAGCCCTCACAGATGAACTGATAGCAAAAGCTGCGCCAGTAACACCCACGGAAATTTTTCGCACCGCGGCACCCTGTGCAACTAAAAGTTGTCAACATTTTGATGGCAAAGATTGTCGTCTGGCAATGCGAATTGTAGAAAACTTTCCAAAGGTAGTAGAGGATTTACCACCTTGTTCCATACGCCGAGATTGTCGCTGGTGGCAACAAGAAGGCAAGGCAGCTTGTATGCGTTGTCCGCAAGTGATTACAGATAATTACAATGCTTCAGAATTACTAGTAAAAGTAGCAACACCAACTATTAGTTAGCAGTACTAGTTTTAAGATTCCTTGCTAGAACAGCCTGTGGTAGTAACTTAACTACCACAGTTTTCTCTACATCAAAGGTTGATACATTTAAAGCTTATGACATTTATCTTAAACTCTCATAATGTTATTGATTATTTAGTTGAACAAGGGTTATGTAAGCAGTCTGACAAACTACTGACTACAGTGGAACCAGTTGTAGCGAAGAACTTTAATTTATTACTAAGTTTACCAGGCGATCGCCAGCTTTTAGTTAAGCAAGAACGACACAACAGGGAAGGCAAAGCCGCTGGTGAGTTTTTCAGGGAGTGGCAAATTCAAGAGTTATCACACCGATTTCCAGAACTTAACCACTATCGCCAATTTTTGCCAGAAGTACTGCATTTTGATGCCGAGAATTCCATTATTGTCTTCAGATATCTGGATGACTATCGGGATTTAATGGATTTCTATGCTCAAGAAAATAGCTTTCCTACAGAAATAGTTAGGGTCATAGGCACTATTTTAGCAACCATCCACCGTGATACTTACAATCACCAAAAATATCAAGATTTTTTTTCTCAAAAACAGCATAATCTTGTAAAAGATCGAGTATCACATTTGATCCAGAGATTGGAACAAATTGAACCAGAAATTTTTGGTTCGGTGCCTGATGATGGGTTAAGATTTTTTGTCCTTTATCAGCGATTTGATAGTTTGAGTAAGGCAATTACTGAACTGGGTAACGCTATGAATCCCTGTTGTCTGACTCACAACGATCTAAAACTAAATAATATTCTTTTGCAAAAAGATTGGCAGAATTCAAGTAACAGTATTGTGCGGCTAATTGATTGGGAACGCTCTACTTGGGGAGATCCTGCTTCTGATTTAGGAACACTCATTAGCAGCTATGTGCAAATCTGGTTAAGTAGCTTAGTTATTAGTAATTCTTTGAGCATTGAAGAATCTCTGCGTTTAGCAATAACGCCCCTAGAACTTCTTCAACCTTCAATTGCTACATTAACTCAAGCTTATTTCAACAAATTTTCAGAAATTGTAGAATACCGCCCTGATTTTTTGCTACGGGTGTTACAATTTGCAGGTTTTGCTTTGATTCAACAGATTCAAGCTGTGATTCAATATCAAAAATCTTTTGGAAATATAGAAATCGCCATGCTTCAAGTTGCTAAAGCGTTATTATGTCGTCCGGAACAATCAATACCAACTATTTTTGGTTCTGCTGCTTTTGAATTAACTTACCTTAGTGCTTCCGTAGCTTAAAAGATTTTGTTACTACTAAATTATCATGCCATTATTAAACTTTACAGAACCGCAGACTTTAACTGAGTTAACTGGACGATTGCCCGAAGTTGTAGAAGACATTGTTCGCAAAGTTGAGATTCAGTCTGATTTTTCAATTCGCCATCCAGATTATAAACCTTTGGAATTACCATCTGGGGTGGTTACTCGTTTTCAGAAAATGCCAACCCAGATGCAGCAGAAATATATAAGTCTGCAACTAAGGAGTTTTCTCTACGGTATCTATTACAATGGTTCAATGCGAACTGCATTAGCACTGGATGGAGAAAACAATAGTCTGCCTCTAAATTTAGAGAATAATACAATCTTAGGGGTAGATTTGGATTTTTATGAACGATTAGATAAAAGTAATTCCGGCGAAGGTTATTTTGACCCAGGTTGGTGTGTTATTAGAGAAGAAAATGGTGGTAGTTTAGCAGTAAATAAAGGCGGTTTGAGATTATATATTCAGCGAGATAAGCATCTTAAAACTATCGAAAAAGATGCCTTAGTTGGTGATACTGTCTCTATCAAATTGCCCAAAAATAGGGTACAAAACGGCTTTTATATGGCAGTTAGCAATGTAGGACTCAATTATCTTGACGATGTACAAAATCAGTCTGTAACTGTGCGAATCTATTTCAATATAACTCCTGAAGGTGCTGTTGCCGTCATGGGTCGTCTAACACAACAGTTGAATGAGTTAGCAGTTCCTTTTAGTTTTAAAGTTCTGTATAACCCAAAAGAATACCAACGTTATGATTCAGGGGTACTTTACTTTGATCGCAGAGACTATGAAATAGTCCGACAAGTTTTAACAAATATTTATCAAGAATATCAATCATTTTTTAAGCCAGAAATTCCTCTATTTACCAAACAGCTAGCACCAGGGTTGGGGTTGGCAGAAGAACCAGATCATAAATTTGCTATTCAGGAAAGTTTTGGCATGAATCGCTGCCAAATTGTGGCAAATGGATTGCTGGCTGCTCGGCATGAAAGTAATGACTCACCACAGGAACGAAAACAGGCTATATGTGATAAATTTTCTCTTTTAGGTATCAGCCTAGATCGGAGCTACTTGAATTCTAAATCTGAAGATATTTATGTAATTTTAGATATAAGTCGCTAATGTTTATAGAGGCGTGTCAAAGAACCTCGATTTGACCGAAAATACATGACAACTTATAGTTAATTTTTTCTTTCAGTTCAAGATAATTCTTGGACTGCTTTTTTTTTCATACTTTTGCATAAATTATGCCTATAAAGCTGAATACAAGTATCGTAAAACCTGTGATTTAAGGTCGATTTTATTTTGGCGATCGCAGTATATTTATCCCTTGTATATTACTCTCATCAAATAAAAATCAAAGTGTCTAATTTTATTTAATGAATCTAGGTGTAGGACACCCCTACGGTAGATGCATTAAGAGGCATAAAGAAGCAGGGTTTTATTAACTTTTAGATAGGCATTCCCATTCCCATGCGGAACTCCTGCACAGAACTAAGCTAAGTGTCTTGTAGAGAAATGCGATGCGTTAACTAGGAGTACGGGAAAAACTGATTTAAGAAGCAGAAGAGAAGGTTCAATAAATCGGATTTAATACTAAAAATAAAAAGAGACATAAATGTTGTAATTGTGTGTATAAAAACCAAATGTATTTGAATATATTTATATCAATTGTATTTCCGGGGCTAAAAACTTTTTATTTTAACTTTGAACAATAGACGATGTAAAGAGTATCCACAACATCAAGAGTAGTTTCCGAAATTTTTAGTTGTATGTTTTAGTAAACAGGTTAAAAAATTTATTTTTTTATTAATATAAAGCCTATAAATGGATTTTTTATGTCATGTTTTATAGTTATTAAAGCCTTGTAGTTTTTAATAAAATCATTGATGATATAGATGTGAGGAGGAAATACAATTCCTCACAAAAACTCAAACAAATTGACTTAGGAGTAAAGTTACTATGGCTAACATTGCAATTTCAAATCTACGTCCTGCTGGTGCTGATTTGTTCGATGGTTCTGAAAGCTTTATGAATGATTTAACTGATAGCGAATTGGATATGACTAAAGGTGGTTTGACTCCAGCATTCTTTGCTGGCGTTGCTGTTGGTATTGCTATTACTTATGCGCTGAAATAGAAATCGATAAATCGATGATATAGATGTGAGGAGGAAATACAACTCCTCACAAAAACTCAAACAAATTGACTTAGGAGTAAAGTTACTATGGCTAACATTGCAATTTCAAATCTACGTCCTGCTGGTGCTGATTTGTTCGATAGTTCTGAAAGCTTTATGAATGATTTAACTGATAGCGAACTGGATATGACTAAAGGTGGTTTGACTCCAGCAGTGTTTTTTGCTGGCGTTGCCGCTGGTATTGCTATTACCTACTTGCTGAAGTAGAAATCGATGATATAGATGTGAGGAGGAAATACAACTCCTCACAAAAACTCAAACAAATTAACTTAGGAGTAAAGTTACTATGGCTAACATTGCAATTTCAAATCTACGTCCTGCTGGTGCTGATTTGTTCGATRGTTCTGAAARCTTTATGAATGATTTAACTGATAGCGAACTGGATATGACTAAAGGTGGTTTGACTCCAGCAGTGTTTTTTGCTGGYGTTGCCGCTGGTATTGCTATTACCTACTTGCTGAAGTAAAAATCGATGATATAGATGTGAGGAGGAAATACAACTCCTCACAAAAACTCAAACAAATTAACTTAGGAGTAAAGTTACTATGGCTAACATTGCAATTTCAAATCTACGTCCTGCTGGCGCTGATTTGTTCGATGGTTCTGAAAGCTTTATGAATGATTTAACCGATAGCGAACTAGATATTACTAAGGGTGGTTTTACTCCAGCGTTTGTTCTTGGCTTTGCTGCTGGGGTTGCTGCTGGTGTTGCTATTAGCTACTTGCTAAAGTAAAAATTAATTGATTATTTTAAGAGTTTAAAGTCAAAATACCTACATCATAAAATTCAGATGCAGGTATTTTTTTAGCAGATAAAAATCATTTCGATAGTCAATTTGAGAGAGAAATAGCTATATATCTAAAAGGTTTGAATTACTTCAGATTTTTCAACCTGTTGTTTGAGCCACTCTATGAATAAATCTGAAATTATATTTGTGCGGAGTTTTTCGTTTAATTCTGGTTGAATTAGTTCCTCTACTAAAATCAAGTGTATGCCCTTAGATGTCACAATGGGTTTGAGAAGCTGTGGTGGCTTAGCTGCAAAAATAGCAGCAGAAATTTCCGGCTTCAAATCCTTACGGTGAACTAACCCCAGATATCCAGATTTTCGGCGTAACTCAATATCCTGGATGTATTTGTGAGCAACATCATAAAAACTCATCTCACCTTCCTGAATAGCGTAGAAAAGTTCTAGCGCCAAATCTTCATCATCTAAGACTGCCTCATACATAACTACGCCAGCAAATTCTAGCTGATGTTCAAAAAAATAAGGTTCAATTTTCTCTGAAAACAGATGTTGGCTTAATTTGCTCACAAGTATACCGTGATAGACCATTTCCTCAAAATCATCTAAGGATAAACCGTGTTTTTCTAACCACTTCCATGTCTCATCAGCACTGGTGAGTTTATTCATTACCCGTAATAAATCTGCTGCTTTTTGTAATTCTTCTGTCTCTACTTTAATGCCAGCTTCTTCAGCAGCAAATGTAATAACCTTGCGGTTAGCAATCTGTTCAACAAGCTCAGGAGTTTTACAGGATAGCTTGACTTGATTAAGAATATCTTCATTGGTAATAGTGATAGATTGTGACATAAGATTTTTCCTGAAATTAGCTAAACAAAATTAATGGGCGTGGGTGGTGAAATTGAAAAATGTAAAAGTAATGTAAAATCCTTACAATTTAACACCTCCCTGCTGCAACTTTTTAAACGGATCGAGTAGAAAATCAATAATTCGGCGCTGGCGCACAATCACCTCAGCTGTTGCTGTATCTCCAGGACGCAAGGGAATACATTTATTTGCAGACGGAATACAATTCTGTTTTAGAGAAATGTCTAAGTTATAAGCTGCCACTTTTCCATTAGGTGTATCTATTTCTGTAGTAGTAGGAGAAATTTTAATTAATTCACCTGATACAACTCCATAATCTTGAAATGGATATGCATCAAATTTTATTTTGACTGGTAATCCTGTCCGCAAAGAACCACTTTCTGTGGTTGCCATTTGCGCCCGAATAATTAAAGGTGAATTTAGAGATGCAATCTCCGCCACCATTGTCCCAGACTGCACAACAGAACCAGCTTTTTCAATGGGTAAATGAAATAGTGTTCCACTACTAGTAGCTCTGATTTCTCGTTGCCCTAATTGGAATCTTAATGATAAAATTTGCCTTTTATTTTGAGCAATTTCTGATTGTAATGAAGTAATGTCAGTTTCCAGGCTTTTTTGCTGCTCTGCAATTTTTAGCACAGCTAGCTGATTAGAACGAGTCAAAGTTTCATAACTTCTTTCTTGTTCTTTTAGTCGTAATTTAGCCTGTTCAATATCTGCATTAGTTTGGCGAATACTACGCTCGTAACTACTTTTTTGTTCTGCTAAAGTTAATTTTGCTTGTTCAATATCTGATTTACTTTGTTCATATATTTTTTGTTTTTCTTTAGCTATGTCTTCTTTTTCTACAACATTAATTTCTGGAACAACTCCTTCTTGTTTTAGCTTGCTATAGCGTTCAACTTCCCGCTGAGTACTTATCAAACTACTCTCAACTAACTTAGTAGTAGTTCGACTATGTTCCAGAGTTTGCCGTGCCTGATTAACTTGAGCTAATTTTTCATCTTTTTGTAATTCATAGGCATTCTTCAACGCATCCAAATTTTGGCGTGCTTGGTCGATTTGTGTCTGTTTTTCTAATTGTTGAGATTGATTTTGTTGCTGTTGAGTTGCTAAAGATACAAATAATTGATTTTTAGAAGCATTTAATTGAGCAAGTCTATTTAATTGTCCCTCTAATTTATCCTGCGCCTGCTGCAAATCTGATTTTACAAGTTCTGATTCTAGCACCAATAAAGTCTGCCCAGCCCTTACAGTATCACCTTCTTTAACTCTAATTTGGGCAACAGTTCCTCCTACAGCAGCATCAAGTTTAATTGTTTTTTCTTTAGGCTCGGTTCGCCCTCTTGCTGTACCAGTTTCATCGACCTTAGATAGCATTGTCCAAGGTAAAACTATAGAGACAAATATCATTAAAAAATATAGTAATCCTCTTGTCCAAACCTGGGGAAAGCTGTCAAGCGATTCCTTGGTAATTTCAGACCAATCATCAGTTGCTCTGAATGATGTTTGTGGAGCTAATATTTCTTGCTCAAATATTTCTGCTGGTACTGAGTTAGTCACTCGTCCATTCAATATAGTATCTGGCATAATTGTTCTCGATACAGATTTTAAAAGGTGGATAATCTATTAATAATTAATTATATTTTTTATATTTTTAAGCTTACGCTGCCACCTGTAGCTGCTGTTGATTGAGATAGAAATAATGTCCTCGTTTCGCCATCAATTCTTCATGATTTCCACTCTCAATTAAAACGCCTCTGTCTAGTACTAAAATTAAATCGGCATTTCGGATCGTTGAAAGACGATGGGCAATTACCAAAGTGGTTCTTCCCCGAAGAATTGTATTGAAATTTTGCTGAATAATCCTCTCTGATTCGGTGTCGAGATGGGAAGTTGCTTCATCTAAAACCAATAATTGAGGATTACCTAATAAAGCCCTGGCAATAGCTATCCTCTGTCTTTGTCCACCAGATAATAATCCTCCACCTTCACCAATTTGGGTTTCATACCCCATTGGTAATTTTTTAATAAATTCATCAGCACCTGCTAGTTTTGCTGCTTGGATTACCTCTTCTAAAGCAGCCCCAGGATGCCCTAAGCTAATATTATCTCGAATTGTGCCCCCAAATAAAAAGGTATCTTGGTCAACTACCCCTACTTGCTGGCGTAAGGAACTTAAGGAAATGCTGGTAATATCTTGTCCATCAATTAAAATTTTCCCATCTGTCGGAGGATACAACCCTAAAACCAACTTAGAAATGGTAGTTTTCCCAGAACCACTACGCCCCACCAGTGCCACCATTTGCCCCGGTCTTACTTCAAAGCTGAGATTTTCTAAGATATTCATCTCACTTTCTGGGTGATAACGAAAAGTAACTTTTTCAAAGCGAATATTACCTTGAATTTTTGGTAAATTTTGCCGTGGTTGGTGATGTAAATCTTCTTCTGGTTCGGCATCTAATACATCATTAATACGTTCCATCGCTATCACGACTTCTTGAAATTGATTCCACAATACAGTTAAGCGTTGAAAGGGCGTAATAATATTCCCTAGTAACATATTAAATGCCACTAGTTGTCCAATAGTTAATTGGTTATGTATTACTTGGTATGCACCGAACCAGAGCAAAGCTGTAGTAATTAGTGCTTGAATTGTGTTACTGAAAATTTGCAGCCAATTGCTAATAACTTGTCCAGAAAAATTAGTTTTTACTTCTTTATTTAATAATTCCTCCCAATGCCAACGCACTGTTTGTTCCACTGCTGTAGCTTTGACTGTCCGCACACCTGTTAGGGCTTCAATTAGATAACTACCTTCTTGAGAAACAGCATTAAATATTTCCCGAGAAATTTTTTGTAAAAAAGGTGTGGCAATCAATGCCAGTAAGGCAAAAGGCGGAATAATTAACAATACCAGTAACGCCATTTTCCAACTGTACCAAAACATTAATCCCACATAGATAAAGACGGTGAGTAAATCGAGCAGGATTGACAATGCTTCACCAGAAAGAAAGCGTTGAATTTTACGATTTTCTTGGACGCGAGAGATAATATCTCCCACGTAACGGGACTCAAAAAAACTCAAGGGCAGCCGTAGGGTATGGCGAATAAACCCTACAATTAGTGCCAAGTCGATCCGATTGGCTGTGTGGTCTAGGAGATATTGGCGCAAGCCTGTCATCGCTACTCGAAACAGGTTAAACATCAGCAACCCTATCCCTACCGCTGTTAAGGTCAGTTCCGATCGCTGCACCACCACCCGGTCTAAAATTAACTGGGTGAATAAGGGGGTCACAAGTCCAAATATCTGGATAAATACTGAGGCAATAAACACCTCCAGCATCACTAAAGCGTGAGGCTTCATCAACTCAAAGAATTGCCAAAAGGGTGTAGAACTCTCTGGAGTCTCTTTAAGCATGGCTGTCGGTTGCAGCAGCAATGCATAACCAGTCCAGTTAGCTTTAAATTCAGCGTGGCTGAGGGTGCGTTGACCGATCGCTGGGTCGGCTACAATCACATATTTAGGGGTAACCTCGTAGACAACAATGTAATGTTTGCCTTCCCAATGTGCAATGACTGGCAAGCTTTGTTTTGCCAATTGCTTCAAACCAGCTTTTACAGGTCGTGTGGCAAAGCCGAGACTTTCGGCTGCTGTCAATAGTCCCCGCAAAGATGCACCATTACGGTCTACATTGGCAATATCCCGCAAGCGATTGACACTAAAGCGTTTCCCCCAATAGCGAGACACCATTACTAAACAAGCTGCGCCGCAGTCTGATGCACTCTGTTGGGCAAAAAACGGATAGCGCCGCGTTACTCGTTGCCATAAATGCCCAACTTGCTGAGTGGGATTGGGAAAATAGGCTTTGCTTATCTTCTTCCCATACGGCAAATCCTCTGGTTGTGACAAAATATCTGTTTTATAAACTGTACTTGACTCAACTGTGTTCGCAGTAGAGTTAGCTAATTCCTCTTGGGGAGTCAGGGCTATTGCCCTAGCCCACAAATTTTCCCGAATTTGAGGATATTTAGCCATCAATGATGACAACACCTGACTCGGAATAAAGCATAGTTGCAAATTTACCGAAGCCCTAGCACTATAGGGCGGAAATTTTGCATCTGGGAACAAGGTAGATTCCCCAAACGATTGTCCCGTCTCTACAGTAGCGATTAACTCATCGGCACTATCAAGCAATCTTGCCTTGCCAGCGATCGCAATATGTATACCTGGTTCAGCATCAGTTGCTTGCCAAAACTTACCGACTTTGGGGTTACTTTCTTTAAATTGTGGAAAACATTGTTGATATTCCTCTGTTGGAATGGAATACCCCAGAATATTGTTGAGTTGTTGGAGGGACAACTGATTCGATAGATTGTGTACCATAAATCTCTGATTTGGCTAAGTTTGTGAAGTTAATAGGTAATAGTTCCGAATTATCTGGAATATTTGCTGATTTAAGGTCACTAATCAATATTTTGGAATTTTTAGCCTGTTCGTTACTATTTGCTTGAGAATTGTTAGCTTTTGGTCGTGTAGATAATCCCATCTGTTTGAGTAGTCGCTTGAGATGGCGATCGCTTACCTCAACTCCAAATTCTTTTGCCAGGTGTTTCCCTAACCAATTTGCTGTCCACCGCCGAAAAGAATAGCCATGATCGCGGGGACTACTATTAACTAATTCTTTTAAACGTTCCAAATACTCGTCATTCACTGCTTTGGGACGACCAATTGGACAATCTTGCCATTGATGCGCCATCCCCATCTTGGCTATGTGCGTCCAATGCCTTGCTGTTGCTGGACAACACCCTAAAATTTGACAAATCTGGGTTTGAGTTTTTCCCTCATCTGCCAACAACATGATTTCAATACGTTGTTGGTAAGACTCCGGTAAACTTTTCTCTAAATTTACTAACAGTAATTTTCGTTGGAATGATGTTAAATATTTACTGTTAGTTTCACTCGTATATTTTGTTTCAAGTTTCGTTTCACAGTCAGACATATATGTAAAATAAATCGGTTTGTAGACACACGAATACCTTATGCTTGATGCATATCTTGGCAGTCATCTCTAAAAATTAGTAGAAATAACTAGAAAATTGTGAAAGGTGATTCACTTCCTATATGTAATACTTATCACTGTTTTCTTTTTCTTTTATGCAAGAAAATTCAGATCATCCAGTGATATTTTTGACAACCAAGTTTGGTTGTTGCTTTTTGAAGTCTAGATTAAGCTACAAATCAGATTGATAAATTCCGAAAATGGCCGCTCAACTTTAATAAACTTTTTGTAAAGATAAATAAAATTCTGGTAAACAGAGAAAAAAGGAGTTGTGGCGGGATCGCTATTAGCACGGATAAAAATCCCTTTGAGAGCGGTTTTCAATCCAATGCTCAAACAGTCGCTTTTAATTTTCTTGAGAAATGACAGTTCCCCAGTTTTAAACTCAGAAAATTACCGCTTTTTTCTGCCTAATTATTTCAAAGCGCACCATACCGCTTGGTAATGAATACTTAAGTAGGTCAGTGTAAATATTTTATGGTTGAGATTGGGCAAGAGGCAGGAGACGGAATGCAGGAGGGGAGAGGGTTTAAGCCTATTTAATTTTTCTTAACATAGTTTTATTTTTTGACACCTTCTACTTAATAGCATTGTTAAGTAAATTGGCCAAAATATGCTGTAACAAACTTTCATCTCATAGTTATTCGCTTAATTACCCAAAACTCGATTTAAGCCTGTTTCTACATTGGTAATTTGAAATGCGATCGCCTATCAAATGACCGAGTATGCCAACACGTTATTAATCAATGTCTATAAAAACACAAAGAACAGCCTTTTCTTAACAAAGACACTGCACAAACATTAGTTACAGTGTAATTTAAATATGTAACAGCTTAGTCCTTAACCCTTTTTGGCGTAAAAGCGTATCAGACCATAGGGCATCTTCTGGTTTTAAAGCTGGTACTGGTTCTTGATTATAATCAATCGCTAAATAATATCTGGCACGATTATATATACTATTATATAAAGACTGCAAATCTAAAATTGGTTCTTCATCTTCTGACTGCAAAGGTAATGGAAATACAGGAATTGCTTCTCTGATACTAAAACCGTATAACTTAGCCTGAGGACGTGTAATACTTCTACTAACAATAATTTGATAATCTGTCACCGCAAATTCTCCTAAAACTAACATTGGTTTTCCACTTCTAAGAAAATCAATTTCAACCAAGTTAGAAAGACTAGCTAAGACTTGTTTGCGTTTGAGTTCATAGGCTTTTCTCCCTTCCCCAGAACGTTTATTTTTAGGAGATAAAACTTCGATGCAAGTAACTACAAAACCTGTAGAAACTTCTCTAATTTCTAAATAATTTTCTGTAATATGTTCTGGTAATGGTATCATAACTGTGACACCATCTGAAATTGATGTTTCGCTAATAGCTGCTGAATCTTGGTGAGATGATTGTTTAGTAAAAACGGAAACATCAGGTATCCCAACTAGTACAGAATCGGATTCATCACTTAAATAAGTACGTTGTTCAATTGCAACTCGATATTCTGGCGGAATATTTTCTTCAATACTATCTGCTATGGCTGTAATCAATCGATGATGCACTTCTGCCCAAAACACAGGATTTTCTAAATAAGGATTTATTCCGGGAAACGGAGAATTCATAGCTTTACTCTGGTGAATTAGGAATTGTGGAGTAATTTTCAAAAAAGTTACTATTTAGTAACTATTTTATGTGAGCTAAATCCAAGAGTTAAACCACATCCGCAATTTGTAATCGTGAGGGGAGAGGGGTAAACCTAAATAAACGGGCATCCAGAAAATAAAAGCTACTAAGATGATAAAGGTGATGGTGACGCCTAAAGCCCGGAGTTGTTGATAATAACTGCGAAGACACTGGTCAACAAACCAAGCGAGCGCTATAAATACAAATATCACTGCACACATATAATGGTAGATAAAAACGCATCTCGTTACCTTTATCCAAGGTAATAGATTAGCGGCATAATTTATCACTATATATAAAGCAATCCAAGTATCAACACCAACGGTTGCAGGTACAGAAAAACGCTTTTCCTTCACCCAAGCAATCACAACTTGCGACACCAACATTCCAACTAAAAACAACATGGCAGCCATACCAAACCACCATAAAAATGGATTGCCCATTGCATGAACATCATAAATAACTTGTCCAGCACCAGCAGGCAAAGGCGGCCCCATAACAGGTATTGGTTCGTTGATACTTTCGGCCGTTTGATAATAATATGCCATCGGTCGAGTCATCAAAGGCCATTTGTACCAAGCAGCACAATAAGGATGCACGTCCGAACTATTACCACCTAAATGCAAGTGAAACTTCAAAATTTGCTGATGTACTGCGATAAATCCATATCTTTTATCTAGTTGAAGGTGAGGAATCCAGATAATACTATAGATAAAAGCTGGAATTATTCCCAGAAAAAAGAACATCTGGAAAATATTTAATTGAGTTAGGTTTTGTAATGGTGTCCTGGATGGGGTAATGGGGAGATGGGAAGATAAGGGAGAATAAGTACTAACTCCTGAGTACTTATCCGCCTGTTCCTCTGTCTTCTTCAAAGAGGGGGATCTAAAAAGAAGTTTTGGGTTAGGGAAAGAATGCATTCCCTGAATTAACCATGCTGTTATCCAAATGAGATAAGCACCTAAAAGAAACCATAAACCATTCCATTTAGTAGCAACTGAGGCACCAAAATTAATACCAGCAAGAACTAACCAAAATGAACGTCGGCGATTTTGGTTATCCAATGCCAATAATAAAAACCACTGTCCTAATAAACCAAAGATAACAATATAAATATTACTTAAAGCATAGCGAGATTCAACAAGAAATATGCCATCACAAGCTGTGAACAAACCTGCAAGTAAAGCAAAGCTGTGACGATAACTTAATTGATAAGCGATCGCAGCCACAACTACAGGAACAAATGAGCCAGTCAGGGCATTGAACCAACGATAAGTCCAAGGCGATCGTAATGAACCTGTCAACCCATTTACCGTATCGTGCCAAAAAGGAATGTGACTGCCAATCCAAATGCCGATACCAATCATATATTGACTCAGCGGTGGATGAGCATTAAAAAATGGCGTATGCGTGAGATAATTATTACCAAATTTGGCAAAATAAACTTCATCAAATACCAGGGTGTTGAATCGCTCCAGTCCCCAAAACCGTAAGGCAAGTGAAAAGATAAATATACCCGCTATTCCAATTCGGAACCATTTTTTAGTCATTTGTCATTTGTCATTGGTCATTAGTTTATTTGTCATCTGTCATTTGTCATTGTCTCCCCATCTTCTCATCACCCCACTCACCACTCCCTACCTTCAGATGCATGTTGTTCAAATAGGAGCAATTCAATACCGTAATACTTCTTTGTCTGCCCTACTGGCTTCATACCTAGTCTTTGAGTTACACGGATTGAGGCATGATTTTCTGGCTTGACTACTGCATAAATTACTGGCAAATTCAAGACATTAAATCCGTAGTCGAGCATACCTCGTCCTGCTTCGGTTGCATACCCTTTACCCCAAGATACTCGCCCCAAGTGCCAGCAGACTTCATAATCTTGAGTGGGTAAGCCGTCTTTGTCGGGCAGTTGTTTGAGAAGAATAGTTCCGACAATTGTTGTGGTTTCCTTTTCGATAATTGCCCAAGATCCGGTACCATTGTTGCGTCGGTGCGATCGCTCTAGATTATCCACTAAACGTTGACGCTGTGACTCAATACTCGTCACACGAGAACCATTACCAAGAAAATAGGTAACCTCTGGGTCACTATAAATAGCAAACGCTTGTTTGGCATCGCGTTCGGGTATCCAAGTGCGAATTGTTAAGCGATCGGTTTCTAACAAGTTTGTCATCTTACCTTTGACTAAACAAAATTATTAGGGCATTCTTTAAGTTTCGGTGATAGCGGTCTTTAGCTGGCATAAAATTCTCGAATTATAAATTAGTGCCTTCAACTTTTGCCACTTCCACCATTGTCTTTAACACTGAATCTGGATTTAAACTAATAGAATCAATTCCTTGTTCAACTAAAAACTGAGCAAATTCTGGGTAATCGCTGGGTGCTTGTCCACAAATGCCGATTTTGCGATCGCATTTTTTTGCGGTTTCTATGGCCATTTTCACCATTCGCTTCACAGCTTCACTGCGTTCATCAAACAACCGTGCTACTAAGCCGGAATCTCTATCTAACCCGAGTGTTAATTGAGTTAGGTCATTGGAACCAATGGAAAAGCCATCAAATACCTCAGCAAACTCTTCACCCATAATTACATTGCTGGGCAATTCACACATCACATAAACCTGCAAGTCATTAACACCTTGCTTTAAACCATTCTTTGCCATTTCTGCTAACACTAACCGCCCTTCATCGGGAGTGCGACAAAAAGGTATCATTGGGATAACATTTGTCAAACCCATTTCTTCCCGCACCCGCTTCAAGGCATGACATTCTAAGGCAAAAGCTTCTCTGTAACCTTCATCATAGTAACGTGCCGCCCCCCGCCAACCGAGCATAGGGTTTTCTTCATTGGGTTCAAATTGTTGACCACCTAACAGATTTGCATATTCATTACTCTTAAAATCTGACATTCGCACAATCACTGGTTTTGGATAAAATGCTGCGGCAATTCTACCGACGCCTTGGGCTAATTTATCTACAAAATATTGAGATTTATCCTCATAAAGTGCGGTAAGTTTAGCAATTTTATTTTTCACAAATTCATCTTTTAACAAATCATAATGAATCAATGCCATTGGATGAACTTGGATTTGATTGGCAATAATAAACTCTGTCCGCGCTAAACCGACTCCATCGTTAGGAATTGCCGATAAACTTAATGCTTCTTGAGGATTACCCACATTCATTAAAATTTGCGTGCGGGTGCGGGGTAAATTCTCTAAGGCGACTTCTGCAACTTCAAAAGGTAATAAACCTGCGTAGACTTTTCCTTCTTCGCCTTCAGCACAAGAAATTGTGATTTCTTGACCGTTTTTCAAAACATCTGTAGCATTCCCAGTTCCCACGATCGCAGGTACACCCAATTCTCGCGCAATAATTGCGGCGTGGCATGTTCTACCACCAGAGTTGGTAACAATTGCACTGGCACGTTTCATAATTGGTTCCCAATCAGGGTCAGTTCTTTCTGTTACTAAAACTTCCCCTGGTTGAAACTGTTCGAGTTTATGAACATCTAAAATTAAACGTACTTTTCCTTGACTAATAGCTTCTCCAATGGCGCGTCCGGTGAGAAGAGGAACTAAGGATTCTGAAGATTTTTCCCCAGTCCCTAAGACTAACCGATAACTCCGCAGCACATTTCCGGTCTTCTGAGATTGCACAGTTTCAGGACGTGCTTGGACGATAAAAAGTTGGTCAGTTATTCCATCTTTTGCCCACTCGATATCCATTGGGGTGTAAATGCCGTGGACTTGGGAATAATGGTCTTCAATTAAACATGTCCAAGTTGCTAATTGTAAAATCTCTGCATCGCTGAGGGCGAATTTTCCTCTTTCTCTGAAAGGAACAGAGACATTTTTAGTAAATTTTGAGCCGTCATCATAAATCATTTTCAGTTCTTTGCTGCCCAATTTTTTATCGATAATTGGGCGAAAATCTGCTTTTAAAGTTGGTTTAAAAACATAATATTCATCTGGATTTACTGACCCTTGGACAACGTTTTCACCTAAACCGTAGGCGGCTGTAATCAGTGCTGCATCTTTAAAGCCGGTTTCTGTGTCAATGGAGAACATCACCCCAGAGGTTGCTAAGTCAGAACGCACCATTTTTTGGACGCCAACGGCAAGGGCAATGCTAAAGTGGTCAAATCCCTTGGTATGACGATAAGAAATGGCGCGATCGGTAAATAGGGAAGCAAAGCATTTATGACAAGCTGCTAAAACTCCTTCCACGCCGACAACATTGAGGTAAGTTTCCTGTTGTCCGGCAAAACTCGCATCGGGGAGGTCTTCAGCAGTGGCGCTAGAACGGACTGCAACATCTGTCTCTGCATTGTAGCGATCGCAAAGACTTTCATAAGCTGCGGCGATCGCTTTTCGCAATTCTACAGGAAATGGAGTATGGATTAATAGCGATCGCGCTTTTTTTCCCCGTTCTCGTAAGTTTTTTACATCCTCAACATCCAAGTCAGCAAATAATTCTCGTAGCTTTGCTTCTAATCCGGCTGATTGGATGAAATGACGGTAAGCATAAGCAGTGGTAGCAAATCCTGTCGGCACATTAATGCCTTTGGGTGTTAATTGTTGAATCATCTCTCCCAGTGATGCATTTTTTCCACCGACTAAGGGAATATCACTAATACCAACTTCATCAAACCAAAGGACAAGCGATCGCTCTTTGTCAGATTGAGATAAAGTGCTTGGAGATACTATCGTCATCTGTATTACCTCTTGAGTTGATATGTTATGAATGCCTAATTAGTAGTTTTATATCTTGCACCCGCCTAATCTCCCGCCAAGAAATAAATTTCACAGGCTTTTAGTCCAAGTCCACTCAATTGGACTGAGAAATATACTACTAACAGGGTTTAGTCCTTTTGAAAGGACTTTCGCCATTAGTTATAGGTTTCTAACCTATGGCGGTTTTTGCGACTGGTGTCAGCTTTCAGTAGGATATTTTTCCATATTCAATTTTAGATTTTGCCGCCAATCTTGTCAGAGTAGCGTGATTTTAGATTGTGCAATTAAATGCCAAGCTATAGTCCAAAAATAACAATTATTCGAGATAATGGCTGTATAGCAATCCTAGATACAATCGACAATGGCGCAATTAGAAAGACTCCTGCTGATGGCAGAAGACGAGCTAACTGAATACAGTACTGATGCTCGCAAAATGGAAAAACTACGCCGTAAAATAGGTTTATCAGTATCGGCAGCCGAACAGCGACAAGTTAAAGAAGCATTATTAGCGACAAATAAATCTAATATAATTACTCAAATTGTTGAAGAACAAAGACAAACAGCAGCCTTACCATTTTGGGGAATTGCTGGGTTAGGTTTATTGCTAGGAATTTCTTTAAATCAACCCATAGGCTTGTTAGCCGCTGTAGCTGGAACTGTATCAGCTTACAGAATTCAGAAATGGGGTTGGCAATTGCAAGCAAGGCGTTTATTGTTACAAACTTTGGAAGATATTGAAGCGCGGGTTGCTCAAGCCAATAAATGAGCCAATTTTGGATTTGAGATTTTATATCATGTCCGGTTGAATACTTAGGATATCTGTGAGGGTCAGCAATGGGTAATGGGTAATGGGTAAGAAAAACATAACTCTTCACCTCTTGACAATTACCTTTTTCGCTATTACCAAAAAGACCAACCATTTTGTAATATCCATGCTGCATCGGGAGAGCGATCGCTTACTACTACTTGTGGGGTGGACATCTTATCCGCCCAGACGGGTGAGGACACCCATCCCACAAGAAAATTTTTTACAACATCTTAGCCTTGCCACACCAGTAGGGTGCATTAGCGACAGTGTAACGCACCAGATCCTTACTACCCGAATTCAATAAACAACCGCTCGAATTCAATCAACGACTGCCCGAATTCAATCAACGAATGCCCGAATTCAATCAACGACTGCCCAATTTTTTATGTCTGGCCTCCATCGTAACTTTCAACCAGGCTTTTGCTACCACATCACCACGGCGTTGCTGAATTGAAGTATGAAATTTGAAAACTCAATATCTCAAACTCTTGCTCTGTGCGCCTCTGTTTTGGAAAGTTCCAAGCTGAGGTTTCCTTTGCTCAGACTTTCCACTGCGTATGTGCGTGAAATAAATTCATACCTGAATTAAGCAACGCCGTTATTTCTAACTCCTTTTTCTTTCCACCCCAATCTTTTCTAAATTCTCCCCCATCGCCACACACCGAACATGCTCAACCCCCCAGACTCGCTCACAAATTCCTAAAGCTTCCAAATAAAGTGATTCGGCTTCACTATAACGCCCCGTTGCCCGATAAATTTCCGCCAAATTGTTCAGACTTTCGGCAACATGAGGATGATTTTCTCCCAACAACAGCTTATCAAGTTCCAAGGCTTTGATAGATAAAGTTTCCGCTTCCTTGTAGCGTCCCTGTTCTTTATATAAATAACCCAAAGCATAGATAGTATCTGCTAAAAGTGGATGCGCCTTTTGTAATACACGTTGCTTCAATTCCAAAGATTGTAAAAACAAAGACTCCGCCTCATTGTAGCGTCCTTGAGCGCGGTAGATTAAACCTAAATTGTGCAAATCTGTTGCCACATCAGAATTTTCTTCTCCTAAAAATTGCTTATCTAATTCTATTGCTTGTTGGGACAAAGGCTCAGCTTCACTGTAGCGTCCTTGATGATAATAAAGTAGGGCTAAATTATTCAATATTAAAGCCAGAGAAGGATGATTTTCATCAAGCAAACTTTTGGCAAGTTCTAACGCTTGCAGATACAAAGGTTCTGCGCGATCATAACGTCCTTGTTCGTCATATAATAATGCCAAATTATTTAAACTAGCAACAACATCAGCATGATTTTCTCCCAATAAGCGTTTTCTCAATTCCAAAGCTTGTTGATAGAGAAGTTCTGCTTTATTATATTGTCCTGTAGATTTATAAATTCCTGCCAAATTATTCAGGCTAGTAGCAAAAGCAGGATGGTTTTCTCCTAACAAACATTTTATTAATTGCAAAGCTTGTTGATATAGTGGTTCTGCTTCAGTGTAGCGTCCTGTTACACGATATAATCCTGCTAAATTATTCAAGTTAGCAGCTAAATCTGTTTGTAAACCTAATTCATTTTGCAATTCAATCGCTTGACGCCAATACTTAATTGCTAATTCTTGTTCTTCTTGATAATTCTGAGACTCCCCACGTTCTAATCTGCTGCGGTAAATATCACCCAATCTTGAGTATAAAGTAGCCAAGCTGGGGTCTTTAGTTCCTCTTTGCTGTTGAATATTTTCAATTAGCCTTTGTAAATCTTGGATAGGTAAGGAAAAGTAGTTATTTTCATTAGTATCTGTGCTGGCTAATTCTGTGTCTCGAAAAACAAAGCGTATAGGTTCTAATTCTTTACCAGCAACAGCATTTGTCTTTTTAGATGTAAACCGAAATACACCGTTGCGCCAACTCCAAAAATCAGGAGCTTTTTTGATCAAATTGATTAAAATTTGATTAGTTACCCAAAGGACAATTGCAAAAGGAAAGTCGCGCAATCCTTCCCTAGTCCACTGTAAGTAACCAAAAAATTTTTCCTGTTCTGATTGTTCGTTTCCTAATCTAAGAAAATAAAGTTGTTCTGCACCCGTTACACTAATTACAGTTGGCTGACGCTGACGCAGATATTCTTGTTGTTCTACAAGTTGGTTGAGAGCAGCTTTCAAACTTGGTTCCGGACGTGCTAAAATCACTCGATATGCACGAAAATTAGGTTGAAGTTCGACCTCATACCGAGCAATAATTTCATCACGAAAGTTAGGATCGTCGCAAACTGCAATTAGTAAATTTAATCCCTGCGTTTGAGCTTCAATAGAAACAATTAAATCATCATACGCATCTTGATTTTCTCCTTCATCATCTAAAAAATCTTCATCGAACATCAATAGCTCCCTGTCTGCTCAAACTTTCTATAATAATTGGATGAACATCGTACCATGTTTCTTCAGTGCGATATTCTAGAACATATAAACCATGTAGCAAATCTAAAAACTCAGCTTGTTTGGGATCGTTGGGCATAAATTGCTCATAAACACTTTGCAAGATGTCTATATCAACTTTTCCTAAACGTATCGAAAAATCATTACGAATTTTATTGATAGCTTGGGTGAGAATTGCATCATTAATAACAACTTCAGCAGTAGGATTTCGGCGAATCATCCGCAAACAAATACGGCAACATTCTTTAGAAATGCGAATTAACTCTCGCAATACACCGCCACTAGAAATCACAATTTTTTCAGCAGTTTGTGGTAAGATTAATTCTACAGGAATTCGCTTGCATAAAACTTCACCGAGAATCTTTGTCGCTTCTGGACGCGGTTGAGCATTAGGAAAGCGATTTTTCCCTTTTTCAAATATTTTGAGAACAGGCATTGCTACAATTTGGTCATTAGTTTCTGTAGTAAGTATTGTACTAATAAATGTTTCCCGAAGGACTGCAATCGGGATAGTGTAAATAATCCGAAAATTCGGTTGGCAAAGAGCTTTAATGTTATCCTTATAAATTTCGTTGACTCTGCTTAAATCGAGTTTATCTAAATCATCGATAATAACTAAAATATCTTGTTGAGTAGCAACTTGAATCAAAGCAGCAATTTCGTTAATTCTGGCGACTAAATCTGATATTTGGCGTTCAAACTCTTGCTTGATTTCATCCCTAACGGTAGCATCAGCTTTTAATTTAGAGCTAATCAACTTAAGAAGGTTAAAACCTATCTCTGTTTCAGCGTGCCAATTGTATTCTTCAGTGCGAGTGCGAGTAGCAAACCATTTATAAAGAGCTTCTTTAGTACTTTGAGGAATATCAACTCGGCGTGCTTCTGCCTCTAACATTAAATTAACTGCAATAGCAAACAGAATATTAATATGATTAACTGCTGACATTTCGATTTTATCAGCAATAGAAAATAGAACTACAAAATACTTATTTTGAATTTGTCTACTAAACTCAGCTAACAAAGTTGACTTACCACAACCACGATGTCCTGTAAAGACAATTTTACTATCTCCATTGGGACTGTCTTCAACTAATTGGTTGAGGTCTGCTATTAAATCATCACCATATTCGACTCTAAATCTTTCCATTTCGTTCCGTTCCATTAACGGAAACAGTTCGAGATTGCTGTATGCCGACTGAAAGGAAATTAATAAGTCTTTAGACATTGGATAGTGCCATCAAAAAGCTAACTATTCATATAATGCCTCATACTTTTTGTAGTAAAAGCTTAGCTGATGTCTAGAACAGAGTACGCTTATCAAAACTCTAAAGTTTCATTAATAAATGACTACTAAGTAAGTAATTGATTATGTTTTAAAAATAAATGCTCTCTTTCCTAAATGCTAACGAAAAATAGGTAATAAATGTGAATAATAAATAATATTGAATGATAAATCATACATAGATTAATTAAAATTTTTACTAAAAGATACATATCAAATAGTAAAAGTTACTTAACTGAAAAAGAAAATAAAATTTTCAATTATAAAAATAAATTTTTAATATACTTCACCTGACTAGGGCGAAATGTCACTTATTTTAAGGCATTTTTAAGTAAATAGACGATGCTAGAGGACGATATCAGTTACAACACTGCTAAAATAAATCCATAACTAATTGATGCTCTATTCATTCTATGACCATAGCTGAAGAATTAGATGCTCAAGAAGGCATCCGTAGTGATGTAATTTTTCCCCCTGGTGATTTATATAGTGATGAGCCTCCCTTGGAAACTGAACTACATTTACGGCAAATAATTTTACTTTTGACATGTCTAGAATGGCTGTGGCGAGATAGAAATGATTTCTATACAGCTGGAAATTTGACTATCTACTACAGTCCCCGCCAACTCAAATCAGAATACTTTCGAGGGCCAGATTTTTTTGTAGTGTTGGGATGCGATCGCAAAACCCGTAAAAGTTGGGTAGTCTGGGAAGAAGATGGCAAATATCCAAATTTAATTCTAGAAATTTTGTCAGATTCAACGGCGAAGACAGACAGAGGTTTAAAAAAAGAAATTTATCAAGATACTTTCCGCACTTTAGATTATTTTTGGTTCGACCCATATACATTAGAATTTGCCGGATTTCATTTAGTAGATGGAAAATATCAACCTTTACAACTAAATGAGCAAGGATATTTGTGGAGTCAACAGTTAGAATTATATTTAGGAATTCATCAGGGACTATTGCGGTTTTTTACACCAGATGGTCAACTAGTACCAACACCTGAAGAAACAGCAGAACAGGCAGAAAAAAGATTAGAACAAGCAGAACAAAAAGCACAACGTTTGGCAGCAAAATTGCGAGAGTTAAATATTGACCCAGATACAATTTAGACTACTACGATCGCATGATATTTCATACGTTGGATAATCAACGAGTTAAATAGTTTGGTTTTCACATCTTTATGTAAGAAAAAGGCAAACAGATAAATGAAATACCGCAGGCATCACAACAACAAGGGGGAACGGCAAATTCGTTCCCACAAAACTTTAGAGCAAGTGCAGTATATAGCTCAACGCTTAGAAATTCCCTTTACTTTTTTAAAATTGCCTAAAAGGCGCGACAAGAATTGATGCTATTTTATATTTATGAAACGCTTGGTATTACAGAGCGAACGGCGTTGATAAAATTTTGAGCATAACTGTGGGTTGAAAAATCGAGGGCGCGTTGTCGTGCAGCGACTCCAGCACTTTGGGCGAATTCTTGCTCATCAAGATAGCGGAGAATAGCGATCGCTAATTTATCTGCATTGCCGTAAGGTGTTAATAGTCCATTCATTCCATCTGTAATAATCTCAGTTGGCCCGCCTGCATCGCCAGCAATCACAGGTTTTCCCAATGCCATCGCTTCAATAATCACAATGCCAAACGGTTCTTTATCGGATGCATGAACGAATACATCCATCGCCTGCACCCACTCTGGAATATTGCGCTGTAACCCAGCCATAATTACTTGCTCTTTCAAACCTAAAGCGGCGATTTCTGCTTTTAAAAAGTCTTCATAATCCGGTTCAAAATCGTGCTTACCACCAACTATTACACAATGGGCATCGGGATACTGCTGTAAAATTTTGGGCATTGCTTGTACTAATACGTGCATTCCCTTCCATCGTTGCAATCGTCCAACAATTCCAATTAACGGTCCGTGCAAAGGTAAACCTAACTTTCGGCGTGCTTCTTGAGGAGAAGGTAAAGCATTAGGTTCAAATCGCTCTAGTGCTACACCAGGATAGACTAAGGGTGTTGGTCTGTGGGGCCAAATCTGCGCTTGTGCTTGCTTGCCATCTTCAGATAAAGTAATAATTGCCCGCGCTGGGATTAAAGTAGCAAGTCGCACCAACCAAGTTTTATCACTAGGCACTTCTAGCTGATACCACACAGCAGGTAACCCCGCCAACATTGCCGCCAGACCTCCAGATATATGCGTTATCCACATCCAATTAACGATTATATCTGCATGTTCCTGGCGAGCGATCGCAGCTATCTGCAAAACAGCAGCAAAAAAACGGTGAATTTGTCGTAAACGTCCAATTTCCACAACTTGTGCATCAATGCCAAGGGACTTTACTTGTTTTACCATCGGGCCGTTTTCTAAAAATATCACTAGCCACTCTACACCAGCATTACGTCCCTGTTGCATCAAATCCCAGAGCATCATTTCACCGCCGCCTCGTTGTTCGGCTAGTGGCATTACAATAATTACTTTCATAATTTTAATCTGTTTATTAAAAGTATTTTTTCTCTTACTTTTGTTGATGAAGATAATATTTATGTCCTGCCATAGCCATAGCTAAAAATCCCCAAAGAATCATACCTGCTACACTCAACATGCCACTACCGATAACTAGTTGTGTAGCAGAGCTAATACCAATGGCACGGGCAGCACTGATAAAACTATCAAAACGACCTTCATTATATTTGCTAACATTAATAATTAACAAGATTAATCCACCCATATAAAAGATGGCTCCAAACCAACCCAGGGTAAAAAACATATCTAAAATGCCACTATCAATTACCACTACTTCGATTTGACCGGTTTTTTCGTTAACTTTCCAAATATTTCCTAATCCATTACCTAAAGCATTAGAAAGAGCTAAACTGAGATTTTTGTCATAACTTTGGGATCTATCTTTAAAACTGTTATCTTCTTGCAAATTAGAAAAAGTTTGCAGCCGATCTGACACAACATGAGAAATTGGCTCAATGGTTGTCAATGGTATAACACAAATTGCCATCACCACAATTATGGTTATTAAGCGCATCTGAATTCGCGTCTTGACTGAACCCATAATCATAAGGATTCCTAATAACCATCCCCCCCAATTAGTACGGGCTTGTGTTAACAAAAATGATAGGTAACCAACAGCTGAAGCCGGAAAAATTAAACTTCCGGAACTGGTAAATAACAACAACAACCCAGCTTGCATGACGGAACCAAAAGGGCCGACTGAATGCAACGTACTCCAAACGCGCATCCCAAAAGGCACAGGGTTTCCAGAACTCATGAATTGTTTTGATTGTATCAGCCAGTATCTATCCCACTCAGGAGCAACAACAAATTGATATACACCATAAGCTCCTAAAATTAACACACACCACAGAAATGTTCGCTGAAGATTTTGGCGATAGCTGGGATAATCTCGCCAGTTAATAAATAAATGAAAAGCAAAAATCACCGGGCCTAACCAATCCAATAAACCACGTGCTACGGGGATTGGTGCGTTGTAAATTAAACCTACTAAAAAGCCGTAGAAGACTCCGATAAAAGCCAAAACAAACGGTAAACCCCCCTGACGAGAAGCGCTTTTAAAACGTCGGAAAAAAGTTGCTATGGTAACAAACACCACTAAATATGGTGCAATCAGCATTTGACGGGTAGGGTCCCACCCCACCCGATAATCAACTAAGCGGGTAGCTAAAGGTGTGAGAAAGCATATCCACCAAGTAAAGCCGATGTAGAGAATCGGATGACGCAAGTATAAAAACACAGCTACTATTAAAGCTGTCACCGGAAAAATCGAGCGCAATGCAGCAGTAGCACCAGCAAAATAACAAACTACAGTTAATAAGATAAATCCGGCGATCGCCATCCAACCCTGTAGCGATCGCTCTTCGGGAGAATAGGTTTCTTGTGAAAAACTATTAAAAAGTATCTGCTTAGAAATCATTCAATATCAATTACGAATTACGTTAGCGAAGCGGTAGCGAGGAACGAGCGTCATTACGAATTACGAATTTTTTATATCCTTGCCACCGTCCAGACCAAGATGCTAACAACTTTTTAGTTGCTAATTGTCCTTGGCTGGGTAGAAATCTTAGCCATTGGATTAAACCTAAACTATCGCAAGTTCCAACTAATATTGCCCAAAATAAAAATACAATTCGATGGATAAATGATAGATGTTCTAATAAAACTAGGGTTTCATTATGAACTAAATTAATTAAGGCAATTTCATTAAAGTTGTTTCGTCGGTCTTCGTCAAAACGTTGTGCTGGGTAATGTTCTACAGCAACGTTAGGATCGTAAATTATTTTCCAACCAGCTCGCTTTAATGCCAGCGTAAATGCCATTTCAAAGTGTACTTGCGCTCCTGTACCTCGCATCCGCTCGTCAAAGCGCAATTGCCCAATAGCCTCTTTGCGAAAACTCATGTTTACGCCCTTGAGAACATCGACTTCGCGGGGTTCTCCTACTCCTAGATGATGGTTGCCAATTACGCGCCCAAACCACTGCAACCGACCAACTATCAGGCGGGAGTCATCTTCTAGTTTGTTGCCATGATGTATCCAATCACGCCCACCAAGACCGCCAAGGCGACTATCACAGGTAAAGTAAGCGGCGATGCGCTCTAACCAATCGGGGTGGGGTGCAGCATCATCATCAGTAATGGAAACAATATCGCCCTCCACCTCTGCCAGTCCGGCGTTGAGGGCTGCTACTACCCCCGGTTGGGTGACTCTCACAGTTTGGAGTGGTATGTCTGCTTTGAATTGGGCGTTCGTATAGCGTCTGGTAGAGAGAAATTCCCAAGTTTCTGCATCAGTGTCGCGGACAACCACTATCACCTGATGGGCTGGTTTAGTTTGCTCCTGTAGCGCCAAAAGGCAGCGTGAGAGGTCTTGTGGACGGCGATAAGTTGGTATGAGAACGGTGTTCCGCATTCTTGCTTAACTCCTCAAATAGATCCACATAAGTTTGTGCCATAGTAGTCCAGCTGTGTTGTTCTGCTACAGAACGAGCAGCTTGACTCATTTGTTGCATCAGCGCTTGTTCGCTTACTATAGACATCAGCGCCATTGCCAATGCATCGATATCATCTGAGTCGGGTAAGACGATGCCGCATTGTGGTGTTACTAACTCTGCACCTCCGGTAGCTGTGGCAGTAATTACCGGCAGTCCGGAAGCAAGTGCTTCTAACAATACGAGGCTGCAAGCTTCATATCGGGAAGGAAAAATAAATAAATCTACTGCCCGCATAATTTCGGGGATATCACGGCGAAATCCCACAAAATGCACGCGTTCGTTTAATCCCAAGGAAGCGGCTAATTGGGGGAAGGGACTACCTTCGATGTGACCCACCACTACCAGATGTAAATCGGGAACTTTGGTTAAGGCGTGCAGGACTGTATCTAAGTTCTTTCTGGGAGTGCGGATGTCTCCGGCGAAAAGTGATAGGGTGACATTTTCTGGTAAACCTAATTGTTGGCGGTGGCTTGTACCAGGGGTAAACTCTTCGAGGTCTACTCCATTGACAATTACCTGAATGCGAGAACGGGGTACGCCAATGTTAATTAATTCCTGGGCTACCTTTTCGGATACGGCTACAACGACTTGAGCTTTTTGAAAAGCTTGTTTTTCCCAACGGGCGTTAAAAGCAGTAAATAGCCACTGATACAAACCATATAAATCTCGGCGATTGCGGGAAATGTGAACTGGCGATCGCAACCACGAACTATGGACAAAATGTACAGCATTCACGTCAGCAGCGGCCATATTAATCGCGCCATTGATTTTGATTAAGTCAATGTTAGAGCGATGTTTGTGTAACCAATTTGCACTTTTTTGAGCAAAGATGAAATTACGAATAAGTTCGGTGGGATAGCCTTTGACTGGAATTTGAATCCAATCAACTTGAGTGTTATGTTCTAGTTCTGGTGCAATTTCACTGGCTAATAATGTCAGGTGATGACCACGACGGATTGCTTCTTGGGCAACTTCGTAGTTTACTCGACCTTGACCATCACCTTTTTTAATTTTGTGGGTAATAATGCAAAGTTTCATACACTATTTTTTTAGGAAGAAAAGCTCACGCACAGACGCAGCGGAAAGTCTGAGCGGAGGTTTCCTCCGTAGACGCTTTGCGGCTTGCCGCAGGCATCTGAACTTTCCAAGACAGAGGCACAGAGAGAGTTGAGGAGAGTTTTATTTATGTTGTTTGTAGTTCGTTAATAATAACTATATAATTCATCACAGCTTATATATTATTTCGAGAATCCGATTAATTTATTTGTGAAAATTCGCGGAGTAAAACTGAGAGTCAGTGCAGCGATAGTTCGCAGATTAAATTTTTGTTTTTTCAATGCCTGCCAAAAATAAGAACGTGCTGCCGCTATTTGTTCGTTTCGCAGTAAACCAATTCCTAATGTGGTATTAGCTTCTAACCATTTTTGTTGAAAGTGTGTGCTAAATTCTTGTAGGCGAGTGTCTTCCATTAAGGCTCGATAACAAAATATTTCGTTTTTAGCTTTGCGAATTTTTGCCTGTACATCTCGACTACCACTAAGCATGGTATCAGTTTGCTCGTGGGCACGATATCGCGTTAGTCTTTGTGGATAGTAGTAAGCACCATGACCAGATATACAGCAGAGATAGGTTAAATATAAATCCCACATTCCACCAATTTCTAGGGGAATACTATCCCAATCAACAAAGTTATTACGAATTACACAAGATGCAGCAGTGGGTATGCTTTTATCTATCAATCCAATTTTGGAGAAAGGTTGATGAATTCCTGGTCTAAGTTTGTCACGCTTGTAACTGCGTGTATTCTGTTCAGTTCCAATATGATTAATTATACCATTTGCATCTATAATATATTGGTCGCAAAAAGCGAGAATTAAGTCAGGGTTTTGTTCTAATGGTGGTACAAGTTTTGCTAAAAAGTCTTGATTCCACATATCATCGTCGTGAAGGCTAGCAACATATTTACCTTGCGCCATTTTAAAGGCATGTTGCTGATTAGCAAGCATACCGACGTTTTGCTGATGTCGCCAAAATCGAATGCGTGAATCGTCAAAAGATGTGACAATGGCTTGGGGATTTTCGAGACTGCAATTATCAGAAACAATAATTTCAATATTTCGATAAGTTTGTTCGACAGCGCTAGTGATCGCTTGCTTGAGATACTCCGGTCGATTATAAGTAGGAATAATAACGCTGACTAATGGTTGTTGATGCAATGACATATTTTTCTCTATTAATTTCTTGAGGAATCCTCTATAATTTTTTATCTGGAGAATAAAATTCGGCTATTGTTTTTGCATAAATTGTTTGCAGATTTTTTATATGAGTATCCATTGTAAATTTTTTTATCAATAAAGCATGACCTTGTACACCCATCTCTCGGCTTTTTTGATAATCTGTAGACAAACAATTAATGGCTTGGGCTAGTTTTTTAATGTTATTACTCGGAACAAGAATACCCGTTTCTCCATCATGTAAATGTTCTGGAATACCTCCGACTGCACTACCAATTACAGGTCGATAACGAGCATATGCTTCAAGAGTCACAAGACCAGCAGGTTCAGGCCAAACACTGGGAAAGATGACTGCAAAACACTGTTGATATAGTTGATTTAATTGATGGCGATCGCACCAACCATGCCAAGTAATTCGGTTACTCAATCCCAAGGTATTTGCTAATTTTTCTAAGCGTGGTCGTTCCCAACCTTCACCTGCAATATCAAGTTGAATTTGCCGATTTGTATGTATTAAGGTTTTAATCAACCATTCTAAGCCTTTATCAGAAACAATCCGACCAACAAATAAAATTCTTTGATTTTGGTGGACTTCTAAGTTTAGGGGTGCAGTTGGTATTTTGGGCAGAGAAATTCCACAATGTACTGTGACAGTTTGCTCGGTTGCTATACCGCTTTTAATTAACTCTTGACGGATATATTCGCTATTAGCAATAAAGGTAACTTTTAGATTTTTTAATATATTTAAAAATTGTTGAGTACCTTGAATTTCTCTAAAAGTTCTTAAAGGTTTACGGCTACCGCATTTATCTACTAATTTACCCCAGGTACATCCTAAATAAGAAAAGTTGCGCTCACAGATTGTCCGCTCTCCAGCTAAATACTTTGTACCACTAGGACAATACAATGCATGATTATGAACGCTAAAAGCTGTAGGACATTCACCTGTAAGCTGCAATAGTAAATCTGGACTGTGGAGATGCAGTAATTTGAACTGGCTTTGGTCAAGATTATTGAGCAATTTGATCACGCGATCGCTAATATCAGACGAACGATGTTCAAACAAAGAACCTAAATAAGTTTCAACACCTCCGCCTTCACCTACTTCAAAATTGGAGCATTGATAAATCAGGTTTTCTGCAAAAACTTCTCCGTACAATTTATTTGGCTTGAGATTATTAATTATTTTAGGCATTAATTTTTAATTATTTCCACATAATTATTAATTTAGTTATTCGTGTATATAAGCTCTATCTCATCAGTTTATCTACCAACATTGAACCAAAATTTATGCCTAACATCACTAACATAGTGCCTAAGAGCAATATTTTTACTTGCAGATTTATCTGGATAGATAAACTGGTCTTCTACATTGAGAACATATTTTTTTGGACATAGAGGCTGACCATGATTGTGATGCATTGTCAAATGTACAATTGTTTGTTCAGTAAAATAACTAGGAGCTTCTGGAAGATTTGCTAAACGTTTAATAGCAAAATCCCAGTCAAATTCCTGTCTAAATAAGATGAATCCCCCATTGACTGGATTTAATTTCTCAGACTCATCATAAATAATTCGTTTGTCTAGCGACATAGAACAATCAGCTAAATAAAGGGAGAATTTATCATCTGAGTTACTTAAATTAATTAAGTCTATGCCTCCAGGAAAAAATAAAATATCTGAATCAGTGTAAATTGTAGTTCCATTAATAGGAATTGACATTAATGCCGACAATTTTTTACCCATCGGATGTAGTTGGGCATAATCAACAACACATTGAGGTAAATCTGTTCTCACAAAGTTTCGTAAAAGTACTACCTGAACGCAGGGATGGATGCGACAGAGTAAATTACAGCTAGAATCAGTGTAACTGCCATCAGAAACCACTGTGAATGTATCTGGAACGCCAACATGATGAATGAATGAGCGGATACTTGCCACTTGCTCTGGCAAATCGCGTTCACATGATAAAGCATAGACACTTATCGGAACTTGCTGAGTTTGTTTTATCGGGATACTGACAATTTGAGAAAGCACTGCTTTATATAAAGAGCGATTAAATTTACCCTGAGTTTTAGCAGTATGGTAGCCTAAATTTACCATTGTTTTTTCTTTTTAAACCTATAACTAATTGAGCAAAATAACCAATTCATAATTAATAAATTACGAATTACGTTAGCGAGGAACAAGCATCGTTACGAATTACGTAGCTTGCTTCTCGCCTCCAGTGAGCATTACGAATTACGAATTATAGTATTGCATTTGGTGATATTCCCAAAGCTTCCCTTTGCGTCCAAGTAGTTCTTGATATTTGCCTTGCTCTACTATCCGCCCTGCTTCCAATACCACAACTTTATTTGCTTTAGAAATAGTAGAAAGACGGTGAGCGATCGCAATTACTGTTCTGCCAACAGATAGCTTTTCTAATGAATCTTGAATTAAGCGCTCGGATACAGAATCTAAAGCACTCGTTGCTTCATCCAGAATTAAAATTTCTGGGTTCCGTAGTAGCGCCCGTGCAATAGCAATTCGCTGTCTTTGCCCTCCAGATAATCTAACACCCCTATCTCCTAATTGGGTATTAAAACCTTCTGGCATTTCTAAAATAAATTCTAATGCATTTGCTAATTTAGCAGCTTCTTGAATTTCATCATTTGTAGCTTCTTTAGTCCCGTAACTAATATTTTCCCAAACTGTGGTATTGAAGATAAAAGTATCCTGACTGACAACAGCTATTTTGCGACGCAGGGAGTTAATTTCAAACAGTCGGATATCAATTTCATCGATAAAAATACTCCCCTCTGTGGCATTATAAAATCGGGGAATCAAATCTGCAAGGGTTGTTTTACCAGCACCGGAAGCTCCGACTAATGCTGTCATTTTTCCCTTTTCGATGGTTAGGGTAATATTATGCAACACCAAATTTTTCTCGTCGTAGCCAAAATCCACAGATACTAAATTTATTGACCTTTTTAACCCATTAAACTTAATATTTCCATTTTGAAAATAATTTTTATCATCACTTTTCAACAAATTTTTAATGTTGTCTGCTGAGCCATGTAAAGTACTAAGAAATGCTCTGGTGCCATTAATATCTTGAACAAATGGGATAAAACGAAATAGTACAAAGAAAAATGTTAATAAAGAAGCGACTTGTAGTGTTCCATTACTAACTAAACTAGTGAATGCCAAAATAATCATTCCCACCAATACCGTAGTAGCTACCCCTTCGGCAATTGGCTTGACAAGTGTCCAAGTGAAAACAACTTTAGTTGTAGTACTTACTACTTTATCGCTAGCTTTGTAGTAACGCTGGCGCTCAAATTCTTGAGTACCATAGGAGTGAACTGTGCGAATCCCATTAATAAACTCTACGGCTGTCGATGTAAAATTAGCATTAGCAGTTGTCATGCCAAAACTTGATTCTCTGACTCTGGCATTTAAATTCGATAATCCTACACCTAAAAGGGTAAATATCAATGCTGAAATCAAAGTTAATTGCCATGATATCAAAAACATTGATATTAAGTAGACAAAAGTTGTTAGTCCTCTAGTAATCAAAAAAGCTCCGGCACTGAAGCCTTGTCTTATCCTCTCGATTTCTGTGGTGATTGTGTTAATTAGCTCCCCAGAGCGAGTTTTGGCAAAGTAACTTAGCGATAATGCTTGCAGCTGTTCAAAAATTTGCTTACGTAAGCGATCGCCAAGATACAATTGAGATAATTCAATGTAAACTTGGGCAAAATAATTGAAAGCAACGCGTAACCAAGTACTCAATAAAATCAGCGAAGATATCCGGTATAGACGATTAAGTGCAGATGTCTTTGCTCCCAAAATCAAAATATCAAACCATTCTATTCCTGTTTGAACAGGTTGAGCATTTGGACTAGTTAAGCTTTGTAAAAATGAGAGCAAGAAGCCAATACTTACACCCTCAAATGTTGCTGCAAAAATTGAGAATATTAGAGCTAACGTTGCTATTTTGCGAAAGTGTGTAAATTCTCGCAATATTAAATAGTTTTCTTGCCAAAAATTTGTAGCTTTGAGCAGATTGCTGATTGATTGAGGAAGTTTGAAAAGCATGAATTTTTTTAACAATAACTTAGCATATAAAAACTGAAAATTCAGAATTCATAAGTCAGAATTCAGAATAATTAGAAAATCTAGAATTAATAACACAGTTGCTTGATTCTATTGAAATTCTTCAACTTGGATATTAAAGTCTTGTAAATTCTAGATTCTGAATCCTGACGGTGAAACCATCAATCAATTACCGTACAGATAAATTTCTGAATTTTCAATTGTGTATTCTTCTTCAATTAGTTGTATTACATCTGTTAAAGTCCAACAACGAGATATCATCAAACTCATGTCACCGCGCAGTACGTTAAGTAACAATGGTAAATTGTTGAGACTATATTTATGCATCCAACGCCCTAACGGTGTGATGTTGTCGTTTAGTGTCGTGGAAAATTTAACGGCTCGAAAAAGTCTACCTCTTTCTCCAACACGCCATTCATGGCAAAAAAGTGTTTCTGGTGAGTAAATTTGCATCAATATAATCAATCCTAGGATAACTGGACTGAGTAATAACAGCAACGAAAAAGCAACAATCCAATCAATTATTTGCTGTAACCATCTCAAGGTTTGATTACCTTGTTTTAGCTGTTTCTTGTTAGCGGGTATGCGTAAGAATATTGGCTTATGAGCTTGTTCGCAGGCATCTGCCCAAAACTGTAGTAAATCTTTACCCAGTTTTACATCTATGCTCACTAAATTTACAGGAGAATGTTTTAAGCATTCTACTAGCGATCGCTGACTATTTAATGAAGCCAAATATGGTAGTTTGACTAGTCCTGGTGGCTTCACCAACAGTTTACCCCGTCGCCACAAAAGCGTGCATTCTCCAAAGCAACTATCTTGGTGTTGTGGGGTTAGATCATAAAAATTCTCTATAACTGGAATTATTGAAGTCGTCATAATGTCTTCGCGTTGATACAAGAGTGAATTGCTGAGGTGTTATCAAAAGCTATCAAGCTAATTCGTAATTATGTTAAAGACAGTGATTTAGACTCTATCTAAAACTAAGCTATCTGTGGAGATAAGGGTCTGAAATCTTATGCTTAATTACGAGCAATATTATTTCCAGATGCGTGGGTAATCGGAATTTTTTAAGTAACTACTGGTAGTAGAGTGTAGAGAAAAATTACCCATGAATCTATATCTTAATTATCCTGAGGTGTTTCTTGGGTCGATAGTAACAAAACCAATCCACTCTTGTGTTCTAACTTTTTAGAAGTGCTTTAATCTCTAGAATATAAGAGGATGTAGAAATAGCGAGCGCTCAAATAAATTCTTTATTTAGTCTTTAATTAGTCAGTAATTCTTCTGCAAACTTATAAAGATAGCATAAATATATAGAATTTTTCCTGATAGTAATAAATTGAAATTTTTATATATTTTGATACATTTGTAGGGTAGCACAGCTGTGCTACCCTACTTAAAAAGATATGTGTTCTGGCGTAAATTGTAGATATCGCACCGGCTCACCAATACCCCATGCCTAATCTATTTTTCCACAGCTTGGCGCAGGGCTAATTGCTGTTGTTTCATATAAGGTACGTAATTACTGCTAGAGTTTGATACTCCATTTGCTACAACTCCAATCAAGTTTAACTTGCTGAGCATAGCTGTGGCTTGAGTCAACTGGCTTCGGGTCACAATACCGATGCTTGCCACCATAACCACACTACGAGAGGATGATGCAGTGAGCATGGCATCCACCATGCCGAGAACTGGGGAAGCATCTATGAGTACCAAATCATAGTTTTCCTCAAATGCTGCCATCAATTGCATCATCCGAGGAGAACTCAACAGATTAGCCGGATCAGCAGGTTTTGGCCCAGCGGTCAAAATATCGATGTAAGCTGAACCTGTGTACTGAATACTAATCTGGTTGGGTAGAGTAGCATCGCTAGACAATAGAGTTGAAAGCCCCTGTTCGTTGGGAAGATTCAACTGTTCGTGCAGACTAGGATCGCGTAAGTTGGCATCAATTAGCAGTACCCTTTTATGTAAACGCGCAGCACTCATTGCCAAACCCAACGCTAAAGCTGATTTCCCCTCATCCGGCAAAGCCGAAGTGACCATCAAAGATTTTAAATTAGAAACAGTATTTAAAAGTTCGATGTTTTTGTAAATCAGATCGAGCGATTCCCAACGCGGTGGAGATTGTAATACTTGAATTGTCCAAGGTGCGAGAACTTCTGGCTTGCCGAAAGGCAATTTAATCATTGATTCTCTCGGTTTGGCTGGCGGTAATTTGGGAGTTGTTCCTAACAATGGTAGGGGTATTTGCTTCTCTAACTCAGCAGTAGTATGAACTGAATCATCAATCGATTCCCGAATAAAGACAGCAATTCCTCCTAACATTAACCCAACCACTGCACCTAAGAGCAAATTCTGCTGGGGATTAGGGCCTAATTGTGCGCCTTTTTGAGGTTCTTCTACAACTTCCCAATTAAATCCACCCTTAGCAAGTTCTTGCCGTAATTGTTGTTCTGCCCTCAAAAGCTGTTCTAATCTTTCACGGCTAAATTGTAGCTGCGGTAGCATCCGATTGTAATAAGCCAATAAAGGTGGAAAGCGTTTGATTTCAAAACGCAGTTCATTCTCTTTTTTAGCCAAAGTTTGGTCGCGGGCACTTAAAGCAACTAAATTTGTTTGAGTTTCTACTAACTGACTAGCAAGGTTGAGGTCAATTTGACCAAGCTGTCCTTTTTCTAACAGAGAGTCTCCAGAAATAAATGTACTAGCAGACTTTGTGCCTAAAGTTCTTCCTACCTCTTGTTGCAATAATTCCTTCTGACTCTGAAGCTGTTCTTTGAGCTTTTGCACGCTAGGAGTTGCATCTGTAAAGCGTAAGCGTTCTTGTGATAGCGCTAGTTCTGTTTTTTGAATTTCGTTGAGTAAGCTTTGATAGCGAGTAGATTGACTCAGACGCGAAGCTACTAAAGCATTCTGTGGAGTACGGTTAAGTTGTTCTTCTAAAGATTTTTGACGTGCTAAAGCTTCACCATATTGAGAACGAGTTGTCTGACGTTCTTGGGCAATATTGTTTAAAGCTGTCTCAATTGCTTTAGCCTGTGATTCTGGATCAATTAAATTTTGGTTTCTGCGAAATCTTTGGAGGTTTGTCTCAGCTGCTTTGACTTCTTCACTGGCTTTACTTAACTGTTCTCGGATAATTTGCAGACCCTTTTGTAAACGCGAATCCTGTTGTTGTTTGTTGTATTCAACATAAACTTGTCGAATTGCGCCCAAAACTTTTTGGGTTTTTTGTGGGTCTTTATCAGTGTATTCAGCTTGAAATATTTTAGTAGCAACATTATCTTCTTTGCTTCTTAATTGACTTAAGACCAAAGAACCTTTAATCTCATCTGTAGTGATGTCTGGATATTCAGACTGAAGTTTATCAACTGCTTTTTGGATTAAACCCGAACTTTGCATCAAGTTAAGCTGGGTTGCAGTATCTATTACCACATTAGAGTCGGTAAACTCATTTTCTACTCCACCTGCTTCTGTCTTACCTTGATAGTTAGGTTCTACTAGCAGTTGCATCGAACTTCTGTAAGTTGGTTTAGTCTTTAAAGTTACCATACCAGCAATAGTAATAGAACCAATAAATACTACTAAAAACCAAGGAAATCTCCGAACCAAGACGCTAAACATTTGTCCATAACTTGGTTCAGTTTCCGAAACTGGAGTTATCTGAGAACTTAGGCTAGTTTGAACCATTTTTATTATCCTTGTCTTCTCTACGAGAGGCTATGCCAACGGCAATCTACACTAACAGTTAAGATATCAAATGTGTTGATACCAAATTTGAATAGATAGGATGATTGTAAATTTATCTAACAATCATCTAGTAAAAAATTGTCAGCCAAAATCTAAAATTCCAAATTAGGATGATATATACCACAAGCTTGATTAATAATTTGCTCAACTTTACTAAAAAATGCCTTTTCAGAAAAGTTTGTAACTGCATGATTACGAATGCGATCATAATCCCAAGAAATTCCCTTAGCCTCTAGTAATGCAACTTGCAAAGATTCAGGTGTTTGTCTTTTAAAAAAGACTCCTGTTTCACCAGGAATTTGAGTATCTAATACTCCACCTGCTCCATAGGCAATAACTGGTGTGCCGCTAGCATTAGCCTCTACTGGAACTAATCCATAGTCTTCTAGAGCTGCTACAATAATTGATTTGGCTTTAGAAAATAAGTCTTTGCGTCTGTGATCGCTTACGTGTCCCAAAAATTGAATATTTCGTAAGGCTTTGGATTTTAAATGTTCTAGCTCTGGGCCATCACCTGATATTAACAGTTGCCAGCCTAGCCAATTAAAAGCTTCGACTATGATATCAAGACGTTTATAGCTAATCATCCGAGCCGAGGCGAGATAATATTCATCTTTAATATTAGAAAAAACAAATTTACTCGTATCGATGGGATAGTTAACCATCATTGCCTGTTTGCCATAAATATTTTCAATTCGGCGGGCAACAACACTAGAATTAGCAATATAAAGGTCAGGCTCCTGTGCATATTTCAGGTCTACCTTTCTCATGACTTGGAATACTTGCTCAATTAAAGAAGCAAAATATTTATAGTCTCCATATTCCTTTAAATAAGTTGCCGTATCCCATAAGAAACGGGTAACATTATGACAAAAGCAAATGTGGCGAGCATTGGGATTTTTTCGCACTGCTTTAGCGAAGCTGGTGCTACTACTAATAATCAAATCGTAGTCCTGTAAATCTAAGGCACGAAAAGCAGGAAAGTATAAAGGTGCCATTGACCTAAAATACTTTGCTGCATAGGGAATTTTTTGTAATAAAGTTGTGTTGACTATGCGATCGCCTAAATCAATAGTTTTTTGCGGATCGTACACAGATGTGAAAATGTCTGCTTCGGGATAACGCTTACAAAGCAGTTCAAATACACGCTCTGCCCCACCCCGCTGGGTTAAATAATCGTGGACTAGAGCAATTTTCATGAATTCAAAGAAGATGGAGACTGGGGACTGGGGACTGGGGACTGGGGACTGGGGAATGGGGAATGGGGAATAATTATTTCTCCCCCATCTCCCCATCTCCTCATCCCGGCGTCTACAATATGAAACCCTATTACCCAACTGTCGCCAGAATTTTTTCTGGGGCGAAATAGCTATTTTGCTCGGCTCGTAGTTGGTCGCAAAGTCTGCCTTCGGGTAATTCTACATCCTCGTATGTGAGGACTCGATCCTTAGAAATGTCTTGTTTGAGGCGACATCCTTCGGCTAAACCGATTGGTAGAAGATTTTGCTGTTGGACGATATCGGAATTCTCGCATTGTCCGTAGGTCATGTAGTAACCGATGCCATCTAAGGTTTCTCCGGCTTTCAGGTCAATTTTGGCGGTGGTGACAACATCTACTAAGGGGCCTGCTAGGGGAGACATGACTGCATCGCCGAACAAAACTACACGCGCTACGGAAAGCGGAACTTCAAAATGACAGAGGTGATAAGGAGTATAAAAGCTGTAAAGCGGACCTTCACCTAATTTGTATAAGTTGAGATAGTGACGTTGCTTGGGGTCGTCGTGAGTCGCAAATACATATACGCCAGGGCCGGGTTTGGCTCCAACTACATAATCGACGATACCACCCAGTTGTTTGAGTTGTTCAACATCATATATTTGGGTCATTTCATCAACGTAGCCGTTGAAGTCATATCCGAGCATTCCGCGTTTGGCGACTTTCATGCCTGTGGCATTAGCAACGATCGCTTGCTCAAAGGAGATTTTGGTTCCATCGGCAAAGCTAGCCACCATGTGGGGCTTTTGACCCCAACGTTTAGCAAATCCTTCCTGGGTGGTGGGATTGCGATAGGGGTCTTGAAGTCCTTTAATGTTACCGCACAATAAGGGAGTTAAACCAATGCTTTTGACAAATCGGTAGAGGTTCATTTGCACCCCTGGCTGATCGCCATCACAAGCGCTGAGGATGACGCCTGCTCTATCCGCATAGACTTTGAGGATGGGGCCAATGGTGCCATCAAGTTCGGCATTCATCATAATCACATGTTTGCGATGGGCGATCGCTTCCATGACGATTTGAGCGCCAAATTCGATCGCACCTGTGACTTCGATGAGTGCATCGATACTCTCGGCGCGGCACAGTAACTTAGCGTCTTCTGTGACTGCATATTTACCTTTGGCGATCGCATCTTCTAATTCGCCAACAGTTGCAACAACTTGAATATCTTCAATTCCTGCTTCTGAATAAGCTTGTTTAGCTGCATCAATCTGACGATTAAAGATAGCAACTAACTTTATTCCTGGGACTGAATTGACAATTTGGTTGGCAATTCCTCGACCCATAAAACCAGCACCAATCATCCCAACTTTAATAGGATTGCCTGCTGCTGCTCTAGCTTGTAAGGCGCGATCGATAATAATCATGAACTAAACTCCTTTATAGAACTGTTTGTTGTGTTACAAATTCCGAATAATTTTGCACTTAATAATTAGTTACAAATAGTTATTAAGTACATTTTCAGAGGTAATTGGTATTAGTGGTATCTTCCACCAAGCGAATATAAATCCCAGCTATACAGGCAAAACCCTCTTAACTTCGGTTTCCCACTCTCTGAGTCTGCTAGACAGACTTAGTTTGTATAGCTGCAATTTACATTCCTCGGGGCTAAGTTCTACTAATTAGTTGTTTACTAGACTCTATGAAATAACTCTGTTTTTTAGATTTGTGGTCTTCGATGGTTTGTTGCACAGCATTTTTATATGCTTGAGTGAACTGTTCTTTGGTATGATTTGTTCTTGCGTATTCCCATGCCTTTCGAGACATAACTTTCAGGTCTTCTACAGGTAAACTAGAAATACTTCTAACTTTTGTTTTAATTTCTTCTAAGGAAAGGTTATCAAAAATCACACCAAAATCGCAAATATCCACACCAGATTCGTAGCTTAAAATCGGAATTAATCCTGCTTGTAAGCAACTGATTACTGCTCCAGATTGTCCTTCGGAAACCGAAGGATAAACAAGTCCTAAACAGTTATTTGTCACCTCTATAAACTCAGGACTACTAACATCAATCCAACCGTAAGTATGAATATTTGGTGTTTGGTAGAGTTCTTTATAGAAAGCCTGCTCAAATTCCTTGTCATTACTTATCGGGCCACAAACCGTTAAATGGTATTCTGGCATTTGAGCAAAGGCATCTAAAACTAAATCTAATCCTTTAAGAACTAGAGCGCTACCACCAAACCAGAGGAAATTGTTTCTGACTGCTGTAAAATCTTTCTTCTCAGGATAGGGATAAACAACAGGTGAAGAAATGGGAATACGATACATCGGTTTGTTGGCATATTTGAATGTACCAACTGTAAAATCGTTGCCCAAAACTGTAGCACAATCAGCATATTCAATTCCCAAGTTAGGCATTTCAAATCGCTGTGGACGTAAGGTAATTCCTTTGCGCTGTTGGAGTTCTAGAAGCCTATTACATTCAGCTGCATTCCGAAACACCATATTTGCAATGTCAACGTGAAAAATTTTGATGCAATCTTTATTCAGTTTTGGCGCCAGTGCTTCCATCCGATGACGAATATCAATGAAAAATGCGTAATCTTTTTGAGGAACGAATTTATCATTATGAAACTGGATGACATCAACGTTGTAGCGCAAATCTAAAAAAGTTTGGGCTATTTGCTTAACTTCCCAATACCAAGTATGGTCATTAGGCATTGGCTGACCTGGTTTTAATAAAAATGGCTCAATTCGATAAGAAAGAAGAACATTTCCTTGAGAAGGCTGTTTGGGTTTGAGGGAAACAACTTGTAAGGTTTTGGCGTAATTAATACGAGTTTGGATTTTTTTGGTGATAAAAGAGATGGTGTTGTTAATAAGAGATAGAATATTATTTGGCATTTATTTCTACCTTAATTAATTTTTTTTCACACAGAGGAGGTGAGATTAATTGGAAGTTGTGGCCCCGACAGTCATCATTCTTAAAAGTGGCCAATTTAAGTCTTTTTCGGATATTTCAGTCACATCTAGAGGCCAATTAATGTTAAAAAAAGAGTCATCATAGCGTAGACCTTTCTCATATCCAGGTGTGTAAAATTCTCCTACTTGATATACAACTTCGGTTTCATCTGTGAGTGCTTGATAGCCATGAGCAAACATTTCTGGAACATACAAAGCGCGGCGGTTTTCTGGAGTTAGTTCTACACCAATGTGTGATAAAAAGCTAGGAGATTCAGGACGCATATCAATAATTACGTCATAGATAGCGCCCTTAGTGCAGCGAATTAATTTTGTTTCTGCTGCTGGTGAACTTTGATAGTGCATTCCCCGAATAGTGCCTTTTTTATAGTTAAAAGACAAGTTACACTGGGCAACTGTCGGCTTCAAACCCCGTGCTTCAAATTCTTGAGCGCAGAAAGTCCGGGCAAAAAAACCACGACTATCTGGTTTTTCTTCTAAGTCAATAATGAATGCGTCTTTAAGTTCAGTTTCACTAAAAATCATATTGATTCCTTTAAGATAAATCTTGACTTACTCACTCTTGTCTGTCCGCCTTTGTCTTGGAAAGTTCTGAGCGGACGTTTCCTCCCCTCTGACTTTCCGCTACGTCTGTATATGAAACCTAAGCTTTAACTTCATCTAATGCAGAACGTAACTCTACTCTGTGATAAGTATCATCCCAATATTGCGTACAAAGGTCTGGTCTTTCTGGAGGGTTCGCTGTGTAACATAAGAATAATGTTGACCGTTCTTCTGTACGCACTGTGCCGTGATGTAAGGCATTTTTGGTATCTACAATAATCACTGTACCTGCTGGGCCTGGGCAGGATTTCCAAGCTGATTTCGGGATAATTGGTTTCACTTGTTCATCATCAATACCCATATAATTTGACTTGAAAAGTTTGTAGTAAAGCTGAATATATTTCCAACTGAATACAGGAGCTAAGGAACGAGGAATATATTCAAAGGGGCCACTTTTCTTTTCTACGTCAGTTAAATAAATGAAGATTTTGATAATCCGGCGGTCTTCCGCATCGCTATGCCATAGCAATGTTCCAAATTGATGTTTGCTAGGAAAATCTTTGCGTAAATGTACGCCATGAAAAGCAACAGGAAGACCAATATAATTTTCAATGATATTGAGTAGTCTTTGCTCTTTTCCCCAGTTAAAAATCTCTGGTATACATGTCACTGTATAAATTTGTGGCAATCTTTCATCTAGATGGACATTATTTGGATTTTCCATCTGAGATAATTGTTGGTAAGCAGCCTTTAGGAATTCTGAATTAGAATCTAACCCTAAATCTGCAAGAGTTGTAATATAAACACCGTCTTTTTTGAGAGCATTTAGGATTTGGCGATCGCCTGCTTCTAATACCGGCAATTTCCTGCTATGCTTCCAACGAGCTACATAGTATTCAAAATCAGAATACAATGTAAATATTTTACGTTTAATTGCACTCAACATTTTATCAAGACCTCCTAATTTTTGATGTATAATTCTCAAATATTGACTAGTTTATGGTTTATAACTCCGCATTTCTTGACTAGATATTTCATTTGACTCTGCTAATTTCAAGTCTTTAGAAACCATCACATCGAAAGCAGACAAGCTGATTAAAGCCAAAAATGGAATTACTGTCTTGATAGCGGACATCGGCCATCTTCTTAAAGCACCTAAGAAAACTTTCCAGTTGACTTCTTTGCCGTTTTGTAAAAGCATCCGTCTACAAAACTGCTTAGAATATCCATTTTCTTGTAATTTTAAAATTACTTCTGGTATGTGTTTATATTGCATTAACAGTGCAGATTTTGGTTCTTTCTGCCAATAACTCACACCAACAACACATTCTAAATAAGTCTCCTTGGTGACAATTACATTACCATTGGCAGCACAATATCCAGCTAAATATGCTAAAGATATCCAGTTGTTTTCAGCATCTCGCCAAATTTGTAAAGCGCGTTTTACTAAATCAGCACGGTAGATTGTAGCCGTCAAAAAAATGACTGCACCGACACTTTTGGAAAAACAATGTTCAAATATAGCTTTACTATCGCCATTACCATCTTCATTATCTATATCAAACCAGCGGTTACCAATAATTGTGGGTGGATGAACTGGTTCACCAGTAACTTGATTGCGACCAGAAAAGTTGAGAAACAATAATGATAAATCTTCGTGTTGTCTGAGTTTACTGATAACATAACTAATGGCTCTATCCTGAATTGGATCATCATCACCAATTGTCCAAACATACTTTGTTGTTACAGAATTTAGGCAATACATAATATTTTTCACTACACCTAAATTGTGGGAATTTTTATTTGATTTGAATGTAATAGGACTAAGGATTTTTTGCCATTTTTGGATTACTTGTTGAGTATTGTCTGTTGAACAATTATCAGAAACTAAAATTTCACAGTCCTCTTCAAAACCTTTGATAGCTTGAGCTAGCCATGCTAACTGTTTATCTAATAATTCAGCTCGATTATAAGTAGGAATAGCAATGGTTAATAATTTAGGCATATGAGAGTCATGAAATTTATGAATAGCTTATTGATGATTAGACTAAAAATATTTTGATGGCAAATACGCCTGGGAATTACTTAATTATTAATTACTGTGAGCATCAACAATAGTAATCAAAGGCGTTTTGCTTATATTTAGTAATTACAATGCTATTAAAAGCCTATCAGGAACAGGACATGGATAAATTTTAACTTCCGGAATTGGCACTACAAACTGTCCACCCCATTCGCCAATAAATGCCATTTGTTCTATAATCTCCTCCTTCAGATTCCAAGGTAAAATAAAAAGATAATCTGGTTGAGTTTCACGAATTTTATCTGGATAGAAAATAGGGATATGAGTTCCAGGTAAAAATAAACCTTGCTTATAGGGATTGCAATCTACTGTGTAATCGATAAAATCTTTACCAATACCACAGTAATTGAGCAAAGTATTACCTTTAGCGGGTGCGCCATAACCAGCAATTGATTTACCTTGGGCTTTAGCTGCTAAGATAAAACTTAATAATTTGTGTTTTGTTGCTTTAACTTTTTCTGCAAATGTGACGTAAGTTTCTATTCGATGTAGTCCAGCAGCAATTTCTTTTTCTTTGAGATGGCTAACTCGTTTGTTAATGCTAAGATGCTTGGCGTAGTCATGTTTAGCATAAATTCTTAATGAACCGCCATGAGTTGGTAATTCCTCTACATCAAAAAGTTGCAAATTATGTGCTGCAAAAATTTTTTCAATTGTGAGGAATGAGAAGTAAGAAAAATGCTCGTGATAAATAGTATCAAACTGATTTTGGGTAATGAGTTGCAAAATATGAGGAAACTCCATCGTCAAGATGCCATTTGGTTTGAGGATGAGTTTCATGCCAGCAATGAAATCGTTTAGGTCTGGTACATGAGCTAAAACATTGTTACCTATCAACAAATCAGCTAGTTTTCCTTGCATAACTAGTTCTTTAGCAGTTTCAACTCCAAAAAACTTGTTAATACTAGGAATACCTCTATCTTCAGCAACCTTGGCTATATTGGCTGCTGGTTCTATTCCTAAAACGGGGATACCTTTCTCTAAAAAATATTGCAGTAAGTAGCCATCATTACTAGCGATTTCAATAACTTGAGTATGATGGTTAAAGTTAAACTTTTCTACCATCATATCGCTGTAACTTTTAGCGTGTCTTAGCCAGCTTGCGGAATAGGAAGAAAAGTAAGCATAGTCACTAAAAATTTTGTCTGGAGTTTCAAATTGTTCTAATTGAACTAAGAGAGTGTCTTCAGAAATATAAGCGTGCAGAGGATAAAATTTTTCTGCATGATTTAGCTGTTCTGGTTTCAAATAAGCATTGGCTAAAGGTGACATTCCCAAATCAATAAAGGTTTGGTGTAAAGGTTGACCATTGAAACGACATTTGGCGATCGCCATAATTTCAAGCCCTATAAATAGTGAACAAATTACTATATGAAATAAGTCCGAATCAAATATTATTGATTCGGGAACTTAAATTGTTTGTTCGCTGCCAGACAACTCTAGCTACTTTTTATTCCAGAAGAAATCTTTGTCGATTTGCTGGGTACGAATCAGATACTCTAGCTGTTTCAAACGGGTAAATCCTCGAAATAAGAAAGTATCTTCAGCCATATCTATTTGACTGAATAAATCAAATAGCTGTTCGGCACCAAGTCGAGCATTCCAATCACATTTAAATCCTGGTAGAATTGTGTTGATTTTCTCGAAGGATACCCGATAGCTGCGGTTATCTGTGCCGTTGTTGCCAAAAAACAATTTACAATCTGGGAAAATATCAGCAATAATTTCAGCGATTTCTTTAACCCGGTAATTATTGGCTGTATCTCCTACATTGAAGATTTGGTTATGTACAATGTCCCGTGGTGCTTCTAAGGCGCAGACTATTGCTTTGCAAATATCCAATGCGTGGACTAATGGACGCCAAGGTGTACCATCACTGGTCATTTTGATTTGTTTGCTAGTCCACGCCAACCCTGCCAAGTTGTTTAAAACAATATCAAAGCGCATCCTGGGAGAAGCACCAAAAGCAGTAGCATTCCGCATAAAGGTAGGTGAAAAGTCATCGTCAGCTAATGGTGCAACATCTGTTTCTACGAGAGTTTTACACTCTGCATAAGCTGTTTGGGGATTTACTGGCGATTCTTCTGTCACATCGCCTTTAGTAGCAACGCCGTAGACACTGCACGAAGACATATACACAAAACGACGCACGCCCATAGCCTTAGCCAAGCTAGCCAGACGAACTGAACCTACATGATTGATTTCATAGGTAATATTCGGTGCTAATTGTCCGGCTGGGTCGTTGGAGAGTTCTGCCATGTGAACAATTGCTTCCACGCCTGACAAATCATCAGGGGTGATGTTGCGGATATCTTTATTGAGGGTTTTAGGTGTGACATCGCTAGCGTTGTACAGCCAACCAACTTTATAGAAACCAGTATCTATACCAATAACTTCATGTCCCCGTTCGATTAACAGAGGTGGCAATAATGAACCCAGATAGCCTTCTGTGCCAGTTACTAATATTTTCATTGTGGTTAATGCCTTTGTATTGAAGAGTGCGTTATGCAACTAAGTTAGAGGAATGTTTATGTAGATGGTTTATTTTTATTCACACACAGAGAAGTTTGAGCAGCGGCTTTTGCCGAGCAAAACTTCGGTGAACACAAAGATGCAGAGAAACTTGACTACTGTTACCTCATAACTCAGCAATCTTGAGTAGTTATTAAAATATCTCTGCGACTCTGTCTTGGAAAGTTCTGACCGCCGGAAACCGATGCTCAGACTTTCCGCTGCGCCTCTGCGTGAGGTTTCACATCCAAATTCAGCAGCACTGTAAGTGACAACTACCCTATCTATGCAGTTACTACACTATCTAGATGCAAGAGTTGGGGAATTTGCGCCACAATGGCTTTGCCAATTTCTAAAGAAGAAGTAGCAGCAGGGGAAGGAGCATTGCAAACATGAATAGAGTTTTGACCGGAAACAATCAAAAAGTCATCTACAAGCTTGCCATCGTTCATTAAAGCTTGAGCGCGGACTCCTGCATGGGTGGGAACTAAATCTTCTGCTTGGACTTCGGGAATTAGTTTTTGCAAACTTTTAACGAAGGCTGCTTTACTAAAGGAACGAATAATTTCTTGGATGCCTTCAGGGGCGTGTTTAATTGATAATTTCCAAAAACCAGGATAGGTAACGACTTCCACAAAATCGCTCAAGTCAAAGTCAGTTTTTTTATAACCTTCACGTTTGAGAGACAAAACCGCGTTTGGTCCTGCATGTACGCTACCATCAATCATCCGAGTAAAGTGGACGCCCAAGAAGGGAAAATCTGGGTTGGGTACTGGATAAATTAGAGTCTTGACTAGATAGCGTTTTTCTGGTGTGAGTTCGTAATATTCTCCCCGGAATGGCACAATTTTGGCTTGGGGTTCAACTTGAGCTAATTTAGCAGTGCGATCGCTATGCAATCCACTACAATTGATTACGAATCGGCTTTCAAAGCTACCCTTGTTCGTCTCTAGTACCTGATTTTTACCGCTTGGCGAGATTTTCAGTACTTTTGTATTTAGATGTAAATGTCCCCCCTGCTGTTGAATCAGCTGGGCATATTTCAAACAAACTTGCTTGTAATTAACAATACCAGTTGAAAATACCCGAATTCCACCCATACAACTAACATGAGGTTCAATTTCCTTGACTTCCTCAGGAGTGATTTTCTGGACTTCTATGCCATTTTCTAAACCGCGTTGGTAAAGATTTTCTAGGCGTGGTAGCTCTTGTTCTTCGGTTGCAACAATTACTTTACCACAAATTTCATGGTCAATTCCATATTTTTCACAGAATTCTACCATTGAGCGAGAACCATCACGACAAAATTTCGCTTTGAAACTCCCTGGCTTGTAATAAATACCAGAATGAATTACTCCGCTATTATTGCCAGTTTGGTGAAATGCCCATTGACTCTCTTTTTCTAGTACTAAAATACGTGCGTTTGGATAGCGTTTTCCTAAAGCGAGCGCCGTAGAGAGTCCAACTATTCCCCCACCTATAATTGCAAAATCATACATCAGTATTATCGTAGTTAAAGTTACACTAAATCAATAAAGTCATTTGTCATTTGTCATTCAACTCTTAACTCTTGACTCTTAATTTTAAACTCTCTTTCTACCATATCTTCCAAGGAGCCTGATTACTTTTCCATAACTCCTCTAGGTGGTTTTTATCGCGTAAAGTATCCATTGGTTGCCAAAAACCATAATGCCTAAAAGCAGATAGCTGTTCCATAGCAGCTAGCTTTTCTAATGGCTCTTGCTCCCATATTGTTGAATCATCAGCAATCAAGTTTATCACTTCTGKCTCTAACACAAAATAACCGCCATTAATCCAAGCACCATCGCCTTCAGGTTTTTCCCGAAAGCTGGTAATTTTAGTTTGCTCATATCCTAAGGAAATGGCACCAAAACGTCCTGCTGGTTGAACAGCTGTCAGTGTTGCTAAGGTATTTTGTTGTTGATGAAATTTAACTAAGTCGGTGATATTAATATCACTTACACCATCACCATAAGTAAAGCAAAAAGTCTCATTTCCCAGATGTTCACTGATTCGCTTTAAACGCCCGCCTGTCATTGTATAATCGCCCGTATTTATTAAGGTGACACGCCAGGGTTCAGCATATCCAGAATGTAMGTTCATCTGATTAAATCGCATGTCAAAGGTAACATCTGACATGTGTAAAAAGTAGTTAGCAAAATACTCTTTAATTACGTAACCTTTGTAACCACAACAAATGATGAAGTCATTAATGCCATGAGCAGAGTAAGTCTTCATTATGTGCCATAGAATTGGCTTACCACCAATCTCAACCATCGGCTTGGGTCTAATACTAGTTTCTTCGCTGAGGCGTGTACCAAGACCTCCGGCCAAAATCACCGCTTTCATCAAATTACCTCGGAGATTTGTAGGGATATTATTTATCTTTCTGAAGATGAAGAGGATGCACTTACATGGAGAAAATTTTTTCTGATTTATTTTCTCAGTCAATAATCTAACTATATTTTTTTACAAAATTATGAAGCAGACATAAATTAAAATCTTTTCAATATAAAAGCTCTATGAATATCTATACAGTAGAATTCAAGAATCACAAGCAATTATAAAACCCCAGCTAATTATAGGTAAAAAATTCCTTCTCAATTCTGATTCTATTTTACAGAAATCCTGACATATACAGATTTATCCTAAGTAACCTTGCTGCACGCCTATCAATGTTTTTATCTGAGTATTAAACTGAAATTTTCCCAAATTACTCAATTAAATAAAAATGTCACATATAAAATAACTAGGATTAACTTCCTCTAATCCTAGTCAGATTTGATTTATTGAATTAAAACCAATAACCTACAGGTAATAAAACTYACTTGTTTTTAGTTGATTTTTTCTACACTACTCGGCCCTTGGAATAAAGGGTCACATTTGTTTTCGATAACTACACACATGTTACTGAGTGCTTGCTGATAATTATCCATATCATTTTGCTCAAGAAAAATTTTGGCGGCTGTCTGTAAATCTGCAACCGCTTTTGTTTGATTTTGGTTAGATTCTTTACCACCATATTGTGCTAGTTCATAACGAACCATACCTCGTTTGAGAAAGACTTTCGCTAGTTTGGGGCTTATAGTTAATGCTTGGTTAAAGTCAGCGATCGCTTGATTATATTCTTGCTCATAATTGCTGCTAAATTGGGCAATTTGATAATAGACAATACCGCGCTGGAAGTAAGCTTCTGCTTTGTATAGATTCAGCTTGATTGCTTGAGTAAAATCTGCGATCGCTTTTCGATAAACTTGTTGAGATTCACCGCTGTATTTAGCCATTTGGGTGCGAACAATCCCGCGTCTAATATAAGCTTCGACTTCATTAGGCTCGAAGCCGATAGCGCGATTGTAGTCGGCAATTGCTAAATTGTATTCTGTATCAGGATCGTTGCTCAATTCAGCAAGCATAAACCGGGCATTCCCCCGATTCACAAGTGCTTTGATTTGATTGGGCTTGATTTTCAAAGCTTGGGTGTAATCTGCAACTGCTCCTTCGTAATCTTTCAAGTTATAACGAGCATTGCCACGATTTACAATTGCTCTGACATGTTGTGGTTGTTGTTCAATCGCTTCGCTATAATTTGCAACTGCTTTTTCATAGTCTCGCTGTTTATAAGCAGCATGACCTTGCTGAAAATAATCTTCAAAGCTAAGTTTGTTATTTATCTGACCAGATTTTAATGTTTGTTGAGTGTAAGCATTGTGGGAAACCAACGGCTCGGTGAATTTAATCATTAAGTCCGCATATCCCAATAAACCAAAACCCAACAAGCAAAAAACAATCGGGTACAATTTTGACTTCTTGGAACGTCTATAAGATGAACCGTTTGGGGTAATTATTGATGGTTGCCAATAATTCCCTAGGTGCGATGACATGACTCGCTGTGGCAAGCGTGGTACTTGGGTGTGGCGTTTTTTCGGTTTAATTCGCGGTTGTAAGTGTTCTCTGGCTTCTATCGCCCGATGCGATGGGAAAGGATCGCGTCCACCTAATCGCACGGTACGTTCGCACCAAGGACAAAGATCTAAATGGTTGTTGTAACGATGTTGGGGATTAGTAGTGCAAGTAATCAGGGAATCTTCAGCTTCGGATATTGCTGAAAGCCAAGTTTGGGCACTCGGCCGCACCTGTGGGGTGTTGTGACCGTCTTCAAAACAACGTATAAATAGTTGTTGTAAGCTGGGATGAAGAATTTCCCAAGGAGGTGCGATGGGTGTAGGTAGGTAGGGTACCCGTCGCTTTTGGCTGTAAGTGAAGTGTCCAGCTGCAATGCGTGCTTCGTAGGGCGGTGGCTCCATAGCCCCTTGAAAAATCCCGGAAAATGGGTGCGTACCTTCCATTAACAGTTGAAATACCAGTACTGCTAACCCAAATAAGTCATGGGAAATTTCGCGATCGTGTTCGGCAAAAGTTTTATTTTGTAGTTCTGGTGGGGTAAACTCTGGTTTACCGACTGAGCAACGGTAAACAAGGTTGGTGTTTGGGTTGCGTACTTGGAAAGAGTCAGTATCTATTAAAGTTACCAGCGCTGTGTCACTGACGAGGATGTTTGACTCATTCACGTCGCCAATGCAATATCCACTAGCGTGCAAGGCTGCAAAAGCCGCCGCCAGGTTCCGAGCCGTACGGAGCAGGTACTGATAGTTGAATAACGGGCAGTGTTGGCGACGGGTTCTCGGGTTATAAAAGTCAATGATTGGACGCATTCCCTGAATGCGTGGCATTAAAAACCCTAGGATATCATTGCTACCATCTGCGGCACGTAATAAATCCTCTGGCCAAGCAATGGAAATATGCCCCAAACTAGCTGTGGGGTTTTCCGGCGGGTTAGCCAGCATCGCTTGGAGTTTTTCAGCATGACCAGTGGTTGGCTTGTGGTAAATCTTTGCCACCAAATTACCATCGGATGGCAGTGCATAAACACAAGCTTCACCACCACGCCCCAAACTGATACTCAAATTGAGGATTTCTTTTTTAGGAGAACAACGTAGTACCTGCATAGTCAAATTACCGCTAACGAGAGTATTTAAAATCTCAAACTTTTAAAATTAATGCTTATGAGTCATTAAACGCAGCTACAATCAGTGTTAAATCATCATCAGTGCGTTGGGTAATTCGCTCTGAGCGTAAGAAATTTACTAACTGCTCTTTTGCTGCTGTCTTATCCTCGCTATTAGCTACAAATTCAAACAGCGGAAAAAAGAACGGTTTATGAGGTTCCCCAACAACCATATTTAAAGCCAGCATTTGTAACCCGTCAGTAATTATACCAACATTTACTATGTCTGTACGCCATAATCTCATCTGTGCTGTATCTAAGGCAGTGGGCGAAGTTAAAAAGGTGGTTTCGTTGATGTATTCGCCGCTATCAGGCATAGTCAGTGCTAGGAGGTTACCCATTTGGTCTTTTGCTACTGCCAAACCATCACCTATTTGAGCTACAGCCACAACTTCTGGTGTAGCAACCATGATAATTAAGGTAGTTGCTAAGTCTTGAGGCTGTTTGTCACAACCAAAAGCTTCATCCTCCACAGCTTTTTTAGCAGCTAGTATGGCATCATTTAAGAGCGATCGCACACGAGCATCATTAGTCAAAGTGCTTCGGGTTAATTGTTTAGTACAAATGTTTTCGATTGCTGTCTCCACAGCAACCATCGCTCCTACTTTCCCAAGACTTGCAGAACCCGCGCCATCTGCTGCTGCCGCCACTAAAATGTTATCTGACAAGAGCTGCCAGTGATGAGCATCCTGACATAACTGTTTATTTTTTAAGTGACTTGTACCACATACTGACGCAGCCACAATCCGCCATTGAGCAATCTGTTTTGATAGGTTCATAAGATTTTGTTCCAACAGCCAGCTGCCATCTTTAATTAAACAGTCCCCCAACCAATCGGCGGTAGTGCTACCTGTTCGTCCACCTGGGAATGCGAAACAGCTGACATACTAGCTGAGAGCCAAACAAACATCTCAATAAAGTTTAGCCCTTTAAGTTTCAGCGGAGTACGCACAGCTATTTGATTTAAGCGCGTCATGTTGGCATTTTCCACACCAACTGTAAAAAATGCTACCCTTTTATTTGCTTCATCACCTTGTAAACGCTGGGCTGCTTGATCCACCACATGATCTAACTCACCTTGCGGTTCTCCGTCGGTGATCATAAATACCCAAGGACGATAATAAGCAATCCCATTGGTACGATACTGAGATTTTCTCTCTTGAATAATGTCTAAAGCTTTATGAATTCCTGCACCCATCGTCGTCAATCCTTGAGCTGTTAAAATCGGCGGATTGAATTGATCGGCAGTTACAAAGTCTTGTACTACATTAATATTACTATCAAAAGTTACGATCGCCACTTCCACCCGTCTGGCAGCCAAGGAATTTTTAATCAATTCATCCTTTAAACTTAATAAACCCTGATTTAAAGCCTCAATCGGATCTCCTTGCATCGAGCCAGATGTATCTAGTAGAAGTACGCACGGACAACGCGGTTCTGGATTTTCTGCAAACTCTACAACTTCATCAAGTCTTAATGTGTCATGCATAACTTTTTGTGTTATGTTAAAGTCCAAAGTTTTATTTCCCTTTCAAAGTATGTAATTCAGCCACTGGGGTGACTACAGATATAGTATTTAATGGTAAATGCTCTAACTGTCATCAAACATATAATCTTAATCGAGTTCTCTATATATTTTAAGAGAGCTTTAGCAGCATTTAGTTGGGTAAAAAAGAGTTTTTCAAAACCCAGCATTAGCTGTTGTAGTAAATCTCTCCAAAATTTATATCTATCAAACCTAGAGTACAATAAATACTTAGGCTTTCCTACATAAGTTTTTAAAGATTTTATATAGGATAATTGTTTCTTTATAGAAAAGTAATTAAGCGTAATTAAGAACATTAGCTTTTCAAGTGTACCTCTGTTATCGCGCGAAGTTTGAATCACTGCTTTTTAAGTGAATTAGCAAAACTTAAGATATAGATTATTAAGGACTTAAGTCTACATTTATCAATGGTCAGTTAAGTTAAAAGTGACTAACATGTACTGAGATTCTATTTACTAATGGTCTTTACATTTGTTAATTTATGCTTACCTCAGTTGAAAAGTCAGGAATAAAACAAAAAAGAAGTTGTTTCATCCATAGTGTACATAATTAAAGACAACTATATTATTTTTAAAACCTGATTAAAAAGTATAAAATATAACTAAAATTTTAAAAATTTATAATTATTAATATATATACATATTAAAATAAATATTTTATACATGGATAAAAATTATAAACAACAAAAGACTTCATAGCTGATATTTGTAATTTACAAATGTTCGGTTGCTGATTCCGCAAAAAAGTAGAAAAATATGAATAACTCAGGTGCATTCAATAAATTACGTCCTTTAAGTTTGTTAAGACAGTTATCTAATTGCTCTGAAAGTACTTGTTTACAAACATTGAGTAACTCAGTTTCTTGGTCGATTTACTTAGAACAGGGCAAAATAACTTACGCAACCCATTCAGTAGAACCGTTCGATAGGTTAGAACGGCATTTGCGTCGCTTAAGCCATCAAATTCCACTACTTACCAACGAGGTTCGCATTCAGGTTCGTCTGATGTTTGAACCTGACTCACACACTCAGTTAATCGAACATTACAGTCAATCCAAAAACCAGCCTCCTGAATATCAAGCTATATACTGGCTTATCAGTCAACAATATCTACATTCTACCCAAGCAGCAGTAGTGATTCAAGAATTAGTTAAAGAGGTAATTGAATCATTTTTGCTAATCAAAGAAGGTACTTATGAATTAACAGAACCACTTAGTAGAATGGCAAAAATTTGCAGGTTTGATACAGAAAAAATTTTAGAACGTTGCCAAATAAAATTAGAAAATTGGCAGTCTTTTATACCACATATTTCTTCTCCATATCAACGCCCATATCTGTTGGCTAACAGCCAGTTGGAAGAAAAAGATTTATCAAACCTCCAGCCGAATTTAATTAACTGGATGAAAGGTTTTAGTCTTTGTCATTTAGCGGCAATTTTAAATCAAGATGAAATTCAACTGGCTCGCCAATTATACCCTTACATCGTTAAAGGGAGAATTATCTTACATGAACCAGATCCACCATTTGATAAACTACCAAAGATATTTGAAGAGCAAGCACATTTCCCAAAATTGACTACAAAATCAATTGATACCGAAGATAAAGTCAATATTTACTCAGATATTCCGGAAGAGAACATAGGTACTGTTGAGCAATTACCAGAGATTTCTACTCCTCCAAAAGCAGACTTTCAGGAACCAACAATATCAGATAACATAAATTCAGCTTCCCAAAAAGTAACTGCTGCTACTGTAACTACACAAAAAGTTCATAAAATCGTTTCTGTAGATGATAGCCCGACAGTTCTTAAAGAAATTAGCTATTTCTTAGAAAGTGAAAATTTTTCTGTAGTGACTATTAACGATCCATTAAAAGCTGTTTTGTCAATTATTAGGCACAAACCAGACTTAATTTTACTGGATTTAAACATGGTAGGAATTGATGGTTATGAATTGTGCAGAATTATCCGTAATAATTCCATGTTTAAGCAGACTCCTATTATCTTTGTCACTGGTAGCAAAGGAATTGTAGATAAAGTAAGAGCGAGATTAGTCGGATCATCTGGATATTTGACAAAACCGTTTACTCGCGCCGAATTACTAAAAATAGTTTTTATGCATTTAACTTAAATTCATTGATATATAGACTTGTAAGTAGTAGGGATGTAAAGAGATAATAATCTATAAATCATTGTGCCACAATGGTTTAAAAAATATCGATTTTAGCTATTTAGTCAAAAAATTAACTCTCAAACCCTTAATACATCTAAAATTTAAAAATTGAGTCTGATTTTTTATCGGAGTGATGGAATGTTACAAATTACCAATAAAAAATTACTCAAGTAGGAGTAATTTTTTTATTTTGAACTTACTATAGGACTCATATTTGATTTCTGAAATATACATAGTGGCGTGGCAAGCCTTAAATATTGCAATAAAATTTATTGTGGGGTGGGCAGGAAAGCCTGCCTCAGACGGGCGAGACGCCCATCCCACAAGAGTCAAGCTCATGTACTACTTTAGCTTTGATACGCTACCACAGATACTTAGATTTTTTCATAAAAATAGCAGTTGCCAGGTAGATTAGGACATAATGACAAGCGTGAATCTCAGTGATAGTAAGGTTTTTACCTCCTGCCCTCTGCCTCCTGCTATAAAATCGGACTTTTATCTATCTATTTAAAATTTAAAATTGCTGGAAGTAGTTATATTGTTATCTACAAAAAATCTTTGAGGAAGTAGCTAAACTGGAAGCTAAAGCGATCGCTCTGGTAAACAGCTCGGTTTTAAGGTACAGGTTTTACAGTAGACTTTTGTGATCAAACAACTTCTGCGGTAATTGCTGAGTTTGTCAAAGAAAAATTCATCTGTGTTTTGCAGGTGATTGTTTCTGCTGCTAGCAAACACTCTAAAATGAGAGCAACAGACGATTCCTCAAACAAGCACATTCCATGCGTATTTCTCTAAATTGGCTGCGCGAACTAGTAGAGATAAAACTTAGTCCAGAAGAATTGGCCGAAACCCTGACGATGGCGGGGTTTGAAGTAGAAGATATTGAAGACCGCCGTACTTGGGCAAATGGCGTAGTTGTGGGAAGAGTGCTTGAGCGTCAACCACACCCTAATGCTGATAAATTAAGTGTTTGTCAAGTGGATATTGGCGCAGATGAGACTTTAAATATTGTCTGTGGTGCCGCTAATGTCAAGGCTGATATCTATGTGCCGGTAGCAACTACAGGTACTTATTTACCCAACATTGATTTAAAAATTAAACCTGCAAAACTGCGCGGTGTCCCTTCTCAAGGCATGATTTGTTCTTTAAAAGAACTCGGTTTGCCCACTGACGTAGAGGGAATTCATATTTTTCCCCAAGAAAATTTACCCTTGGGTAGCGATGTGCGTCCATTGTTGGGTTTAGATGATGTAATTTTAGATCTCACAGCAACCGCTAATCGTGCTGATGCTCTATGTATGGTAGGCGTAGCACGGGAAGTCGCAGCCTTAACTGGTGGAAAACTTAGCATTCCTGTACCCGGTGAAGTGCCAATTAGCAAAAATCCAGGAAATTTAGCTTTAAAAATTGCCGATACCCAAGCTTGTCCCGCGTACATTGGTACAGTAATCGAACAAATTAAAATTGCCCCATCTCCTGAATGGTTGCAACAGCGCTTACGGGCTGCTGGAGTACGTCCAATAAATAATGTGGTGGACATCACTAACTACGTGTTGTTGGAATGGGGACAACCACTACACGCCTTTGATCGCGATCGCCTAAAATCAGTTGCAACTAGCGAAAGTTTAACCATCGGCGTCCGCTTCGCCACTGCTGGAGAATCCCTCAAAACCCTGGATGGACAAACTCGCACTTTAGCATCCCAAAATTTATTAATTACTGCTAACGACAAACCTGTGGCCTTGGCAGGAGTTATGGGTGGAGAAGAAACCGAAGTCCATGAAGGTACTCAAAGCCTAGTTTTAGAAGCCGCTTTATTTGATTCCGTGGCAATTCGCCGTTCTTCTCGCAGTGTTGGCTTAAGAAGTGAAGCTTCTGGTAGATACGAAAGAGGAGTTAACCGTGCTGAGTTGGAAGTTGCAAATCGCCGCGCCTTGTCCTTAATTGGCGAATTAGCGAGTGGAATTATTGTCCAGCAGGAAATTGCCGACACTCGCCCCGACCCATCTACCTGGAGTCGTTCGATTGCACTGCGTTTAGAAAAAGTTAATCAGGTACTTGGGCCAATCGATTTCGGAGAAGAGACAGCAGAACTCCAAGGACAAGACATTGAAAGGATTCTGACTGCATTAGGATGTCAGGTGACTCCTTCAGGCAACGTCTTAGGACAAGACAATACACCTCAACCCACGTGGTCTGTTTCTGTACCACCCTATCGTTACCGCGATTTAGAACGGGAAATCGATTTAATTGAAGAAATCGCCCGTCTTTATGGGTACAACAGATTTTGTGATACCTTACCAGAAAAAGCCGAAGCGGGTTATCTGCCTTTAGACCAGGAAGTGATTCGCAAATTACGAGCTTTTTTACGAGCAGAAGGTTTAACAGAATTAATTCATTATTCTTTAGTTAAACCAGGAGAAGACAGACAAATAGTATTAACAAACCCATTGTTTGTAGAATATTCAGCGCTGCGAACTGATTTAATATCTGGGTTAATTGACGCCTATCAATATAATATAGAGCAGGGTAACGGTGGCCTCAACGGCTTTGAAATCGGGCAAATTTTCTGGCAAGAAGACGGTTTGCAAGAAGCAGAAGCCCTCGCTGGTATTATGGGAGGTGATCGCTCTGTTGGCAAATGGTCAAAAAGTGGTCGCGAACAACCCTTGACTTGGTTTGAAGCCAAAGGCATTTTAGAAAGTGTATTTCGCCAACTCGGCTTGCAAGTAGAATATCAACCCGATCGCCGAGATGAACGCTTACATCCAGGACGCACCGCTTCCTTATGGATTAGAGGTAACAGTCTAGGTATTTTTGGACAAATTCATCCCCAACTGCGGCGCGAAAAAGGCTTACCAGATTCAGTCTACGTTTTCCAGTTAGATTTAAATGTACTTTTAAATTCTTTAGACGAAGATGGAATTCTTATCTCCACATTTACTCCCTACTCTACCTACCCAGCAAGCGATCGCGATATCGCCTTTTTCGCACCCATAAAAGTCTCAGTAGGCGAACTGCAAAAAGCAATTACCAAAGCTGGCAAAGATTTACTCGAATCAGTGGAATTGTTTGATGAATATCGTGGCGAAAACGTCCCCGAAGGTCAGCGGAGTCTAGCATTCCGCCTAGTTTATCGGGCAAGCGATCGTACCCTCACTGATGCTGAAGTCGAACCAGTACACAATAAAGTCCGCGAAGCCTTAGTGGAAAAATTCGGCGTTAACCTGAGAAGTTAGCTATGGGAGTGGGCATTGGGCATGGGGCATTGGCAGTGTGGAAGGTATGAAAAGCTTTTTATAATCTACCGACACTCACTCATCTCACTCATCTCCCGCACTGCTTACAGACGCGATGAATCGCGTCTCTACCCACTCCCCATTTCTGTATTAATCCTTATTAATCCTTTTGAACTTTGAATTAATTGACTATGCCTAAATATGTACTCTGGGGAACTTACTGCGAAGACGTTCTTGAAAAACGCGTCCCCCACCGTCAAGCTCATTTAGACGGATTAGCAAAACAGAAAGAATCTGGTGTGCTGATTACCATTGGCCCCACCAAAGATGTTACAAAAGTTTTTGGACTTTATGAAGCTGAAGACGAAGCCACTGTCCGCGAATTAATAGAAAATGATCCATATTGGAAAAATGGCATCTGGACTGAATATTCTATCAAAGAATGGATTCAGGCTTTTTGAATTAAGTATCCGAGATGAGGGAGATGAAGCTCAAAGTTGAGCCTCTGAAGCTCAAAGTTGAACCTCTAAAGCTCAAAGTTGAACCTCTGAAGCTCAAAGTTGAACCTCTAAAGCTCAAAGTTGAACCTCTGAAGCTCAAAGTTGAACCTCTGAAGCTCAAAGTTGAACCTTTGAAGGTCAAAGTTGAGCCTCTAAAGCTCAAAGTTGAGCCTCTAAAGCTCAAAGTTGAACCTCTGAAGCTCAAAGTTGAACCTCTGAAGCTCAAAGTTGAACCTCTCACCTTGAAACTTTCAATTTTAACTCTCCCTCATCTCTCCATCTCCTCATCTCCCCACCTCCCCGTTTCCCAGATATGAAAATTTGGCAGGCTGATTTTTATCGTCGTCCATTACCAGATGCATCTGGACAAGTTTTCTGGGAGTTGTTGATTTGTGATCCAACTCGCAGCTTTGAATATGAAGCTACTTGTCTTCAGTCAGCAGCAAATTCTAATTGGGTTGCTACTCAACTTCAACTAGCAGCTGATGAAAAATTGCCGGATATAATTCAGGTGTTTCGTCCTCAGTCTTTGAGTTTAATTGAAGCGGCTGGACGCAATTTAAATATTAATGTCGAACCGACTCGCCGCACTTTCGCACTCAAACAGTGGTTACAGGAAAAGCAATATCCTTCAGTGCTGGATAAACCACCCCCCGCACCATTACCAGAAAACCTCTGGGGAGAACAATGGCGTTTTGCCACACTCCAAGCTGGTGAACTCGTGGATGTATTTGCACAACGCCCGATTCCCATTTTGCACATCCCAGAATATCTTCAACCAATCGATTTAGGTTTGGCGTCAACGATAGCTGTTCCCGGTGTGGTAATTTATGGTGGACGGCGATCGATGTACTTAGCACGTTGGTTACAGCAAGCCCGTCCCATAGCATTGAACTACATTTCTGGCGCACCGAATGGCTTAGTATTAGAAGCAGGCTTAGTAGATAGATGGATTGTTGCGACTTTTGAAGATCCAGAAGTTACAACAGCAGCCCAAGCATACGAACAACGTAAACAGCAAAGCCAAGGATTACATTTTTTGTTAGTGCAGCCTGATGATTCTGGAATGACTTACAGCGGCTTTTGGTTATTGCGAACAGAAGATTGATCAAAACTTTTCAAAGGGGGTATAGCTATGTGCCCCGACAAATTTCTGCACTGATCTGATTGGGAACCGCTATATCCGCTTTGGTCTTAGGTTACACCACATGGTATTATCTAAGTACTCACTGATAATTGAGGATAAATATTGTATTTGTTTAAGTGACTCAAACAAGTCTCTTTTAGAAACGTGCTTTTAATAATAGCTATAAATAAACTTTAGTACTTCTAAGGTATCTGATTTTAATCAAAACACTTAACTAAATAGTTATTTCTATGAACCAGCATTCATTTCACGACGAAATCAGCCTAGCAGAAAAAGCAGAAGAGTTTGGAACAAGAGCAATGAAGTTGGGACTAATTCCTTCATTTGTTGTTCATCATTTCCCTGATAGCTGGGAATTTTACATCCCCGACCAAAAAAGTTCAGTCCCTTTGACACCAGAAGAAGCTTACCTGAAATTGAAAAAATTAGTTGAATCTACTTCATCCGCAGTATAGACTTAGCCATATTCCTAATAGGAAAAATCACAAGGTATTTAAAGCTGATATCTTACTCAGTACGCATTCGTTACTAGAGCGATCGCGGATTGTTTTCAAATGCTCTAGCTCATCCTTCGCTTCCCATTTTTTAATAATATGCGCCTGTACTAGTTTTTCTCAAATTAACAAGGTAAATTGGTAATAAAATTTTATCAAATTGCAATTCATAGCTAGGCATTGCCTGATTTACTTCAAGTTTTATCAGACCCATAGTTTCTAATTTATAGGCAGTGATCGCTATTTTCGTACTTGGCCAAGCCGTAAATCCTGTTGCGATCGCACCTTATATAAATTGAGGCTACACTATATTGTATTTGCAGCTTATTTCTCGTTCTCAAGTTTGAGTATAGAAACGCCAGTAACGAATGTAAGCAGGAGATGATTTATGCCGAGATGGAACGCAGAGAAAAAACAAGCCTATCGAACCGAGGTAATTCAACGCATTACCGCAGCAATGCCCTCAATAATGCAGGAATATGCCTCAATTAATTGGACGGAGGAACTCAAAGGCTACCGTACCGACCATGAATATTACCCTGACTACATCCACGCTCCTATTCATGGGATAAGCGATTCCTATACCAACTCTCAATCCTGCTTAAGTTGGGATGCTGCTATGGATGCCATTATTCCCCTCAGCCACAATGTTAGTTGCCAGCAGTTGCGCGAAAAAATGGCTGAACTAATTCCTCAAGACATTGAAATTGAGACGGTGCTGGAGCTTGGTGCAGGTACGGGTGGCGGAGCGCTGGCCTTAGCACAGCGATTTCCCCAAGCGACTTTTCACATTACAGATGTTTCGCCTTACATGCTGGTAATCGCTCAGCACAAGTTTAATAAGCTTGGATTTGGTCACCGGGCTTCCTTCGAGCAGGTGGACGCTCGTTATACTGGCTACCCTGACAACTCATTTACTGTTGTCACATCATCACTACTCTTTCACGAGACGCCTAAAGAGTGGACGCCTAAGATTCTTAAGGAGATGTACCGGATAACCAAACCCGGAGGTTGGATACTATACGCTGACACATATCGTGGTGAATACGCTCTGAGCGCTTCTTTTCAAGAACCGTGGTTGGATGACTTTATCCATTTCAACTTCGAGTATGAGTTTGCCAAAGCAGGTTTTACAGAACTCAAATACATTCCCTATGCTGTCGGTTTGTGGTATATGGTTGGTCGTAAGCTAGAAACTTGAAGACAAAACAATGACAACAGAAGTTAGGGACTTCTAGTGACAAAAATATTCCATCGCGGAAGCATAAGGTTTCCGCTTCTATAAATATGGAAATAGTTTGAAATAATTTATTTTTTGGAAATTCCTTCACAACAATTTTGTTCAGTGCAGAGACTTTAAGCTCTCAGTATTTGGCACTAATATCAAGCTCGGCTAATTACTTACAATATGGTTGGTCTTTTTGGAAATTGGAAAAAAGTAATTGGTAATGCGTGATAGGTGAACATTAGTAATTGGGAAAAAGGTAATAGGTAATAGGTAATTGCCAAGAGGTGAAAAATTATATTTTTCTTCACCATCAACCATTACCTATTGCCGACCCTCACAGATATCATAAGTATTCAAGCAAACATGATATTATTCAGCAGAATTTAGGTCTTCTTTTATTAAAAAATTAATCGCCAGAAGTACTTAAAATCGTCCTTATGGCAGTGCGGAACTGTTTTATTTTGTGGTAAATAATAAGTAATATAAGAGCAATTGCAATAAATTAAATTTCTTATTCTAGTGACTGACATATTTATTATTTTTTATTAAAAATTCACTCTAAAGACTGAATCCTTTTACCTCCTATTCATACCTACACTAAATAGTTAAGGTGTAAAATTAACCAATGGTTATTATTTTCAAACAAATCAGTTGTCTATGTCAGCCATAGTCACCGTAAATATCAAATAAGTCCAGTAAAAACACAAACAACGCTGTGAGTAAAAACTCTAAAAAACAATGGCAAATGCAACCTCCTTCCGGCCCACCTTTTGCCGACGATCACGTCCCTGTTAAGACCTGGATCGGTCTTTTTGGAGCAATGCTGGGCGCGTTCATGGCAGTATTAGATATCCAGATTGTCAGCTCCTCTCTCGAAGAAATTGGAGGCGCTCTAGGTGCGACGCTCGAAGAGGGTTCCTGGATTTCGACGGCTTATTTAGTAGCGGAGATTGTGGTGATTCCGTTGACGGGTTGGCTGTCGCAGGTGTTTTCGGTGCGATGGTATTTGCTAGGGAACGCTGTTTTGTTTATTTTCTTTTCTATCTGCTGTGCCTTTGCCTGGAGCCTGCCCTCGATGATTGTGTTTCGAGCCGGACAAGGACTAACCGGAGGCGTACTCATCCCGATGGCATTCACCATTGTGCTGACAACCTTACCTGCTGCGAAACAGACAATCGGTTTGGCGCTATTTTCGATTACAGCCACCTTTGCCCCATCGATTGGGCCGACAATTGGAGGCTGGCTAACCGATAACTTTGCCTGGCAGTATAACTTTTATCTAAATATTATTCCAGGGATATTGTTGATAGGAATGGTCTGGTATGCGATCGAGCCTCAACCGTTGCAATTGAATCGGCTTAAAGGAGGCGACTGGTTGGGCATTGTCTCAATGGCGCTTGGTTTAGGGTCGTTGGAAGTAGTATTAGAAGAAGGAAACCGCAAAGATTGGTTTGGTTCGCCCTTGATTGTCCGTTTGGCGATCGTTGCTGCCGTTTTCACCACTCTTTTCCTCTGGCTTGAACTTACTGGCAAAAGACCGTTTATCAATTTGCGCTTATTAGTTCGCCGTAATTTTGGTATTGGCAGTATAGCAGGCTTGGCATTGGGATTAGGATTGTATGGCTCTGTCTACATCCTGCCTCTGTATCTTGCTCAAATCCAGAACTATTCCGCCATGCAAATTGGTGAAGTGATAATGTGGTCTGGCATCCCGCAACTTTTTCTCATCCCATTTGTACCCAGACTGATGAAGCACTTTGATGTCCGCTTTATGGCTGCGGTTGGATTCAGTCTATTTGCTGTCAGTTGTTTTATGAACTCCCACATGACGCAGTATACTGGCATCAACGAGTTGCGCTGGTCGCAGCTAGTTCGCGCACTTGGACAACCGCTGATGATTCTGCCACTGACCTCGATCGCAACTGCCAATATTGAAAGAGAACAAGCTGGTTCCGCCTCTGGGCTGTTTAATATGATGCGAAACTTGGGCGGTTCAATGGGAATTGCAGCACTGTCTACACTCCTAACTCGACGAGAACAATTTCACTCCAATCGCGTTGGCGATGCCGTTTCACTTTATAGACCGGAAACTCAGCAGCAGATTGACCAACTGACTCAATATTTTATTAGTCACGGTTCAGAAGCAAGTGTTGCTTACAATCAGGCAGTTCAGCAAATCGCTAACGTTGTGCGACGCGAGGCTTACATTATGGCGTACAACGATTGTTTTTACCTGATTGGCTTTGCACTGTTGCTCACCGGGCTAGCTTTGTTATTCTGCAAAAAAGTTAAAGCAACTAATGCAGCAGCCCATTAGAATTTTGCACAATAAGAGCGAGAGTAGGATTAGATAGATGCCTAGTACTACCACTGTGCAGTTGCAATAGCGCAAGCAACAACTGACACTTAACGACAAAAGAATATTGTTGAGACGTAGAAGTACTCTCATAAAGAGAGCTTATTATGCATAAATGCTAAATCACAACTGTCTTAAGCGGTTGACAGGCGTCTATAATGCTAATCATAAAGGCTTAATAACATAACACTGCCCTAGACGAAAGCTAGAGCAGTGTTTGATAGAAGTAAATTATATGGGAGACTTTTAGTGTTGTCTCCCGTTTATGCATAATTAATATCGTTATACAATACTATTCACTTCAAGTTTTGAACTTTACGCAAAAAACGAATAATTTTCAAATTAGCATTACAAAACTTATAGGTAAGCATAAGCTAGAGTTAAAGCATTTTTTGATACTAAATTAATTTCAGTAGACCGAAAACTCCTACCTTAGCAAAGGCCAAAGGCGAACGCAATGACAAGTGTTTAACCTGACAGTAGTAACGCATAACTGTTAAAACTTCATCCCCAATTTGGAAGGCAGCCTTGTCGAGTCTAATACCACTACTGATAGCCCATACGCGCTAATCCGCCTGTAAATATTACCAGTCAATAAGATTTAAGCTGTAAATCTTGAAGCTGGTCAAGCGAAAGTGCGATCGCACTTTATCTTTTTAGGCATTATAAAATAGTGTTTACTGAGTACAGCTATCTTTAAAGGATTTGTTTCACCCAAGAATCAACGAGATTTTTAACCAATATTCATCAAAGAATTGGGCAGTAATTCATCTTATATCCTGAATTTTTATGAATAAAAGTTAATAATTATAGTGAAGCTAATTTTAAATTTATTCTTCAAACTTAAAGTAACAGCTTCAAAAATCAAGCCTCTTTTGGATATCAATATTAATAAAAGTTAAGTAAGAAAATGTCTGAATATCTAACTGGCAAGCAGCCAACTACAGAGCAACTAAATGAATGGATTGAATATTTTCATACTAATGGATTTCTGGTGATTCACAATGTATTGACACCCGAGCAGTGTGAGCTATTAAGAAATGATTTAGATGAAACTCTTAAGCAGACAGAAGGTAAAGATTATCAAAAATCAAAGAAAATAATCAAGCGAATGTTTGAGTATTCTCAGCAAAATTTGAAGCTTTTTGCTTTAGAGCCAATCGTGACATTTGCAGAATATTTAATTGGTGGAGCAAATGGAACAGGCTACTCAATAGATGATGGTATTCCTAATGCTAATAGAATTCACGTTATCCACAATAACTCATTTAAAATTCCTCCCGAAACTGACGGATTAGCCAAAAATGCATGGCATCAAGACGATACACCGCATGTAATTTCGCTTGATGGGAAACCCTTAACTAATATTCGCTTGAATGTTCTTGCATTCACGGTGAATTACTACCTAACAGATGTATTATCTCAAGAAAATGGCCCAACTCAGGTGATTCCAGGATCTCATCTGTTTGGTAAGTTGTGCAACGATGATATTTCAGGATATGAAGAGCGAGTTTATAGCTGCTTGGGAGCAATGGGTTCTGCGGTTTGTTTTAACAATCAGGTATGGCATAGAGGTTCTAGAAACTCTTCCTCACTCGCTCGCTATATTACCCAGATTACTTACGCCAAGAGGCTGGTTGGGCATAAATACGCACCATTTATGAATTATCAAATGCCTAGTCACTGCTATGAACAAGCAGACCCAAAATTGAAGCAACTGTTAGGATTCCTTCCCAGCGGTGCTTATGGTTAATTTGATCGAGGGACTATTAGGAGTGCTGAGTTAGGAGTTAGAAATTCTCCTCTCTGCCCCCCTGCACCTGTGCCCCTTTACTCCTCTGTTCCCTAATCTTTCCGTCGATTAATGAAAAGACTATTTCAAACAATTTTCAGTGAATACCGTGTAGTTTGGGCTGTTTTACTGTTAGGTGTAGGATTAGCGTTCACAGTAGCGCTGTCACTTTCCCAAGGAGCAGTACCTTTGAGTATGTCTGAGTTTTGGCAAGCCATTCTTCAACAAGGCGATCCGGTTAAACAGACAATTCTCTGGGATTTGCGTCTCCCCCGGATTTGTGCGGCTCTAATCGTTGGTGCAGCTTTAGGTATGTCAGGAGCTCTGCTGCAAGGAATGTTACGCAATAGTCTTGCCGATCCTTTTATTCTTGGCATTTCTGCGGGTGCAGGATTAATTGTGATTTTAACAATTGTTTGGCATATATTTCCGATCGCCATTCCTTTAGCGGCGTGGATAGGTGCAATCTTAACTTCGGCGATCGTCATTTTACTCGGTCGCGCGGGGTCGGGAATTTCAGTTGAGCGGTTGATATTAGGCGGCGTGGCGGTGAGTTCTTTATTCGGTGCTGTGCAAAGTACCTTGCTGCTTTTAGCTGAAGACGGCCAAATACAAATTGCGCTGAGTTGGTTAATTGGTAGCCTCAACGGACGGGGTTGGCAAGAAATTTCTACTGCAAGTCCTTACATCATCGTTGCATTGATCGGCGGATGCTTGCTAGCGCGATCGGTAAACGTTTTGGCTTTGGGTGATGATTTGGCTGTGGGATTGGGGCTTTCATTAACGCGATCGCGCCTATTAATTGGTGCTGTCGCCACATTATTAGCCGCAGGTGCAGTCAGTATCAGCGGCTTAATTGGATTTGTCGGCCTGGTTGTTCCTCACGCTGTCCGGTTGCTCGTTGGTACAGATCACCGCTTTGTTTTGCCACTTTCCGCCCTTGCAGGTGCATGGTTACTCACCTTTGCAGAYTTACTCTCTAGATTAGGAGCAGTAGAACTACCAGTAGGTTCCGTYACCGCCTTGCTSGGTTCACCRCTRTTTATCTGGTTACTTTATCGTCGTTCTGCTGGGTTGAATAAATTCTGATACAAATCATGTGGGTAAGGCGTGAATTCAGACAAACCAGCGACGAATTAACTCTACTTGGAAGCGATAGCCGTCGTCAACTTCCTCAATTAACTCCCGTTGCAACAGCAAACTAAATGTAATATCAGCATCAGGAAACTGTTGTAATAAACTTTGGCAACTGACTGTAGCGCCTTCCCCTTGAGCGGCGATAAAACGTAGAATCGCTTGTCCAGTGGCGTCTACTTGGTTGTTTTGAATATCAGCAAAGAAAAAGCCCCCACTTTGCAAAGCTTCTGGTATCGCGGCTTCCACATCTGCGAAAGTTGCCAATCGCCGGATACAGGGGTCTTGTTCGTTTTTAAGGACAATTATTTCCGCACAGAGTAGTTGTACTAAGAACGGGTGACAACGGGTGAGTTGTAGCACTCGCTCAACAGCATCAGGTTCATAATGGAGGGTAAAATCTTTGACGGGATATTCAATTAATTGTCGTGCTTCCGCTTCTTTGAGGTAGGAGATATGCACTACTTGAATATTAATGAGATAACTAGCCCAGCGTTGATATTCTTCGATGGTATGGGAGCCAGCTAGTAAAATCTTGAAGCGAGGACGATGTTGGATGAGGTGACGCAGCATCCCCAAAACATCCTGTTCATCAAAGCGACCTTTGGCTATGGCCTTGTCTAGCACCTCGAATTCATCTAGCGCTAGTAAGGCGGTATTTTGTTCTAGAGCCTGTTCTACTTTATCTAGCCATTCATAGAAATAGGTGAAGGGGTCAGATTTTAACACTTCGCGGGTTAGGGACGGGAGAGTTACACCTTGCTTTTTTGCTGACTTTTCCATCTCTTTAGTAAGGTTGTAGAGAAAACCTGCATGGTCACTGGCGGATGAAGGTGCGCCTTGCAAGTCCACAAACATGGGGATGATGGAATTGGGTAGTAACTTTCCGATGTTATTGAGGAGAGAAGTTTTACCCATACGTCGCTGACCATAGAGTAGCAGAGATGGACGACGGCGATCTAAAAGCAACTGCTCAATGCGTAAGCCAATGTCATCACGCCCTGTGAAAATTTCTTGCTCTAGTGTCAGCGGTACGCCGATGATGTAAGGTGAGTCAATTTCTTGGTGGAGTTCAGTAATTTTAGTCAGTTCATCTATATAGTTGGTGACTATCTCACGCCAACTTTTGATAATGGGGCGGAAACGAACTGTATATTTGTCGCTGCTACGAGCAAAGTTCTGCAACTGTAGATTTAATTTATCTGCAACATCTCTGAGAAGTAAACGCTGGTTATAAGCACTTGCTTGATTGAGAGCAGCATCAACATCTTCGCTGATACGGTTAAAGATTCGTAATAGAGGGCTAATTTCACTCCTTAGTTCGTCAATTAACAGACTGCGATGAGCTTCACGGATAGCTTCTACATCGGCACAGGCTTGTAGACTACGTGCATCCAGTTCAATCTGTGCAGCTTGTGCTGCCCAGTGCTGGGGGCTGGTACTGAGATATTCTAAAGCAGCTTTGCCTTCAACTGGGTTATTTTCGATTATTAACAGGAGATGCTTATCCAAACCAGGTAGATGTGAACGCTGCCACTCATCCCAGAAGGCAGAGTGATAGTGCAACAAACAAGGGTTTTTACCATTACGCCCTTTGTCTAATCTATAGAGGAGATAATTCCAGACAATGAGAAATGGAAAGGATAAAATAGGTCGCCATGAATTGATCGTGACTCCCACGCCTCCCGCCACGCCTCCCGCCACGCCTCCCGCCACGCCTCCCGCTACGCCTCCCGCTACGCCTCCCACTACGCCGAACGCCACGCCTACCGCCACGCCTACCGCCACGCCTCCCGTCGTCACGCCTCCCGCCACGCCGAACGCCACGCCGAACGTCACGCCTCCCGCCACGCCTCCCGCCACGCCTCCCGCCACGCCTCCCCCTCCCGCCACGCCTCCCGCCACGCCTCCCGCTACGCCTCCCGCTACGCCTCCCGCTACGCCTAACGCCACGCCTACCGCCACGCCTACCGCCACGCCTCCC